>NZ_CANMIO010000004.1 GCF_947497935.1 uncultured Shewanella sp.
CCCTTTCTCTTTCCGTAAGCACAGCGTTCTGTGAGTGACGCAGTCACGTTCGCTAGGCCGCAGGCCGTTCGTCTCAGATTTCATCGTCTTTGCCTTAAAAGAAGGAGCTAGGTTCTAGGGCGCTTCGCTTCGAGAGCGGGCTGCGCCCTGCTAGGGAAATCACAAGCTTGACGGGCTAAAGCCCGACCTACAACTGCCAATACTTTTCCGGCATGTCCTATCTCAGCTCTACCCGTCTTTGCTTTAATCGTCGTTGCTTTCATCGTCTTTGCAGTTTGCCTTTCCTAGGCCCTTTCTCTTTCCGTAAGCACAGCGTTCTGTGAGTGACGCAGTCACGTTCGCTAGGCCGCAGGCCGTTCGTCTCAGCTTTCATCGTCTTAGCTTTTTCTTCTTTTAACCTTTTAACAACGATATTTCACTTTCGACACGATATTTAACGATTTTCTTTAACGATATTTCGTGGTTCGCAGATCTTGCTCCAACTTCTTACTGTTAAACCCTGTATTTCTCCCCTTGGCACGTTAGCTGCTCTGTTAGGGCTAATTGGTAAAAACCAATATTGATTAGCTTTAACAAAATAAAAAGATAGGGAAAATGATATGAACAAGAAACTGTTGGCGCTACTGATCCCGTCAATTTTAATGGCAGGTTCAGCACAAGCTGTCGAGATCTACAATGACCAAACCAACAGCATAAATATGATGGGCTGGTTAGGCTTTGCAGCCATCAATGACACCCACGATACCGCAGTAGTGGACAACTTCTCTCGTGTTGGCTTTCGATTCGATCGCCAAGAGAAGAACGGCTGGCGCAGCTTTGCCCATACCGAGTGGGGCATTAACATGGTTACCAGCGATGACTCACTCAGTTATTCAGGCGGCCAACTCGGTGCAGAGAAAAACTCTGACTTTTTATTCAATCGTTTAGGTTATGTGGGCTTAGCCAATGATAAATGGGGTAGCTTAACTTTCGGTAAGCAGTGGGGCGTGTACTACGATGTGGCTTACACCACCGACGTACTGAACGTCTATACTGGCTACTCTGTGGGTGCCTATACCTTTGGTGATGGCGGCCTAACGGGTGCCGGTCGTGCCGATTCGGCCTTTGTTTACCGTAACTCATTTGGTAACTTGAGCATCGCACTTCAATATGCGGCTAAGCAAAATGGTGATGTCGCGCTTTATGACAAAGATGGCATCGCCTTGGATGACGGTTCACACGTTGAATTTGATACTAGCTATGGTGCGAGCTTAACCTATCACTTCACTGACAAATTCAAGGTACTTGCAGGCATTAACCGTGGTGACTTCACAGGAGAGCTTGCAGGAGAGCGCGTTGACGACACTAACGAAATCATAGGTGTTGGTGCGCAGTACGGCTCTTTCTATCAATATGCTCCTAACCGCGACGCCGATGGCTTCTATGTTGGTTTCAACGCCCATAAGAGTAAACAAAACGAGCTAGTGGCGGGCGAGCTATACGACTCGACTGGCGGTGAATTCTTAATTGCCTATCAGTATGAAAATGGTTTCGTGCCTAGTTTCTTATTGTCTTACCAAGACCTAGACACAGATGCATCGACAACGATTCAAGGTGACTGGACTCGTCAATTTGCAGTAGTCGGTCTGCACTACCGTTATAGCAATGACACAGTGATGTTTGCCGAAGCTAAAATCGACTTTAGCGACATGGACGATAAGAGCTTTGAAAACCTACAAGACAATAGCTATGCAGTCGGTATTCGCTACTTCTTCTAGTTATAGCGGATTTGTTTTCACCAAGCAGTGAGAACTCACCCCAGCGTTGGACTCAATCAAGGATAGATTGAGTCACTAGTATCTCGTTTTATTAGCTCCCACTATTTTCGAGAATCTCTTTAAGAAAGCCATAAAAAAACACTTCCTCGGAAGTGTTTTTTATTGCCTAGTTAAGCTTGATGTTAATCCATCCTCCTAGGCATTAGCTTTAGCATAACCCTAGCTTTTTCATCTTACTCTTTAGGGTGTTAGGGTTAATATCTAACAGCTCTGCCGCCCCGCCAGGGCCATAGAGTTTACCACCCGTAATACGCATCGCATGGCTAATATATTTACCTATCATAGTGTCTAGCGGTACTAATTTATCACTGGCATGACTCGGATCGACAATAATCGTTTGTCCCGTTTGCGTAGTCACCTCTTCATCGGATTGTGCCTGTAACAGATCGAAGCTAAGCGGCCCTTGCGGCTTTTGAATGATGGCTCGCTCAAGCACGTTGATCAACTCGCGCACATTACCCGGCCAAGCGTAATTGTTCAGTATCACTAATTGCTCAGGCATCACTCTTGGTAATCGCTCTAGATTAAACTTAGCCGCCAAACTCTCTATAAAGTGCTGTACTAACAAGGGAATATCGCTGCGGCGCTGACGTAATGCCGGGATATCAATCGGAAATACAGCCAATCGATACCAGAGATCTTCTCTAAATGTTTTCTCATGCACCATGGCCTGCAGATTTCTATGGGTTGCGGCAATGACTCGAATATTCAGATCGACATTTTCATAGCCACCGACTCGAGTAATCGAACTGTTTTGCAGCACCCGCAGTAAACGCACCTGAGCCGATAATGGCAGCTCACCAATTTCATCTAAGAAAATCGTGCCACCATTTGCCTGCTCAAAGTAACCAGCTTTACGAGTCTCTGCGCCTGTAAATGCCCCTTTCTCGTAACCAAATAGCTCAGAATCGATCAGGGTGTCTGGAATCGCGCCGCAGTTTACTTTAATAAAAGGCTTACCCGCTCGATTAGACTTTGCATGGATCGCATTGGCGATGACTTCTTTACCGCAACCTGTTTCACCTTGCATCAATACACTGGTATTCAGGGCCGCGATGGCATCGACTTGAACCATCACCTTCTTCAAGCCACCTTCTGCACCAACAACACCGTCAGGGCTAAACATCGCTCGCTTAAGACTATCATTTTCTTGGCTTAATGCTTGGTTAGCACTGAGTAGGTTACGACCCCGTAAATTTAAAGCCGTAATAAGAGATAAAGTGTTTTTATGGGGTTCAATTAAATCCGCATGCCGTGGCTTAAACTGTCCTGATTTTTTTGAATAAAACCCCACTACACCAAGATGTGTATCGCTACTGACCATACGCAGTAAAATGACCGAAGCAATTTCAGGGATCAATTGTGGCGCGACAAAACCTGTCACCGGATCAAGACCAATATCATTAATAATGCGGATCACAGGTCGATCATTTTGCTGCAACACAGCTTCCATCTCAGGCGAGATTTTGACCTGCTTATCCAGAGCGACTGACTGCTGCTCATTAACATGAGATAAAAACTGAATATCACCATGTTCTGGACGGTATATGTTGAGAAAAATACCATCTATAGGTAAGTGCTGTTTTACAAATTCGTAGTAACTTTGCAGAGCGACTTCGAGTGACAGACTGCTACATAAGCAGTGAGTCGCCTGATAATAAAATTGTTCCTTCATTAATATCCCAAGTTAGCCACGAAGCTTCGTGATGGTAAATCATTGTATTTCGTGATTCTGTGCACCTGTTCATAAATAGCCCAAGATTCAAAATTAATTATGGTCTCTTATATAGAAACGTGCTCTTCGCCACATAAAAACAAGGAACAATTCTAAATAAATACAAGCCAAACCATGAGACTCATTTAAAACTAAATGTAAAGTTGTGATTACTTGTACATAACCAATAAAACCTGTGAGTAATTTAAAATTAAATCTAGATGTGTGAGCTAATCACATATAAAGTTGAATGTGTGAGAAGCTTATAATTTCTACTGCAACATGTGATGTCTTATACATAGAAAAGATGTCCATCATCTGCGGCCTCGTTACTTAAACCTCGACTCTCCCTACAACCCACCGATAAAAAAAGCATTGATAGAAACCATTTGATTATAAAGAATAACGCAAGTATATAGGTGCACACCTCCAACCGATATCCTATGGTCAGGTGCAGCCCCTACATGTTAGGGTTCAATAATTCGACGACAATTTCTCCGCACTGGATAATAAGGTCAGGAAAAATAAATAAACGACTCTTTAATTCACAGTTTTAATTTAATACTTGCTAAATATAAACGCCGTCCTACCACCCACACAATTAATTAGCTAATATATTCACTAATAATCACCATTCGCTTTACTTATAAAGTAATTCAAAACTTTCATTTTATAGTTAAGTGCCAACGCCTTTTAAAAAAATAAGTACTCAACACTACTTTTAAATTTAATTACAAGCTAATCTAATTATTGAAATGTCAAGATAACCACGAAATATCATGGCGACAAATCATGATATTTCACGATTTCAAGATCCTGTTCATAAATCATTGGCTTTATACCGCAAATTAAGTAGTTGGCACAGTCGCTGCATTTTATCTGCATATATTGAGCTTAAACAGCTCGGAAACATAATTAAAAATGCACATAGGGAAACAGATAGATGAACGATAAAGAACTGGTGAGTCCTAGCCGACGCCAACTACTTAAAGGCGGCGCCGCAATGGCCGTTGCCGGTCTTGGTAGTACGGTTGCCGTATCGGCAAATGCCGCTTGCGTATCTATTGAAGAGGCAAAGTTTGACGAAGTGGTCGATATCATCGTCGTTGGCAGCGGCTTCGCGGGGATGTCTGCGGCGCTACAAGCAAAAGAGAGTGGCGCAAGCGTTATGGTTATCGACAAGATGCCAGTGTTTGGTGGTAACTCTACCATCAACGGTGGTGCAATGGCGGTTGCAGGCTCGCCACTACAGAAGAAAGAAGGTATTGAAGATTCAGTCGATGTCATGGTCGCCGATATGCTTGAGTCAGGCCGCGGCATGAACGATGTCGAAATGCTCAAACTTGTGTGTAACGGTACTTCAGAATCTTGCGACTGGCTTATCGACCATGGTGTTGAGTGGAAACCTTTCGTACAACACTTCGGTGGCCACTCTATTCCACGTGTACTACAGACGGTGCAAAGCTCAGGTGCTGGTATTATTCGCCCGCTTATCAAAGCGGCAAAGAAAAGCGGCATTGAAATGCGTAACCAAGCCAAGCTTGAAGGCTTTATTAAAGATGAAAACGGCCGTGTTATCGGCCTTGACGTACGCCAAGGTTATTATTTCCCGAAAGAGCGTACGGGCAAAATGATTAAGATTGGCGCACGCAAAGGCGTGATCATGGCAACAGGCGGTTTCGGTAACGACATCGAGTATCGCCAAATGCAACAGCCTGAATATACCAGCGAGCTAGACTCGACTAATCATGCAGGCGCAACCTCTGAAGCGCTTAAGCAGATGATGCTACTGGGCGCTAACCCTCTTCACTTAGATCAGATCCAGCTAGGCCCATGGGCATCACCTGATGAGAAAGGCTTTGGCACCGCATCGCAATTCAACACGATTGCGACCTACCCAAGTGGCATCGTAGTTGACGTACGTACGGGCGAACGCTTCTTTAACGAACTTGCCGACCGTAAAGCTCGCGCTGACGCCATCATGACCCGTCGTGACGATCAGGGTAAGCCTGTTTATCCAATCGGCTTTACTAACGCTGAAGGCGCGAAAGATGCACAAACCTTAGATTGGGGTCTGAAATATAACGTTATTAAGAAAGCCGACAACCTAGATGAGCTAGCCAAGCTCTACAACATGCCTGCCGATGCACTAAAAGCACAGGTTGCACGCTGGAACGAAGCGGTAAGCAAGGGTGAAGACGGCGAGTTTGGTCGTCCAATGCAAAAAGCTATGTTGCTCGATAAAGGTCCTTGGTATGCCGTACGCATGTGGCCAAAAGTGCATTACTGCATGGGTGGCGTGAAGGTGAATACAGCATCAGAAGTACTACACCTTGTCAGTAACAAGCCAATACCAGGTCTATACGCCGCAGGCGAAGCCACGGGCGGTATTCACGGTGCTAGTCGTTTAGGAGCCTGTGCGGTAGCCGAAGGGGTTGTAACTGGACGTAATGCAGGTCGCCATTGTGCACAGAGCCAGTCAATGAAACTGAATCTCGCTTAGCTCAAATAAAAATCAAATTAGCTTTGCTTAGTGCACGGCACTGAGCAGCAAAAAATTATGGAATAGATCAAGATGAAAACAACTAAAAATGCTGTACTAACATCACTCGCACTTGCATTGACTGCGACTCACGCCATGGCTGCAGACTCTGTAGTTCTCGATGGTAAACATTTTACTCAAGACCAAGCATGGGCCATTGCCGATGGCGCCGAAGTTAAAATTGCACCACAATCAGCGACAACCTTAGTAAAAGCCCATGAGTTATTAATGGAAGCCGCGCGCCTAGGTAAGCCAGTTTACGGCCTAACAGTTGGCGTAGGTCTTAACAAAGATCACAAACTGTTCGATGCTAACGGTGAGCTAAGCGCCGAAGTATTAAAGGCTTCGAAGTCGTTCAACTACAGCACGCTTCGTGCTCACAGTGCTGGTGTTGGTGAAGCCATGCCTGTTAAATTAACTCGTGTTGCATTAGCAGTACGTTTAAATACGATTTTGTCTGGCCATACAGGTGTTCAGCCTTACGTTGCTGATTTATACCAAGCCTATTTAAACAACGACATCACCCCAATCATCCCATCTAAGGGTACGGTTGGTGAAGCTGACATCCTACTGGCTTCTCACGTTGGTCTAGCCATGATTGGCGAATGGGACGTTATCTACAAAGGCGAGCGCATGAACAGCGCCGAGGCGATGAAAAAAGCCGGGATCAAGCCGCTAGCCCCTGTGGGTAAAGATGCACTATCAATTCTTTCGAATAACTCTGTTGGCGTCACTTACGCGATGAAGGGCTATCGCGATGCTAAGCATTTACTAGAAGTCTCACCAACTGTATTTAGCCTAAGTCTGGAAGGTTTAAACGGTAATGTATCGCCATTCTTACCACAGACCAATGACATTCGTCCTTTCCCATACCTAAAAGAAGCTACAGCCGATGTGCGTAACACACTGACTGGCAGCTACTTATGGGATGCCAATAGCGAGCGTCCACTACAAGATCCACTTAGCTACCGCACCACAGCCTACACATTTGCAAGCGCCTATAAGGCACTAGCCGATCTTGGTCAGATGATTGATATCCAGATCAATCATTCAGACGACAACCCAGGTGTGATCTTAGGCGCGGGTAAAGACTATGGTAATAACTCTCAGGTCTCTAAGTATTTAGTTGAAGGTAAAGGTGGCGTGTTCCCAACCACCAACTTTGAGCCACTCCCTGTCGCACTTGCTGTACAGCAGTTAAGCGTCGCGCTGACTCACGTTTCACATAACAGTGCTATGCGTACCATCCACCTATCGGATGACCATTTTACTCACCTGCCTCGCTTCTTAAGCGCACCAGGTAACAATGGCCACGCATTCGGTGCTATCCAGAAGAGCTTCGTTGATATGCAAGTACGTAATAAAGCCTTAGCGAACCCAGTTTCATTCGACGGTATCCAAATCGCTGGCAACATCGAAGACACTTTCACTAACTTGAAGTTGGCGTCTGACAGACTTATCCAAATCGTTGATAACACCAATGTAATGTACGGTCTTGAGCTAATGCATTCAACTCAAGCGATCGATCTACGCAAACTTGCCAACAAAGACTTAAAACAAGGCGAAGCAACAAAAGCCATGTATGAAGGTTTCCGTAAGCAAGTGCCATTTGTTGAGATTGACCGTCCATTTACACCAGACATTAAAGCTGCATACGACTTTATTACTCAGCGCTAACTCATAAGTTAGGGTGACGCGAATCGAGCCCCACATGCTCCAACTTGCTGCAATAGGTACCACTCCCACCTATTGCAGTAAGTGGAAAGCAAGAGGCTAAAGAAGGCGGCCCTAACAGTAAGAGTCTGACTAACAAGTGATGTTTTAACGATTACCGGGCTAAATCGCCCTAAAGAAAGAATAGGATTAACAATGTTTAGAGTACTAACGGCTATCTGTATGGTGATGCTGATGTCAATTCCAGCAGCCAACGCGATGAAGCTTAAAGACTATCACAAAGAGATCATGACAGCTGACAACGGCAAAGTAGATTGCAGTTTTTGCCACGGCGAAGCCAAACGCAAAACCATTCCAGACGCAAGCGCCTGTGAAAGCTGTCACAGCACACCAGGCGATGTAGCCGAACTCACCAAACGTCCAGCTGGTTCAGGTCACGATGTAGAGCCAAACCCACATGACAGCCTACACTACGGCACAGACTTACCTTGCACTTACTGTCACCAAGAGCACAAAGAGAGCAAGGTTTACTGTAATCAGTGTCACGAGTTTGAATACCCAGATATGAAGCGATAGGTTCTAGCGCCAAATAAAGCAAAGAAGGACCTAGATTCTAGGGCGCTTCGCTCCGAGGACGGGCTGCGCCCTACTAGGAAAAGCAAAAATCACGACCTTTGTCTCTTCTTTGCTTTTCCGGCTTCTCCCGTCTTTGCTTTTCCTAGGATCTAAAACCTTTCTTTGCCTTGCCGTAAGCGCAGCGATCCGTAGTGACGCAGTCACGTTCCCTAGGCCGCAGGCCGTTCGGCTCTTACCGTCTCAGCTTGAATCATCTTAGCTTGTACCGTCTTTGCTTTTCCTAGGACCTAGAACCTTCTTTTAACCCTAGAACCTTCTTTTAAACCGCCTGCCAAAACACGGTAAATGAAGCGAATATCGCCACAAACCAAGATAGAGATCGCAGCGTACCTTTATCCATTAAATACAGTAGCTGATAGGCTATGCGGGCTAGCACATGCACCACCGCAGCAGTTTCGGCAATGCCATTAACTTTATCTGTTGCAATCACCGCCAAGACTGAAAGTCCAAAAATCAGCAGTGATTCGAAGGCGTTTTGATGCGCCGCGACCGCTCTAGCGCCAAAGCCTGTGAGTTTAGACTGCTGCTCTCGTGGGTGGTTATTGTCATAACCTCCAAGCTTAGCCATTGCCACAGCAACGGGCCCTTTTGCAGCGTAGGGAAGCAACATGGTGATAAATAGGCAGATGAGTAATGTCGTCATAGTGAGATCCCTTTCTTATTGTTATTGTTAATCGTTTTACCTGAAACTAAGGCTTTATTGGTTATAACCCTACAGGATTATCAATACAGGTTCTAGGTGCTAGGAAAGCGAGAAATCAAGGCGGTTAGCGCTAAGACGAGAAAGCCGGAAAGCAACAGCAAGAAACTGTAGAGCCGCATTTATGCCGTCACTTTTTTAGGCGGAACTAGAGCTGTTAGTTATAGGAAACAACGCCTAGGTCGGAGAAGCTACTTTTCCTAGGAGCGAGTTCCTAGGAAAAGTCGTGACAAGCTAATACGTGTAAAAACGGCTAGTTAGAGCTTATTTAGGCACGGCTTTTTTCATCTGTAATCCAATGAAGATAAAACTTAAGCCTTCAAACACAAAAGAGACGCCAACGAAAATCCCTAAAATAGACAATGAAAACTCCGGATCTTTCATCAGGCTGAAAAAGTAAATTGCAATCGCTGTGGATAATAAACCACTGAATACAATCACTAGCCAACCATCTAAGTTCTTACGACTGATAAAACCAAAGAACATCCGAGTCACGCCGTTAAACAGCATAATCATTATCATCATCACAGTGATGGTTAACAAGCCGACATAGGGCTCGGCTAAAATAAAAATACCACCAATCAGATAGAACAGAGCACTAATGACATACCAAGACTTGGCTTTCCATTTAGGGATACTCAAGGTGTGATAGACCTGCACCAGACCAATCACAAGAAAGATCCCGCCGATAATGGTGGTAATAGTCATTCCTACCGCCACAGGTAGACTAATAGCTAAAATTCCGGCAAAAGTCACAACCACACCGACCATCACAAACCATTTCCAGCCTTTGGTTAGCATGCTATTTACTGGGTTTTCCATATTATATCCTTAAGAATCAGCTGATTGATTAGCAGCTAAGCCTGAGTGTTCAATTCATTTTTAGATTGTTTATCAAATACAAATCCAACCATTTGAATTGGCGATACAAGCTCAAGTATTGGTCATCAATGAAGATATGACTAGCTGTAAGTCAATATTTATTGGTTTAATCTAATGCCTACCGAGAGTTAACAGATTTTTACTCTAGGCGTACAAGGTTAAGCCAGTGATATAAACCGCGAGAGACAGTTATGGTAGAACTCAAGACTAAATGCGAACGTGACCAATGTCACAAATGACGATGTAGCGTGACTTTAATGACGGGGGGATATTGCTCATATCAAAAATAAGGCTCCGGGATAGGTTGAGTACCTGCCGCAAGCCTGCACCAGAGCCGGACAGGCTTATGGAGTAGATAATTTTTAACGTGCCTTATCTAACGCTTCACATAAAGCTTCTACCCCAAGTAGGGCTCGTGGAGCGGCGCGGTGAAGCAAGTCGGCATTTAACTGATAGATATGCTGATTTTTAACCGCTGGGATCTCCGGCCAGCCACTCCAATCTACGCCTATGATGTTACCTTCATCCTGACTTTGCAAAATCACCTCAGGTTGCTTGAGTACTACGGTTTCTAAGCTGACTTGTGGGTAATCGTTAGCAGCATCAACAAACACATTATCGCCATGACACACTGAAATGATCTGTTGGATCCAACTGTTTTTAGCCACCGTCATTAACGGTGTCGACCAGAGTTGATAGAAGACATTTACCTCTGGCTTGGCAAGGTTATCGCTACGTAACTGCTTAAGCTGCTGACGATAATCGTCAGCGACTTTTGCTGCTTGAACTTGGTGACCCGTAAGCTCTCCTAACGCTTCAAGTTCATCCGCTACCGCCTCTAAAGTCTTAGGGTTACTATCAAATACCCGAAAGCCTAGCTCTTTGATACGAGTTATATCTTCAGCTTTATTACCACTAGCCCATACCACGACCAGATCAGGCTCAAGCTCAAGTATGCGCTCAACTTGTACCCCGTGATAACCGCCAATACGAGGAATAGCGAGAGCAGCTTTTGGGAAATCAGCATGATCTGTGGTTGCCACAATCGACTCCCCCGCACCAATGGCATACAGCATCTCCACCGAGTGCGGCGACAATGCAACGATCCGCTTAGCAGGCGTTGCGATATCAGCATGCGCAAAAGCTGATGCTAAAGCGCAAGCCGTCAGCAACACAAATAATCTGGTAACTCTGTTCATTAAAATCCTTTTTGTTTTAAGTTCGGCATGATCCAAAAATGTCCTAGAGCGTTCGCAAGCTCACTGCGAGAACGCTTCGCGGCTAGAGCGGACTGCGTCCTGCTATAACATCAACTGAATAAATAAGGCTACCCCTAGCAAACGATCCCCCTAATGGATATTTCACTGGCTAAGCCATCAAGCTTTCTCCAAAACAGCCAGCTCCTGAGCATACGACTCTTTCTAAGAGACTGTTGATGGAGTGAACTCTAGTCTAATCAACCTGCACCGACAAGAACGCCACCACAAAGAAGGCGAAGAAAGTAATTTCTAACTGATCTCTTTTGTAGCTAAGCCGTCAAGCCGCTCAGTATAAAAAGCCTAGCCCCTGAGCATACGACACTTTCTAAGAGCCGGTTGATGGAGTGAACTATTATCTAAATTCAACCCGCACCGACAATAACGCCACAACAATTAATGCGAAGAAGCAATTTCAAACTGATCGCTTTTGTAGCTAAGCCGTCAAGCTTTCTCAGCCCATGAGCATACGAGTAGTATGTGATTGGGTGAGAAAGCGCAGACAATAACGCTACAGAAGCTAGCAGGACGAAATTTAGTAGTCGAAGCCGGGCTGGGCTTTTATTCCGGCTTCAAACGCATGTTTGATCGGTTGCACTTCGCTCACAGTATCTGCAAGCTCGACAATCGCCCTGTGACAGGCTCTGCCCGTAACAATCACATGCTGCATTGGTGGGCGGTTCTTTAGCGCTTCAATCACCCGCTCCACTTCTAGATAGTGATAACTGACCATATAGGTCAGCTCATCTAGCATAACTAAATCGATTGTTTCATCTTGCAGTAACTTCTCGGTGGCTTCCCAGGCTTTTACTGCCGCAGCGGTATCTTTTTCACGATCTTGGGTTTCCCAAGTAAAGCCGGTTCCCATTACATGGAACTCAACGCCTGCACCTTCGAGCAACGTGCGCTCACCACAGTCCCAGTTGCCCTTAATAAACTGCACAACAGCCGCTTTTTTACCATGTCCGACTGCGCGTACCACGGTGCCAAAACCTGAGGTGGATTTACCTTTACCGTTACCGGTTAGCACTAAAAGGATCCCTTTCTCCTCTTGAGCACGGGCGATCTTGGCATCTACACCTTCTTTGATCCGCTGTTGTCGCGCTTTATGACGCTCTGCTTTTACAGCTTCAGCTCTCGCCTCTTCCGATTGAGTTGTAGCTGATTGAGCAGCTGCGACTTGATCTGCCTCGTTCGAGTTATTATCCGTCATATTACTTCCCTACTTTATCCCTTAAACACTAATCTAATTTGCAAACAAACTAAAAAACACCCAACAGCTTTTCGGCTAAAATGTTGTCTCTCACAGCTAAAACCACCTTTATCAACTCAATTTAAAAACCCACAACAAACTCAGCATTGGCGAGGGTTTGAACAAAGTGAATTATGAAGCCCGCACATCATATTTTAATCGTTTAGTTAGCGCACAACCAACGTTCAACTTTCAAGCAAAAAGGCGATTTTTCACACCTTTATCATTTTTACCCGCTTTAAGCCTTATAAATACATTTTTAGTTTTAAATACCAAGCAAGCTTGATAAGTTAATGTCGATCCCAGATCTGATCGAATCGATCAAGATCGAGATGTTGTTCTAATACATCAGCCAATCGATCCAGTTGCTGCTCGCGTACTTGATTAACATCAACCACTGCAGCATCTTTCATTCCTGCCCATTGCAAAATAAGTTGGCACGCCTGTGGCGAGTCAAATAGGCCATGAACATAGGTACCCAATATTTGACCATCACTAGATAACATTCCCTCTGGCGCTGTTGGTGCCGGTTGATTATCTACACTTGGGTCTATTGTGGAGTGCGCCTCTTGTTCTGAGTCGTTTTTAGCCCGTAACTGCAAAGGCTGAGTCAATGGCATTAACGAGCGAGAACGACCACTGTGGATCTCATAGCCTGTAACCTCTGCAGTTTCACCGAGTAGGTTTAAACTGCCCTCAACTTGCTGCAGAATTTTATGAGTCGTTAGCTCAGTCGCCAGTGGTAACAGGCCTAACCCTTCGCTATTACCCGGCGTATCTTCAACCCCTTGCGGATCATCAATTATCATCCCTAGCATTTGGTAACCACCGCAGATCCCCAGCACTTTGCCGCCATAGCGCAGGTGCTTTTCAATGGCACTATCCCAGCCTTGCTGACGGATAAAATCGAGATCGGCGCGGACGTTTTTGCTGCCAGGAATAATGATTAAATCCGCTTGAGGAAGTGTATGTGTGCCCTTCTCTATATTCTGCGCCTGTGTTTGCAATGACACATAATTAAAATCGATCTGCGGGTTAAGCCTTAAGGGATCAAAGTCAGTGTGGTTACTAATACGCGGCAGCACTAGCACTAAGACTTTAAGCTTAGTATCAGAAGATTTTTCTGGCGCTGCAATTAATGCATCTTCTGCATCTAAATGCAGGTCGTGCAAATAAGGTAACACGCCTAACACCGGCTTTTTAGTGTAGTTTTCTAACCAATCTAAGCCACCTTGCAACAGGCTAACATCACCTCTAAAACGGTTAATCACAAAGCCTTTCACTCGCGCTTGTTCAGACTCGCTCAGTAACGCTAAGGTACCGACCAAGTGGGCAAACACGCCGCCTTTGTCGATATCAGCAATAATAATTACAGGGCAATCCACCTCTTCAGCAAAGCCCATATTGGCAATATCGCCTTCACGCAGATTGATCTCGGCAGGGCTACCCGCGCCTTCCACCAGCAACATGTCGTAGTCGCTGATTAAACGCTGATAGGAGGCTTTAACAGCCGCCATCGCCTTGACTCGATAGCCCTCAGCATTCTTGCCAAAGTAATCTTCGGCCTCCATCTTCATCAAAGCTTTACCATGGACAATGACTTGCGACCCCGTATCTGAGCTGGGCTTTAACAAAATAGGGTTAAAGTCGATTTGCGGCTCAAGATGACAAGCAACGGCTTGCAGTGCTTGGGCGCGTCCAATCTCGCCACCATCTATGGTCACCGCGCTATTAAGCGCCATATTTTGCGGCTTAAAGGGGGCGACTTTAACGCCATTTCTCACAAACAAGCGGCACAAACCTGCTACTAAGGTGCTCTTGCCTGCATCGGATGTGGTGCCTTGTACCATTAACACCTTAGTGAGAGGCTTGGCTTTATTGTTATTCGATGTTGCCATATTTTGTCTGTTTAACCTTTTAAATTCAGGGGTAAGCCTGCGGTCACTAAGGTGACTCTGTCTGCAATAGCCGCAATATTTTGATGTAGCCAGCCCGCTTCGTCGACGAAGCGACGGTTTATCTCGCCCATTGGCACTATGCCGCAGCCGACTTCGTTACTCACCAAAATGACCGTTCCCGATAGCTCGCTTAAGGTTTGTAAAAAATCGGTTTTTACCTGCTGCCAGCAATCTTGTTTTTCAAAGTTGACTTGTTTTTGCAAGGCAGGCTCTTCTTGCAACAGATGGTTAGTTAACCATAGGGTTAAACAATCGACCAAGATGATGCTGTTCTCGCCAGCGTGCTCCTTTAGGGCAGTAGTCAACTCAAGCGGACTCTCGATGGTATGCCAGTTAATATCATCGGTTTCGCGCTGAGTTTGATGGTGACGAATACGCTGCGCCATTTCGCTATCGAGCGCCTGCGCAGTAGCGACATAAATGCAATCAGCACTAATATTAATGCCAGCTGCGTCAGCTAAATATTGCTGCACTTGCGCCTCGGCGAAGCGGCTCTTACCGCTACGTGCGCCGCCTAAAACCAGATGGATCACCAGCTCACTCCTAAAACAAGTAACAGCAGATAACAGGTCAACTCAGAGCCTTGCTGGGCTGCGCCTAGCGTATCTCCGGTATAACCACCGATCTGCTTTCTAAACAGTCTGACAAAACCGTAGCGCACTATAATAAGGCCAAGGGTTAAGACTAAGGCTTGCATCACCCCCACTAACAACAGCGCCAACACGCCAGTTGCAAGCAAGATAGATAACTCATTAATGCCCTGCTCTTGAGCAAGCGGTTTACTCTTGCTGGTATCTGAGTCGCTGACATATGGCTCGGAGAAAATAAAGCTCGCAGCCACAATTCGGCTTAAGCAGTGGCCTAAGATCAGCGCTAAACTCACACTACTCGGGTCAAACAGCGCAAGCTCTGTTAGCAGCTGCCACTTGAGTAACAGGGCCAACACCAGTGCTAATGCGCCATAACTGCCAAGGCGCGAATCTTTCATAATGCTAAGCTTGGCTTCAACCGTCCAACCACCACCTAATCCATCGGCGGTATCGGCAAGGCCGTCCTCATGAAAGCCCCCCGTGACTAACACGCTGGTGATCATCGCTAATACAATGGCGATAGAAGGCGAGACCCAATACAGCATTAACGTGTAAACCAGTGCACTAATCACGCCCACCAGCAAGCCAACCAAGCCAAAGTAGCGACTGGCTTTATTCAGTTTATCTGCATCGACCTCAATCCATTTCGGCATCGGAATTCGTGTAAAGAACCCCATCGCGATAAAGAAAAGATTGAGCTGTTGTTGCCAAGCTTGCATGTAAAAATCCTTAAAATATCGAATAAAGCTAAGACGAAAAAACCGAGAATATCAGAGACGGTAAAAGCCGAAGAAGCAAAGACGAACGCTCTTCTACCTACCGGAACAAGGATAACCTTCCACTCTTTTCCGGCTTTTCCAGCTCTTTAGTTCTAACTTGTACCGTCTTGTCCCGTAGGTCGGTATTTATGCCGGCAAATCCTTTATATAAAACCAAGATTGATGGGCTAAAGCCCAACCTACAAAAGAATAAATAAGCTCTTTCGTCTCTGCTTGTACCGTAAGCAAAGCGTTCTGTAGTGACGACGTCACGTTCGCTAGGCCGCAGGCCGTTCGTCTGAGCCTGTACCGTCTTAGCTTGTTTCGGCTGTTAAATCTCTATGCCAACATCTTCGAAGCTGGCCATCTCGTTATAAAAATTTGTGGCTGCTTGGATAAGCGGTAACGCCAGTGCAGCGCCCGTACCTTCACCTAGCTTCATGCCAAGCTTTAATAATGGTTTAGCTTGCAGGAACTCCAGCATCAACACATGTCCCTTCTCATCTGACTGATGAGCGAAAATCATATAATCTCGTACATTTGGATTAATCTTCACCGCCGCTAACGCTGCGGCGCTAGCAATAAAACCATCGACAATAATAAGCATGTTACGCTCGGCTGCGGCTAGCATTGCCCCCGTCATCTGTACTATCTCAAAGCCGCCGACACAGGCCAGTACCTGCATAGGGTCATCAAGTTCACTGTGATGCACAAGCAACGCTTGCTCAACGAGCATCTTCTTACGCTTAAAGGTCGCCGCATCTATGCCAGTGCCACGGCCAACACAATCTTCGACTTTGCATCCTGTTAAGGCTGACATTATCGCGGCGGCTGACGAAGTATTGCCAATCCCCATCTCACCTAAGGCAATCAAATTACAACCATTTTGATGGTGCAGCTCGACTCTTTCGGTCGCCATCTTAAAGCCTTGTTTCACCGCGCCTAAAGTCATCGCCGCGCGTTTATGAATCGGGCCAGTGCCCGAGCCTAAACGCTGGTTAATCACGCCCTCTAGATTTTCAATCGGCTTTAAAATTCCGCAATCGATCACTTCTAAATCGAAGCCCACCTGACGGGTAAACACGTTAATCGCCGCGCCGCCGTTGATAAAGTTAACCACCATCTGAGTGGTCACCTCACTAGGTGCTATCGATACCCCCGACTCTGCAATACCGTGATCGGCGGCAAAGACCATCATCTTCGGGTTGGTGATTTGTGGCTTATCTTTACCTAACACTCTGGCTATTTGCAGAGCCAATGATTCGAGATCACCCAGCGCGCCTAGAGGTTTAGTTTTGGTGTCTATTTTTTGCTGGATCTGTTCATCAAATTCAGTGTTTATTGCTTTTATATCAAACATCGCGGGCTCCACTTTGCCACTCAATAAGGTTTTTAATCTGGCTCGCTAAATACGTTTACCGCTACGACTGCCTAGAATAAATAGAAAGAAAATACTGCCCATCACCGAGGTAATAATCCCCACAGGTAACTCTTGATAACTCAATAAGGTCCGCGCGAGCACATCAACCCAGACCATAAATAGTCCGCCCACCAGCGCAGTTAACAATAGCGGATAACGCCCAGGAAACAGTAAACGTACCGTATGTGGCACCATTAAGCCGATAAAGCCTATGCCGCCACAATTTGCTACCAGTATCGCGGTGATAAGCGAGCACAATAACAACATATTTAGACGCAAGTGGCCGACATTTATCCCTAAGGTATGGGCCGTTTCATCGCCCGCACGCATAGCCACAATCTGCCTTTTATTCAGTAAGATAATCAAGGTCGCTAACATGACGACACCGGCAGGTAACCACAGACCTTGCCAACTGGCTTTAGCAAAACTACCTAAGGTCCAAAACAGCACAGAAGCTGTGGCTTGTGGGCTAGAGAAGTACAGCATTAGACTCGCCATTGCCCCAAACATAAACGAAATGGCCACGCCGGAGAGCAGCATGCGCTCGACTTGGGTACTCAGGTTGCGCCCGCACAGGCTCAGCACCATCACCACCGACAAGCTAGCACCGATAAAGGCCCCTACGGGTAGGCTTAACCAGAGCATACTTTGGCTAAAGAGAGTTAATGCCACCACAGCGCCGAAAGAGGCGCCAGATGAGATCCCAAACAGATAAGGATCCGCCAGCGGATTACGTGTCACGGTTTGCAGCACACTGCCCGCTATCGACAGTCCGGCTCCGGCCACAAAGGCCAGTAGCACTCGCGGTAAACGCAGTTCCCAGATAATTCGTTCTCTCACGCCAAGAGGCTCGCCAACACTCAACAGCTTATAACTAAAGACATTGAACACATCGACGGCACTAATCGTGGCTGCGCCAAAGCTTGTCGCCGCAAAGGGGGTGAGCAAGCTAATAAAGACTAACAAGCAAAACACTAGGTACTCGACAGGACGCCGCTCAAGTTTTAGGGCACCAACTTGAGCCGTTGTAGAGTTAATCATCTTGGCCTCCTACCACATGCTCTGCTATTGAATGCTGAGCATTTTTCTCAAGGCTTGCATCATAGCCATAAAAGTAACTGATCAGTGGATTACCATGTTGTGGATGGGGCTTAATCTCACAGCACACATCGAACACCTCGGCAATACGCTTCTCGGTCAGCACAGCTTTAGGTGAGCCTTTCGCCACGCTGCGGCCATTGTTCAATAGCAGCAGTTCATCGCATAGGGCGCTGGCGAGGTTAAGGTCATGAATTGAGGTGATAACCGTGATCTTGAGGCTTCGCAGTAGCTCTAAGGTCTGGATCTGATAGCGAATATCTAGGTGGTTAGTCGGCTCATCGAGAATAAGCAACTTAGGTCGCTGCACTATTGCCCGAGCGATAAGCGCACGCTGTTTCTCACCGCCAGACAGGCTCTCATAGGCTTGATTTGCCTTGTCTTGCAGACCTACCTTAGCAAGGGCCTTAGCGATCACTTCTCGATCACCACGACTGGAAAAATCAAACGCGCCTTTATGGGGGGTTAACCCTAGGGCGATGAGTTGCGCAGTTGTCATCTCAAAATGGTGTGGGGTATCTTGAAGAACGACCGCAATCTGTCTAGCAAAAGCCTTGGCCGACAAGGTATTGATCTCGTCACCAAATAGATGAATGCTGCCAGTTGTGGGTTTAATAAAACGGTATAGGCAACGCAGTAAGCTCGACTTACCCGCGCCATTAGGGCCGATAATGCCCAACATCTTGCCTTCAGCTAAGCTAAATTCGATGGCCGATAAAATAGCTGTACCGTTGAGCTCCCAGCTTAAATCTTTCACTGACAGCACGGTATTGCTATTGCTATTACCGTTAGCATTGCACTTAGCTTGAGCATTGCTGTGAGTGTTAACCTTAGGTTCTAGCGCCCGTTCAGTCATTGAGGCTGACCGCCTCTAAACCTATTTTAGGTTTCATTTTATTGTCTCCCCCGAGTCGCCCGCTCGAGTCAATGTGCATATGGCTACACTTTTAAATTTCGATACATATTGGCATGTTTCGAACAACATTAAGTTAGGCAGGTATCTGACTTGAAAAATAGCCAAATGCTATCTTCCCTACAGTTGCGGGTACAGTCCGGACTCAGCTAACCTTTTCAGTCAGCCTCCGGTTCCCTTTATGCCGTTAAGCACCTAACTTTCTTTTTACGCTTTCTTTAACGCCTTAATGCAAGGCCTTAAAGATAACGCCGCAGTTTAACACGCCTTAGTGCATTTGCGTGCTGAGCTTTTTTCTTATCTAGCAAGTCGCCTTGCTTTAAAAAAGCGGCTAGGTCCTAGGGCGCTTCGCTTCGAGGACGGGCTACGCCCTGCTAGAAAAATCAAAAATCACGACCTTTGTCTCTTCTTTGCTTTTCCGGCTTCTCCCGTCTTTGCTTTTTCCTAGGAGCTTTCTTTGCCTTGCCGTAAGCGCAACGTTCTGTAAGTGACGCAGTCAAGGCCGCAGGCCGCTCGGCTTTAATCGTCTTTGCTTTCACCGTCTCAGCTTTTTCCTGCTGTTCCTAGGGCCTAGGACCTTCTTTTTATCCTAGAACCTTCTCTCCCCAATTCAAGGTCATATATTGCTTGTCGCTATCGTGCAGCACATCAATCTCAGCCTTTGCTGCATAAGGTAATTTAAGTGAGGTATAAAAACCTGCGGCATGTGTTATTCCTAGAGCCTTCGCCATCAAGTGACGCATCACGCCGCCGTGAGTCACCAGCAACACACACCGACCTTTATACTCTTCAAGCATGGTCAGCCATGCCTTGTCGATACGCAACTCAAATGCCTGCATGGATTCGCCATTAGGCGGCGCAACAGCCCAAGGATTAGCCCAGTAAGCATCAAGTTCTTCGGCATGCGACTGATATAATGCATCGAATGTTTGCCCATCCCAATCGCCAAAATTCAGCTCTTTAAAGCCAGCATTTGTTGAATAAGCCGCCCCCTGAGTTAATGCAAATTCCTCAGCGACATTAGCGCAGCGAATAAGTGGGGAGCTCAGCACCGCATCGGGTGCAAAACCGGGGCTTTGAAGCCCGCCAAGCACGCTTTGCATCTGTTGCTGACCTTGCTCTGTCAGCGCAACATCGATCTGGCCGCGCAAAATATTGCCACCTTCGCATTCTCCATGTCTAAGCAAGATCACCCTTGTGGTTTGCATGCTTACCATTTTCCTCTATTGTTTATCAGCTACTTACATAAAATTCATAGGCTTTTAATGCTGAAAAAGTATCATGCTTTAGCACTTGCACTTTTTGTTACGCCTCACGTATTATGGACGTCTATACGTATAAATGTCCAAACAAAAAGTCTCTCTATTAACGAGAGGCGCTTAAATGAAAAATTACGGACATGATTTACCAAGAATAATTTATAAAAATACTCTTTTGCGAACTGGTAGGAATTATCTATGGCAACCTGTACCCCAACACATGCCTTGAGCGCGGTAGCACATACTCCAGACACTGCCGACAAGGTTTTAGCTGTCCTTACCCAAAAGCTTCATGATGGGATCCTTATTCTAGATGGTGCGATGGGAACCATGATCCAAGATCGTAAGTTTGAAGAGCAAGATTTTCGTGGCGAGCAGTTCAAGGACTGGCATTGCGATGTAAAGGGCAACAACGACATGTTGGTACTTACCCAGCCTCAAGCCATCAAGCAGATCCATAAAGACTACCTATTTGCTGGCTCAGACATCATCGAGACCAACACCTTTAATGCCACCCGTATCGCGATGGCAGACTATGACATGCAGGCGCATTCGGCAGAGATTAACCTTGTCGGAGCACGCCTTGCTCGCGAGGCCGCCAACGAAGTTGAAGCCGAAACCGGGCGCCAGTGTTATGTAGCCGGTGTACTCGGCCCGACCAACCGTACTTGTTCTATCAGTCCTGATGTAAACGATCCTGGGTTTCGTAACGTCAACTTCGATGAACTCGTCGAAGCCTATATCGAATCAATCAATGCCCTAATTGCTGGCGGCGCGGATATCATCATGGTGGAAACCATCTTTGATACGCTAAACGCTAAAGCCGCGCTGTTCGCGATTGAAACCGTATATGACACTCAAGGTTTCCGTCTGCCAATTATGATCTCAGGCACCATCACCGATGCCTCAGGGCGCACACTTACAGGCCAAACAACCGAAGCTTTCTATAATTCACTGCGCCACGTTAAGCCGCTATCTATCGGTCTTAACTGTGCATTAGGGCCAAAAGAGCTGCGTCCCTATGTGGAAGAACTATCTAAGATCTCTGAATGCTTTGTATCGGCACACCCGAATGCCGGTCTACCTAATGAATTTGGTGGCTATGATGAAACCCCTGAGCAGATGGCTGAGGTTATCGAAGAGTGGGCACAAGAAGGATTCTTAAACATTATTGGTGGCTGTTGTGGTACCACGCCTGATCATATTCGGGTCATTCGCGAAGCCGTGATCAAACATCAAGCCCGCCCATTACCCGATATTCCAGTCGCTTGCCGTCTATCAGGGCTTGAGCCTCTGACCATAGATGAGAACTCGCTATTTTTAAATGTGGGTGAGCGAACCAACGTCACGGGTTCGGCCAAGTTTTTACGCCTAATCAAAACCGGCGAATATGAAGAGGCTCTGTCAGTTGCGCGCGATCAAGTAGAGAACGGCGCACAGATCATCGATATCAACATGGATGAAGGCATGCTCGACGGCGCCGAAACCATGCATAAATTCCTTAACTTAATTGCCTCAGAGCCTGATATCTCACGAGTGCCGATCATGATCGACTCCTCTAAGTGGGAGGTGATTGAAGCTGGCCTTAAGTGTATTCAAGGTAAAGGTATCGTTAACTCTATCTCCCTAAAGGAAGGCGAAGATAAATTTATCGAGCAGGCCAAACTCGTTAAGCGTTATGGCGCTGCAGCGATTGTGATGGCCTTTGATGAGGTTGGTCAAGCCGACACCAAAGCGCGCAAAGTCGAGATCTGTACCCGCGCTTATAACGTGTTGGTTGATAAGGTCGGCTTTCCGCCAGAAGACATCATCTTCGACCCAAATATCTTTGCTATCGCAACGGGTATCGAGGAGCACGACAACTACGCCGTCGACTTTATCGAGGCAACCGCTGAAATTAAACGTACCCTACCTCACGCGATGGTCTCAGGCGGTGTATCGAACGTATCGTTCTCGTTCCGTGGTAACAACCCGGTACGTGAAGCGATTCACGCCGTGTTCCTGTATCACGCGATTCAAGCAGGTATGGACATGGGGATCGTTAACGCCGGACAACTGGCAATTTATGACGATATCGATGCAGAGCTTAAAGAAAGAGTCGAAGCCATAGTCCAGAACTTGCCTTGCAAAATTGCCGATACCAATAACACCGAGCTGTTATTAGACGTCGCGGAAAAATTCCGCGGTGATGGCAGTCAAGCCGTAAAGAAAGAAGATTTAGAGTGGCGCACTAAGCCAGTTAATGAACGCCTTGCTCACGCACTAGTGAAAGGTATTACCGACTTTATCGATGAAGATACCGAAGAAGCCCGTCAGCAAGCCACGCGCCCGCTGGATGTGATTGAAGGGCCACTCATGGATGGTATGAACATAGTGGGCGACCTATTTGGTTCAGGCAAGATGTTCCTGCCGCAAGTGGTCAAGTCTGCCCGAGTGATGAAAAAAGCCGTGGCATACTTAAACCCTTATATCGAACTTGAAAAGGTCGAGGGCCAGTCTAACGGTAAGATCTTAATGGTCACCGTTAAAGGCGATGTCCACGATATTGGTAAGAACATCGTGGGCGTAGTGCTAGCCTGTAACGGTTATGAAGTGATCGACTTAGGCGTTATGGTACCAGTTGAGAAAATCATCGAAGTAGCCAAGGCGGAAAAAGTCGATATTATCGGTATGTCAGGGCTTATCACCCCAAGCCTCGATGAGATGGTGCATAACGTTAAGAGCTTCCATAAAGCGGGCTTAACCATACCGTCGATTATTGGTGGTGCAACCTGCTCGAAAATTCATACCGCAGTAAAGATTGCGCCCCATTCACCAGAAGGTGCCATCTATATTGCCGATGCGTCACGTGCAGTGCCTATGGTGTCTAAGCTGATTAATGATGAAACACGCCAAGCGACAATTGATGCAGCCTATGCAGAATATGACATGATGCGTGAAAAGCGTCTGTCGCAGACTAAGCGTAAAGAGATCACCACCATTGAGGCGGCGCGTGAAAACCGCTGTCGACATGACTGGGATAACTACACACCATTTGTGCCTAATCAGCTAGGCCGTCAGGTATTTGATGATTACCCACTAGAGGATTTGGTGGAACGCATAGACTGGACGCCATTCTTTAGAAGCTGGGAGCTACATGGTCACTTTCCACGTATTTTAGATGATGAGGTCGTGGGCGTTGAAGCACGTAAACTATTTAGCGATGGTAAAGCCATGCTAGATAAGATCATCAATGAAAAATGGCTTACCGCTAAAGCTGTGATTGGCCTGTTCCCAGCCAATACCGTCAACCATGACGATATTGAGCTTTACACCGATGAGAGCCGTAGCGAGCTTGAACTAACAACTCATCACCTACGGATGCAGATAGAACGCGTGGGTAACGACAACTTCTGTTTAGCCGACTTTGTTGCACCAAAAGACTCTGGTGTTGCTGATTACATGGGCGGTTTTGCGGTAACTGCAGGTCACGGTATTGACGAGCATGTGGCGCGCTTTGAAGCCGAGCACGATGATTACAACGCGATTATGCTCAAATGTTTAGCAGACCGTTTAGCCGAAGCCTTTGCCGAGCGTATGCATGAGCGGGTACGTAAAGAGTTTTGGGGTTACGCTAGCGATGAAGCGCTCGATAACGAGGCGCTAATTCGTGAAAAATACAAAGGTATTAGACCTGCGCCCGGTTACCCTGCTTGCCCGGATCATACCGAGAAAGGCCTGCTTTGGGACTTGCTTAAGCCTGATGAAACCATCAGTCTTAATATCACCGAAAGCTACGCCATGTTCCCAACGGCAGCGGTATCGGGGTGGTACTTTGCCCACCCTAAGTCTCGCTATTTTGGCGTGACCAATATTGGCCGCGATCAGGTTGAAGATTATGCGGTACGTAAGGGCATGAGCATCGAAGAGACCGAGCGCTGGTTAGCCCCAGTGCTAGACTATGACCCTGACTAAGAGTCAAGCTGAGTAGAAAAAAGCATCGGCCTTGAGCCACAGGGCAAACTTGTTTGCCCTGTGGCTCAAGGCCTAAAGCAAAAAGCCGTCCCTAAAACAAAGCCTATAAAATATTACTCATACAAGGCTTGGCACTCGTAGAGGCTTTATCATTATTCAGTGATAAAGCCTCATACTGATTGATGTTCATCGCGACCTGACTTAACAAGCCTTCGGCGCCTTTCGCCGCCTCGCTCTCATAAATCAAAGGCACCATAGTTAAGTGGTGGGATTTTGCCTGTGCATCGATAAACTGTAACTGGGCCCAAAATAGATTTGATATAAGATGAAACAGGCAGCTGCCTATCCCAAGGTGACGCCACTTTGGTACCACATAGGCATAAAGCAGGTAACAACACCCCCCGATTTGGCGCTCATTACAGGTATTATCGTCCGAATACCAAGAATCGATCAGACCAACATTAAAGGTCACAAACGCCACAGGTGTACGCTTTTTCTCTTCAGCATATGCGACTAGTCGGTAGTGTCTTTGATGCCTGCTTTTCGACAGTTGACTTACTGGGTTAAGAGTGTTGAAAACCTGCTGAATGGCAGCATTATCATCAGCACTCTTGCTACAGAAGTATTGCTGCAGAACATTGGTGTTTTCAGGCTTTGAATCATCATAAATACTAATACAAGGCATAACTGATGACTTATCGAGCCCGATAGAGGACGGAGCCTGAAGACGTAAATCTTTTTCAGTTAATGTTTGAATGAAGCCATTGTGTAGTTGGCAGTGACTAAAATCATCAAGTAGGTGCAATAAGGAAAATAGCTCCGCCTTACTTTTATGAGATGCCATATACCGCTCCACTCAATAAACCCATTATCTGTACAGATAGCAAACAATCAGAGTTAATACAGACAATATTTTGCATTAACTATAGGCGCTACTTCTTTACCTGTAAAACAGCTTAAACCCATAACTGCAGCGGGTTATAGCAAAGTTTGTATCAAGCCATTGTATATAAAAACAAAGCATCAGCCTTGATGCCGTGAGCAAACTTATTTGCTCAGTGACCGCAGGCCTACAACATACACTAGCCCTGAGTGAAAGAGTCAAATTTGTTCGCTCGGCAACTGCAGGCATAACGTACAGCTCTAAAACAAAGCAATAAGCCCCTAAATTTAGAAATCAGATTTTCTTCGCACTTGTCGCCCACTTAGTGATCTCTATCATTGTTTTTCGGTCGAAAAGGTTTACTATGGCGGCTTCTCAGGAGGAATGTTCTTTCCTCCGCACTGCTTACCACAATTTATTTCAGGATATACACACAATGAAGAGTCTTCTTCCTACATTGATCATGCTATTGATCCCTTCTGTTTCATGGGCACATCCAGGTCACGGTTCTGTTGGTTTATTCCATCACTTATCTGATGTTGCACCTCTTATCTTACTGGCCGTAATCGTAGCTGGCTACGCGATTTGGGTTCGTTCAAAGCGTTAACTATTCACAACTTTTTATTCAATAGATTTTAAAAGCGCTCGCAGCCGATCCTTCACTGAATCGTTTGAGCTTTGTTGCTACCTTTAGTTTAGATCTAGTCCGGATTTAGCCTAGATTTAGCTCAGACTCAGCTTAGTTTCCGTTTAGATCTTGCTTAAGCCTCACTTAGGCACAGCCTAAAACCTCATCAATATTCATATTGATTGAGTAGCCTAGTTGCGCGCGTTTTTCTGAAATCTTCATTTATTTTGCATGCTCATTTATGAATATGCGAACTGTCGGCTTGCTATTTTGCCTGCAATATTTGGATAAATTTGATTAATGAATATTCCTAATAGCGTTTGCTTTAAACGCCCTGACTCTACTGGCGGCTGGCGCGCAGAACTCAGCCTTAAATATGGCTTCAAGCGAGAAAAAACTCGTCTTTTAGAGCGTCATCAGCTCGGGCCTTTAACAGTACAAAAAACGTTCTTTCCTGACGGTGCAGCTTGTCACACCTATCTGTTGCATCCCCCTGGAGGCGTAGTCGGTGGTGATCTGCTGAGTGTCGATATTGATGTTGGCGCCAAGGCCCATGCGTTGCTGACCACCCCCGGTGCCACTAAGTTTTACCGCAGTAATGGCGAGCAAGCATGGCAAAGCCAAGAATTAAGCGTCAAAAAGGACGGTTTACTTGAATGGCTCCCCATGGAGAACATCTTCTTTCCTGGGGCGAACTGTAAATTGCTAACACAAATTAAGCTGGCAGCAGATGCACGGTTCATCGGTTGGGAAATGCAGTGCTTTGGTCGGCCAATGCTAGATGAGCACTTTGATCATGGCCAAGTATTAGGGCAAACCTTTATCCGTCGTAATGACCGAGTATTACTGGCGGAAACGCTACGAGTACAAGCGCCGAGTCATGTCGAACAAGCTGCTGCATTACGAGACTTTGCCATGTCAGGAAGCCTGTATATCACTCCTGTTGAGCCTGAGCTAATTGCGAAGATTAACCAAGTGATTGACGAGCTGCAGATGCGTTTTAAAGCCGACGTTTTGCTCGGTACCAGTGAAATTGGCAGCGCATCAACCAGTAGTGCAATGTCGTTAACCAGCGGTGCAGAAGATAGCTTGATGATAGTGCGAGCCTTAGGCCAACAAACCGAGCCTATGATGGCCAGTTTTGTGCAGATCTGGCGCTGCGTTCGCCAACACTGGTTCGGTGAATACCCAGAGGTGCCAAGAATATGGTCCACCTAACCCAAAGCACACAGAGCCAATGTCAGTAACACCAATAAGATGGTCACCATCGCCTCGATATAAAAATCGATTTGAAAGAGAAAAAAACCATGGAATTAACCCCAAGAGAAAAAGACAAGCTGATGCTATTTACTGCTGGCTTAGTCGCTGAACGCCGATTAGCACGTGGCTTGAAACTCAATTACCCAGAGGCAATAGCCATAATCAGCTGCGCCATTATGGAAGGCGCTAGAGACGGACGTACAGTAGCCGAATTGATGAATTACGCCCGCACGATTCTGACCGCTGAGCAGGTTATGCCGGGCGTGCCAGAGATGGTGCATAACGTTCAGGTGGAATGCACTTTCCCTGATGGAACTAAGTTAGTTTCGGTACATGAACCAATTGTTTAAACACAGTTTAAGCACTTTCGTTCAGTAAGTCGTTCGTCGATTAAGTTGTTAAAGGAACACCATGATCCCTGGTGAAATCATTGTAAATAAAGCGCTCGGTGATGTTGAGCTCAACCAAGGCTATGACAAACAATCGTTAACCGTAGCCAACATGGGTGATAGACCGATTCAAATCGGTTCCCATTATCACTTTTATGAAGTAAATGAATTCTTAAGCTTTGATAGAGAGAAAGCCTTAGGGTTTCGTCTCGATATTCCTGCCGGAATGGCAGTGAGATTTGAGCCCGGTCAAAGCCGCACAATCGCACTCGTCGCGTTTTCTGGAAAACGCATAATTCAAGGCTTTGATGGCCAAGTAATGGGACAAATTCAGGAGTAAGTATGGCTACCATTTCAAGACAGGCTTATGCCGACATGTTTGGCCCAACCGTTGGCGATAAAATCCGACTAGCCGATACCGCTTTGTTATTAGAAGTCGAGCAAGATCTCACCACCTATGGTGAAGAAGTTAAGTTTGGTGGCGGTAAGGTGATCCGCGATGGCATGGGCCAAAGCCAAGCGTTAAGTAAAGATTGCGCCGATGCAGTGATCACCAATGCGCTTATTCTAGACCACTGGGGCATAGTCAAAGCCGACATAGGTATTAAAAATGGGCGCATTAGCGGTATTGGCAAGGCGGGGAATCCTGACATACAACCCAATGTTGATATTGTCATTGGCGCTGGCACTGAGGCTATTGCTGGTGAAGGTAAGATCATTACTGCAGGTGCAATTGATACCCATATTCATTTTATCTGCCCACAACAGGCTGAAGAGGGACTGTCTGCAGGCACAACGACCTTTATCGGTGGCGGCACCGGGCCTGTTGCAGGCTCAACCGCAACCACTGTGACACCAGGTACTTGGAACATGCATCGCATGCTTGAAGCCGCCGATGACTTACCTATTAATGTCGGCTTATTTGGCAAAGGCACCGTCAGTAATCCAGACGCCATTCGAGAACAAATCACTAATGGTGCCATGGGGCTTAAAATCCATGAAGACTGGGGCGCAACCCCTGCAGCCATTGATACCTGCATGACTGTTGCTGATGAGATGGACGTACAAGTTGCCATTCACTCCGATACGCTAAATGAAGGCGGCTTTTACGAAGCCACAGCGAAAGCAATTGGCGATCGCGTCATTCACGTATTCCATACCGAAGGCGCTGGCGGCGGTCATGCACCCGATGTGATTAAATCGGTGGGCGAAGCCAATATTATTCCTGCGTCAACTAACCCAACTATGCCATACACCATTAATACCGTAGATGAGCATTTGGACATGTTGATGGTGTGTCACCATTTAGATCCCGCGATTGCTGAAGATGTCGCATTTGCTGAATCGCGTATTCGCCGTGAAACTATTGCCGCTGAAGATATTTTGCATGACTTAGGTGCTATCTCAGTAATGAGCTCAGATTCACAAGCAATGGGCCGAGTAGCTGAAGTGGCCATGCGTACTTGGCAATGTGCCCATAAGATGAAATTGCAGCGTGGCCCACTCGAAGGCGACAATCAAGATTCTGATAATACTCGCCTCAAGCGCTATGTCGCCAAATACACCATTAACCCAGCTATTGCCCACGGAATAAGCCATGAAGTCGGCTCAATTGAAGTCGGAAAATTGGCCGATATCGTGTTGTGGGAGCCGGCTTTTTTTGGGGTTAAACCCGCTTTAGTCTTAAAAGGTGGCCTTACTGTTTATGCACCTATGGGCGATATCAATGGTGCTATTCCAACGCCACAACCCGTGCATTACCGCCCTATGTACGCCGCTACAGGTAAAGCTCGAGCTGCGACCTCGATGACCTTTTTACCAAAAGCCGCAATCGATGCCGGTATACCTGCAAAACTTAAATTAACCCACTTAATTGGTGAGGTAAAAGGCTGCCGCGATATTCGTAAGAAAGACATGATTCATAACAGCTACACCCCAGAGATAGAGCTCGATTCGCAAACCTATGTGGTAAAGGCCGACGGCATGCCCTTAGTGTGTGAACCGCTAGCCGAGTTGCCAATGGCGCAGCGCTATTTCTTGTTTTAGTTTGTTTTCGCTTTCAACTCCCATACCGACTGAGCCATTAGCTGGCTCAATCGAGCTTATTGAAGAGGTAAAAATGATTAAGTTAACCCAAGTATTAACTGCTGCATCACAGGTTGACGCCACGGTGTGTTTGACCATGGTCGAGCGCACGAAAAGTCGTTTACGTATCACCCTTGAAGATGGCCGTGATGCTGGCTTGGTACTACCACGCGGCCATACTTTACATGCTGGCGATTTGCTCGTAAGTGATGACGGTTTTGTGGTTGAAGTGATTGCAGCCAAAGAGCAAGTCTCGACGGCAAGCTCTGATGATCCGACCTTGTTTGCTAAGGGCTGCTATCACTTAGGTAATCGCCATGTGCCTTTACAAGTCGAGGCAGGCTGGTGCCGTTATCAACATGATCATGTACTCGATGAAATGCTAATCGGCTTAGGTTTGCAGGTTACTGTAGAACAGCAAGCCTTTCAGCCTGAACCCGGCGCCTACGGGGGCACCACTGGTGGCCATTCCCATGGTGACGCCTACGACGATAGTTTAGAAAAGGCAGGTCAAGAGCATAGCCATTCACATCTCCATGAGCATTAGTCGATGTATAGCGCTCACAATATGTTGCCAGAACTACGCCTCTATCAGCTTATCAGTCCATCACTTCCTGTAGGCGGTTTTACCTATTCTCAAGGGCTTGAATGGGCCATTGATAAAGGCTGGGTAACGACACCGCAAGCACTGGAAGATTGGCTTAAAAGCCAGATGTTAGCGAGCCTAACCAGCCTTGAGTTACCCATTTTAGTCCGTATTCAAAGCTATCTGGCCGCAGATGATTATGTCCAGGCGCAAGCTTGGTGTAACTACCTTTCCGCGAGCCGCGAAACTAAAGAGTTACGGCTAGAAGAGCACCAACGGGGCATCGCCTTTGTACAGTTACTCCCTAAGTTAGGCATAGCACTGACCCCTGAGCTAACCACCATGGTGAAAACCACTCAGCTAGCGGCTTTTGCGTTAGGGATGAATCAATGGCAGATCCCGCTAGAGAAAGCACTTGGCGGCTACCTATGGAGCTGGCTTGAAAATGCAGTGGTGGTCGGTATCAAGTTAGTGCCTCTAGGTCAAAGTGCTGGTCAACAGCTCTTGATGTCGTTAGCCGAAAGCATTCCTGCTGCGGTAGAAAAAGCACTAACTATAGCTGATGAAGACATTGGGAGTTTTACCCCTGCGCAGGTCATGGCCAGCTGTCGCCATGAGCACCAATATACTCGGCTATTTCGCTCTTAGCTGGGCTGTTAATCGACAAGAAGACTTGCCATCGAGCGAGTTGATATCCCCTAAGGCCGTATCACTTAAAGCAACAAAACTTAAAGGCTTACCCATTGAAATACGAGCTCTTTAAGTCAAAGCATTAGGTACACCTTAACCAGAATTAGGAATAACAATGACCGAATTTGATTATAAACAACCACTGCGGATCGGCGTAGGTGGCCCCGTGGGTTCAGGAAAAACAGCACTGCTAGAAGTGCTATGTAAAGCACTGCGTGATAAGTACCAAATTGCGGTGGTGACCAATGATATTTACACCCAAGAAGACGCTAAGATTTTAACCCGCTCAGAGGCATTAGATGCTGACCGCATTATCGGGGTTGAAACGGGCGGTTGCCCCCATACAGCCATTCGTGAAGATGCTTCAATGAACTTGGCGGCAGTTGAAGAGTTGGCCAAGCGCCATAAGAATTTAGATGTGGTGTTTGTTGAAAGTGGCGGCGATAACCTAAGCGCGACCTTTAGCCCTGAACTTGCCGATATTACCATTTACGTGATTGACGTTGCCGAAGGCGAGAAGATCCCCCGCAAAGGCGGCCCTGGGATCACCCGCTCCGATCTGTTAATCATCAACAAAATCGATCTTGCCCCTTATGTTGGCGCATCACTGGTGGTAATGGACCAAGATACCCAACGTATGCGCCCTGAAAAGCCCTATGTATTTACCAATATGAAAACCGGTAAAGGAGTGCCAGAGATCATCACCTTTATCGAAACCGCAGGCATGCTAAATATCTAAATAGGCAGTAGAGGTCGTCGCATGGCTTGATGCATCGCAGCTTCTCTATACCGCAGAGTCATATATCTGAGTCGTCATGAACTCGACAACATAGAAACTCAATCTGTTATGCCAGCCAAACTAGCTAGCGCTGTGAATAACGCACTACCGCCGAATCAGCATCATGATTTGGCTAAGAAAATAGTAAAAGTAACGGTTAACAAATATCAACCTTTACTTTTATAACCGGTGACTTTAGCAGCTAAGTATCCATCGCTATCACCATAGAACTGACATTCAGTTAACTACATCTAAGAGGTAAAATACCAATATGAGTCACGACATAAAAAAAGTTTCAAGAAATACAGACAATGCACCACAAAATTCTGTTTCTACTCAAACTGTCGCCTTTTCTCATTACAACAATATTTCAGCGCAATTACCTATCGATCCTAAAACCGATGATATCGTGATTGGTAGCGTAAAAGATCAAGCTAAACAATGTCTCGCTAATATCAAAGCCATTGTTGAAAGTATCGGCCATGTGATGGACGATATGGTTAAAATCAATGTGTTTGTTAAAAACATCGAGGATATGGACGCTATCGATGAAGTGTATGCGACATTCTTCTCAACTCCTTTTCCTACCCGCACTGTGATTGCGGTAAAAGAGTTACCTTTGAGTGATGCATTAGTGCAAATGGACGCACTTATTTCTAATGGTGAAGGCACTGCGCCGCAAACTCCATGTGCACTAGTGAAAGTGTCAAGAAACACCAAAAATGCACCGTTAACAGCGATATCGACACAGACGGTGGCTTTTTCTCATTACAACAACCTTTCGGCTCAATTACCTATCGAGCCTGCCACCGGAAAACTAATTGCTGGTGGGGTAAAAGAGCAAACTGAGCAGTGTCTTAATAACATCAAGGCAATTTTAGCAAGCATCGACCACGTCATGGCTGATATCGTTAAAACAACCATATTCGTTAAAGATATCGCTGATGTTGCAGCAGTAAATGAAGTGTGTAACGCGTTTTTCGAAGGCTATGTGCCTGCACGTACTATTGTTAATGCAGCAGCTTTACCTATGGGAGCTTTAGTGCAAATTGATACAGTAGTGTCCCACGGTGATGGCACGCCACCACAGCCACCAGAAGATACTCAGTTTATCGTTATCGAAGCAAGCAACAGCGACAAGGCTCCACATGCCCCCTACTCACACACTGTGGCATTTTCCCATTACAACCATATTTCAGGCCAGTTACCCATCGATGCAACAACTGGCGAAATCGTTAGCGCTGATGTGGCTGAACAAACTAAGCAATGTTTAAACAATATAAAAGCCATTATCGAGAGCGTCGCGCATGTGATGGATGACGTGGTAAAGGTTAATATTCAAGTTGCCAATATCGAAGATATTGACGTAATTGACTCTGTCTACAGCAGCTTTTTCAAGCAAGAGCTTCCAGCAAGAACCGTCTTTGCAGTGTCAACATTGCCAATGGGAGCACGGGTGCAAATAGATGCGGTTATTTCAAACTGTGAAGGTACGCCACCACAAGCTTAACAAGCGTTTATTGAGCGTATGATGGTCCAAACATCCATTTAGAACCATCCATAAAGCCCCTATTTCTCAAGCTATTTATCATAGTGTTGAGCTAGGGGCTTTACTTTAAATATTACGCCTAACCTTATGGTTCTAAAACTTACAGTGATCAAGTCATTCATATAACCATTGCAACAAAACTTTTAAAGCATCTCACTAACGACCTCTAGTGATGTTCAAATGCTAAGCTGATACCTTAGTCTTAGCGATCGCAGAAACCTCCCATCGCTCGGCCTCAACTTTCCCATAGAAAAGCCGCTTTGCAATAATCCCTTCACTTAATCAAAATCCAGATGTCACTTGGTATTACTCGTTAACAGTAACGAGCCTGCATTCCGTTAAAAATGAAACCAGCAGTTCCCAATAAGCCGTATACACTTATATCTATGGATAATACCGTGAAAGTGGGGAAAGCCTGTGAGTCTGGAAGTTAAGCTCAAAGTGACAAGGCGCCTATGGTGGCTATTCCTATTTTTATCGTTAACGCTACTCTCCTTAGCATCAAGCAGCCAGACCCAGCCTGATGCCAATTTCTTAAAAAGTGAAATAGCCCGACTGAATATTGAATCGCCAAAAAATGAAAGCTTAATCAGCCAATATGAAACTTTGCTGTCTCGAATTAATGGCTATGAAAAACAAACTGCCACGCGAGAAAAGTATCTAAACATTGTTAGCCAGTTTCCGGTGCAACGAGAGCGGTTACTCAAAAAGATAGATGATGTAGAGCGGTTAGATATCTTTAATATTCGCCGTAAAGATAAGTATAGTGACCTTTCTCAATCTATCGCGACACTGCAAGCTGCGCTAATAGAATGGCGATCTACATATCAAACCAATAGCGATCAAAATAAGCGACTGATTAATGAGAAAACAACATTACCCCAGTCTCTCGCACAAACGGATAAAGAAATCGAGCAAGCCTCTATCATTAAAAGTGATACTGGCAGCCAGTTAGATCAGTGGCTTGAATCAACCCACTTGGCCTCGCTAAAACTTCAACGACAAGTGACCTCTGCTCAGTTACAGAGCTTAGATGAACGTACTGAATTACTGATTTTAGAGCAGCAATTACTGAACCGAAAAATTCAATTAGCCTCGCCAATTTTGATTGAATTACAAGATAAATTAACCCGAGTCGAGCAGGCCTCAGTTAAAACACTCATTGAACAAGCAAGGCAGATCAGCGAGGAGGCGCAAGGAGATACGGAGGAGCAACACCAAGTAGAGCTAGTCAAAGCTTACACCTTAGAATTAGAAGAAGTACTGGATAAGATTGATAAAACGCGAATTATGTATCAAAAAGTTGAGTCTGAGCAACGCAGTTTAGCGGATGACCAACGCTTAATAAAAGATAACTTGGCTTGGTTACGCGATAGCACGGTTTTTGGTGCTTCCATCCGTGCACAGTTACAAAGGTTACCCTCCAAAGTAGACACGCAATATATTCCCGATGAAATTGCCAAAGCCCACATTCGAAAATACGAGATAGGCCAGTTAAAAGATGATGCAGAGCAACAAGGTGCAACTTCTAGAGGTAAAAAAAACGAAGAAGACCCAGACAGATTAGCCTCGTTATTAAATAAATTATTAGTCCAATTAACGAAAGATTATGACAAGCTAATTTCAGCATTGAGTCAGCTAAAGTTGGTCAAGGATCAATATGCTCAAACAGTGGAAAAAGCACGTAGTTTTTTAAAGCAGCAACAGCTATGGACACGCAGTAACGTGCCCATATGGCAACACCTTACTGACTTCAATACTGTGATCTGGTTCGGCTCCAAGACACCACTTAAAAATATGTTAAATGATCTCCCACAAGGACAGTCAATATCGCTGTTAACTATATTTGCTTTGTACACGATTCTTCTTATCTATAGCACTACTCGACTGAATCGATATGCTGCTCAGCGTAAAGATGAGCTTCAAAAAGTATTTGGTCACCCACTGAAAGATCGATTTCATAATACTGTTTTGTTATTTTTACTCGCCATTATACGCGCGCTTATTCTGCCGATTTGGTATGTAATAACCGCTTGGGGACTGTATTGGTTTTGGCCAGTTACGACCTCAAATGAGCTCAGTACACTGATCTTTGCCAGTGCATCAGGCGTGTTTGTCGTCGAACTCATCCACGCCTTAAGCTATAAACAAGGTGTTCTCGCGCTCCATCTAAACTGGCCAGAGCAAATTTGCTCATACCTGCATAAAGGAAGTCAACGGATCCTCTGGCCATTTGTCATTTTGTTGCTTAGTATTTTTGCTGCAGAACTGGTTTCAGGGATCCATGAAGCGGAAATCTCACGCGTATTATTCCTATTACTAATGGGAGTAATGATGGCTGTATTTATTTCACTGCTGAAGGAAAACCATCTCCCCTCTACTTTACCGTCCCCACTTAATAGAGGCTTCTCCCTCTATCTATTTCGTTTCATCGTTATCGGTTCGTTTATTACTATTATCGTTATGGCCGTTATGGGGCTTTATATTGCTTCATGGATCCTACTTATCTATCAACAGTTAACCATTTACGTAGTGTTAGCCGTGCTATTTACCTACCAAATGGGAGAACGCTGGCTAAAGTTAGAGCACCGGCAGCTCAGCTATCAGCGCCTGCTAGCACGGCGTGAAGAGCTCATTGCTCAACAACAAGAGCAAGCAGATGAATCACCCGAAATTACTGAATTAAGGGAAACTATTCCTGATGTAGAAGAGCGCAGTTTAGCGAGTGAACAAATTAGTGAACAGTCACTAACGCTGTTGCGTGGCTTGTCCTTAATTGGCTTAGTGGCTGCGGTGTTAACCTTATGGTCAAGCGCCTTAGAAATGACCAGTTGGTTAGATGCCATTGTGGTGTGGCAAGTAAATGAAATGACCCAAACCGGTGTAACCCTAGTGGATGTGACTCTGCAATCATTGATTTATGCAATGGTCACATTAATCGTGACGTTTGTCGGGGTGCGAAACTTACCTGGCATTTTGGAACTGTTGATCCTGCGTCGTCTCGACTTAGCGCCAGGCGCTGGCTATGCGGTTACCACTCTATTGCGCTATGTAATTTTAATGGCTGGCTTAATGGGTGCGTTTTCCATATTAGGTTTTCAATGGTCAAAATTGCAATGGCTGGTTGCGGCGTTTGGAGTTGGCTTAGGGTTTGGATTACAAGAAATTTTCGCCAACTTTATTTCTGGTTTGATCCTCTTGTTTGAACGACCTATCCGCATTGGTGACATTGTGACGATTAATGACTTATCGGGAACGGTGAGTAAAATTCAGACCCGTGCCACCACCATTATAGATTGGGACAACAAAGAAATAGTGGTGCCAAATAAAACCTTTATTACAGAAAAACTCATTAACTGGTCCTTGACGAGCCCCATCACCAGAATCGTCATTCCTATTGGTGTGGCTTACGGCTCAGATATCGATAAGGTGGAGAGCTTACTGTATCAAATTGCTGATGAGCATCCACTCGTACTACCAGATCCGCAACCTTCTGTGGTGTTCTTATCTTTTGGAGCTAGCAGTCTCGACTTTGAATTAAGAGCCCATATCACCGCAATTGAACTACGCCTATCAACGGTTCATATCATCAACAAAAATATTGATCGCTTGTTTCGAGAGCACCAGATTGAAATTGCCTTTCCGCAAATGGATCTACATGTTCGTGATTTGCCACCAAAGCCTAAAGACGCATAAACTTTATTTTAAGTCATTGAATATTTATTAGTAGTGACTGCTTTCGATATGAAGGCATTTACTTTTTGATGTCAAAAGTAAGCATGCAATTTGCTCATTATTTTGCAATTTTGTATTGCTAAAACCTACAGAGATCTCACTTTAGAGCCGATTGCACTGCTATAGTGAATCGAGAGCCAAAATCAATTGTTTCTGTTCAGTACGACATTTTAGTTCAGCAATTCAAGGGGCAACTATGTTAAATGAAAATCATGCGCTTATTTTCGACTTCCCAGAATTTAAACAAGACATTGTTTACTTAAATTACACCGACCAAGAGTTTGATAAGCTTTCTAAGCAATACCACCTGCTTGATTATGATATTCGCCAGCTAGAAATTGCCGGCAGCCCTACCGACGATGAACATATGCATCAACTCAAAGTGCAACGTGCCAACTTAAAAGATGTTTTGTTCCATAAGCTTCAAGCCCATCACGGCAAATCTAAATCACATACAGTTAATTCATAAGCGACTAAAAGCATACCGTTAAGATGAGCCAGAAGATCAAATTAATTTGGCTTTTGGCTATCAACACATAGGCAAGCTCCTAGCTTATTATTGCCGTTAAATGAAAATCCGTTTTCAGTTATTTGTTATAGAATCTTTCACTAGTGGGTAAATGAGTGCTAATATTTGCGGTTAACACTTCGTATAATCTCAATGATATGGTTTGAGAGTTTCTACCAAGAGCCCTAAACTCTTGATTATGAAGACTTTACTTTATGTAATGCTAATTTAATAAGTTTAGTGCATTGTTGCTGTGCAGCAAGTGGGCGCTGATGAACTTAAATGGGTATAACCACTTAATAAAGGAGAGCTTCATGAATTATCTACAGCTACCCAAAATCGATCTTCACTGCCACCTAGACGGAAGCGTTCGCCCGCAAACCGTCATCGACCTCGCTAAGCTTCAAAGCGTTACTATCCCAAGTTTTAACGTCGATGACATCAAAGCCTTGATGGTGGCACCAGAGTCTTGCCCCAACCTTGATGAATACCTAACCCGCTTTGCACTGCCAGTTTCTGTGATGCAAACAGAAGCCGCCCTTGAGCGTATCTCATTTGAGCTATTTGAAGATGCAGCTTTAGAAAACGTGAAGTACTTAGAAGTGCGTTTTGGACCTCAACTCCATCGTAAAATGGGTCTAAACTTCGAGCAGATTATTGGCAGTGTCGTCAAAGGTATGCGCAAAGCTGAAGCTAAATACGACATCAAAGGCAACTACATCTTATCTATCATTAAGGTGCTACCAAAAGATGATATCAATGATGTTATCGATGCCGGGGCTAAGTTCCTCGATAACGGCGTGGTGGCTTTTGATTTAGCCGCCAGTGAAGAGCCAGGTTTTTGCCACGAGTATATTCCTTATGCTAAGTATGCCCTTGAAAAAGGCTATCGCATTACCATTCATGCCGGTGAGCAAGGCGTTGGCCAAAACGTGTATGATGCCATCTCACTCTTAGGCGCGGAGCGCATCGGTCATGGTATTCATATTAACAGCCATCAACAAGCTTACGACTTAGTACGCGCTGAGGCCGTAGCATTAGAAACTTGCCCTAGCAGTAACGTGCAAACCAAAGCGGTTGAGAGTTTAGAGAGCCATCCATTTGGCGAGTTCTACCGTGATGGTTTATTAGTTACCATCAACACTGACAACCGCACCGTATCTGATACCACTATGACTAAAGAGCTACAACTGGCGGTAGAGAAGTTCAACTTAAGCGAACAAGATTATTTTGCTATCTATAAGATGAGCGTTGAAAATGCATTTGCATCTAACGACGTTAAACAGTCTTTACTGAAGCTCATCAATTAGGGCTCTATAACTCCTAAGGCTTTAGCTTGTCAGTTAAAGTCGCACTTATAAAGCGCTCTTAACCAATAGCCAAGAACTGTATATTCAGATACTGCTCTTGGCTATTTTGTTTCAGCCTTGCTCCACAGGTAACAATGGCCCCCATCCCCCTTTACTCAGCCCAAGCGTGGCAAAATCCAAGTCATAGCCCCTCTATTTAGAATAAAGCTATTCGCCTCTTACTGTTTTATTTTAATTTTGTGAACCATGCACCTATGTTTCGGCGCACACTTGTACACATAATGAGGTACTAGCCAGATATCAGCCGTATTGACTATTGGAGTTTGCGATGCAGAACATTGATTGCCCACAGTGCAGCCATAAAATCGACCTTAATTCAGTTTCTTGCCCACAATGTCATGCCGCACAAGGGTTAGAATCCTTAGCTGGAGTCGATCCTGATATGCGTATTAAAAACCAGAAACTAGCAATATGGTTTAGCTTCCTACTCGGTGGACTGGGGCTACATAAGTTCTACTTAGGTCAACATTTAAAGGGCAGTTTGTACTTAGCATTTAGCTGGACACTGGTACCTATGGTTGTTGGCTGGGTCGATGCAATCCGCACCTTGAAGATGACGCCATTTAACTTTGAGCAGCGTTACTGCAAAAGAGTGTCGCAAGGATTTTAAGCCGCTATTGTTTAAGCAAAGACTCTTTATGCAAGACTGATTTAAACTGGCTCGCTTAAACAAGCGTTTGCTCAGTTGAACGTATAGAAAAAGACAGCTAAGGCTGTCTTTTTTGCTTTATAAGGTTGCAGCATTACCACGCAATTATTTTGAGGAGAGTTGCTTTCTATACAAGACACCTACAGAAGCCCCTGATTAATCCGCTTTTACTGGCTCAGTCTTGGGGTTTCTTTCCACTTTAACGATATGATAAATATTGATCATGATACAGATGCAATTCATCAATACGACTGGATACGCCCCGATTAACAGCGCATAAACCACCATCATTAAGCAGCCAACTGAATTCAGATAACGAAGCTTTGTTATATTTGATACCAGCAAAGAAATGGCTATAACGATAGAACCCAAATAGCCGATAATTTCATGATCCACTATTAGTACCTTCTGAGTTAAACAATGAAGAGTGGTGATTTACCCTCAAGAACAACAAGCTGTGAACCTTGATAAAACACCACGTTATCAGCTGAATTTAGAATAAGTTTTTGCCATGATGGAAACGATAAATAGCTTCTAGCGCGACCTCTGTTTCTTTCTCAATACCTTGTTCGAGTAGAATATTTCGCTTACCCCAAAAATTCTCGCCTCTCTTATGGTTTGCAGCCACGGCACAGATAGTCGCGCCTTTCAATCCACGACGATGACACACTGTGAAGAGTGCCGATGCTTCCATTTCAATATTCTTTAAATTTAGGCTAATAAGCTTTTCAATCCATTCGGGAGTTTCACCATAAAATGAATCATCCGTTGAAGTAACCCCCCAGTGAACCTGATAGTTTTCCCCTACAGACATCTCTTTAGCGACACGAATTAATTCAGATGTGACCTCTAGGTCAGCAACAGCAGGTAGATTATCTGGCACATAAAATTTTGATGTTCCCTCATTTTTCATGGCCGCTGTCGTAATAACTAAATCACCGATATTAATATCATCTTGCAGGGCTGCGCAGCTTCCTAAACGGATAAATACTTTTGCGCCAATATTAGCGAGTTCTTCAGCTGCAATAGCCGTAGATGGGCAGCCCATACCTGTTGAAGTAACAGATACCCGAACTCCCTTGTAATAACCTGTATAGGTTTTGTGCTCGCGCTTATGGGCAACTAATTCTGCATCGTCCAAATATTTCGCAATGATATCTGTTCTGAATGGATCTCCCGGTAACAACACGTATTCAGCCACATCCCCTTCTACCATGCCAATATGGTACTGTTTGATCCCCTTGGTTCTTTCACTTTTATCTACAACTGACATAACCCACCTCTAATTATTATGATTAATCATCTTGCTGCTGACTTTGCAGCTAATAATCAGATAGTAATTAAGCTCATTTTTCTCATCTACAGGCTTTCACTTGAAACAGTTTTTCCACCTGAGAATGGAGACGTAGTTACATAAAGTAAGAGGGCGAAAACTAAAGAAGAGTAGCTTCAAGGAGTGGTTAAAAGCGATAACTGACAAGATATTGAGGATCTGCTTCGCCTTAAAGCAGATACCAAGTTTAGGTTAACTTGCTATCCGTTAACCCACTTTGATATGTTTTGGTCCCAATATGCTGGTTGACCAATCGAATGCTTAACAGCATCTATAATCGTTTTCAGTCGAGTAGGAAGGTTTTGGCTTCTTGGGTAAACCGCATAGACAGGCATTTTTTGCGTTGGCTTCCAATCCCTCATCAAGGGGAGCAGCTCTCCTTTCTCTAATTCATCGGTTAAAAGGTAGCTGCCGATATAACCAATGCCTCTGCCTGCCAGCACAGCATCACGAATAGCCTCAGCCTTATCGACTCGATAGTTTCCATAGACCTGTATATCCCGCTGTTTACCGTCTTTTGCAAATAACCAATGGGTATAACTGCGATCCTTACTGTGGTAGGTAACACAGTTGTGCTCCGTCAAATCGTCAGGGTGTATTGGCTCACCATGCCTTTGTATATAGTCTGGAGATGCCAACAATATAAAGTGTGTATCCACTATTCTTTGCGCAACATAGCCTATATTTATCTCTTCAAAAGTCGTAAACCAAAGGTCGAAACCTTCATCCAACATGTCTACCTTATAATCAAATAAACTCACTTCGATATTGAGTCGTGGATGCTTTCTTTGAAGATCATCCAAAACAGGTAAAACGTGCAAATTTCCAAATGAACAGGAAAGTGCTAATCGTACATTCCCTGAAAGCTCGTCTCTACAACCCGGTATTTTCGTGTTCGCCAAATGAATCTGGCTCACGATGACCTCACAGTAACTCGCGAAGTCCCGACCTTCCTCAGTTAGGGTCAGTGCTCTAGTATTCCTATTAATCAGTTGAGTTTGAAGCCTCTTCTCAATGACATTCAGCTGTTTACTGACATGAGAGACAGATATCCCAAGTTTTTCAGCGGCTTTAGTTAAACTGCCAGTACAGGCTAAAGCGTTAAAGAGCACCATTTGATAGGCTTCATGTTGTATACCGTCTTTCATGCTTAACCTTGTATCAGAGCCATGTAGATATTTGAGCATTAACAATGCAAAAACGCTTTCTCAGAGTAATTTGAAATATTTTGTTTGTTAACGATTACTTTATGATTTTAAGAAGCGGCTCTAATTTTTCAGCTCTTCCCCCACGCAAACCCACTACATATTTATTCACCAGCCACTACTATATGAATATCTAAACAACAAAGAGGACACCAGCAAAAACACTACAAATACTGTTACCAAAGCGTTAACAAACAACGAAAGCGATTAATAACTGCTCACTCAAACCACCCAAGACTGAATTTTAAGTCATTTTATATGAATAATTATTGATTTTAATTTTCATCCATTTATAGTCGATGCCAATTAAGTATTTTGATGAAGAGAATTGAAAATGAAGAAGTCAGTATTGGTTATAGCAAGCTTAGGATTAACAGGCGCATTAATGTTAACTGGCTGCGGTAAGAGTGATGATGTACTGGTTGTGGGCACCAATGCTTCATTCCCACCATTTGAATACGTAGGTGGCGCTAGCGGCGATGAAATCATGGGCTTCGATATCGATTTAGCTAAGCAAATCGCCAAAGATGCCGGTAAGACACTCAAAGTTGAGAACATGAATTTTGACTCGCTGATCGTGGCGCTCAATGCGGGCAAGGTCGACTTTATCGCCTCGGGCATGACCATCACGCCAGAACGTCAGGCAAGCGTTAACTTTTCTGAGCCTTACTATGAAGCCACTCAAATGGTGCTTGTGAATAAAGACAATAACAGCATCAAAAGTCTAGAAGACCTTAAGGGTAAGCATATCGCGGTGCAACTAGGTTCGACCGGCGACATCATGGCGAAAAGCTATAGCCAGCAGGTAACGGCCTTCAACTCAGGCTTCGAAGCGGTAATGGAACTGAGAAACTCAAAAGTCGACCTAGTGCTATTTGACAGCGAACCCGCCATCAGCTTTTTAGAGAAGAACCCACAGCTAAAGATGGTTGAGCTGGATTTCTCACCCGAGTTTTACGGATTTGCGGTGGCTAAAGACAAAGTTGAACTGCTAGACAGCATCAACAATAGCCTAAGCATCATGAAGCAAAACGGTGGCTATGAAGCCCTCGTTAACAAGCATATGAAGTGAGCCTGCAATGATTGATGCAATTAACACTTCTCTATTTACCCCCATAGGTGAAGACGGTTTAATCGGTATTTACCTTATTCTCAATGGCCTTAAAGTCACCCTTATTGTGACCTTCTTCGCCATGATAATCGGCTCGATACTCGGGGTCGCTACGACCTTGATGAAGATGTCTTCAAAATGGTACCTGAGCTGGCCTGCTAATATTTACGTTAGCATTATTCGTGGTACGCCAGTAGTTGTGCAGTTAGTGATCCTTTACTTTATCGTGCTCGCCGCGCTGGATGTCGATAAGATCACCGCAGCGATTATCGCCTTTGGCCTTAACAGCGGAGCCTATATTTCAGAGATCATTCGTGCGGGTATTCAAGCTGTCGATAAAGGCCAAATGGAGGCGGCAAGATCACTCGGTTTATCTCACGGCCAAACTATGAAAGAGGTCATTCTACCTCAGGCGATTAAGAACATTCTGCCATCGCTAGGTAACGAGTTTATCGTATTGCTCAAAGAAACCGCCGTGATTGGCTTTATCGGCGGAGTAGATCTGATGCGGGCAGGTGAGATCATCCGTAGCCGTACCTTTGAAGACAGTGTACCGCTATTTACCTGTGCACTGATCTACCTATTACTGACCTATATCTTCACCTTTATGCTGTCTAGATTTGAAACGAGGTTAAAGCAAAGTGATTAAAATAAATAACTTACATAAGAGCTTTGGCGATAACCCAGTGCTAAAGGGGATAAGCGAGCAGATTAACCATGGCGAAGTTGTCAGTGTGATTGGGCCATCGGGTAGCGGTAAGAGTACCTTTCTACGTTGCATCAACTTACTCGAGCAGCCCACCGAAGGTGAAATCATCATAGATGGTCAATCGATTAGCGCTGCAGGTGCCTGTGTTGATAAGCTAAGACAAAAAGTCGGTATGGTGTTTCAAAACTTTAACCTGTTTCCCCATAAAACAGTTAAGCAGAACATCACCCTTGCACCTGTAAAACTAAAGCTGATGACCCAAGCACAAGCGGATATTGAAGCCGAGTCCCTGCTTGAGCAAGTAGGTTTAAAAGATAAGGCGGATGCTTATCCCTCTAGCCTGTCGGGAGGCCAAAAACAGCGTGTCGCCATTGCTCGAGCCTTAGCGATGAAGCCAGAGCTGATGTTGTTCGATGAGCCGACATCGGCGCTCGATCCTGAGATGGTGGGTGATGTACTCGATGTGATGAAATCCTTGGCACAAAAAGGCATGACCATGGTCATTGTCACCCACGAGATGGGCTTTGCACGAGATGTGTCCGATAGAGTGATCTTTATGGATGGCGGCGTAATCGTAGAAAACAGCGAACCCGAGGCGCTATTTAGCCATCCTAAAGAAGCCAGAACTCAGGCATTTTTAAGTAAGGTATTGAGATAGTGTTAGCCACTATGTTGCTTCTGTTTGAGCAGCATAGTGGCCTCTCATTTCCGCGCCTCAAAGAGGAACATCAGCCCTTATCAAAAACATATTTGCTCAACCGCCAATTCGCGCCTGATAGGCATGAAGTTTGAGAGTTACCTTTTAGCTTCTTGGGTTTAGGAATTCTGTTCTTTGATCAAAGTGTCAGACCTAGTGATGACCAATACACATCAATGTACTGTCTTTTCGTTAATGCACTGTACGCAGCTCTGTAGGACTTCGCATTAACGCTTCTAACGCTTGCTGATGTCCCTGCGCTGCGGCTTCTAGATACCACATCTCAGCGATATGTGGATTTTGCGGATCACTGTTATCTGATTCATATATGCTACCCAATACATACTGTGATTCAGCATCTCCTTGCTTGGCCGCAGCCGTGTACCAGGTTATCGCTTCAGACATGCTTTTGACCACACCGTCACCCTGTTCAAACATCACCCCAAGGCTATATTGCGCATCGGATAGCCCTTGCTCAGCCGCTTTCAAATACCAGCTTATGGCTTTCGCTTTGTTAATTTTGGTACCTTCCCCTAGTTCATACATTGAGGCTAAGTAAAACTGGGCTTTTGCGTGCCCCTCATTGGCTGCTTTTTGATACCAATCAAAGGCATTTACCTTGTTGGCAGCAACGCCTTGTCCAAAATCATAGGCAGAACCAACATAAAATAGGGAAGCAACATGGCCTTGCTCAGCGGCTTTCATATACCAGGCAAAAGCTTGCACTTTATCTTCTGCAATACCCACTCCAAACGTTAGCATTCTAGCCATGTCATACTGGGCTTCATCAAGGCCTTTATCTGCCGCTTTTCTTATCCAATAAATGGCTTCAGGGTAGTTTTTTCTAGTCGAATGAAAAATCATCCCTATGGCATAAAGTGCATCGACATGATCTTGCTCCGCCGCTAGGTAATACCATGTGAGTGCTTCTTGTCTGTTCTCCGGTACACCAAGTCCATAATCATAAATCGACCCGAGTTTGTATTGCGCGTCGGCAATGCCTTGTGCTGCCGCTTTGCGATACCATTTAATCGCTACGTCACTGTTCTTCAATGTGCCAATTCCAAAATCATACAGGGTTGCGAGCGTATATTGCGCGTCAGCATCGCCTTGCTCTGCTGCCTTGCGATAACTCTCAATGGCAAAATCTTGATTTCTTTCAGGACTTACACATCCAACCAACAAGAAAACGATCAATAGAAATAAAAATCTCATAATGACTCTTTGGCAACATGACCCTATCACTCGCTTTTAGAGGCGGAGCATGAAGCTTTTAGTTAAAGTATTCAATTGAATTTCAGAGCCCTACGAGAAATAAAGACGTATCAACCTTGCAGCTGGTGACGGCACCCGATTGAAATAATGGATCTCGGCTTGGCACTACAATCATTAAGTCTTGATCGAATTGTCCTAAACGCTAAATCGTTAACGCCAAGCCCCAACCTCTGCCCTATGATATTAAATTAAGTGTGGCAGCTCTCGCCTGCCAGCACTGGCTCAATCACTAACCATTATACTTAGCAGGAAGCGCATTGCTTTCTGCTTTTTACCAGAAAAACCTTTGCCGTATTCAACCAGTAATATCTGTGCTGAACTATAATTATGGGGAGAATCATTGGACTTTTATGAGGTAATACCATGTCTATTTCAGAACGATTGAATGAATACTTGCATGACAATAAGATCGACTATGATCTTGTTCCTCATCCCCATAGTTTTAGCTCTTTGAGCACGGCTATTGCCGCCAATATCTCACCCTCTCAGCTAGCTAAGGCTGTGATCCTAGAAGATCATGAAGACCGAAGAGTCATGGCCGTACTGCCCGCAAACCATAAGGTCAGCCTTAGAGCACTGGGCGACAAACTCAACCGCGATCTACGCTTGATTGAAGAGAAAGAGGTCTATGAGATGTTTAGCGACTGTCACAAAGGTGCTATCCCATCGCTAGGAGAGGTCTACAATGTCGAGGCCGTTTATGACGATCTGTTAGTCGAAGCCAAAGAGGTTTACATTGAAGCTGGTGACCACAACACGCTTGTTCACATGGCTAGAGAGGACTTTATCAAACTGATTAAGGATGCCAAGCATTTGCGCTTCAGCCACCAAAGCATCCATTAACATGCACGCGACTTAGCAATACTATGGTTTAAGTTGGGCAGACTCCTCCACCTGTCCAACATTGCAATATTTTTCATAGTTCCATCAATCGATTAGAAAATGATGCTATGCCTAACGAGTAGAATACCTAATCAATAGAACACTTAATTTTCAATAACTTAATTACAAGCCCACACTTGCTGAATTGACGACTGAAGTGCATTATGGATGGGTAAAGAATGCACAGATGTAAAGAGATTAACAGGCAAGGAAAGCACCATGCATATTCTGCTCAGAGTGAGTTATATACTGATTGCTAGTGGCTTACTGTTGCTATCGTTCAATTCACTCGCCATCTCAAAAGCGGCCAGCCATTCCAACAGTGATGTGGTGACAATTGAGCTCAATAAATACCTAGGTGGCACAGAAGGCAAGCTCAATAATAAGTCTGCGCTCAATTTTAAGTTTACTAACACCAATAGCAGTAACAAAAATACTTGCAGCATTATCACCACCGACAATTATCTAAGGCACGCTAAGAATCGGCTAGAGAACATTAACCTTAGCGAGAAAAACTTCTACTTTGACTGTACCTGGAATGGCCGTTATTACTTTTTATCTAATCGAGTAAGAACCTATGCCGAAGTGATCATTAAGCAACCTGATAGTCAGTTTCCGATGTCGATGCATATTGAAGCTAAGTTGGTAAGTTTAACTGGCGAGCAAGTCGAAATTATTAGCGGCGATATTTCACTAAGACGCAATCAAAAGTAGAAGTTAATCAGCAAGCTCCTTGCCACAATAAGGATTATAGCTGCATTGGATAAGTAGACTGACAATAGCTTTAGTGCCGAATGAAATTACGTCACTGGCTAAATACGCCGCAAACCGTCTAACAATCACCCAACAGCCACAAGGTAAGTGTGACTCGCCCGCCAATATCCTATCAAGTTAATCCACATTAATAAGCGTCTGTGCAATATTAGCGCGCCGCAGATCTAGACCAGATAAAAGGTCAACTTTATAAAACTAAAATTAACCTCAAAAACAACGGTTTTGAGGTCGACTGCGCGCACTTATTTATGACTTTTAGACGACTTTAAGTGTACAAAAAATGAATGACACCAACAGCAATGTGCTACTGATCTCGGGCCATCCCGACCTCAAACGCTCCGTTGCAAATACCGAAATACTTAACCTGCTAGCGACAACTAGCCAGATTAAGATCCATAAACTCGATGAGGCCTGCCAAGGCTTTCGAATTGATGTTGTCGCTGAACAAGCCTTACTGACTCAAGCCGATACGATTGTTTTACAGTTTCCACTGTACTGGTCAACCTATCCGGCATTGATGAAGCTGTGGTTCGATGAGGTTTTTACCTACAACTTTGCCTTTGGTCCTAACGGCGACAAGCTAAAAGGCAAAAAAGTGATCTTATCCATTACCTGTGGTGCAACTGAAAATTCCTATCAACCAGGTGAGTTTAACTTCTTGCCTCTTGAGCAGTATTTACAAGCCGCTATGCATCCCGTGAAGGCTGCACAAATGGAAATTGTCGATACGGTGATCACCTTCGAGATGAATTCAACACCTGATGAAGGCGGCGATCAAAATACCGTTATGCAATTAGCTCAACAACATGTAGAGCGCTTAACCCATTTACTCAACTAACTGAGTCAATCAGCTTAATTAATCAAATAAACAATAGGTTATAACTATTATGTTTCAATCCATATTAGGTATCGTAGCGCTACTAATCGTAGGCTACCTTTTTTGTAATGCTAAAAAGCAAGTCAACTGGCGTACAGTCGGTGGCGCACTGCTGATCCAATTAACCATTGCTGGTTTTGTATTGGCCACCAGCTTTGGTGAAAGCGTACTACTGTCTTTATCAAACGGCGTAGCCAATGTTTTAGGCTTCGCGTCTAAAGGTATTAGCTTTGTGTTTGGTAACCTAGTGACTTTCCAAGTTGAAAACTTAGGCTTTATCTTTGCTTTCCAAGTATTGCCAGCAATCATCTTCACCGCTTCATTAGTTAGCTTACTGCACTACATGGGTATCATGGGCTTTGTAGTTAAAGTACTTGGTGGCGGTCTACAAAAGCTAATTGGTTCATCGAAAGCCGAGTCAATGAACGCCATTGCCAACACGGTATGTGGTCAAACAGAGGCGCCACTATTCGTTAAACCTTGGCATCCACACCTGACTAAATCAGAGATCTTTGCCATCATGGTCGGTGGTTTAGCCTCGATTGCAGGCTCTGTATTAGCAGGTCTTGCAGGTATGGGCGTTGAAGTGCGCTACTTAGTTATGGCGTGTTTTATGAGTGCGCCAGCAGGTCTATTATTTGCTAAGTTAATGATCCCAGAGACTGAGCAGCCAGTGAGTGATGTACCTGCACTGCCAGATGATGAAAAGCCATCTAACTTTATCGATGCGATTGCTAAAGGCGCAATTGCTGGTATGCAAATTGCCGCAGTAGTAGGTGCAATTTTGATTGCCTGTATCGGCTTAATGGCGATGCTAAACAGCATGATCGGCTGGGCTGGCGGACTATTTGGCTTTAAGGATGTGACTCTTGAGCTATTAATGGGCTATGCATTCTCACCTATCGCTTGGTTAATCGGTGTACCTTGGGCTGAAGCCAATATTGCCGGTAACTTTATCGCACAAAAGCTAGTACTTAACGAATTCGTTGCTTACGCAGGTTTTGCTCCGTACATCTCTGGTGAAACTGTGGTTGCAGCAACAGGCGAAGTGATGTCACCAAAGTCTGTGGCTATCATCACTGTTGCGCTATGTGGCTTTGCTAATATCGGCTCAGTGTCTATGGTGGTTGCAGCGTTGAGCACCATGATCCCAAATAAGTCTAGCTACATCGCATCTGTTGGTATGAAAGTACTTTTAGCTGCAACACTAGCTAACCTATTATCGGCGACCGTTGTTGGTCTGTTTATGTCTTTCTAAGACTATAAACGCCCAACTGAAAGTGCTTACCCTTTGATAGGGTAAGCACTTGTTTACCACTTAGCTTTTCCTAGTCCTCTCTAGCTTCCCTCTGCTTTACCCTTTCCTCTCGATACAGATTAAAGCCTAAGCAATTTTAGATAAAACTCTCTTAATCTTTGTAAGTTTTTAAAGCTGCTTGTTTGTTAATTGTTGTTAACTGATAGTTATTTAAGCTGTTGATTAGCTGATTAATTATTAGTTATACGCACTCTGTGAACCTTAGGCTAGGATGCGCGTCAAATACGTAAAGACGTATCCTTACATTTAGGAATTTGACAATGACTCCGCAAGAACAAGAACTGATTCAAAACGTAGCCGACAAACTAAAGGCTAGCCCGAACAAGCCAAAAGATGCTGAAGCTGAAAGCCTAATCAGCCAAGAGATCGCTTCTCAAGAAGATATCGTTTACAAGTTAACTCAAGCGGTACTTGTACAAGAGATGGCACTTAAAGAGCTGAAGTCAAAAAGTGACTTTTTACAGACTCAAGTTGATCACTTCAGAAAAGAATCTGAGCGTGGCGCACTAAGCCGTATGATGGGCGGTGCTAACCCAGCGCCAGTACAACCTCAGCCTGTACGTCAACCAAGTGCATTTGGTAGCTTCATGCAAACTGCAGCGGGTGTTGCAGCGGGTATGGTTGCCGGCAACTTAATTAGCAATGCACTGTTTGGTGGCGAAGAGACTGCAACTGCTGAAGCGGCACCGGAAGTCGCACCTGAAGCTCCTGCTGAAACTGAAGCGCCAACAGAAACTGCAGCTGCTGATACCGCAGCACCTGAAGATACAGGTTCTAGCTTCTTAGATGACAATTCTGGTTTTGCTTCTGAGTATGCGAGCGAAGACACTTTTGCTAACACAGGTTTTGGCGGTGATGAAAGCTTCGGCGGCTTTGATGACGCAGGTTTTGGCGATGGTGGTTTTGGCGATTTTGGTGGCGACGACGAAGATTTTTAATCTCAACTCCAGCCATAGATAGTCAATCGGTGGTAGCCAAATGCCCTTTTTAATTTGGCCGCCACTGAAATACTGTTAACTTGCTTTATCTAGATGCTTTTAGCTAAGTGCTTTTAACTAAGCGATCTTAACTCTGTTTTAGTCCACCATCGGCCATCGGCCAAACACTTGCACCACTCTGCTCCTCGCTCACAAAGCTTAAGCCTATTTTCTCCCCGTAAAGCCTCCAATTGTAACCATCTGCAACAGCCTCTTTATATTGATATCCTTTTTGTAATACTCGTGGCTATACTAGCTTCGCCAGTAACAAGCTGGCTAAAACACTAATAAAAAACTCAACAAATTGCTCCTAAGGAGAACCACTCGTGAAGAAAGCCGGGATCCTGTTATTGTCTATGCTAATGCCGATGGCAAGTGCATTTGCAGACTCAACTAAACCCCTTTCGGTTGATGTGCTGTGGCAACTTAACCGTATAGGCAGTCCAATTATTTCACCGGACGGCGACAAAATCGTCGCCCCAGTGACCCAATATGATGTGCCTGAAGATAAAGGCTCAACCCAGCTTTGGTTATTTGACAAAGATGGCGATAGCCAACAAGCACTAACAGCCAAAGGCATGCGCGCTAGCGAAGCCACCTTCTCACCGGATGGCAAAACACTCGCATTTATCAGCAAGCGTGATGACGATTCTGCAGGCCAGGTTTACCTATTACCAATGACAGGTCCAGGTGAGGCGCAAAAGCTAACCGACGTACCGGGCGGCGTTTACGGTATGAAGTGGGTAGGTAAACATATCTACTTTATTAGCCGTATTTTCCCAGGTAAGAACTGGGAGGAGATGACAGAGCAGCTAAAGGCCGACAAAGAAACCAAAGTCTCTGCCCACCAATGGACAGAGCTACCTTACTCAAGCTTTGATCACTGGATTGATGAAGACCGCGAGGCTCATGTATTCCGTATTCCTGCAACAGGCGGTGAAATCGAAGCTATCACTCAACCACTGAGTCAGCAGTTACCACGCTCATCACAAAGCGCCTCAAGCTATGATATTGCGCCAAACGAGCAGTGGATTGCCTTTACGGCTAATGGCTGGAACGCTTCAATGAAAACCCGCGAAGTTGATCCTAAGATTGATATTTTCTTAGCTAAGATCGGTAGCGGCAAAGCAGAAAACTTAACTCCAGATAATGAAGCGCCAAATAGCAATCCGCAGTTTAGCCCTAACGGTAAAACCTTAGCCTTTACTCAGCAGCTGATCCACGGCTTCTATGCTGACACATCACGCCTAGTCTTGATGGACATGAAACAGCGTCAACCAAAGGTGATTAACGACACTTGGGATCGCTCTGTATCACGCTTTGGCTGGACTGCCGACAGCAAAGGTTTCTATGCCGCAATTGATGATGCCGCGACTAGCCGCATTTATCATATCAATGCTAAAAACGGCAAAGTAAAAGCCATTACCAAAGACACTAACTTTGGTAAGCCAGTGATGGCAGAAGACGGCACTATCGTTGCCACCAACGACAGCTTTTTATACCCAGCACGCCTTGTGACCATTAACCCGCGTAACGGCAAAACGACGCGTCTAGATAGCTTTAACGATGACATTCTTGCAGATGTCGACATGGGTACTTATGAGTCGGTAACCTACAAAGGCTATAACGATCAAGACATTCAGATGTGGGTCCATTACCCTCCAGGATTTGATAGCAGCAAGAAGTATCCGCTAATGATGCTGATTCACGGTGGCCCACACAATGCTATCTCTGACGGTTTCCACTACCGCTGGAACGCACAAACCTTTGCCTCTTGGGGTTATGTCACAGCATGGCCAAACTTCCACGGCTCGAGCGGTTTCGGCCAAGAGTTTGCTGACAGCATCAACCCTGACTGGAAGAATAAGTCACTAGAAGATGTACTTAAAGCGGCTGACTGGTTTGAGCAAAAAGACTGGATCGACAGCGAGCGTATGGTCGCCGGCGGTGCGAGTTATGGCGGTTACTTGTCTTCAATTATTTTAGGCCAAGAGCACCCGTTTAACGCACTACTGATCCATGCAGCCGTGTACAACATGTATTCACAAATGTCGGCTGACTTTGCGGTGCACAGCACCCGATTTGGTCATTACTGGGAAAAGCCCGAGATCTATAAGTCGATTTCTCCGCACTACTTTGCAGAGAACTTTAACACGCCGACATTAGTGATCCACGGTCAGCTTGATTACCGTGTACCAGTTGGCCAAGGTTTTGAGCTATTCCGTACTCTGCAGAGCCGTGGTGTCGAATCAAAGATGATCTACTTCCCCGATGAGAATCACTGGATCATGAAGCCGAACAACTCTATCTACTGGTATAACCAAGTCGAAGATTGGATGACACGTTTTGCCGAGCCAGGCGGACGTTAATCAAAGTCTGTAATGAATAGCTAGAAACGAAAAGGCTGCCCATTGGCAGCCTTTTTAATTAACAGCTAACGCCTAAGCCAACTTAGGGCTCATACCCCAGCTATTCTCTTCAGCCTTACTGTCGAGCACGCAGAAAACGAATATCGTAATCACACCGATTAGTGGTACCAGTAGAATCAGTAACCACCAACCACTCTTATTAATATCATGTAGTCGGCGTACCGTAAGCGCAAGCCCTGGAATAAATACCGCTAGTCCGTATAACCCACTCAATAGCCCCATTCCAGTTTCTAAGCTCATGGTACCTAAAATACCGTCAATGAAGCTCAGCACTATGCTGAAGATGATATTGAATAGCGCAAACATCCAATATTCTTTACGTCGTGAGCGGCCACTAAAATCAAAATACTTTTTTAGGGCGAGGAGATACCAATTCATACTTACTTCCTTTTAAGTTTCTTTTAAATTCCTTTAACAACAAGCCCTGCCAAATAATGGAAGCCAGTTAAAGGCTAGTGTATAGCGACAAGAATTTATCGGTTCAAGATGAGTAAACAAATACTAAGATTGAGACACATCATCCTGATGTGGGAGGCACCTAAATCAGAAGATTTCGGTGCGGCATCCTTGTTGCGGAACTAACCATACTAACCCAAGCAATCAATGTCCAATCGTTAACATTAAAAAGCGAGTCACGTACCTGATCATCATTTTCCAATAGAAAAATAAACCTACACCACCAGACTAATTATCAAACAACTGACTTATCCAAAACCAAGCTCTATCACAAATTGACACTTTATCGACAGTAACGCTCAGCTAAACAACTGTTATAAATAGGGTAATCGGTTATGCTCAACAGCAAATAGATAGCCGCTACCTTACCGGCTTTGGAATCGATTTAGCGTTAATAGGACAGCAGTATGGACGCATTTAGCCAGCTACAAGTTATTGAATTTAACCGCCACAGCCCTGCCAGTATCGAGCAAGCCTTGCAAAGCTATCAAGCTCAATTAGAAGCGCATCAAGCCTTTGTTAGAGGCGGTCGATTCAACTTGATGTTTATGGATAACAGTAGCGGCACAACTGAACACCTACAACTGGACATGCTGCAAGATAAGCAACCCACTATGGATGCTCTCGGGCTTAATCCTGATGGCGGCCACTTAAGTAGTTATGTTGTAAGTGATGAACGTCTGCTGTATCTATCTGAAACCCTATTATTTGCCCTAGCCCTTGAGCATGATTCGCTTTACCCACAGCTGCGTAAGACTGCACAAGCTATAGTTAACTACGCCCGCTTTGAAAACGACACCAGTGAGATGTGGCTCGATGACACTCGAGTATTTGGCGCAGAACCGCTATATATGATGGCGGCCAAAGACGCTAATGATGCGATTTATTTAGCGCAGTTTTTTATCCCCTATTGGGATGATGAACATGCGGTAGGCTATGGCGATATGATGTTAAGCCTACTCAGGAAACATGGTTGGTGCGAGGCGATGATTAACGCCTTTATCTGGTGTGATAATCACAGCTTTAGGTTCGCTTTTTACGGCAGTGATTGGGAACAACCAGCCCCAAGATACCAGCCACTTGGGGATTACTTAAAAGCTAACCCTGATAAATATCCGCGCTTTATTGAGTTAGTAAAGCAGCGTTTTCACGCTCAGCCCGCACTAGTTTATAGCCAACATGACTCACTTGAAGAACAAAAGCCGATCCTCAATTTATATCTCACCTTATTTGCCGAAAGTTGTGGTAAAGACAGTGAAGAGATGAACTGCGAGCTGGCTGAACATTTCATTAATGACAGCCTTGAAAATGAGGCGATGGATCTGCAAAACCTGCTAAAGCATGAGCTTAATGGCAAACTCTGTTGTTACGCAGGCAGTATTGCCCAGCAACAAAAGCAACGAATTGAACGCGCTGAGCGTAAAGAAGCACGCGACAAGTATCTAGGCGGGCTTAAGATGGTCAGCGAATTTATGCTGAGCCTTGAAAATAGCGACGCTCTACTGTCTTACATATCTACGGGTGAAAAGCCGGAGATCCTTGATGATATTGAATGCTTTAACATCGTCCCTCATAGTGAAAAGCACGCATTAACCTTTTTTGAAGCCATCCAAGAGTCTTGCTGGGATATGGACGACTTTGAGCATGTGCGCGACAACTTCCATGAAGTGATGGAGCACCTAGCAAAAGATTTGCTGCTAGAAGTTGATGAGGATATGAGCGAAGAATCGAGCAATGGCTTTATCAACCGCGTCAGTGCTCATGCTGATATGCATTGTAATGATACGGAGCAGAGATCGGCTAACACACAACCGGCAAGCCGAGTACGCGATGCGCAAACCATGCTGCGATTTGTTGACATTTTCTATCGTTTCTTTGGCCAGCAAGCCTTTAATGACGAAATGTGCGACCTGCTTACGGGCGAGTCAGAGTATCAAGCGATTATCAGCGTTGAAGACTATTACGCTCGTTTCATGCCAAGCGATGCCACACCAAAGCTGGATTCAGGTGTAAGCAGAACGGAGCAAAAGGCACTCGAAAGCCTACTAGATGAATTTATCGACATAGGTTACAACCAAGTATCGGCCGAAATGCTCGAGCAGGCTGATGAGCTGTTTGCCAATCGCGCCTGTTTGGACTGCCAAGACTGGCCGGAAGATGAGCTTGGTATCGATACGTTATGCGCATACTTATTACTGCAAGATAAGCTGCAAAATCGCAATGATGACTACACCCAAGCGTTACATGTAAGGCTAAATGGCGTATTTGAACGTGCGGTTAACTTAATGCTCGAAAATGCCGACATCTTAGAAGATGGGCCTTTCACCGAAAAAGGCCTCAATGATACAGAGCTACAACAGCTAAAAGCTTATTTTACTGACGCTAAGCCTGAGCTAAATCTGCAACAGGTGATAGCGCTATTAAACCAACACCTGTATAGCCAAGATATCTGCCGCCAAGCATTTTTGTATTTCCCTAAAATTAGTCCTCTACAGAAAAGCTATAGCTTCTTAGATGACCACGATGATGACTATCAACGGGTGGTCCTCGCTTGCTTGTGGCTAAAGCAACTCGACATCCCTGAAGCCATTAATGCAGAGCGTATTTGGCAACTGCTGATCACTATGGCGCCTGTTAGAGTTGTTCATGTTATCGCTAAAGCCTTTAGCGAGCATAGCCGTAAATTCAAGTGTGATTCGCCGTTAGATGAAATCAACTTCTTCGATATGCTTAACAGCCATGGCATAGATAAAGCCTTCACCTTGGCCTACCAGGTTGAGCAGTTTAGCGCTAGCACCTCACGTACCGATGATTACCTTAACTTAGTGGAGTTAATCGGTGAGCTCGCCGATGAGAAGCCAGGCATGCTGGCCGCTGCAAGACGTAGTGATGCCAAGGCGTTACTCCGCGGACTCGATTACAGCTATCAACCAATAAAGCTAGATTTTCATAAGCATGCGGCGATGCGTTTTCCAAGCTTACCCTTTGCACTCGATAATGAGCTAAAGCAATGTCTGAGAGAGTTTATTCAGCTTAATACTAATTCGTGGGAAGAGGTGATCGGGAGAAAATTTAGCGACTATGTGAGCTTCTCTGGCTTTGTCACTGACGCTGGCGAGTTACCTAAAAAGTTACGATTACCATTGACATTGCATCCTAATGCCGATCTGAGTCAAACCCGCAGAAACGATAGAATGGATTGGATATGCTCCGAGATCTTGCAGCAAGTTGGCGACGAGCTACAGGTGTTAGTGGCAGACAAAGACACAGTGAAAGACGGCAACCTCTACCTCGGCGGCGAGGTGTTAATCCTTAACGACAAGGTAGACGCCCAAAGCGTTATTGATGCAGTCAAAAACTTACCTAGTCCAGAAGAGCGCCGAAACCAAGTTAACCAAAACCTATGGGCATATCTGCAAGGCGAGCTAGATTATGCTGAGTTTGCGCCGCAGTTTAATCAATATGTCAGCTATGAAACCACGGCCAATTTAAAAGAGTATCGCAGCCATGCGTTAAGCCAATATGTGTGGCTACTCGATGATGAACGCTGTGGCCGCTTAGTAGAACTACTCGCAAACCATAGCTACGCAGCCTATAAGGTGTTTACCGACGGGCTCGTAGATGGCTATATGGATCAACTCGCTTTGCAGGGAAAAATGGATTTAACTACTCGTTTAGCATGCGATGAAGATGACTATGAAGAGGCTGCGTTTCAAGCACTACTCGATTGGCTATTTAGCCGAAACGTTAAACGTGAATATCTACTGCTATATATGATCAAAAAATACCGCCCATGTATGGGCGAATATATTGCCGCTATGGCGCGCCGAGATGAAATCAAACCACTGATGTCATTCTTGCATATTCAAACCAAAGCAGCCTTAGTGGATATTCTTGCCAAGCAAGTTGATGCTGCAGAATTTATGCAGCTGTTCGCCAAAGAGAAATCGCGAAAAATCCGTGACAGAGTCGAGGCGGCATTAAGGTAAAGTAAACATTAATAATAAGGCTGAGCCATCACTCAGCCTTATTCATTTTATTTTCTTTCTCTAAGCTTTAAATGGGTCTTCACAATCGACTAAGTGACGACTCACCTCTCCCTGAAGCTCAGGATGGTTATCGAGTTCGCCACTGATGTTGTTAACCGTAATCAGCTTTACTCTTGCGCAATGGCTAACATCGGCATTGAGCTGCAACCAAACAGACATCATATTCAGTGGATTCAGGAAATAATAAAGACCAGCTTTATGCTCCCAAAGGTTGGTCCACCGGGTGCCGGTTGCTTGCTCTTTTTTACTTGGGTTGTTTGAAATCAAACAGAAATACAATAACATATAAGCAACATAATGGAGCTGGACCTAATATGGATATGGATAGCAAAGAATTAAATAGTACCTACAACTTAAGGAGGGCTGTGTTAATTGGCATGTGCACGCTTTTAGGCTGCCTGAGCTTTCTACTTGGTATTATCAACTTATCTATTGCTGCAAAGTGGATAACTCTTGGTTTTATTGAACTATTCTACGCACTGTGCTCATTCACACTGGCGGTACTAGCAGTCAAAAGAAGACACCAATTTTGGCAAGTTATCCTGTATATTTTTGCCTTAACCGCTATCGTTATTTACGCCGTATCTCTCTCAAAAACCATAGGCTCAATGATCTGCTGGGTACTGGTTTTACCCACGGTTTACTATCTTCTTTTAGGTAAGAAATTTGCGAATTTACCGGTAATTATTCTTTTCTCTGCAGTAGTTGCAGATATCATTGGTAAATATGGTTTTACCGTTAACCCGCTGCTGATTAACTTCATTTTTAGTTATCTACTTATTTGGGCGGTTTCTCATATCTACGAGAAAAACCGTGCTAATTCAGAAGCTAAATTACAAAATCTGGCACTGCAAGATCCACTCACATTAAGCTTTAATCGGCTAGCACTAACAAAGTATTTCGAGGATGTCGTTGCAAAGCAATCTCTGCAAGAGTTTGCTGATGAAGTACACCTACTGATTTTAGATATCGATTTTTTCAAGCAGGTAAACGATAAATATGGCCATGAAGCGGGCGATATTGTTCTACAACAAAGTGCCAAAATTATCAGCCGCATCGCCGGAGATAAACAGACATTTAGGATCGGTGGTGAAGAATTTTGTGTGATGATTGAAAACAAAAAACAAGATGACGCAATAGCCCTTGCTCAATTAATCAGAACAGAACTCGCACAGCATCCCTTTAAGCTCACAGAACATGAGAATATCAATATCACCGTCAGTATAGGACTTAGCAATTATCAACCAGGTATGGCGTTACCAAGTCTATTACGCCAAGCCGATCAGCGGTTATATCGCGCTAAACACACAGGTCGAAATCAAGTGATTTACCACAACGCACCACTTGCGGCTTCGGCATAACAAAAATGGGACATGCTTGCAGCAAAGGTCGCTCCTGTTCGCCTTTGTCCAAAGTAGAAGCAGCGTTAAACTAAAGCCTTTGGCCTAGCAAAAGCGCAATAGCATAGGGCTCACACCGCATTTTATGTTAAAATCCCCTATCAGCTTTATGAATGTGTAACAGATCTCATTTGTTTGACTGAAGGTAGTGAAACCCTACCAAAATAAACTAATGAGGATACGAGATATGAAAAAATTAAATGCCGAACAGCGCAAAGCCCGAGATAACGAACGTTTTTCACAACGGGTAGATGAGCGCAGAACCAAGGGCGAAGACGTTGTTGCTTACGCACTTTCCAATGCAAAAGCCTATAAGTTTCTGACTAAACCTGAGAGATACGAGCTTAAGCAAAGACAAGCCGCTCTGCTCAATGAAGTAAAATTAACAGCGGAAGAAAAGCTTAAACTTAGACAAGAGCAAGAGTTGCAACAAATTGAAGCAACATTTGAAGCCGATGAAGACGGTTCAACATCGAGCAACTAAGGCTCTGCAAACTTAGCTTAGTAAAAATCGAGCTAAGACAATAAGTAAAAAAGGGAAGTTAAACGTACTTCCCTTTTTTTATCACTTTAGCTTATTACACATTAATGTAATTTCATTCTCGGTCTCACCACACGCATTACCTTTTCAGCGCACCATAACCCGATAGTTTTAAACGTGCCGTGAATCGCCTGCTGATGCATACGGTAAAGCGAGATATACACTAAACGGGCAATCTTACCCTCTACGAACATGCTGCTTTTAGTTAAGTTCCCCATCAAACTACCAACAGTACTGTAGCGCGATAAGTTAACCAATGAGCCATGGTCGACATACACATAATCGTGCAGCGGCGCACCTTTAAGCTCATTAAGAATGTTCTTCTCGACGCACTGCGCCATTTGGTGTGCAGACTGCGCGCGCGGTGGTACAAAACTACCATCGGCTTGTTGGCAGGCACAGCAATCACCTATCACGTAAATATCGTCGCTAACGGTACTTAGTAAGTTTGGTTTAACCATAATTTGGTTAGCACGGTTAAGCTCAAACAAACCGATATCTTTGATAAAGTCAGGTGCTTTTACCCCTGCAGCCCAAAGCATAATATTGGCTTCAATCAATTGACCTTCAGAAGTCACAAAACCTGCAGCGGTCGCTTCACTAATACGGGTATTCTCCATCACATTAACGCCAAGCTTGCTCAATTCAATTCTAGCTGAAGTGGCAATCCGCTCTGGCAGCGCAGGCAAGATACGTTCGCCAGCTTCAATCAAGTGAATATTAAGCTTATCGGCGGTCATCTTACTTAATCCATAGACTTTAAGCATGTCAGTTACATGGTAAAGCTCAGCTGATAATTCAACACCCGTTGCGCCACCACCAACAATGGCGATATTAAGCTCATTAATGCTTTCTGACTGGTGCACCCGAGTAAAACTATCTAAAAGTGCATTATGAAAGCGGTTTGCTTGCTGGTGCGAGTCTAAGAAAAAGCTGTTCTCTTTAACGCCCGGGGTATTAAAGTCATTACTGACGCTACCAATAGCAATCACCAGTTTGTCATATTGAATTTGGCGTTCAGGTAACATCACCTTACCCGCTTCATCAACAATGGGAGCCACTGAAATTGACTGTGTACTTTCGTCTAAGCCACAGAAAGTGCCCAGTTGAAATTGGTAGCCATGCTTAGCCGCATGAGCTGAATACACCACCCCATCGAGTGCAGAATCAAGTGAGCCGGTTGCCACTTCATGAAGTAATGGCTTCCAAATATGAGTCCGGTTCCTATCGACTAAGATGATTTGCGCTAAGTTTTTCTTACCTAGCTTGTGACCCAATTGAGTCGCTAATTCCAAACCACCAGCACCACCACCAACAATCACGATTTTTGGATTTGCCGATCTCATTCTTTGATTCCTCACAAGGGGCTACTATTGGTCCATTGATGGCTGCAATAGAGCTAAATACTAATTTAACAATCTCTTCTTTAATGAGCATATGTTGACGGAAAACATGACCTAAGTCACGTTGAATAAATTCGTTTTTTTGACAAAAATCAGTTGATTTAACCAGCAACAACAAGAATCGCAACAAGATTTACAATGAAGTTCTACAGCATCACCGCATTAAATATAAAATATATAAACAACCGAGTTAATAACATTAAAACCTAATTACTAACCAAGGTGACAAGGAAGGCCAATACGCGACGACGAGGCCTAAATATTTGCTAGCGAGATCAAAATTAACTCAAGATAAACTAGCGCTAAAGCAAGCAAACAACTATTTTAGCCGCCCTTTTGAATCACCAATTGAACATATGAACATGAAATCCTTTGTGGCAGGCCTAATGATGGCTGCAAGCATGCTAGCAGTAAGCAATGTTGCCATGGCTGATGAACAAATCACTCTAGGTCGTACCATCTTATTAGGCGCTGGCGATCACGGCGCTAAGATCCCGCTACTCGTTTGCCGTAAAACAGATGCTATCCGCGTTAAAGCAGAGCGTAACCTTCACCTAGAAAAGATTAAGGTGACATTTAACAACGGTCAAACTAAGACGATTCACTTTTATCGTGACCTAAAGAAAAACAAATACACCGACTGGCGTAAGTTTGCTTACCCTCGCTGTGTAAAGAAGCTAGAAGTCTTCGGTAATTCTGACGGTTCAAAGGCTGGCGTTAAAGTATTAGGCCGCAAATAATCGCTTCAAAACAAAAAATGACCACATAAATGTGGTCATTTTTTTTATACTATCGCAACTGCAAACAGCGGATTAATTTGCTTGCTGTTGGCACTCTAATAATAACTGCTGGAAATGTGCGCCTAAATCCTGACTCGCAAACTCTTCGCTAGCCGTTGCCATCTGTTGCAGGTGCTGCAATCCCTGCTCTACACCTTGTTCGGCAATGATCTGCTTAGCATAAGCCGCTGCATCGGCGCCTTTTTGTAGTAGGCTAGACATATTATCTAGGCTAAAATCTTGATCCATTAAGGCTTCTAGTTCACTAAGTAGCTCAGCAATCTTTGCCGACTCGACTAAAGCGCCCTCAACGTTAACAAGCTCACCAACGGGATCCATCTCCAGCTTACTGGCAACACAAGCGGCAACACTGCCCACATCGGCACCGTTTGCAACCGCTTCAATACCTTGACTACGGATCTGTTCAATTACTTGCTGTAACTGCTCATTTTTGGCTAGCCAAGCTTGCTCTAACTGCTGCTTTTCATCACCACCAAAATAACCACAACTACTTAGGGCAAACGCCAAAACAGCCGGAACCATTACCGTCTTTAACTGCATTTATATACTCCAAAAATCAAAGGCTAATTAGCCACTGCCGCTAGTATACCGAGTTAATTAAATGACGACTTTTAAACTTAATTAATCTTCAACTGGTCGTTAATTTTCTAATCACATGACACTGGTTCAGTGATAAAACTCATAACTCTTTCGACCTGATATATTGCTTAGGTGATTGACCCAAGGTCTTTTTGAAAAAAGTAATGAACGCGCTAACGGACTCATAACCCAACTCATCAGCAATGCGCTGCACTGAGTCCCCTGTTGCTAATTTTTGCAATGCTAAAACAATGTGTAGCTGTCCACGCCAGCGGCCAAAGGTAAGACCGATTTCACTCTTAACTAACCTCGCTAATGTTCGCTCACTCATTGCAAACTGGCTTGCCCACTGGGCCACGGTTCGCCTATCTTCAGGCGCGTCCATCAATGCCTTGGCTATTGCCTTTAGTCTTGGCTCCGCTGGAATTGGAAAGTCGTAGTGCTGTGTTGGCATAGTACGCAGTTGTTCGATAATCACACCAACCAAGTTGTCAGTTGCACTAGCTTGCAGATAACCTTGATCCAGCCCCGTTAAGTGCACGATTAACTCTCTGATCAAGGGGGTTATTGACAAGGTACAGCTGCGTTCCGGCATGCCTTCAACATCGGGATCAATAAATAGCATACATACATTTGCATTCTTAGATATTTGATTGCTGTGGGGGATCTGGCTTGGGATCCATACAGCACAATTAGGCGGTACTATCCAGATAGCATCATCAATTTTACACTTCACAAACCCATTCAAAGCCAATACTAACTGGCACTTTCGATGCTGATGAAAAGGTGTCTCTGCATCTCCCTTTTCACCAACCCATCCATATGCAACCACACGCTGAGGATATTGATCTGAATCGAATTCGGGTAACGATGGAGTATAAAACTTCATAGAATGACCGTTTTTAGCAACATAGAGTCACTATAGCTCAATACAGTAAGCATTTAGAAGCGTAAGCTAGCGCACTTTCACATTATCAAAGGAGCCTATTGTGACGTTATCGCATCCTTCTCGTTTTGCTAGCAGTGCATTCTTACTACTTGGCGTACTCTTAATCGCCATCAGCTTACGCAGCCCTATTACCGGTGTAGGTCCTTTACTTGATTCCATAAGAGCCGAACTGCACCTTACTGCAACCCAAGCTGGAATGCTCACAACTCTCCCGCTGTTAGCATTTGCGTTTTTCTCGCCAGTCGCTTCCAAAGTTGCCAGCAAACGTGGTCTTGAGCAAGCCCTGATGCTGTCGTTACTCTTTATTATCATCGGCTTAAGTATCAGATCGCTGGGTTCTGTAAGCTCTCTTTTTCTCGGAACCGTGATCATAGGTGCCGGTATCGCCTTTGCTAATGTACTACTACCAAGCTTAATGAAGCGCGACTTTCCAACTAAAATTGCTACCATGACCTCCATGTATGTGTTGATGATGGGAGCTGGCTCAGCTATCACGGCAAGTTTAGCTATTCCTCTAGATGACATGGCTAAGCAGTTATCGATAAGTTTTATCCCCAGTTGGGCGTTTTCATTGGGCAGTTTAGTCATTTTCCCGCTTATCGCGATCTTGGTATGGCTGCCACAGATGCGTAATCACACATCACCAAGCAAAGAAACTCAAAAACTTGATAGTCACAGCTATCTCTGGCGTAGCCTTGGTGCCTGGCAGATCACTCTGTTTTTAGCCCTAAACTCTTTCTTGATGTATATCTTTATCAGTTGGCTGCCGACAATTTTAGTCGACAACGGTTACAACCATCATGAGGCTGGGGTGATCCATGGCATGCTGCAACTGTTCACAGCGGTACCCGCTTTGGTATTAATTCCATTTATGAGCAAAATTAAAGACAGACGCTTTCTCAGTTTTGGCCTGACATTCTTGGCATTTATCGGCATTATTGGGCTGTTACTAAAACCTGAGCTTGCCATGATTTGGGGCATGTTATTTGGCTTTGGTGCCGGTGGTGGTTTCATTCTTGTATTGGCCTTAATAAGCCTACGTACCTCTAGTGCACATCAAGCAGCTACCCTGTCTGGCATGGCGCAGTTTTTAGGTTATTTATTAGGAGCCTCCGGCCCAATGATAATGGGTGAACTACACGAACAAACTGCAAGTTGGCAGTTACCATTAATCATCTGTGCTCTTTGTGCCGTCCTATGGAGTGTATTCGCATTTTTAGCTGCAAAAGATGAGTTAATTAAACCCACCGCTCATCATGACAATGTTGTATTCGCACAAGCCCAACCCTAAAGGTTTACCTATCAGGTGTTGAGTTAGATTTGCATTACATAGCCGTAAGCCATAAAAAGCGAGGGAGCATTAAGCTCCCTCCTATCACACCTTTGTCATCAATCAGCAAGATCCCTACTCAACTAAATAGTTTGTGCCACAGGCTTGATCTTTATTATCCGAACTAAGCAATGATGCACTATCCAAATAAGCATCGAGGTAGCAATAACCGCCACCACAATAGAACTAAAACGATAGCAGATAGAAAAGAACGCATCTTGTTGCTCAGGGATAAAGCTACTTGTCAGCGGCACTGTGAGCGCAGACATGGCAGAGAAACCGAGCCCCGCTTTTATGCCGCCGATTGCCAGCCAACGGCAGAAAACACCTGCTGCGATGGCAAAACCCAGCAAGAATAGAATCATATTGTTCGCCAAGCTATACAAGGTTAATTGTAAGATCATGCCCGCGAGACAACCTAAAAATGTACCAAGAATGCGTATTTTAGCCACTGCCATTGAGCCGACAAACGTCATCGGCGCTAACACAATAATAATTGAGGCTTGTGCCGATAGGGAGTCATTCAGGTCGGCTACCTGAAACAAGATAAATGCCGCCATAGCGATGATCCACCCCAGGGCTGCTTGTCTCATCATACCGATATGATCTTTGCGTTGGTTATCAATATGAGTTTGTGCTTCTTGAGACGGTGCTAAGCTTGCCTTAGGAAGTTTAACGTTAGGTTTAGGAAACAGATAGAAAGCAAGCGCTACAACAGGCCCGGTTAATAGAGCCGATGCGATTAATCCCATCACAAAATCTTCTAAATCAAAGCCTGGATAACTAGCAAAATTTAGTAAAATCGATCCCATCAATAACCCAATATAGCCAAAAAGATAGCTGGTTTTATGTGTCATTGCGATACATTTGAACAGCAACATAATCGCGACGGCTAAGGTCATTAGTAGTGGATAAGGCTGAAAGAAGCCAACAATAAAGGTCACCTGTAAACAAACCCAAGTAACCCCAACAATAAGCTGCACTATGATGCCACTATTCCATCGTTCAAGCTGCGTTAGCACAAACATGGGTAATAGTGCCGCAAACATGCCATTTGCCCACCCAAACACCAAAGTGATCGCCAGTCCAAACACGCACCCAAACCAGATCCGCAGGGTCTTTCTCAACGTCTCATTTTGCACAGTCGGCTCCTTAACTTTGAAGGAAGTTAGTCGATAAAATTAGTCGATATAGTTAGTAGATATAGTGCAGCAGGCTCACCAACTTAATCTGACTCTTAGCCAGCCAAGCCCACAAACTATCATCTGCTGGATAGGCCACAACAGTAGCGCGTGAGCCCACAAATAACGGCTCTGGGAGCGCAATAGGACTGCTTAGGTTAATACGTACCCGCTGCGCATCTCGCACCCAGCGGTTACTGGTTTCAACATGGGTTAACTGGCCATTTGGACTCTGCTGAGCAGCAGCGACACCAAAATCTCGACTGTGGATATCAAGGGCAAAGACTTTGCCCGGAAACGCATCAAATGCCACCCAAGCCTTTGATTGCTCATTTATATTCGCCACAGCTTTTTCACGAAAATCTGCCGCAACCCAGAGTGAGTCCGTTGGAATAAAAGTCAGTAACGGCATATTGGCATTAGCAGTACTGCCAACCTCTAATTGCAAATTGGTGACTACACCATCACTCGGTGCAACGACTTGAGTATGAGACAGGTCTAGCTGAGCTTGCTGTAAGTTATTGATGGCCGCGCGCACCGCGCTACTCTGGCCAGGCTTACTGCCGAGCTGCACCGTCAAGGATCGCAACTCCTGTTGCGCTCCGCGTAAATTCGAGCGGGAGGCATTATTGTTAGCCAATGCATTATCCAGCATGGAAACGGAGACTAACTTCTGCTTCGCCAACTTACTGATGCGCTTGTATTCACTATTGGCATTGTCGAAGGCCGCTTGATTGGTAGCCACCTTAGCTTCTGCCACCTGCACTTTGGCATACATAGCATCTTCTTGCTCGCTGGCTTGCTCCAATGCGAGCTGAGCCTTCTCTACTGCCAATACATACTTATGTGTATCTATGCTAAAAAGCCTATCGCCCTTGTTTAACTTCTGATTATTGTGTACTTGAACTTCTGTAACCCTTCCTGTTACTTCAGGGGCAATTTGAATCACGTAACCTTGCACTCGACTCTCTGTGGTGAGCGGCGCATAGCGATCGGCAATAACGATATAGCCAATCAAAATAATGAAGATAACTATCAAGCTTTGCATCCAACGACGAAAAGCATGTTCTGCGGTTTGCATGAATGAGTCCAAGGTCTATCTGAGGGAGGGCTATTATAGATATTACTAATTAGATTAAATAGAATGACAAATAGCGCACTTACAACCTATAGGTAGGACAATGAATGTTAGCTTAGATGATCTACATCTATTTGTATTAACGGTTCAACATGGCGGGATCAGTGCCGCCGCAAAACAACACTCCCTGCAGCGCTCAAGAGTGAGTCGACGCCTACAGGAACTGGAGAAGGCCTTGGGATGTCAGTTACTTATCCGTACGACTCGCCAAATTGAGCTAACGGAAAATGGTCGTCTGCTTTACCAACAGATCAGCCAACCTTTGAGTGGCGTCGCTCAAGCCGCCAAGCTACTTAGCAATCAACATAAATCCTTACAGGGCGTGTTACGAGTCGCGGTGCCTGCAGCGCTGATCACCTCCAACATGTTTACCTTACTCATCGAAAAATATCTGGATCAATTTCCCGGTGTGTTATTAGAAGTGTTGCATTGTCAGGAGAGCGTCGATCTAAAAAGAGATAACGTCGATATTCAAATATTACCCGACGGAGTAAAAGTGATTAATGAAGATTATGTGCAGCAAACCCTACTTCGATTCCCAAGTAGCTTAGTCGCCTCACCCGCTTACTTACAAAGCCACGCTCCAATTAACGCCCTCAGTGATCTTCTCACCCATCCGTTAATGGTCAGTCGCTACAACCAAGCATCTCTACCCGATAACCTTACCCTTAGGCTTTGCTCCGATGATCTGCGCTTGATCCAGCATATGGCGACCACAGGTAAAGGGATTGCTCTATTGCCGACAATTTTAGTCAGCGATGCCCTTAAATCCTTTGAGCTAGAGCCAATATTGGCCAAAGAAAAGTTGCCAGAGATAAAACTGACGCTCATCTATCCTTCTAAGCAGTTTTTACCGGAAAAGACCCGCGCCTTAATTGAACTGCTCAGAGATACCTTTAAGCTAAATTGAAACTAATAATTTCAATCAATAAGCACTTATGAGATAAGAGTTTTAGACATAGGTACGCAAGCCAGCTCAAAACCGAGCGGGTGCCTCCAAGTACTCGAGTCACTCGCCATATAGCCCAGACCTTGATAGAAGCTCACCGCATTCAAAGTTGAAGATAAGGATAACTGCTATAACCCTGAAGCAATGGCTTGTCGTTCAAGTTCTGTGGCGATTGCTTTGCCCACGCCTTTACCCGAGCTTTCAGGTGCCACAAATAGAGACTCGAGACAGGCTGTCTCCACATCGATAAACCCAAAGCCTAGTAGGTTGCTATCTTGCTCGAACACGATAGCTTTAAGCTTGAGCAATACCTTGTCGAACTCTTGCGGCATTGACGAGTTCGCCCACTTCTCGGCTATTTCAATTGGATAATCAGGCACACACAAACTCAAGATGGCATCGGTCCGCAACTGCCACACTTTGCCTGTATCTGAGGTTTGAGCGAAACGTATCATAAATAATCCTTTCTTAATTTGACTGCTCACTTTAGATAATAAAAAAGCCAGTAGCGATAAGCTACTGGCTTTTATCAATATCAATGTTTATTAAAACACGATAAAACTAACTTATATTAAAGCTTATAGTTTGCACCGAGGAAGAATGCACGACCCGTTGTATCGTAGTACCCTGCGCCATCGTATACATATGGATTACGTGGTGGCTCAAGATCAAATGCATTCAATACACCGAAGCGTAGAGATAAGTCATCATTAAAGGCATACGAACCAGTGAAGTCCCAAACTGTGTGCGATGGAATATCGTTATAGTTGTTGTTCTCTGGTTTCCAGTCGTTGCTAGCAACGGCTGAATGACGGTAGTTAGAACGCGCTTCTAAACTTAGTGCGTCATACTTCCAGCCTAAACTGAACATCGCCTTCCAACGTGGATCTGTGTACTCACCCACATCAACTTGTAAATCTTCAGCAAAGCCTGTTGGGTTGGTTTGCCACTGCTCTAGGTAAGTCGCAATAACGTGAACACGGAAGTCACCAAAGCTGTCTGTCGGAATATCGTACTGACCTTCGATATCTAGGCCCTTCACATCAAACGATGCTGAGTTTACAGGGCTTTGTACGAAATCGACGATATCACCCGTCGCGGCATCACGAGTAAAACGATCGCAATAAACATTATCTAACGACTCTGAGTCATAGCAATAACGAACTGCCGTATCAACACCTATGTATTGAATCGCATCAGAGATCTCAAATGCCCAGTAATCGACTGTGATAGAGAAACCGTCTAGGTAGCTAGGGGTGTAAACGGCACCAACAGTGTAATCGTTTGAGGTTTCCGCTTTTAGATCTGGGTTACCCGCATTGCTTCCTGGGTGGTTACTCAAGTACCAAGAGTCTGATGGGTTCCAGCCTTCTGGCAAGCCTGATGCTTGACAGTTTTTCTTACGGTTATCATTTGGACCTAGCTCAACGTTGATCTTGTCACAAACGTCAGTAAAGCTCTCAAATGTTTGACCCGCTGGACTAAATAGCTCACCGATATTTGGTGCTCGAACTGACTTTGAACGTGTTGCACGAAGACGAAGATCTTCGATTGGCGCCCAGTTTAGACCAACCTTCCAAGCATCATCTTGACCCGCTGTGCTGTAATCCATCCAGCGATACGCTAAGTCTAGAGCTAAGTCGTGAGCAAGGAACATATCAGAAAGTAATGGAATGTTAAATTCAGCTGCAAATTCAGTGACATCATACTCACCACGCATCGGGTTAGCACTGTTACCAAAAATAGTACCATCGATTAGCGCTTGATCTGGATTTGTTTCAGACTCTTCTTTACGGTAGTCAGCACTGAATGCCGCACTGACATAGCCCGCAGGTAGGTCAAATAGTGCACCACTAACTACTAAGCCTGCACTAGTTTGTGTCGTCTTAGCCGTTTGACCGGCACTAGTTTGAACCCAATCGATGGACTCTTGGCTTGCTTGGTTCTCACCAAGTAGGTTCATAGGTAAACAACCCGCTGCGCGAGCATCGGCATCACGACAAACGATTTCACCATCTACTAAGACTGCGTCTTTGGCTTGCTCATAACGCTCATCCCATATTTGACCTTTCCATAGCGTGGTTTCTTTTAGCTGACCACGCTGGGCGTGGAAAGAGTAATCCCAGTCATCGCTAATAGAACCTTCAAGTCCAATTAAGAAACGCATTGTTTCACGGTCTTGGTTATAAGTACGGTTACCAAACTCTTTATCAATACGGTAAAGGTTTAGATAATCCATCTCAGTAGCAGCCATTAGATCCTGCGTTTCTTGTGGTAAGAAAGCATTGTCTGCCATAACAGGGTTCCAAGTATGGAATACCGGCGTGCTCTCACCGTTAGACTGATAATCGACGTAGGTGATTTCAGTGAAAATCTTATGATCGTCATTGATTTCATAATCGGTATTTAGGGTAAATACCATACGCTCTAGCGGCGTACGTACCAAACCGTAATTAACTGGATCATAACCTTCACAGCTTGGGCCACAATAGTTGCCGTTAGTTCCTGGACCAGGAATTAAGCCTTCACCGTAATCAAACTCTCTCATGGCACCGTCTGAGCCGAAGGTATATTGGCCTCCGTCATTTGCAAAGAATGTACCCGCTTCATTGATCCAAGACAGTGGCTTACGACCCACATATGGAATACGTGCAGGCGCACCTTCTGAAGTATCAGGGTTATAAATACTGGTTACAGGATTATCTAAAAAGTCTCTATCTGTATTACGTAGCTCTTGCTGCTCAGCATAGGTAAAGTTAAATACCGTCGATAGCTTATCATCTAAGTAGTTGCCACCCGCTGTTAACGAGAATTGGCTCTCTTCACCACCGCTTTGCTCAGGCTGAATATAAGAAGCGTCAAGCTCAACACCTTCAACATCTGTTCGAGTGATGATGTTAATTACACCAGCAATGGCATCTGAACCATAAACTGCAGATGCACCACCTGTAATAACTTCAATGCGAGAAACCATAGCAGTAGGAATGGTGTTCAAATCGACTGCAGAGTCACCATTTGAGCCGGCAACAAAGCGACGACCATTGACCAAAACTAACGTTCTATCAGTCCCTAAACCACGTAAGTTGGTTTGGTTTAGACCGTTAGCAAAAATAGTGTTGTTAGAAGTCTCTGGAGAGATACCAACAGTTGATGATGGAAGTTTGTTTAAAATATCTGCTACGTTAGTGATACCCATATCCATCATATCTGCACCAGTAATCACTGTTACAGGAGTTGGAGATAGCTCACCAATTCGCTTAATTTTCGAGCCTGTCACCTCGATTCTTTCAATACTATCGCCTTCCTGCTCTTCAGCATAAGCTCCAGCACTTGTCATTAATGCTGCACTCGTCGTTGCAAGTAATGCAACTTTGACAGCTTTAGATAAACGGCTTATTGACGTCATATTTAACATTCCCTTTGTTAATTGCGAACTCAATTGATACAAATTTGTTGAGTTTTCTATTTTTGAAGCCAAGGTTGCTACCCTTAACTAAGCAACAAACTTACAGGTTTGTTAATCTGCGTCAACATTTTGTCGCATTTTTGTTAACCAAAGCTGTGTAAAGTTAAATTTGCTAACAAGCATGTCAGCACTACAGCCGAGCAAAAACCTCATTCATGAAATTAATTGGTTATTAAATATTGATAAAAAAATCAGACGCTATAAGGTTTCTATAGATGAAAAAAAAGCTGCACAAAGTGCAGCCTCTTTTAATGAGAAGTAACTCATGACAAGTTACTTCTACAACCAATAATTGAGTTAGACTTACGCCAACAGTAAAAATCCAACAAAGGTCATGCCCGCCGCAATCAGAGCATATGGTAGCTGAGTCACTGCGTGACTGACTAAGTTACAACCCGAACCTTGCGCCGCTAGCACCGTGGAGTCGGAGTAGAAACACGCCTGACTACCAAATGATGATGCCGACAGTAGTGCACCAATTACCAATGCGATATTGGCATCTACCGCTTGTGCCAATGGCATCACGATTGGAATCGATACCGCAAAAATGCCCCAGCTAGAGCCAGTCGCAAATGCCAGGATCGACATACTTAAAAACACCACGGCAGGCAGTAGCTGCGGTGTCATAAACGGGCTTAGGCTGTCGATAACATATTGTGGCAACATCAACTTGTCACATACGTCTTTAAAGATAAACGCCGCGATAACCGTACCGATTGCAGGAAGCATGCTCTTAAAGCCATCGATCATCTGCTCCATCATCTCAGACAATGGCATCAGCCTTTGTACGCCATAATATGGCAGTGTAATCGCTAATGTGGCCAATAAACCTTTCAGTACGTCGATATCGAAATACACGGTAAAGGCAACTAATAATAGAATAGGTACAAAGAAGTTATGCAGCTTGCCACCGTCATCAGCGTGCTTAAACTCATCTTCAATGGCTTTTAGTGCATATTCATCAGAGGTTTGTACTTCATCTAAATCCATCTGTTTAATAGCAGGCTCACCTTTCGCGGCGGCAATCTGGGCCTTTTTCATCGGTCCAAACGCTGGCACTACGCCTAAGATCACCAACATCACCATAGCAACAGCAAGCCATGCATAAAGCATGTAAGGGATCGCCTGCATGTAAACGGCAATGCCTTGGCCTTCCGCCGCAATGCCGTTATCAACAAGCAAGCCACCAAAGAATACCGCCCAGGTGGATAAAGGGACTAAGACACAAACGGGTGCTGCAGTTGAGTCCACCACATAAGCCAGCATCTCACGAGACACCTTAAACTTGTCGGTCACTCGCTTCATGGTAGAGCCGACCGTTAACGCGTTGAGGTAATCATCAATAAAGATAACAACGCCTAATATGAAGGTCATAAATAGCGATGACTTTTGTCCTTTGGCAAACTTTAACGCATAACGACCAAATGCCATCGAACCACCTGTCCGTACAAGCAGAGCAATCAAGGCACCAAAGCCACCACAGACTAAAATCAACCAACCGATAGTTTCATCGGCCATAACTGACAGAGAAGTATCAGCAAAATTAGTTAATAAGTTCTCTGGCTCATACATGGCCAAACCAACTAATGCACCGATAATTAAAGAGAGAATTGGGCGGCGCAGCACAATCGCTAACACCAATACCACCACAGGTGGGATAAGACTTAAGGCTGTCGGTTCAGACATGCGCTAAGGTCCTTATAATGAAGTGCCAAAATGGCAATTAATCACCAAACTCAAACAACTATTTGTCGAGTCTAATTGCTGCTCTACTGTTGAGATACCTGCCGATACCTTTAATTTTACGGGCAATTTTTTGGGCCCTAGTAAAAACATCGGCAGAAAAATAATCCCCATTGCCCCCTGAGTCAATCATAAATATCCTCTTTTACTGAATTTTTATAACATCACAAGAGAGTCAGTTCGCAACCATCTGAATTTATAGGCGTTAATAAAGTGAAATTCAATAACAAATAAGTTTCGTTTTCGACGCTAAAAGAGTAAAAACCAGACCGCTAATGGCGATTTTTCATTCATAACCTATAAACTATGTCATTCATTCTCATCAGATTTAGAAATAAACACCCGATTGAGATCATTACTCCATAACTGAATAATCTTGCGGGTTTTCGCTTTATTCCAAAAACACTTGCCGAATAAGATAATCGCCGCCCCTTCAAAATCTCGACGTTCACTCAAACCGAATCGCAGCTTTAGTGGCTCTGCTACCTTATCGATAGGAATACCGACGTCTTTAGTATCGGCGGGATTGAGCCACAACTCTTCTTTGTCGATATGAGATACCGTGCCCCAATACATACGTGGTGAACCGTTTTCGGTGGGATCGGCATCGGCAAAGTTGACAAACAAATTCTTGGCTCGCCAACGATACTTCTCATCTGTGTATACCCAAAGATCAGACTCTGCAAGTTCACTGCCACGCATCAAGCTGTGGAGTAACTTCTCTAGCCCCTCTTTCGCAATACGTTTTTCAGTTTGTTCAGCGCTTTGGTTTAACGCGTTAATAGCGACTTGCTCGGTGCCAGTATTCAGGTTCGGCCCACCAGTCAGCTTAGGTTCTGGGGTTGATGTAGAACTCTGTTCAGCTTTCTGTGTGCACTCATTTGGCATTAGCTCAGCCCCAAGCGGCTTGCTTGTGTTAATACTTTTTTTGCTCTGACTTGGCTGACGGCAAAAATCAATAATCATCGCATCGCTATTAACTAATAACTGGTTCACCTCTACGGCATGTAACTCCTCACGCGTGCGGGCTGCTGAAGGTTTAAATTCACGACAATCTGCTTGATGATAGCGAGAACCAAAACAAGCCGCCTTGCCGTCTTTAGAGGCCTTACGATAATAGGCCTTCCCCGCACAGGCAGGACATACCAATACTTGACGATACTTCTCGATATCGAGATCACTGAGTTTTTGAAACTTGAAAACAGAATAAGTGACAGGGTTCAACTCATCGAATAAACATATGGCGTCAAGCATGCTAACTCTCTCAATTGCATTATTTTTTCATCATAGTGAATATCATTAGCGGCGACAAGTTAACCCGGTTCAACCAAAGCAGTAAACATGTTATTTCGACATTTACCGAAATAATTATTGACTATTTTTCCAATCGGATTATTATCTCTGCAAATTCGTTATTTCGGTAAAACCAGAAATAACAAACAAAAGACATTAAGGTAAAGATTATGAGTCCTGAAATCATTGGAATGGCAAAAGACACTGCCGGAATGTTTCTATTCCTTGCAGCAGAACTAACTCTACTATTCATCGCGATTAGCTATATTGTTGGCTTACTGCAGGAGTATATTCCGCCTGAAAAAATTCAATCAATTTTAAGTTCAAAAAAAGGTAAGGGTTACATCATTGCAGCGCTATTAGGCTCTATTACGCCTTTTTGTTCATGTTCAACTATTCCTTTCTTAAAAGGATTGTTAAGAGCGAAAGCTGGCTTTGGCCCAATGATGGTATTTCTATTCTCTAGCCCACTATTGAACCCAATTATTATCGGTCTGTTTATTGTGACCTTTGGTTTTAAAGTGGCACTGTTTTACTTCGTTGTTGCTATGGTGGTATCGGTTACGGCAGGTTATGCACTAGAAAAACTGGGCTTTGAGCGTTACGTTAAACCTGAAGCTTATGAAGCTGGCGATAGTTCAAGTTGTGGTACGAGTTGCGGTGATAGCGCTAAAGTAGAAGTAAAAGCTGAAACCAGTTGCTGCACAGCGCCTAAGCAAGAGACTGAAGCTAAGCCTGTAGCTGCTGCGACTAGCTGTTGCACAGAGCCTGTTGTGGCTGCAGCTCCAACAAGCTGCTGCGCACCAAAAGTTGAGCCTGCCTCTAGCGGATGCTGTGCAAGCCCTGCTGTAAAAGAAGATAGCCGCTGGATGCGAGTATGGCGCTCAACCTGGAAAGACTTTAAACAAGTTCTGCCTTACTTAATGGTTGGTATTTTGCTTGGTTCGTTTATCTATGGCTTTATTCCAACAGACTTAATCGCTAAATATGCTGGCGAAGGCACTTGGTATGCGATACCTATCGCTGCAGTTATTGGTATTCCTCTGTACATTCGTGCAGAAGCGGTTATTCCGTTAAGCTCAGCGTTAGTGGCTAAAGGTATGGCGTTAGGTTCGGTTATGGCACTGATTATTGGTAGTGCTGGCGCAAGTTTAACCGAAGTGATTTTACTGAAGTCTATCTTTAAGAATCAGATGATTGCCGCATTCTTAGCTGTCATCTTAGGTATGGCGATTAGTGCAGGTTACTTATACACGTTGATTTTCTAATCGCTAACACTCGCAGATTTGTTGAAAAAACGTTCAATAAACACTGGCAGCATACATAAATAGGCGTATAATCGTCCCGTTAAGTTTAGCAACAGCTAAATTGAACGGGACTTTTTCATAATCCAACTAATTCATAACCCAACTAATTCATAACCCAACTAAAGTCCAATCTAAGTCCAACCCCAGTCCAGATGGAGAATCATGATGGCAAAACATCGCCAATCAACCGCTGTCGAACACGAAAGTGGCCGCGGCGTGATACGAGATAACGCCTTAAAGGCTATCGTCACCAGTACCCTATTTAGAACGCGTACCGAGAAGCCGAAAAAAGGCAAAGGGTCTTACAACCGCAAACAACAGAAGGGGCAAAAGCTGAAGGGCTTTGCCCCTTTTGACTATCTAGCGTTCGCTTAAATGGTTACTCAATTCAATCCCTTTCACATATCACTGCACTCAGGTCTATTGATAGATTTGGCCATTATGTTTTAGCCAGCCGCCAATATGATGCCCACTAGGATCATGATGAGTCCAATGCACCACACCACCACGCTTGTTCCACTCGTATTCGCCGTAAAACTCAACACTATCGCCAACAGATAGGTTATCAATTCTCGGCGCGAGATCGATATTATGAGCCACCAAAACTGTCTGACCGTGAGGCAATTTCAGAATAAACCTCTGATGACGATGACCTTGATTGTCATCCGCGAGAACCTTAGTCACCAAACCAACACCTTGTACTTGTAGGTTACTCCGCTCTTGCTCAAAAGCGTGCTGCAAAATTTCTGCACTGCCATTAGGCGCTTCAGATAACGATCCCGATAGACCTTTTATTGGAGCAGCTTGTAAACCAACGGCATCGGTAAAAAATCGGTTATAGGCAAAGCTTGCAGCCGCAAGCACCACCAGCATGATAGCGATTCGATATAAAATACCTTTAATCGGATTTACGTTTTTTTCATGCTCCATGGGGTCTCTCTTCGACATTGCGTTAGATCCATTAATAAGGGAGTGACTCCCCTTTGCTAGCCTTGGCTACTATAGCAAATCTGTTAATCGTTGTTGCAGCGGCATAGGCCATAGCGACTGATAGGGCATTAACTGCTCGAGTAATCCATACAAAATATCCAGCGCCACAAAGGCATCGGCTGCCGCATATTGCAGCTGTAGCTCACTTAACGGCTCGGCTAAGGGTTTAGCCCAGTTAGACAGAGTGACCTTTTTACTCTTAGGTAGCTTTAAAGCCAGCACAGTGGCAGCCATCTGTTGAGTTCCCAGTTGCTTGGGCGCACCGAGTTGGTTCATCAACCAATTAAGATCCAACATGCAGCCAATAGTGATCTCAAAATCTCGCTTCATGGCGTTAAGATCGCTCCTAAGGCCTATGCCCACTTTCAGCAATTTCTCGCCACTCAAAATGGGGGCTAACGCAGCAGTAAACAGAGGGATATTCTCGCCCTGCATACGAAACAGGTAACAGTGTGTCGGAGTCGCAATTTGGATCAATGAGATGGGATTCGGATTGCGTCGCCCTTTCTCAAAGGTGGCGGCGGTCTCGGTATCAAAGCCGATGCAAGTTTGCGTCTCAATATCGGCAACAGCCGCAGCTAAAGAGTCTGCCGTCACCACGATGACATGCCGAACTTGACCGTTCAGCTCATCCGATACATTTTGAGCCTGTTCAACATTGAACTCACGTAATCGAGACAACTCTCTATCATCAATACGGGTGTTCAAGTCTGTGCGTAGCTGCAACCAGTCGAGTTTGAGTCGATTATCCGCTGTGATAATCGAGCTAAAAAAGGCCTTCTCGGCCGCCTGCATCGCCTCAAAATAGCCATCGGCATCTCGACCTAATTCACGGCGAATGGTGGCAGACTTGTCTGGGGATAGACCAAATTTAAATAAGCTCATCGATATACTCTATATCTGTTTTTCACTTGCTAGTTTATAGGACTCGCGAATGCTTAGAAATGCCAAGCACTTGAATACACCAAAAAATCAATAGCTTACCGAGCAACCCAGAGCAACCCAAGCCCGTTACTCTTAGCCTCACTCACTTTAGCGCTAAAGCGCTGCCAACCTTGGAACATCTCAAGGTATTCATCTTCCTTAGGAAAGTAATCGGGATTATGCTCAAGCAGCCAAGCATTAAATCTATCCCTAACCGTCTGCTCATCTAGCTTTGCTAGCAGGGTCGATAACTCAGGTAACGCCTGGCTATGAAAGGCAAAAGACTCATTGTCTGCATCCATTTTGATCGCATCATGATTGTTGATATCGAGCCAGGTTTGAAACAAGCTACCCGCGCCTTTCACCCGCTCTTCTGTATTGTTCAAGATGTAATGGTATAGATCGACGTTTCTATGGTTCACATCAGGACCTATCATCTCCACTTCGGTACTTGGCCAATCTAGAGGCAAGCTCGGCTTTTTAGCCCAGGTCAAAAACCGAACAAACTGCACCAATAGAGGTTGCGGCTTGGCCGCAGTAAACGTTTGCTCTGTCGGTACTTGCCCCAACAGGTAATCTTGCAGGGTATGCGGCTCGTGCTTTAAAAATTGAATGTGCTTATCTGGTAATGACAACACATTTAGACATAGCGCCATGTTGGCTCCATTAACAGTTGAATTGAACAGGATAATTTTAAGATTAGTATTAATAAAATAGCGAAGTAAAAACAACACACATAATAACAATGAAAGGGAAAACAAGCCTAGACATTACAGTTGTAACTTCACAGCTTTTAGCAACAGAACTGACGCATCAGCGGTTAATGGTTAGTATTTACCGCCATGGAACATACAGCCTTCTATCGAGTAAAGATATATCATGACAGAGTCTTCTTTCGAACGTGCTAAAAGCGCCTTTATTAATGCCATCTGGGCAACACTTGCCAGTGTGTCTTTAGGCTTGGCATTTAAGATTTGGTTAGCCCAGTGGGTCGAAAAAAATGACTTAGCGCTCTACCACACTGTTGTCGATATTATTTCCATGTCGCTTATTCTTCTCAGTGGCTTTCGCGCCTCCATGGTGGTGAGTTTTTCGCAGACTAAGAACGATAGAGACATTACTAATATATTCCGCTACTCATTGATTGTTATGGTGCTATTTACCTGGGGCTTAGTTCTGCCCTATATCAAGCACCAACTTAATATCGATGTCGAATACATTCAGTTAGTGGGCATTATTCTCGGGATGGGCTTTAAAGTTTACTTTACCAACCAGATTGGAATGTATCGCCTGTACGACATCGCCAATAAGACCATCTGGATTGAGCCATTAGTGCAGATAGTGCTGTTTCTTGTTTGCTACTACCTACTCGCGCAGACCCCTACCGCCTCACTCTTTTTCAGCTTAATGCTGTCGAACTTGGCCGCTGCCGCCTATATGTTTATAAAGCGCAGAAAGCTGATTGCCACTACGCCTTTAGCACCAGTTCAGCTCAATCCTGATATGAAAAACTTTGTCAAAAAGAGCGTGATGTCCTCACTCGAAGTCGGTGCCAGTATCTTGATGGTCTATATCACTGTATTACTGACGATTGGCTACTTCACCATAGATGAACTCGGTGACTTCCAAGTGGTGGTTCGGCCGATGATAGCCTACTTAACCATGCTATTTGTTTTCCCGGTATATCGCTATATTTTACCTGAGCTGGCTCAGTGCATCCGCAATAAAGATCATCGACAAATTGCACTGATCCGCCGTTGGTTTATCAAATTAAGCCTGACAATAAGCTCAGTGTTACTCATTAGCTTGCTGATGTTTCGTCATGAACTGGTTGATTTCGTCTTTCCTGAAACCTACGCTAACGCCGCGCCTATTTTGCTGCATTTCGGCCTGTTTTTCGGCTTTATGATGCTTAATGCCTATCAGATAGCCTATATCAAATCCCACGGTCTATTCTTGCAAAGTTTGCTGATCCGCCTTCTTGGCGTGGCGACACTTTTAATCATGTTCTACCTGCTCAGACTGTATACCGATAATGTGGTTGCGGTGATCTTAGCCCTTGGCTGTGGTTACTTCAGCATGTTTATCGCCTCAAGTATTATCGAGCGGCGATTGCTCAGGCAACACAAGTTCAATCAAGCCCAGTCAATTGAATGGTAAGTGGTAGACAAACAAAAAAGAGCCGTAACTCAGAGGGTGTTACGGCTTTGAAGGCTTAACTCAATCCAGGGAAGAAACTCCCCTCCTGCATAGATTGAGATTAGGCAGGGTGCTTATACTTATCTAAGTCAGTTAAAAAGGAAGCTAATATCAAAGAGCACCTAAAAAAGCGTACTCATACCTCTGCCTATTACTCATCGGCAGCGATTAGCTCCATCTCATTGCTTGCCTGTGCACCATGGACTTGAATAGCCACTTTATAAAGCTCCACCGCCCCTGCTGCGGCTTTAGAATCTAAATCTAAGTCAGTGGCATCAAAGGTGTATTGGCCCTTAGTGGCCGTTTCTGTCAATATGCCAGCACATTCGATATTAGAGGCTGTATCGCATTTGTAGCTTTGGGTTACATGCCAGCGCTTCCACGCCTTGGCCTTAGTCGAAGGTGAATCTGGATCTGGAAACCCAAAATAGAAAATATCGTAGTCAGTCGCCTTGCTAATCGCTTTATTGTCACCGTCTTTAAGGCTAAATGTTAGTGCTCCAGTAGCAGCATCAACACTGTCTAGATTCATCACGATACTAGTTGCCTCATCAATATCGATAGCATCCTCAACAGGTGGCGGCACGACCACTGGTGGCTCGGTTACGTCATTGTCATTGTCGCTACCACACCCAATTAGGAGCACAGAACTTGCCAAGAGGGCACTCAGTAATTTGACCTTCATAGCTTACTCCTTAGTTAAAGTGACCTGTATGACAAGTAGTACACTCCATATCTGTTTTCACACTCGCAGCTGAACTCATCGTTGCCGCGTCACCATGGCAAGACTGACAAGCTTGCGCCTCAGCAGAAGGCTTAGCTTCTGGTAGGAGGGAAATATCCTCACCACCGTGAGCACGGTTTAGCAATTCGACAATATGATAGGCCATGCTGGCCGATAGACGCTTACAACGCTCGCCCTTCTCTTTAAATACCTTGCCTGAGGCCGCCGACCAATTACTAATAGAAGAGTGACAAAGCGGACTATTGGCGATAGAACTACTGCCGACCTCCAGGCTCTTCTCTGCTGTTGAACCAATTCCTTCAACAAACTCATCAGATGAAAGTGGTAGATCTTCTGTTTCGTAATAACGGAACGATGCACCGATAACAGCACTATTCTGGCCATTGATGTCATCTAAGATATTAATCAACATGCCCGCCGCGTTTAGGTTACCGCAGATGGTGCCTTGACCGACGATCCCCGCCCAACCATAGCCTGCAAGCGCTGTAGGGATGGTGGCAAACTTATCTTTATCGACACTGTCTGATTGCGCTAGCATGGTCACAATCGAGTGAAATACTTGATGCATACAGCCGCCGCCAGTTTCATAGGCAAGCTTAGCTGTCGCCATTGCATCGAGTGGCACATACTTAAGTTTTTCGCCCATCTCTAAACGGTAGTTACCGTCTGCATCTGTGGCAGCAAAAGCCGATGTTCCAACAAGAGCAGCACCTGCTGCGGCCGTGCTTAATCCGATAATTTTGGTTAATGCCTGACGTCTATCAATACTCATAATAATCACCCTATATCCATCATTATTTTATTTTGGTCATAAGCCTCAAGGCTTATTACGGTTAGTTCACGAGTGCCAATTTGGATAACGACTCGATGGATTAACTTTACGAAGTGAGAAAAATAAAAGTGTGATTTAAAGCTGATGAAGCAGGAGGATAAAAATGCCGATTATAAAGACAGGTTTTAGCCAAGGTTACGGCCTAGGAAACCGACAATCCCAGCATTTTCATGATCAATGTCACATTATTATTGGGCATTTGCGCTAATATTTATGTTTCAGCAGGTTAATTAATTGTATGAATTAGTGTGACTAACTTCTCATTTAGCCATACTCACTCCTGCATAGCACTCAAATTTGCCACGACAACAGAACTTAAGCATCAGGATCACAGACTTCATTAGTTTAAGTTCATAGACTCAAGTGTAGATGGTCATTATGAGGCGACGAGGATGCAACTGGGGCATTGCAGATTTGATTTTGATAAACAAGAGCTGGTCAACACCCTGACCGGTGATGTTTGGCACCTGCCTAGGGCCGAATTCCAAGTCTTAAGTCTGTTGATAGACTATCAGGGCAAAGTTGTTGCGAAGCCGTTATTGAAGCAAGGCAATGGTGAACAAGCACCACTGAGTGACTCCTCTGTAACGCGCGCGGTGTTTACACTGAGATCATTTCTTGGCCCACAATATGAGTCACTCATCGAAACAGTGAAAGGCCAAGGCTACCTGTTACGACATCACCGCTGCCGCAAAGAGACACATCCGGGTTCTATTCAAACTAGGCTCTCGGCTAAGTTATTGGCGGGAGTGACACTGTTCTTACTCGTCATCTTCAGCTGTGGTTGGATAGTTTACGACTCCTCTCGCTTATCGGTATCGACTCCAACTCCCTTGCAGAGCAACAAGATTAAGACGCTCTCAGGAGATACGGTCAACGTAATCCTCTATGCCCACTCCAAAACTAACAATGGCTTATTAACCGAGCTCGGTCAGACCATGTTGCAGAGTTTCAGTCAGTGCAAACTTACCAACTGGAAGAATGCCTACTTATCTCTATCTCACGATAAACAGGTTCTCAATGTCACTTTACGTGGAGAACAATTTGGCCAGTCCATTATTCGCAACTTAAAAATTAGCGACCTACGCCAACCTAAACAGTTTATTAATCAGCAATGGCTGCTGGGCGTGGACATTTGTGACTAACAGAATCAATCCCCTAGGTCACAGGGTTAGACTAACAACAGAGTACACAAGGAACTGATAATGAGCCGAACATGGCGCTGGGCGATTAACATCATTATTCTACTCATTTTGCTGGTTTGCGTTGGAGTGATATATAAACTTACCGCAAAACAGCCAAGCTTTATGCTGAGCTGCAGTTCAGAGCTATTTAACCGGCAACAAGTCGACCAGGACAGCAAACACTACCTGTTGGTCGACCTGTTTTCTAAAGAGGGACAGGCACAGATAAATTATCGCTATTTCGACTTGGAGGGCAACTCGGCAGGCTCAGTGTCGATGCAGGGACAAGTCAACAGTGTCGATCTTGATAACATGCTCTATGACATTTCGGTCAAGACTAAGCAGGAATATCCTCACTCAGAACTCAATCAAGCGCCAGAGCATTATAAATACCTCTCCTATGTCAGCAGCTTAAACCTGAATAAGAAAGGAATGCATAATTTAAGCGTTCAAGTATTAGAGCGTGATGAAAATAAAGATTTTGCCGTGGTCTTGTTTCAGCCCAGCAATACGGTTTGTGGTTGTCGACTAGTCCACTAAATCAAAACCCAGTCACAACTAAACCCCATATTGATAAAGGGGCAAGGCTACCACCTTGCTCCTATTCTGCTAGGGATTCTTTAGCATTGCCTCTGTACAATATATAAAAACTATTCATTTTTTGATCTGATGAAATTTCGTCTGCGTAGTGATTGTCGAAACCAAACATCAAGGAATACGGAAATGAAACTTTTAACATCTTTCTCCCGTTCAATCTCCATTATCACTCTCTCTGTTTTGGGCTTAACTGCCTGTGGTAGCGATGACGACAATGACAATACCAGCATCACCCCCCCTCTAGTTGAAATATCTGAAGCTGAAATTAGGGTCATACACGCGGGGAGCGATGCACCTCTCGTTGATGTCCTCGCCAATGGCAGTAGTTTTGTCGATGATGTGGATTATGCAATGTCGAGTGGGTTAACCACTGTACCGAGCGGTAACTACGCGGTTGCTGTTGATGCCCAGCTACCAGATGGCACCACTACCACAGTGTTGACTGCTGACCTAGACGCTGAAGCCGACGTAGAATACACGGCGGTGGCTTTAGGTAACGTGGCAGACAACTCGCTTATGCTCAAGCTTATCGCCAATCCAGAGCAAGAAATTGCAGATAACTATGCCCGTGTACAGGTATTACACGCCTCCCCCGCTGTCGGCCTTGTAGATATCTATGTTACCGAGCCCGGTGCCGATATCTCTATGATGCAGCCCACCTTATCTGCCAACTATATGGATGCCAGTCCACAGCTTGAGATCCCTGCTGCAGATTATCAAATACGCATTACAGCTTCAGGTGACAAAGGCGTGGTATATGACTCAGGAAGCGTACCGTTAGCCGATGAAGGGGATTACTTTATCTCAGCTATCCCAAATACCGGCTCAGGCATGTCACCTGTCGCCTTACTCGTTGCGCTACCCGAGGGGCAATTATTGCTTAACGACAAATCTAGCGGCAGCGATATTCGTGTAGTGCATGCCGTAGCCGATGCGCCAGCCGTGGATGTATTTTTAGATGGCAGCACAACAGCTGCAGTAACCAATCTGATGTTTAAAGGGATTGCAGGTTACGTCAATATTCCTGAAGGTGAGCATACCGCCACAGTAGCAGCCAATGTCGACAACAATATCATTGTCATCGACAAAGCTCCGTTCGAGCTAGCACTTGGTGATAGCTACTCGATTTTAGCTGTAGGCTCTTTAACTGATAACGACATTGAGCCTTGGATTATAATGGAAAGCCCTCGAAAGGTAGCAACCGAGGCTAAGCTAACCGTTTCACATGCCGCTTACTCTGCACCTAATGTCGATATCTATTTAACAGCAAGCGATGATATTGCTAATGCAACGCCAGCGCTAAGCGACGTGCCTTTTAAAGCATCTTCAGGCAGCTTAAGCGTCGCAGGGGGTGACTATGTGGTTAGTGTAACAGTGGCGGGAACCAAAAACGTTGCCATAGGCCCATTAGCCATCAGTTTAGATAGCGGCGGCATCTACGGTGTGGCCGCAGTCGATACCGATACCAGTGGTGTATTTGATGTAATCTTATTGGATGACTTCGTCAGCACCGAATAAGCGAGCCTTAAAGGCACGCACGTTAATTCAGCCTATGCAAAATTTGCGACCGGATACTTATCTCGGTCGCCTTTGTGTTTCTTGAGTAAGTAATTTAAGTTCGGTTTCATTAGTAAAAAGCCATGTAACGCATGGCTTTTTATTCGCCTTAACCTGTAATAGGGCCTCAGTTAGCCCCAAGGCATATCCACATAGATCCTGACTAAGGTGTCTCTATCCCAAGGTAAGATAGGCTTATAGTCAGGAGAATTTTTATCTCTATTATCATAGGGGTCGAGGTTGTATTCAGTATGCTCCACCCTCAGCTTAATTTCGCTGCCATCAACCCAGCCGTCTGAGTGATAACTCACTTCGGTAGAAACCTTATTTTCCAACCAATCACCGCCATCATTCCAAGTTTGCGCTGCCGCATAAATATCAAACCAATCTCCCAGTGGCAGCCGAGTATCGAATGCGACTGAATAGGCCCCGGTTTTATTCTGAAAATCTCCGCGATCATAGCCACGTTCCCTCGGCACATCATCGTCAATTTCCAACATGTAATAACCGGCAGCGATCTCAAAGCCTGCGTAAACACTTTCATTATCGAATCTAGCTACTATGCCAGGAAAAAGTTTAATCTGCCTCTCGATCGAGCTTACCGTATTACTCTTGCCCTTTAAGGTGACTTGCCACTGAAGGTTCATCAGATCCGAAAAACGATATAAGTTTCCATCGACAGAAAAAGCACTTTGAAACCAGATCGGAATATGATCGGGGTCGAGTTTATCTTTATCGTCATCGATAAAGATATCGAGCTCTGCTTTCCACAGCAGATCCCACTGGGTTCTATGTTCAATAAAGAATCCGCCATGAAGGCCAAATGTTTGAGAGTCAGCTTGATCGACTATGGTGTCATGCGCACCGAATGCGATGCGCCAATCGGCAGCCTGTGAACTTGTAGACAGTCCAGAGCCTAAGAGTCCTAGCGTAATAATGAATAGCTGTGATTGATGATTCAATTACCTCCCCCCAACCTCTGCTAGAAGTTAAAACGTAACCAACTGAATAGTAAGTATTTAAATTTAGATGATAGTAAAATCTAATATTATTCATTAAGAGCATCTGATTAATCTTAGTCATGAAATTGGCTAAACGCTTAAAAATTACCGTTTTAACTCTAACTTGGTTTTACAGCTCAAGATCGTTATCGCTTAAAAAATCGAATTAGTTCCCTTAAAATGCCGATTTATTCGAAAATTTCACTCAGATTGTGAAGCTTGGCAAAATTTAAAATGAAAACTGCAGATTCCGCTTAAAATCACCATATTGGTCACACTCTAGGGCATGTATTGGGCACCAAATTCAGTCATAATTAAGCATCTGGTTTTATTCTTAACAACATTATAATTTGCTGTAACGGATGAATAATATTTGTATTATTCGTTATCGCTCGACTACTTATACAGACGTCACCTAGAGGACACTAGTTTGATTAAACATATTGCTTTAGCGTTAACACTTGCCGTTGCTCCATTGAGCAGCTTTGCCGCACAATTTGTTGAAGGTAAACACTTCACAGTTGTTTCAAATAAAGCACCAAGCAGCGAGCCAAAACTAACTGAGTTTTACTCGTTTTATTGTGGTAACTGTTTCAACATGGAAAAAATGTACTTAGCCGATATCAAAGCGAACCTTAATAAGCAGGTTACTTTTGACAGCAAGCACGTTGATTTTGCCAACACAGAAATTAATACTGAAGTAATGCGCTCTCTTGCGGTTATCCAAACGTTAGATAACCAAAAGCCATTAACTGACGCTATGTTTAAAGTGATCCAAGGCGATAACGGTGAGAAACATGATCACAGCGCTCCAGGCCATAAGCACGATGAGCCACTGAAAAGCCGTGACGACATTAAGGCTGTATTTGCTAAGTTCGGTGTTGACTCAGCTCAGTACGATAAAGTCGCTGACAGCAAAGAAACTGATGAGAAATTGGCGCTATGGCGTTCACAGCAGCGTGAATTTAAAGTACAAAGCGTACCTTCGTTCATCGTTAACGATAAATACCAAATCAACATGGGTTCTATCCGTACACTAGGTGAGCTAATCGACCTAATGAACTACTTAGCTCTAGAGCATAAGTAACCTCAACCCCATTTGAGAAACTAAAAAGGCGCTAATTAGCGCCTTTTTTTGATCATGAGTATTACAGTCAGCTGCTACCTACGAGACTGCAACTGTTTTTCTAGAACAGCCTGCCACCTAATCAGCATCTGCTCCCACGCCTGCTCACTCGACTGGCGCTGTTGGCAATTGACCCGTAACGGCTCAGCATTTAACACCTGAGTAATAGCCCTTTCTATCCCGCTTACCGTTAAACCTTCAATTAATTGATAACCGCCATCATTTTGCTGGAGCCATTGGATTTGATCCCCTAGGCCATCGACATCCGTCAAGATCACAGGCTTACCAGCCGCGATAGCCTCTAAGCAGGTCAAGCCAAACGGCTCCCAACGAGAAGGGATGACCACCACATCGCCCGAATCTAAAAACTGCGGCACATCTTGCACCTCACCGATTAAATGAACATGGAGTAAAGGTTCGGCTAATTCTGACAGCAATTGTGCATCCTCTCCCTCCCCCGCCAAGGTTAAGCTCACTCTATCGGCAGGTAACCTTGCCATCGCCTTTATAAGCAGTTCGAAGCCCTTTTGCCGACTTAGCCGCCCGTAGGCCACCAGCTTAAGCGGCGCAGAGACAGGCCTTTGAGGCAAGCATAGAAACTGACTCAGCTCTTTTGCCTGACCGAGCCAAACCCTTTTATTTTTTGCGAGGATCTTAAGCTCATCGAGCCAATGCACTTGCGCTTGCGACACCAGTAACACCTTATCCATCAGGCCGTAGCCAAACTTAAGCATGGTGTAAAAGCGTCTAGGATGAGACACACACTGAGTCACAAACTCACGGCTATAATGATGTTCTTGATAGAGAAGAGGCGTGCCAATGTTCGCGAGTTTAAGTGCTAACAGAGCAGGGAATTTTCGCCAACTTAGTGCCCCATGCACCACGATAATATCGGCGGTGTAGCGCCTAAATGAGGGCAGAGAAAAAGATCTATGGATTAACTTAAACCTAAAGCATTTATTCAACTTTGAGGCTGCCAGACTCTCTAGCGCCAAGTTGACGCCACCAAGTTTGTTATCATCGATAAGGTGAATAACGGTTGGCAGCAAAGCGAATCCTTACTTAATCAGTTTCTTTAACTTAATACTAATTAAGTTAAAGAAAAACCTACTCATTTGAAAGCATTGTTTTACCCAGAGTCCCAAAGCTGATTTAGCAAAACAGCAGAAAAAAAACTATAGCCACCAAAAAAACTATAGCCACCCATTTTAAATCAGCAAGATAGTACCACTTGCCCATTTTAGGCTCCAAGCCAGATTAAATTATCAAATCATATTTTCAGATTGGCGGTTTAAAGATGAGAAAATACCATTAGCGATGCTTTTTGCTGAAAAGTGATAGATTTTAAACGAAGAGAATTAGTTCATAGAATGGCTCTATAAACTTAATATGAATATTGTTTCAATGCTTAACCTGCCTGGAGGTACTCGCAACAGTGTGCGAAATGCCGTCTTCGCTTTTCTAGATGTTCACAATAATGAGTTAGCTCTTGTAGACTACCTACAGGTCCATGAAACATCTTACCAAATTCTGAAGTGAGCTTTATCCAGTTGTCACTCGGGATATTGAGTCTATTCAGTATGCTTTCTGCATTAGCAGAAATGACTCCTCGTTTGTCATCCCTAATGATTCGACCCGTTTCATTAACAAGCGTGAGATAATCTTCAAGCGAGAAGTTAATGCCTTTCGGTTGATACTTTTTTTCATTACCAATAAAGGGCAGTAACTTGGCAGGCTGCTTGCCCTTTAATGCTGCCTTAACTCTTAGTTGCAAGCTGGTATAGTCAGATTTTTCAGGTGTCTTAGCCACCTTGGCTCTAATGGGATTAAGCTCTACATAGGCCATACAGGCAAGTACTGCGGCTTCATCAAGTAATGCTTGTGACTTAAAGCGTCCTTCCCAAAAATGCCCTGTGCAGTTGTCTTCATAATTAGCTTGTCTTGCGATAGGTTCATTAAGACAACGCATAAACCAACTGATATCACTCAGGCGGGAACGATAAGTTGCTATCAAGTGTTTTAGGGTTGCGACCATACATTCTTCAATGACATCACCTTTAACAAATTTCTGGGTTAAATCTGTACCTCGGAACAGCTTATGCCACTGTTCAACAACGTCCCTATCAGTCCAGCTGTTCACGGTCTCTAGGTCGATATAAAGCACCACATGTAGATGATTACTCATCACAGCATATGCAGCGACATCAATCGCAAACACCTCTGTTAACTTTAGTATTTGCGACTCAACCCAACCACGGCGATGGTCATAGTTCTTGCCAGTGTATTTATCGTCTCCGCACAGGTAGGCGCGCCGAACGACACGGCTACAACAGTGATAATACGGCGTGTCTTCAAGGCTAATTAAGGTACTTCTTGCACGGGGCATAACAACCTCCTACTTCAGTGTTCACTAAAGTTTAGTCGGAGAGCCAAAAACATGTCATTTATGATGGGTGTCAGTGTTGGAATCATCAGTGTTGGAATCAGTGAATCCATTCACTTCAGATAACCCATAGGAAGCGTTAGGGGTTTATCCATAGTACGAGGCTCGTATCTAATGCATGTAACTTCGTCGGGCGGCTAAGACCCTTTATAAATGAAATGGTCAAGAGGGGAGGCTGTTGTCCCTGTTGTCCCCGAGTGTGATCTGGAAGCTCACGACTTTGGTCTGGCGAAGTCTGATGCTTTAAATCTCTGGTGTGGGCAAAGCGCCACGGCTTTCGTCAAACGAAGCTTGATAGTTCCAAGCCTAACCAACTTTGTATTCATATAGACGTGAGACGAGATTAGTTTCTAAAAAAGTCCAGCAGATGCAAACAGGCAAAAATAACATGCAGCACAATAAAACCGATAAAACCTTGTGCTAGTTGAATATGGTAGCCACGCCACATCAGGGCGTCTGTGCTCCCTTGAGTCGCAAACCAGGCGATGCCCGTAAGGCCAACGCCTAAGAATAGCAACATGCCGATCCCTTCGACCACGCTGAACAGGCCTCGGCCACCAGCAATTGGGATCTTGCCTTTAAAGAGTCCTAGGATGTCACTCTTAAGCTGGGAAAAGTCGGCTATCAGCCAAGGGAAATACTGTCGCCACTTACCCTTGAGACAAGTGGTGATAACAAAGGTAATCGATAAGAAAGCAGCAATAAGCCCGAGATACACATGGCTCTGATCCCAAAACGATGCATGGGTGCGTAACTGGCGCCCAATCAATATCGAGCCACTGGTAAAAATAAGATAGGCGCTGATAATTATGATTAGCACATGCTGCAAATCAATATACTTTCTCGCTAAGCGTTTAAACATAGACTGCGCCATATCTCTTCCCCTGCTTAAGCCGTTACCACCAATTGATTGATCGAGTCGGCATAGGCATCAACTTTATTCCAGTCGGTATACTCAATATTAGTATCAGCCGCTGTAGGACCTTTAGTGATCCACATAATAAAACGAATAATGTTTCTATCCATAGCACCATAGCTAGGATAATTCAGGTTACCGCCAAACACTTCGGCGATATCTGGAACCCAAGGTGACTTTTCAAAGAAGGCGCGCATATATGGGTTAGTCTCTGCGGTATTCTTTAACGGCTTACGTGCCACTAAGTTGACTGAGAAGAAGCTGCTTGGCTTTTGCTCTAATTCAGCCTGATGCGCTTCAATAAAGTCATAAACTGCTGGGTTATGTTTACCGTGGCGGATACTGGCCCCGATAATAATTTTGTCAAACTCACCTAAGTCGATTTTATCTGCAATATTCACTGCGGTAACACAGTTACCAACCGCTTTTAGTTTATCTTCTAAATAAGCACAAATTTTGCGCGTCTGGCCATGTACGCTAGAGTAAACGATAAGAATTTTGCTCACCAGACATCCCCCTGAGGATCAAAATGAAATGAATGAAATCTATCAATAAATCATAGGGTATTTAACGAGAAGATTACATGAAACAGATCACGAGGTGCGCTGCTAGAAAGCCAATTTGCTTTACCTACCTCACAAAACAAACACAGAGACTCCCATCTTAAGGAAATCTCTGTGTTTTTTACCGTATGGCCAACGTGGTTGAATAGATAGCTATTTCGTTATAGGGACATCAAGAAATCAATAACTTGCGTACGTTCATCCGCCGTTAATGCCATAAAATCTTGCTGACTTTTTTGCGCCTCGCCACCGTGCCATAAGATAGCCTCTTCCAAGGTCGCAGCGCGGCCATCGTGCAAGAAACCCGCTTGCGGATTAACAGTTTGTGTCAGGCCTATTCCCCACAATGGACGCGTGCGCCACTCGTTACCATCGGCTAAAAAATCCGGGCGACCGTCGGCCAACTCATCACCCATATCGTGCAGCAACATATCGCTAAATGGATAGATGGTTTGACTCTTATGGCTATCACTCATAATAGCGCCGCCCAAATCACCAGATGTTTTCGTCACAAAGCTTGGCGTATGGCAACCGGTGCAGTTTAACTGCTCGAACAACCTTGCCCCCTCTCGAACATCAAGATCATCAACATTACGCCTAGCTGGGACGGCTAAGGTTTCGGCGTAAAACACCACTGAATCACTAAACTCGGCGCTAGCTTCTGGCTCGCCATCAACGCCTGATCCGGAATCAACAAAGCCTGTACGCACTAAATAGGAGTCATGTAGCGCAGTGCCTGCAATACTCTCATCCGGAAATAATGGGTTAGTGATCCCCATGTCACCGCGCAGCGCCCCTAGCGATTGCACCCTAACACTCGGCGTATTAGCCTTCCAGCCAAAACGCCCTAAGGATACTGGCGTTGCTTCGCCCGCTTGCGCTTTAACCGCATCAAACACATAGTTAGCGCGGCCTGATATACCGTCATTATCGCTATCTAAGGCATCAACATTGGCAAGGATATCCGCTTCAGGTATCGCCTCGAGTAAACCTAAACCGAACACCGGCATGCCATTGCGCCACCCCATTAACACATCGTCTTGCAGCAGGTTAGAGGTCACGTTAGTGCTCGCCTTACTCTCTCCTGGCGCATCGTAGGGGTTTTCCACATCAAACACAGGCCTTTTCAGTGTCACGCTACTACCATCGCTATAGGTAACTCGCTTAGTCTCATAGGAGAGATAGACATCTGCCTGACCAATAAATTGATTCTGCAGCCAATCAGCTCGTGCTTGTAACACACCACGGTGAAACAATTGACCGCCAAAACCTGGCACAGGAATAGGCGCACAATAATCGTTAGCCGCCGAACCTGTTACACACGGCTCGTTTGGCGCCAAACTAATTCTTAAGAATATGCCTGCATCTGACCCCAGCTTTACTCGCGTTTCACCCGCTGGGACTACGGGGGTCGAGTTACGACCATCACGCTGATGGCAAGAGTTACAGTCGGCATTATTAAATACCGGCCCAAGACCATCTAGCTCAGGGTGAGCGCTATTAGGCGCCGTGGTAAAGGCGGTTTCAAAGCTTAAATCCCCCTCAAGGTGCAGGGCCAACTCCTCGGCACTTAAGTTAGGTGCTGGCGTTGAGAAACCATGACCCGACTCAGATGCATCGAAGGTGGTAGTGTCACCGCCGCTTGCTTTTATATCGGTATAAGCTGGGTAAATTTTCTCTTCTGGCTTTGGCGTTTTATCATCACCCGAACCACCACAAGCACTTAAGCTCGTGGCGCCTAACAAGACTAAACAGCTAAGCAGGTTTGATCTAAAATTTAGGCTATTCTTTCTATTTCGTTCACTTGTCATCGGCTGTCCCACACACAGTATTGTAAAATGGCTCACTTCCACACAGTTATTTAACCACTTAAAAATCAAGGGATTTATTCCAGTAAAAAAGGAGACCGCTAGGCCTCCTTAACCGCCGACAACTTAGATATCCCACTCTTTAAGCAGTGGCAGAACATCTGACTCTAAGCTCGCTTGTAGCTTAGAAAGGGCATCGACTGCCGCTTGAATACGCATACGTCCGTCGCTATCCGAGATAGCTTGACGGAAAGGCATATTGGTTTCGCCAGCTATCGCTTCAATTTTGCTGATTGCATCGTCGATCTCAGTCTTCACACGGGTCGCTAGCTCAGGCTTCGCCGCATCGACAAAGTCGATAATCCCTTGCTTATCTGCATTGCCTTCTAGCTCGCCGAGGTAAACGTTGCGAACGCCTTTGATGTTGTCGCTAAAGTCGGTGAGAGAGTTCCAAGAATACTGCGACTCAACCTTTGAGGTATCGGCCTTATCGAGTGACTCACCGAATGGATCGGCAATCTTTCCGTTCCCCACCTCATCGACAATGCCGATCATGCCGTTCACGAGCTCTTCTACCACGCCCACTTCTGAGCTGTAGAAGGTATTGCCATCTGTGCCCGGATTTTTAATTAGCTCGGCGTAAGCCTTGCCTGTTTGGCCGTCGTGACTCACTTGCCACGCATCATCGAGTGTCTTGGTGTAATCGCGAAAGACTTCCGCTAGCCCCATTAAATAGTCACGCTCGTTCACTGTTAGCTCGCTAATGGTCTTAGTGTTGTCGGCAACACCGTCACCAAACAACAGGTATTCAATGGTGTGGAACCCCTGTACATCATCGTTCCAGACTTTAATGGCGTCTGCATCAAAGCCTGTGTTATTGGCCAACACAGTCGTTAGATCGGTGGTGTTTAGCGGCCAGCTATCTAGGTGTGGATCGATACCCAGTGAGTCGACTGGACCAAAGATATGCGACTCTCCCTGCTCCCAAGGCTGACGCGCCGCTTTCCACGCCTCTTGCGCCGCCTCTAAATTTGCTTGGGTCGGTGTATTCACCAGTGTTTGAGTCGCGAGTAACATAGCTTCGCCGCTCGCAGCAAGATTTGAGTAACCTGCCACGATCACATCATCGGTTAGGTTCGTTACCATCTCAGTAGCCGAAAAGCTAAAGCCTGTTTCAGGCACAACCACGGGGGTAGAGTCATCTGAGCCTGAACCACCACAGGCAGTCAGAGCAGAAATAAGGGCGATGGTAAGTGCCGAATGGGTAAAATGTTTCATTGAAAACTCCATGTAATAAGTCATTAAATTAAAGTGAGAATTGGTAACCGACGCCTAAGGCGAAAAAGTTGGTATCAGGAATTGAAGCGACTGCCACCTGCTGTACCCCAGCTTCGGCCTTAATCACAATTTCAGGAATGGGGAAGTAGTTAACACCCGCGCTGATCCAGGTGTTTTCATAGCGTTTTGTCGCAATACCTGTTTCCACCTCTTTCAGTGGATTTGAATAATCGATATTGGCAAAAACCGTGATTGGAATGGATGTGAAATGGCTAAGGTCGACACCCGCCTCGACGAAGAAGGCTTCAGATTTAGAGCCTAACTGAGCAAAGTTGCCCGGCTTGAGTCCCGGAGTGGTTTTGTTAGCTTGGGTGATGGCGTCGCTATCGCTCAGCGTTCCATAAAGATACTGTCCACGTAAGATCCACGGGCCTTCAACAAAGGCTCCCGCGACCGACAAGATCTCAACCCTGCCGTCTGCACTTAGCTTGTTAGTCTTATGGCGATTGCCGCTGGTATTGCCATAGTAATAGGACGCGCCGATGGCTGAACCCGTTTTAAAGTTGCCGTAATCGAGGCGAACCACATAGGCGAGGTCGTCGGCATTCACATGCTCAAAACGTTTCTGATGGCCTGACGCGACCCAGTCAAAGGTGCGGAAGTATTCAGAGTTTAAGCCGCTAACCACTTGTGCCTGATAATGGAAGTTCTCGACCTCACCAAAGACCCCAATACCGTTTTCGTTCCAAACCGCAGGTAGCATTGCCGCTTCACTCTTATGGCGCTGCACCGTTAGATACTGACTGGGTTTATGCAGCGTACTGCTTAGCCCTACTGGCAGATGGATATTACCGAATTTAACCCCAAAGGCCTCGTTTGGACGGTAGCGGATCTGCGCCTTCTCAATCATCACTTCGCCGCCCGCTTCTACCTCAGCTTCAAACTCGCCAAACTCATCGAAACCGTCATATTCTAACGCGGAGCCTGTACCACCATGCTCATACTCAATCTCAACTTCCATGTCCCATTGGTCATTAAACTGATAACCAAACTCTGTCACGATACGCTCAAGATCGAAGCGACTACGGCGCTCAGGAGAGGTGTCCTGTACATTGTCGTAATACTCGTCACTGGTATAAATTACGCTACCGTACGACTTAAATGAAAACTTATCCCAACCACTAGGCGCCGAGTTTGCTTCATTAACCGCTTGCAGTGCTTGCTGGTTTTCGGCTTGCTGTTGTTCTACTTGATCTTGTTGCTGCTCTTGCTGCAAAAGTTGCTGCTTTGCCAATTGTTGCAACTGAGTCTTTAATGCTGTGAGCTCAGCCTCTTGCTTGGCTATGGCAGCGGCTAATGCCTCGGGTTCGGTCGCTGACATGGCATTGGCGCTAAACACACTGGCGATAGTCATCGCTAACATGTTCAACTTGGCATGCTTGCATATAGATTTCATAAACGTCTCTCACTTTGATTCTGCGCAGCCAATAGTTCGATATTGACCCGCTCCCCCTAAATTCGCGGACAAAGTAACCCAAATGAGAATGATTTACATTAATCTTTACACCTACCTTTACAAAGCACTTACATTTATTGCTTATGCTCAACAAGTAGCAATAACCTCTGATAATCGACAGATATTTTCAGTCGTTATACAACAGCCAATAGCAGCGGCTATTACAAATTGCTCAGCACTAAATCTCACCTTGCGTCTTTCATTATCAAAACTGAATTGGGTATACTGCACAACATTGAAGCAGCTAGATTCAGCTCGCGATTTGCAATACAGAGCCACGATAAATACAGGGACAGTTAGATGAAGAACGACCCACAAAAACTCCTGCTATGGATGACATTTATCATGTCCTTGGTGTTTGCCGTTTGGCAGGCACTACTCAATAACTTTGTTATTGAGCGAGCGCAATTTACCGGCGCTGAGATTGGCATACTACAGAGCCTGCGAGAGGTGCCCGGATTCCTCGCCTTTACCGCCGTGTTTGTCTTACTGCTTATACGTGAGCAAGCCTTTGCCCTGCTCTCTCTTGCCGTCTTGTGTATCGGCGTGGCCATTACAGGCTTTTTCCCACAAGTCTTAGGGCTCTATATCACTACGGTATTAATGTCTGTCGGCTTTCATTACTTTGAAACAGTCAATCAGTCACTCACGCTACAGTGGGTCGATAAAAAAGATGCCCCAGCATTTTTAGGACGCGCCTTAGCATGGCGCAGCGCCGCAGCCCTAGGCGGATATGCCAGTATCTGGCTTATCATGAGCTGGCTAAAACTCGATTATCAATGGATGTACGCCATTATTGGTAGCCTTGGATTACTCATGGTGTTCAGTGTGTGGCAGTATTTTCCCAACTTTAGCCAGGGCGAGGTACAACATAAGAAGTTACTGCTCAGAAAACGCTATTGGCTCTACTATATGCTGACCTTCTTCTCCGGCGCGAGACGGCAGATCTTCATGGTGTTTGCAGGCTTTATGATGGTGGAGAAGTTTGGCTATAGCATCACTCAGATCACCTCGCTATTCTTAATTAACTATGTGGTTAATTTGCTATTTGCCCCCGCCATCGGTCGCTTTATCGGCCGAATTGGCGAGCGTAACGCACTGACTATCGAATACATTGGTTTGATTGCCGTATTCGTAAGCTATGCGCTTGTGGAACATGCCGAGCTTGCCGCCGCTCTCTATGTCATCGACCATCTGCTATTTGCCATGGCCATAGCGGTAAAGACTTATTTCCAAAAGATTGCCGAGCCCAAAGATATCGCCGCCACCATGTCAGTCAGCTTCACAATCAATCATATTGCCGCTGTGATTATCCCAGCCTTACTCGGTCTCTTGTGGTTAAGCTCACCTGAGATGGTATTTTATATCGGCGCCGGCTTTGCGGTTTGCTCACTATTGCTGGCAATTAATGTGCCCCGCCACCCACAGCGAGGCGATGAGGTCGCACACTTTGGCAAAGTAGTGCAAACTAGAGCCAACTCTATAAATTAGCGGCTTATCAAATAGATAGTCATATAAACCGCCCCGATAACAACAAGCATAACTTGTTAATGGTGATAATAAGACCATGGTTGAGACAGTAGCAGATGCTGCCAAACAGGCAGTCAAACCGACAATGAAAGACAGCAGCAAGACCTCGGACGTATCAGCCCGTAAGAAGGCCTTGCTGCTTGGGCGTATGTTAGGTTTAGCCAGTGAAGATGACTACCGCGCCAGCAATGCCTCAATTGGCGAGCGCGCCGCCTTTAGGGCGCAAAAACTTGCCTGCCAGTATCAAGAGAACCTTGAAACCATCTACAAAATTGCCATCAGCCACACCCCGTCCGACGTGACCGGTGTCGACTTAGATCCCGACTGGGCACATCAGTTTTTTAAGCTAGCCGAGCAAATTCATAATCGTAAAATGCAAGAGTTGTGGGGACGGATCTTAGCTAATGAAATTACCTCACCAGGTCACTTTAGCCTGCGCACCTTAAGCACCCTCAAACAATTGACCCATAAAGAGGCGCAGATCTTAGAAAAGGCGCTCGGCATGTCGGTACTGGTCAACAATGAGACGCGCCTAAAGCTGATTATCGGCTGTAAACATGCTGGAGGCTTAGGTCAACTATTCAAGAAACCAACACCGAGCAATATTGGCTTATCGCAGTTTGGCCTACCCTACTCTAATATTCTGACCTTAGTCGAGGCGGGGATCTTGCATCGCAGCGAATTAGAGACAGGTCTGCTTAGCAATAAGACGCCAATCAGTTTCTCCTTGAGTGATTTAAAACTCAAACTCACCCCTAAGAGTGGCCAGCTATTCTTCAGTTATTATCGTTTTACTCCTATTGGCGATGAGCTAGCTCAGCTTATTCCTTTCAGTACCGATAAAAGCTATATCAAGGCGATGAGAGCCCTGTTTGCCCGTGACTTTAAGATTGAATAACTCATACCTGTAGCTGTTTAATAGACAGGTTTTATCCTGCTTAAAACGTCAAAAACCACCTAGAAAAAGGTGGTTTTTTGTCATTCGAGAATTCTAGCTGTGAAGAAACTAAACCACTTTCTTTAGCTTCTCTGAATCAATCACTTGTATCGCAGCGAGATAATCTAGCAATGCACTCACCTGAGTGGCTAAATCTCCCTTGCTAGTATCTATGGTCAGCTCCGCTGCCGTAGGGGTTTCATAAGGTGCCGAGATCCCAGTGAAGTTCTTAATCTCGCCGGCGCGAGCCTTACTGTATAAGCCTTTTGGATCTCGAGCTTCACACACTTCAATCGGCGTAGACACATGGACCTCAATAAATTGGCCTTCATCAAATAGTGCACGTACGCGCTCACGCTCTTCCCGTGTTGGCGAGATAAAGGCTGACAACACCACAAGGCCTGCATCGACCATGAGCTTAGCCACTTCGCCGACACGGCGCAGGTTCTCATCGCGATCATCCGCGCTAAAGCCAAGATCTTTGCACAGACCATGACGTACATTATCGCCATCAAGCAGGTAAGTGTGAAAGCCAGCGTCGAATAATGCGCGCTCTAATGCGCCTGCGAGGGTAGATTTCCCTGATCCTGAAAGCCCTGTAAACCATAACAAGATTGGGTTTTGCCCCTTCTGGTCTGCCCGAGACTGTTTATCAATACTATGCTGGTGCCAAACGATATCAGACATAAAAAACTCCAAAAATATAATCTATACAATAGCTAATTAGATGCGCTCACACCATCCAAGCATACGTCTATCCAGCCCCTCCCCTAGATGGAGAAAAGCTAAAACGGAAAAAATACGGGTACTAATAACAACACGATTGCCGAGTACAGCAGTGACAACGGTAATCCAATACGTACAAAATCACTGAATCGATAATTACCCGCGTTATAAACCATTAGGTTGGTTTGATAACCGTAGGGCGAAATAAAACTCGCACTGGCACCAAATACCACAGCCAAAATAAACGGCCGAGTATCGACACCGTAATTCAAGGCGATAGCATAGGCGACCGGAAAAGCCAGCGCCGCTGCGGCATTATTAGTAATTAGCTCTGTTAGGATCAGTGTCATAAAATACACAGCTACAAACGCTGCAAATACCCCGTAACCATTAATCGCGCCTAATATAAATGAGGCAATATCATCGGCAAGCCCGGTCGATAACATCAGGTTTGCCAGGCTCAAGGCACTACCGACTATCACCACCAGCTCAAACGGAAAGCGCCGCTTTAGCTCAGACAAACTCACCGCTCCTATGGCGATATAGCTCATCAGCAGTAAAATAAGCCCTTTTACCAAAGGTAAGACGCCAGTGAGGCTGGCAAAAATCGTCACTAAAAAGCCAGCTAGTACCCATTTGCTGCGGCGAGGGTCGAGTCTTACACTCAAATCTAGACCACTCACGGCGGCAAATTCTGATGCCAACTTAGTATTACTGCTAAAGCTATCACCGGGGGTAATTAGCAACACATCCCCGGCTTGAAGCTCGATGTCTCCCAACCCGCCTTTTAGCGGATGATGACCTCGGCGAATAGCCAATACTGCGCCGTCAAACTTCTCTCTAAAGGTCGAATCTTTTAATGAGCGACCAACCAGGCTAGAACTAGGTGCAAGCACCGCTTCGACTAAGTTCTGCCCTTTTGCTTGCTGCTTGCCAAACCACTCAAGCCCATCAAACTGATGCAGTAATTCAACCGACTCTACCGCGCCACTAAAGCGCAAAACATCTTCGCTTTGCAGCACTAAGTGTGGCGGCACCGGACAGATGCGAATACCGCTACGCTCAAGCTCAACCAAGTAAAGCTTTTTAAGCGCACGTAAGCGATTATCTTGCACGCTCTTGCCTATCAGCTTGGACTCTTTCGCCACTCTAGCTTCGAGCAAATAGGGCAAAGACTCATCTAGACTCTCATCACGTCTATCGGGTAGCAAATTGGCCAATAGCACCAATAAACCCACGCCTGCAGTGACAATCACCATGCCTATCATGGAGAACTCAAAAAAGCCTAGTGGCACTAAGCCCGCGTTCTCCACAAAGGAGTTGACGATCAAGTTTGTCGAAGTGCCGATGAGGGTTAAGGTCCCCCCTAAAATCGCCGCATAAGACAGTGGTAGTAGCAACTTAGCTGGCGCATGCGCTTGGTTTCTACGCACTACAGCAATCAGCGAAGCGACTACGGCGGTGTTATTGGTAAAAGATGACAGCAAGGCGGTGGAAAACCCCAGCTTTGCCATGGTCGATGCCAATGAGCCTCGCCCCACCACTTGACTCAATTTGCCTAGCAGTGATGTCTTCTCTAACGCTGCCGTCGACATGATCAACAGCACTAAGGTCACTAAGCTGGCATTAGTAAAACTCGAAAGCGCAGTTTCAAGCTCCACCATGCCCAGCAGGTAGGTGGTTAACGATGCAATAAAAAATAGCGCAGCGGGTGTCCATAGTCCCGCCATTAAGGCGGCGACTAAGGCAAGTAATATGCACGATAACACCCACAACTCAGGCACAGTTAGCCCTCAACCTTACTGATATCGATAGCATTCCAGTGAGGGTACTGCTTACGAATTAGCGCATTAAGCTCAAGCTCAAAGTCACTGTATTGTTGCGCTGTTTTCTGCTCTTTGCTGCTCGAAACGGCCATCACAGCTGCAACCGTGGCGTTAGACAGGCGATCGATTAAGATCATGCCGCCAGTATCACGCACTAAGGTGTAAGGGTCGATTGCAATAGACTCATTAAGCTCAAGGGTAACGCGTGCCATATCGTTAAGGCCAATATCGCTGCTGTCGTTACGCTCTAAAGTATTAACGTCGACCACATATTCAATTTTTACTACGCTTGCTTGCAGCTTTTTGCCTGCCACTTTCAGATCATATAACTGGCCAACTTGTAATGGTTTTTCATCCATCCATGCAATATCGGCGCTTACGTGGTTAGCCAATGCAGGCGCATCTTGCACCTGCGACAACAGGTCGCCTCTTGAAATATCAATCTCATCTTCAAGGGTTAAGGTCACCGCTTGACCGGCAATCGCTTGCGGCAGATCACCATCGAAGGTCACGATGCGTGCAACCTTGCTGCGCTTACCCGATGGTAGTGCCACCAACTCATCACCGACGTTAATCACACCCGATGCTAGCGTGCCCGAGAAACCACGAAAATCCAGATCCGGACGCTGTACATATTGCACAGGGAAACGCACTGGTAGGCTATTAAGTTCACGACGGGTATCAATCGTTTCAAGTAGCTCTAATAGCGTACCGCCGCTATACCAAGGAGTTTGGCTGCTGTTATCAACCACGTTGTCACCCTTAAGGGCTGACAAGGGTACATAGCGAATATCAATATCGCCTAACTGCTCGGCAAACTGGGCAAATTCAGCGCGAATGTTGTTAAACACTTCTTCGTCAAAGCCAAGTAAATCCATCTTGTTAACGGCAACAACAAAGTGGCGAATACCAAGTTGTGAGGCAATAAACGCATGACGACGTGTTTGAGTTTGTACCCCATAACGAGCATCAACCAAGAGCACTGCTAAGTCACAAGTTGAAGCACCGGTTGCCATGTTGCGGGTGTATTGCTCGTGGCCCGGCGTGTCGGCAATAATGAATTTACGCTTGTCACTTGAGAAGTAACGGTAAGCAACATCAATGGTAATGCCTTGCTCGCGCTCCGCTTGCAGACCATCCACCAATAGGGCTAAATCGACTTCTTCACCTGTTGTACCTAGCTTGGCACTGTCACTCTTTAGGCTAGCTAACTGGTCTTCATAAATTTGGGCGCTGTCATGTAGCAGACGGCCAATTAGGGTACTCTTGCCATCATCGACACTGCCACAGGTTAAAAAGCGTAATAGCCCTTTATGCTGCTGTTGTGACAGGTATTCTTTCACACCTAAATCTTCAAGTTCTGCCGCTAATCGGGCGTTATTGTTTACTGCTTGGTTCATAATGATCCCTTAGAATTCTTTAGCCACATCCCTTACGGGATATTAGAAATATCCCTGACGCTTTTTAAGCTCCATAGAGGCACTTTGATCAGCATCGATAAGACGTCCTTGACGCTCGCTTGAACGGGTCAACAACATCTCTTCAATAATCTTTTCTAAAGTATCGGCCTCTGAATGCATCGCGCCGGTCAGCGGGTAACACCCTAACGTTCTAAACCGAACCAATTCCTCTTTAGGTTGCTCGCCGTCAGCCAATGGCATTCTGTCATCATCAACCATGATCATCATGCCATCACGCTCAACAACTGGACGCTTCTGAGCAAAATACAGCGGCACTAGCTGAATATTCTCTTGATAGATATATTGCCAAATATCCAGCTCAGTCCAGTTCGACAGAGGGAATACTCGAATGCTTTCGCCTTTATTCACCGCGCCATTATAGGTACGCCATAATTCAGGGCGTTGGTTCTTAGGATCCCAAGTGTGGTGCTTATCGCGGAACGAATAGACACGCTCTTTAGCACGAGATTTTTCTTCATCGCGGCGTGCACCACCAAATGCGGCATCGAAGCCATACTTATTCAGCGCCTGCTTTAGGCCTTGGGTCTTCATGATATCTGTGTGCTTAGCACTGCCATGTTCGAATGGGCTGATCCCCATCTCGAGCCCTTCAGGGTTCTTATGAACCAAGAGTTCAAAGCCAAACTCTTTCGCCTGCTCATCACGAAAGGCGATCATCTCTTTAAATTTCCAGTCGGTGTCTACGTGCAACAAGGGAAATGGGATCTTTCCAGGATAGAAAGCTTTGCGAGCTAGATGGAGCATCACAGAAGAGTCCTTACCGATGGAATACATCATCACTGGGTTATCAAACTCAGCCGCCACTTCGCGGATAATTTGAATGCTCTCAGCTTCCAGTTGTTGCAAATGGCTTAACTCTTTCGCGCCCATGCTAATTCTCCGTTTTCTTCAATCAAATATTTTGTTATTACGGCTCACTCGAGATCATTGAGTTAGCCGAGCCGTTACGTTAAGGCGTAACCAATTTAAGCTATCGATTCATTCGGTTGTGTCGCCAACTCTGTCAATGCAGTCATCATTTGATCTGAGTTTATTTCAGTTGTGCGGCTAAATCAGAATTCTTAATCAGCTCTGCCTGTGGCGTAAACCAATTTAGGCTATCGGCTAACTCAACCACTTCACCGATTACCATCAAAGCGGGCATTACAAGCTCTGGATGACTGGCTAGCTCATCAATATTGTCTAGGTTACCGATAAACACCCGCTGCTCACTCGTGGTCGCTTTCGATACGATGGCAACTGGCGTTTCGGCTTTTCTGCCCGCACTGAGCAAGCCCTGCTTAATTAGTCCAGCGTTTAAGATCCCCATGTAGATCACTAAGGTATTGTTAGGGTTGGCGTAACTCTGCCAATCCATAGGGCGACTCTCTAACTTGCAATGACCGGTAATAAAGCTCACGCCTTGGGCATAATCTCTGTGAGTGAGGGGAATACCTGCATACGCCGCCGTACCACTTGCAGCGGTAATCCCAGGAACAACTTCGAAATCAACACCCGCCTCGACTATGCTTTCTAGCTCTTCACCGCCGCGACCAAAAATAAACGGATCGCCGCCTTTTAAGCGCACCACATTCTTGCGAGTGTAGGCCTTGGTCACTAATAGCTGATTAATCTCGCTTTGCGCGGCGCTATGAAGGCCAGCCCGTTTACCCACGGCGATTTTCTCAGCATTTTTAGGGATTAACGCAAGGATATCGTCACTGACGAGTGCATCGTAAAGTACCGCGTCGGCGCTTTGCAGCACACGATAGGCTTTTACCGTCAGCAGATCGACATCACCAGGACCGGCTCCCACTAGCCATACTTTTCCTCCAGCGGCTTGACCCGGTAAAGTTACAATCTCCATCGCGCTACCTCACTCTGATTTCTTGTAGTGAAATATAGCCGCCTCCTTATTCCATAATAAATAGATATTTATTAGTTGTTATAACTTTTTGTTATTTAAGAGGTGTGCGTGTAGAGACAAAAACTGAATTGACCTATGTAACGCATTGTATAAAAAGAGTTAAATCCATTCATCCAATTCGTTTGTTCCGATGAGCTAATACTAAGGTGACTTTTAGCACTAACTTATTGCATTTAGATCTAATCTGGGCGGTATTTTAATTGCGAAATATGAGCTTGGTCCAAGTTAATCCACAGCAAAACCGATAACGACTCAGTTACTAATTTGCTGAATAACTGTTAATAGCTAAGATGGCTAGGTAGAATCTTTCGCATAAGAAGATGAAACTGCTTAAACAAATTCAGGGAATGCGATGAACAAATTAGCTGTGCTACTGTTAGCCTCTGGCTTGTGCTGCTCTTTTAGCCTTTATGCTCAAGGTGAGACCCAAACGAACAAGGGTAAAGAAAGCGAGACTGAAGTAAGTGATTCCGATATTGAAGTGAAACCCAACAAAGAGGTGTCCCTTTTAGATAAACGGATCTCGGAAGAACGTGCGACCGATGAACTGCCTTATGTCATCACGCCCCATAAAGTTAATTATATTCTCCCAGTCACCTACAGCAAATCGCCCAATATGGCGCCTTTTGCAGAAGAAGCTGCCGAGCACCCTTTTACCTTAGATAACATGGAAGCCAAGTTTCAAATCAGCTTTAAGTTTCCACTTTGGCATAACGTGTTTGGCGACAATGGCCACCTATTTGCAGCCTACACCAACCAATCCTATTGGCAGGTTTACAACAAGGATATCTCCTCCCCCTTCAGGGAAACCAATCACGAACCCGAGATCTTCATGCTCTTTACCAACGACTGGCAAATTGGCCCGCTGAAAAACTCATTTTGGGGATTAGGCGCAGTGCACCAATCAAACGGTCAATCGGGCTCACGTTCACGCAGCTGGAATCGGTTATATGGCACCATGGTTTTTGATAATGGCCCTTTTGCATTAGAAGCTAGAGCATGGTGGCGCATTCCTGAAGATGAAAAGGAAACGCCTCAGTCACCTAAAGGCGATGACAACCCTGATATCACCGACTATATGGGCAATCTAGAGGTTACTGGAGTATACGGTATTGACGATCACAGGTTCAGCCTGATGGTACGTAACTATATTCAAAAACCTAACTATGGCGCGCTTGAGTTCACTTGGAGCTACCCGATTTTGGGGAACTTAAGACTTTATACTCAGTATTTTAATGGCTACGGTGAAAGTTTAATCGACTACAATGTACATAACCAACGCATAGGTATCGGAGTTTCGATTAACGACATCTTATAGTCGACACTTTCTAATCGACAAGGTTAGCTCGATATCAAAAGCGTCTTTAACAGGCTAAAAGTAAAAGCTTTAAGCCTGCCTTACAAGGATGGTTATGACGTTGAGCTATAAAGGCATATTTGGCGCTTTCACCCTACTTATCTGCATGAGTGGCGCGCTACTCAGCTACCTGTCGTTCTTCCCTGATAAAGTCACAAACGAGCTCAATCATAGGCAATATCAGCAAGATCTTCGCCTATTTCTAAAGGAGACTAAGCAACACTCAGCCTTTGCCGCCATTGAACCTCAGCGCCTGATAACAATCACCGAAACCGTAAACAGACTGCAGCAAAGCTCCCGAGGCTTTAATTCTTCGGCCCTGCTACAACAGCAACTACAACAACTGTTATGCCTGCTCAATGACCCCGGCGCGTTTGCCCTCTCTCATCATTCTACTGAGCTCGAAAGACTTCCTATCGAGCCGGTATTTGATGGTCATAACTGGCAGGCATGGACCAATCAGGGCTGGCTAATGGATCCAGATTTCCCTTACCTGTCACACATTGATGGCATCCCTATTAGCCGCTGGGTACAGGCAAGCCAGCACTATTTGGCAGACTCCCTAAAACACTCTAGCGCTGCGCAGGCTAATTGGTTAAAGCGAATTGGGCAACTTAGAGGTGAGATAGGTCTTAAGGCTAGTAATGACTCGGTTGTGACGCTAACCAATGGTGAAACCAGTGTGCAGCGTCCCCTAACCTTAGTGCTACATGGCAAGCAGCAAGAGTACGCGCTTGTAAACAAAGCGAAGACAAGCGTATACCAAGGTCGGATGTTTCGGTTACCCTCACAGGTCGATGCCGAAACCTTACAGATGCTTACCCAGCAACTGAGCTCACAACAATCGACTAACCACAGCGGCTCGTCGACTTCACCACTCATTATCGACATTCGTGGGATTAAGCAGCCACAACAGTTGCTGACAGCTTGGCTAAGTAAGCACCTTAGCGATAACAACAGCAAGCCTAGACAAAAAGTCATGGCTGTACTGCAATACAAACGCTTTGCCAGCGCCAGAGCCGACCGTATCGCGAATCAATACACATCCATGGAGCAGTTAAGCTTTTTTGAGCAGATCGAACTTAACAATAAAGGCTTTGATAATGCATTAAAACAAGACTCGCAATTTAGTGATTACCTTGTTCGTAAACACCCAGCACTCGATGAGGCGCCGATGGGGGTAAGTCCATTACACGTTTTGCTGCGAATAGATGCCAACTGCGAGCAAGAGTGTGAGTGGATAGCTTTGGCATCAAAAAGTTGGCCTAGAGTCTCTCTAATCGGTGAAACAAGCCGTGGTAGCCTTAGCCCACGTTATCAGTTCACCTTGCCAAACAGCGGTATTCAAATTCAATTTAGCTCTGGGCTAGTCTACAAAACTAATGGCCAGCTGATCTCAGGTGTAGGAGTTTCCCCTGCCATACAGCTACAGCAGCAGGCCTTCAGAAACGATAATATTGGCCAACTTATTACCGAAAAATTATTAGCCAAAATGTCCTCACCAAATATGGGCCCCTTAGCCGCGCTCCCAGAGTGAACAAGCCGTGACTGAAAATCCCTTGAGCTACAATAGTCGGCAAGTTCGGAGATCTTTTTCCATGATTCTAAACGAATTCATTCCATCAATCGGCTAACTAAGGTATAAGAGCCCCATGAAAACCCCAAAACGACTCCAACCTCTGGTTGATGAAGGACTGATTGACGAAGTGATTCGTCCGTTAATGAGCGGCAAAGAGGCCGATGTTTACATTGTCAGATGTGGCGATGATGTTCGCTGCGCCAAAATTTATAAAGAAGCCGATAAGCGTAGCTTTAAGAAGGCCGTGGAATATAGAGAAGGCCGTAAGGGTCGTAACTCTCGCCGCACCCGCGCCATGGAGAAAGGCTCCAACTACGGTCGTCAAGAACAAGAGCAGGCTTGGCAGAATGCCGAAGTTGATGCGCTGTTTCGCCTAGCGAATGCTGGCGTGCGCGTACCAACACCTTACGGTTGTTTCGACGGCGTGTTATTGATGGAGTTGATCACCGATGAAGCGGGTTACGTTGCGCCACGACTAAACGATGTGAGCCTCACTGCTGAAATGGCCACCGCTCACCATGCTTTGGTGATGAAAGATGTGCAACGTATGCTCTGTGCAGGCCTTATTCACGGCGATCTATCTGAGTTTAACGTACTGCTGGATCATACCGGTCCAGTGATTATTGATCTGCCTCAAGCTGTCGATGCCGCGGCAAACAATAATGCTAAACGTATGCTGCTGCGTGACGTTAACAATATGACCCAGTACTACGGTCAATTTGCGCCAGAACTGCTTGGCAGTAAATACGCTCAAGAGATGTGGCTTAAATTTGAATCAGGTGATTTATTGCCTGACACTGAGTTAACAGGCCAGTTTGTTGAAAGTGAACACAGCGCAGACATTGAATCTGTATTGGCTGAGATCCAAGCAGCATTTGAAGAAGAGCAAGATCGCAAAGCGCGCATTCAAGCTGAAACAGAAGATGAGTTTTAATAGCAATCTAGTTATCTGATGCCAATCAACTGATTTTGATTTAAAGAAGCCCTGCGATGTCATCATTGCAGGGCTTTATACTACCTTAGTTTTGTTCGTCAAAGTACACCCACACTTGATCACTGACCTCATCAACATACCTCTATTGCTTGCGATAAATATCGAGTTTACTCACTTCTGGACAAAAGCAATTCACCACGGCGAATATGGCTAAGCCATGCGCTAATAAGCGAGAGATAGCGAACAGGCCGGTAAACACGGATGTCATTGGAACATAGAGGACACGAAGAAAGGCTACAGTTCGCAGTAAGCTCAGATGTCACTACTTCTGTGGAACGCTGTAAAGCCGTCCTTGGCCACTCTGCGGTTTCATCCCTGAAACCGAAGCCCACAGCCGTACCGACATCTGACTATTCACCTCTCCGAATTAGCTACTTCAGATGTTACAAACTCATTTCTGGACATTTCCAAGTTAGAAATCGAACAATTACAGCCTAAACGTAAGCACCAACTACCCTGTGTAGATACGGCTGAAGCCGTCGAAAACATGGATGTTTTCGTTGAGCTTCCAAGGATGGACTTGCTGCGTGTCACGGCAATGTCTGCACATACCCCGCTGGAGGCGATTGATAGCAATGAAGGTGCAATTCATAACTCGCTATCAGATAGCGCTACCCAAATAAATGTAATTAGCCTTCATTCCAAGGCTAATCGAATTTGCGGTTTACTCTTGTATTGCAGAATCTTGATTAACCTTGTCGATATTCAATTCAGCCAAGTTTGCTGCAATATCTTCGGCAGCCGTTTTGTTATTGATGTCTTCATCAATCTTCAAAATCTTGCCATCTTGGCCAATGTAAAAAGTGACACGACTGGCAACGCGAACGAAGTTCAGCACATCATAGGCCTTGGCCGTTTCTTTACTTGGGTCGCTGAGCATTGGAAAATCGGCTTTCTGCTCACGAGCAAACGCTTGGTTATCTTCTAAATCATCGACACTGGCCATCATATAGACGGCATTGAATTCGCGAATAAGATGACCCTTCTCCACTAAAGATTTGCATTCTAATGTGCAGCCATGGGTATTCGCCATCGGGTACCAGGCCAGCACTAAGGTCTGTTTTCCCTTGTAATCACTGAGCTGATAAAAATGACCATCGGTTGCCTGCAACTTAAAGTCTGGTGCCATATCACCGACTTTTAAATCGGTCGCTAGTGCGCTAAAAGGCAGGAGTAGTAATGCGATAAATCCGAGTCTTGAAAGCTGTTTAATCATTGTCTGTCACCTTATAAATAGTCTTATTACCTGCTCAAATTAAACAGGTATTCCCTGTGTATTGTTTTTTTAGCTTGTTACAAACTATCTTAATGCTTTGCTATACGCCATATTCCAGCTGAGGATCAATTCTTTGGCTAATTCACTGTAAAGCAAGTTACTCAGCAAGGCACTCAAACGCTAGATCATAAGCCTTACCTAAATCGACTGTTTTAGGTTTAACCTGTTTGAGTTCACTGCAACGTTTATCAGTGGCTCGCATTGTTGCAGGATGAACAAACTCAACCTCAACATCTATGCTGGCTAAAATGGCCCCTTCCATTAGAAAAGTCCCAGCACCACCCGCACCTTGCCCTGTTGTGGCGCGGCGATTGAGTACTAGTTTAGCGATATAATGCTCGCTGATGTAAGCCTGTAGCTGGGTAACAAAATCTCGTGTTTCTGCTTGGCTAGGGTTTTTAACTAGGCTGAACTTGGTTACCTTTGGTGCGATAACTTGGTGCTCAATTCTACTTCCTCTCAAGGTGACCAACCTAACTTCATTCGCTTTTAAAAAAATACCACTCACGCACTGCTCAGTCATCTTAGCTCCACATTATTACCTATCATTCTGCTGATAAAATAAAAACACCAGCCATAAATGGCTGGCGTTTCTTACACTGCTATTCTAACTCAACTGCCTAATACCATGTATGGCTTATTCGCTTGAACGAGAGTTCATCTTCGAGTCGACTTCGAAACCTTTCTGGTCGATATCGACACTAAACTTAATGCGCATATCATAGTCTTTCATCATTTCTAACTCTTCGGGAACAGGCTCCCCCGTCAACTCGATAAAGGTCAGAAGTGGTTTAAACATCTTCATATAATCGGCTGACATCACCATCAAGCCATTATTAACCAGCTGCTCGCTAGCTAAACTATTAGCAATCGCCTCGCCTTTCGCTCCCGCAAACAAGACTAAATGATTGCCCTTTATCGCCATTTTTGCCGAGATATCCATCTCCGGCGGCATAGGGAACAAACTGCTAAGCTCAATCGCATCGCCATTGGCTGGCAACTGAACGTTGGCCAGTTCAGGCGCTAATGACTTAGCCAAATTAAATAACATAGCTGGGTTTTCGGCTGATAAAGTCACAACCGCATCAACACTGTCTAGCTGTGGGTTATCTAAATCATCACTAATTTGATAGTCAATCAGCGACACTCCAACACCTTTAACACCATTAGCCATACCAGTGAACATGCCTAACATGCCTGGGCTCTGCTGACTCATTTGCGCTTGCATCTCAGCTAAAGGTCCACATTGATACTCTGGCGTTAGCATGTCGTCCCAAATCGCCGTTAAAGATGGCACCATCTGGTTAATGTCGATACCGACACCTAAGGTAAACACACTATTATCATGGTCTTGCACATAAGTAGGAATATAGCCACGCAGCTTTTGATAAGCATCGAGTAGTACTAGGTTATTACTCTCTACGACTGTTCTAAAGCCAAAGGTGCTTTCTGTATCGGTAATCTCTAACTGATCGTATCCGCCTACGGTGCGCGGCCAATTACTCGCAATTGAGGCTAATTCTTGCTGGCATGCAGGGGTTTTAAGCTCGGCAAAAGGGTCTTCGTTGCTCATTTCAAATAGTTTAGAAAGTTGCCCCGCAAGTTGATTGCCATCAGTACTGGTTAACGCAGTCACAATTTCCTGGTGATTAATGTAGCTAATCCCTTCATTGAGGAAACCGTGCTTGTTAATAATATCTTCAATAATATGCGCATCGACAATTGAATTATCGACTGGCGTTAAGCCCAATGCCGTTTCAAGTAGTACGGCATCACTAAAGGAAGTACTTAAGGTTGTGGTTAGCAGGCCATCATGAACAGCGATGACCAGGTTTATCTGATCTTTCTCCCCCTCATCTGTGAGTCGATAGCTGCGATAATCAACACCTTTTAAGTTAGCTTTAGTATGAGTAAAACCGCTGTCGGCTTCTGCTTTATCGAGTAATGCCCAAATAGCGTCGGGCTGTTCAACTTCAATTCGAAGCACTGGCATTGCGCCTAAGGTATAGAAGTAACTGCGAACTTCTTCAGCTAAACCAAAAGTTTTAATAAAGGTGCTGCCATCTTTCATCGACGCCATATATGACTCGGCAAGGCTGACGAGAAACTTGGCTCTCACATCACTTTCTTGCTCAAACTCACCCATAGCATCAGTCGGGAATTGGCGATATGTTTCTGATAGAGAGTTGATATAAGATTTTATCGGGAAAGGCTGCAACTGGGCAGAAAACACTGGGGTGTCTGCAGGTACATAGCTTAGTACCGTATTGTCATTGGTTGATACCTGATCTGCTTGTTGGCTATACCAATAACCACCAGCACCAGCAGCGACAACCACTGCGGCAATAAGCATCTTATTCATTCAAAGCTCCATTTGATATTTCAATTATTCCGATATAAAGCGCTGTAACTTAATCGCATTAGGTTACCGAACCATACTACATCATTGTTGCTGTTTTATACCAATCACTTAATGACAGTGGTCGAGCGGAGGAAGGAAACTCAGGTCAATTGAAGAATGAAAGTAAACAAGAGATGAAGAAAGATTGAAACTGCAGAATGTTAACCCTAGAAACTTAAAACCCCAGATAACCCAACATAGCTGGATTACCTGGGGGGCAACTCGCTTGATAAGCAGGCGCTAGCAAGCCAATCAAAGCACTCATTTCTTTCGTCCCTTGACGATAAAAAATGAGTTTGGTTTATCTGGTTACTGACGGCTCTGCTTGCAAAGTTTAGCTGACCGATGCTTTGCACCCAATCAGTGGAAGACTAAATCTTGCGTATCCTAAATAGGCCAATACAGAACAGTTCCCTAAAACCATCTACGGGAATCTAAAACTATAGCCTAAAAAATTACCTGTGCATAACCCTGTGAGCAAATTTGTACAAAAATAAACTAAAATTAATACTAAAGAACTAAACCCCTTTAGTAACAGAAGCTTACACAACACACTTTTGCATACAATATTACAACTACAGGGCCACGAAGTGGTACGTTTGTACCACTTTAAAAACCCTTAATTAAATCACCAATCTAGATGTCGTAATGCAAACCACATTCACGCTTTAATCCGTTAAAACGGGTCTCTTCTTCGCTCATCCCTAGCTCAAGAGGTTTACTCGAATGAGTATCACCGACAGAGACATACCCTTGCTCCCATAAAGGATGATACGGCAACTCAAACTCGGTTAAATACTCATGCACCTGTTTATTATTCCAATCGATAATCGGCAAGATCTTATAGCGCTCGCCATGAATAGCCAAAATTGGCAGAGCTTCACGGGTACTCGATTGCGAGCGTCTCAGCCCTGCAAACCAAGTACCGACCTCTTGCTCGGCTAAGGCTCGTTGCATCGGCTCCACTTTATTGATCTGGTTATATTTATCCAAACCATCTAAGTCTTGCTCCCACAGCTTACCAAAGCGTGCTTCTTGCCAGGCGGCGCTGAAAGGCGATGAAAACACCTTTAAATTTAGCTTTAACCTTTCGGTCAACTCATCGATAAACTGATAAGTCTCGCTAAACAGATAACCCGTATCGGTTAAGAGCACTGGAATATCGGCTTTTTCGCTGCTCATCAGATGCAACATGACCGCAGCCTGAATACCAAAGCTCGATGACAGAGCATGGTTTCCTGGCAGATATTCTAGCGCCCAACGTACACGCTGTGCAGGGCTTAGCTCGGTTAAAAAGGCATTCACTCGTGCCAGTTCCGCTTGCTGCTCGACCTTAGGAGCGCTCAATAACGCCTCGAGCGCGTCCGCCGAAATCACAGAGTCTTTAGCCATGAAAATCCTTAGCCGCATCGAGTACTGCGGCAACAACGCCGCTGCGTACGGTATAGTTACCAAAAGTTTCGCCCGCTTGACGCTCAGTAACGTATTGCGCGAATAGGCTATCGAGTTCTGCTAGGATCTCTGCTTCTTGAATATTCTCACGATAGAGTTTATTCAAACGAGTTCCTTCAAAACTGGCACCTAGATAAAGGTTATAGCGACCTGGCGCCTTACCCACTAGACCGATTTCAGCCGCAAAAGGTCTAGCACAGCCGTTAGGGCAGCCCGTCATACGGATGACAATACCTTGGTCGAGGAAACCGTGCTTTTCTTGCAGTGCTTCAACCTTAGTTAAAAAGTCAGGGAAGTAACGCTCAGCTTCAGCCATGGCTAAGGCACAAGTTGGCAACGCCACACACGCAATAGAGTGGCCACGGGTTTCAGTGATAAGCTTGCCAAGTAATCCATGCTGCCTTGCTAGCCCTTCAATCAACTCTTTGTCAGCGCTCGGCACACCAGCGATAATAATATTCTGGTTCGAGGTCATGCGAAAATCGCCTTTATGTACCTTGGCTATCTCACGAAGACCCGTCTGCAATGGCTGACCGGGTAAGTCTTTTACGCGCCCCCCCTCGATGAATAGGGTTAAATGCCAGTTATCATCGACGCCTTGCTTCCAGCCATAACGGTCACCGCGATCGCCAATCACCACATCACGCTTTGGCTCAAACTTAATACCGGTACGCGCTTCAATTTCCGCCTTAAAAGTTTCGAAACCATGTTTTACTATGGTGTACTTCAAACGAGACAATTTACGGTTTTCTCGGTTACCCCAGTCGCGCTGAATGGTCATCACAGCTTCGGCAAACTTCAATGTGTCCTCGGCCTTAATGTAACCAAAGTCATCAGCCAAACGCGGGAAGGTAGACACCTCACCATGGGTTGAGCCCATGCCACCGCCAGCCACCATATTAAAGCCCACTAGCTCATCGCCTTCGGCTACGGCCACAAAGCCCAAGTCGTTAGTGTACACATCCACATCATTATCTGGCGGTACGGCAACGGCCATCTTAAATTTACGTGGCAGGTAGCTCTTACCGTAAACCGGCTCCACCTCTTCCCCCTCTGTGGTCACCAGCTTCTCATCATCTAACCAGATCTCGGCGTATGCCTTAGTATGCGGCAACATGTTGTCTGACAACTGTTTGGCATAAGCATAAGCTTGTTGGTGTAGCTTAGACTCGACAGGGTTAGGATTACACATCACGTTACGGTTAACGTCTCCACATGCTGCAATCGAGTCCAGTGCTTCTCGGTCAAGATCTTGAATGATGGTCTTCAAATTACGCTTGGGAATACCATGGTACTGGAACGTTTGACGCGTAGTAAGACGAATACTGTTCGAGCTTGTGAGGTTCGATGCAATTTTATCAACCGCTAACCATTGCTCAGGTGAACATACGCCGCCAGCTACACGGGCACGCAACATAAAGCTGTATAAAGGCTCTAATTTTTGCTCTTTACGCTCATTACGTAAGTCGCGGTCATCTTGTTGATAAAAACCGTGAAACTTGATCAGCTGCTGATCGCCTTCGCTAAATGCACCAGTGACCGCGGTATCTAGGCCTTCTTGAATCGTACCGCGCAGGTAATCACTGTCGGTTTTTAAATATTCGTTTACTGCTAACTTCTGCTCACTCATAGCTAGGTACTCTCTTAAAATTCTTTTCTGCACTCGCGCTAGTTAACTCTAGCGTCGCTCATCATTGCTTTACTCGTTTCAAGCTGAGTCTTAGTAGACGTCTTTTTGGTAACGCTTAGCCGCTCTTAGATCTTCTAGGTACTCGGCAGCTTGCTCTTGGGTTTTGTTGCCGTGCTTAACGACCACATCTAGCAGTGCTTGGTGAACATCTTTGGCCATGCGCTCGGCGTCACCACAGATATAGAAATGCGCCCCAGACTCTAACCACTGCCATAGCGCCTCACCTTGCTCGGCGATCTTGTGCTGGACATAGATTTTATGTTGTTGATCGCGCGAGAACGCCAAGTCGATACGCGATAGCTCGCCGCTTTGCAGGTACTGCTGCCACTCGGTTTGATAGAGGAAGTCTTGCTCAAAGTGAGGATTACCAAAAAATAACCAGGTATTACCCTGTGCACCTTGAGCTGAGCGCTCCTGCATAAACGCTCTAAATGGTGCCACACCAGTACCTGGGCCCACCATGATCACTGGAGTCTCTGGATTTTCTGGTAGACGGAAGTGGTTATTAGGTTCGACATAAACCTGTACCTCTTGACCCTCTTCGGCGGCTGCTAAGAATTGAGATGCACCGCCAAAGCGAGTCACACCATCACGTTCATCTTCGACCTGTGCCACGGTCAAGTGCACCTCAGACTCAACTTCTGCCTGACTCGATGCAATTGAGTAGAGTCTTGGGGTGATGCCACGCAGCAAGGAAGTAAACTGCTCAGCAGTCACCTTAACCGGATACTGACGAACTAAGTCAGCCACTTGATTGCTATTCACAAACTCACGGGTTAGGGCTTTGTCGGCGCTGATAGCCAGTAGCTCGGCATTCTGACTCAATTCAGCCCAACCACTAACTAAGCCAGGATAGAGCTGAGTTAGCTCTTTCTTATTGGTTAGCGCTTCACGCAGGCTCAAGCTATCGCTGCCAATAGCAACAGACTCATCACCATCAAGCGCCAAGGCTTCGAGTAGCTCAGAAACCAGCTCATGGGAGTTAGTAAACCACACGCCTAGTGCGTCACCCGCTTGGTAGTTTATTCCTGACTCGCCAAGTTCAATTTCAACGTGGCGAACGTCTCTATCTGAGTCACGACCCGTTAATTTTTGACTCACTAACAATTCCGCGGTGTATGGCTTTTGCTTGCTGTAGGTTGAGCCTGATGCCTGCGAGCTAGCGATAGAGACCACACTCGCTCCGGCGCTCTGTACTAATGGCTTAACCGCCTCTAGCACATCCGCTTGCCACTGCTGTGATTGCTCCTCGTAATCCACATCACACTCAACCAGAGGCGCAATAGATGTCGCCCCTAAAGCATTAAGGCGAGACTCGAAGTCCTTACCGGTTTGACAGAAAAACTCATAACTTGAATCACCCAGTGCCAGCACAGAGTAATTAAGGTTATCCAGTTTTGGAGCGCGTTTAGAGCTTAGGAATTTATGCAGTTCAATGGCATCATCTGGCGCTTCACCTTCACCATGGGTGCTAACAACCAAAAGCAACAGGCTCTCTTGCTTAAGCTGACGTGTCTTATATTCTCCCATAGACACTAGATTGACTGCATAACCTTGCGCCTGCGCCTTTTCGGCAAGCTCGGTAGCAATACCTCGCCCATTACCGGTCTGACTACCATAAAGAATGGTGATGGTTTGTTCGGCACCAGATTGCGAACCAGCCTTAGCCTGAGGCCCCCCAGCCACTCCCTGCTCGGATGTTGCAGCAAGATAGCCGCTAACCCAAGCAAGTTGAACGGCACTCAGCTCTGCAGTGAGCTGCTTTAATTTATCTACTTGGCCTGCAGATAGCGGCGAAGCAAACGACGAAAGCTCTTTTAACAACATGGAAACGGCCCTGTATCAGTGTAATGTAGGCAAGCTTATCCCCTCCCTTAAAAAGAAAAAAAGAATAAAAGATAATTTTTAATTCGATTTTGGAATATACAAAGCTCAAAAATTAAGCTACAAAAGTAGCTAGTGAGTCAAATAATCCAACTTCCATAGGGTTTGCGAGTGCAAACTTCTATTAAAAAGTGTGGTGCAGCGCAAAGTTTTCAGTCTGACCAGTCCTAAAAATAGGATATTGAAAAATATGCGCTTGTGTCTGGATTTAGAGTCGCCACAATATGCCCCTAATCAATAAATGACATCTGTTCCTACGAATGTCCTCAACTGAGAGGTTTACCTTTGTGAAGCTAGGTCTACCCAAAGAAAGTCACGCAGGTGAAAGTCGCGTTGCGATCATCCCTGCCAATGTGGCCCGACTGCTTAAAATTAATCTACAAGTTCTTGTTGAAAGTGGCGCTGGTAGTAATGCTGGTTTTACCGATGAAGATTATATTCAGGCAGGTGCAACCATAGTATCTCGCGAACAAGTGTTAAGTGACGCGGACATTATTACCCTTGTGAATGCCAAGGACGAACAGCTTGCAGAACTGAAGTCTGTCATCAAGCCAGAGCAAATTGTGATTGGCATGATGGATCCGCTAGCGCATCCAGAAAACGCCCAAACTATTGCTGAAACCGGCGCTACTGCAATCGCACTTGAACTTGTGCCTCGTATCACTCGCGCACAAAGCATGGATATTCTGTCGTCAATGGCAACCATCGCTGGCTATAAAGCGGTATTGCTCGCCGCCCATAAGGCGCCGCGCTTATTCCCTATGATGATGACGGCTGCAGGCACCTTAAAACCTGCACGCGCCTTTATCATGGGCGTAGGTGTTGCAGGCCTGCAAGCTTGTGCGACTGCAAAACGCTTAGGCGCAGTGGTTGAGGCCTATGATATTCGTCCAGCTGCACGCGAGCAGATCATCTCTGTTGGCGCCAAGCCTGTTGAGCTCGACTTGGAAGCAGAAAACACCGAAACCAAAGGTGGCTACGCAGCAGAGCAATCAGATGACTTCCTTAAGCGTCAGCAGCAAGCAATGGCTAACGTGCTTGCTCAGCAAGATATCGTTATCACGACCGCTGCTATTCCAGGCCGTAAAGCTCCTATTCTGATCACCAAAGAGATGGTCGATGGTATGAAGAGCGGCACCATCATTGTCGATCTTGCTGCCGAAACCGGTGGTAACTGCGAACTAACTGAGCTTGATAAAGAAGTGGTTTATAAAGGTGTGACGATTCTTGGGCCATCAAATGTACCGGGCACAGCGGCGAATCATGCCAGCCAGATGTACGGTACTAACATCGAAAACTTGCTTAAGTTACTCGTCAGCAAAGAAGGCGAGCTAAACCTCGACTTCGAAGATGAGATCGTAAAAGACACAGTGGTTGCCCACCAAGGTGAAGTCGCAAGTGCTCGACTACGTGAACTGTTAGGCTTGCCTGCACTTGAAGTTGCAGTCCCAGCCGAAGTACAGATTGAAACGGCTCCGGAGGCTAAATAATGGAAATTTTACTGCTATTAACTCTATTTGTGGTTGCTGTGTTCTTAGGCGTCGAGATGATCACTAAGGTACCACCGACTCTGCATACTCCACTCATGTCAGGTTCGAACGCAATCTCAGGGATCTCGCTTGTGGGTGCATTACTCTCTGCAGGTTCTGGCGCAGGTATTTGGGTCAACGTATTAGGCTTTATCGCCGTGGTACTTGCCACCATTAACGTTGTCGGTGGTTACATGGTAACTAACCGCATGCTAGCTATGTTTAAAAGGAAATAAGCCACTATGAGTACGACGATTATTTACCTCGCCTATCTTGTAGCGGCAAGCCTATTTATTTTAGGTATTAAAGGGCTGACTAAGCCACGTACTGCGGTTCGAGGCAACCAGCTTTCCGCGCTAGGTATGTTCATCGCTGTGGTCGTGACCTTGTTTGACCAAAGCATTCTTAGCTATGAGTGGATTATTGCTGGTGTGCTACTTGGTGGTGCCATCGGTGCCATCATGGCAACTAAGATCCAAGTCACCTCTATGCCACAAATGGTCGCTATGCTAAACGGCTTCGGTGGTGGTGCTTCGCTATTTATCGCATTGGCTAACTTTATCGACCCACAATCGGCAACTCATACCGTGGCATTGGTTTCGATTACCGCCACTGTGATTATTGGTGCCGTGACGCTATCGGGTTCATTTGTGGCGTTCGCTAAGCTACAAGAGCTGATCTCGGGTAACCCGATTAAAGTACCGGGTAACAAGGCGCTTAACGCTATCTTGCTTATCAGTGCTATCGGTCTTGCTATCGCGATTGTCATGGATCCAAGCAACATCAACCTGATCTACGCCTTAGTGGCCGTATCTTTGGTGCTAGGTTTACTACTTGTAGTACCAATCGGTGGCGCCGATATGCCAGTGGTTATCGCCCTGCTTAACTCATACTCGGGTATTGCAGCTGCGACCACAGGTTTTATCACAGGCAATACGGTACTGATTGTATCGGGTTCACTCGTTGGTGCATCGGGTATTATCCTGACACAAATCATGTGTAAGGCGATGAACCGCTCGCTGTTTAACGTGCTCTTTGGTGTGATGGCTGAAGGCGGCGAAACTGTCGATGCTGACGAAGTCTATGCGGGTAAAGTGACCTCTTCTTCACCTGAAGAAGTGGCTATGTTACTTGAAACAGCTGAGCGCGTAGTGATTGTTCCAGGTTATGGTTTAGCCATGGCGCAGGCGCAGCACGCAGTGCGTGAACTGGCATCTGTGATGGAAGCCCGTGGCACACAAGTACTTTATGCGATTCACCCTGTTGCGGGTCGTATGCCTGGCCACATGAACGTGTTGCTAGCCGAAGCTGAAGTGCCTTACGAGCAGTTGATTGAGATGGACGAGATCAACCCACAGTTTGAGCAGACTGACGTAGCTATCGTTATTGGTGCCAATGACGTAACTAACCCTATGGCCCGTGAAGACAAAGGTAGCCCAATCTACGGTATGCCAATTCTTAACGTCGACAAGGCTAAAACCGTGGTTGTGGTTAAACGTTCATTGAGCCCAGGCTTTGCAGGTTTACCTAACCCGCTTTTCGCTATGGATAACTCATTGATGTTATTTGGCGACGGTAAAAAAGCGATTGTTGAGCTAACCCAGAGCTTAAAAGAAGCTGATTAAGGCTAACTGTTAACCCCCTCTATTCTAAAAGGCCGCTATTGCGGCCTTTTATTTGGCTATTATTTAAGTTCTATTTAACCCACTCTTGTTAAAATTATGTAATTCATGGTTAAAAACCACTATTCTTGTTCTCAGTCCCCCGCGCTAAAAGAAAAACAATATGACTCTAAAAATGCTTTCGACACTGTCTCTTAGCCTTGTCTTACTCGCTCCTTTTTCAGCTCTGCAAGCCGCAGACAACAGTGAGCTCGCCAGCAAAATGCCACCGCCTCCCGTTCAGCTAGGTGAAGATCCCAGCCAAGAACAGCAACAAGAAACAAGCATACAGTGGAGTGATAACTGGGGCATAGGTATAGGTATGCGCCGTGGCGATATTCCCTATGCCACCGAGGAAGATGAGGTCTATGACACCCTGCCTCTAATCTACTTTGAAAATGACTATTTCTATATCAATGGCATGGAAGCGGCGGCTCATCTCTGGAAAAACGACAATCATCAAATCAACCTTTACACCCGCTTTCGTTTTGTCGATATTCCTAAGGAGTTACAAAACGAATCTCAATCTCAAGCCTTTGACTTTGGTCTGCAATACCGTTTCGTTAAAGACCAGTGGGACTTCGACTTAGCCTTCCTATCAGATTCAAACAAACGCAGTTATGGTTACAGTCGCACCCAGTACACCTGGGAGTCTGCTGACTGGAAGGTCAAACCCTATGCCGAATTTCAGTGGAAGAGCGCCGACTTTAATAACTATTACTACGGTTTAGAGCAATACGAAATAGGTGGAGGCGTAGACTTTAATGCTGGCGTCAAGGCGCGCTACCATGTGTTCAGTAACTTATATCTACTGGGGCAGTTCGGTGTGGGTCGTCTCGAAGACGATGTCTATGATTTGCCAACCATCAATAACCGCTTTCAGTATGAGTCTTTCTTAGGATTCGGCTTTTTCCCTGAGCCAAACTCAAAGAAGTACTCGGCGCAACCAGCACCGAGTAAGCGTAAAGAGGGCAGCGAATTTATTCGTATCGCCCACGGCTGGGCAACGCCGTCAAACCTGAATGCCATCTTGAAATGGCAAACCAAAACGGATCCTTACAACAACCAGATGACCTCGGCATTTTACGGTACTCAACTGACCGATAGCCTGTTTAACTTTCCTATCGACCTATACCTAACGCCAGGTTTGGTATGGCACCATAGCTCAGAGGTACAGGACAATCTTGCCGAGGCGGTGATCGCGGTGAAAGCCTTCTACACCTTCGAGATTGGGCCACGCTTTAGACTCGGTGTCGGCGAAGGTCTGTCCTATGTTAGCAACGTCACCCATATCGAAGGAAGTGAACTGGCCGAAAAGGACTATAAGCCCTCAAAACTGCTGAACTACTTAGATTTTTCGCTCGACGTCAACGTCGGCGATGTCTTTAACTCTGCGAAGTTCGACAAGATGTGGTTTGGTTATAGCATTCACCATAGATCGGGGATCTTTGAGTCTAGCTCCGCTTTCGGCCGGATTAGTGGCGGCAGTAATTACCAGACTATTTACCTGCAGTGGCACTTCTAATTACCCACTAGATAAACACGACCTCAAAGCTTAAAAAGCCTGTTATTTATCGCTAAATAACAGGCTTTTTTAATGACTATCGCTAGGCTGATTACACAGAAGTAAAGCGCTCTGTCCCACTAAAGCATTCACTAATAAGCGCCCCTGCTCACCGAGTTCCGTCAACGCCTTCTCACTGGCTAAACTAATAGCTCTATAGCGGTTAATATTCACCTGCTGGGATCCACAAATGGAGAAATAAAGCCGGATAATCGCGATAAAGTACGGCAGCTTTAAAGAGGCCTTCCAGGAGTTTTGCAGTGACTGAATACAGCTAAAGTCGAGGCGGTCGATAAACAGATGACCAATACGGCTATCGAGTTGCTTAAGAAAATCGACTTTATAGGGGAAATGGTGGCTGATCCCAGTACGGCTAATGCCCGTTGCTTGAGAGAGCGTCGAGTAAGACATGGCATCATAGCCAATCTCTAAGATCTGCTTCATCGCCTCATCGAGGATCTGCTGCACCGTCTGCTCGGTTTGGATTTTAGAACGCTTGGCCATAACACTACTTCGCTGTAATCGACATGGGATTACTCTAGCAAAAGCATTTCATGAATGCCTAAATCAATGAATTTCATTCAGCTTTCGTTCAGCTGTTATCAAGCTCTTATAGAAATAGAAACTATCGCAGCCAATTAATAATGATCCGATGTTTCCTCGGCTGTCATCTGCTGTGAACTCAACCAAGCTTGAGCCGCGCGCAACCCCATCACCTCGACTAAGGTCGGCTTAAGGTAGCGTCCCAATGCGGGCTTGCGCCAATACATATAGCCCGGCAGAGGCTGCACCGTTCCAGCACCAAAGGTGCGCTGCATCAGGCTGGAAAACTCATCGACTGTATCCCTATCATGTAGATGCAGCTTAGGGTAAATATTCAGCCAAAACTGCTCAAAGCTGGCAAACAGCCCCAACTGCTCGACAGAGTAAAGCTCAAATGCCTGAGCCAATACAGGCACCGACCAATGAGACATAAACTCACTGTCCGCCATCACCGCCAAGTTGCGTCTATGATATTGCTGCCAAGCCAAATCTAAGCTCTGAGTCTGCTTGGCAATACGCCAGTGTAGATACAAGTCCGCCAGCCACTCGTGCTGATATTCGCTATCGATGGTTTGCCCCTGACGGCTTAAGACATCGATGGCGTACAGATGCCCGAGTTCATGCCAATAAGTCAGCCGCGCTTGCTGTTCAAGGGGCAAAGAAAAGTGACCAACACCCCAGTTAATGGTTTGGCTTTGAGGGATTTGAGTAAAGTCGGTGATCACAAGCCCGGCAATACGAGCATGTTGCAGCGGCAACACCATAGCGCCGCGCTGACCGAGTAGATGATGCAGCTCATCTAGCTTTTTAGGCAGTTGGCTTCGAGCTGAATGAGGGAGTGTTGCGACACATAAGCTGAGTTGATTAAGCTCGCAAACAAGGGCTTGTTTAGGGCCGATATCGGTCCAAAAAAAGCCACTTGTCTGATCTACTGCGGTCATGTCTAATTCAGTCATGGCTGCCGCTGTCATATGTGTAGCAAAAATAGCAGTAGCGGCAGTCGAGGCGAGCGAGCTAATCATTGTGGTTTACAGTCAATCAACAGTGACTCATCATCAATGACTACTGGTTAGCCATGATGTTTTGAATAATCGCCGTAGTCGAGATACCGTCTTCAAAGCACAAGACCTTAACCTGACCACCAGCGGCTAACACCTCTTCGCCACCGGCAATATCTTCAACCTTATAGTCGCCACCTTTAACCAATAAATCTGGCAATAAACGCGCGATAATTCGTTGCGGCGTATCTTCACTAAACGGTACCACCCAATCGACAGAGCCTAGGGCCGCTAATACCGTCATACGTCTATCTTCGGTGTTAACCGGACGACCATCGCCTTTTAAGCGTTTAACCGATGCGTCAGTATTCACCGCAACAATCAATCTATCACCTAATGCTCTGGCTTGCTGCAGGTAGCTCACATGGCCAGCATGCAAGATATCGAAGCAACCATTGGTCATTACCACGCGTTCGCCGCGCAGCTTTGCCTGCTCGAGTGCATAAACAAGTTGATCTTCACTTACCGCGCCAAAACCTGACTCACTATGGCTAAGCGATAACGCCTCGATAAGTTCAAGTCGGGTCACTGTCGACGTTCCAAGTTTGGCAACGACAATACCCGCAGCGGTATTGGCGATAGCACAAGCTTGTGGCAGGTCGCTGCCAGCAGCTATTGCAGTCGCTAATGCAGAAATAACCGTGTCACCTGCGCCGGTCACATCGTATACCTCACGGGCAACGGTTGGGATATGCAGTTCAGGTTGATCGCGAGTAATTAAGGTCATGCCCTTTTCTGAACGAGTCACCAGCATGGCGGTAAAGTCATACGCCTCTAACAAGCCTTGGGCCTTAGCCACTAAGTCAGCCTCAGATTCGACCTTACCCACAACCACTTCGAACTCACTCATGTTGGGCGTAAGCAAGTAAGCACCGCGATACTTAGAAAAATCACTGCCTTTTGGATCGACCAAGACTTTTACGTCTTTAGCATTAGCCGCAGCAATAAAGTCTTGCGGCGAGATAAGCGCACCTTTGGCATAATCAGACAATACAGCAACATCGACTTTATCTAGCTCAGGCAATGTCTTAGCTAGCAGCTCCTCACTTTCAGCTTGGCTGTAGCTTTCTTCAAAATCGAGTCTAAGTAACTGCTGGTTACGCGACATAACACGTAACTTAGTGATGGTTGGTTTACCCGCCACTTTATGCCAGTTAGGCTCAACCCCAAGGGTTTGCACCCCCAAAGTTAGTGCGTCAGCCGTTTCGTCAGTTCCTACAATGCCAGCAAGACTCGCTGCACCGCCTAAGGTGGCAATATTAATCGCCACGTTAGCCGCGCCGCCCGGTCTGTCTTCAAGTTGCTCAACTTTTACAACAGGTACTGGCGCTTCGGGTGAGATCCGCGCAGTAGGCCCCGCCCAGTAACGATCTAACATCACGTCACCGACAACGAGAACCTTGGCTTTTTCAAATGCTGGCAGAGAAATCTTCATAACGTCTTATCTTTCACAAAATTTAATGGTGATTGTACCTAATTTTAATCGGTTTTGAGTTAGAATAATGAGTAATTTTTCAATGGATTCGAGAATTACGTGGTAGAAAAAGCTCAATTTTCATCTCACCTTTATCATCCCAAGTACTGGCTCTTATGGTTAGGAGTCGGTTTTATGCGGTTAACGCAACTACTCCCACTGCGAGTCCAGATGAAAATGGGCGCAGCACTTGGACGCTTAGGCATGAAGCTAGTAAGCAAACGAGTCAAGACCGCCAGACGTAATCTAGAGCTGTGCTTCCCCGAGATGTCCGACAGAGACATGCAGCAGCTGGTCACAGAAAATTTTGAGCAAACTGGTAAAGCCATCTTCGACACCGCCAATGCTTGGTGGTGGTCTGATGAAAAAATCCAAAAGCACATGACCATTAAAGGCCAAGAGCATGTCCAGCAAACACTAGACAATGGCCAGGGTGTGATTCTGTTTGCCGTGCATTGCCTGCCCCTTGAGATGGGCGCCCGCATTTTTGGCCAATTCCAGCCCGGTGTTGGGGTTTATCGCCCGCACAATAATCCACTGATGGAGTATCTACAGGTTAAAGGTCGCCTACGCTCAAACAAGGCCTTAGTGCCAAAGCGGGATCTACGCCAGATGGTACGCAGCCTGCGCAGCCCCAATGTGATCTGGTACACAGCCGACCAAGACTTCGGTCGCTCAAGCGCCATCTTCATCCCCTTCTTCAATGTTCCCGAAGCCGCGACTATCACCGGCGCTACCACCCTAGCCAGACTGGGCAAAGCCAAGGTATTACCTTTCTTCGTCGAACGTAATAGTGATGACACAGGCTACAATATCGAGATCCAACCGCCGCTGGATAACTTCCCTGGTGAAAATGAGATTGAAGATGCCAAACGCGGCAATAAGATCATCGAGGAGATTATTAGCCGCAACAAGTCGCAGTACATGTGGCTACATAGACGCTTTAAGACACGGCCTAATAAGGGCGATGCTTCGCTGTATAAGTAGGCTCTAGGACTGGTGTTAGCAGGTTCTAGGCTTAGGTTTTAGAGGTTCTAGATTCTAAGTTCTAGGTTCTAGGTTCTAGGTTCTAGGTTCTAGGTTCTAGGTTCTAGGTTCTAGGTTCTAGGTTCTAGGTTCTAGCAAAGCTAAAGGTATCAGGCTACGCCTGACTAGGGTCGTGAGCCTCCAACTCACACCCGAGCAAAAGGGGGACAACAGCTTCCCCTCTTGGCCATTTCTTTCATAAAGAGTCCAAGCCGCCCCGACGAAGTTGCTCCTCCTCATACTTATTCGAAATAGCCTAACGCTTCCGATGGAACGGCCTGCCCCGCTAAAACTATACCCACATCCATGTCGGCATCACGCGATTCTGGTTTATAAAGAGTTTCCAACGCACTTCGGCAACTTCGATGAGGAATGGATGTTTTCTGCAATTTTGCGTGAAGCTTAGGCTCAGTATTTGCCTATCTCAGAAACTGCCCCAACCAAAACCCGTTGGCACCTTAACAGCAAGCACTTACTGCAGCATTAAAAGTCACAACTTACTGTCTTGTTAGAACTTTTCTTTCAACTTTTCAATAGCGACAGAAAGCACAATATCTTTCTCTGCTCTTATGTCTTCGGGCGAACGGTTAACGGTAACATCGGGAGTAATTCCATACCCAACAAACTCCCTTCCATCAGGGTAACTATCACGCTTAGTGCAAATTCTTAAAGAACCGCCACCGGGTAAATCAAAGAAAATTGGCTGCCCTGTGCTGCCATATGTCTTTTCGCCAATAGTTGTAAAATGCTTCAACTCATCCGCATAAATCAAAAAGTCTTCTGCCGCAGATGCCGTATACCTTCCTATCAGCACATAAGTAGGCACTATGTGATTATTACTTTCTTTTGCTTTAAGTAATTCCATAGAACCTGATTCCCATGCATCGTTCTCGGCATATTCCTTATACTTTTTACTATAATTCCCCCATGCCTTGTATGCGGCGATATGCTTTTTAGTTTTCCAAATAGAGCCTTCTAAGTCTTTATGTGCAAAATGAGACAATATTTCAGCGGCAATACTTGAGTTGCCACCGCCATTAAATCTCAAATCAATAATTAGAGCTTTAGATTTCTTAATGTTTTCGTAAGCAGCATTAAATTGTTTCAGAATTTCCTCATCATGAAATCCATTCAAAGCAATATAAACCACTTCACTATCCAACCATTTAAACTCAAATAGTTCGCCATTGGAGCTTGGTTGTTTTAAAGAGACCTTATCTACTTTTTGATGACGTGAATTTCTGGGTAGATTTACATCTTTAAGCTCCCCAGAGGGGGTCTGTATAGTAAAACGAACTTCAGTATTAGGTTCACCATCTAACATAGACCTTACAGCATCATTCCATAGAATGTGTTCAGTTGAACTAGCTATATAGGGCATGATACTAGTTTTCAAAAAGGTATCTAAATCAACACCTTCAACAGAAGTAATGTTAGAACCTAAGGGGATTTCAGCTTGTAACTCCCTTGGTACTTTAGTAATTACAGCTTGGCGATTTGCCTCCGTTAAACTTAAAGCAGGCCAGTCTACGTGCTTTGCTGAAAGCCCTTTAGGTAAGTAAATATTAGTATGTCCATCTTGTAATAGCGCATTAAATTTCATTAGCTCACGGTAATACTCGTAAGTTGTTTCAGTAGCTAAAACTTTGGAAATATATTCTCTATAAGCACTATCAAAATCTAAGTTTGGTACTTGATCAAAAAATGCGAAGTTGTAGCTAGCTTCTTTCCAAAACAAAGATAAACCATACAATTTATCTTCATTTGATAAATTATGAGGGGAATCTACATCTTCTCTGGCAGAAACAGAGGTTGATACAATTAACAAAGATGCTAATAATACTTTTTTAATCACTTAAACCATCCTTAGCAGTTTAAATTACTGACGCAACCATAAAAACTAGCACATAGATAATGCGTATCTTCAGCTAGACATTTAATAAACCTATTATTTAATTCGCACTTTAACAGAGTCATTGATTAACAATCACTCTACCAGAACAGTGATGAATAAACGAGCACGAGAGGATGAAAAGCGAGCATTGATATTGATGCCTTATCGAAAGCATTCAATAACTCTCTTGTATCAATTAATAGAAGTAGGTCAACTAACCTGTGACTTGTCAGGTCTACTTATCGCCTGTAACTCACAAAGCGGCAAAAGAAAGTTACAAAACTTACAGAAAACACCATTTGCCCATCCGAGTATGAGGGTCAACAGCTCCGTCTCGCGTCATGCTGGATGCGTACAGCCCTCCTTGCTCGACTCTTCACAAAAGCAGAGGGCTAAGCGCCACGACTTTCGTCAAGCGCAGCTTGATTATCTTATCCTAGGACCGAGTACCTGATATCTAGCCCCTCCCCTTCACCTCTCAGTGTCAATTCGACAAATCAGTGTCATACAAACAACAAAAGAGCTGTCTAAATGACAACGACAAATCCTACCAAAAACTCAAACACCTTTAACAAAACCCTTAAAAACAAAGACTAACAAACTTGGCATAAGTCTAGCTATAACAGGACTCGCCTGTATCAAAAAGACTTTGCGCTAAGAGGAAATATGAGCAAACAAAAAATCACCGCAATCGCACTGCTGCTAGTGCTAATTGCTTCTTTCACTGTACTCCTGAGTATCGGCAGTGAAATTTATCGAGAAAAGCCACCTATCCCGACGGCTTTTATCGATAACCAAGGACAAACACTATTTAGTCAAAACGATATTGAACAAGGGCAACTCGTTTGGCGATCTATGGGAGGTCACCAACTCGGCTCGATTTGGGGGCATGGTTCATACGTGGCACCGGACTGGACTGCCGATTGGCTTCACAGAGAAGCCCAAGCCTGGCTTAATATTAGCGCTATGCAAAGCTATAACACCGAATTTGCAAAGCTTAACTCCCAGCAACATGCTGGGCTTGAACAGGCGCTACGTGAAGACATTCGTAAGAATAGTGTCATCACTAAAGCCAATGGCGACATAGAAATTAGCCTTTCACCAATCCGTATCGCGGCAATTAAACAGGTTGAACAGCATTACCTCGCGCTATTTGGTGACGACCCTAAACTATCGACCTTGCGTGAACAATACGCGATGAAAGAGGGCACGGTACCTAGCCTTGAGCGTCGTGAACAACTAAATGCCTTCCTATTTTGGGGAGCCTGGGCTGCGGTAACCGAACGCCCTGATGCCGATTACACCTATACCAATAACTGGCCGTTTGACCCACAGATTGGTAATACACCAACCTCTGATAACATCGTTTGGTCGATTCTCAGTATCGTCACCTTGATTGCAGGTATCGGCGCACTGGTGTGGTACCACGCCGCGGGTAAACACGAAAGCTTACCGACACCCGCTGAGCAAGATCCGCTGTTCTACAACAAACCAACCGCTTCTCAACGCGCCGTTGGAAAGTACTTCGTCACTGCGATAGGTCTATTCCTGCTGCAAATTTTATTAGGCGGGCTCACCGCTCACTATGCGGTTGAGGGGCAAAACTTCTACGGTATTCCACTAGCTGAAATCCTGCCCTATTCAGTAACTCGTACTTGGCATACTCAGTTGGCAGTATTTTGGATTGCCACCGCATGGCTTGGCACTGGACTTTATATCGCTCCTGCGCTTTCGGGATATGAACCTAAGTACCAGCGTTTAGGCGTTAATGTGCTTTGGGTTGCACTGGTTGTTGTAGTGCTTGGCTCTATGGCTGGTGAATGGATTGGTGTACAACAGTACTTCGATCTCGATATGAACTTCCTGTTTGGTCATCAAGGTTATGAGTACATTGATCTTGGTCGTGTATGGCAGATACTACTCTTGGCTGGTCTACTCATCTGGTTAGCGCTGGTAACAGCATCGATGCGCCCTGCATTAAAGGTCGATAGTGAAATGCGCCCGGTTATTTGGGTGTTATATGCCTCTTGTGTCGCTATCGGCTTGTTCTACGGTGCCGGCCTATTTATGGGCAAACACACCAACTTAGCCATTGCCGAATACTGGCGTTGGTGGGTGGTTCACCTATGGGTAGAAGGCTTCTTTGAAACCTTTGCCACCTCAGTCATTGCCTTGATGTTAGTGCGCCTTGGGCTGATCCGCGCAAGAAGTGCCAATGCAGCGGTATTGTTTACCACGGTCATTTTCTTAACGGGTGGGCTAATCGGTACCCTGCACCACCTATACTTTACCGGCACACCAACCTCAGTAATTGCTTGGGGCGCTATCTTCTCGGCGCTAGAAGTCGTGCCACTTGCTCTTATCGGCTTCGAAGCCGTTGAAAGCTATCGTTTACGAGCAACAACCCCATGGATGATCCGTTACAAATGGGCCATTATGTTCTTCGTCGCGACCGCGTTCTGGAATCTAGTCGGTGCAGGCATACTAGGATTCTTAATCAATCCACCTATCGCGCTGTACTTTATTCAAGGTTTAAATACCACAGCAACCCACGCTCATGCAGCCTTTATGGGGGTATATGGCATGCTGGGGATGGGGCTGATGCTGTTCTGTCTACGCGGGCTAACTGGTCAGATTCAGTGGAACGAGAAGCTACTAAAAGGCGCGTTTTGGACTTTAAATATCGGTCTTGCGGCGATGGTATTTATCTCACTACTTCCCGTTGGCATCGTGCAGTTCTTTGCGGTTATCGATAACGGTTACTGGTTTGCTCGCTCGCCAGAAGTGATCCATAGTCCACTAGTTGAAACCTTAGTCTGGATGCGTATGCCTGGTGACGTACTGTTCAGCTTCGGTGGAATATTTATGGGCTGGTTCCTATTCGATATCATCAAAAAAGCCATCGCTAAGAAAAAAGCGGTTGCCGTAATTGATGATGAACAATCGGTAAACGCTTAAGTTTAAAGAAGGCTCTAGAATTGAAATAAGGTTCTAGAGCCTAAGAAAAACTGGAAAAACATAAATGCCGACCAAGATCTAAACTAGGGTCTTCAGAACTAGGATTTCAGAATCAGGGCCTTCAGATTGGAGGCCCTTATTTTTAATTGCCATCTTGTCATCAGGTTTAGATCAGCACCGGCTGCAGCTTGCTCACCGGCCCCAATTGCAGCCTAATCAGCTATACACTCTAGTCAGAGTGTACAATTGACAGATAAACAACAGCATTCAATACTGTTAAAAAGACACTGCCTAGCAAGCTAAATGCCACTGCAAGGTTAGGAGCTTTATTCAGAAGCAGCCCCTCAATGGAGAAGTAACATGGCACTCAGCCAAAACGACCTTACCCGTATTGCACTGGACATCACTTCAGGGCTGTCAGATCACGACAGATTCTCAAGGCTACTCGATACCGTGAGGCAAACTCTACACTGTGATGCGGCCGCTCTATTACAATTTAGCGGTAAACAATTTACCCCGCTGGCGATTGATGGTCTAAGCCCTGATGTGCTTGGCAGACGCTTTATCTTAAGCGAGCACCCTCGCCTTGAAGCCATTGCTCGCGCCGGTGACGTGGTACGCTTTCCAGCCGACAGTGAACTGCCCGACCCTTACGATGGCTTGATCCCCCATCAAGAAGACCACCTAATGGTTCACGCCTGTATTGGCCTGCCTTTAGTTGCTAACGGCGCGCTTATCGGCGCGGTCACTATCGATGGTTTCGACCCTAAGCAGTTCAACAGCTTTAGCGATAAAGAGCTACGCACCTTAAGCGCTATCGCCTCGGCGTCTTTAAGTAACGCGCTGCTAATCGAGAAGCTAGAAAAACAGGCTGTGCAGTCGCAGGAGCCATCAGCTTTTAATCACAGCAGCGACAGTGAAGTTGAGATTATTGGCCAATCTCCCGCCATGCAGGCGATGCAAAATGAGCTGAGCGTAGTAGCCAGTACCGACCTTAATGTATTAATTTTAGGTGATACCGGAACCGGTAAAGAGCTGGTTGCCAAATCTATTCATCTGCACTCTCTTCGCGCAAACAAACCACTGGTTTATCTTAACTGCGCTGCGCTACCAGAATCCGTCGCCGAAAGTGAGCTATTTGGTCATGTAAAAGGTGCCTTTACCGGTGCCATCAGCCATCGCAGCGGCAAATTTGAAATTGCCGACAAGGGTACGCTATTTTTAGATGAGATTGGTGAGTTACCCCTACCATTGCAATCAAAGTTATTAAGGGTATTGCAGTATGGCGACTTGCAAAAAGTCGGCTCAGATAAAAGCCTTAAGGTAGATGTACGCATTATTGCCGCCACTAATAAAGATCTGAAACAAGAGGTACTTGCCGGGCGCTTTAGAGCCGATCTTTATCACCGCTTAAGCGTATTTCCCATCGTAGTGCCACCGCTAAACGAGCGTGAGGGTGACGTGATTTTATTAAGCGGTTTCTTTGTTGAGCGCAGCAGAGAAAAGTTAGGTTTAAAGAGCTTAAGCATGAGCCCTGACAGTATTAGCCTATTAAATAATTATGATTGGCCTGGCAACGTGCGTGAGCTCGAACACGTGCTGCGTCGTGCGGCGGTATTAGCCCGCGCACAAGCTCAGTCCGATACTGCGATGATCACCCCTCAGCATTTTGATTTTCAGGGGAAGGATTTTCATGATCAGGCCTCACAAGACAAGCGCTTTGCACATGTATCTCACGGGCTGCGAACCACAACAGGCAAAACATCTCCCCCCCCTGTCGCTTTGGGTCAAAACTTAAAGCAAGCTACCGAGTCATTTCAGGCGCAATATATTCGTCAAGCGTTAGCCGCTAACGGTAATAACTGGGCAGCCACTGCAAGGGCGCTCGACCTCGACTCTGGCAACCTACACCGCCTCGCCAAGCGCATTGGACTCAAGTGATCCAATACTTAACGACTATAGAAGGCTACTAATTAAGCTGATATAAGTTAACTTGTTTATTCGCGCTATATGCCGTTAAAAGGAATTGAACCTAAATTGAAGCGATTAATAATAAGTTGCCTGACAGTGATATACGCAGCCTCTTTCTCGGCAAACGCACAAGACAATCATCAGCCAAATAGCTGTGTGTTAAACACGCTTGCCCAACCGTTATATGATACAGAGCAGAAAATTCAATATCGACAGCTCGATAATGGGCTTCAGGTACGTACTCTCTCGATAAAAAATACTCAAGCCGTATCCATCGCAAGCCAGTTTGATGTGGGTTCTCGCAATGAGGTTAAGGGCCAAACTGGTTACGCCCACCTATTTGAACATATGCTATTTAAGGGCAGTAAGCATGCACCGGGTGATAGCTATACCCAGACCATGAGCGCCTTAAGCGGCCAGTTTAATGCTAGTACCTTTTTTGATTTTACCAATTACTACTTAACCATCCCCTCGCAAGCACTCGAACTGAGCTTATGGCTAGAGGCAGACCGCTTCCGCTACCCAAGACTAAATGAGGCCAGTGTTAAAAATCAGCAAGGTGCCGTGCTCGAAGAGATGGCCACTAGCATAGATAACCAACCCTATGTTCGCAAAGCGATGGAGTTTTTACTCGCCCAAGTTGAGAACACACCTTATGGCCATGCAGTGATTGGCAGCATAGCCGATATCAAAGCCGCCACTCCGATGAGCTTAAATGCCTTTCATCAACGCTATTATCGACCCGATGCCATGCAACTCAGCCTAGTTGGCGATATTCCCGAGCAGACTCAATCTTGGATAAACGCGCAGTTTGGTGACTGGCAAGCACCAGATATCGAGCAGACTCAACTTAGCGATCTCAACATTACTCCAAAGCCGGTTCATGGTGAGATCATCGATGAACGGGGCCCTTGGCCTGCGGTGTTATTGGCATGGCACACCGCCGGACGTCACTCCAGTGATGCCGCAGGTCTTGCATTACTCGAAGCCTACCTGTTTCAAAACAAAAGCAGCTTAATTCAAGGCACCAGTCTTACCGATCCCGACCAATTGCTGAGTTACTCCATTCCACTAACCATGACCCACCACGGCGTGACTAACTTGGTATTAGTGCCCCGCGCTCGCACCTCGTTAGACACGTTAACAGATAATGTTGCAGCGCTCATCGACACCGTGACTAAACAACCTATCACCGAAGATCAGCTGTGTAAGTTAAAGCAAATTTGGCTCAATAAAGCCTTAGCGCGGTTAGATTCACCATCTAATCTGGCAAGAATGCTTTCGGCCACTGAACCTAGTGATAAATGGCATCCACTTACTGCACCTTGGCAGCGAATTAATGCGGTTAGCGCAAAAGAACTTCAAGCTATCGCCCAAAAATACTTCGCTGAAAACACTGTCCGTCTCGATCTGCTGCCACCTTGGTATATCCGAGCCACAAAGTCGATTTTGGAATCTTTACCTAAGGGCATGACCGACAGCCTTGAAGAGAGCGTGATGTGATGAAGCTATTAATCAAGCCATGGATAAAATCACCGACTAAACAACTGATGAAACCGCTTGTGTGTAGCACACTGCTGTTGAGTATTATGTTAAGCCTACTTGGCTGCCAGCAAACTCAGATTACGTTTACCCCAACCGCGAAGCCGCAGTTACCGGTGTTCGACAAGTTGCAGGGCGCACCAGAAATCGCAGCACTAGACTACCAAGCTAGCGCCCCAGCGGAGCGTTTAGTGCTCTCGCCTGAATTAAAAGTACAGCTTGGACAAGAACCGAAACAAGAGCTTGAGCTGTATCTATTTAACGATACACCATCGGGATTAACCCACCTGTCGCTAGTCGCTTACAGTAAAGCCCCCATGGCAAACCTTGATGTCTTGGTGGCTGCATTTCGCGAAAAAAGACGCTGGATAGTACAGCAGTCAAGCTTGGCCTGTGCCGAAACCCTTAGCATTAGGGTCAGTATGCACAGCTTGACCATTAGTATTGACTGCCCTTACTCGCCAAGTTCAGCCAGATCGGCAACCAAGCTATTGATGCAATTTTGGCAAGCTGAAAGCCCTGATAGAGTTGGCAGCTTTGACGAAATAGATATAGCTAACGTGCGCCGCCAGCTGAAACTGGCTAAACATATCAATGCCTATAGCGGCGCCGAAATTGATCAGGTGTGGGCCAAGAAGCTTCTCGGTGAGCAGCATGTCTATAACCAAGCTCTCAACGATAAAGCCCTTGCCGATGAGCTGGATTTAACCAAGCTTAATCAGGTTAGAGACACTATTTTAGCTCAATCTAAATGGGCATTTTTTGCTAATAACAGCCTTGAACGAGCCTTTGATAAGCAGCCTGAGCTAGATTTTAATAACAGCCCTGAGCAAGGCTTTAATAAACAGCTTGAGCGAGGCTTTAATAAACAGCTTGAGCGAGGCTCTCATAAAGAGCCTGAGCAAAGTTCAGCACTTCTCCCTATGCTAAACAAGCAATTTGAGACAATAGCCACTCAACAATCACAAACACTCACTCCCTTCCCGACAGCCAAGAACCACACTGCTCCGAGCAACGATAATAAAACCTTATATCTGATTGATGCGCCCGCCAGCGTACAAACGCAAGTACGCATAGGTTATCCACTAGACGCTAGCGATAACAATATCGACTCTATTCAAGACTGTAAGCTACTGGCCAGCTGGCTGGGACGCAGCTTCTCTGGGCGCTTATATTACGACTTACGCGAAGTGCGTGGTTTAACCTACGGCATTTATGGCCGCTGTTTTAATAATCCCTTATCACGCACGCTCAAGTTTTATGGCAGCACTAAGCTTGAACACACAGGGGCATTTATTAGCGGCGTATTGGATCATTTAGCACTGGCGGCACAAACACCTGCCTCTAACGCTGAAGTGACGGCATTAAAAAACTACCTCACCAGTCAAAAGATGCTGTACCAAGCCAACTATCACAACGTAGAGCTAGATAGCATCAAACGCTTGATACTGGGATATCAACCCGAGCAAGAGCAGCAGACATCTGCTCGGCTAGCAGGCTTAACCCCTGAGCAACTACAACAGATTGCTCGCTCTATATTTACCAACACTCCCTATATCGTAATTAGAGGGGATATGGATAAGATTAAAAGCGATTTAACAGATAAGTTACCCGAGTGGACAATTACCGAGGTCAGTGCAGATTAAGCAAAATGATAGCTATTTGAGGAGCTCTTAGGCGATAAACAGCTAAGTTTGCAACTTAGCTAGCAGCCTTAAAAAATAAATCACAAAAAGATTTCAGTTCTGCCGCAATGGGGTCGCATTAACTTGCAAAACTGGGTTTATTTAAAGGATCTGTAATGCATTCTAGCATGATGAAATTTGCTATCGATGATGGCTCTACCAACGTAAAAATTAGCTGGATTGAAAACGGTCAAGTTCGCAGCGTTACCTCACCAAACTCATTTCGTAAAGACTGGAAAAGTGCAGCTTTGCTGAATGACCGCAAGGTATTTAACTACCAAGTGGCATCGACTAAATACACTTACGACGCCACTTCAGATAAAGCGCTTTCAACTACCCATGTTGCCTTTCAATATGATGATTTAAACCTATTATCAGTTCACCATGCACTACTGCAAACGGGTGTAACACCTGGTCCTGTCAGCATTCTGGTTACCCTGCCTATCACCGAGTATTACAAGGCCGATGACTGCCAAAAGAACGAAGAAAATATCGCTAGGAAGAAAGCCAACCTGATGCGAGAGATCAGCCTCAACAAGGGCGAGCTGTTCACCATTGTCGATGTTGAAGTGCTACCCGAAAGCCTACCCGCGGTCCTAACGACTCTGATGGACTCAGGCGTCAACGAGTTCGCAAAATCTTTGGTTATCGATTGCGGTGGCACCACCCTAGACATGGGCGTTATTGTTGGCGAATTCGACGATGTATCGGCTGTGTATGGCAATGCTGAAATTGGCGTATCTATGGTTACCAACGCAGCGAGAAAAGCCTTATCTGCTGCAGACAGCGACGCCAGCTACTTAGTCGCGAATGAATTAATTAAGCGTCGTCATAACCGCGAGTTTGTTGAAGAAGTGATCAACGATATCAGCAAAGTTGACTGGGTACTTGAGCGCATTGAAGACAAGATTGCCGAGTTAGGTGCCGCCGTCGCCTATGAGGCCAAGACTTTCACTCGCAACCCTAACCGCATCTACTTAGTAGGCGGTGGCGCTATGCTGATTGAAAGCGCGATCCGCGATGCTTACCCGTCGCTTGGCGACAAGATTGTCATGGTTAAAGATCCGCAAGAAGCACTATCACGAGAGATCTGTTGTTACCACGCGGCAGAGACTAGCGACGCCGCTTAAAGGGACGTTTATGCGCATTCGATTCAATGTGGGTCTGGAACCTGAGCTCTTCGACTCCCACAGCTACGCGATTAAAATACTCAGGCATTGGCAGCAAGAGGAAAAGGCGCGTAATGATGAGACGGATATCGTGCTGCAGCGCCGTATTCAGTTTCATCGCGATCTCTATCTGTCAGGGTTATTCCTGCATGAATTAGCGCCGCAGTTGCCGTCCTTGCTCACTCAAACTCTGCTGCAAGATAAAGTTAACAGCCAGACTTTGGCATGCCAAATCAAATCTGCGGGCCTGAGTTTGGAGCCTGCCGCTGAGAATGGTCTATCAGAGCAGCAGTGGCAAAAACTCAGCACTATGCTTGAAACCGCCAATTTGCCTAAGCAGCAAAGCGAGTCGCTTAAATTAACTGCCATTGAACAACAGTTAGCCCAGTTACAACAGCTCATGCTTGAAGGGCAAGAACAACTAAACTCGGCGCTTACTGAATCCGCGGCAAGTCAGTCAGAGGCTAGTAATAAAGAGACAAGTCAAACAGAAGTCAGCGCTGAAACTAAGCAGCATCATGCGGACTTTAGTGCTCAGCTTAGTCAACTTAAGCAGGGCCAAGATAAGTTAATCGCGCAGATGAAAAGTTTATCTAGCCAACTCTCCCTCGCCTCAGTCAATGCTCCAGCCAATGATGACTCTGCGAGCATAGCCCCAAGTTTAGATACTCAACTTGAGCGAGCCAGACGAGTGAAATCCAAAGGGCTGTGGTAGCCTTTTTGGGAAACTAGAAAGCTTTAGAAATAGAAAATCCACCTCATTAGGGTGGATTTTTTGCTTGCTCGATACCTTCTATAAGCTAATAAAAAGTAGAGGCTATAAAAAAGCAGAGCCGAGGCCGAATATCATCGGCCTAACAAGCTCAGCCCTTTTGGCGTTAGCAATCTGACTCAACTAGTTCTATAAAAAATTAGCTAGCCGATTGCGCCAAGTACTTAGCCATCTCTTCAGCTGGTACCATTCCGCCGCCTGTCGCCCACACTAGGTGAGTCGCACTGCTCATCATCTCAGGAGTTAGGCCCATACGTGCTTGATAGTCGCTATCACCGCTCACTCTAAGTGCTCCCGGCATACCTGCTAGTGCTGATGGCTCAAGCTCTATGCCTTCACTCTGAGCTAATAAGCCAAGTAGGTCATACATGTGCTCATCGCTTAAGGTGTAGTAACCATCAAGCATACGCTCCATGGCGCGGCCCACAAAACCTGAGGCGCGGCCTACCGCTAAGCCATCGGCAGCCGTGACGTTGTCGATCCCTAAGTCTTGCACCGCGATTTCGTCATGCAGGCCTGTGTGCACCCCCAATAACATACAAGGAGAATGGGTCGGCTCGGCAAAGAAGCAGTGAACGTTATCACCAAACGCTAACTTAAGACCAAATGCCACACCACCAGGGCCGCCGCCCACACCGCATGGAAGGTAAACAAACAGCGGATGCTCGCTATCGACCTTGATGTCAGCTGCCTCAAACTGTGCTTTTAAGCGCTCGCCAGCCACCGAGTAACCTAAAAATAGCGTGCGTGAGTTTTCATCGTCGATAAAGAAGCAATTCGCATCTGATTCTGCCGCCTTACGACCTTGCTCAACCGCAACACCGTAATCTTGCTCATATTCATGTACCGACACGCCGTGGCTACGTAGCTTGTCTTTCTTCCACTGACGAGCATCTGCTGACATATGCACACTCACCTTGAAGCCAAGTTTGGCGCTCATAATGCCGATAGACATACCTAAGTTACCGGTCGAACCTACCGCGATGCTGTAACCGTTAAAGAAGTTACGCATCTCTTCAGTGAACAACATTTGATAGTCGTCAGACTCTTTAAGCTTACCCGCAGCAATCGCCAGTTTTTCCGCATGGGTCAGTACTTCATAAATGCCGCCGCGCGCCTTGATTGAGCCAGAAATTGGCAGATGGCTGTCTTTTTTCAGCATCAACTTACCGGCAATAGCTTGGCCATACTTAGCTTCTAGCGCCTGCTTCATCTGCGGGATCTCAACCACTTCAGATTCGATAATGCCATTAGAGGCTGCAGTCTCAGGGAAGGCTAGCGCTAGGTAAGGAGCAAAGCGCTGCAAACGTGCGCTGGCATCGGCCACATCTGTGCTATCTAAGCCCACATAAGGTAGCGCTTCGGCTAAGTGAGTCGCCTTGGTTTCAAACCAGCTAACTTCTTCAAGCTTGATAAGCTGAGCCAGCAAAGGGAAGTCGTTTATCAGTTGCTTAGTGTTCATAGTTTCAGTTCCCCTTTAGGATTAAATAACATAAGAAAGTGCAAATGTCGCAGCCAGTGCCACAAGCGAGGCGATAAAGGTGGCTGTGGTGTAATACATAAATGTTTGTTTCATAGTAGCGCCGGTGTACTGCTTAACCAGCCAGAACAATGAGTCGGTGACGATAGTGCAACCGATAGCGCCAGAGCCGATAGCTAAGGTGACGATAACTGGGTTCAAGTCTGGATAAAGCACTAATAATGGCGACACAATGGCTGTTGCGCCCATCATAGCCACAGTTGCCGAACCGACCGCAGCGTGCAAAATAATGGCAACTAACCAAGCCAGTAGCACTGGGTGCATATCAAGATTCGCCAAAATCTGCGCTAAGCTGTCGCCCATGCCGCTGCCACTTAATACGCCGTTGAATGCACCGCCCGCACCAATAATTAGCAAGATATTGGCGATAGAGGCAAAACAGTCTTCAGTTTTAGTCAGCAAGGTGCCCATGGTCATCTTGTTACGCAGACCCAGTAGGTAATACGCCACGAACGCAGCGATAAACATCGCAGTGATTGGGTTACCAACAAATTCTAGCGTGGTGTACAACGCACTGCCCGGCTCCATATACAGCTCGGCCACGGTTTTAACCAACATTAAAATGATTGGTAGCAAAATGGTGAACAAGGTCGTGCCAAGTGATGGCAACTCGCTCTCTTCGCGGGTCGAAACTTCACTAAACTCAGCAGGTACAGCAAGGTGCGGCAGCTTATCGCCAAACAGCTTAAGGAACAGCGGACCGCCAATGAGCGAGGCTAATAGACCAATTAGCAGACCCCAGATGATCACCGAGCCCACATCAGCGCCTAAGGCGTTAGTCACAAACAGCGCAGCAGGGTGTGGCGGCACAATGCAGTGCACAGCCATCAATGCTGTACACAGTGGAATGGCAAGCTTTAGCAGTGAAGTATTGGTTTTACGGGCGATAGAGAAAGCCAGTGGAATAAGCAATACCACGCCTACTTCAACGAACAAGGTGATACCACAGATTAGGCCCACCAGCACCATGATCACATCAGGGCTTAGGTAGCGAGATTTTAGCAGGGTGATACCAATTCGCTCAGCAGCGCCTGAGATCTCCATCATCTTACCTAAGATGGTGCCCAGACCGATAACGATAGCCAAGAAGCCTAATGTTCCGCCGATCCCAGACTCCATCGCCTTGATCATTTCAAGTGGGGCCATGCCCATCATGCCGCCCACGAAGAAGCTGGCTAATAGTAGCGCAAGGAAAGGGTGCAACTTGAACTTTACGATGCTGACAACAATCAACAAGATGCTGCTAAGTAAAGTTCCGATAATCCACAGTTGTGATTCCATTGTATTTCTCTTATTGGTTAACAGGAGTTAAAGGAATGAAAAGGAGTAAAAAGTTGCGCTATTAAAGCCAATCTCTGAGAGGCTGACAAAAGATATAAATCGCAGTTCAGTTGAGCCAGATTGTGGCAAGAGATATTTACTCATCACAAAAACACCGATTACACGACACAAGCCTTAACTGCGTTGATATAATCAGCACTAAAAAGCGCCTTAGGGTAAAATGCTCACATCACAAATTGAGAAGTCAGTCATGTATTCCCAGCAAGATGTATTCAGCAGAAACCGTTTACTCAGCAGCTATCAACTGGCAAAACTGCATACCTTTGAAGTGGTTGCCCGTCACCAGTCCTTTTCGCTCGCCGCCGAGGAGCTTTGCGTCAGTCCCTCAGCGGTGAGCCATAGAATTACTGCACTAGAGAGTGAGTTAGGCTTTAAGCTGTTTGCTCGTTTTCATCGCAGAATAGAGCTAACAGAAGATGGCAAGCGTCTGTTTTCAAAGTTGAAGGACAGCTTAAAGAGCCTGAATCAGGAAGTGTTTGAGATTAAAAACCAAGAGGTGTCGGGTAAGCTAACTATCTACTCTCGCCCCTCTATCGCACAGTGTTGGTTGGTGCCTAAGATTGCCGATTTCAGCCGCCAGTATCCGGCGATCGCCATTAATATTTTGACCGGCAATGAAAACGTTAACTTCAATAGCTTTCATATTGATCTCGCGATCTATTACGACAATCACCCGCGCAGCAAACTGTTTTGCCAGCACTTGATGGACGAGACCATCATGCCGGTGTGTAGCCCAGAGTATGCGGCGGAGCACGATCTTATCGGCAAACCTGAGCACCTGAGCCGTTGCACCTTGCTACACGATAATCAGGCCTGGGAATATGACTCAGACTGTGATGAATGGAAGTATTGGGCCGAGACTCAAGGGCTCAATATCGAAGATAAGCGCTCAATCGGTTTTGACCGCTCTGACTTAGCCGTCATCGCCGCCATGAACCATGCAGGTATCGCCATGGGACGCGGCCAGTTGGTAAGTAAGCGTATCGTTCGAGGTGAACTCATCGCCCCCTTTGCAGGGCAGCAAGTTAACTGCGAACAAACCTATTATGTGGCTTCCCATGATAAAGAGCTTAACCCCAAGGCTAAGCTGTTTGTGGCTTGGTTAAAACAACAAGCAAAACACAACAGCCTCTAACTGCTGAAGACGATTAATATAGGCCGATCCCCAATAAATAAGCTTGAGCTGATATAATCGCGCCACCTAAAGAGATGTAATGGAATGCTATGACCCGCCAAGCAGCGAATCAATTAAGCCAACACCCGCAATTAACTGCTAGCGCTGCCGATGCCAGTACAGTAGTGAGTGCTGCAGTGAGTACTGGACGCTCCAGTCCGCTTGCACGCTACCTTGAGCAGGTACAGCTACAACAGATTGTCGACGACGGCGCGCAGCATCAAGCCATCAAAGAGCTAGAGCGATTGCATCAGCAGCTGACCCAAATGCCCAAAGCGCCTCAAGTCGGTGACGATGCAAATCTTGTGTGTCAGGGTCTCTACATGTGGGGCGATGTCGGCCGCGGTAAAACCTACCTGATGGACTTGTTTTATCAATGCCTTGAAAGTGAATCTAACGTGCCCGCACTTAGGCTGCATTTTCATCGCTTTATGGCGCGTATTCATAAAGAGCTTATCGGCGAGTCGGGTAACCGCGATCCTCTTAAGCGCATTGCCAAGCGGGTCGCACAGGAATGCCGCGTACTGTGTTTCGATGAGTTTTTTGTCAGCGATATTGGCGATGCAATGATCTTAGCTAAGCTATTTGAAGCGCTATTTGAGCAGGGCATTATCTTAGTCGCCACCTCAAACATTCCTATCGATGAACTGTATAAAAATGGCCTGCAGCGCCAGCGCTTCTTGCCGACTATCGACCTGCTTAATCGTTTTACCCAAGAGCTGCATTTAAGCGGTGAGCAAGACCATCGCTTGCACTCACTCAACTCTCAGGTTAGCAAGCAGCGATACTTTGTCAGTGACTTCAGCATTTCAAATGATACCTTCAGTCAATTTGAGCAGATTTTTGAAACTTGTGCAGACACACAAATAGACTCGGAAGCAGGTAGCATCAAGCAACCGCTTTTAGTGCATAACCGAGTCATTGATACCGTTAAATACACCGTAAACGTGGCCTGGTTTGAGTTCGACGCTCTGTGTGACGGCCCACGTTCGCAGCTCGATTATATCGAAATAGCCAGCCGCTTTAGCACACTCATTCTTACGCACGTTCCGGTTCTAGGTGGTGAACCCCGCAGCTGGATTAAAGCCCGCGGCACCGAAGATGGCGCGCACTCTCTTGAGAGCGCCACGTCAGAAACTGCGGCGATGGAGAATGCAGCTTTTGAAACTGCTGCTTTTGAAACTGGTAATAGGCAACTGTCTTACGCGGTAAGTGATGACCCCGCGCGGCGGTTTATCAGTTTAGTCGATGAGTTATATGACCAAGGAGTTGAGTTATACATTCAAGCAGAAGTGCCGATGGATGAACTCTACAGCGGCGCGTTAAGCTTTGAGTTCAGACGTACCTTGAGTCGTTTGACCCAGATGCAGAGTTTACAATATTGATGATTCAATAATGGGAAGCAACGGGTATGCGATGCCATTCGTCGCCCCAGAGGAGCCCGCCACCAGTGGTTTCAATGACCTGCGGTCAGCGTATGTGCAAACACTGCCGAGACTCTTTTTTCGTCGTCCATGACCGCTCCACGGTGGCGTCCTTGCCACCAAAGGCCTCAGCTGTATCTACACTAAGTTAGAAAAGCGTACTCTCCCAATTATGCTGTTAAAGTCAGAATGCTCAACAAACTCGATATCAAATCTATTGCTCACGCTAAGCTTGCGGCATAATGGCGCCAATTACATTACAGAGTCGTAAAAATGGACAATCAGCAAGACAGTTACATGACTGAAGAAACCCTAATTGAAACAGTCGAAAATCAAATCGCCGACGGTGAGCCTAAAAAGGTAAAAGAAACGCTAATGCGTTTGGTGATGACAGGCACGCCACGCGAAGAAGCAATTCAATGGATGGCCTGTGCGCTAGCCATTGAAGTTAGCGATGTGATGCTAAATGGCGCGTCATTTAACGAAAAGCGTTACAACCAACATTTAGATGCCATGCCAAATTTAGACTGGATGGAAGACTGATATAAGCTTCTTAATATCAGCCTTCTTATTACCAATCGCTGTAGTATCAACTTATCTCGCATGTTAAGTGGTGTTCTCGTTGCTACGTTGTTTGGGCTTTCTATACAAGAAAGCCCAGCGCATCAAGCTAAGTTGACACCAAGTCCTACAACTAAAACCATAGCTACAACAAACAGAGAATTAACCGTGAGCCAGCCACATATACTGACATTAGATGATGTATCGTTTGATAAAAGTAGAGGCAGAATTAATGTGTATCATGGTAATTATCAACACATCATTATCCCCGATAATTTTGATGGTATCCCGGTTACTGAGATCTGGGACTATGCTTTTTCAGAGGCTGAGGAGTTAAGCGAAGAATTCGAAGAGCTCCCAGAGAGCCCAATCGCCAGCATCGTTATTCCTAATACAGTAACTAAAATCGGCGAAAGTGCGTTTCGACGCAATGCCCTAACCCAGATTGATATTCCTACTTCGGTCACTCGGATCGGCTATTATGCCTTTGCAGAAAACGCATTAACTCACGTCGATATTCCAGACTCAGTGACAGAAATCGTAGAGGGTGCATTTGCCAAAAATGCCTTAACTCACGTGACTCTGCCAAATTCATTGACTGAAATTAATGAGCGAGTGTTTCAAGATAATTCGTTAACCCATTTAGTGCTGCCAAACTCAGTAACCATGATTGGCGACAGAGCATTTTCTAACAATGCCATCAACAAGATTAGTATTCCAATGTCAGTAACTGAAGTTGGTGAAGAAGCGTTTGCCAGCAATGCTATAAGCTATGTATTGCTCCCGACATCGATCACTTACATGGGTGACGATGCCTTTATCAATAATCCGTTAAGGGGCCGACCGATTAAAGGCTTTGGCAAGAAAAAACCACCTAGAGAACTCACCGATGAAGAGTTTCTAGAAGCAATAGGTGACTTATAAGGTTAAGTCACCCTCAAACTTGGGGTAGGCAATCAAGCTGCGCTTGACCTTGGAGTTAGCCTTCACCTAACGTCGCGGCGCTTTGCCCGCTTCAAGCCTTTAACCCTTGGCATCAATCACTCTCAACTGAAATTGAGAAAACAAAAAAGCCTCCATCGATAAGATGAAGGCTTTTGTTTTTTAGTCTGAGGCTGAAACTTAACTCAAATCCCAACCCCGACTAACAATCTAAGATTAGTTTTTCTTAGAGTAAGCCGCTGCATTTTCACCAGCCATTCTACCGAAGGTGACGATATCAGAGATAGCGTTACCACCTAGACGGTTAGCACCGTGAACACCACCAGTCACTTCACCCGCGCCGTATAGACCTGGGATAACTTGCTGCTTCGCATTCATGATTTCAGCTTTAGAGTCAATCTTTACGCCGCCCATAGTGTGGTGAACACCAGGAGTAACTTCGATTGCGTAGTAATTACCTTCGTTAAGGGCACGAGGTAGGTTTGGACGACCAAAGTCAGTGTCCTTACCGCTCTTAAGTAGGCTGTTGTAGCGCGCAACAGCTTCAGTTAAGTTCTTACCATCAATACCTGTCATCTCACCTAGTTTAACTAGCGAGTCAGCACTTGGAACAACACCTAGACCGATATACTTATCAATCTTACTTAGTGACTTACGTACAGAGTCATCAAAGATTAGGAACGCAGACTTACCAGTTTGGTTCAAAATCGCTGCAGATGCCTTATCACGTGTGGTGATTTCGTTGACGAAACGCTTACCTTCACGGTTAACCAAGATAGCGCCGTTACCACGAACCGCTTCAGTTACCATCACACCACCTTTAACCGATAGTGTTGGGTGAGCCTGGATGTATTGTAGATCTGTCATCGCCGCGCCAGCATTACCTGCTACATCGATACCATCACCAGTCGCACCTGGTTGGTTAGTAGAGATAAAGCCTTTTAGCTTAGGATCAAGCTTAGATACACGCTCGTTGTTCTTAGCGAAACCACCAGTTGCTAGGATAACGGCGTCAGCTTTAATCCAGTAGTAGCCCTTGTACATGCCTTTAACGAGTAGACCTTTAACGTTGCCTTTGTCGTCTTTAAGGATTTCAATACCACGGGTGTTCATGCGCATATCAACGTCACGCTTAACCGCGTTATCGTAAAGCACTTGGATTACGTGAGCACCAACACCTGCACCGCCAGTTGGACGGTGTGAACGGTTTGCAGAAGCACCACCCATACGACCTACGTCGTTAAGGTCTGCGCCCATAGCGGTTAACCAATCAACAGAACCTTTAGAGTGTGAAGTTAATACTTCGACTAACTCTGGCTCGTTTAGGTCACGACCACCTTTCATAGTGTCTTTGTACATAGACTCAACACTATCTTTAATACCTTTGGCTTTTTGCTGATCAGTCCAAGCAGCGTTCATACCACCGGCTGCTAGCTTAGCGTTACCGCCAATAACAGGCTCTTTCTCGATTAGAATCACTTTAGCGCCGTGATCATGTGCAGATACTGCAGCAGAGAAACCTGCACCACCAGAACCTACAACCACAACATCAACTGTGTCACGTGGTGCTTCGGCTAGTGCCGCTGCACGGTCTGATTGGTCTTTTAATAACTCATCGATGCTTGGCTCGTGACGTTCCCACTTCTTAGTGTATGGCATGTCAAAGTCGAAGCTGTGGCAAGAGTCACAGTAAACCATCGATTTTTCGTGAGCGCTGTGACAAGAAGTACAAGCCACATCGCCAGGGAAATGAGATTCATGGGCGTTGTAGTGCTCATGTTTAGTTTCTTCAGCAACTTCAGCGAGCGTACCGTGACAAGCAACGCATTGCTCGTTCTCATAGGTTAGGCTGTCGTTTGAAAGCTCACCGTCTGGCATGTGGCAGCTATCACACTCTTGGTTTTCACCGTGGAATTCTGCCAAGTTGTCAGCCGCGATTGCGTTAGACATAAAGCCTGCTGAACCAAGAAGTGTTGCGATACACACTGCTTTTTTAAAGTTTTTCATCTCATTTCCTCGCCTTTTTATTGCTGCTATCGGCAGCGCAAAAAGCTATCACGTTATATTCAACGGTCGTTAACGCCGTCTTAAATACTCAATTCGAGGTAATTGTCTGCCCATTAACAAAAGCCATCAACAACAGAGTCCGGATCACTTGAGAAACTGAACAGTCGATCACAGCTTGCGAAACGGCTCATGCAAACATGCATAACCTGATAGCCAGTTATGCAAAAATGCATAGGACTAAGTTAACAAGATCACAAACTGACTAAAATGCAAAGTTTAGTCTATGCGAAGGAATATAAAAACGAGCAAAACCAAGGACTCGACAGAGTTTAAAACCAATTTGCAATGCATTAAAAGCGAGAAACCCCGCACAGTTATCGTGTATAAGCTCATGCTAAGATTTCATTATGAAAACATTTGTTAACTTAGTTTACAGTCTGTGCACTCTTTACCTAATGGCATTCTCTTTTGCCGTCCATGCCGAGCCGACACATGAAAAGCAAAGTATCGTGTTTGGGGTTCACTCAAAGACGGCTCCATTAGAGTGGCGCAACAACGGGGTCGATCAAGGGTTTAATCTTGAATTGATGGACCGCATCGGTCAGCTCATGGGCAAACGCATAGTGATCCGTCGCAAGAGCTTTCAACAACTGCTAAACGATGTACATAACCGCGACTCACTCATTGATGTTATCGCAGTGGTCAGTCCCATCACTATCGATCGCGAGCTCAGTCAGTCCGATCCCATTTATGCGACCCACGCCAAAGCGTATACCTTACAGGGAAAGTCATTTATCAATGGCTGGAACGACTTGGAAGGTAAGCGCGTAGCAATTAAAAAAGGCGCCTTTGTCGATGTGTATATCTCAGGTAAACAGCAGGACTTTACCCGTGTCGATGTCGACTTGTATGAAACCGGTTTTCAGTTACTGATAAAAGGCGAAGTTGATGTTGTGATTGCCGAAAACTTTGTTGCTCGACGACTCATGCCGCTGTACCCGTCGATAAGAAGCTCTAGCGATCCCTTGATCTATGGTGCCTTTAACTTTGTCAGTAACTATAAACATGCTGATATGATGGCCCAGATCAATGATGCCCTTAGACAATTAAAACTGTCAGGCGAGTACGACCAGTTAGTTAATAAGTGGTTTGGTACCGGCCGCGAAAAAGTCGACCTTAATTCTGCGCAGAAGAAAATGCTCTCCTTAGCCATTTTTGTCAGCTTACTCTCGGCTGTCGGCATGCTGTTAACTGGTTATATCAGCCTGAGTCTACGCAGACGCTCTAAAGCACTTAAGCAAGAATTAGCACAACGTAAAAAGGCCGAAGAGGCAATTTCAAATTTGTCGAGCCAGTTCCAATCGGTACTCGATGGTATTCCCCATGGCGTTACCCTGTTTAATCAACAAGGCGAATGCCTGTGGAGTAACGACAATAATAACGACCTGCTCAATAACCCAGATTTTCACTATATTGATGGCGAAACCTTTAACTTAGGCCATGCCCTCTCTGGGGCGTTGGTTGAACAAAAGTCACAAACAGCCGACATGCAAATTAATAATCAGTATTGGCAACTGCAGCTACACCCGATTAGCAATCAACAAGTGGTCATATTGTTAGAAGAAGCCAGCGAGCAGCACAGGCTGCGCCAAGCTAATGACGAAGCCAGTCGCCTAGCTTCACTCGGTGAGCTCTCAGCCGGTATTGCCCATGAAATCAACAACCCGACGGGGATCATCATTCATTCAATCGCCTTTATCAGTGACGCCCTAAAAGACTTGTCTGAAGCGAGCCATAACTATCAGCTGCAAAACCCTTTTTGGTCAGTTGCTGGTATGGCGCCTGAATTAGCGATAAACGAGCTCGACTTAAGCAGTCAGTCGATCCACGAAGGCGCCGAGCGCATAAGCCGAATCGTTAACGATCTTAAGCGTTATGCCTTACCAACACTGACGAATGAATATCAACCCATTAGCCTTAATGAAGTGGTTGAAGTGTCGCTGCGCCTAACTGCCAATCAGACCAAGATATTTAACGTGACGACCGATCTGCTGAGCCCAAGTCCCGTTGTTATCGGTGATGCACAGCAACTGCATCAAGTGCTAATCAACTTGATTCAAAACGCCTGCCATGCCATCAGGCAAGATGCCGACTGCTACGAAAGCGGTGAGCATATCAATATTAAAACCTGTGTCGAAGCTAGCCATATCTGCTTAATTGTTAGCGATAAAGGCGCAGGTATGGACAGAGCCACACTGCAAAGAATTACCGAACCTTTCTTTACCACTCGCCGCTCGAGTGGTGGCACGGGGCTTGGATTATCTGTGTGTAGCCGCATCATTAAAGAGCATAAAGCCGATATGCAGATCACCTCCCGCCTTGGCGAAGGAACCGTGATAAAAATACGCTTTCCGTTGGCGTATTAATATTGTGACTGAGCAGATATTTAATAGGATTAGTATCACATGAAACTTGCTAGAAATATTCTCCTTGTTGACGACGAAGCCTCTTGGCTTAGAACACTCTCAATTACGCTTAATCGTCTAGTACCTGAAGCCAAAATCGATACCTGCGTCGATAGTCGTCAGGTGATGAGTCGACTGCAAACTGGAGATTATGCGCTAGTGCTACTGGATCTGACCATGCCGTTTCACTCTGGTGAAGATCTGTTAGAGATGATCCGCAGTGAGTTTCCTAAAACCCGTGTGTTGATAGTGACAGGTGTTAACGAAGTCGACACTGCTGTGCGCTGCATTAAAAATGGCGCCTATGATTACTTTATCAAAACCGACAAGGTCGACGACTTAGCCCGCACCGTGCGCCGTGCATTAGAGGTGGTAGGCCTTGAGCGTAACTATCTACGCATCAAAGAGAGCTTTTTAAGCCGCACCCTAACCCGCCCAGAGGTATTCAATAATATCCTCACCTGCGAGCCCGCTCTGCTGGATCAGTTTCGCTATCTTGAGGCGGTGGCCCTAAGCCCTGAGCCTATTCTTATTCAAGGTGAAAGTGGTACAGGCAAAGATGAATTTGCCAAGTCGTGCCATCAGTTGATCTGCCCCGATGCGCCTTTTATTAACGTCAACTTAGCGGGGATCAGTACCTCGGCATTTGAGCTACAGTTATTTGGCCAACTGCACACAGGCGAAGATGGCAAGGTTAGCGCCCAGGCAGGCGTGCTGCATCAAGTACAATCTGGACTGCTGTATTTAAATGAAATTGGTGACTTACCGATTGAGGCTCAAGCAAAGCTTGTGGATGTAATTGAGCATAAACAGTATTATCCTATCGGCAGCGACAGAGCCTATCCGATATTATGTAAAATCATCACCTCCACCCAGCACGACCTATTGGCGCTGAATCAAACGGGTAAGTTTAGAAGTGACTTGCTGTATCGCTTACGCTCACACACCATCAAGCTGCCACCACTGAGACAACGTAAGCTAGACCTGTCTATGCTTATCAATCACTTTATTTGTTTAGCAGCTAAGGATATGGGGCTGTCTGAGCCACAGCAACCTAGCTCATTGGCGCAGCAATTATCAGATTATGACTTTCCCGGTAACCTGCATGAGCTCAAAGGCATGGTGTTTGATGCAGTGAGTCGCAGCGACGGGATTTCGCTTAATATCACCCCGTTTATGGAAGCGATTAATCAGAGTAAGTCGAGCGTTCCCACTGACAGCGACCAGATTATCTTTCCTAAGAATTTACCCACTCTGGCGCAGATGAGCGATGCACTGATTCAAGAAGCGATGAATCGCACCGCCAACAGCCAAACGGCAGCGGCGCAGATGCTTGGCATAAGCCAAAGCGCGCTGAGCCGGCGCATCACTAAAGAAAAGTAGTAAAGAAATAAACAACTTCGGCGGTTTAATCTAAAAACAAAAATGCCAGCAAACTGCTGGCATTTTTAGTTGTTAATCATTATCGCTCGTCATTCACATTAATCAATCGTGCTAATCAATGGCGATTAAACCAAGGCTTGGAACGGGGCAAAGTTTGCTCTTGGAATCTAATTACCGCGCCTTGCACCACTTATTCAAGAGCATTAACCACGCCGCCAAAACTACATTTGCTAATAGTCATGATTCATTTAAACGCTACTTCGTACTGCTACCAACCAATTTAAGCACTGCTTGAGCCAAACAATAGACTAACCAAGACTCTTGCTTCTCAAAAATGATCTAACGTCAATGTGGACGGATCATCAGTTTCAATATAAAGCGCTTTAAAGTGTTTATTGCCGTATTCGTCTTCTACAATATTTTTAAAGCTATAATTTTTAGCAAACTTAGCGAGCTCATCTACATCTTTATCGCTACCTTCAAAATCAAACGATACGACACAAATTTTACCGGCACATGAATAATTCTCTGAATAAATTTCAATGCCGTCCATATCAAGCAGTTTTTCAACCAAAATGCTTTCGCGCAAAGCGGCATTTTCTGATTGTTCTATTGTACTTACCCGTCTGACAAACTCATCAAAATCACCAACATTAAACGTATCAACAATCGCACCTTTAGAAACGGTTCCATTTTCCAGCACATATGCGGATGTAAGTCTGTCTGCATTTGAAAAGTTACCTTGGGTCAAATGCTCAAATTGAGAGAAAAACAAATCCTCTTCTTCGAGGTTTGTTTCAGAGTTAAGTTTAACATCGGCTGTATTGCTATTTAATAACGGGGATATTTCAACGTCTTGGGTGGAAATAATGGCATCACTTGAAGATACTGAAGTCGAAGCGCTACTTATGAGCTGCTTGTTAGATAAACGAGTCGTTGTTACTGATTCATCAGCTCGTTTGGTTTGATATAAATAAGCGAGACCTACGACTCCCAATAAACCTAAAGCGATAATTTTGTTAAGCATAATTGTTTCATTCCTTTAAAACGATTAAAGCAGGAGAATGACTCTCCTACATAAACAAACTCTAATTAAGAGTACATAAAAGCCAACCTCCACCACTACACTTTATGGTAGTTTTTACACCGCTATGTGTGACAGTTCTAGGCCCAGATCCACAAGAAGAGCTCATATCAGGCAAATCTCCATGAGCCGCTAACGAGCTAACTATCACGATTTCTAATAAATACCTTTTTCATAAGTGATTCCCTATACTAATCGTAAGTCGTTAATTTGACACGCAGAAGCATAACAATTCGCCAACATTGATGCGAATCACATAGATTAATATGAAAAAAATAATATTAAAGGGAGTTAGCTAAAACATTAAGACACTTGGGTATAGTCTATATCTAGCGCTCATGGCAGTGTAATGAAGGACGGTAAATCATATTGATTTAACGCTTAGTAAAAAAACAGCCCAAGTAGGTGCTCACAGGTTCCTACTGTGCACTATCGCAACAACAGTATAAAACCAAGCAAATCATGCCCCACCTGCAAACCATTTGCCTTACTCATTAACTCAGTCAATGTGATTTCCTTAGCAACCAGCATGAGCTAAAGGGTATTGTCTCCGATGCTACTTGCAGCGGCGCAGATGCAATGCATAAGCCAATGCGCTTAGAGCCCACTGTTCACTAAAGAAAAATAAGAGCAAGATAAGGCAAAATAAGAAGTAAGAAGTAAGAATAAAAACAAAAATGCCAGCATAATGCTGGCATTTTTATTGAGTCACTTAAACGATTTAAGCTTGAGCTGGTGCCAACTTAGCCTCACCACCCTTCTCTGTTTCGTTAACGATTGTCAGTACTGCTGTGTCACCCACTACGTTACATGAAGTCAATACCATGTCGATTAGACGGTCAAGGGCCGCCACAATCGCGAATGCTTCAACCGGTAGACCCATCTGATGAATAAGCACACCAATCATCACCATGCCACCGCCCGGAACACCGCCCGCACCGACAGACAATAAGAAGATGCTAAATAGCAATGCCGGTAGCTGCTCCATGGCGATTGGGGCGCCAAATGCGTTTGCCACAAAGAAGATAGCAATAGTAATGTATATCGATACACCGCCCATGTTCATGGTCGCGCCGAGTGGCACACCAAAGCCCGCAATTGAGCGATTAACGCCAAGTTTTTCGGTAAGCGTGCGCATGGTCACCGGAATTGTTGCGTTTGAGCTCGCCGTCGATAGCGAAAATAGAATTTGTTCGCGAGTTTTAGCGCGGAACTCTTTTGCCGAAGTCTGAGTAAATAGGCCAACCGCAAATGGGTAGACAACAAAAATCCATAGCAGCAACAAGCCTAAGATCAGTGCTAGGTATTCTACCACGCTACCAAAGATTGCCGCCTCTAGCGTCGCACCAAGCTTTAGCATTAACGCGAAGACACCGATAGGCGCTAGCTGCATGACGACGCTAATCAGCTTCATCATGATTTTGTTAGCCACTTGGAAGCCATTTACAGCGCTTTGCGCCGCATCACCTAAGGATTTAATCACACCGCCAAGCAACAGCGCCATAAAGATAACCTGTAGCATATTGCCCGAGCTAAATGCGGCAATCGGGTTACTCGGTACGATACTGACCACTAAATCGACCAGATTAGGTAGCTCAGTCGCCACGATATCGACGCCGCCACCGCTAGACATATCCACGCCCTTTCCTGGAGTCAACAGTAACGCCACGCCAAGTGCTGCGAAGATAGCCACTAAGGTATTGATGATATAGAAGCCGAAAGTCTTTCCGCCTAAGCGACCGAAGCTATTGAGATCTTTAAGCTCGCACACGCCGCAGACGATGCTGACGAATACTAACGGCACTACCAGCATCATGATCATATTGACGAACATGGTGCCTGCGCCTGAGGCTAAATCGACGACTGTGCCAGAGAATAAACTGATATCAGCGAGAAAGTATTGAATGATAGAGCCAAAAATGAGCCCTGAAAACAGACCGATAAAGATCCGTGTAGAAAGTGATTTTGTCATTTGCTTGCCTTATTGGACATGTCTTAACGCATGCCTTCTATTGCCTTCAATGTTGATGAAAACTTGATTTCCATCTCGTTGTGGCAAGGATAGTGAAACATGCTGGCAAGAATTTCAATCTAAAAGGGACAAATAGTTTTTGAAACAGCTTGGTAACCGCCCAAGGCGTTCTGAAATAAATTATTGTTTTAATTAAAGTTAACCTCAAAAACCACAAACTACAGTTAGACGTAACTTTTACATTGGCAACATTCCCGCATCATTTTAAGCACAGAAAGTTAAAAACAGGATAGTTGAAAACACTAAAAGCGAGCAACAACCAAAAACTTAAAACTAGATAGAAAAGCAAAAATAGAGATAACAATTACCGCCAAGCAATTACACCGATTAATGCTCATAAAAAAAGCACCTTTAAAGGTGCTTTTTCTTAGCCGTTTATAGCTCCATTATTGCCAGATTACGCCAGCCATAACTCTACGTCTTTAATGATGAAGTTACCGCTATAAACCGGGTCTGGCTCACCAATATGTTCTAATTCAAAGTAACTACGATGCTCCTCTGGAAGCCCTTCATAGCCACAAATCACCTGATACAGCCATGACTCTCTATCCCAAGGTAGAGCATGCTCATCCAGATAATCCAATGCAGACTGACTCTTACCCGAATCAATCACAGCACAGAAGTAGCCATCTACCGCTAACTTAAGCGGATTGTCAGGAATATCGAAGTCTTCAGCTTGAGTCAGATCGACCGAAACATCTTGCTCTCGCTGCGCACCAGTCTCACTCAAGCGATCGATACGCTTAATATTTGAGACTAACTCAAGTAGCTCAGGCTCTAAGCTATGATTATGAACATCCACTGCCGCCGGTGCCAACAGTGGCTCAGCAATATTAAATAGCGCTGGCAACTGCTTGTGACTAACATGATCCGCAGGCTTATAGTCTGGATGCAAGTCGGTATACAGCAACCAACCTTTTAGCAAACGAGTACGACCACGAATTTGACGGAAACGACCCAGTAGCTCTAGCAAGCGCGCCTGCACCACACTGAGTTCCTGCGTACAGTCACTCAAGGTCTCTTGCAGTGTCGTCACCAACAGTTTTCTTAGTTCACGGATATCGCCAGCTATCTCACCAAGTTCGCTAAACTGGAACATCTCTAGACCGTTTAGCAGCTCAGATACCTGACTCTGGGCCAACTCATTCTCACGAATTTTAGCGTTGATGCTGCCCACATAACCAAATTCGTTGTTGATGCGACTCCACAGCACACGGATTGAATAACGCAGGCCATCGGCAAAGCTATATACATGCTCGCTTAAATCGGCAAGATAAGCCTCTGATGCGCTGAAATCCACATTGTGGCGCGCTTCTTTATAGTGATCCGCCAAGGTCTTAATGGTGGCCAGTGACGAGCCAACATTAGAGTCGATTTGACGGTTACGCTCATCGCTCAGGGCCTCTTCTAGCAGAGCACGTACCGAGCGTTTTAGTCGCAGCTCCTGCTCAGGCTCTGGTCGCCACAGGATGTCGCTCTTTTGCAGCTTATCTATAGCTTGAGCGTTACTCTCATCGATTGAAACTGAGCCCGACAAGTAAACGTCCATCACCAGCTCTGCATGGCGTCCAAGCTGTTTTAGCAGCTTAACACCGGCTTGGTGTAAGTTACTGCTCATATTAGATCAAATCCCTTTGGGTAGCGGTCTCGGCTTGGGCTTCAAGGCTTAAGCCTTCGGTCTCATCGATAAAACGGATCACCTCATAAAGGTAATCGAGCTTTCCTGTGGCGATATAAATCTGCTTCTCGCTGTTAGGGCGAGTCAGATAGCCGAGCTCCACCAAACGCTTAAACACCAATTTGATTTGCGCATCGACGTTAGTACTGGTTGAGCCAAATAAGCGGTAATGGCTGATCTTTGCTAACTGCTCACGAAACGCTGGGGTATCTTCGATACGGGTTTGCAACTCAGTTAAACGTACCGCTACGCCTTCAGATAGCGGCGCATCTTGACCACTGCCCTCTTGCACTAACACTAACCACTCCACCAGCGGAATAAGCGCATTACAGATATCTTTAAACTGCGATGAAATGACCTTACGCTCACCATCGCCTAACTGCTGATAACCACAGAAAAACACTTCGCCTTCGCCAGCCGAGCCTATGGTGCGATTAATTTGATTTAAGTACTGCTCAACATGGTCGCGAGTCGATGGGCTTTTCAGTGCGCGCCAGCCGTCTTCATCGGTAGTGCGACAGATAAACTGACCTTTTAACAAACGTTCAATAAGGGCGCTAGTGCCTACGATGGCTGTTTCGGTTGCTTGGCTCATTACACGGCCTCCTGAGTACGACGCTGATTGAGTTTGTCGGCGATCGGATTAACTTGAGGCTTAACCACCTGCAGTTTTTTAGTTTGTTTATTGATGATGTAACGGTTTGAGAACAGGTTCAGTACCTCAGATTCAGGGTTAGGGAATGCGCCCAATACTGAGATATTGTTGTTTTCACAGGCATCGAAAATCTTCTTCACGTTACCGTGGTGCAAGGTACCGAGCTCGTCGATTGGCCAGTGGATGGTCACCTCTGCGCGCCCACGCAGTAGACGGGTAAACGCCAGCAGGAACTTACACAAGATCAGGTAAGCCATACCGTGACTCGATGACTCGTTTAGTTGTCTATCGGTGCGGATAACCAGGTCGCTATTGCCCTCTTTGAGGCGCAGCTCAATCTCAAGCAGCTTAGCAATACCACCTGACAGTGCTGCACGGCCGATAATATCGAGTGCGCGGCGCATGCTGTTAGTGTAATCCTCTCCCGGCAAGTCGTTAAAACCGTCAGCCTTCCAACGTTTAAAGGCTTTTACAAACTGCTCTAGTTCCGGCCAGAACTCTAACTCGCTAATGCGCGAGCGGATTTTAACCGCCGATTCTGATACGCCATCGAGAAACAACTCTTCACCCACTTCACGGGTAATACGCGCACTTTGTGAGGCGATACGACGGTCGATATCCGCCAGTACATCGTAGAATGCGGTTAGATCGACGCCAAAGATACGCCCTTGTTCACGCAGCGCCATAATAGATTGCGGCACCATCACATTTAGTAGCTGCTCCAGCTGTGGCACTAGCTTGCGGTAATCGAGGATGCGAATACCTTTGTCATTAACAAAGCTCGACTCTTCACGGGCACGCTCCCAAGTCTCAGATAAGCCTGAACCAGACTTGCTGGCAATAACCGAGTCAAAATGCTCAACATACTGCTTGACCGAGCCCATCATTGAATCGCGTTTCAGCAGCTGATCTTCACCTTGGCGTAGGCGTTCAGTCAGACTGCCTTGGGCGTCATCATTGCTGGCAGGTAACTTAAGCTCACTTAGTTTACGCATCACGCTGCGCAGCTTGGTTAGGTTCTCAGAGGCTTCAATTTGCACCGCATCAGACTGCTTACGCTCACCATCGAGCTCATTACGCTTGGCCTTAACTTCGTTAGCCTTACTCTTAAGCTGCTGCTCTAGATCTAGGCTGGCGTGTTTTACCTTACTCAGCTCAGATTGCAGCTTAGGCTTACGTTGCAGCCAAGTGTGCTGGTACCAATCTTCAAAACGCAGCACTTCGCTACGGCGTTGCTCCGCCTTAGAGATGTTGCTTTCTAATGTGCGAATTTCAGCCTTAAGGGCGACGATTTTAGCTTCGTCGACACCACGAGATTTAAGCTCGTCTTTGTACCACTGCTCACAGGCCTTTTGCTCACTCTTAGCATGATCACGGCGACTTTGGATATTGACCTTAACTTGGTTTAGCTGATTGTCTAACGCACCAACCACTTCCTGCCAGTAGGCATTCTTTTCCATGCGCGCTTCGAGTGCCTGCTCTTTTTGCTCTTCGAGCCACTCTTGTTGCTGGCCTTGTAGCTGCTTGATATCGCTGTCGATACGGGCAAGCTGCTTCTGCGAGGCTGATTTACGATCGTTCAGCGCTAGATTGATCTTTTCTTGCTCGGCGCGTTTGTCATCAAATAGGCGACGTAGATCGTCACGGCTATTCTTATACGCAGTACGAGCGAACGTCAGCTCACGCAGTAACTTATCTAGCTCAGTGTTGCTGGCGACTAAAATATCTTCCGCTTCGGCTTGTAGCTCTTTCGCGCTAGCCAATGCCTCCTCTGCGGCGGCATGTTTAACTCTTAGCTCTTGCTCAGAGGCAGCATACTCTGGCGCGTCGATGGCTTTTAAGTCCAGCGCGATACCGTATAAGGCCTCGATATTTTCGCTGCTAATGCTTGGGTGCAGATCGCTGCGGTGCAGTAATTCTGAGTTAATCACCTTACCTAGAGTGTTTTCCCAGCCACTGGCTTCTTTACGTAAAAATTCTAGCAAGGTGTGAGACTGTGGGAACAGCATATGAGTCAGCTCTTCAAGCTCACTTTGGCGCTCAGTCACGCGAATACCGGCAACACGCAGGCTCTCGTTTGCCTGATCGCGCTTGGCTCTAAGCTTACGCTCTTCGCTTGTTAAGCGGTCAACTTTAGCATTGGAGGCTTCTTGATCTTCATCGGCGCGGGAGATGCGCTCATCGAATACCGCTAAGGCTAGCTTTTCTTCTTCTGAGTAAGTCACGCTATCAACGCGCACCTTTAACTCGGCGGCGTTCACCTTAAGCTGATAGGCTTGCTCGCTGAACTGCGCCTGACCTTTTTCGGTCGACTCACGCCACTGCTGCTCAAGCTCGGCTAACTCGTTGCGGCCGACTTCTCTTTGCTTGTCGCGGGACTCTCGCAGGCTATCTTGCTCTTGATGTAAGTTTTCCAGCTCACGGTTAAGGCCTTCGCCAATCTTGCTACGGCGGGCGTTATAAGCCGCTTCAATATCTTGATGCTTCTCGGTTTGTAGCTTATGGCGCTCGCTTAGGTTTTCTAAACTGCCACGCCAGCTTGGTAGCTGCTCTAAATCTAACTTAGCCTGCTCGATATCGGCATCTTGGAAGTTAGCATGCTGATCTTCAATCGAATCCAGCTCATGCTCACACTTAGCCACGTCACCCTTGGCTGCAGACAGGTCTAAGTTAAGCTCGTCACGCTGCTCCTTCCACTCTTCATCGAGTTGGCGAAGCTGAGCGTTAAGCGCCTTAGACAAGTCTTGATGATGCTCTTGACGCTCGATTTCGGTGGTTTCATCTTTGCTATAACCGCGGCGCAGACTCGCAAGGCGCTGCTCAGTGCTCAGCAGTTGATCAAACTCCTGCTCTAGCTTTTCAAACTCAGGGCGAATTTGCTCGAAGCCTTGAATAAGCTGACTCTCACGGATCCATGCTTCAACGCGCTGCGGATTAAGGCGTGAACTTGGCGGATTAACACCGTCTTCTTCCAAAATCGCGGCGATCATCGACTTGATGGTTTCCATCTTGCCCTCTTTCGAGTGCACGGCTTTGGCGAGTTTTTCGATATGACGCAGTGAATGCTCAGCTTCGCACAAGGAGAACTGACGCGCATAGTTACGCAGCTCATTGCGGTTGCTGCCCGTGCTCAATAGTGCGCGGTCATTCTGGATAATGGCGCGATATTCACGAGTGTTAAGCAGGTTAGTTACTGCCACACCGGCACGCTTCATCTCACGCCCAAGTTCTGCCATGGTGAAGCACTGAATGCTATCGCCCTGCTTCGTCTTGATGTAATCCTCTAGCTCAAAACCTTTGGCGATAAAACGGTAGTTTACCCCTTTACCGTCACCAGCCGATGCCAGTACCGCTTGATAGGCTAGACCATCAGACTTGATGTATTCATAGATGATATAGCTTGAATCATGGGGAAGGTACCAGCGCTCAAAACTGTCACGGGTTGATGGCACCACTCGGCTCGGATATTCACCATAAAAAACCGGTACCAGACGTTGCAGTGTGGTTTTACCCGATGCGTTTGTTCCGCAAATATTGGTGTGGCCATCCAGGGCCAGTTCTACCACGCCTGGTAGATGAGTATCGATAAGTATGATGCGATTTAAGCTTGGCATTGCATTCCTTAATCCAAACAGAGCCGTAACGGTAAGCGCATTGGGCTTACATTAAGCTAAAATTGTCAGGTCTAATGTTAGGTCTAATGTTAGGTCTAATGTCAGGCCTAATATTAGAGCTATAAAAAATTTTGATGGTCACTAAATTAAAGGAAAGCACAGCGCTTGGCAATTATGCCAAAGTGACTAAAGCGGCGGTTTCTGTGACCAAATAACAGAAGCGAGATCATACGCCATTTTTAGGCAGATAGATGCTCAATCAATCGGCAGTTAATAGGTGACAGTTAACAGGCGACAGCATCATCTAAAAACTTTAGCCTTCTCGAATAAAGCGCCAAATAAAAAGCCCGCCTCACTATTGATGAGGCGGGCTTATCTTTAACCTAGCCGACTTTAATTAAAAGCGAGCCGATTAAACTAAACCGTTCCGTGCTTAAGCTGTCTATGCAAGTGAGCTTTTAGTCGCTAGCGCCTGCTGCTTAGCAAAATACTTGCGGGTCTCTTTCAATATCACGTGTCTTAGACCAATAATCGCTATCAGGTTAGGGATCGCCATCAAACCGTTAACGGTATCGGCCAACATCCAGATCAGATCTAAGTGAATGAAGGCACCACCAGCAATCAAACCTAAGAAAATGAATTGGTAGACTTTAATGCCATTATCACCCAGACGGTTACCCGTTAGGTAATACCAGCAGCGCTCACCGTAATAATGCCAACCTAAAATAGTGGTGAAGGCGAAACACACTAGCGCAATCGTCACTACATATTGGCCAACAATCGCTGAGCCACTGGCAGCAAATGCCGCGCTAGTCATAGCGGCACCTGCGGTATCACCGCTCCAGACACCAGTTATAATGAGCACTAGTCCCGTCATGGTACAAATCAAAATCGTGTCAAAGAAGGTTCCCGTCATGCTCACAAGACCTTGCTCAACCGGCTCATTAGTCTTAGCGGCAGCAGCCGCAATTGGCGCGCTACCCAGACCCGACTCATTGGAGAACACACCGCGGGCAATACCAATTTGCAATGCTTGAGCAACCGTTGCACCTAAGAAGCCACCGGCTGCAGAGATAGGGGTAAAGGCGGAGTGCAGTACCAACTCAAATGCTGGCATGATCTGATCAGAGAAAGTAAACAGTACCCACATGCAAGCGAGTACATAACCGAGCGCCATGGTTGGCACTAGTTTTTGCGCCACGTTAGCAATGCGCTTCACGCCGCCTAATGTTACTGCCGCCACCATTAAGGTTAGTACGATAGCCGTCACCCAAGATGGGATCTCAAAGGCAATAGTCATGGCATCACTAATGGCATTAACCTGAGCAAAGGTGCCAATACCGAAAAACGCGACACCCACACCGAAGATAGCGAAGATCTTAGCCAACCACTTAAGGCCTAGGCCGCGTTCGATATAGTACATAGGGCCACCAGCAATATTACCTTTAGCATCGGTGGTGCGGTATTTTACCGCTAGCATACATTCGGCGTACTTGGTCGCCATACCGAAAAAGGCCGCGAGCCACATCCAAAATAACGCGCCTGGTCCACCGATTTTAATTGCTGTTGCCACACCGACAATATTACCGGTACCGATAGTCGCCGACAGCGCGGTACAAAGCGCCGCAAAAGAAGACAGATCGCCCTTACCGCTTGCAGGTTTAAACAGTAAACCTAAGGCCATAGGTAATTTAAAGACTTGGATAAGTTTAAGTCTAAGGGTGAGATAGAGGCCGGTTCCAACCAATAAGCACAGGGTAATAGGTCCCCAAACAATGGCATTGATATCGGCTAAAAGCGCGTGAAAGTTCATGGTATTCCTCGAGTATTAAACAACAAGACTCTTTTAAATAAGAGTTATTAATAATCGGAGGAGGAAAAGAAATGGCTGTTGCTGGCACTAGCCGATTGCAACGAGCGATAGAGTCTAGCTAACTTCACTGAAGGTGAGTTAGGTAGAAAAGGCGCAGCGACAAACGACAGTGACTTTATGCAGTTATCGTTAAAATAACTGACACAGTCATCCTCTCCTCTGTCCTTTTGCCTGAGCGTTTCGCGTAATCTCATAGCTGGGTTTAATAGCTGAGTTTACACTTTCGCCTTCGGCGCTGTGTGACGGCTAAGCTTACGAACGCTTATCTGCTCACAGTCTCTCCAGAGGCTCGTCCAGTAACAGTCCTCACCACTATGTGGCACCTGAAAGAGTGCTTTGTTCAGCTTAAAGCCTAACAAAGTTGCCTCGTCGGTGTGGGGTTACTCCCCACTCTCCTGCTACCTTCATCCGAACGGATCCCCAATCCTTATCTAACCATTAGGGCTAGCAAGTGATAGGGACAGATAGAATGCGCCATCTTAGAGTTTGCCTCAAGTGAACCAAGTCACATTTTTCATACCGAAAAACCGTTTGCTTAAATTCAAATCAAATCGGTGTTAATTACAGCAACAACACCCAGCACACCAAAGTTCAAATGACACGCTATGAAACTAAAAACCACTTAAGCTATTCACTTAAGTGGCTTATAAGACGTTCATTACTTTAGTGCTGGCTACACGAAGGCGACTCTACGGCTCTCATAAGTTTCGCACATCTGCTGGGCAGACTCTTCTTCATAAGGGCGCAATCCACTCATGACCAAGGTTTTGACCCCAGTACCAACAACTGTATCGCCACTGAGTAGCTCAAAGGTCAGGGTCACATCGCCACGCTTGCCTTCAATCTGTAAGTCTTGCTCAACTAACTTCAAGCTCACTTCGGTAAAGTCCAGCGTAGTTAAATCAAATGACATGCTCTCATAGATCACTAACGGACGCGCTGGATTAATCATCATTTGATGCTGCTTCATCATAGGCACTAAGATATGCATGAAATTGAGACCAGAGAAAGCCACATACTTGCGAATAAACGACTCGATTTGAGTCTCACAATGACGCACATCACCGCTGCGATGCACCTCGAGATAACACTTATCTTTGTCATCACGAATATCAAAGTCTTCTGCAACCGAGTCAGGAAACTGCAGTTTGACACCATCACCGACCATGCCTGCGAAGTTAAAAGTCATTTTCTGGCTTAAGCCATACTCGTTGAGAACGAGGGCAAAAAGTAGATCTCCAGGCACACAAAAACGCTTGGCTGCCACATCGTGGATAGGGTTGAAGTCTTGGGCAACGCCTTTAGCAAAATCACTCGCTTGGGTAGGAGTGATAGATACAGACTGGTTTTCTTTTTTAAAATAATAACTTAGAAACATATTCACTCAAACATCTTGTTAGCCTTAAAAATGACCCGACAGTTTATACCAAGATTGAGTTTTGACTCACCCGATGACTTGCCCCGTAGCACGCCTGCACGAAGTTGACGTTAACAAATGTAAATAACTACGCCATTAAGTTAATTTTAAGAGTACAAGAATAGGATTTACGTAAATGATAATCAATCCCATTAACATTTAATGGGTATTCGAAGTTATAGCCAATACGGAGCTCCTATGTCACACCGTAAAACCCGTTCTTTAAGCTTACTCTCAACGGCACTACTCACAGCGCTTTCTCCTCAGGTAATGGCACAGGAGACCGACTCCCAACCGACTATGGAACAGATAAGTATCTTTGGTAAGCAAAACCCACTCAATACCGTGCCAGGTAGTGCACACCTGATCAATCAAGCAGAACTAGATACCTTCAAGTACACAGATATCATGCGCACATTGTCGAGCATTCCGGGTGTCTACGTTCAAGAGGAGGATGGCTACGGCTTAAGGCCTAACTTAGGTATGCGTGGTACAGGTCAGAATCGCTCAGAAAAAATAACCATAATGGAAGACGGCGTATTAGCAGCACCCGCTCCCTATGCATCTCCTGCCGCCTATTACTTCCCAACTCCAGGAAGAATGCAGTCAGTTGAGATCCTAAAAGGAAGCTCCACCGTCAAATATGGGCCAAGAACTACAGGTGGGGTGATCAATATGCTCTCACGCCAGATCCCCGAAGAAGAATTGGCGGGTAAGCTAGATATCGCGGCGGGCCAAGATGGTTTTGGTAAGCTACATGCCTATGCTGGCGGTCAAGGTGAGCGAGTCGGGGCTGTTGTCGACCTTTATCGCTATCAAGCCGACGGCTTTAAAGATATCAACGCAGTGGGTGGCGACACCGGCTTTGAGAAGAACGATGCATTGGCAAAAGTGAGCATTCGTTCTGCAGACGACGCCAAGTATGCTCAGATATTAGAGTTTAAGCTTAAATATTCAGATGAAGTATCAAATGAAACCTACATGGGATTAACTGATGCCGATTTTGAGACGACACCTTATGCTCGCTACTCGGCCTCGCAAAAAGATGTGATGAATACAGAGCATAAACAGCTACAGATCAACCATATAATCGACTTTAGCGATAACCTCACCCTAGGCACCACCGCCTATTACAACGATTTTGCCCGCAACTGGTATAAAGCCGATAAAGTGGATGGACTCAAATTAAGTAAAGGTGGCGTCGAGGCCGCATCTGACTTCGATAAAGACCCATCAACAGCACCAATGGATGTACGCGTTAAAGCAAATAACCGCAGCTATATTTCTCAGGGGATTCAGACAGAGCTGAACTGGTATTTCGATAACCACGATCTGGCCTTTGGTGCACGTTACCATGAAGATGAGATGGATAGGTTCCAATGGGCCGATCATTATGATCTCGGCTCCAATCAAGTCATGACATTGACCGAAAGCGGCATTCCCGGCAGTGACTCTAACCGTATCGATAGCGCCAAAGCCATCGCGCTCTACGTTCAGGATAAGATCCAGTTAGGCGATTTCAACATTACCGCAGGACTTCGCTATGAAGATGTTAAGACCAATCGTACAGACTGGGGTAAAGAAAACCCAGGGCGTGACGGTCAACCAAACAAAGATATCGATAACAGTTTCTCAGCATTCTTACCCTCACTCTCTGCTACCTATCAGGTAAGCAACGAGTTACTCGTACTGGCGGGAGTTCAAAAAGGCTTTGCCCCTGCCTCTCCAGGCAATGCAGATAAAAAGGAAGAAGAGAGCTGGAACTATGAGGCTGGCGCCCGTTACAACCGCGGTGAGTTTAGCTCTGAGGCTATTTTCTTCTACAGTGATTACAGCAACATGCATGGAGAATGCACTGCGTCTAAAGGCTGCGATGATGAAGATATCGGTAACCAATATAATGGTGGCGAGGTAGATGTTAAAGGATTGGAGTTAAGCCTAGGCTATAGCTTTAACACCCAAAACGATATCAGCTTCCCAGTAAAGCTGGCCTATACCTATACAGATGCCGAGTTTGCAAATAACTTCGCATCAGATTTCGATCCTTGGGGTGATGTGACAAAGGGCGATAACCTTCCCTATATCCCTGAAAACATGCTTTTTGCATCGGCAGGGATAGAGACAGGTAGTTGGGAACTCACTTTTGCAGCCCGCTACACTGGCGATATACGTACTCAAGCGGGCCAAGGTGAAATTGCAGCCGAATACTTAATCGAGGCCAAAACTATCGTCGATCTATCGGGTCGTTACTTTATCAGTGAAGCACAGGAGCTTTACCTGACTGCAGAGAACCTATTCGATAAAAAATATGTCACCTCACGAGTCTACGGTTCTAACTTTGTAGGTAAGCCATTGACGGTATCGCTCGGTTATTCGTATAAATTTTAAACAAAATGAGTTTTATACTAAGCAAACCTTAAAATAAAATTAAATTTTTTTATCGCAATAAAAAGGTGAGCATCTAGCTCACCTTTTTTCGCATTATTACCAATCTTCCACTTAAAAACAACAACTTAACATCCGCAACAGCAACACGCTAAGTTCACAGCAAAATTCACAAGCGATTTACACTTTTTGATCTCAATCAAGAAAGTGAATGATAACGATTTGCATTATCGCACTCAATTGTTAGAATTCGGTCAAATTTAATAACCCTTAAATAACAACAGGGAAAGAATGATGATGAAAAAAACCTTACTTGCCACTGCGCTAGTTGGCATGTTCGCGTCTCAAGGGGCTGTCGCAGCTGATGATACTGCAGAGCTACGGAAAATTATTGAGCAACAACAAAAAGTACTTCAAGACCTAGAGAAGCGTCTTGATGAAACTGAAATGCGTGTTGAGAAGACCGCAGACGTTGTTGAAGAATCGGCGAGTGAGTCTAAGAGTGCGACGACTATCGGTGGTTATGGTGAGCTTCACTACAACAACATTACTGATAACAAGTCTGGCAAAGATAAGAAAGCCATCGATTTTCACCGTTTCGTGCTGTTCTTCGGTCATGAGTTTACCGAAAACACGCGTTTCTTCTCTGAGGTAGAAATTGAGCACGCACTTTCTGGTGACGATAAGCCAGGTGAAGTCGAGCTAGAACAAGCTTATATCGAGCATGATTTCAATGAGATGTTTACCGGTAAGGCGGGTCTATTCCTAGTACCAGTCGGTATTATTAACGAAACTCACGAGCCACCAACTTTCTACGGTGTAGAGCGTAACCCGGTTGAGAAAAACATCTTGCCAGCAACTTGGTGGGAAGCAGGTGCCGCACTTAATGTGAAAGCCTCTCCAGGCCTAGCGTTTGACGGTGCTATCACTTCTGGCCTAAAGGTTGATGATACTTATAATATCCGTGGCGGCCGTCAAAAAGTGGCTAAAGCTGATGCGTCAGATCTTGCCTATACCGCCCGTGTTAAATACACAGGCGTGACAGGTTTAGAGCTAGCCGCGACAGCACAATACCAGTCAGATTTGACTCAAAGCAAAGCGGGCGTCGATACGGCATCAGCAACCTTGCTAACGGCACACGCAATTTACTCAATCCAAGGTTTCACGGTTAAAGCACTATACGCTCAGTGGGATATCGATGGTAAAGAAGCTGAAGCATTGGGTCGTGATGAGCAAAATGGTTGGTACATCGAGCCATCATACCGTTTCAACGAAAGCTTTGGTCTATTCGCTCGCTACAACGAGTATGACAACAACGCTGGTAACAGCGATGACACTAAAATTGAGCAAACTAACGTAGGTATCAACTACTGGTTGCATGAGAACGTGGTATTTAAAGCCGACTATGAAAAAGTGGGCGGTGCTAAAGACTCAGACGGCTTTAACTTAGGCGTGGGTTACCAGTTCTAAGCTAAAGTAAGAGCTTTACATAAGCGTTAGTACAAGCGTTAGTACTAATTAGCATAAAGGTGAGTGCCCAGTGGGCACTCATTTATTTCCCGAGTCAACAGGGCTCGTGTCATAACATTACCACTATCACATTAACAGTATGAAGTTACCGCTATGAAGCTAGCCATTGCCATCATCACCCTGCTGAGTTTTTCGCTATTTAGTAGCATGGCGAATGCTCGCGGAACCTATCAAACGCCTGAAGAGTTTATCACTCAGGCCTTTAACACTGCTCCCCCAAAATCTAAGGTTTTATGGATTGATGATGAGACCAAAGAGGTTATAGAATCGATTCTCGCCCATAGTTTTAGAAAGATGCGCCTACGTTATTGGCAGCAAGATAACGAAAGCGTATGGATCATGGATGAGATCGGCAAAGAAGCCCCTATAACTGTAGGGATCCACGTAAAAGATAAAGCAATCTCTCAGACTAAGGTATTGGTTTATAGAGAAAGTCGCGGCGATGAAGTCAGACATGACTTTTTTACCGACCAGTTTAAATCAGCCAAGCTCACCCCAGAGCTCAAGCTCGATACCCATATCGACGGTATTACAGGTGCGACCCTTTCGGTAAGAGCGCTGACAAAACTGTCACGCATTGCTCTGTATTTAGATCAGCAGATCACTGCGAGCAACTAAGACTAATGACAAGGGATGACTAATCACTAATGACAAGGGATGACTAATCACTAATGATTAACCACTAATGATTAACCACTAATGATTAAGCATTGAATCTGCCGACAGCCACAGGTTTTACAGTTTTAGCCTTGCAGGTTTACATTAATGCTTACTGATATTTATCATCTTACAGCCCAGAAAAATATCATCGTAATGCTAATGCCACATCAATGAAAATATCACTATTAGCACCAATAAAAACAATGCTAGATTGTCGTTATCGTTTGTTGTCAGAGTCGTCGATTAATGAATGCAAAAATCAAACTAATAGTAGCAGGCTTGTTATGCCTCAATCTCAGTGGTTGTGAATATATCGAGAACATTTTACACCCAGATGATGGCAACGATGAGGTAATCGTTGACGATAACTTCAGGACTCACGCCCTACAACTGGGTTTATCTGAAGCCAGCATCATCCGCTTATGTACCGCAACAGATAAAATCCGCGCAAACTGCATTAGCAAGTTTAATGAAATAACCAATCAGCAAGAAGTGAGAGTTGAATATACTTTCAATGATGTGATCCACAAAAATAACTACGCCAAAAGCACTAGCTCGAGTCGAGTTATTTTTCAGCTACCTGCAGACAACGCCACAGCCACGATTAAGTTTGAAAACAGCCGAACTTATCAATTCAACGATGGCTTTCAGTACACTTGGCAAGAGCCCGCCGATTTTACCACTGCAGATCTCGCCAATGATGCTGACGAGTCAATTGCAAAGCTGGAAAATGTATCGGTAACGACCCGCTTATCCGACTCAAAGCTATCCAAGATATCAACCGCATCAATGAGCAATAATGATTACTCATTGACTGGCGCACAAGACTTAATGAATGCTGCCAGCACCATGTTATTCCCGGAGTTAATCGTCAATGTCACCAGTAGTAGTTTAACCGAACCTGCCGATGCCTCATTTGAGATGTTTACTGCAGGTCATCGCGCAATCTTTACTAATTACTCTACAACTTTCGCAACCGCGATAGAAGAAAGCTGGTTTTAACTAGCAGGCATAGAAGACACAGCGCTATGCCATTTTTGCTGATTACTCTGCCACTTTTGCAACCGCGATTGAAGAAAGCTGGTTCTAACTAGCAGACTGAATAACGTAATAGCTTATATTTCCATCATTCAGCTTTTGAATAGGCCGCACTTAGACTGGCCTATTCGCTTCAGCTCCATCCAGATCTACGCCATCCGCCCTCCCCCCACTGCTTTATGCTCTTTTTTGAGAAGTAAAACACGTCGAAAACGAAACAATCCCGTTAGCAATAACATTTAACTGTTCAGTAGTCGCATCTGTTGCTGTAAAGTAAATGAGCTGCATTCGCATTTAACGTCTTAACTGGTATTCCTAAACGATGAATTCAGCGATTAGCCTTAAACAATGAGTGTTAAGCAACGCTATGACAACCTATTCAAACAACTAGAAGGTCAATAGAGCCCAAATGACCCGTAAACACCCAAACCTTAGAGTAAAATTACTGCGTCAACTACGACCTTGGCATCGCCGCATCGGTATTGTCTCAACCTTGTTAGTGATTTTTATCGCCATAACTGGTGTGTTAATTAATCACAGTAATCATCTGTCTCTCGATACTGCCCATGTTAAGCAGGCGTGGTTACTGGATTACTATGGCATTAAAGCGCCAACCGATGTAGCTCTTTATCAAAACAGCCCTCAGACACTGCTCAGTACAGCCAACCAGCTTTGGCTAAATGATAAATTAGCCTTAGAGGCTAGCGGTCCTATTTTAGCCGCAGTCACACATAATGAGATGATAGTCGCCATCGACAGCCATCACCTCTACCTTCTCTCTCCTCAGGGCGAGCTGTTCGAGACTCAAAGCCTTGCCACAGGGCTACCGAGTGACATAGAAGCCATTGGCCAAACCGACCAGCTTTGGCTTAAAACCGCGACTGGCTTATATCTCGCCGATAGCGATCTTATCGAATGGACTGCCACTCAACCTTATGCCGCCATAGACTGGATTAAGCCTGTAGAAAGCACTAAAACCGCCGAATTTGCTCAACAGATAAGAGCCAGTCATCTGAGCTGGGAACGAGTATTACTCGATCTTCACAGCGGCCGCGTCTTTGGTTCCCTAGGCCCTTGGCTGATGGATCTGGTTGCCTTAAGTTTATTGATTATGGCGTTTACAGGATGCTATATCTGGTTACAGCAAAAACCGGCAAAAAGAAAAAAGAAGGTTTAAAAAAGAGGTCCTAGGTTCTAGGAAAGGCAGGAAAAGCAAAGACGGAATAAGCAAAGACGGTAACAGCTGGATAAAGACGAGAAAGCTGAGACGGAAAAGCAAGAAAGGTAGTGATTTTTTGCTTTTGCTTTTGCTTTTCCTAGCAGGGCGTAGCCCGTCCTTGAAGCGAAGCGTCCTAGAAGCTAGGACCTGATGTTTAAAGCCCAACCTACATCACTTACACACCTTTGATTGTATAGCAGGACGCAGTCCGCTCTAGCCGCGAAGCGTCCTCGCAGCGAGGTTACGAGTGCTCTAGGCTTTTAGCTTTTAGCTTTTAGCTCTGAGGAAACGTAAAGGCGACGCAGGCCAAGACCGAGAAAGCCGAGTAAAGCCGGATATGGGTCGATAAAACAATAAAACATGGAAGCTAAGATGAACATAGATGTGATCCACGAAGAAGCTCCGTCCGTATTTGATGCCTTGGTCGAGGCTGTTAGACAACACAACTTTGCCCATATGGGGCCTGAAACCTCAAAACCTCTCGCGGTCGTTGCCCATAACGGTGACAAAAATACCAGTGGCGAACTTATTGGTGGCGTTGCAGGGCGTACCATTTACGACAACTTCTTAATTAACGTTGTCTGGATTGATGAAACCGCCCGAGGCACAGGCCTAGGTAGAGAATTAATGCAACTTGCAGAAATTGAAGCTAAAAGCCGCGGCTGTACTATGGCGCAAGTCGATACCCTCTCCTTTCAGGCTCCGGTGTTTTACCAGAAGCTTGGTTTCGAGATTATCGCCACGGTCCCCAGCACTGCGAAAAGCCCTGAGCGCTATTTTTTATTGAAGAGGTTTTAAGAGCAGGACCTAGGAAAAGCAGGCCCTAGGTCCTAGGAAGAGCAAAGACGGGATAAACTGAGACGGTACTAGCAGAGCCGAACGGCCTAGGGAACGTGACTGCGTCACTTACCGATCGCTGCGCTTAGAGATAAAGCGGAAAGCGGCATAAAGTAGTGATTCTTTGTTTTTTCTTTTGCTTTTTCTAGCAGAGCTTTAGCCCGTCCTCGAAGCGAAGCGTCCTAGAAGCTGATGTTTAAAGTCCGCTCTAGCAGCGAAGCGTTCTAGGTTCTAGGTTCTAGTGAAAAAAGACGGTACAAGCTAAGGCGGTATCATTGTAGGTCGGCATTTATGCCGTCACAGGCTAGAATCTGTTTCAGGGAAAAGCCCAGACGGGAAAAGCATGGCAAACCAAAAGGTAGTGATTTTTTGCTTTTTCTTTTTCTTTTTCTAGCAGGGCTTTAGCCCGTCCTCGAAGCGAAGCGCCCTAGGATCTAGCCCCTTCTTTTAAAACTGCCTCCCTGCTCACAAATTAAACATTTTTCATGCTAGCTATCACTTCCTATCTCGCCAAAAATGCGATTTGGGCGTAGACTTGCCGCCCTTTTGATCTTGGATGTAAAACGCAATGAAACAGCGCCTTATTGCTTGGGCTCCTGTCTTTTTACTGGCACTCACCGCATTCGTTTTTGTTTCGACAGAATTTGTACCGGTCGGCATCTTAGCCGCCCTTGGCCAAAGCTTTAATATGAGCGCAGTGGCTGTAGGTCCTATGCTGTCGGTTTATGCCGCCGTGGTCGCGCTTGCGTCCTTGCCTGCCGTGCTATTGTTTGCTCGCTTCGAGCGCAAGAAACTTCTGCTAGGGTTAATGGCTGTTTTCATTATCAGTCACGGGATCTGCGTTTGGTCACCGACCTATGAGATCTTGCTCGCAGGCCGTACAGGTATCGCATTAACTCACGCGCTATTTTGGGCTATAGCTCCAGCACTGGTGGTACGTTTAGCCCCTGGCAGTCAAGGCGCAAAGGCGCTAAGCATATTCGCCACAGGTTGCGTACTGGCTCTTGTGCTCGGTATTCCATTAGGCCGAGTGATAGGCCAACTCGTGGGTTGGCGCAGTATCTTCGCCATCATAGGCTTACTGACCTTAGCCATGATGTTACTACTTTGGCGTGGCCTGCCAAGCCTTCCAGCAACCCATGGAGGAAGCTGGCGCAGCCTTCCCTCATTGGCTCGTAACAAGGCCCTACTCTGGTTGTATCTGCTTACTATCGTATTGGTAACCGCGCACTACAGCGTTTACACCTATTTAGAACCGTTACTGCAGGAACACTTTGGCTACTCGGCGAATATCACCACCATGATCCTGCTAACCTTTGGTGCTGCAGGCTTAATCGGCAGTGGGCTATTTAGTCGCTATCAAGGCAAATATGCTCAACAACTGTTAATCCTAGCTATCGCCATTTTAGGCTGTTGCATGGCCATGTTGCCATTCGTAGCGAGCCAGATTTGGCTATTGCTGCCACTGTGTATTTTATGGGGCACGGGAATGATGTTGATGTGTCTATCTTTGCAGTCTAAAGCCTTAAAACTTGCGCCAGATGCGACCGATGTGGCCATGGCTATCTACTCAGGCCTATTTAATGTGGGAATTGGTGGTGGTGCCCTGCTAGGCAGTATCATAGCCGCGCGCTATGGCGTGATTCAAAATGGCAACTGGGCAATGCTGTTAATTGTCCTCGCCTTGGTGCCGCTGTTCTTCTTGCTGCAGGCGCGCCGAGCGGCACTGACGGTCACGAATACCATTTAATCTATTCACACAGTGGCCACTTTTAAAGCCGCTATGCATTAAGCTGCTATTGTTTGAGCAGCGATTCTTTGAGCTAAAGTGGATTAACTAGGTTAGCAGCGAAAGCTCTCTTTATTGAGAGTCTCGCTGCGAGTATAGCTCTTTATGCCACTCGCCCCATGAGATAGCTCTTCCGGGAAATGTCACTTTGGCGAAAGGCCAACTTTCAACAAGCCAATCGATAACAGTCTGATAAAGTAACGCATCTAAGTGGATGCTGTCGTCTCTCATCCATAGATATACTTCGCTATCATAGTTAGCAGACTGACTGGGATCTATGTATATCGAGCCTAGGCACTTATCTTTCGCTTTGTTAAACACCGAGTAGGCAAATGCCTCGCGAGATTCAAATTCACGTTTATGCACCTGTAGGCTCAATCTGTTTTCAGCCAGTGTAAAATCGCTTCTGGGCCAATCTGAAGTTGGACCAAATATGCCTTGTAGACGTTTTTGACTAGAAGCTACTGCTTCAAAATCTTGTTCAGCGACTCGCTCTTCTAACTCTCTGAAGTAAAAGTCACTCGACTCAAAACACCGTGGCGGTTCGAACGTATCGGGAAGAAAGGGCTTAGCCATACACTTAAAGCTCCAGTTTGAAACGAACAGTCTATTACCTAGCAGTAACCCATTTAAAAGATTTATCACTCAAATACTAACGCGAGAGGCAGAGCGCTTTCTGCTCTCGCGTTTAGGTTAACCACCAATCAACTTCTTCCACCAAGGTAGCGGTTCACCGCAGTTAACCGCTGGCTGATAGCTTTCTCTCAGGGCTGGCACCTTGACCACATTGGCACATTGTGGCTCCTGCGCTTTACCCGTATCGCGCTCAAAGTAGCCTTGGACTACGCCATCGACTGGCGCCATTCGTAAACTAAGAGGCGCTCGGTTGTTAAGGAAGGCTTGATAAACAGCCATCGCGCCACTGCTGCCGTAGAGCCCTGTCTTGCCGTTATCATCTCGGCCAACCCAGATAGCCGCCACGTTCCGCTCATCGAAGCCTGCAAACCAGGAGTCTCGCGAGTCATTACTGGTACCCGTCTTACCCGCCAAGGTCACGTATGGATATGAGCTACCTAGGCGTCTAGCCGTGCCAGATTCAACCACTTGAGTCATGGCATATTTAACCAAGTAATTACTCGCGCTCGGGATAGCTTGACTCGCCTGAGGACGTGAGGCCGTTAGCGGCTGATTATTCGAATCCAGTACAGTGGTCACCGAATTCAAGTGGCGATAACGCCCATCGTCAGCAATAGTTTGAAACACCTGCGCGACCATCAAGGGCGAGCCATTGACCGCACCGAGCAACATCGATGGGTACTCAGGGATCTTTTCATGCCAGCCAGCCTTATCCAGCGTCGTTGCCACACTGCCCACACCAATCGCCATGCCCAAGTTTACCGTCGGCACGTTCATCGATTTTTTAAATGCGGTTAATAGCGGCACCTGCTCACGGAACTGCTTATCCACATTTTGTGGCGACCAGGTCTTGCCTTGATCATTCTTAAGGGTAATCGGCTGATCTTTTAACGGCGACACCAAATTATACTTATCGCCTTGGGTCAATGCCGTTGCATAGACAAATGGTTTGATTAACGAGCCTATCGGTCTGCGAATTTCTACGGCGCGATTAAAGCCCTGATAGCTTGGTACTTTATCGCCAACCATAGCGGCAATACCGGCTGAGTATTTATCGGTTAGCACCATACCGACCTGTAAACTCTCATCATTTTTACCCAGCTGCTTCAAGGTTTGTTCAACGGCTTTCTCGGCGGCTTCTTGAGCCATAGGGTCCAACGTGGTGTAAACCTTAACCCCTGACTGCTGCAGCAAAGCATCGCCGTAGCGACTGGCGAGTTCATGTTTTACCACGGAAAAGAATGCCGGCAGCTTTTGATGCACTGACTTGTTGGCTTTTCTAAGTCCTAGTGGCGACTCGACTGCAGCTTGATACTGCGCCACATTCAGATCCCCCGCCTCCATCAGCAAGCGTAATACTAAATCGCGTCGTTCTTGAGCACGCTCAGGGTAACGCCATGGATTGTAGTAGGAAGGTCCCTTGATCACGGCGACCAAGAATGCCTGCTGCGGCACAGTTAATTCGGCGATCGGACGCCCAAAATAGAACTGTGAAGCCAAGCCCATACCGTGTACGCCACGGGCCTTATCTTGCCCCATGTACACTTCGTTGAGGTAGGCCTCTAAGATCTCATCTTTCTCGTAACGAAAATCGATAATGATCGCCATCAGTGCTTCGCGCACCTTACGAGTAATCGAACGCTCACTGGAAAGGAAAAAGTTCTTCGCTAACTGTTGCGTCAGGGTCGAGCCGCCTTGCACTGTACGCCCAGCACTGATGTTCACCATGGCCGCACGCAAAATAGCAAATGGATTGACTCCATGGTGCTGATAGAAACTACGGTCTTCCACTAAGATAAGCGCGTTAACAATCGATTTTGGCAGATCTTTGGTTGGCACAAACAGCCTGTCTTCACCATCCCCCGTAATGATCCTGTCCAGCAGCACAGGCTCAAGATGGAATACCGCAAGTTGCCGCTTATCGCTGTTACGGGCAACTGACACGACACCGTTACTGTCGAAGGTGATCATCACCCTCTGTTCAACCTGATCCCCTTGAGGATGCAAAAATGGTCGACGCCAGAGGTCAATCTTTGTCTTCGAAGCTGAGAACTCGCCCACCTGACGTGGATTAGCAACCTTACGGTAGCCAAGCAGTTTAAGCTCAGACATCAGCTGACCATGGCTGACCGCGGCTCCAGGATATAGCGCCATTGAGCGACTAAACACCTGTGCTGGAAGATGCCATTTCTGACCTTCAAACTTGCGGGCAATTATCTGGTCTAGATAGATACCATAAGACGCAACTGCCACAGCAACAACTAAGCCAAGCTTCCAGCTGATAGACCAGATCTTCTTGCCCCAACTCGAAGGTACTTTCTTCGGGGTCGACTTCTTTGCTCTCGGTTTTCTAGCCGTGGCTCTCTTTTTCGCAGGCGCTTTTTTGGTGGCCGCTTTAGGTGTAGCTTTATCTGTCATTATACTTCCGCGACGTGCTCAAGCTTATTGCGAGCTAAACGTCTTCTTTTTAGTAAATTTGGTCGGTTGAGTGTTAGCCGGATCATCGGGCCATAAGTGCCTTGGGTAGCGCCCTTTCATCTCTTTCTTCACGTGCTCGTACGGCCCTTGCCAAAAGCTTTCAAGATCGGCGGTTAACGCAAGCGGCCTATGGGCCGGAGACAATAGCTCCATGGTGACCACTAACTTGCCCTGTGCGAGTCTAGGACTCTGCTGCATTCCCAGCGCTTCTTGCAGCCTCACACTTAGTAGTGCTCGACCTGTGGCATCATACTCGATTTTAACGCTAGAACCTGTGGCCATCGGCCACTTTCTTGGAAGTAAGCCTTCAAGTTGTTGCTGCAACTCCCAAGGTAAAAGATTGAGCAGCAGAGTATAACAATCTAATTGCTGTAATTGTGCAAGACTGCGCACCTCATCTAAATAAGGCGCGAGCCAGCTATCTAACTCACTTAACAAGCTGTCATTATCGAGTGCAGGCCAGCCGTATTCTGGGCAATATTGTCTGGCTAATGCCACTCGCTGTTGCAGCTGCTGACAAGCCTCATTAAAGTTCATTAATGCCAAGCCTTTGAGCCTGATTTGCTCAAGGAGTGCCTGCTTGATAAGCCGCTTATCTAGGTTATTGATAGCTGTCTTAGTGAGTAAGATCTCACCTATTTTGTGCTGCTTCTCGGCGAAGAAACGTCCCTTTACTTCATCCCAGCCAGCATACTCTTGGCTAATGACCAAAGATGCCAACTCAGAGTCAAATAACTGTGGGTTAAGCTGCGCAGCTAAATACACTTTACCTTGGCTACGCCCTTCAGTTTCTTGCAGGTCTGCAACCACTAACCAAACCGAACCCGATAATGCGTCGTCATTGGCTAATTCCACGCCACTGCCGTTCGCCAGTTGATAACCACTCACTCCACGGGCTTTAGCAATGCGGTCTGGGTAAGCAAGTGCCAATAGCATGGCAATATCATCACTAGCAGCATTGCGAGCCACTTGGGTTAAATCAAGCTGCCCTAGAGCCGGTAACCCTAAGGTCTTAACCCAATTGCGGATCTGTTTTTGCGACTCCCCCTGCAGCGCTTCGTTCAGGTATCGGCTGATATCCGCTCCCTGACGGCTTCGACTTCGAGCCTCAAGGGTTCCCGCTAAGATACAGGCTAACAGTCCAAGATTAAGATCTTGATTATCCTCAGCACTTTGTTTCGCCATCAATAGCATATGCGCAAGTCTTGGGTTGCAACCTAGCTTGTGCGCCTCGCGGCCATGATGAGTAATTAAGCGCGATTCGTTGACCATACCCATAGCCTGAAGTAAGTGCCAACTTACATTTTCATTAGCTGCTGATGGCGCGGTGAGCATAGGTAGCTCATTAAGTGATTTAACGCCCCAAAAGGCGGCGTCTAGCACCATAGAGAGTAGATCGCTATGGACTATTTCGGGCTCATCGGCTTTGAGTAAACGCCCATGCTCCTCTTGACTCCATAGTCGAGTACAAAAGCCTGCCATCAAACGCCCTGCACGACCCGCGCGCTGCGCCGCCGACGCCTGACTAATTCGCTTCAGTGATAAACGAGTCACACCGGTTTTGGGATTAAATCTGGCCTGACGCTTATAACCAGAATCGATCACTTGAGTAATACCTTCGATAGTTAAACTCGACTCGGCGACGTTAGTGGCGAGTACCACCTTACGTATTCCGTTTGCAGCGGGTGCTATCGCGAGATCTTGCGCCCTAGCACTCAAGCTGCCATATAGCGGGCAGATGAGATAAACATTTGAATCGAGACGTGAACTGAGAATACCGTGTAGCTTATTAATCTCTCCTTGTCCCGGCAAAAAGGCCAGTAAGGAGCCTTGAGTATGCTCACTCAGACTCGCCACTATCACCTTAGCCATATGCTCAATCCAGTGACTCTGATTGGGCACGGCGGCATAGCTATGTTCAACAGGAAAGCTGCGGCCTTCACTCTTGAGTAATTTGGCCTCAGGCATTAACCCACTTAGAGGCAGGCCAGACAGAGTCGCTGACATGGCGAGGATCTTTAAGTCTTCACGAAAGCTCGCTTGGATCTCTAGTGCGAGGGCCAGACCAAGATCGGTAGTGAGATGACGCTCATGAATTTCATCGAAAATCACCATATCGATCCCAGTCAACTCAGGGTCTTGCTGGATCATTCGGGTCAAGACCCCTTCGGTCACAATCTCTAAGCGTGTATTGGCCGAGACTCGGGTATCGCCTTTAACGCGGTAACCCACCTCGCTGCCCAGCTCACAACCACGCTGTTTAGCAATATATTGCGCCACGTTGCGTGCAGCCACTCGCCTAGGCTCTAGCATCAAGATCTTACCGCTGATCTCAGACCAGTTAAGCATATCCAGTGGTAGAGCGGTCGACTTACCCGCGCCGGTCGGCGCTTCGAGGATCACCTGCTGACAACAAGTAAATGCGTCACGCAGCGGTTGTAGCAGTGCATGTATAGGTAAAGATGTCACGAGAGGATCTGTTACTCTTATTATCGAATATGCCATGCGCTGAGAGTCTTGGGGGGAATTACGCCCAATTAAGCGCTCAAGCAAGCATGAATAAAGGTGAATCAATTGCCAACTAGTGTACTCTAAAAGTGAGCCTAAACTAATACCAATCAGTATAAACTGCTTGAAGCAACCTTCGCGCTAGCACCTTTACTTCAAACATCAGGAGCCTAATATGCCAACTCAAACCAAGCGTGTTTTTTTAGGTTTTTCGCTGAATCAAAGCCAGACTAAGGCGGTAACCGCGATTCAGGCGCAGCTTCCTAAAAATGTCCGCCTCGTGCCTAGCACCAACCTGCATATGACCTTAGCCTTCTTAGGCGCCGCGACTCCTGCTCAGCTTACAGCACTTATCGATAAGGTTAACCGTCTACATAAACCAAAGTTTAGCGTCACTCTCGATACCATAAGCCACTGGGCTAAACCTAAAGTCCTCTGCCTTAGGGGGGCTGCCAGTGATAATCGCCTACGCCAACTCGCGCTCGATAGCCAAAGCCTTGCAAGCGAACTTGGCTTACATTGCAGTGAACATGACTATAATCCCCACATCACCCTTTCTCGAAAAGCCAAGTCAGAGGTAACAGGAATCGACTATAGCCCCTTAACCTTAGCGCCATCAAAACTGCAGCTATTCGAGTCTTATCCCGGCCCTAACGGAGTAGAATATCCAATACTTCACTCATGGGATCTGGTTTAAGCCTTACCCAGATCCCTACATTGGGTCGAATATCCCCAACACTTCACCCTTGGGCTCTGGTTTAAGCCTTATCTGAGCTTAACGCTAGCACCATCATAATCGCACCTGTTTAAGTCTTATCTAGGTTCCCACATTGGGTCGAATATCCCCAACACTGTTGACCACATCATACTTATGTCATTAAGCAAAACTTACATTCAACCAACCGTGGTTCCAATGGCCTGCAGCCAGCGCATGTGCAGACACTTCTTAGGCACGCTTTACGTCATCCCTGACCGCTCTGCGAAAACATCCATGTTTTCGAAGGCCTAAGCCGTATCTACACTGAGTTAGAAAAGCACAATCATCTTACCCATTTAGCTATCAACAAAAAACGAAAGACTGAACAATCACATAATATTTACAGGAAACACCAATTCCCCATCGAAGTTGCCGAAGTACGCAGATGGCTCTTAATCTAAAATAATGCCGTGGAACCATCATGGATGATGGTTCAGGCTCGGGGGGACATGGATGTCCCATCTGAGCCGTTAGGCGATTTTTATTGGAGTATGAGGTCCGTATCTAATGCATGTAACTTCGTCTGGGGCGCTGAGGGTTCGCTAAGGGGGCAAGCGCTTTCCCCCTTGGCTCGGGTGTGGGCGAAGCGCCACGAGGTTAGTTGTTAGACGCAGTCTAACTTAGAGGTCAGGCGTAGCCTGATAAGTGGCAAGGCCACGTCGAATATCCCCAACACTTTACTCTTGGGCTCTGGTTTAAGTCTTATCTAGCTGCTTTATAAAATCTAGGCTACCCTATGCAGCATTAAGTTCTAGCTATTTGAGATAACCATGGAAACAACCGAAATCACCAAAGCACAATTGCTTACCCTACTGACGTCTTGGAAGCTAGGCGAAATTGATGCCGAAGCACTGCAAAACTGGATGATCACCCACTACGATCCGCCAGAAGTTAAAATTGGTACCGGCGAGCCTGAGTGGACTCAAGAAGCGATGAATATCGTGATGAATGAGTATGAAATTGCTAAAACTGAAAAGTTCAGACTCGATAATGCTCAGTATGCAATTGATTTTGTTAGCTGCAGTGAAAGCAACTTCAATCAAACTAAGCATCTGTTTATTCAAGATGGCTTTAGCGATTAACGTCAAAAGCGAGCAGACGAACAGGCAAAAAAAGGCCACCTCTCTCTAGGTGGCTAATCGAAGAACTGTTTAAGCAATTCAGAGAACGGCGATTTAACTACAGCCTGAATTGCTAATAGAGAACAGCTGGAGTCGCGGCAAACTAACCAATCCAGCCTTCATCAATTCGTTAACTCTATTGGTATCACAGGCTCACACAATTACCCACAGACAAAGTTTGAAATTGTTTGAAAAGTTTTGAATTTTAATGATTTAACTATTTATCAGTTGCGATATCACCTAACAGCAATTGATAAAGAGACTCTGAATCAAGCACGACGCCTTGGCCACCGCTTTCAGATATTGCCTCGACCAGTCCCGGCGACTCCACATAGGTATAGAGGTAAAACGGCGTCTTATCGCCCTTGGCCCGAATAGCCTGCAATAATTTCAACCCAGCCAACGAGTCACCGTGGCGCCCCATATCAGAAATCACAGCTTGATAGTGATACATGGACAGTAGCATCAAGGCCTCTTCTGAGGTTACTGTGTTATAAACACCGATGTTCTTCTGCTCTAAGTAGGCTTTTTCGACGAGATTATTTTCGGGGTGATCATCGACCCACAATACACGACCGTCGGCATTGTGGGGTTCACTGTAGGCCAATTGTTTTTTGGCTTCTGAATTTGAGGCTTCCCCCTGCCAAAACTGAAAAAATAACCCTAATATCAGCAGCAATGCGATTAGTGCCTTAGCGAGTAGCTCCCAACCAGAAGCTTGAGTTATACGTTTAGGGCTCTCTTTTTTAGCTTGGGAGTTTTCAATGTCGGGTTCGGGATCTTGCATCGTTATCGACTCAACGACTTCAACACTTCTATCGACTTCACGCCGAACCCGAGTTCGTCTTTCATTATTAATACTGTGGCTATGGCTATGGCTATGGCTATGGCTTTCAGATTGCGAGCTTGCTTGTGGCTCAAGCTCTATTTGGGTCTTGGCGAGAAGCTGCTTACCAAGTTGATGCTCTAATCGATAACCGCGACCGTGAACGGTCTGGATAAGCGGCCCTTGATAGCCCGCCTTACAGAAAAGCTTGCGTGTATCAGACACCAGCTTAGATAAAGACATATCAGATACGACCGTGCCTTGCCAGATGAGGTCTAAACACTCCTGTTTGCTACAGTGATCGGGGTAGCGCTCTGCCAACATAGCCAACAGAGTCATATTCCGCTCATCGATAGCGAGACAATCCCCATCAACGTTCAGTTCTAATGTTTCACTGTCTATGGAGAATTCACTAAAACTTAGCAGCATGTACACAAGTCCTTAATTGGCGTAAAAAAAAACATGCATATATAATGCATTAAAGCTCACCTTTGAGTAAACAGTGATGAGGTCGAATCAATCTAGATAACGATACACGCCTGGCCTTATCGTAAAAATGTGGACAAGAAAAAGCCCCGCTATCGCGAGGCTTATTACTAACACGGACTGAGACTATACTAGCCTGCTTGCCCAAACTTAAATATTGGCCATTTGTATTAGCTTTCTTTACTAAGCATCTATTCCAGGCTTTTATATCAGGCTTTAGTATTGGTTATTAGCACTAGCCACTAACACTGGTTACTAACTCTGATTATTAGTTTTAGTTATTAGTTTTGTTATTAGTCTTCTAATAGACCGGCGATAGTTAATACCCCGTGGGTCGTCGCGCCAGGAGCCCATAGGTGATCACCCGAGTCCGAAAACGCCGAGGCTAAATCAATATGTAACCAGTTAGCTTCTGGGGCGACAAAGCGCCATAGGAAGCCTGCTGCATTCGATGCACCACCGGCTCCACCACCTTTCATCGGGCGACTGTTTGCCGTATCGGCATAGGCACTTGGGCAGTTATCTTTATGCCAAGGGTCCAATGGTAGCGGCCAAACACGCTCACCCACTGCCATTGCTTTTTGTTGTGCCAACGCTAGCATCTCAGGCTTAGGTGAGAAAATAGCGTTGTAGTTAGTACCTACAGCCATAACCGCTGCGCCCGTAAGGGTCGCTGCATCGATAATCACTGGCGCGCCTGTTTCTGAGGCAGCTTGTAAACCATCGGCCAGTACCAAGCGACCTTCAGCATCGGTATTGACCACTTCTACTGTGACGCCATTCTTATATTTTAGAATGTCACCAAGCTTGTAAGCATGACCACTGATGAGGTTTTCCGCGCAGCATAAGAACAATTTTACTCGCTTGTTAAGGCCAGATTTCATTGCAAGACCTAAAGCCGCAGTCACCGTCGCCGCGCCGCCCATATCACACTTCATGCCAAGCATGCCTTCAGAGCCTTTAATGCTATATCCGCCAGAGTCGAAGGTGATCCCTTTACCAACTAAGGCAACAGAGACATCGGCGTCACTCGCTAATGGGTTAAAGTCTAACTCAAGCAGCGCAGGTGGACGCTCACTGCCGCGGCCTACAGCGTGAATACCAATCCACTTCTCTGTTAATAGTGCTTCGCCTTCAATAATGCGATAGCTCACCTTGTCACCGCCGATATCGCTAAGCCATTTAGCCGCTTGAGTCGCTAGCGCCACAGGTGATAAGTTTTCAGGTGTTTCATTAATCAGGTGACGAGCAAATGTCGCACTTTCAAGCCGGCTCGCTAACAACGCCTGAGTCGCACCGTCACCAGTCCATTCAATAATGGGGGTGGTAAGCGCTGTGGCAAACCCTTGTGCAAAAGCCCACTGCAGATCTAAGCTCCATAGCTCACCAGCAAGGGCGACTTTAGTCACGCCTTGCTGTTCTAACTTACGTGCCGCTTGCTGTACATGAAGCAAAGCATCGCCCTCTATCATATGAATAGAGGCTAACTCCCCTTGAAAGGTCACATCTGCTCTGCCCCAATGAGCTGCAGCAGGTTCGTTAGTTAGTGTCACTTTCATAAAATCCGTCATGCTAGGTCCTTATTATATAAATCGATGTTGCCAATAACCGCTGCTTACCGCCGCTATTACCCACAACCAGCCTATTTTTAGTGCAAGCAGTCTACTGGATCCCTGACCATATCTAAAGACGATAGTCATAACAGCAGGACTATAATAGTGGCAGCATTTTGAGACAGGTAATTAAGCGCCCCTTGATATCGCTCTGTTTTGCTCGATGTCATCAGTCTTGTTCTAATTAAAGCTGCAGCAAACACTTGCCACAGCTAAGGCAAATTTTGCTAACCTAGGCACAAAGCAGCTCAACACAGACATCTATATGGAATTTAGTCCCTCTTTCGAAACTGGCGTGTTAATCCAACGCTATAAACGCTTTTTAACTGATATCACCATAGACAATGGCGAACAGGTCACCATTCATTGCCCTAATACTGGCTCGATGAAGAACTGCTTATTTCCCGGTGAGAAAGTCTGGTTCTCTACCTCTGATAACCCTAAACGTAAATACAGCCGCACCTGGGAGTTAGCCCAAACCCCAGATGGCCACATCATTGGCATCAATACTGGTCGCGCCAATGCACTGGCAGAAGAGGCGATTCAAGCAGGTGTCATTACTGAATTACAGGGCTACGATTCTCTGCGGCGAGAAGTGAAATACGGCAGTGAAAACAGCCGTATCGATATCTTGCTTGAGGATACAGAAAAGCCCAACTGCTATATAGAAGTCAAAAGTTGTACTTTATTAGAAGAGGGACAAGGCTACTTTCCTGACGCCGTGACAGCTAGGGGACAAAAACATCTGCGCGAACTGATGGAGATGGTGGAGCAAGGACAACGCGCGGTATTGCTATTTGTTGTTCAGCATTCGGGCATAAATAGTGTTCAAGCTGCGGCGCATATCGATGCTGAATATGCCCAGTTACTCAGTGAGGCTTATTGCAAAGGTGTCGAGATAATCGCCTATAGCACCGACTCATCGCCCTCGGGGGCGACTCTGGTTAAATCCTGTCCGGTTAAAATCTAATTCGCCCTGTATGGTTGAAATTGTTCTTAATAGCGGACATAGTCAAAGAATAGAAGCCAATTACCACAAATTATTTGCCTAGTTCAAAGCTTTCTGATATAGATAGCGGCCGTTATTAAAAGACGCCCTACAACGCAAATGATTAACAGGAGATGCGTTATGCCTGAAGGCACTAAAAAACTTGGCGTGCTCGCTATTGCAGGTGTAGATCCTTACCAGGAAAAACCAGGTGAGGAGTACATGAACGACGCCCAATTGGGTCACTTTAAGACTATTCTTGGAGCTTGGCGTAACCAATTGCGTGAAGAAGTTGATCGCACTCTGAATCACATGCAAGACGAAGCCGCTAATTTCCCAGATCCTGTCGACCGCGCAGCTCAGGAAGAAGAGTTCAGCTTAGAATTACGTGCGCGTGATAGAGAGCGTAAGCTGATTAAGAAGATCGAAAAGACAATGCAAAAGATTGAAGAAGACGATTTCGGCTTCTGTGAATCTTGTGGCATCGAAATCGGTATTCGTCGATTAGAAGCACGTCCTACAGCCGATCAGTGTATTGACTGTAAAACGTTAGCTGAGATCAAAGAAAAGCAGATGGCAGGCTAAATGCTATCTTAAGGTGCGGAGCTTATGGCTCCGCTCTTTTGCTTTTGGCGTCAGTAAATGCTTAACACGACTCCTTATATAGGCCGATTTGCGCCTTCCCCATCTGGCCCTCTTCATTTTGGTTCATTGATTGCTGCCCTCGGCAGTTTTTTGCGTGCCCGCTCCTTAGGCGGCAAATGGTTGGTTCGTATCGAAGACATCGATCCGCCACGTGAAATTGCAGGCGCAAGCAGTGCCATTTTGAAAACCCTTGAAGCCTATGGCCTAGAGTGGGATGAGACGGTGCTCTATCAGAGCCAACGCCTTGACGTATATCAAGCTAGCATTGAACAATTACTACAAGATAATCAAGCCTATTATTGTCAGTGCACCCGCAAGCAGATCCAAGCTATGGGCGGCAGTTACGATGGCCGTTGCGGCCAGCGATTAGAGCCACTCAGCCAAGGGGCTATTCGAGTACGCAATCCATTTGGCGTCGAGCATTTTGTCGATCAGCATATGGGACGAGTGTCAGTCGATAGCGCATTTGCGGCCGAAGACTTTATTATCAAGCGCAGTGATGGTTTATATGCTTATCAGTTGGCGGTGGTACTCGATGATATTCATCAGCAAATTACCGAAGTCGTCAGAGGTTGCGATCTACTTGAGCCAACTTGTCGACAAGAGAGCTTGTATCAGATCCTCAAAGCGCCAGCACCACAGTGGTTGCACCTGCCGTTAGCCTGCGCCGAAAAAGGTAGAAAGCTATCTAAGCAAAATCATGCGCCCGCGATCGATAACCAGCACCCACAAGCCAGTATTAACGCCGCTTTAGCCTTCTTAGGTCAACAGCCTGTGATAGCTGAATCTCAGGTCAGTAAGATGATTGAACAGGCCGTGAGTCAATTTGATCTCTCGAAGGTACCTAAACAATCGGAAATACTCCTTGATACGTGAGCTCAATCGTATACTCATTAAGCTTTAATTGAGTTATCATAGCCCACTTGTTTTTACCCAAATTAAGATCCAAATCAGAGGTGTCCCATTTTTCGCCGTATTAGCCAATTCTGTAAACAGCTTTTTGAAGATAGTCCAAAAGCTGAAGAACACACACAGACAGGTCTTAGTCTAGAGGTCGTGCCTAGAAATGCGCACGCAATTTCTCGCAGACAGATCAGTGAAAATGCGATCAAAGTACTCTATCGACTACATAAGTCAGGCTTTAAAGCCTATTTAGTCGGTGGTGGTGTACGCGACATCTTATTGGGCTTGCAACCGAAAGATTTCGATGTAGTTACCAATGCGACACCAGAAGAGATCAAGCGTCTGTTCCGTAACTGCCGACTCGTTGGTCGCCGCTTCCGCCTCGCTCATATCGTTTTTGGACGCGATGTAATTGAGGTTGCTACCCTGCGGGGACACCACGTCGATAGCGGCGAAAAGATCTCTAAGACGAATGAGTCAGGTCGACTACTGCGTGACAATGTCTACGGCAGCATAGATGAAGACGCCGAGCGTCGTGACTTTACCGTTAACGCACTGTATTACGACATTAGCGACTTCTCTATTCACAGCTATGGCGGTGGATTACAAGATTTAGAATCGCGCACTATCCGCTTGATTGGCGATCCAGAGACTCGCTACCGTGAAGATCCTGTGCGTATGCTTCGCGCAGTGCGTTTCGCGACTAAGCTAGATATGAGCATTGAACCTAAGGCTGCCGAGCCAATTAAAGGCCTAGCGCATCTGCTTAAAGATATTCCTGCCGCGCGTATGTATGAAGAAGTATTGAAGCTGTTTTTCGCAGGAAAAGCGCTTGAAAACTACCATATGATGCGAGAATTTGGTCTATTTGAGCCACTATTTCCTCAGGTTGAAGCACTGTTAAAAGAATATCCAAACGGTGAAACCGCTAAATTAATACAAGAAATGATGGCAAGTACCGATGAGCGCATTGCGCAAGATAAGCCGGTTACTCCAGCCTTCTTCTATGCGGCGCTACTTTGGTACCCATTAAGCCAACGCGCAGACGATATCGCACTGGAAAGCGGCCTAAGCTCTTACGACGCATATAATGCAGCCATGGGTGATGTCATGGAGCAGCAATGCCGAACCATTAGTGTTCCACGCCGCTTTAGCACTATCACTAAAGATATTTGGCAATTACAACTTAGATTCGACCGAAACAAAGGCACCAAGGCCTTTAGATTTATCGAACATCCTAAGTTTAGAGCCGCATACGATCTCTTATTGCTTCGCGCCCATGCCGAAGGTGGTGTTTTAGCTAAGAGCGCCGCGTGGTGGAAGAGCTTTGTCGAAGGCAATGAAGATCAACGTAATGTGATTGCTCGCTCAGCCAATAAAGGTGGCCGTAACCGCAACTCTAACCAACGTCGTCGCCGTAAGCCAAGTGCTAAAGCGGCACCAAAATCTGCAGAATAATGGCGCAAGTCTATGTCGCGTTAGGCGCTAACTTAGCCGATCCAATTAGCCAGCTCGATAATGCCTGTGATGCATTGTTGAGTCTGGCGAATGCAGATTCCTTCAGCGTTTCCCCCTATTATCGCTCCGCCCCTATGGGTGACGTCGAGCAGCCAGATTACGTCAATGCCGTAGCAGGCTTTCAAACCATGCTATCGCCTATTGCGTTACTCGATGCCTTGCAGAGTATTGAAAATCTGCAAGGCCGAGTTAGAGAACTACGCTGGGGACCGAGAACGCTCGATTTAGATCTATTGCTTTATGACAAGCAGCTTATCGATACCCCTCGCTTGACCGTGCCCCATTATGGGATGCGTGATCGCAGTTTCGTATTGGTACCGCTTGCGGATATTGCACCAGAGCTTATCTTGCCAGACAATACTCCGCTTTCAAGTTTGCTCAACGAGTCATTAAGATCCGAGCTAGTGTTAGCTCAAGCTCTGACTGCTGAATAAGTGACATTCGGCCGTTGTGATTTTCTGTTAGTATAATTCGCATCCGTAATAAAAGGGTTTAACACCGAGATCATTGAAGTGAGCCCATATTGGCCTACAACCACTTCACAAATTGGGTTAGAAAGTTACCATTATGTCCAAAATTACAAGTTCTACACTACGTACCTTCAAGCAGGAAGGGAAGAAGTTCACCGCATTAACTGCCTATGACGCCAGCTTTGCCGGCGCGTTCGATAGCGAAGGCATTGACGTACTACTCGTCGGTGATTCGATGGGGATGGTACTGCAAGGACATAGCGATACCCTGCCAGTGACAGTCGACGATATTGCCTACCACACACGTTGCGTTCGTCGTGGTATTGAGCGCGCTCTGCTGATTGCCGATATGCCATTTATGAGTTATGCAACACCTGAGCAAACCATGATGAATGCCACTACGCTGATGCAAGCGGGCGCAAATATGGTCAAGGTTGAGGGCGGTAAATGGCTACTCGAAAGCGTAGCTATGCTGACAGAGCGCGGCATTCCTGTCTGCGCGCACTTAGGCTTAACGCCACAGTCTGTCCACGTATTTGGCGGCTTTAAAGTGCAGGGTCGCGATGCCGACAATGCTCAGCGAATTCTTGATGAAGCCAAGGCACTAGAAGCCGCTGGCGCTCAGCTGTTAGTGGTTGAATGCATACCAGCACCGCTAGCCAAAGCGATTACCGAAGCTCTGACAATCCCAGTCATAGGTATTGGGGCGGGTAAAGATACCGACGGCCAAATCCTAGTCATGCACGATGTACTTGGGATCTCTAGCGGCTATATTCCACGCTTCTCTAAAAACTACCTCAAGCAGACAGGTGAAATTCGCGCCGCTGTTCGTGCCTATATTGATGAAGTGGCCGAAGGGACTTTCCCTGGCAGCGAGCACACCTTTAACTAGTGTCTATTCACTCGCTCTCAACCTATGAGTTGAGAGCCATTCTTTAATTGAGTACCAGAGCAGTAAAACCATGATCACGACTCAATCTATCTCTGATATCCGCAAACAAGTAACAGCATGGCGACTAAAGGGCGAAACCGTTGCTTTTGTCCCGACCATGGGCAACCTGCATTTAGGTCATATCACCTTAGTTAAAGAGGCCAAGACTCGTGCCGATCACGTGGTTGCTTCTATCTTTGTTAACCCAATGCAGTTTGGTCAAAATGAAGATCTTGATGCTTATCCAAGAACCCTAGCCGATGATCAGGCTGCGCTCATTGAAGCCGGTGCCGAGTTACTGTTCACCCCGACGCCAGATATCATCTATCCAAAAGGTATGGATGCACAGACCTTTGTTGAAGTGCCGAGCATTTCCGATGAACTCTGTGGCGCCAGTCGCCCAGGTCACTTCAGAGGCGTTGCCACCATAGTCTGCAAGCTGTTCAACATAGTCCAGCCTGACATTGCAGTTTTTGGCCAAAAAGACTTTCAGCAGTTATTAGTGATCCGCACCATGGTAGAAGATCTATCGATGCCAATTGAGATTGTCGGCGTTGAGACGATACGTGAAGCCTCTGGCCTTGCCATGAGCTCTCGCAACGGCTACCTAACGACGGAGCAAAAAGATCAGGCGTCGCAAATAAAGCGCACCTTAGATAAAATGGGCGTGTCGCTTAAAGCGGGCTTACTGATTGAGAATGTGGTCGCAAAGGCGCAAACAGAACTCGAGCATGTCGGCTTTAGAAACGATTATCTCGATGTTAGAAACGCCAATACTTTTGCCATCGCAACGGCTGTCGATAAAGAACTGGTCATTTTAGTCGCCGCTTACATGGGCTCGACACGACTTATTGACAATTTAGTGGTCAAGTTAGCCCACTAGCAGATAGTCTTTCGTCACAAAGCAATTTATGACTATTTAACGGCAAGATTTAAACGGTTCAAAACACAGTTTTGAACCGTTTTTTATTGCCCCCCATTACAAACTGGCGGTGGTCTTATCGTTTTATCATAGGTGTTTTATCATTGATACTTAGCTATCAAGAATGACTGAAGTCAGCGTAATCTGTATCACTAAACCTTAGCGCTACACCATAGCTCCATGACCTCCTCGCAATAAGATAAATCACAAGATTCACCAAGCTATTTTTGCCTATATATATGAGTTCACAACACTTTTAAAGTGCAATTATTTAGTGTCAAAAAACTGGTGTTCTGCGTCAACTTAAGCCATAGTGTGCTCTATTGTTAAATGTTAAGCATTCTTGTTAATTAAAAAACAGTGTGTGATTATTTCTCGATCCAGACTTGCTGTTAACAGCTATGCATTTGTATCAACTAAACGGTCAATAAGGATAGTTAGCCGGATGGCGAAAGTTATTTTCACTTTTCTCTGCCTCGCTCTTGCGGGTTCTGCACAGGCAAACAGTATTTTTAAGTGTATAAAAGATGACAAGATAGTCTTTAGTCAACAGTCATGCCCTGAAGAATTTCGCCAGCACAAGATTGAATACCAGTTAGGGATCACCACAGAAACGGACTCAGATAAACGTATCGAGATCCAAGATCCGCTACAAGCCCTGCTCAACAAAAAAACCATCTCAAAGAAGCGCCTACTACAGCTGTTAGATAGCGAAATGTATCGACTGCGCCAAGAAAATAGTTATTACGAAATACTCAGAGCCAGTGAACTGCAAAAACTGGAGCGCGACCGCTATTGGCAGAAAAAAGCACCTAGCGATCCAGAATTCCAAGAGTCAGTGAAAGAGATGAACCAGCACTTTGACCAGCTTGTAAAGGTTAATTCTGGCACCATTGAGTTACTCAACGATAGAAAGCTGCAAATAGAAAAAGAGACAACTGCGATATACTAAGGCTGACATGAGGTATCATCTAAGCCAAACTTGTTGAGCGGAGCAGCTAATCTCTGCCTCAAGTCCGGACTGGTTCAATGCAAGTATAGCCCCCCACACCGAGTTAGGTCTGCGTCCAAGCTCAAGGAGACAAGATCCTTTGAATATCCACTCGCTTACTTGGCCTATTTTGCTTAAACAGCCTCTGCAAGATGAGCTTATCTACCTAACTTCCAGTGAGGAGTTTTTCGAGCAGTTGAGTTTACTTGGTCCCCTCGACGGCGTATTTATTATCGACACTAACGGCACCAGCTATCACATAGAATCTGACACCTTGCTAAGCCCATGCACGCCACAACTGCCAATTGCTACACTAATAGACTGGGTGCGTTTACACGCGAGCCAAGCTGGACACTGCTGCACTAGCAAGTTGAGCGTAAACAATATTGCCCAGCTATTTGAAATAGTAGTTTTTATCGAACAAGAGTCACCATAAAGCGCTATCAAATGCTTCAAACAAAAACGCCAACAGCTTAAGCTGTTGGCGTTTTAATATGAAGCTTAAAAGAGATCAGCTTCTCAAGCCGATACCACGTGAGATCAGGTAGTAGGCAACACTCCAAAGTGCTGCACAGAAAGCTACCATGATGCCGATTGATAACGGCACACTCATGTCTGCATAGCCTAGAAAACCATAGCGAAATACGTTAATCATATACACCACCGGGTTTAGCGCTGATACGCCCTGCCAGAAATCGGGCAGTAATGATAACGAGTAAAACACACCGCCCAAATAAGTTAATGGCGTTAGCACGAAGGTCGGTACGATACTGATATCATCATAACTCTTGGCAAATACAGCGTTAATCAAACCGCCAAGGGCAAATAGAATCGCCGTTAATAGTACGGTTATCGCCACTAGCCCGACATGATGCAGAGTGATATCGACGAAGAACATCGCCACCAAGGTGACGATAGTACCGACACATAAACCACGAGCGACACCGCCACCCACGTAGCCTGCAATAATCACATAGTGAGGCACAGGTGCGACGATCAACTCTTCGAGGTTACGCTGAAATTTAGCGCTAAAAAATGACGATGCCACGTTGGAGTAGGAGCTAGTGATCACCGCCATCATAATCAAACCTGGGGCGATAAACTCCATATAAGAGACGCCACCCATCTCACCGATGCGCTTACCCACTAAATTACCAAAAATCAAAAAGTATAACGTCATACTGATTGCTGGCGGCACTAAGGTTTGCACCCAAATACGGGTAAAGCGGTTGATTTCTTTGGTTAAAATACTTTTAAAAGCTGTGAAATACAGCGCTTTCATGTTCATTTCACATCTCCGTTATGCTTACCTTTCTCGACTAACTCAACAAACAGCTCTTCCAAGCGGTTGGCCTTATTGCGCATCGATAGCACCTGAATGCCTTGCTCGCTCAGTTGGACAAATACCTTGTTCAACCCCTGCTCTTTAGCGACATCCACCTCTAGCGTATGGCTATCGCTCAAGCGACACTGCACACCCGATAGCTCGGGCACTGAGTCGAGATCTTCTTTAATGTCGAGAATAAAGGTTTCCATATTCAAACGGCTCAACAAAGACTTCATGCTGGTACACTCCACCAGCACCCCCTTGTCTATGATGCCGATATTACGGCACAGCATTTCAGCTTCTTCAAGGTAGTGGGTAGTCAGAATAATCGTCACCCCTTGAGCGTTAAGCTCAGTCAGGAAAGTCCACATCGAGCGGCGTAGCTCAATATCGACGCCTGCGGTGGGCTCATCCAGAATAAGTAGCTTAGGTTCATGCATCAAGGCTCGGGCAATCATCAAACGACGCTTCATACCGCCTGATAGCTCACGAGCAGCGCTATTGCGCTTTTCCCACAAATCTAGCTGACTTAAGTATTTTTCAGCTCTAGCCATCGCGACATCGCGCTTAACACCGTAGTAGCCAGCCTGATTAACTACAATTTGCAGTACGGTTTCAAATTGATTGAAATTGAACTCTTGCGGCACCAATCCGATACACAGCTTCGCCAGCTCAAGCTCTTTATCGATATCGTGTTCGAATACAGAAACTGTGCCTGAAGTCTTTTGTACCAGTGAGCTAATCACACCAATGGTGGTCGATTTGCCTGCGCCGTTTGGGCCTAAAAGTGCAAAGAAGTCACCTTTATTAACGGTTAAGCTAATCCCCTTTACTGCTTCGACTCCGCCTTTATAGGTTTTTTTTAGGGAGTCAATAACGAGGGCTGCTTCTGAATTTGCCATGGTTATTCCAATCCATTTGAAAAGTAAATAAAAACTCCCGCGATTGCGGGAGTCGATAGATAAATTACATCCCTAAGAAGGGCGAATATCAGCTGGTTATAACAGCCATAATATCTGCACCCTATACTTAGTGCTGAAATTTAGTCTTCTAGCGGTACAACTTTAGCGATATACGGCAGGTTACGGTACTGCTCCGCATAGTCGATACCATAACCCACGATGAACTCATCAGGGATAGTGAAGCCAATGAAATCGACAGGAACGTCAACTTCACGGCGCTCAGGCTTATCCAATAGCGTACAAAGCGCTAGGCTCTTTGGCTCACGGATCATCAGCATATCGCGTACCTTGTTTAAGGTATTGCCTGAATCGATAAGATCTTCCACGATCAACACATCACGACCCTGAATTTCAGACTGCACGTCTTTCAGAATTTTTACGTCGCGGCTGCTGCTCATTTCGTTGCCATAGCTTGATACCGACATAAAGTCGATCTCAACATGACCTTTAATACGTCTACAAAGATCTGCCATAAAAACAACAGAACCTTTCAGTAAACCTACCATCAATAGGCGGTCGCTATCGGCATAATGTGCATTAATCTGCTCAGCCAAAATATCCAATTTTTGATTGATCTCTTCAGCAGTGATCATCACTTCAGTGGTGTGTTTCATAAAACTCTCAGTAGTCGATGTCGCTAACGTTATGCTTGTCATAACCCCAACGATTCGTTAGTGCATGGTTAACGCCCAGATGGTCAAGAATTCGAGCGACCATGAAGTCTACCAGATCTTCAACCGATTTGGGATTATGATAAAAGCCTGGTGCAGCAGGCATGATGGTCGCCCCTAACTTAGAAAGCGACAACATATGCTCTAAGTGTATGGCACTAAAAGGAGTTTCTCGCGGAACTAAGATTAATTGCCCGCGCTCTTTTATTACCACATCGGCGGCTCTTTCTAACAAATTATTACTCATACCGGTCGCTACGGCGGCTAAAGTGCCTGTACTACAGGGGCAAATCACCATCTGCTTAGGCGCAGCAGAGCCTGACGCAGGCGGCGAAAACCACTCTTCTTTGCCAAGTACAACGAGTTCACCACCGACTTCACCAAATTGTGCCAGCAATTGCTCTTTGGCTTTATCGCCGTTAGCGCTTAATTGTAGGCCTTGCTCGGTAGCTAAAACGACACGGGCCGCAGAAGAGATCATCAAAAATACCTGATAATCACTTTTAAGTAAGATCTCTAATAGTCTCAAGCCATAAGGCGCGCCAGACGCACCTGTCCAAGCCAAGCTTATCGACTTTTCTGCTTTACGATATTTAACACTCATGGCTTTTATTTACCTGTTTGATTGCGAAGCTTAGCAAGCAGCTTTTGATGTAAACCGCCAAAGCCACCATTACTCATAACAATAATAGTATCTCCACTATTGGCTTGAGCTGATACCTGCTCCACTATTTCATCGATATCATATAAGACTTCTACCGGAACCGAGGCTGACGCCATTGCCGCGCTAATATCCCAATCGATATTGCCAGCTTGATACAGAAAAGCGTTACTCGCCAAACTGAGTGAGTTCGCCAAGGTATCCTTGTGTACCCCGCTCTTCATAGTGTTAGAGCGCGGCTCTAAAATCACCGTCACCTTGCCCTCGCCCACACGAGCGCGCATGCCATTAAGCGAAGTGGTGATCGCCGTTGGGTGATGAGCAAAGTCATCATAGACTTCAATGCCGTTAACCGTATCGAGTAGCTCCATACGGCGCTTTGGTGGCGCAAACTGGGTTAATGCGGTTATTGCAGCCTCAGGCTTTACCCCTACATGCCTTGCCGCGGCAATGGCCATTACCGCATTTTCAATATTATGCTGGCCGATTAATTGCCAATCTAAAATACCTTGTGACTCACCGTCAAAGAAGACTTCAAACTTATGACCATCCTCAGTCAAGTTCACCGCATACCAGCCTTGCGAGTTTTCACTCAAGTGGTACTGCTCTTGCTCACTCCAGCAGCCCATCTCGATAACTTGTTGCACACTATTAGCATCCGCTGGCCAGATAATCTTACCTTGGCCCGGTACGGTACGAATGACATGATTAAACTGACGTTGGATCGCCTTTAAATCATCAAAAATATCGGCATGATCGAACTCTAAGTTATTAATCACTAAGGTGCGTGGCTGATAGTGTACAAACTTGGAGCGCTTGTCGAAAAAGGCGCTGTCATACTCGTCGGCTTCCACCACAAAGAAAGGCGAGCCACCAAGGCGTGCTGACACACCAAAGTTTTGCGGTACGCCGCCAATCAAGAAGCCAGGCTCATAGCCACAGTCTTCTAAAATCCACGCTAACATGCTTGAGGTTGAAGTTTTGCCGTGAGTACCTGATACTGCCAGTACCCAGCGCTGTGGCAAAATATGCTCGGCTAAAAATTGTGGCCCTGAGGTATATTTAATACCGCGGTTTAATACCGCTTCAACACAAGGGTTACCGCGGCTCATAGCATTACCAATCACCACTAAATCTGGCGCATCATCTTCATTGCTGCCTAGTTGTGACGGATCGAAGCCTTGAATAAGCTCAATACCCTGCTCTTCGAGTTGCGTGCTCATTGGCGGATAAACATTGGCATCGCTGCCGGTGACTTTGTGCCCTTCCGCTCTAGCCAATAATGCTAAGCCGCCCATGAAAGTGCCACAAATTCCTAAAATATGTACGTGCATGCCTGCCACTCTGAAGAATGAAAAATCTGCCTAATTCTAACCAATTCCGCACAATATTGTCAGTTAACTCGTGTTTAATATCAGCTAATCACCACGGTTGCCAAAATGACATACTTTCAACCACCTGCTCACCATGTTGTTAGCAGCTGTTGTAGCCTAGCGCCGGTCAGCGCCAGTTCACACTTTTCAGTAAAAGTTTGACAAATAAATGCGTGTTATCACCTTGTGTAACACCCACTATTTAAGCAGTCGGTAACATACGGTATAACTGCGGCTTATTAGCCACCAGTCTATAGACGACTTCTGGTACTGCCTCCAATACAAGTGGCTGACTTATTGTTATTGCCTAAAGGAACCCCCAATGTTCTTCATCCACATGCTCTTGCTGTTAACTGTTATTTTTGTGGGGATCCGCCACGGTGGTGTGGCCTTTGGCCTACTCGGCGGCTTGGGCGTATCGATTCTTGCTTTTGTGTTTGGTATTGCGCCAGGTAATCCGCCTATCAACGTGATGTTGATTATTCTGGCTGTGGTTGCGGCGTCAGCGACCCTTGAAGCCACTGGCGGTTTGAAACTGCTGGTGCGTTACGCCGAAAAGCTACTGCGTAAACACCCGAATCAAATTGTATTTCTTGGCCCACTTTGTACTTATTCGTTAACCGTATTGGTCGGTACTGGCCATTCGGTTTACCCGCTATTGCCAGTAATTTACGATGTTGCTTACAAAAAAGGCATCCGTCCTGAGCGCCCACTTGCCATTGCTACCGTTGCATCGCAAATGGGGATTACCGCCAGCCCAATTGCAGCGGCAGCAGCCGTAGTGATTGCCAGCTCTATGGAAAACAACCTTGATATTAGTCTTATTGATGTGCTGATCGTCACCATTCCATCGACTCTAATAGGTGTACTTGTTGCCTCAGCCTGGAGCCTTAATCGCGGTAAAGATCTCGATAAAGACCCTGAGTTTCAAGCGCGCTTACAAGATGAAGATTTTAGAAATAGCCTGATTGATACTGAGTCAGACAGCAGCGATAGCGCTAAGAATGACAGCACTGCCAAGAAAGGTTTAAGCATCTTCTTACTGGGTATTTTGTCGGTGATTGCGCTGGCAATGTTTGGCGACCAACTACTACCAGAAGGCGTAAAGATGTCGGTAGCGATTCAGTTTATGATGCTATCGGTTGGCGCGATTATCCTACTGGCAACCAAGATTGATCCGAAGAAAATCGTCCACAGCAATGTGTTTATTGCCGGTATGACTGCTGTGATCATCATCTTTGGTATCGCATGGCTGAGTGACACCATTATTGGTCACCACAAGGCTTATTTAATCGAATCGGTCAGCGATATCGTACACGCTCACCCTTGGTCATTTGCGATTGCCATGTTTACCGCCTCGGTATTCTTAAAGAGCCAAGCCGCCACCTTAACCATCATGCTGCCTCTAGGGTTCTCGCTAGGGATCCCGGCGCCTGTGCTTATCGGTGTGCTACCTGCGTGTTATGCCTACTTCTTCTTCCCGTTCTACCCAAGCGACTTAGCCGCCATCAGCTTCGATAGAACCGGCACTACACATATTGGTAAATATATAGTGAACCACAGCTTTATTATGCCTGGCTTTATCGGCGTAATAACCGCAACCGTCATTGGTTATTTCATCTCTATGATGATTAACTAGTTTCAGCAGAAGCTAGCTGCTTTAAGTACAAAATACAGTTAAGCTCTAGGCGCCCATAGTGGCGCCTTTTTATTAGCTTTTTTACTTGAGACAGCCCTATGAGCCAGAAATTTTCCGAAAGTGACAGCCAGTTACTCGCTGAAATTATTCGTCTTAGACGAGATGTGAGAGGCAATCGTTTCTTACCTAAGCCTGTCGGTGATGACATTATTGATAAGCTCATTGATGCGGCCTTAAATGCGCCATCTGTCGGCTACTCCCAGCCCTGGCAATTTGTGGTGATCCGCGAAGATGCGACCAAACAGCAGGTGCACCAATCTTTTGTAAAGGCCAACGCCGCAGGCCGTGAACAATTTACCGGTAATAAAAATACCCAGTACAGCAAGCTCAAACTAGAAGGAATATTAGAAGCCCCGGTTAACCTTGCCGTGTTTTATCAATCGCAATCGACACCCGTACTAGGCCAAACGAGCATGCCTGATATGGGCCGGTTTAGCGTTGTATGCGCCATTCAAAATATTTGGCTAATGGCTCGCTCACTCAATGTTGGTGTGGGTTGGGTCAGCATTGTCGACCCTGATACAGTCAAACAAGCACTCAATGCCCCTCAGGATGCCGAATTAATTGGCTATCTCTGCATTGGCTATGTCGAAGACTTTCTCGATGAACCTGAGTTAAAGACTAAAGGCTGGGAAAAACAAAGAAACAAAGCCGATGTGATATTTAACGAAGTCTTTAAATAAGTTTTATGCCCCCCTCATGTCAGCTCTACTCAGCTCATTTGCTCGGTAAACGACAGGCCCAAATAAAAGAAAAAAAGAAAAAAAGAAAAATAACCCTTTTCGAAAATGACTACGTTTATACCTAACAAGATAAACGAACAATACATACCTATTTATACTTTTGGAGTCATTATGAAATCATCAATTATCGCAGCCCTTATCTCAGGCCTAATTGCTTCAACGGCCATGGTTGGCACGGCTCAAGCCGCCGATGTCGACTTTCCACACTTAAACACTGTAGGCACAAGCCAACTCAGCGTAAAAGCCGACATGGCTGAGGTCAATGTTGAAGTAGTGATTAAGGCTAAAACGGCTAAAGAAGCCAAAATAGAGTCTGATAAAGCGGTTGCTAACTTTTTAGATCGCCTTGAGAAAGCGGGGATCGATAAAGACCTTATTCAAAGCGCCAACATCAACCTTCAACCACAATATCATTACGAGAAAAACAAGCCAAATCAACTTATCGGTTATAGCGCTAACCGCCGCATCAAAGTCACGGTAATGGATCTTGCCAAGCTCAATAACATTCTTGATTCGGCGTTAGAACAAGGGATCAACCGCATCAATAATATCGCGCTTAAATCGAGTAAAGAGGCTGAGTATGTTGAGCAAGCTAGAATGGCGGCGATCAAAGATGCCCAGCAAAAAGCTAAAATGCTAGCCGAAGGCTTTGGTGAGAAACTCGATGGGGTGTGGGAGATCAGCTACTTTGAACAGCGTCCTATTCAGCCTGTGATGTTAAGAATGAACTCTGAAGCAAAAGGCTTAGGTGCCGGTCCTAGCTATCAGCAAGGCAAGGTCACAATTCAAGACAGAGTCGAAGTGACTTATCGCTTAAAGTAATCACTTACTTTAAGCGGTTAAAATAACGGCTTGAAGTCATCGTTCAAAAGCGAGCAAACAAAAAAGGCTTACCTCATGGGTAAGCCTTTTCTCTGTACTCGCCTCAAACATTACAAGGTATAGCGCACTCCGATTGCAATACCGTCGTCTTCAGTCAGTGCTTGCCTTGCCTCAATACCAGGAGTTGAGCTAGAGAAGTCACTAAAGTCGACTCGACCTTCTAAATAGAAGATAACGCTGTTATCCCAAATATAATGCACACCAGCAAAGGCAAATTGTCGCTTAAACACATCTCCTGGATGAGCAGCTTCGTACTTATCTCCCGCCTCTAAAATATTGTAAGAGGCTAAGATCTTCATGTTGTTATCGAACAGATAAGATGCGATTGATTCTAAGCCTACCGCCTCTTGTAAGAAGCGGCCTATGTTATCGGTATCGTGAAACTCATTGGCATTTACGTTGGCAGCAAGATAGAAACCATAGTCATCCCAGTTGCCCCAACTTGCTCCCACACCATAGATGTAGTCGGTTTCAGAAATCACCACTCCCGAAGCCGTTGTCCCCTCAGGCTCACCAAAGTTACCGCCAGCAGTCAGGGTCAGCATCTCTGTAGCCTCATAGGTAAGACCTATACCATAGGTATTATCATACTCAGTCATCACCAATCGGTTAGGGCTATTGGAGCCATCATCTTCGACTTCTGAAACGCTATTTTTAAGCTGCATCTGAATCGCCATGCTAAAATCACCGAAGCGGTTACGGTATTGGATGACCTTGTCACCTCGGCCGACACCATTGATGGCACCATCCGATTTGTTATAGGTGTAAGTACCCGATGCATTACCATCCCAAACAAAGCCATAGTTGGTGTTATACACCACATCGTACCAAGCCCCCCACTGCTTGCCGATAGTCACAGAACCGAATCTATCATGGCTTAGACCCACGTAACCAAGACGATTATTTAGGAAGTCGCCGCTTTTAGTTTCGAAGTTACTCTCACTGCTATAGGAGATGGTGCTGTTACCGAATGGATTGACGCCCCATTCCAATTTTGCATAGGCTGTCCAATCATTCGACATATCTCGAGTGAAGGCGAAATTAATCCGTGAACTACCGTTAACGACTTCAGTCACACCTTGGGTGTCGATGACACGAGCATCAACATAGCCCCCCATCTGGAATACATTTTTATCATCTTTAAAAACGTCTACGGCTGAACAAGTTGGCGCAAAGGCCAATGCGGTAAAGGGCAATATTGCTAGCGCTTTTTTCATGGGATCTCCAACCTTAGTTATCAGTTCATCATTCCATTAAGCGAGCACCTAGCGGTCATCGAGTGACGTTCACAAGCTGACAAAATTCAACACTCGCTAAACAAAAAACATAGCAAACAAATGGCTGAATACAAGTTTGAAACCCAGTAAAACATTTATACAGAGGCGCACTAAGGTGGGAAACAAAACCGCCTAGCATAAGAGCTAGGCAGTAGTTTGGCTAAACTTAAGCGCACTCCTCAATGAGATAGACTCTATTCTTGCCTGAGAACTTGGCCTTATAGAGTCCCTTGTCGGCCTGATTAACCAGTTCGGTTAAGCGTGTTTGAGGAGACTTTAATACCGAGACACCAATGCTGACGGTCAGCTCGATAACCACGTCATCGAATTTAAAGGCTTGAGCAGCAATCCCTTCACGCAAACGCTCAGAGATCAGGCTGGCATCAGCCTCGGTGACACCAGGCAGTACAATTAAAAACTCTTCACCGCCTATTCGACCAATAAGATCGCACTCTCGGAGCCAACGCTCTCCGCGCTTAGCGACGGCTTTTATCGCCATATCGCCCACCTGATGGCCATATTGATCGTTGATCGACTTAAAGTTATCGATATCAAAGATGATCACCGCTAAGGGCTCCTGCTTCTTGATAGTCCTGTCGATCATTCTCTGGCCGAGATTGAACACATGACCCCGATTGGCGATGCCAGTTAAGAAATCGGTTTGTGCGCTGTGCTTAAAGGCTTTACGAGATTGCCACAGAAACAAAACTGCAATCAGAAGTACCGTCGCCACTAAGAAGAAGAGACTCACCCTTAAGTCATAGATCCGCTCTTTATCTGCCACTGCCGCTAAGCTCAGCTCGTTGATGGCCAACTTGTTCGCCAACAACTGATTCTCAAATTCGGCGAGTGCAGAGTTATGCTCTAAAGCCGAGTCAATCACCTCATTATCTATGATCTGTTTATTCTTTTCCCGTTCCTTATCAATCACCTCTAACAAGGCGTTTATCGCGGATAAATACTGCTGTTGATCTAAGGCGATGATAGCATCGGCCTTTAGCATCATACTGCTCATATTCTTAGGAAAAGTGTCGTCTTGTTTAAAAATGCGGGCCATGACCGCCGCTTTTTCTACATCACCACTTCTTAAATACGCCTGAGCCAAAAACAGATAACTACTACTGATGAAGTATTGTTCTCGGGTGGTATCCTTTAGCGCGATCGCCTGCTCTAAGTATTCAATCGCATCGGCATAATTATGGGTGGCTAACTCAACTCGCCCCGCATTTAGGTGCGCGAAGAAGCCAAAGTCGTTAAATTCTGAAGCTTTAACCGCTAGTAAAAACTGCTGCTCAATATTATCTCTAGCCTTATCCCAATCCCCCAGCTTAACCGCTTCGCTGATCATGTTATGCAACATATTAAACATGTCTTGAGTATTATCTATCTCACTCCAATTTTGATAGGCTTTCTCAAAGTTCACATAGCCGCGCTTATGTAAGCCTACCGTACGATAGAGTGAGCCGGTAGCATTAAAGATCATCGCCTTACGGTTGTAATTCGCTTTGCCTTCTATATCGATCAACAGCATGGCTTCATCTAGCAAGGCGATCCCATTATGCACATTGATTACCTTATTAAAGCAAAAAGCATTCTGAGTTAAGCTCTTAGCTAATAGCTCTCTATTGCTTTGCTGCCTAGCCAGCACCAGCGCCTTGGTTCTATCGCTACAATAAACTTCTGGATCGTTGGTCTTCAAGTAGAGTGCAAAAGAGCGCCCTAGATAGCTCTCAATCAGCAGCTCCGAGTCCTTAAGCGGCTTGGACTGCACAATTGCCATGTCGTAGTTTGCAATCGATTGTTCGAGCTGGCGGTTACGGGCGTATTGCTTGCCGTAGAGGAAATGTAACTTAGCTCTGTCAAATGCCGTGGTGCTATATGCTGCGGTATTAATAGTATCGAGTCGAAACTCGTTGAGCAGTGCCAAAGCATCACTTGGAGAGGAGTCTGAAAGCTGTTGCTCTAACTTAAGGAAGGGAGCGGCTGCGTGTACCTGAAGGCTCATCACAGAGGCAAAACTTGCCACCGTAAAGAGCGTAATGATCTTTAGCCACTTTTTTGCAATGTACACCCGAATTCCAACTTATTTACAATCAACACGAATAAGCTTAACACATTGAATTACCACATTTACAGAGGGGATTTTACAGAAGGTTATAGGTTTAAGAGAAGGTACTAGATCTTAGGTATAAGCAAGGTTAAAGCAAAGACACTACAGGTTAAGACGGGGAAGGCCGAATGAGAGTCGATAAAAGCTAAGATGGATAAAGCTGAGACGAAAAACAAAATCTAAAGCTTCTCCTCATTGAAGGTAGGCATTTATGCCGTCATTTTTGATGGGCAAAAGCCCAAGCTACAACAAAAAACATATGCAGGCTCTTGACCGTATAGCAGGACGCAGTCCGCTCTCGCAGCGAAGTGTCCTAGAGTCTAGATGCTAGAAATAACAAGACGGAAAGACTGAAGCAAGCGCGATGACAGCCAAAACCCTTTCTGATTTTGGCTGCCTCTATCGTTAACTTACTCTACAGCGCTTTTTCCAGCGCCTGTGCGACATCGGCAATAATGTCATCGATATGCTCAATGCCCACCGAAATACGTACTAAGTCTTCCGACACCCCAGCCTTAACCAACTCGCTAGCATCCAACTGTCTGTGGGTTGTCGATGCAGGATGACAGGCTAACGACTTGGCATCACCAATATTGACCAGACGCAATATCATCTGCAGTCCATCGATAAAGCGTCCACCTGCGAGTTTGCCATCGTTAGACTTGATACCGAAGCTGATGATCCCGGAAGCTTTGCCTCCCGTGATCTTATGGCAGTTATCTTGAAATGGGCTATTCTCAAGCGCGGCGTAATTTACCCAGCTCACCTTTGGGTGTGCCTCAAGATACTTTGCTAAAGCCAAGGCATTATCGCAATGTCGCTCCATTCTTAGGGCCAGAGTTTCCAAACCCTGTAGCAGCAAGAAGGCGCTTTGAGGCGCTAGGGCTGCCCCAGTATTACGCAGAGGAACCACACGGCAACGGCCAATAAAGGCTGCAGGGCCAAAGGCCTGGGTATAGACCACACCATGATAGGAAGGATCCGGTTCATTGAGCAGGGCAAAACGTTTAGGCTGGGCCGCCCAGTCAAACTTACCGCTATCGATAATCACCCCGCCTATGGTGGTACCGTGGCCGCCGATATATTTGGTCAGCGAGTGAATAACAATATCGGCCCCATGTTCGAATGGCTTACACAAGACTGGAGTCGCAACCGTATTATCAACGATTAACGGCACGCCGTGCTTATGGGCGATTTCGGCTAGACGCTGCAGATCGACAATATTGCCAGCTGGGTTACCTATCGACTCACAAAATAACGCCTTAGTGTTATCGTCAATTAAGGCATCGAGCTGCTCGAAATCATCGAATGCCGCCATACGTACATCCACGCCTTGGCGCGGTAAGGTGTGAGCAAACAGATTATAAGTTCCACCATAAAGCTGACTGGTACTGACAATGTTATCACCTACTTGGGTTAGCGCCTGAATCGCATAAGTAATGGCCGCCATGCCAGAGGCTAAGGCCAGCGCACCGATCCCGCCCTCTATCGCGGCAAGACGCTGCTCAAGTACATCCGTGGTCGGATTCATGATTCGAGTATAGATGTTACCCGGCACTTTTAGGTCGAATAGATCGGCGCCGTGTTGAGTATCATCGAAGGTATAGGAGGTCGTCTGATAAATAGGAACAGCTGCCGCCTTAGTGGTTGCTTCCGATTCATATCCATGGTGCAGCGCTAGAGATTCGAGTTTCATCGCGTCATATCCTATTTCATCTGAGTGAAATACGAACATAACAGTCAGCCATCTAGAAGTCTAAATAAATTTAATCCTTACACTATCCACTTAGCTAGACATCACTAGATGGCAGAACTAACAAAGCTAAATAGCAAAGCGAGTCCTGCCGAAGAAGTTATATCTCATCAAGCATTTTTGGCTCAAATTGCTCAGCCGAAACCGTTAAACCCAGCGCGGCGATTTTGTCATTTAACTGTGCGAGATCTTGTTCCACCGTAGAGATGGTGAGCGTGTTGTTGTCTAGGGTGTAGACCTGCTTAAGGCTAGCAAAGTAAAAACTCAAGATAATAAACGCATTCAACTCTTCATTATCAGCGGCCAGCTTTATCTTAGCCAGCTTACGATATATCTGGTTATGCAGTTGCTTTAAGCGCCATACATAATATACCTCTCGCATATATGGCTTATGCTTTTGACTGTTTAATACCGCGCTACACACTGCCAGAGCCAGCACGACGCCAATAACATTGAGGTGAAAGTTACCGGTTGATTCACCACTAACACTTACTGGCGCACCAAAGAAGTGAATTAAGATTGCGCCGAAAACCAGTGCCAAGATAGCTAGGCTAGCCACAAAGCCCATGATCACCAGATTGGTGTTCTTACGATAGGCTTGCTTATCAACATCCATCAATTGCATAGGGTTCTCTTTTCTAATTTAGTGCTTTTAATTAAGTATTCAAATTTAGTGCTTTACGCCTCTGAGGCAGAGCTTAGCATCTAATACTAAATTCTAAATGAAATTTGCTAACAAAATCACTCGGCTCCACATAAAAAGATTTGAAATTACAGCCTAACCTAGGCAACTTAAGCGTTAACTTAAATAGCTTTAACTAAGCCAACCGAGTTCACAAGTTTTACCAAAGTCGACATTAGCAGTAAAAACATCTAGACGTCTAAATTGACAGACGTCTTTCGATCTCATATCCTCTCAACTATTGAGATGTACCATTCTATAATTTAGCTCAGGCTAGAAGTAGTTTGTTCCAGCTAGGAGGGCAATGGGAACAATGGTTCGAAGATAGGTTTAAGATAAGAGAGATAACATTGACGACTTCAAATAATGCCCCACAAGCCCAAAATGTAGCAGCAACTGCCGCTCCATCATTTTTAGCCCTTACACCACTATTTCTGTTTTTAGCCTTATTTATTGGTGCAGGCGTTTACTTTCAAAGCCAAGGTGTAGACTTCGCTTTTTACCAGCTACCGAGTGTAGTCGCGATTTTACCAGCCATTGTTTTTGCCATTTTAATTTCGAAGCAAAAGCTTAACCAATCAATTGAAACTTTCTTAGCCGGTATTGGCCACTCAAATATCATCGCCATGTGCATGATCTATTTATTGGCTGGCGCCTTCGCTGCGGTAGCAAAAGCCACTGGCGGTGTCGACGCCACTGTCGCACTGGGCCTATCTTTAGTGCCTTCAAACTTATTGCTACCTGGCTTTTTCGTGATTGCAGCTTTTATTGCAACGGCCATGGGGACTTCTATGGGTACGATTGCAGCGGTCGCTCCAATTGCACTTGGCGTAGCTAATGAAGCACAAATCGACTTAGCCATTATGGCGGGCGCAGTGATCTCGGGGGCACTTTTTGGTGATAACCTATCTATTATCTCTGATACCACTATTGCAGCCACCCGTACTCAGGGCTGTCATATGAAAGATAAGTTTAAAGAAAACCTGATTTTCGCAATCCCAGCCTCAATCATCACCTTGGTTTTATTTACCTTTGCGGGTCAAGGTCAGGCAGATGTTGCCCCTCAGGATATCGACTTTATCAAGGTGATCCCTTACCTTACTATCTTGTTCTTAGCGGTTGCCGGTCTTAACGTATTTATCGTATTAACCATAGGTATTTTATTAGCGGGTATTACGGGTATCGCCACCATGGATTACGGCGTAATCCAGTTTGGTCAAGATATCTATGCTGGCTTCGGTAGCATGCAAGAGATCTTTATCCTGTCTATGTTAGTCGGTGGTCTAGCCGCGCTAATGCAGCAGCAAGGTGGCTTAGCTTTTGTTAACCAACAGATTGAAAAACTAATTGCACGTTTTTCTAAAGCCAAAGGCGAAGCTTCGTGCCGTGCATCTGAGCTTGGAATGGCGGGCATAGTGGCGGCTACCAACACCTGTGTGGCAAACAATACCGTATCGATTGTGGTAACTGGTGATATTGCAAAAGAGTTAGCCGAAAAGCACGGCGTCACACCAAAGCGTGCAGCCAGCATATTGGATATATTCTCTTGTATCATTCAGGGTCTGATCCCATACGGCGCTCAGGCACTACTTGTAGCCTCAACCTTTAGCCTATCGCCATTAGATGTGGTCACCCACGCATGGTACTGCATGATCTTAGCGGTTGTAGCCGTTGCGATAGTCATCTTCCGTAAGCGTCACTAGGCCGTAAGCGTAAATACTCAGCCATTTTATTACTTATTTGGTATAAAAGTGAGTTCTGACTAAACGCATTCTATAATCAGGGAGTACATACATATGTACTCCTTTTTTTTAGGCGTTAATCATAAGCGGAACCGACATGGACGACAAATTACGGGAAGAATCGATGCAGTATGATCTGCACCGCTTAGTGGTAATGTTGATTTTTCTCGGGGCAATAATAGCAGTAACAGGCGTTTCTTTATCTGTATGGTTTGAATATCAGAAAATCGGTTTCGACGTTATAAACAAACGAGCAGACTTGCTAGGTGATTACACCTACACTCGCTATGCCTATATTTACAACATCTCTCTAATGGTGGCGGGATTATGTATCCTGTTATCCATGATTACATTATTGCTATTAAAGTTAGGCCATTTTAGCCATTATTTATCATGCATCGGGATCGGGGTAGGTTCTTGTGTGGTTCTGATGGGAATATTCCCTATCAACTACTTAGAAACTCACCAACTGGTTTTAACCTGCTTCTTAGTGGGTACACCAGTGATGTATTTTCTCTGTATCATAGATAGGCTTTATCAAGATTCAGCTTGTAGCTGGCCGGTTTTTTTTATCAGTGTTTTAGGCTTTATCTCATCATCTTGGCTGGTTTTTCAGTTAAACTGGCATACCTTGGACTTTGACCCTTGTGACAAGCATTATCCCCAACAAAATTACTGCTGGGTAGCGATGACTCTCTGGGCACAAACTAATATTGTGATGATCTGGAGCCTTGCCCACGCTTGGAACATACGTCAAACGGCCATTAATAATTACCGTGAACTCACACAGCAATATTTAGCTAAAGAATAACTATCCCAATTCATGAGACTCGCAAAATACCTTGCCTTAACCGGCTGCTGTTCCCGTCGCGCCGCGACTCGTTTAATCAGAGACGGCCTAGTCCGTATCGATGAGCGCCTCGCTAACCACGTCGATTGTGTGACCCTAATCGACACTCCAGAAGGTCAGCGCAGCGCCGAGCAGATCTATGTAAACGATGAGCCGATTAGTACCGTCGAAGCTAAAGCCTACTGGCTGTTTAATAAAGCCGTCGGCACCGACAGTCGCTTGCTAGCGCACCTACCAAACAGCTTATTACATCTGTTGCCTGAATCCCCCCGCCTCTACCCTGTCGGCCGTCTCGATAAAGACAGTCGCGGTTTACTGATCTTAACCAACGATGGTGAGCTAACCCACAAGCTGATGCATCCGGATTTTGGTCATGCTAAGACTTACCATGTGCAAGTTGACCGTGCTTTTGATGATGCTTTTCTTGCTAGCATGGCCGCGGGGGTGAGCTATAAAGATGTCACGACTTTGCCTTGTGTGATGAGCCGTTTAGGTTCTGATAAGTATCAGATCACTTTGACCCAGGGATTAAACCGTCAAATACGCCGTATGTCACAGGCGTTGGGGTTTAAGGTTATCGACCTTAAACGGGTATCGATTCAGAGTTTACTGTTAGGGGATTTGGCAGAGGGTTCTATGAGACCTTTGAGTTCCGATGAGCTAACGGAATTGTTAGCTTCTGTTGCTTAGGGTTTAGGTTCGAGTTAACCATTAAACCTTGTCTTACTAAGCTGCGCTTGAGCTTGGAGTTAGACTTTGTCTAACAAGTTCTGTTGAAGGCAATCAAGCTGCGCTTGACCTTTAAGTTAGACTGCGTCTAACAACTAAAGTCGTGAGCTTCCAGCTCACACTCGGGCAAAAGGGGGACAACAGCTTCCCCCTCTTGCATCACCCGAGCCGCCCCGACGAAGTTGTTGATCCTCAGGTATTTTCGAAAATCTCTATCGCCTCAGAATCGCCATCTGATAGACAGGAAGTCTGAATGTCTTAAAGTGCATGGATGCACGAGAAAGACCATGGCTCTACTAAGCCTACCTCATCATCCATGACTCGCTCACGTGATTGTTCTTCAATACCTTAAGCAACTCCGATGGGGAATAGGTGTTTTCTGTTAGCCCGATATCATTCGATAGTTTTCTCTACCCCTATTATTCTTCGGCGACTCTGATGAGGAATGGGTGTCTTCTGTAAGTTTGTTAACAGCAAAAAATAGTTGGTTGAAATTAGCGACAAAGGAGCAAAATCAACTCTTTATCGCCCTTGTTAACGCGCGAAATGCCAGTGTTCCATACTCTTGAGCGAAGCGAAAAACCAGTGTTCCATACTCTTGGGCGAAGCGAAAAACCAGTGTTCCATACTCTTGGGCGAAGCGAAAATGGCACGAGTTTTTAGTCGCTGTTGAACAACTTGTTATATGCCTTTTTCTGGGTCCGGCACACAATAAAGCATTAAAGTTTCGATATTAATGCTTTCATTGAACTTCAAGTGCTTGCGCTTTTCTACTACCCACCAGTTTCCATAAGCTTGAGAGTAGTTACTGTTTTCAAATGAAATGTAAAATTGCTCACCAGGTAAAGGAGGGATTATAGGGTCAAAGTAACTTTGCTGTTCAATACACTCACCTTCAAAGTAAATCTCAAGGATGTACTCTTTTCGGTTTTCCCGTGGATGCTGCACAACCTCGGTTTTAGCATAGAAAATTTCACTCATTTCAATCTCAAATGCTGATGCTAAGGCTTGCTGAGACTCTAAAGATGCCTTTTTACCAGACTCTATTCGCTGAATTGTTTTACTCGATAAGCCAGAGACAAATGATAGATGTTCCTGAGACCAACCTTTTAACTCTCTGAGCTGTTTTACTTTTTTACCTATGGTCATATAAATTTCCCAATTCTTTTGATTGAGTAAAATCTACCATTCCCCTACAGACAGAACAACGACACTATAAGGACATGATTAGGACTAGCGCATAACATTTGTTTTGTGCGCATGCATTTCTAAAAGTGAGCATGGATATTGATGCCTTATCTAAATGACTAAGTAGCAATCACTTATCGATTAGCAAAAGTAGGTCAACAGGCTTATTGTTTATCTGTTCCGCTCATAATCTGAAACTCATAAAGGGGCATTTACGCGTTAGACATCAAGCAACTCAACTTAAAGTAAAACACCAATTATCCCGTGTAGATACGGCTGCGGGCTTCGATGACATGGATGTCATCGCAGAGCTTACAGGGATTGTACTTGCAGCGTCTCGCAGCAGTGTCTGCACATGCGCCCGCTGCAGGCGATTAATAACTCTAAAGCACCGATTTAATACTCACAGCCATATAGCACCGAGCACAAATAGAAATGTAATCAGCCTTCATTCGAAGGTAAACACGTTTTGGGGCAAAACTGAGTTACGAAACTCACAGAAAACACCAGTTCCCCATCGGAGTTGCCGAAGTACGTTGAAGAAATAGTCGTAATGCCCACACGGACGTGGGCATAGCCTTCGCGGGGCAGGATGCCCCATCGGAAGCGTTAGACTATTTCGAATAAGTACGAGGGAGACAACTTCGTCGGGGCGGCAGGGGTGATCCAAGAGGGGATTGCTGTTGATCCCCTCTTGGCCGTGTGTGAGCTGGAAGCTCACGACTTTAGTCAGGCGCAGCCTGATGCCTTAAATCTCAAGTGTGGCACGAAGCGCCACGACGTTCGTTGTTAGACGCAGTCTAGCTGTAAGCTCAAGCGCAGCTTGGTATCTTACAAATGAGTTTGAGCTGAAAGCTCAATACCAACCTTGGGCATATGGCCGCCACCAAACCAACCACCAAAGATCAAAAAAGCCGAAACACTTTCATGTTTCGGCTTTTGCATCTAAAAGACCTATCTAACCTTGATCTATCAAGGTCGCAGATTAATGAACAATTTCCATTTCTTCTAGAAGGTTATCTGCATTATCGAGATACTTCATCACCCAAAGCATATAACGACTATCGACTTGGATAGAACGGTTAGTCTCGGTGTCGTAACCCCAATCACCGATAATACTCTCGTACACACCATCAAACAGTAGACCCACAAGCTCGGCGCGACCATTCAAGGTTGGTGAACCTGAGTTACCACCTGTAGTATCAAGAGTCGATAAGAAGTTTACTGGCACTGAGTCCAATGACTTCACATAGTAATCACCGTACTGCTTGTTAGCGATAAGCTCTAGCTGCTTCATAGGTGCGTTAAATGGCTCTACACCTGTGTCTTTCGCTAAAATACCTTCAAGGCGTGTAAATGGCTCAGCGTATAGGCCATCTTCTGGTGAGTAACCTTTCACATGACCGACTGTTACACGTAGGCTTGAGTTAGCGTCGGCGTAAACGGGCTTACCTTGCTCGCGGTTATAAGCAATGATGGCATCCATATACATAGGACGAACCTTCATCAAGTCACCTGCAAGTTGCTTTTCAGCCTGCTCACGCTTCATGCGCTCATCATAGGTCGCAACGGCGTACTGAATGAATGGGTCTTTTGACTTTTTGAACTCGGCAACTGACTTGTCCATCCAAGCTAGGCGGGTTTCTTTGTCTGAAAGCTTAGTGTTGGCGTACATCTTATCAAGCGTCTTGCTTAGCTTAGCCGCATCAAAATTGTTAGTGATACCAAAGGCTTTATCAAACGCGGGTAAGCGCTGATCTTTTGGAAGCGCTGCGTAACGAGTGATAAGGTCTAACAACATGGCTTTATCAACACTCGCAGCATAACGGCGCTCAATACGCTCCATGCCTGATGTAAAACGTGTCATATCACGCTCTTGATAACCCGGCTCACGTTCCATATCTGGCAGGGCTTTTTCATTGGCTAATCGGTACAGGCGACCAGAAGTACTTAACATGGTGCTGTAACCCATATAGCTAAGTAGTAAATCACGTTCTTGGCCTTGCTGACCTTTAGCAATGAGCTTATCAAGCTCGGCGAGTACCTTACCGTATTGCTGCTTACGCTTGCTATCGGCGCTAATCCAGTTAGCTAGCTTCTGCTCTAGAGCTTTACGGTCATCAAGCATGGTCGATTTACCATAAAACTCGATCATAGAGGTGAAGTTCTTAGCATAGTTAGCTAAACCTGCAATTGAGCTTTCGTACTTAATACGCTCATCGCTGCCCTCAGGCGCGGTCTCTTTAATGATCTCAATTAGGCGTTCACGTAAGATCTTGCCTTCAGGATATGACCACTCAAATTGGTTTTCGACTTCGTTAGCTGTACGGTAACGGTTGGTGCGCCCCGGATAACCAGCAACCATCACAAAGTCACCTTCACTCACGCCTTTAGCCGATACTTTTAAGAAGCTTTTTGGCTCGAATGGCACGTTGTCTTTGCTGAAATCTGCTGGCTTACCGTCTTTTGATACGTAAGCACGATAGAAAGCATAATCGCCGGTGTGACGTGGCCACATCCAGTTATCCACATCACCGCCATACTTACCCACGCTGGCTGCTGGTGTGTATGTTAAACGCACATCGCGAATTTCTAGTTGCTTAACTAGGTAATACTCTAGACCGCCGTGGAAGCTGTATACCTTACAACGGTAACCGTCTTCTTTTTCACACTCGGCAACTAGGCCTTTTTCTTTTTGCTCAATGCCCTTGTAAAACTCGTTACCCTTTTTGTTTTCAAGACCGTTTTTAACCTTGGCGGTCACGTCAACAACGCTTTCAGTCACATACACACGTGAGCCTGGGGTCGCTGGCAACTCTTCGCCAAAAGACTTAGCTAAGAAGCCGTCACGTAGTAGGTTTTTCTCTGGGGTCGAGTTGTACTGAATAGAGCCGTAGGCGCAGTGATGGTTAGTCACTACTAGACCTTTTGGTGAAACGAACGATGCCGTACAGCCGCCAAGGCTTATCACTGCGTTCATTGGGAATTCTGTCAGTTTTGAAATCGAGTTAACATCAATTTCTAACCCTTTCGCCTTAAGCTCATCTGCCATGGCAGGAAGTTGATAAGGCTGCCACATACCTTCGTCAGCTAGAGCGCCAAAAGAGGTCGCCATAGCCGCTGTCAAAAGCCATTTTTTCATTTTTATAAGTCCATTTCTTATCTCTTATTAGAGCTTTATTAAGAGCTTTATTAAGAGTATTTTTTAGATTTTTTGTTGATTACTTGTGCGTCGATATTCAATTTTATTAGGCCGGAAAAACAAAAAAGCCGAGCTCAATATTTTCATATTCGAGCTCGACTTTATCATAAGAAGAGGCGCTGATAACAGTTTCTGAATTAATCTCTTACAAAGCTGTTACCTTGTAAAAAAGCCTTCAAGCCATATACGCTAACTGCATCCTGTATTTAATCTTCTAGTTACAACCTGCCAAGTTATAGTGCCACCCATAGCTGAGCCAGAATAATAGCTAAACCGGCGAGCCCTGCTAGACCGAGTGCGGTATTACCACCACAAACCTGATAACCACCTAAATTTTGCTTACGCTGGCGCAGTGCCATTGCGATAGGCAAGAAGATAATAATCACCACTAGCGGAATAGCCGCAAAACCTAACACCTTGTAGAAACCATCAGGGTAGTACAATGCACAAAGTAGTGGTGGTACAAAGGTCAGTAACCATGTTTGTACGCGGCCTAATGCATTTTCTTTAGCACGTGTAAGCTCGGCAACATAATCTAATAAACTCATGGTCACGCCAAGGAACGAAGTTACCAAGGCGAAATTAGCGAATAGATCGATGAAAGACTTCAACACTGACGACTCTGCAACACCTTGCAGCGCCGTAACAAGCAATGGCAAAGAGCCAGCAAATTCATGTACCGTTTTGCCGCCCAAGGTGCCTAAGGTCACCACTAACCATAGGATGTAGCACACAAGCGGAATGGTTGAACCTATAATTAACACTTTACGCAACGACATGGCGTCGCCATCTAAATAGCGCACTATGGTCGCAATACATACATGGAAGCCGAACGAGGTGAACACAATAGGAATAGCCGCTAACCATAGGTTGGTTAAGTCGCTGCTAGTCACCATACCTTCGGTTGAATTATTCATCATCAGACTCATGTCGACTTCTGGTAGCAAGTAGGCAACCACGATCACCAGTAGCGTGATCATTGAGGTAAACAACACCCGTGACACTTTATCAATCCAGCTAACGCCAATCGCGATAATGCCACCGAAAATCAGCGTAAATAGTAACACCGAGAATTGACTGCCAACGTCCATACCAACCATTGCCATCTTTGATTCAAGCAGCGACGAGCCCCCCATCAAATACACCATGGTGAGCGCGAACAGCAGGCTTAAGAATGAGCCGCCCTGAATAAGCTGGCCTACTTTACCTAAGGTTTTACCGGTAATGCTGTGCAGATTTAAACCAACACCTACCCGTAGGTTAATCTCAAGCATTAGGAGTGAGGTATAAATGGATATACCCCAAATTACGATAAGTAAAAGCAGTGCCGGAATGGTACCTAATGAAGCAGTTGCTAGAGGCAAAGCCAACATACCGCCACCAATTGCCGTTCCTGCGACAATGGCAACTGAGCCAAGTATTTTTGAGTTCACAAAATTGTCCTGTTAAATTTTATTTTTTATTTAGATAGGTCAGATTTAGAACGACTTTGAGGGAGAGAATTGTGCAAGCTAACAATATCATTAACAGCCCCCAATCGAATCTGGTCAAAATCAACCTTAGCGATTCCAATTGGCCCCAACGGCAAGTTAAATAATACGTGTATTCACCTTATCAACTTAGCCACTGAGGCTGGATAAATCGTGGAAAATACAGAGTGAATTGCTTCATTACGGCTCTTTCTCTAAAAAATGACAGACACGACATTAACAGCAGTATTCCCTGTGGGCAAGCCTTCTAAGCGACTTAAAACCAACTCGGCACGATATTGCAACATACTCGCAAAACTTAGATATCAGTTATATGACCTCCCGCATATTTGGCCAAAAAAATCAGCCTTATCTGCGACGGATGTTGAAAAAAACAACTCAGTCGATATAATGCGCCTCCGCTTCAGGGGAGTAGCTATCGGTAGAGTGACGCAAGAATACTTAAGTCTTCTACTGAGTATGTATCAACATAATTGGCCAAATGCCATGGTACATACAGCAATTCGACACAATAGCTGTTGAGTTCGCCCAGCAAGACCTGAGCACCGTACCTCTCTATTTGGGGAAGAGGTTCTGTGCTTAGAATTTGCATCCCCATTAAAGGATTTACTCTTGGAAGCTCTACTCGCCTCGACGTTTACCGTCGCCATTGCTGAGATCGGTGATAAGACTCAGTTACTGGCCCTTATCTTAGCCGCACGTTTTAAAAACAAGACCGCCATCATTCTCGGCATATTCCTTTCGACCTTAGTTAATCACTTTGCCGCCGCTTGGCTTGGGCAATGGGCGATTTCTTGGATCAGCCCGGAAATGGGACGCTATCTAGTCGCGGCCTCATTTTTTGCCATTGCGCTGTGGGTGTTAATTCCTGATAAAGTCGATGCCGAAGAGAGCCGTTTCTATGCTATGGGACCATTCTTAGCCACCTTTATTCTATTCTTCATCGCCGAGATGGGTGACAAAACTCAGATAGCCACTGTGGTGCTGTCGGCTAAATATGATGCCTTAGCCATGGTGGTCATGGGCACGACCTTAGGCATGCTCATAGCCAATGTGCCAGTAGTCATTGCTGGACACTTTAGCGCTGAAAAGCTACCGATGAGCTGGATCCACCGCGGCTGCGCCGTACTATTTGCACTGCTAGGCGTAGCAACCTTAGTTTTTTAAAGAAAGCGAGGACGATTTGAGCTAAGACGAATAAAGCCGAATAGGAGCTTGGAAAAGCCGAAAAAGCTAAGATGGAAAGGCAAAATAGCCGCTGAACTGTTGGTCGGTATTTATGCCGTCAACTTAGCAGTCTTTAGCTGCAACGCTCATGGGCTAACATTAGAAACTGCATACTCGCTTTTGATTGCCTCGTAGGACGCAGTCCACTCTAGCCGCGAAGCGTTCTAGCAACGAGTTTACGAGTGCTCTAGGCTTTTAGATTCTAGATCCTAAAAAAGCCTGTGAAGATTAAACTCCACAGGCTTTTTCTTTCCCGGTATTTACCATCTCAGCTTTATCCGGCTCTCACCGTCTTAGCTTCACCGATTTTGACCGTCTTAGCTTTATCCGGCTCTCACCGTCTTAGCTTTACCGATTTTGACCGTCTTAGCTTCACCCGATTTTAACCGTCTTAGCTTTATCCGGCTTTCACCGTCTTAGCTTTACCCAGCCTTTAACGCCTCTTCTACTCGGCGACCATAATCACTGTCTGCCGCTGTGAAGTGCTCAACCATCTTAGCCTGTGTAGCTTCACTCACCACACTTAATGTGCCGACGATATTGGCAATCAATCTCGCCTTCTCATCTTCTGGTAATAAGCGGTATAAGTCACCCGCTTGGCTAAAGTCATCTTGGTCATAACGGCTGTAGCGGTCTGCTTCACCGTCTAAACGCAGCGGTGGCTCGGCAAATTGCGCCTGATCTTGCAGACCATTATTGCTGTTTGGGCCATAGTTACTACTCGCGTCACCGCCGGTCTGGCTACCCGAGAATGGGCACAGTGTACCCGCCATAGCGCCGCCACGTTGATGATGATTAGCCGTTGTTGCATGTGGACAGTTCACTGGTAACTGATTGTAGTTAGCACCGATGCGGTAACGCTGAGCATCAGCATAGGCAAACAAACGTGCTTGCAGCATCTTATCTGGCGATGCACCTACACCTGGAACTAGGTTACTTGGCGCTAATGCGACTTGCTCAACTTCAGCGAAGTAGTTTTGTGGCATACGGTTTAGTTCGAGTTCACCAATTTCAATCAGTGGGTAGTCGGCATGTGGCCATACTTTAGTGAGATCAAACGGGTTGATCTTGTAAGTGTTTGCCTCAGCTTCTGGCATGATCTGCACTTTAACAGCCCACTTAGGGAAGTTACCGTCACTGATCGCGGCGACCATGTCACGCTGTGATGAATCAGGATCGATACCTTTTAAGATGTCAGCCTGCTCAGCCGTTAAGTTGGCGATGCCCTGCTTTGTTTTAAAGTGGAACTTGACCCAGAAACGCTCGCCCTTTGCATTCCAGAAAGAGAATGTATGCGAACCAAAGCCATGCATCTGACGATAGTTAGCCGGAATACCACGGTCTGACATCAACACAGTAACTTGGTGCATAGCTTCTGGATTGAGTGCCCAGAAGTCCCACATCGCATGGGGATCTTTCAGGTTTGTCTGTGGGTTACGCTTCTGAGTATGAATAAAGTCCGGGAACTTGATGCCGTCACGCAGGAAGAAGGTTGGTGTGTTATTACCCACGATATCGTGGTTACCACGAGTGGTGTAAAAACGTAGACCAAAGCCACGAGGGTCGCGCTCGGCATCGGCAGAGCCCATCTCACCACCTACAGTAGAGAAACGCACAAAGGTTTCAGTTTCTTTACCTACACCGTTAAAGTGATCGGCAATCGTGTAGTCACTCATGTCACGAGTCAGGGTAAACTTACCGTAAACACCTGTACCTTTAGCATGTACGATACGCTCAGGAATACGCTCACGGTTAAAGTGCGCCAGCTTCTCGATAAGATGCCAGTCTTGAAGTAATAGCGGTCCGCGCTCACCAGCTGATAGTGAATTTTGATCATCGCTGATAGGTGCGCCATTTTGTGCGGTAAGAACTCGGTTTTGCTGACTCATACATTACTCCTCAATCTTGGCGTGATCCCAGCCAAGTTTCGATTAAATCAAAAATGGTGGCCATGGTTTATCTCCTGCGTACGAAACGCGGTGGCAATAGGCCTTACGTGATGAGTTAATACTAGTCAGTAATTTACAAACGCGAAAACGATTAAAACAGATAACACTAAACTAAATTACAGATTAGAACGGTAGAAGTATATTGAGCAAGTAAAGGAATAATTGAGAAGTAGTAGAGAAGTAGCAGTAGCAGTAGCAGTAGAGACAGTAAATGCAAAGGGTCGCAAGAGCTAGACAAAAGACAAGCACTCTTTATCTATCTTAGCGCTCGCCCTTCGCTATTTTATCAAGTTCAGACTTAGGTATAAGCTTTAGGTCTCACTCTTGAGCTGGTTTTGCGCCTTATAGAGTATAACTAAATAGTAGGCGTCGATAAGTACGATAAAAAAGTTAACCAGAGCCACTGGGATAGCGTTGATAGCCAACCCGTACGCCACGAACAGCGCCGCACCAACCAGATTCCACCAACGTAGTTTTTTGATGTTAGACATCATCAAGGATATTGCGACGACGACTGACGCAAGGTATCCAACCCACTCCCATATTGTTGCGTTATCCATTCGCACTCCTCATTATCGATATTCGGCCTAAGCAATGCTTTAAGCATGATTAAAGTAATAGGATAAGTATGAGCAAAAGTTAGCCATTAAAACAGGCCTTAGCTAAATAAAATTGCTCATACTTGAGTGGAACTTAGTCGCAGACAGCCACACAGTTCTAACGATTAGCTCTAACGCTCAGTTCTAACGCTTAACCACTGCCGCCGTCATACGAGAGATGCAGCACAGCTCGCCTGCACTGTTATGGATCAACACTTCCCAAACTGAACTACGCTTGCCCAAGTGTACCGCTTTAGCCGTCGCGGTAAGTATTCCGTTACGTGAGGCTTTCAAGTGATTAGCATTAATCTCCTGGCCGACACAGTAATAGTTTTCAAAGTCGACAGCGAAATTAGCGGCGTAGCTTGCAACAGTCTCGGCCAATGCCACATTAGCACCGCCGTGAACGATACCCAGTGGATTATGCACTGCTGGTGTTGCAGGCATAGTCGCCTTCATATAATCATCACCGATTTCGGTCACTGTGATCCCAAGCGTCTGCATTAAGGTGCCTTTACCGTGCATACCCACATCCATTTTTGCACAAACTTCGAGGCTAATAGGCTTAAACCAAATCGACATATTTATATTCCATTCTTTGTATTATTGGCCACAGTCTACTGTGTCAGACAGGATCTTTAAACAGGTATGATGAGTGAGCTTATGCTCTACGCAGGCAGATAACAGTGTAGATAACAGTATGAATAGCAGCGCAAATGGCTATGCATAGCTATGCCTAAACGTTTAAGCCGCTAGAACCTGCGCTCGAGAATGGGCTAGGGTTTGATTCAATAACAAATAGCGATAGCAGAAGATGGTAACTAAGATATCAAGCACACTCTCTAGGCTCATGACAAGGATTATGCAGTAAGCCCGCCAGCCACTCATGTCACCAAATACCCGCTCTAAATAGAAGCCTGGGGCAAAACTTAAGGCCAAAAGCATTAAGCTGCCGAGTAAAATCGGCCATTGTAGTGCCTGAGTATCACGCCAACTATTTTTAAAAGCTAAAACCGCTCCCTGCTTATGCAGCACACAATAAAAATCTGCGAATGAAAGACGCGCCATCACGAAGAACATTGGGAGTATAAGCAGTAAAAAACCGCTTATTAACGCCAAGGTAGAGAGTACATATAAGCCAAGAAGGGGAAGCCAGCGCCGTACGGCGCTATAGATGAGTTGCGTTAACTTCAATCTATCCTTATTTACTATGGCTGCTAGATGAAGTATCAACACGCACTGTGAAAGCGGTAATAAGAGTAAGGTCGAGTATGCCCATATTGGCAAGGAAACATCATTGGTTCTCAGGCTATTAAGCAGGATAATTGGCGATACTATAGAGAGCTTTGCTGCGCATAAAGACCAGAAATGATTAGTATAAATTCGCCAAGTTTCTCTCAGTACAGTAGGTAGCGTATCCATTGTTATCCTTAACATGGCAGAGAAATACTATAAGCTACTATAGTGCAGTAAATTTGAACAGGCTTGAACCGAACATCGCTCAGCAGAGACTCAATGTTGGCGTCTGCTTTGAAATACGCTATAGCACTAGCGTTCGAGGAAGGAAAACAAAGTTGGCCCGCGAGAATACTTAAATTTTTTTTGTCGATTACGCTAAAGAGGCGTCCAACTTAGTGTGCATAATCGCGGGCCAGAGGGTAAAGAGATAAGCTGTTATAAGTTTTCTTATAAATTGCCGCGCAGCCTATCTTGCCAAGCTTAATTCTTTATTAAAGAAGGTCTTCAACAGCATCTAACGTGAGCTTGATCATGTCATTAAGTGTTTGTTGACGCTCTTCTGCAGTAAGGTGAAGGCCTTGGCGTAAGTGATCGGTTACCGTCATCATAGCCAATGCGTTAGCACCAAACTCAGTTGCTACACCGTAAAGACCTGCAGCTTCCATCTCGACACCTAAGATGCCGTACTTTTCCATTAAGTCATAACGCTCTTCATCACCGCTGTAGAACAAATCAGAAGAATATAGGTTACCTACGTGGTAGTTAGCACCTAATTTTTCAGCAGAATCTGCAGCACGCTTAAGTAGGTTAAAGTCTGCAATCATGGCAAAGTCAGTGTTTGCAAAGCGAGTTCTGTTAACGGCAGAATCTGTACTCGCGCCCATCGCCATTACCACGTCCATTAACTTGATCTTGTCGCTCACCGCGCCACATGAGCCAATACGGATAATGTTCTCAACACCGTATTCAGTGATTAGCTCTTTAGCGTAGATAGAAATAGAAGGAATACCCATGCCAGAACCCATAACAGAGATCTTCTTGCCTTTGTATTCGCCGGTATAGCCCAACATGTTGCGTACGTCAGTCACAAGTACAGCATTTTCTAAGAAGTTGTCGGCAATGTATTTAGCACGTAGCGGATCGCCAGGCATTAGGACTGTTTTAGCAAACGCGCCGTTTTCAGCATTGATATGTGGAGTCATGATACTTTCCTTAAAAAAATGAGTACTTGTTTGCGCTAGTAAACAAGTACTCTTTATAAAAATACAAAGATTTCAAAGCAAACTTATCGGAGTCTTAACCCGCTAAGCTATAAAGTAGACCTGCGATGGTACCGCTCATTAAGTTAGCTAGAGCCGCTGCGATTAACGCCTTCATGCCTAGGGCGCTTAAGTCGTGACGACGTTCAGGGCAAAGCGCCGCTAAACCACCAATTACCATGGCTAATGAACCAATATTGGCAAAACCACACAGTGCAAAACTAATGATAATCTGGGTCTTTTCAGATAGCTGATCGGCCACTTTCAAGAAGTCGATATAGGCTACGAATTCATTGATCACCATCTTCTGACCGATAAATGATGCCGCTTGAGTCGCTTCGCTCCAAGGTACACCCATCACCCAAGCAAGCGGTGCCAAAATATAACCTAAGATAGCCTGCATGGTCAGGCCTTCAATGCCAAACCAGCCACCGATGCCACCAAGCATGCCGTTAACCATGGCGATAAGTGCCACGAAGGCAAGTAACAGCGCTGACACTGACAATACCTGCTGCATCCCCATTGCTGCGCCGCTGGCTGCAGCGTCGAGTACGTTCGCTGGCTTGTCTGTCACATCATCCATCACTTTTTTGATGTCGTTTTGTGGTGTTTCAGTCTCTGGCCACATCAACTTAGCAAACAGTAAGCCTGCAGGAGCCGTCATAAACGCTGCTGTTAGTACATATTTAACGTCAACACCCATCTGGATATAACCAATCATGGTGCCGCCAGCAACCGATGCTAAACCGCCCGTCATTACCGCGAAAAGCTCAGAGCGAGTCATGTGCTTAACAAATGGACGTACCATTGAAGGAGCTTCAATTGGGCCAACAAAGATATTGGCTGTCGCAGATAGAGATTCTGCTCGGCTAGAGCCCAGTAGCTTAGACAAGCCGCCACCAATAAGGCCAATAACCAACTGCATAATGCCGAGGTAATAAAGTACGGCAATTAATGCGCTGATGAAGACCACTACAAATAGCACGTTGATGACGAAGATAAAGCCAACACCAAACTTAGCCAGATCACCAAACAAGAAGGTTAAGCCTTCGTTAGCGTAACCGATAACATGCATCACGCCATTTGATGCGCCATCAAGCACTGCCTGTCCCATAGGAACGTACATAACAAATGCGCCAAAGGCGACTTGGAACGCTAACGCACCGAGTACTGTTCTAGGGTTAATTGCTTTTCTATTTTCTGATAGGGCGACAGCTAATCCCATAAGACAAAGCATGCCGAACAAACTGATGAAAACTTCCATACATTTATTACCGTTTAAATCTTGATATGAGCGCAGTGTATACAGACACTATTTTGCTGCAAGGCATTTGGCGGATTTTGGTGAAGATAATTAAACTTTTTACCGCCTTTAGCTGCCATAAGCGATGAAACGAGAGAAATGCAATAACATATCAATATCAGCAAAACATGATGCAAACACCAGACCAACAGCATTGCCACCTTTAAACATACTCCCCAACATAAGAGGTAAAATTAGTACTGCTTTAAGATGATAAAATTTATGCCCAAAACGGTCCAAATCAGATCAAATAAACACACAAATGAAAATTTACAACGTTAATAACGAACGGAATTTGAGCATTCCTTTATGAAAGGCCCGTTTATAGCTTAAATAGTCATTTATCACGCTACATTTAAACGGCTAATAATTAAACTGAGATTAAAAGTACTGAGAACAGTGAAAAATTTGCGCCATGATAAAGGGAAGGATAATTGAAGGTAGAGGCAAGATAAGTAAACTCTGATGGCATATTCAAATACGATTTACTGCAGCTAGCCCCGCTCATCGTCAGAATGAATAGGTAAGACAGCCGTCTCACACACTTTAAAGCTATTTTGAAACAGCTATGTCCCACATGGCTTTAAAGTGTGAATAAAAGGCTCGATAAATCGCTTAGTGGCTTAATCCATATAAATTGAGTTGGCTTTCGAATGACTGTGCCCAGCGCAATAGCTCTACACGGTTCCTAGCTTGGGTTTTTCTAAATATAGAGGAAATATGCGCCTTGACCGTATGCTCACTAATGCAGAGTTTATCGGCTATCTCTTTATTACGTGCGCCGCTAGATACCAATTGAATGATGGTTCTCTCACGATTGGTCAGCCCCTCAAGAGACTCTGCCGCCTCAGTCGTCATGGATTCAGAAGTGCTCATATTATTGACTAATTGACGCAAGACTTTGCTCATCAATGGTCTGTCGAACCAAAGCTCATCATTGAGCATTTTGCGTAATCCCGTTAGCAGCAGATCCATACGCTCGTTAATAAACAGTAGACCACGGATCCCTTGCAGTAGCGCAGCTTCTGTAGATAAACCATCACGTTCGACCTGATAAAGCGCCACAGGAACATGCTTGACTAATTGACTCGCCACCAGCGGAATACCATCGACATCCAGCGCTGCACCTTGCTGAGAAACAAGATAAAAGCAGTTACTGTGACTATTAGGATCAAGCTGGTCGACGTTAGAGATAACCCGCGTTTTCAGTCCAATTGACTCCGCGAGAATGGCTAAGTGGCAAGGAGATGCCACCTGATGAAGAAAGATGACCTCATCAATTTTACTCATCACTTTTCTCCCTGAAAAGTTTTGCCTGTACGCTATATAAAACAAACTCTGAAGTTAATTCAGAGATGAGGCAGAAATAACATCAGAGCCTATTGAATAAGTAGCTGTACCACTACGGCATCAGATTTTTGTTCATACTTTTTGTTCGTACTACGAGCCCCTTCTGGCGACTCGTTGACGCTGAATATAGCGGCATTAACTACCTAGACTAAGGTAGCCTCCTCTATAGCCAGCAAGCTTATCATAGCTTGGCTAGGTTAAGCTTTGCTCGCAACGCCTTATCATGCAAACGACTGAGGAGCAGCACTGCCGAAATAGCCCCAACTAACGCCATAGCCATATCCGATTGAGTGTCCCACACATAGCCCTGGGTACCTAAAAATGCCTCGGCATCTTCTCCTGTAAGCTCGGCCACCCACCACTCAATAAGCTCATAAAAAGCTGAGAATGCTAAAGCAAAACAGATGGCTAAGAAGTTACACCAAGCACCAACCTTGACCACATTCAAGCGAATAAACACTTCGCGCGCCAAAATTGTGGGAATGAAGCCTTGAGCGAAATGCCCCACCTTGTCGTAGTTATTACGCTCGCCCCCCGTCCAGTCCGCAATCCAATCAAACAGCGGTACTTCGGCATAGGTATAATGTCCGCCCACCATCAAGATAATGCAGTGAATCAAGATCAAACCATAGGCTAAACTCGTCAAGGTAAAGTTATTACGGGTATAGATTAAAATGGGCAATGCGATTAAGGCGGGAGCCACCTCTAAAAACCAAGTAAATTGATCCTTAGGATTAATCCCTGACCAAACCAATACAGCGAAGAATATCACTAGCCACGCAGCTCTTTTATTCAAAATATCGTCCCTATATAAGATATTGTTCTAAATTCAGAATAAACACTTTAGCCATCTAGCCCTCCACAGCAATAAAAAAAAGTGCTACTTTGTTACCTCTGTTACGCTTTTGACGCAAATATCTATTGTCGAGGCTTTACAGTCCTTAGTACATTGACAGTCTATACCCAAACCACTCCTACAACGTAGAAGCTAGTCATTTTTGCGGTGGCATTAAGTATACATAATACATATAAACTAAAAGGGTACATAAATCATGGCGAAACACTCGCTGGACAAGGATAAAATTAAGATCCTGCTTTTGGAAGGCGTCCACCAATCTGCGGTAGATGTGCTCGAACGTGCAGGTTATAGCAACATCGAGTATCACAAAGCCTCTTTGGCAGAAGAAGAACTAACCTCTGCAATAAAAGATGCGCACTTTGTTGGCATTCGCTCCCGTACCCAACTCACCGAAGAAGTTCTATCCCACGCAGAGAGACTCGTCGGTATCGGCTGCTTCTGTATTGGTACCAACCAAGTTAACCTGTCTGCGGCAGAAAAACTGGGGATCCCGGTTTTCAATGCCCCATTCTCTAACACTCGTAGTGTGGCAGAGTTGGTCTTAGGTGAAATCATCATGCTACTGCGCGGGATCCCGCAACGTAACGCTCTAGCTCACCGTGGTGGCTGGCTAAAGAGTGCTTCAGGCAGCTTTGAGGCTCGCGGTAAGACTTTAGGTGTCATTGGTTACGGACACATAGGCACGCAGCTAGGTATTCTGGCAGAAACCTTAGGTATGCGAGTGATCTTCTTCGATATCGAAGACAAGCTACCGCTAGGTAACGCACAGCAAGTACATTCATTGCAGCAAGTATTATCCCTTGCCGATGTGGTCAGCTTGCATGTCCCTGAGACGCCTCAGACTAAAGAGATGATTAGCTTTGATGAACTTGCCTGTATGCGTAAAGGCAGCATTCTTATCAATGCCTCTCGTGGTACTGTGGTAGATATCGATGCTTTAGCTGCATCACTAAAAGAAGAGCACCTCGCTGGTGCGGCAATCGATGTATTCCCAGTAGAACCTAAGTCGAATGATGATGAGTTCCTAAGCCCGCTGCGCGGCCTAGATAACGTGCTACTTACCCCACATGTGGGTGGCAGCACAGCCGAGGCACAGGAAAATATCGGCGTCGAAGTTGCGGGTAAACTGGCGAAGTACTCAGACAATGGCTCGACCATGACTGCGGTGAACTTCCCAGAGGTTTCTCTAGCTCAGCATTCTGGCACGTCGCGTCTACTGCATATTCACCACAACCGCCCTGGTATTCTTATCCAGATTAACTCGGCGTTTGCAGAGAAAGGCATCAACATCGCTGCTCAGTATCTACAGACAACGGCTGAAATCGGTTACGTGGTAATGGAAGTCGATTCAGATCAAGCTGAAGATGCGTTAATAGAATTGCAAGCGATTGAAGGCACGATTAGAACTCGTTTACTTCACTGATCTTTAGTGAAATAGCATCTATGTCTTAATCATAGCGAGACATTAAAGAAGGCCGTATAAATAGATTTATGCGGCCTTTGTTCTTTATCCTTAGTGAGTAGTAATAGTTTGAACTACTGCGCTTGCGCAGTGAGAAATTAGCGGTACAATCATTGTCCTTATTGGTTTACTTCTTGGACTTTCTCATGACGCTGTCAACTTCTCAGCCAACTTGGCTTCTTAACGGACAACAGCCTGATCTACTTTTTTCAGAGTTAACCCACCTAGGCTTAATGTCTGTGACAGGTGAGCAGGGGCGCAGCTTTATTCACGGCCAAGTCACTACCGATATCAGCTCCCTAGAAAGTGACCAATGGCGCTGGGGCGCGCACTGCGATCCTAAAGGCAAAATGCTAGCTAGCTTTAGAACCTTCGCTAAAGATGACACGCTTTTCTTGATGATGCCAAAAGACACCTTGGCATTAGACCTACCACAACTGCAAAAGTATGCAGTATTTAGCAAAGCGGATTTAGCCGATGTGACTGATTCTTGGTTACTCCTTGGCGTTGCTGGCGAGCAAGCAAATGCTTGGCTAACCGCGCAGTTTGGCGAACTCAATGCTGAGTTAACATTAATCGATGGCGGCATGATTATTCATGATACGGGTCGTTATATCCTAGCAATTGAACGAGATCAGGCAGAGTCACTCGTTAACGCCATTGAGCAACCAATCTATGATGCAAGCGCTTGGCAAACACTAGAGATCCTAGCGGGTTACCCAAACTTAGGTGCCAGCCACCAAGGCCAGTTTGTTCCACAGATGTGTAACGTTCAGGCCGTCAATGGTATCAGCTTCAATAAAGGTTGCTACATGGGCCAAGAAACTGTGGCTCGCATGAAGTATCGCGGCGGTAACAAGCGCGCACTGTATATTGTTAGCGGCAAGGTAACTGCGCCACTCACAGCCGACAGTCAACTTGAGATTGCACTGGAGGACGAAGAAGGATTCCGCCGCGCAGGTACCATCATCGAAGCAGTACAGCGTGACGGCCAAGTATTATTAACCGCCGTACTGGCTAATGATACTCAGCTCGATGCTAAGCTTAGAGTTGCCGATGATACGGAATCAGAGCTAACACTGATTGCGCTACCTTACTCATTAGATGAGCAGGATTAATCAGTATAGAAATCTGAGCGCTCAGCGAAAGTTTAGCGCTTTTAGATAAGCCAACGAATGAAAAGCCTAGTGAAACTAGGCTTAAGCGCTGACAATCACCTTACAGGTGTGTGATTGGCTGCCGACTTCTACGTTGAATGAATTCACAAGGCTACACGCATTCCACCGCCCATAAATTCGTTTGCAACAAAACACTCTGAGTCGCTAACTTTCTTATTCAGACTGGTATTAGTAGTATTAGCCTAGATAATATCATCCCCCTCCAAACACACAGCACCTTTGGCTTTCTTAGGAACAGCCCCTAAGCTGAAATGAAATCATCAATACACACTCAATACATAATAAAAAGAACACCGTTAGCTTTCTTAGTGGCTCCCCCCTAAACTCATGCTGAACCGAAATCACAGCCTCACTCAATCAGCTAACACGGCTTCATCAATCGATAGTCCATAATGAAAGATCTTATTGGTGTACAAATACGTATAAACTTAAAAAGCATGATAGGTTAGGGTCTATTTCTGAGGGTAAAGCCAGCGACAGGAGTTGTCATGAGCAGTGAGATTGTCCGACTGAACCGAGTCTCAAAAGGCTTTAACGATGGCGATAAATATCATCAGGTGCTAGATGATATTAACCTTACACTCAATCTTACCGACACAGTGGCATTAACTGGCCCAAGCGGTAGCGGTAAGAGCACTCTGCTCAACATCATTGGTGGCTTTGAATTTATCAAGCAAGGCCAGTTACTACTCAACCAAAATGACACCACGCACTGGCAAGATAAACAGTGGAGTCAATTTAGACGCCAGCATTTAGGAGTCGTGTTTCAACAGTTTAACCTCCTAACCCCGCTCAACGTCCGTGACAATATCGCCTTTTCACTACGCTTAAATCAGCAAAAATGGAGCCCTTGGTGCGACTACTTGATTGAGCAACTTGGATTACAAGAGGTTCAAAGTAGAAATGTAGAAACCCTATCAGGTGGTCAACAGCAGCGTGTCGCCATCGCTCGCGCCCTCGCTCACAAGCCGCAACTATTACTGGCCGATGAGCCGACGGGAAACCTAGATGAGAAAGCCGGTCAGCAAGTGATGAGCCTGCTCACTCAGCTTGCCGAGGAATCTAGCACCTGTGTGTTAATGGTCACCCACAGCAGTGACTGCGCCGCCTTTATGAAACGGCGCTGGCATCTCGAGCAGGGAAAGATCCATGAGTAACCAAACGATGGCAGACAGCGGCTTAACGATACGTTTAAGCCTCGAAGTCTTTGCCCGTCATTACCTTAAGTCGCCCCTGCAAGCCGGAGCGATTATCTTAGGGGTCATACTCGCTGTCACCCTATTAATTGGCGTCAGGGCCACCAATGAAAATGCCGTGCGCAGTTACTCCGAGGCCACCGAGCTACTGAGCCACAGGGCGCAGTTACTACTCACGCCTATTAGCGGTAAAAAGTCAGTTGATGAATCGGTTTACTTTACTCTTAGGCAAGCTGGTATCACTCAGGCTTTAGCCGTATTGAGTGGCACCGCCAGCGACGATATAGGCCAGCGCTGGGATATTCAGGCAAGCGATCTGGTTGCGGCGCTGTCGATACAAAGCAAACATTCGACGACAAAAGGTACCGCAACAGACTCTAAACAGAACTCGCTCCTATCTGCCGACCTTCCCCTCGCGAAACTGTTATCAGGAGCCCATTACATTTTAATGAGCGAAAGCTTCAGCGCTCAAGTTGCCCCTAAAGGCACCATTGAGCTCAACGGCTATCGACTGAGTGTGATATCCCTAAACGATGAACTTGGGCTCGGCAACGCCATCTTGATGGATATCTCCCTCGGGCAAAAAATACTGAATCGAACTGGAGAGCTGAGCTATATCGCTCTGTTTGCTAACCCCGATCGTTTAACCAAGCAGATCCAGCAACTGTTTAATCAACAAAGCCAGCAATATTTTGACTTTACTCAGCAAGATGACGGCGAAGGCCTGACGAGCCTAACACGCAGCTTTCATCTCAATCTCACGGCCATGAGCCTACTGGCGTTTATCGTTGGTCTATTTATCGCTTATAACGGCGTTCGCTACAGCCTGCTCAAACGCCAAAAACTGTTAGTCCAACTACAACAACAGGGCGTACCTCAACGAGCCTTGCTACTCGCCCTGCTTTTTGAACTGCTTATATTGGTGCTTATCGGCTCATTAGTTGGCTTCATTCTCGGATTGCAGCTCAGCCATTGGCTACAGCCCATGATTGCACTCACCCTTGAACAACTCTACGGCGCAAGACTGATGCCGGGAGTTTGGCAGTGGAGCTGGCTGTATCAAGCGATTGGACTGACTTTTTTTGCCGCCCTTCTTGCTTGTTACCCATTATTTAAAACCTTAGCCAAGCAGCCATTAGCGCGCAGTGCGAGTCGCTTCGAACAGCAAAGCCATGCTAAGAGACAGCAGCTAAGGCTCTTTATCATTGGCTTCACATTACTCGCTTTGGCCGCAGCCCTGTTTCCATTGACACAGGACTATCAACATAGCTTAGTTTTGTTAGGCGTAGTCACCATCGCCATCCCGCTGTTATTACCTATGGTACTGCAAGTTGGCCTGTCCCATGTAGAACGAGTCACTCAAGCGGGTCTATGGCAATATGCCGTAGCCGAGAGCAAGGAGCTTATCGCACCGCTTTCCCTCGCCATGATGGCTATGCTATTAGCGCTTACCGCTAACATATCGATGAATACTTTAGTCGGCAGTTTTGAAATAACCTTAAAGCATTGGCTCGATGACAGACTCTATGCCGATCTTTATATCCGCCCTCCCAGCGATAAAATGCTAGAGACTCAAACCTTACTCGAGAGCTTACCTAATGTCAGCGCGGTTTATGGTCAATGGCTACACTCCAGCCATTACCAAAATGACCCTGTCAGTTTAATGACCCGAGATGCTCACTCTCTGAGAAACAGCAATCAGATAAAGGCGCAACAGGCCGACCATTGGCAGGACTTCTTCAATGCTGAGGTGCTGATGATAAGCGAGCCAATGGCAATCAAGTATCGACTCGCGGTTGGCGACACCATCAGCTTACCCGAGTTTGACAATGCCTCACTCCCCCCAATACCGATTGGGGCCATTTTTTATGATTACGGCAGCCCAAAGGGACAGGTGATTGTCAGTCAGACGACTTGGCAGCGGCTGGGATTGCCCTTGCCTCCAAGTAGCATTGCCGCAGATTATGATAATGAAATTAGCGAGCTAGAATCGATACTACAAAGCCAGATCCCACTCTCTGCAGCGCAGATGTATAACCAGAGCAAGATTAAACAACGTGCCATGCAGATCTTCAAACGCACCTTCTCCATCACCTTAGTGCTCAATAGCTTAACGCTTCTCGTCGCAGCGGTGGGCCTGTTCAGTGCCTGCTTGATGCTGACTCAAGCGAGACAGGCTCCACTCGCCAGACTCTATGCAATGGGGGTCAGCCGAATGCAATTGCGAACCTTAGTGTCGGGGCAGATGCTGTTAATCGTACTACTGACCTGTTTACTCGCCCTACCAACAGGCGCGCTTCTCGGTTACCTGTTAATCAATAAAGTCACCCTACAGGCCTTTGGCTGGAGTATCGCTATGATTTGGGACTGGCAGGCCTATTTCAGAGTATTAGTGATCGCTATGATTGTCAGCGCCGTTGCGGTTATCTTGCCGCTATTGTGGCAGACCCGGCGTCCATTGATCAGCAGCTTGCAGCAGGAGGCATTATGAGACTACGAATTTACAGCTTAATATTTTGCCTTTTTCTGGGCGGGTGTTTCTTTGATTCAGCCACAACCTCTTCTCGGGGGATGGGACAACTACTAGATGGAGACACCACTCACTACGCCCCAGTCGTTTCAGGAAAGAGACTCACCTTTCCAGCTGATCATATGGCCCACGACGACTTTCGCCAAGAGTGGTGGTATTTAACCGCCAACCTCATAACGGAAACTGGTGAACCATTAGGTCTGCAATGGACCCAGTTTCGGATTGCGCTTGCGCCACCATCACCGACTCAAGATAAATTCACATCGGATTGGCAGACCGAGCAGTTGTATATGTCGCACACAGCCATAACCAGCGAGCAACAACACCAAGCTGAAGAAAAATGGACCCGAGGCAACGCCAATTTTGCTGGCACTAAAGCTAATCCATTAGTTATCCAACAAGACGATTGGCAGTGGCGCAGTGACAGCCAGCAGCTGTTCCCTGCAACTTTGTCAGCTAATACCGCAGAGTTTAGCTATCAATTGCAACTCGACAGTAAAGCACCGTTTCAACTGCAAGGCGATAATGGCTATAGCCGCAAAAATGCCACTGGCACAGTAGCAAGCTATTACTACAGCCAGCCTTTTATCGAGGTCAGTGGCACTATCGAACTAAATGGTAAAACCATTAAGGTCAGCGGTGATGCCTGGTTAGACAGAGAGTGGAGTTCACAGTTTTTATCGAAAACCCAACAAGGCTGGGACTGGTTTGCTTTTAGACTAGATGATGGCTCGGCGTTAATGTTGTTTCAGCTAAGAGACAACAGTGGCAAGCAACAAGACTTCTATAGTGGTAGGCGCATGTACCCTGACGGTAGTGGCACACAAATTAGCAGCGAGCAGATCTCAATGACTGCCACGGCTTGGCAGCAAACACCATCAGGGCGCTACCCTGTTGCTTGGGATATATCTATCCCCTCACAAACCATTGAGCTCTCCACTCAAGCGCTTAACGCTAATGCCAGCATGCCATTGTCCATTCCATATTGGGAGGGACCAGTTAGCATAAGCGGTAGTCATAGTGGTTTAGGTTATATGGAACTGACTGGTTACTAGCTCGCAAGCCATTGAATTTAGATCAGCTACAGCAACTTTAGCCCGAGGCTGCGAGTCTATTCCTTAATTGGCAGTTAATACCAAGTTAGCCACTTTCATTAAGTTATTCGGCGGATTAGAACTCATCAACATTAGGGGGATTCTTCGATAGTTCTCAGGAAAACAGGGTTAATCACCATGTGTTTCTATCAGTAAAAACCATCAACAGATAAGAACCATTCTCATTAAGCAAGCTTTTGAATATCTTTGGTTTTTAATGTAGCGCAAGCTAACATTCCATGTGGACAAAAATCACACAAGCCCCTAATATTTATTGGTCAATTTGAGAGCTAGATCACCCTCAAAAAGTTGATCTTGGTCTACAAAAACTATCAATACCCCTTGTGAGGTATACCCACAATTTTCATGAGGTCTAGACTCGATATAAACCTTGGTAAGTAACCGCAGCACTATTCCAAAATGAGTGTTATTTGCCAAATTACAGAAGGTAAACAGATGAGCCAAGAATTTCATATTACCAGCCTAGTGGTGCATGCCGCACCCCATGCTGTAGCTGAGATTAACAACAGGATCTCAGCACTGTCAGGCACCGAAATCCATGCCGTTACTGACGAAGGTAAGTTTGTGGTCACCGTTGAAGGTGACACCCAACGCGCCATTCTCGATAGCGTAGAAGCAATTAACGCCCTAGAAGGCGTGCTTAATAGCAGTCTTATTTATCATCAAGTCGATCCAGTAGAAAAAAAGAGTGAGGAACACCATGAGCATTAGCCGTCGCGAGTTTCTAAAAGCCAACGCTGCCGTTGCCGCTGCAACAGCCGTAGGCGCGACTCTGCCAGTTAAGATAGTTGAAGCTGCAGAGCAAAAAGATAGCATCAAGTGGGACAAAGCACCTTGTCGTTTTTGTGGCGTAGGTTGTAGTGTTCTAGTGGGCACAGACAATGGCAAAGTAGTCGCCACCAAAGGTGACCCTGAAAGCCCTGTGAACAAAGGCCTTAACTGTATTAAAGGCTACTTCCTTTCTAAAATCATGTACGGTAAGGATCGTCTAACCACACCGCTACTTCGCATGAAAGACGGTCAATACGATAAAGAAGGTGAATTTACCCCAATCAGCTGGGATAGCGCTTTCGACATCATGGCTGACAAGTGGAAAAACACACTTAAAACCAAAGGCCCTACTGCCGTTGGTATGTTTGGTTCTGGCCAGTGGACCGTTTGGGAAGGTTACGCCGCTTCTAAACTGCACAAAGCCGGTTTCTTAACCAACAACATCGACCCGAATGCACGCCACTGTATGGCTTCAGCGGTTGTTGGCTTTATGCGTACCTTTGGTATTGATGAGCCAATGGGTTGTTACGATGACTTAGAAGCAGCAGACCAATTCGTGCTTTGGGGCGCCAACATGGCTGAGATGCACCCAATCCTTTGGGCACGTCTATCAGATCGCCGTCTAAGCAGCCCAACAAGCCGCGTACATGTACTTTCGACTTTCGAAAACCGTAGCTTCGACTTAGCTGACAACGCGATGGTATTCCGTCCACAGTCAGATCTTGTGATCCTTAACTACATTGCTAACTACATCATTCAAAACGATGCAGTAAACAAAGACTTCGTGAACAAGCACACCACCTTTGCATTGGGTACTGACGATATCGGTTACGGTCTACGTCCAGATCATCCGCTTGAAAAGAAAGCCAAGAACCCTGGTAACGGTAAGTTCGCACCAATCAGCTTTGACGAGTACGCTAAATTCGTAAGCACTTACACGCTTGAATACGCAGCTGAAATGAGTGGTGTTGAACCAGAAAAGCTAGAGCTAATGGCGAAAGCTTACGCCGATCCAAACGTGAAGATGATGAGCTTGTGGACCATGGGTATTAACCAACACACCCGTGGTGTGTGGGCTAACAACATGCTTTATAACATCCACTTGCTAACCGGTAAGATTGCCACTCCTGGTAACAGCCCGTTCTCACTAACAGGTCAACCTTCAGCATGTGGTACTGCACGTGAAGTGGGTACATTCGCGCACCGTCTGCCAGCAGACATGGTGGTGATGAATCCTAAGCACCGTGAAATTACTGAAAAGTTATGGCAAGTACCACAAGGCACGATTCCGCCAAAGCCTGGTTTCCACGCAGTACTACAGAGCCGTATGCTTAAAGATGGCAAGCTGAACTGTTACTGGACCATGTGTACCAACAACATGCAAGCTGGCCCGAACATTAACGACGAAATGTACCCAGGTTTCCGTAACCCAGAAAACTTCATAGTGGTGTCTGATCCATACCCAACAGTGACAGCAATGGCAGCCGACTTGATTCTACCAACAGCAATGTGGGTAGAAAAAGAAGGGGCTTACGGTAACGCAGAGCGTCGTACCCACATGTGGCACCAGCAAGTTAAAGCACCTGAAGGCGCTAAGTCTGACTTGTGGCAGCTAATGGAGTTCTCTAAGCGCTTTAAGGTATCTGAAGTATGGCCTGCTGAGCTGATTGCTAAGCAACCTGAACTTGCTGATAAAACCCTATTTGACGTGCTTTACGCCAACGGCGTAGTGAACAAGTTCCCTGCGAGCGAGTGTAAGGGCGAGTACAACGACGAGTCTGATGCATTTGGTTTCTACGTTCAAAAAGGTCTATTCGAAGAATATGCCCAGTTTGGTCGTGGCCACGCTCACGATTTAGCAGCTTTCGATGCTTACCATGAGTCTCGCGGTCTACGTTGGCCGGTAGTTGATGGTAAAGAAACCCTACGTCGTTTCTCTAAGGGTGACCCTTATGTGAAAGGTGATAAGGAATTCGACTTCTACGGTAAGCCAGACGGTAAAGCGGTTATTTTCGCCCTACCATATGAGCCAGCAGCTGAAGAGCCGAATGAAGAATACGATATCTGGTTATCAACTGGTCGTGTACTTGAGCATTGGCATACAGGTTCAATGACCGCTCGTGTACCTGAGCTTTATCGCGCTTACCCAGATGCACAAATCTTTATGCACCCAGAAGACGCTAAAGCCCGTGGCCTTAAACGTGGTGATGAAGTCATCGTAGCTTCACCTCGCGGCGAAGTGAAAACCCGTGTTGAAACTAAAGGCCGTAACAAGCCGCCAAGAGGCGTGGCGTTTATGCCATTCTTCGATGCGCGCCAGCTGGTCAACAAGTTAATACTTGATGCGACTGATCCTTTGTCAAAAGAGACAGACTTCAAGAAGTGTCCAGTTAAAGTGATGAAAGCGTAAGCTTTTCACTAATAAATTTAACTTTAATCGCTTGAGCAAAAGCGGAGAAAACTAACGCAAATGAGTACGGTCAATCACAGTAAGTTCGCATCTAAAGGCGTCAATCGCCGCCAGTTTTTAGCCACATCGGCAAAAGCAGGCTGTGCGATGGGCTTGCTAGGAATGGGATTAACGGCAGTTGCTAAGCAATCTAGTCAGTTAGACCCGCTCGCGATTCGACCGCCAGGCGCATTAAGTGAAAACGATTTTCTCTCGGCCTGTGTACGCTGCGGTTTATGTGTAGATGCTTGCCCTTACGACACCCTAAAACTGGCTCGCTGGTTTGAAGGTGTGCCAACGGGCACGCCCTACTTTACTGCGCGCACTATCCCTTGTGAGATGTGTGAAGATATCCCTTGTGTTAAAGCTTGCCCATCGGGCTCGCTCGATCACGCTTTAACGGATATTGAAGACTCTAAGATGGGTGTTGCGGTCTTAATAGACGAGAAAAATTGCCTTAACTTTAAAGGGCTACGTTGCGATGTTTGTTACCGGGTTTGCCCGCTAATCGACGACGCTATCACCCTTGAAATGCAGCACAATGAACGCAGTGGTCATCACGCTATGTTTTTACCTACGGTCAACAGCGATAGCTGCACGGGCTGCGGTAAATGTGAACATGCCTGCGTGCTTGAACAAGCTGCGATAAAAGTGCTACCGCCTCATATTGCTGTTGGCAAAGCTGCTGCACACGATACTTATATCAACACTGAAGAGACCACGCTTGAGATGTTAAACAAGGGGCTTGAGTTATGAGCCAAACACTAAAGCAAAAACCGACAACACATGGCTTTGCTAACGCGGCAGTGAAAGAGCTAGGCTGGTGGCGCGCCCACAAGTTCTTGTTCTTACGCCGTGTAAGCCAAGTCAGTGTCTTTGCCATGTTTGCCTTTAGCCCTTTTATCGCAACGTGGGCTGGCGTTTGGTTACTTAAAGGTAACCTTTCTGCCAGCGAACTCTTCGGCGTTGTGCCTTTGTCTGATCCTCTTGCCACTTTGCAGGTGTTGATGACAGGCCATTTACCCGAGTTAAGCCTAATACTAGGTGCCGTTATTATTGCGCTGTTTTACGCAGTATTAGGTGGCCGAGTATTTTGTAGCTGGGTCTGCCCCGTGAACATGGTGACAGACTTAGCGAGTTGGTTACGCCGTAAGATGAACTTGCCTCGCACCTCAGAGATGCCAAGAAACTTACGTTATTACCTACTTGCGCTCGTACTGCTATTGCCTGTAGTGACCGGCCTTACAGTATGGGAATGGGTTAACCCTGTTCCTGTATTGTACCGCGCGGCACTATTTGGCGCTGGCAGCGGTTTATGGATTTTGGCCGCTATCTTCTTACTGGATCTGTTTATCAGTGAGCGAGCATGGTGCGGACACTTGTGCCCAACGGGTGCACTCTTTGGCCTTTTCGGCAAAGTCAGTCCGGTAAAAGTATCAGCCGTAAATGCAAAAGATTGCGATAACTGTATGGATTGCTTCGTTGTATGCCCAGAAAGACAGGTATTAAAACCTGCACTCAAAGGCAAGCAACCTATGATAACCGACAGTGATTGCACTCAATGCGGCCGTTGTATCGACGTTTGTGCTCAACGCGTTTTCCAGTTTAAAAATCGAAAGAATCAAAATCGAATTGCCCTAAAGGCGGAGAACAACCAATGAAAAAAGTACTCACCTTAGCTGCGCTAGTGATGGCGCTTAGTGCTTGCTCTGGTCAGCAAGCAAATACTCAAGCAGAGCCTGTGAACATCAGCTCATTGGGTAAGTCTGAAATCACCGATATTCGTGCAGCCGATCCGGCGCCGCTTTATCCAAAGCGCGGTAAGTCTATCGAGCGTACCTTCGTACACCAGCCACCGATGATCCCGCACAAAGCCGATTATCCAATCACGCTGAAGAAGAATGGCTGTATTAGCTGTCATAGCCCAGCTAAAGCCAAGCGTATGAAGGCAACTGCCGTTGACCCATCGCATATGTTGGCAGATGGCAAGCTAAACAACGAGTACTACAACTGTACTCAGTGCCACACGCCACAAGCTGAGAATAAGCAGCAGCTAGTCGAAAACGACTTCTCTGTTCAGTAAGCTTTAGCTAGCTTTAAGCCATTAAAAACCACCTCATTGAGGTGGTTTTTTTATGTGCCATCTCTTATTAGCAATCGCTTTATTCTAGGGGCTCTAACATCCCTTCGCGGGCCGGGACAACCAATACATTGCTGCGGATACGGCTTAATATCGATTCCGCCATATTACCGACCACAAAGGCGTACAGGCCTTGACGCTGCACCGCACCAAGTACGACTAGAAGCCGCACTTTATGCTTACAGGCTAAGTGATAAATCAATACACAACTCCGCTTCCCCTACAGTAATTTACTTCTAAAGTATCTACTCTAGAGGCTGTAATAGCCCCTCTCGTGCAGGCACTATCAGTACATTGCTGCGAATTCGGTTAAGTATCGACTCTGCCATATTACCAACAACAAACGCGTAAATACCTTGACGCTGAACCGCGCCAAGCACCAAGTAACGCACCTTATGCTTACAGGCTAATTGATAAATACACAGATCCGGTTCGCCCACGGTAATATGGATGCATTTAGGACCAATATTGAGCTCATCAAACAATGCTTGATACTTTTCCCGAGCTTGCCTGATCATCCCATGAGTGTCGACGATCTCCATATCGTGGATCACCTGAGGTAGTCGAATGACAAATGCAAGATGTAGCTCGCAGTTTGTCGCTTCCGCCAAAGCAACGGCCTGACGAATGACTGCATGATTTAATTGCTGCTTTAAGGTTTTTTTACTATCCAGATCCAACGCCATCATAACGGTATTACTTTTATGCACAGGATTGTCTGTTAGCAGCATTAGCGGCACACGAGTATGGCGAATGAGGTTCCAATCCACAGGAAGATAATGCTCGGCGTGATGCACGGCTTTAACGATAAGATCAAAACCATGACGTTTGGAATGATGGCAAGCATGTTCAAACAAGTCTTTACTCCAAACACTATGTATTGGGATATCAGGCTCGTCAATACTGTCTAAGATCTGCTGTATTTTTCCCGTCCGTTGCTTCATCACATGTTTTTGTGCGACAGCAACGAACTTAGGGTTGTAATACTCTGCATCACCAAAATACTCAAAGCTATAAGCAAAGATCTCAGCTTGTTTATCGAGTGTTCTTGCAAGCTCGACACCCGCTGCAATAGCATCGATATGAGCCTCTTCTCGTTGAGAAATAATAAATACTTTATTCATCGCAACCTCCGCTTACTACTCCCTAATATTAGCTTAGACAAATTCCTCTATAAATGCCGTTAATCAACGCCACTTATGATCCGGATCAAAATGCTATGGATAACAAAAAAGCCATCTTTCGATGGCTTTTTTACGGTGGAAATCATTAGACTAAATTAAATCTCACAACCTAACGCCTCAAAGTCAGCCTGTCTCATATACTCAGTGGTGGGCAGATACTCCCCCATGATGACGTATTCATCTCCAGGTACCGAAGTGTTCTGAATCGCCTCGGCAAAGTCCGCTTTCGGAAGCATATTACGCACAATGAGCAATGCTTCATTAAGTTTATTCTCCCCACCCTCAACTCGACCGAAACCATCTCCCTGCTCGGTCCATGGTAGGTAGTTATAACCACACTCGGCATTGGCATAGTAATTCACCTTCCGCTCAGGCTCGCCATCACAATTACCTAAGAAGTTACACTGAATACCGAATGCGCCATTATAAGCAGCCCGCCAAACCGCTGGATTTTTAGCTGGGTCGAATGCAGGGTTTAGACGGATCTTGCCGTAAGTTTCTTTGGGGACGAGTGGAATAGCGAGGTTATCACTATCAACTTGCAGAGCATCACAAGCTTGCTGGCCATACAGTTGCTCACCAGATGATAGAGTCAGCTCTACTGCTGGCAGTTCAACACCGCCTTGCTCATCTTGGCCTTCATCGTTAACGTAAATTCGATAAATCAGTACCGCCTTATTGCCCTGATCGGCGTAATCAAACAAGGTGTTACTTGGCAGTTCGCCTGCTGGCTGCCCTTGAGCAACTGCAAGAGTAAACTCTCTTAGCAGCTTCTGGCGCTCCGCACCTTGAATATAGGGATTAAACGACCCGTCATCTGCAACAATATCTTTATCAGTTATCGCCGTTGCTGGTGAGGTGTCTGCTCGGTAGCTATTGAGTGATATATAGCGCGCATAAGGGTATTCGCCATGCAGGGTTAAGCTGGCACCTTCTGGCAGGATATAACCCGCGTGCCAGTAATTAGCGCCCGTATCGGGGTAGGCAAAGTTACGTTCAGGATGGTCGATGTTATAGGGGCCGACCCAGAAACAGGCGCTGGGCTCAATTTGCTTACCCAAAGGCTCTTGCACTGAATCGGAGTTACACCCCACAAGGGCAATCATCGACAAACAAGATGCCAACGTAAGCAGGGATTTTTTTAAATCGCTTCGAGAGGTCAACGAGTAATGATTCATTATTATTCCTTTTCTTATATACCCGACAAAATGCCTTATATCCACAACCCTATTCACATGATTACGAAGACTCATTTTCTATGTAGGATAAAGATTGAGCTTATTGGGCGTTATTTGTAACCTAAACCAAGATGTGGCGGATTAATGGTCGGCGAGAGACAGCTTTATGACTTTAACGGACAGTAACAAGTTAACCGATGAGCCTACGACGATTGCCTCTTGGGCTTTAGCCGTATGCCGCACAATCGATGCGGCTGGCATCGATAGCCAAAAAATACTCGATGAGATCGGTATAGACAAATCTATATTGCAGGATCCGAATGCTAGATTACCCACACAGCAAATGACGCAGCTATGGCGGCGTGCGGTAACGATTACCACAGACGAAGCCATCGGCTTAAAAGTGGCCAACTTTGTACAGCCCACCAGCTTCAACGCCTTAAGCTTTTCACTGCTTGTCAGCGAATCTTTGGCCGATGCCTGGAGTCGGGTAAAGCGTTATCACAGCATTATTAGTAACGTACTCGAGATGGATGTTGAACACGGGTCACAAGAATCTGCATTATGCTTTAATAAACTCCCAGGGAAACACTATGCAGATGAAGCCATAGATGCCTTTATGGCGACGAGCTATTTAATGCCACTACAGGTTAGTAATGGTCAGATTAAGCCTACGAGATTAGTGCTAGAGCGCCGACAACCTTTTAACCCTAAACCTTTTGAGCAGTTATTTAACTGTCCAATCAACTACGCAGCCAATGGCAACAAAATCTATTATTCCAACCAAGATATACAGCTGCCTTTCCCATCGGCTAATAAAGAGCTCGCCCTAAAAAACGATGAAGCAATTCAAAGCTACTTCCAGACTTTATCTCAACCTGCGTTTAGCAAGAAAGTTTCCGAAGAGATTGCCATTGCTATGACATTAGGTAATCCAGACCGAGATACAATCGCCAAAACATTTCATATGAGTAGCAGTAACTTACAACGTAAGCTGCGGGAGGAAGGCACATCCTTTAGCGAGCAAGTCGAACTGTTCAGAAAAGATTTGGCACAGAAGTACCTGTCGTGTCCGCAACTCTCAATGCTAGAGATCTCGTTTCGATTAGGCTTTAAAGATCCCAGTAACTTTACCCGAGCATTTAAACGTTGGTATGGTGTATCACCGCTACAATATCGACAGCGAAACGGCTCAAAACAATCTTTGCCAAACGATAACAAACACTAAATTTCAATAGATTAAACTACTTTTATCGGTGCAATGTCACTTGCTATAGTCCAATTTTCAGGTAACGTTAGAGCAATATCAATTGACATAAGAAGCGCCGCTATGAAGTCAGGTAAGCATGATGCACAACTACTGAAACTCGCGATGGAAATTGGTGTAGGCTACGCCAAGAAGAGAGGCTTTGCTGATTTTGGCCAAGGGATCTCACCCAAAGACAAGGTCGAATGTATCTATCGTTTGTTGGTGCAAGATAACCTTATTCAAGCACTCCCCAAAGATAAAGAAGATGGCCCCAACATGAAGCACAAGTTAGTGCTGTGGATCAGCCGCCAATTACCCCCTGAGCACGAACTGCTCAACTAAATCAATTACAACTGCAAATAAGATAGAAGCTAATGAACTCGCTTAAATGCTATGTTCATTAGCTTACGTTATTAGCCAAGCTTGCTCTCACTAGACCTCTTTTTTCAAACTAACCACTATAAAGGTTAATACCTTTACTCGTTGCCACAATACACTCTAAGCCGCTTTGCTTCATACTCGTGCAGGCTGACAATGCTTGTTGACGCTGGTTAAACTGACCGACTTTGATGCGATAATATGTTTTGCCTTTAACAAACACTCGCTCGTACCTCGGTACGTAGTGGCCTAATTGCGCGCCAAAGCGGCTATGTAGCTCAAACCAAGTAGGCTCTATTCGTGAAAATTTATCCACTGATGATAACTGCAAAGCATAGTCGCCTTTCACCAGTATGGCTTTGGGTGCTGACCTCGCATTATTCGCATACTTCAAGACCTTTGCATTGACCTCGACAGGCTGCTCAGGCGCACCTGGGTAGGCTGAGGCATAGGTTTTCTGAGCTAAAGGCTCTGGCAGCTTGATGTCATTAGTGAGCTCTTCAGCTATTTGTAATTTAAGCTCTGGCTCAATAGGTTGCTCAACAGAAGTATTTTCAATGTTTCTACTTTCGGCACTTTTTTGTGTATCACGTTTTGTATTAGCAGCCGTAATCGATTCAGGTGCAACTGTAGTTTTAGGTGCTTGTTGAGCTTGGTTACCACCTGCAAGCATAGTTAACTGCTCTACTAGTAACTTAAGATCACCTTCGATGACAATGAGTCGTGACAAACCAGCCTTCATTTGGTGCCACTCTGCAAGCTCTAGCTCTAATTGCTCAATTTTGTCTTTGAGCTGTTTCTGCTCTGCAATACGTTGCTTTTCAAGCGCGATATCAGCCTGATTAGCACAGCCAGTTAAGCTCATAATGGCAACAAGCAAAGTCGCTGTTATACAGCGAGCTCGATAGTTCACTACATTCATTTTAAAACTCATTTCCACAAGACTGTCTCTGAAAAGTAATACGATTAAAATGGAAAAAGCGTAAGTTTGTTATGATTCAAATTCGAACTCAAACGGTTCAACATTACACTTAAGGCCTTGCTTAGCAATTTGCACACAACCGGTTTCAGCTTGCTGCTTAAGCGCTAAAAAAGCCACATTCAATGCATAACGCTTAGTTTGTTTATCTTCGACATAAAACACTTGCTGGCTCATAGCATCGTCATAATTATGTTTAACTAACTGCCAGTAGGTTTTGAGCATTGCCAGTGAATTAAATTTACCAAGATTCATTACATATCCTTTGGTCATCATGACCTCTGCAAACGTAAAGTCAGCACCATTCATTACATCGCCATTATTTTGCAGGGTGACTGCCATTTGTGACTCACCACGTAACTTTTTGCGTTCAAGATAATTGGCGTCGATAGATAACTGGTAATCACCCGGAATTAAATCAGTAAACAGGTAATAACCATCAAACTCAGTTTCAGTCGTGGCAACTATATCACCTGCCGCATTGACTAAATTGACTGTTGCATAAGGTGCAATTGACTCAGTGCCATCAGTTTCACGCACATAAACTGTGCCTTCTACTTCTGCGGCGTTCACCACAGGGAAATCTAATGTCTGAATATGACCTCGCCTTGGCGTAACAGAAACCCCGGGGATTGAGGGTATTAAAAATGGATCCCCTAAACTCCTTTGATCCAATACAATATCGGTTTTCTTCTGGCTAGACATAGAGGTCAACATAGCCACACCGTCTTGATTGCTTGTACCATAACGGTACTGCTGTACACCTTTGACCCTCGCGCCCTCAATAACCGCTTCACCGGCATCAAATCGACCATTAAGATTGTCATCTTCAAATACTCGCACCATTAATGCCCCAGCCCCTGATAAGCTGCGCGAAGACATAAACACTTGCTCTGTATCGGGCTCATAACCAAAGCTAAAGCGGCCATAAAGCCCTAAAGACCAATCGCCAGTATTATCGTAAGAAACGGTAGAGTTTAAGCTAAAGGCATCATGCTGCCAGCTTAAGCTCGCACTACTACTGAGAAGGTCTGTTACCGGGTAGTAATCAACCTCTAGCTCAGACTGCAGATTAGTATTAATGGGGATTGAGAACTCAGTAGAAAATCGTGAAATTTCAGTTTCCGGCTTAATAAAGTAATCCAACTTAATTCGACTAAATGCCCAGCCAAAACTCTTTTGCAACTGTAACTGCCCCGTTAGCGTGTCATCTAAAGCAACGTCATTAGAAGAATGGCCTGCATACCAAGTTAATTGATTATTAATATTCGCCCAGGGAGTGTTCATCGCTAACAAGTTACCAAACTCATTATGCTTAGCGCCGTTACTCGTTTGAGTTTGTCGCCAATGGTTACGATAGTTTAAGCGATATGGAGAATGCTTAAACATAAAACCACTGTGGTCAAAATCATATTCTGTTTGTTGCCGCTGACTAAAATCTTCTAAGGTATTTTCTGATACTCGATAACGCATACTCAAGGATTGGTCACCGACTTGAGTTCGCCCAGAAAGCACTAAAGTACTATCTTGATGGCCTTTAATTTGATAGTCAGCATCAAAAAGAAAGCGTTCAAACAGATTAAAGTTACCGCCAATCGCATAGGTATCGATTGAAGTGGCTTGCTCAGATAACTGCTCTTGTACGCCCAGATTAATAGAGGCCCAATCGGTCAAACCATACTCATAAGTTGAACTGAGTACCCATCCTGTTTCATTATCTGTGGGTGTACTGGATATTCCCGATAAGCTCTTACCTATTTCGGCAACGGATACACTATAACTGCTCTCGCTAGCTTTGAGTTTGTTGCTATCAACATAGACTTGCTTAGTTTCGGTTTTGACCTGACCTTGTGGACCATACGCAATCATCTCAAATTGGTTATCACCATACAGTAGCTCGATATCATTAAATTCATAGCGGCCATCTTGCAAACTCAATGCTTGCTCGATCAATAGCCCGTTTTGATAAAGCTCAATATCCCAACCGGGTTGAATATCACCACTTAACGTTATGGTTCGATTATTAGCCGATACGCCAGTTTTATCATTAGTTACTGACACACCACGGCTTAATCCGAGAGTACCATCGACCCCGACACTCGTAGGAGTCATATCGCCCACTCTAAATTCAGTCGCCTTTAATGGGCCTAGAAGCTCAGCTGTTGCAGATTCTTTTGACAGGGTTAAACGCAGATCTGTCAGCGGGTCATCACTATTACCACTGGCATAAAATTCACTCGTTAAAAATGCAAAATCATGCCCGCCCATAACTGAATAACTTTGATAGTTATTATGCTCAGTAACAGCGGCGTTAACTTGAACATCGACTAACGGGGAAGATATCGCTCGATAGTTGGACTCTTTCCATGGCAATACCGCCTCCCTACTGCCGCTGGCTAGCTGATTTAGTTGCCGGTTCTTACGGGCTAACCTTTGCTGTACAGGTAGTGGTGAGCTGCTGCTAATATCCACTTTAAGATCGGCAAAACTGTAGTCAAAAGTGATACCAAACCACTCTTCAATCACATCTCCTGCAACATAGATATCATCAGCCATCAAACTATAATCTGCAGGTGATAATAGGAAAACTTGTTGGTTAACCGACACGCTGACAACACTATCACCCGCTTCGGGTAATTGCATAAAAAACTGACGATTTTCATCTAAATACCAACCTTTAACGATGCTGTTATCGATATCAACTTCAATAGGAAAGTCAATTAACTCAAATAAGCCCATTAAGCTAAATTGAGCATTTTGTTTGCTTTTTATTGCAAAAACATCAGATAAGTAATGGCTATCAACATAGAGGGATAACAGTAACTCCTCACCTTCAGGAATACCGAGAGTTTCAGCAGATGGCTCACTCTGTAAAAGAGTGTTATGGCTTTTTAACGCTAAATCTAATGCTTGAGATTGCAGCTGTTGTTGCGATAACGCATAGCTTTGTTTCAGTCTAGCTAGAGTGCTAGCCACATCGGAATTATTTAAATCCGCAAGCTGAATCCTAGGCTCATTTTGAACCGGGGCAGATAAAGTTTGTTGAACGGATACGCAAGCAATTAAAGCAGGCTGCGCATTGGCGCGGCCTGCATAGCTATATAACAAACACAAGAGTAATAAGTAACTTAGGCGGTACCGCACCACATGCCCTTCGGTCGTAACAACAAGAGAATACGCAAAGATTTTGCTCTGAGCCCACCAAGGCTCTGTCTAAAATGGATTAATTCTCAGCAAACGTTGCAGGTGTTACAGCGAACTCACGCTCAGCGAAAACCTGACCATTAAACTCTTGCTGCCCTTCATAAACAATACGCAGTACTCCGCTTGATGGCGTAAAGTTCGGAACAATCCAAGCCATTGACTTGGCCGTTGCATTAACTTCAGGGTATATGTTTACGTTATTTAAACGCGCAACCACTTGCTCAGGCTGTTGCTCACCTTGCCAATAAGCAATTAAGTTACCAGCTGTAGAGTATTGGCCCGTGCGAGTTAAGTTAACGCTCAACTGCGTTTTACCGTTACGCGGATCAAAACCTAATGTCTTAGATGTAATCTCAACCTCAGGGTTCGCTTGCCCCTGCCTCACAATCACAGGTAGGCTATAACTGAGTAATACGTCTAAATTAATCGACATCTCACCGTCAGCCTTGTTGGCTCGCTTCGGTGGCAAGGCTTCTAACTTTAGGTGCGAACGATACTCTCCATCAGCAAGATCTTTAGGGCGTCTAAGACCCAACCTGACAATCTGACGTTCATTAGGCTTTAAGGTGACTTGTCTCGGACTAAAGCGCAGCATTTTGCTTGCGGATGGGTAACCTTTTGCTTGTTCTGCAGTTAATTCTTGATAGCCGCCGTTAGCAACAGCTAGCTTTTCTTGCCATTGCAGGCGATAAGTTTTGATCTCTGAACTGCTATTGATCAGTACAATTTCATGGGCACGCTCTCGTCCCTCGAAAGCAACACGGATCGGCGACACCAATAAGCTGGCTTGAGCGAAGTTGATAGGTGACAACATACACACAGATACAACAAGAGCAGCCTTTAATAAACTCTTAAACATAGAAAAAACTCAAACCAGTAAAAATGCAAATACGTTTTGGTAGGCATACCAAAACCCAGTAAAGACCACAGGACAAACTCTAAGTTTGCTTATGGATTTAATAACTAATATCTAAATAGAAAACAGCTTGGTAGGAAGTATTCAAATAATGTTTGCCATTACCCGACGTCGTCAACTTTCCGCCCATTTTCGCGCTAGCCACGCCTGCACCATCAGTACGTATGTTCTGCTCAATATAAATTTCACTTAAAGTGAACTGTTCTGTATCCCCTGAAGCGACTGTCGTTGTAACAGGCAGCATAGGAGTAATTGAGAGTTCTACATAAGGAGGGTAATCAGTGATTACCATTTCAGCAGCTTTACCAGGGCTGATTATTAGCAACTGCCCTGAAGAAGTACTGTGGCCATAGGTTGGCACCATCACGCTACTTTGAATACTATTATCACGGATCACTATGGTGCCAAATGAGAGTGGTTGCTCAAAAAATACTTCAGCTTTTACCCCCAATGTCGCCAAACAAAAAATCAAAGATAAGATGAATTTCAAAATTAACCTTAGTTTAAATAAGGTGGCCTCATAAACGATTTGCCACCTAATTTTATTTTTGCTTAATAGCTAACAGTGATCGGGAAAGTACCGGTAAATTCACCATCTTGATACTGTCTATCGATTACGTTAGTACCAGCGATATTCACATCAGTCGTTAAAGTGCCACCAAAGTTGAAGCTAGCATTACCTTGACCGTCTGCAGTCAATTTATTATCGGCGGCATACACAGTACCGTCATTGTCACCTGAAGTAATAAACGCAGTTACTGCACTTAACACAAACTTAGGTGAGCCTGGAGGCGCAGATGGCGCCACAACGTTAGTCGAAGTTGTCGGCAAAGTAACACTTAACTCAGAATATGGTGCAACACCAGCTACGGTAACTTCACCAGGCTCACCTGGTACTAACGATCTAATCGTTGCCGCATTTCCCTCTCCATTTACCACAGTCGCCTGCTCGGTAGGGTTTGGAGACATAGTAATGCTAGCACTAACGCCATCAGCTTCAGTTAGATCTACCACAGCAGTAATTTCACCAAAATTCAATGGTTTAGCAACAACCATTTCAAAAGCGTTTTTAACTGTTACAGATGCTGTCGCATTCTCTGTTTCAGCAGCTAGAACGGGGAGTGAAACTGCAGCCACTAATGCCAAAGCAACCGCTTTTGCCACCATAGAAATATTCTTCATTTAAAACTCCATTATACTATTATCTGTATTTTTAACTATTAGACGAGAACAAACTTTTAAATAACTTAATGAGAAAGCGTGACTAAAATCAGTCTTGATTAGCTCATCGGCAATTTTAAAATTAACTTTAATAAACTTTACAACTATTTCACCCTTTTAGTTTTTCTCCACTGTACTTAACCACTGAACAATACTGCTTACTGACTCTAATTAGCTTACAACTAGACTCAGCTTCTTTTTTAGACAAATATGGACCATAAATAAGCCGGGTATACTCTTTATAGTTTTTAACTAAAGAAACTGTTAATGGAATGCCCGATATCAACAAGCCCGGAAAACGATTCTGATACTGAATCCAACTAGATTTAATATTTCGTTTATTAGTAAACGATGCCAAATGAATAGCGTACAAATTAGATTCATTTTTTATACTTTCAGAATAATGACTATTGAGCTCGCTCCCAACTACTACAGCGTTAAAATCTTGGGTTGCTGCTTTATTAACCGGGGGTGAAATATAACTTTTCTTGGCATCATGAGTTGATGCATTGTCATACTGATTAAAACTCTGTTTATTAGGGTTCTCTTTTATTTCAGCTAATTTACTTAACTCTAGAATTAGAAACTCGAGATCCGCTTCGTTGCTAATCAAACGTTCAATGGCGGGCCTTAACCGTTGCCACTCCTCTAGCTGCAGCTTAAGCTCCTGTAGCTCTTTTGCGTATTCTGTTTGGTCATCATTGGCCTGAACCAGATGAGAAAACAAACAAAAGCTCAACAATACACTGCAATATCTAGCTGCAGCTTTTGTTTGCTTAGCCAAGCCTCCGCCCAGCCAAGTTAAAAGTCTCATATAGCTAACTCTAATTTAAAATCAGTAATGTAAATTGGGGGAATTTATTAGCCAGCAAACCGTAATTTGCAAAACTATTTCTATTTAAGCCGCAATTGTTAACAAACAAATCAACCTGCATCCATACAATGCTAAAATAATGCCAATAAAACGACTATTCCAAACACAACAATAATAAACATGAACTAAATCACACTAGCTATTCCTACAATCGCAGAGTTTAAAACCGAAATAAAGCAAAATAAAAAAGCAAAAAACCAAACCGATAACCAATCATTTGTTTTACGACCAAAAATATCAAGCAAAAGCACCAACAATATAGAGTACCGGGAATCAATATTGTCAATTAACAATTCCACCCACCATATATAGCTCACGTAAAAATAAAGATTAAATAAAACTCAACCAGTATAAATTACGATCAACCTATATCCAGAACTTAAAGACCAGCCAAGATATTGACTCGATAAAAGTGCAAACCGCACCGAACAAAAAACAAACAACCTTAAATTTGATTAAAAATAATAACTAGCACTCTATTTATTAAATCTAGTTTCAAGAGGCGAATTTATTAATTAAGGTTGGTTTACTTGTTAGCAATACTAGCTAGGTGGGGAACTCGCTAAAGATAAGCGAGTTTAGCGTGGGATCTTGGGGGGGCTGGTTAAATTAGAAACGATACGATGCTTATAGCCGTGGCCTAAACTTAACTTGCTTTGTTCTTCGGTGAGTCACTAGGGATCTGATCCTGTCCTGAGGCATTATCTAACTTCTGCCTTTCGGCTTTATCCAATGGTTTAGCGGCTAAATAGAGAGCTTGGGCAAACAAACCTTGATATGACTTCATCTTCTTTCCTGTTAGTTGCTACAAAAAATAGCTTAAATAGTGTGCTTGCGGTCAAGGTAACCCTCACTCTATTATTAGTAAAATGAATAATATCCATCAAATAGATTCCATTTAAGCATGAATATTCAGATTAAGAGCCTACACTGTTTTATGACGTTACTTGAGGTGGGCAATTACACTCGAGCAGCCGAGAAGTTACACCTTACTCAACCGACGCTGAGTAAGATGATCCAGCGTTTAGAAGATAATTTAGAGCAGCCATTACTCATTCGAAATAACCAGAAAGTGATCGCCACCGAGGCTGGCAGGATGCTCGCCAATAGCGCGCAACAAATCGTAGGGCAATGGCATAGGCTTCAAGAAGATATTAATAGCTTAAATGGATTGCAATCTGGGCAACTGCGCTTGGGTGTGTGCCCTATGATGGGAGAGATGATTATCGAACTCTTGTCAGAATACCGCAAACGCTTTCCAAAAATCGAGATAAGTATTGTCGAGCTCGGCGGATATGGGGCTGAACAAGCTCTACTTAATGACACGCTAGATCTAACCTTTACAGCACTACCTACGACTCACTCACAAGAGTTTAATAGCCATAATCTGGAAGGCTACCCCCTTCTTGCTTGTATCCACAAAGAGCACCCGCTGGCAAAGTCGAAAGCTATCACCTGGGCAGCGATTGAGCCCCACGCTTTTATTCTCTACAACGATGATTTTTCCCTCTCAAAGCTTATCCATCGCTTGAGTCGAAAGGCAAATGTCGAACTAAACATTGCCGCCCAAAGTGGTCAATGGGATTTTATCGCCGCGATGGTAGAAGCTCAGATGGGCATAGCGATTTTACCTGAGCCAATATGTGAAAAGGTAAAATCGAACAAATTGCTCTATCGGCCACTATCTCCAGCATTAACATGGGACCTGGCTTTAATATGGCGCAAAAACTTACCACTCACTCCCGCAGCCGAGAGCTTTATTAATTTAAGTCGGGAGCTAAACCCTAACGCTGATGTCACAATGAACTAACAAAAAGCGCTGCGGCATAACAAGCACCATAGGTTGAGGTTTGTTATGCAAAACCGTAGCGGTTCTTTCCGTTACGTTTAACTTCATACATAGCCTTATCTGCTTGCTCACATACCGTCGCAAACGACTGGTCGGTAAAAAGACTAATCCCGATACTCATGCCAATGGTGACACTGCGATTTTCGACTATTAACGGGCTGCTAAAAACACTCAAAATCTTATCGGCAGTAGATGTAAGCAAGGCTTTATCGCTTGACTCATAAAGCATTACAAACTCATCGCCACCTAGCCTGGCCATAACATGCGTCATTAGAATTTGCTGTTGTAAAGTCTCGGCAATCTTAATCAGTAAGCTATCACCAAACTTATGCCCATAACGGTCGTTGTTAGCCTTAAAGTCATCTAAGTCGATAAACATTAAAGCCCCACTTCCATGGGATTGATACGACGTATTAAACGCCTTAATTAGTGCTTGTCGATTGAGTAAACCCGTTAGAGGATCACAATGAGCAAGCTTGGATAACTCCAGCTCATAGCGTTTCTCTTTAGTGATATCGACATGGGTCCCCATGATCCGCAGAGGCTCGCCATCAGCGTCATATTCAACGATACGCCCTCGATCTGAAACCCAACTGATGCTGCCATCTTTATGCAGCATTCTATGAGTCACATCATAGGAGTCTGTTCTACCATTAATATGGTCATCAAAATTAGCGATGACCCAGTCACGATCTTCTGGGTGCAGATTGCCTTTCCAACTGTCTATATGCGCTGCCAATTCGTCTATGCTGTAACCCAGCAAAGAACCCCACTCCATATTAAACATGGTTAAATTACCGCTGGGGATGTGCTGCTCCCACAGGCACAGGCCTGTGCCATCCAAGGCGGCATTGAGCTTCTGCTCTAAGGTTTTATTCTGTTCACGTAGCGAGGTATTCTCTGTCGCAAGTCGCGCATTCTCACTCGCTAACTTTGCCAACAATTTGTCTTTATCTGTCACGGTCCTAATTATCCTCTCCTTAGGCGCACCGACTCATCTCCCATAGCTTTTTCAAATCTGCAACCACACAAAAGTAACAACAAACACCAAACAATAAAACCACAACAGCACGCGAGTAAGTACATACCAGCAACTTTTTAGCCCTAAAGTAATTAATTTCACTCAAATCATATTTTTGTCATGTAAAATATCCCTTGGTTAACTGACTGCTAATACTATATACATGATACTTAAAATCGGAATTGCTGGAGCCGGATTCTCTGGTGCTGTTATCGCCAATGAGCTAGCCAAAGCTGGCCACCAAGTAACAGTATTTGAGCCCCGAAAACATGTTGCAGGTAATTGCTACTCTTCTCGAGATGGCGAGAGCAATATTATGCAACATCATTTTGGCCCGCATATTTTCCACACCGATAAAGCGCATATTTGGGACTATATCACTCAGCTTGGGCAGATGATGCCATTTACAAATAGAGTAAAGGCAGTGAGTAATGGTCAGGTTTATTCATTGCCCATTAACCTTCACACTATCAATCAATTTTTTAATGCACAGATGTCGCCAGCAGAGGCTAAGCAGTTCATTGCCAACCAAGCAGATTCAAGTATTCAGCAGCCAGAGAACTTTGAACAACAAGCCCAAAAAATGATTGGTGAATCACTCTATCAAGCGTTTTTCAAGCATTACACCATTAAGCAGTGGGGGCGATCGCCTGCCGACTTGCCTGCAAGTATTTTAAAGCGCTTACCCGTTAGATTTAATTATGACGATAATTACTTTAACCACCCTTTTCAGGGGATGCCGATTGAAGGCTATACTCCATTAATTGAAAAGTTACTCGATCACCCTAATATCAACTTACAACTCGGCTCCAGATTCTGCGCAGCAATGACATCAGACTATGATCATGTGTTTTTCTCGGGGCCGTTAGATGCCTATTTCGATTATCAACTCGGTCGACTGCCCTATCGAACTTTAGACTTTCGTAAAGAAACCCATGAGGGTGACTACCAAGGTAATGCGGTAATTAACTATTGCGATAATAGCCAAGCCTATACTCGGATCAGTGAGCATAAACACTTTACCCCTTGGGAAGCACATGCTCGTACCGTGATATTTAAAGAATACAGCCGCGAAGCAACTGCTGACGACACCCCCTACTATCCCGTCAGACTCAGTGGTGATAACTCCATGCTTGAACGCTATATTGAGCTTGCCAAACAACAGCAAAATATCACTTTTGTTGGCCGACTGGGGACCTATCGCTACCTAGATATGGACGCAACGATTGATGAAGCATTAACTGCCAGTCAGATCTTTTTGGATACGTTAGTAACTCAACAAACCATGCCAGCTTTTACTGCACAATAGATAGATTTTTAGAGTCATTTGATATGAAAAAATACTTAGTCATTGCCCGAGTAGGTGACAACTCACTGCATCCCCGTTGGTTAGAAAACGCAGCGCCTAATTTTGATTTATTCTTAAGTTACTTTGGTGATAAGCCTAATCACTATCAAGCAGAAGCGACTTATTATGAGCAGGTAAAAGGAGGAAAGTGGCCAATAATCCATAAGCTGATTGAAAACAACTGGGCATTCATATCGCAATATGACGCAGTCTGGTTACCCGATGATGACATCATGACCGATGCGAATACCATCAACAAGATGTTCAGCCTATTTGATGGCTTTGGTCTAGCGCTAGCACAACCCGCGCTAACCATGGACTCCTACTTCTCCCATTCAAGTTTACTACGTCAACCGAACTCTGTTTTACGCTACAGTAACTTTGTTGAAGTCATGGTGCCGGTATTTTCAGCCAATGCCTTACAGGCCTTAAAAGGAACTTTTGCGCAAAGCCCATCGGGGTGGGGGCTCGATGCTCTTTGGCCCCATCTCATTGAAAATAAAGACTTCAAGAATATTGCCGTTATTGATGCAACTGCAGTTATTCATACTCGCCCTGTCGGTGGCGAACTGTATAAGCTTAACCCCGAGCTGTCACCAGCAAGAGATGCTGAACAACTTCAAAGCTTATATCCGCAGTTCAATATTAGTCGTCGCCACGCTCCTAATAAGTTTAAAGTTTTTAGCCAGATCTCTGAATCCAACTTATGCACCTCAATTTTGGCGAGCATAAGAGGAAAATATCAAAGAGTTATTGCCAAATACAAAGCTAAAAAGCACCCCAAATATAGTAATAGCTAATCCAGATATTACGATTGACAAAAGTGTATGAGATAAAGCTTTTTATTAAGGCAACTTATCTCATGCTCAGCCTCATTAACGGCATTGGGCTTGTACACAACGACAAGCACCATCCCTAAAAACTTCTTTTCCCACAAGCCACGAGAGTCATTACCCTTTGATACTGGTCAATTAAACGCCTTAAAACATATCCTGCCCTATAATTATTGACTATAGATCAAGGGATGAAACAAAGCTGACAGCTGGAGGCTATGTGGCAACTCAAGGGCTGACTACCGTACAGGCGCTAGAGCGACTAAAGCTGTATGGAGCAAACTGTTTACCTAAACCGCTCAGGAATAGTTTTTTTAAGCTGTTTCTTATCCAATTTCGCAGCGCATTCATCTATGTGTTACTGGTGGCAGTGATAGTTTGCTTACTGCTTGGCCAGCTTATCAATGCGTTTTTTATCTCGGTCGTATTACTTATCAACGCGCTTATTGGCACTATTCAGGAATATTCGGCGCAGCAAGCTGCCGATTCACTGACTCAAATGGTGCCGCAGCAGAGCCGAGTAATCCGCGATGGTCACCCAATACTCCTTAACAGTGAAGAGCTGGTTCCCGGTGATTGGGTAACCCTCAATAGCGGCGATCGTATAGGTGCCGACATCAGCCTAAAGCAATCGACTCAGTTTCAAGTCGATGAGTCAGCCCTGACTGGAGAGTCAGTCTCTGTCAGTAATAAGACGCAAGCGTTTGCTGGTACCTTAGTCACCCATGGCCGAGCCGAAGGCGAAGTCATGGCTACCGGAAACAAGACACAAATTGGACAGATAGCCAAGCTGGTTCACCAAGGAAGCCACACCAAACCACCGCTGAACCAGAGGATAGATCAGTTCACCCTGCGCATCGCAATCGCGATTATTATCATCATAGCCTTGATTTTTGGCCTCACCTTATTGCGTGGCGCAGCCCTCTCCGATGTGTTCTTACTCGGCGTGGCATTAGCCGTATCAGCCATTCCAGAGGGACTCCCCGCAGCGATTACCGTCGCCTTATCCATAGGAATGAAACGTATGGCTAAGGCCAACGTAATCGTGCGCAAACTGGTTGCGGTTGAGGCGCTCGGCTCCTGCACCTTTATCGCCTCCGATAAGACTGGCACCTTGACTGTTAATGAGATGACCATAGGTCAAATCTGGTTGGCGGATGATCGTCTATATGATGTAACGGGTGAAGGCCTGAGCCCCATAGGTACAGTGCATCGCTCTGGAGAAGAAACTCCCGCTGACTCAGCGCTTAATACTTCAGAACTTAATAGTTCAGAGCTAGATGGATTACAGCAAGACTGCTTAGCAAAGGATAGCCAGCTTAAACAGTTAGTCACAGCTGGCACACTCGCCAATGAAGCACACTTAGTGTTTGAAGGGGATCAGATTCATGCAGATGGTGACGGTGTCGATCTTGCCTTTCTCATATTAGGACACAAGTTCAATCTCCCCCCCTATCCGGTGCAGCGGCGGCTGAAGTTATTCCCCTATGAATCTGAAAAAGGTTTCAGTGCCAGTGTCGATGAAACAGAAGTCGGCCCCAAAATCTCGGTGAAGGGGGCGGTAGAGAAACTCCTGCCCATGTGCTCACTAAACAAAGAGATGCAGCAAAGTATCCTCATACAAACCCAATCCATGGCGAGAAGAGGTTATCGAGTTCTAGCCTTGGCTCATGGCTTAGGCAATCCACTAGATGATCACTTTAGCGGGCTCGAATTTCTAGGCTTAGTCGCCATGAGCGATCCCTTAAGGCCCGACGCTATTGATGCAGTTGCAGCCTGCCGCCAAGCCAAGATCAAGGTTGCCATGATCACTGGCGATCACCCAGCCACCGCATTGACGCTGTCGCAACAACTCAAGATTGCCAATGAAACGGACTGCGCTATCACAGGTCAAACCCTCGAACAAGCGAGACTGCAAGATATCAATGCTTTCGACCGACTCGTGGCCAACCACAGAGTGTTTGCTAGGGTCAAACCCAAGCAGAAGATGGAGATCACCGAGTCGCTTATCAGGCAAGGGGAATTTGTCGCCATGACCGGAGACGGTGTCAATGACGCTCCGGCCTTAAAACATGCCCATGTGGGGATAGCCATGGGGCTCAGGGGCACGGATGTCGCCAGAGAAAGCGCCTCACTCGTGCTAACTGATGATAAGTTTAGCTCAATCGTTAAAGGGGTTATCGAAGGGCGGATCGTTTATAACAATATTCGCAAGGTGATTTATCTGCTTATCAGTACTGGGGCGGCTGAAATATTTCTATTTATCCTCAGCGTATTGTTTGCGCTACCGATCCCCCTCTTTCCACTGCAGATCCTCTGGCTCAATATCGTCACCAATGGCGTTCAAGACGTAGCCCTCGCCTTTGAACCCGCTGAAGGCAGAGAGCTATCTCAAGCCCCTCGTTCCCCCAAGGAGCCCATTTTCGATCGTCTAATGATTGAGAGAGTCTGCAGTAGCGCACTGACCATGGGGCTTGTGGCCTTCGGCCTATTTGCCACCTCGTTAAATATGGGGGCCGATGAAGTTGAAGCTCGAAACCTCACTTTAATGCTAATGGTGTTATTTGAGAACGTACACGCCCTCAACAGTCGCTCCGAACATAGATCTTTACTGCGCACTCCTTTGCTAAGTAACCCAATATTACTTATCGGAATTCTAGTGGCTCAAGGGATCCATATTGGCGCCATGTATACACCAGGACTTAGCGATGCACTCCAACTGAGCCCTATTAACCTTAACCTATGGCTGCTCTTGCTCGCCATGGCTTCAGTGCTCTTCGTTGTAGACGAAGCACATAAAAAGTATTGGCGCTGGACTCGCCATCCAGAGCAAATCGCTCCAATAGCGGAGCATCCACGAGAGTAGTCAACAACTGGTCTTTACTAACTAGCAGTGTGACAAGGTCAAATATTAGACTTTATACCAGGCCACAACTATTCTCATACTAGTCAACCAAAGGGTTGGAAATACAGATGCGCTTTCTATATTTAGTTCTTGTATTACTTGCAGTTACCAGGGTATTTGCCGTTTTAGCCAAACGCTTAAACTTACCGCCAATTGTCGGTGAATTGGTGTCGGGGATCGCACTGGGGCTATTTCTGCACCGCTTTCAAGACTCATTTCCCCTGCTATGGGAAGTCACCCAAGGTGAAGCATTTGAGGCTCTGGCCGATCTGGGCATGTTTTTCCTTATGCTACTGGCGGGTGTACGCATGAGTCCGCTCGACTTCAAGAAGACATCGGGGTCAGCCCCTGCCGTCGCGGTGGGTGGTATGTTAGTGCCTATTGTTGCAGGTACTGTGATTGGGCTGATACTGTTTCCGGAATCCCCCTTCAAAACGGTACAGAGCTGGTTCTTAGGTACCGCCCTTGCCGTTACCGCTGTACCAGTAACCATACGTATGCTGATGGAGTTTAACCGCTTAGATACTGAGGAAGGGAGAACGATTATCGCCGCAGCGCTGTGGGACGACTTGTTAAGTCTATTTATCCTAGCACTGTTATTAGCCGCCATAAGCAATGGTGGCACACTCTCTTTTTCCTTTGAGTTGTGGGGACCTCTGTTAGCTAAGGTACTACTATTTTTCGCGATTACCATCCCTGTCGGTTATTACCTGTTTCCTCTCGTTGGGAGTTACCTCAAACTCACAAATATTCCCGATATCGATTTTAGTATGCTGTTAATCGCCTCTCTGGCATATGCGGTACTCGCAGAAATGCTAGGGCTACACTTCATCATCGGCGCCTTTGTCGCTGGTATGTTTTTTCACCCCGCCGTGGTAGAGCAAGATGTTTTTGACCATGTAGAGGGGCAAACCTCCGGTATTACCTCAGGATTCCTTGCGCCGATTTTTTTCGTGTCGATAGGGTTTCACCTAGATCTAACGTCACTGCTATCTATACCAGGCTTTGTTGCTCTACTGGTTAGTGTTGCCATACTCAGCAAGCTAATCGGGGCTGGATTATGTGCACGGGCTACGGGTCATAGCACTCAAGAGTCACTGCGAATTGGAGTCGCTATGAGCGGCCGAGGGGCTGTGGAGATTGTCTTGGCTGGCGTGGCCTTGCAAGCAGGGCTCTTTAACCACCCTGAGCCTACACCACCAATTATAGCGGGACTATTTTCTGCCATAGTGATCATGGCAATAACCACCAGCATTATCACTCCACTGCTGTTAGCCTTTTTAATTCGATTCCACGGGGTGGATAAAGAGTAACAGACAAAAAAATACCCACGTAATGTGGGTATTTTTAGCCGATAAATTCTCCGCTATCGCTTGGAGTAAGCCAATAACGGAGTATTTAAGCCATTAGGCAACAGGTGACACAACAAATAGCAACTCACCTTGAGAAACTTGCTGACCGTTACTGTTAAGAATACGCTCGATACGATACTGCTGATCTTCAGGGTAAAGTACTGCATTCTTACGGTTAAAGCCGGCTAGAGTGACCTGTGAGAACATCTTCATCGCTTCTGTAAGCGCTAAAGTCTGATCTACAGTAACGATGTCGCCTTCTTTAACGAAGTCGGCTTCACCTGGCGCTGGAGAGGTGTAGAAGATACCTGCACCCTGTGCCATCACTTTAAGCTCATTACTCTCACCCACACGTAGTGATGCAGTGTCAACGCCAACAGTCTCTGCTGCCGCTTCCATTTCAGCAATCATCTCTGGCACGTCTAGCTCTGCCATAAAGCGTGGTAGGTAGTTAGTATCGTAAACACCTTCGTTAAACGTGCCATCTTTAAGAATACGCGTTAACAATGGAATGTTGGTCGCGATACCTTTAATCACCACTTGATTCGCTAGGTAATCGTGTAGCTTAACAATTACATCTTCACGGCTCTCACCACGGCAGATGATCTGTGCAATCAAGCTATCGTAGTAAGGAGAAACCTCTTTACCTTCACCCGCGATTGAGATGATTTCAATGTCATCACGCTCTGGCATCTGGTACTCAGTGATTAGACCTGGGTACGGCAGTAATTGCAGTACGCCATTGCTATCAAGCGCCGCTTTCTCTGCCGTTACACGGACTTCCATCGCGTAACCAATCTCTTGTGGCTCAAGCTCGGCAATCGAACGGCCCGCAGCGATATCAAAACCAGCGCTAACAATATCGATACCCGATGTTGCTTCAGTCACTGGATGCTCAACCTGCAGACGAGTGTTCATCTCCATAAAGTAGACTTCGTTTGCGTCTAAGTTATAGATAAATTCAACCGTACCTGCGCCCATGTAATCAGTTGCATCACCGAGTGCACGGGTATATTCCATCACGCGCTGCTTAAGCTCATCAGGCAACATTGTTGAACCAGACTCTTCAACCACTTTCTGGTTGTTACGCTGTACAGAACAGTCACGTAGACCCAGTACCTTAGTGTTACCAAATTGGTCACGTAGTAACTGGACTTCGATGTGACGTAGTGAAGTAACATACTTCTCTAAGTACAAGTCACCATTACCGAACGCTGCAGCCGCTTCAGTAGAGGTCTTTTGGAACAGAGCAATCATATCGCCTGGACGTTCGACAACCTGAATACCTTTACCGCCACCGCCTTGTACCGCTTTAAGCAGCACTGGGTAACCAATTTCGCTGGCTACGTTTACCGCTTGCTCTGCGTTAGTCAAGATACCGTGGCTACCAGGTACAACAGGCACGTTTTGCGCTTGTGAGGTCTTAATCGCATTCGACTTGTTACCCATAGTCGTCATGCTGTGTACGCTTGGGCCAACGAAATTAACGCCGTTGTTTACACAAAGAGCCGCAAACTGTGGGCTTTCCGATAGGAAACCAATACCTGGGTGCAGTGCATCTACGTTTTCATATTCGGCAACTTTAAGTACCGAGTATGCGTTTAGATAACTTTCATCAGAGGTGTTACCACCGATACAAACTAGCTTATCGTCACCTTTAAGCATATCTGCTGGTACAGAAGTCATATCTGGGTCTGATGCAACCAGTACCACGTTAATGTTGTTGTCGTGCGCCTTGCGGATAAGCTTAACAGCAGTACAACCACGAGCGTGAACCAGTACCTTCTCAATCGGCTTCATCAACTGACGCGGATCGTCCTGAACAATCTCTTCTTCGGCGATTAAACGTTCTGGTACTAATGTCGATACCGCACTCGCAATCACATCCACAATCTTAGCCGTTGGCTTTGGCATCAATGGATCGATGCTTTGTAGTTGATCGTCAATCGTGTCACTAAATGGGTTAGTCACCAAGGCATTCATCGCACCAGGCACTTTCGACAAGTAGTTAGATAGGGTCGAAGTTGATGGCAAGTATGCAGGCACAACCATTTGACCCGCGAACGGCATGTTAGTACCTGATAGGTAGTAAGTTTGTACAAGCGGATGCGTCACAAAACTCGCCTGTGCACCACCAGTACAGTCACCATAACCAAACATCAATACTGGCAATTCGTTATCACGAATAAAGCGAGTAATACGGTCGTTCACTACAGCCATTGAGAATAGCGCCGCAGCACCTTCTTTAGTCTGCATACCACCCGAACTGATGAAACAGATAACCGGTAGTTTACGCTTAGCACACTCAATCAATAGCGCACTGAACTTCTCAGCGGCGGCCATATCGAATGCACCGGCTTGGAATGCAGTATTCGATACCGCAACACCCACACGCATCGGCTGACCATTCTGTTCAAAATCAGCAAGACCTGTGATTAAACCACATGGGCGAATGCCCTTATCTAATGCATCTTCGATAGATAGACGGAAACCAGGGAAGTTAAGTAGGTTTGCCGAAATCTTGTCGCCATTAATCTCTTCAAACTCAGTGAAGAACTTAGCAACAATTGATTCCCAACCCATTTTGCCCGTACGTTTTTCATCACGTAGCACTTTCTGGATCAACAAGTCTTGATAACCCATGGTCAAGCGGTTCCAGAAGTCTTTACGACGACCGATACGCACAGGGTTAATCGCGCCAGTGTATTCACCGCTTTCTTCTTCGCTGTCGAAATACTCAGGGAGTAAACGCTCGAAGAAGTAAGTCAAAATAACGAATAGACTGTCGTTCAGCTGTGGGAAACCAACACTCTTCCACTGCTCGGTACGAGTCAGTAGCTCGGCGCGGTTTGACTGTGACATAAAGTACTTAAGCCACTTGTAGAACTTGTTCTTGTCGTTAGCCACATTTTGCGTCGATAGCGCACGGTCAATTGAGTCATGTAGCAAGTTATCAACTGAATTACGTGACAAGCTCTTAGACATCATGGCTTCTTTAGCGATAGACGCTAGGTTGCCCACTACGTTGTCGTAAAGTGCGTTAAATACCAAGATGTTATGACATTGCCAGATGAAGTCTTCACGAAGTTCATCGTGAACAATCACATCAAGTACAGTTAGCTTGTTCAGCTCAGGCCAGTCCGCTTGAGTCACTTCAGATGGAAGCGTCTCTAGGTAATTGATAAGGCCGTTGAAGTTGTTCTCAGCGTTACCTTTCCAGCGGTGATATAGCGACCAGCTGATATTAAAGATAAGTGCCTTACGAGCCTTCTTATAGTTCTCTTTGGGTTCACCCAAAATCAAACGCGTTAGCATGTTACGCTCGGTAGACACGTCATCACGCTTAGCGATGAAGTTGCCCCATAGCTTGTTCAGCTCTTCGTCATAAACCAGTTTATCTGGGCTTGATAACCAAGACTGGAATACACGATCTTGCTCTTGCTGAATACGCGCTAACAAATCACCTTCAGGTACGCTCACCTTAGATAGACGACCATACTGCTCTTGCGAGATAGAATGGATACGGCTACGCAGCGTCAGGTAACGCAAGTAACGGTAGGTACTACCAAATAGGTTCAAATGCATGGTTGGGTTATTAGCAACCGCTAGCTCTGCGTTGAGCTCCAATGCTTCAAGACTCTTAGATGGGCTAAGGAAACGCTCTAAGCTGCGATCGTAGTGCTCACGTAAATCTTCTGACTCACGGACAAAGTTGACGGCTGCTTTTTCTACCGCTTCAATGCTGCTAATAATCGCACGGCGAAGGTTGTGCTGACGCTCATCTCTGTCTGATGGTGAGAAATCGATGATGCCATCGATACAGCCTGAGGTATAAAGCTCTTCAGGTGAAACACCTACTGATTTCGCACATTCCTGCCAAGATAGGTTGTACTTACGCGCAATGCTCTGTAGACCCTGTGGCTGAATGGTGTTGAAAATACCATCGCGTAGCGATAACAAGATGTTTGCAGCGGCTAGCGGAATTGCGCCACCTGAGTAACCCGCGCCGATAACAATACCAATAGTCGGTACGTCAACATTCGCGCTCTCGGCAATCGCTTTAGAAATAGAGTGTGCTTGGTTCTGGCTATTAGCGATTTCACCGGCATCGGCACCGGGGGTGTCGATAAGGTAAACAATCGGCATAGACAGTTCAGCAAAGTGACGAATCGCTTTACAGCAGGCGATGTGGTGCTCAGGCATCCATGCACCGTTTGCTGTTGTACGCTCTTGCGCCACAAAACCGATACGGCGAGTACGAGATCCAAAATTCAGTTCGATCTCAGCACTATAAAAAGGGCCGATATGGGTTTCAGTAATGAGTTTGCCTTTAAGGTCGGCAATAATGCGCTTAGCGCCTGGACGATTTTTATCTTGGGTCGGTTGAATCACCTTAGTGACATAACCATCAACGTCTAACTGAGCCAAGTCTTTAAGGTTCGCTTGAATCGCGTCGTCGTCTAAAAGACCTTTAATCTCTTCTGAAAGCGTCTGCTTGCTGTGCTCAGGAAACAATGAAAAGTCTTTTGCTAACTGCTCTGCTTTTAGAAAAAGCGGATCGGCAGTTTGCACTTGAGTCATGTTAGCGGGCTGATTTTTGCTGGTCATCGAAAGATCCTCTGCTTTTAGCCTCTGAAATTTTTAGCCCGTAAATATAACTTTGTTATCCCGTCAATTGCTATTAAACTGCACTAGACGCTTTGTTCCATATTTGAGACAGTGGAGATAACATGCCTGATTTAAACGGTATGATGCTCTTTGCGGCGGTAGTTAGAGCCAAAGGTTTCTCTCAAGCTGCCCGTGAAATAGGCATGCCAAAATCAACCATTAGTCGTAAGGTTGCCCAGCTAGAAGAACAGCTTGGCGTGCGACTCTTGCAGCGAGATACCCGCAATCTAAGTTTAACTCAGGTCGGTGCGCTATTTTTTCAGCATTGCTCCAGTATAAGCGATGAAATTGAAGCTGCAAAAGCCACAGTGGAAAATACCCATAATGACGTCTCTGGTCTGCTACGTATAGCTATTCCCGTCTCTTTCAGCCAAGAATTAATCGCCACCTTGTGTAGTGGTTTTCTGCGCCTTTACCCCAACATCGAGTTAGATGTTCAGTTTACCGATAGTGATGTGGGTTTAGTGGGAGAAGGTTATGATATCGCTATCAAGTACGGTCCACTGCAATCATCGGATCTTGTCGCCAGACTACTATTCGAGCGCCAGCCAATATTGGTTGCTAGCCCTGGTTACCTAAAAGTCCATGGCACACCTGCAACACCGCAAGATTTAGCCGAGCATAGCGGGATCTTGTTGGGTACCTCTCGTTCTGCGCCAATCTGGCCCCTAGGCAAAGGCGCCAGAAAAACCATGGTTAACTTTCAGCGTAAGGTTCGAGTCAATAGCGCTGTGATGGTAAAACAATTGGTAATGGACGATTTTGGCATTGCCATGCTGTCTAACTCTGTGTGCAAGAATGAGCTGGCAAGCGGTTCTTTAGTGCCTATTCTACAGGAGTGGCCCATGGAAGCCTTTAAGGTATATGGGGTGTATTCGAGCAGGCGCCAGCTAGCCACTAACATCAGTGTGTTTCTGGACTTCTTCCATAAGCGATTCACCAACCAAGAATCCTTGCAGTCGTTAATGATGTAATCTCAATTTGCAACGCGAGGCAGTAACAGCCTCAACCTATAGTAATTATCTCTTATGAATTAGCTCCTCGATACTGGAGCTTTTTCGAGCCCCCCCATTAATCATTACGACCCGAGATCAGATATTTCACTCTCTTTGATACCAATCAATCTAATAACCTCACTCTAGAAGTGTTTGCGTTTACCGCGAATGCCTAACCCTGCTGTTAGGTTCTGCTACATCGAGTCCTAGTGATAGGCATATCTGCGGACCATACTATTACTTACCCCCTTCAAGCATACAGGTGCAACACCATACCCTCGTCGATTAATGCCGACTTAGGGACATTCACATCACTTTCAATGAGATTTATTGTGGTGCATACTGAGCGTCAGATATCTTGGAACCCAATATAAAACTGCAACTTAACCACGATAAACCCAAAGTGGGACAGCGGAGTTGCAGCCATAATAATAAAGGACTTGGCAATGACTACTTTCGGCACAGTGGTACTCGTTAGTGCTATAACTTCATTAACGTTAATCCAACCCGCTTTTGCGAAACTTGATGTTGAGGAAAGCCGTCTAACGGCTGCAACTAAAGCCATGCCAGATGTCGTCAGCCGTTACCAAGCCTTTGTGAGTAATTTGAGCGAAAAGTACAGCCAACATTCCGATGAGCTCAAAGTCACCCAGATGGTGGCTCATCAAGGCCTTAGATTATGGCAACAAGCGGTGCGAGATGTGCAGTCGGGGCATTTGGATGATCGCTCTCTATATTGGAATCGCTTAGCGATGCGCGAACTACTAAAGACCCAGAAACCCGATTTTAACCTCGCCTCTTGGCAGCAAGATATTTTGATTAAAGCCGTCGAAAAGTCATCTCGTGGTTTTAGCGATCTCAACTTCAAAGATGATGCTCAGATAAAAATTCTACTCACTGGCTTCGACCCTTTCTTTCTTGATCGCAATATCGACCAGAGTAATCCCTCTGGGCTCGCAGCGCTGGCACTAGACGGTTACCGCTTTAAAATCGATGGCAAACAAGCACAGATAGAGACAGTGATGATCCCTGTCCGCTTTGCCGACTTCGATGAGGGCATGATTGAGTCTCTGCTCACGCCTATCTATCGTGATAATAGCGTAGACATTATTTTTACCGTCAGCATGGGACGTGATGATTTTGATCTCGAACGCTTCCCTGGGCGTAATCGCAGCGCTAGCGCACCAGACAACCTTAACGTGTTAACAGGCGCAAACAAGCTGGCTCCGATTGCGCCTAAATTTAATGGCGGCAGTTTAAATGGCCCAGAGTTTGTTGAGTTCTCTCTGCCTATTACTGCAATGCAAGCGGTGAAAGGCCCGTGGAAAGTCAATGACAACCACACTGTATCGACTCTTGAGCGAGGTGAATTTGAATCTGGCTCTCTAGCTCAACTTCAAGGCGCGACATCGGTAGAGGGTTCTGGCGGTGGCTACTTGTCTAATGAGATCTCCTATCGCGCCATCTTGCTGCAAAAACAATTTAATAGCAGCATTCCTGTTGGTCATATTCATACTCCGCGTATCGCCGCCTACGATGTCAAAATCGAGAGCGATATCGTCAAGCAAGTACAAGCTATGGTGGTCGCTGCCGCAGGCACGCTTTAATCTTAATGATGAGTAATAGCTCTACTCTCCTTCTAACCTGCTCGCTTGTTTGCTTAGCCTCAAGCGAGTAGCTGTATTCGCATCTATTTCGCACTGTTAACTGCCGTTACATTAACCCTAGAAGCTTTCTATAGCGGCGAGTGATACCAATCAGTATAAAGATTTGGTCGCTCAGCGAGAGTTTAGCGACACTGAGGCAAGGTCATTAAACGCTCCTGCATTAATGACATTCACCACATCCATGTGGTTTGCAACGAGTGAAGAGCATAGTTATTCTACGTTTAAGCTAGTTAACACAGTATCAGTGCCGCTAAAACTCGCCATTCTGGAGCGTTTTTGGCTGCCTACTTCTACGTTGAACAACTTCACAAGGGAGCAAACATTCCTTCAGTTATTCGCCTTGAATTAGTTTGCCAAAAAACGCTCTGAGTAGATAAACTTCTTATACTGATTGGTATGACAGATAGATGTAGTGCTAGTCTGCATTAGCCGCCTCGGTTAAAATAGCTAGGTTGAAGCCGTTATACGCTATTTTTTAGCTACAGCTTTTACATCTAATCATTTATATCCCGTTGTTATTGCAGTAGTGAGAGTTAATGTTCAAATCGCTTAATCCTTTCAAATCCTTACAGAGCAAAGAGTCGTCAACGGCCCCTTTGCATAACCAGCCTGAAATGAAGTTTGCGGATCCACTGCATCAGCAGGTGGCACTGCAAGTTGAAGATTGCTATCAAGTCGCGGAATCTAAACTGGGTAAACGCTTTCCAAGACCCGAGATCGGTTTTATGCTGCGTGGCAAGAGTGCCGGTACAGCCCACCTACAACTCAATAAGCTGCGCTTTAATCCCAAACTGCTTAACGATAATCAGCAAGCCTTCTTAGACGATGTCATCCCCCATGAGATCTGCCATTTGATAGCCTTCCAAGTCTATGGCCGCGTCAAACCCCATGGCAGAGAGTGGCAGTACTTGATGCAACACCTTTATGGGCGAGTACCGCGCACTACCCACAGCTTCGATACTCAATCTGTCGAGGGAAAAACCTTCGAGTATTTCTGCCAATGCGGGCCGATTAATCTCAGCATTCGTCGTCATAACAAGGTCCTGCGCGGAGAAACCCAATACCGCTGCCGCAGATGTGGTCAACTGCTATCCACAGCCCCTGTAAGTACTTAAGCAAGTACCTTTAAGCTGAAGGTGTTTTTACCGCGCTATTTGTTCACTAAAAGCTTATGTCCTACATAGCCACAAATCTTACATTGCGACAAAACAACGGCTCACTTACAATCCCGCCCAAATAAAAAAATGTTCCATCACTTCGATATTTTTTAGGGATTTTCTAAATGTCATTTATGAAAGTGCTCACTGTAGCACTCGGCCTTCTGTGGCTGTTACCTCAAACAACTTATGCTTCAACGGGTCATGCAAAAAGCTTCAACCAAGCTAAAAAAAATGTCCGTAAGATCTATCTTAACAACCTGCCTCAAACCAGTTTCTATTGTGGCTGTGATATCACGGTTAAAGGTAAGAAGTGGATCCCAGAACTTGATACTTGCGGCTATGAAATACGTAAGCAAAAAGTACGCGCATCGCGTATAGAGTGGGAACACGTGGTCCCAGCATGGGAGTTTGGTCATCAGCTATTGTGCTGGCAAGAAGGCGGACGTAAAAATTGTGGCCGTAAAGACCGAACCTTTAAAAAGATGGAATCCGATCTACATAACCTAGTCCCCGCCATCGGCGAAGTTAACGGCGATCGTAGTAACTATCGCTTTAGCCAATGGAATGCTAAACCGAATCAATATGGTCAATGTCAAGTCAGCGTCGATTTTAAAGGCCGCAAAGTTCAACCACCGGCTCATACTCGCGGCCAAATAGCGCGCACCTATTTTTATATGCAAAAAACATATGGTTTGAAAATATCCAGCAGCCAATTAAAGTTATTTAAGGCATGGGATAAAACCTACCCAGTTGATACTATTGAGTGTCGACGCGATCGAGAGATCGCCAAGGTTCAAGGCAACCACAATGAGTTTGTACAAGCTCAGTGTCAGCACTTGAATGACTCGAAAACACACGCAGAATAAGGCTTGTAACATCATGAGAGTGCCAAGAATTTACCAACAATCGCCACTTGCTATCGGCCAATCAGTTCCTTTAGATGATGAAGCTGCTGGCCATGTGGGCCGCGTGCTTAGAATGTCTGTGGGCGAACAGGTTAGCCTTTTCAATGGTGACGGCAACGATTACTTAGCCGAGATCATTAGCGCCAGTAAGAAAAACGTCGAAGTTAAGGTCCTCTCATGTGAGGCAAATAATAGCGAATCACCACTTAATTTACATTTAGGGCAAGTGATTTCTCGCGGCGACAGAATGGATTTCACCATTCAAAAATCAGTTGAGCTGGGCGTAAACACCATTACGCCTCTATTTTCTGAGCGCTGTGGTGTCAAATTAACTGGCGAGCGTTTAGAGAAAAAAATTCAGCAATGGCAAAAGATTGTGATTAGCGCCTGTGAGCAGTCTGGTCGCAGCGTGGTGCCAGTTGTTCGCCCAGCGATGCAACTGAGCGATTGGTGCGCAGAAGCGTCTGACGCGGTCAAACTGAACTTGCACCCACGCGCCTCTCACGGCGTAAACGGCCTAACCTTGCCTAATAACAGAGTGAGGCTAGTTATCGGTCCAGAGGGAGGATTATCCTCGGCCGAAATCGCCATGACCGAAGAGCACCTGTTTACCGACGTATTACTCGGGCCACGTGTGCTACGTACCGAAACCGCCGCACTCACCACCATTAGTGCCCTGCAGCTAAAATTTGGCGACATCGGCTAAATGGGCAAACATTGGCGACTATGGCTTAGCTTTAAAGTTTATCTCTTATAAACTAGAAATTAGCCATTATCGCCCCCATGTTGACCCTTGACACGAATATAAGATAAGGAAACCGCTCCATGATTAAACTCGGCATCGTGATGGATCCCATCAGCGACATCAACATCAAGAAAGATTCTAGCTTTGCAATGTTAATGGCAGCGCAATCCCGTGGTTACCAGCTGTTCTACATGGAAATGAGCGATCTCGCACTGGTTAATGGCCAGCCGATGGCGACCATGCGAGGCTTAACCGTGAAAGACGATCCACAGCAGTGGTATCAACTTGAAGAGGCGGTTGATACGCCTCTTGCCGAGCTTGATGTGATCTTAATGCGTAAGGATCCGCCTTTTGACACCGAATTTATCTATGCGACCTATATGCTTGAGCGCGCAGAAGAGCAAGGTGTGCTAATCGTTAACAAACCACAGAGCCTACGTGATGCCAACGAAAAGTTGTTTACCGCTTGGTTCTCAGAGTTCACCCCAGAAACTATCGTCACTCGAGATGAAAAGCGTATTCGAGCTTTTCACCAAGAAAAGGGCGACATCATACTTAAGCCACTCGATGGTATGGGCGGCACACTGATTTTCAGAATGAAGGCCGGCGATCCCAATACAGGCGTGATCATCGAAACCTTAACCGAATACGGTCAGCGCTATGCGATGGCACAAGCCTTTATTCCCGATATCACCTCCGGTGACAAACGCATCTTAGTGGTCGATGGCGAACCCGTTCCCTACTCGTTAGCGCGTATTCCGCAAAATGGCGAGACTCGTGGCAACTTAGCCGCCGGTGGTCGTGGGGTTGCGCAGCCGTTATCTGAGTCAGACTGGCATATCGCTCGCACCATTGGCCCTGAGCTTAAGAAGCGCGGCCTTATCTTTGTCGGCCTAGATGTCATCGGTGATAAGCTTACCGAAATTAACGTTACCAGCCCGACCTGCATTAAAGAAATTGAAGCAGCCTTCGATGTCGATATCACGGGCATGTTAATGGATGCTATCGAAGTACGTATCAACAAGTCATCTTAGCCAAAGGATTCGGCATGAACTTAAAGAGAACATTCACTTGGGCACTTTGTGCCCTCGTTATGTTACCCCTATCTGTATCGGCCAACGTCGATATTCATGAGACACCATCACGCCCTAAAAACATGATTATCATGATTGGTGACGGTATGGGGCCGGCCTACACCAGTGCTTATCGTTATTACCAAGATAACCCCGATACCGAAGAGATAGAGCAGACTGTTTTTGATAGGCTGTTAGTGGGCATGGCGTCGACCTACCCGGCAAGGAAGAGTGGCTATGTTACCGACTCGGCCGCATCAGCTACCGCACTGGCAACCGGCGTCAAAAGTTATAATGGCGCCATCTCAGTCGATGTAGATAAGCGCCCGCTTACAACCATAATGCAGATGGCTAAAGCCCGCGGCATGGCGACGGGTGTAGCCGTAACTTCTCAAGTTAATCATGCGACCCCTGCGGCCTTTCTTACCCATAACGAGAGCCGTCGCAACTACGATGAAATAGCACAAAGCTATCTTAACTCCGATGCCGATGTGCTCCTTGGCGGAGGCCAAAAGTACTTCCCTGAAGATCTGCTTAAGCAGTTTACAGCCAAGGGCTACCAGCATATTGAGCAACTGAGTCAACTCGATAGTTTGACCCAAGGCAAGGCCTTAGGCCTGTTTGCCGAGGTGCAATTACCTTGGGTTATCGATCAGCAAGACTCGACTCAATTAAGCGTGCTAACCCAAAAAGCTCTCGATTTGTTATCTCAAAATGACAAGGGCTTCGTGCTTTTAGTCGAAGGTAGCTTGATTGATTGGGCTGGTCACAATAATGATATCGCCACGGCCATGGCAGAGATGCACGGCTTCGCTAATGCAATTGAGGTGGTCGAGCAGTATGTACGAGCCAATCCTGACACCTTGATGGTGGTGACCGCCGACCACAATACTGGTGGACTCTCAATCGGTGCCAACGGTGAGTATGCTTGGGATACGGCGTTACTTAAAGGCATTCAAGCAAGCCCAACGAGTATCGCCGAGCAAGCTATCGCCATCGACGATTGGCAGACATTAGTGAGTCAGCAGCTAGGTTTTGAACTTAAAGCTGAAGAGCTACTGAGTCTTAGCAACGCCAGAATGCAAGGAAAAGTCGCGTTAGATACTGCCTTAAAGCTGCTTATCGATAACCGCAGCTTTACCGGCTGGACCACCAGCGGCCACACCGGTGGTGATGTGCAGGTGTTTGCAGCAGGGCCTGCAGCCGATCTATTTAAGGGTAATCAAGACAATACCGATATCGCAGAGAAGATGATAAGCCTGCTACCTAGGGTGAATTAGTCTCTCGACTAAGATATAAAGGCCGCCACGACGCCATGGTATTAGGCATCGTGGCGGCCTTTTTATTGGCAAATGCTCAGAACTAACATTCCCAAACGATTACGATATATATGGGGATGGTCAGTTAAATCCGCATTCCAAAACGGTTACGGTATATGTGGGGGTGGCCAGTTAAATTCGTATTCAAAATACGGTTACGGTATATGTTGGGGTGGCCAGTCAAATTCGTATTCAAAATACGGTTACGGTATATATGAGAACGGCCAGTTAAGTTCGCATTCCAAAGTCGTTGCGGTATAATTGCAGCTAATTAAAAGTCGACCTTGAATACACATGCTAACCAACGCTTCGCAAGTCCTCCTCAGAAACAGTGATTTAGTTAAAGACCAATCGGTATTAGTGCTCAACTATGAAAGTGATCACCTGCCAAAAGAGTTGTTAGCTACCGCCAGCAGCGTCTGTGGATTAGCATTAGACTATCATCACCATCTGCAGATGCAGCCCTATGCCAGTGCAGATCTACAACTGTATTTTGGCCATCAGTTGCCAACCGATGATCTGTTTGACTCTGTGATCGTTTATTTCCCAAAGGCAAAGGCGTTAGCACCTTATCTATTTAACCTCGCGGCCAAGCACTTAAAACCTCAAGGCCAACTTGTTGTTGTCGGTGAAAATAAGGGCGGGATTAAGTCACTTCCTAAGCAACTGCCTAGCTATTTTGATAAAGCCTTTAAAGTCGATAATGCCCGTCACTGCATCGTGTTTACCAGTGAGCTAAATTCGCCTGCTCCAGAGTTAAAACTCAAGGACTGGCTCAGTCGCTACCAACTCGATACTCCTCAAGGGCAAATAACTATTTGTAATTTGGTCGGTGTATTTAGTGAGAAGAAGCTCGATGAAGGCACCCAATTACTACTCGCTAATTTACCAAAAATGAGCGGTAATGTGCTCGATTTTGGCTGCGGTGCAGGCGTTATCACCGCCGCTTTACTCAAGGCTCAACCTGAACTCAAGCTTGAGTGTGTCGATATCAATGCTATGGCACTCGCCTCTTGCGAGCTAACCCTAGAAGCGAATGGATTTAAGGCTAAGGTCTTTGCATCCGATGGCCTAACGCAAACATCTCTGCGCTATGACGGTATTATTTCAAATCCACCGTTTCATGACGGCTTAGCAAGCACCACGAATATTGCGACGACTTTCGTGAAAGACAGTGCCGATAACTTAAAAGCCGGTGGTATTTTCCATATTGTGGCCAATCGTCACCTGCCCTACTCTGACACCATTGCCGAAAACTTCGGTTCAGTAAACGTGGCAGCCGAAAATAACAAATATAAGATCTATTCCAACATAAAATCTTAAACCAGCCTCACATCGCCTCTAAGTCCAGGATTATCCCATCAATTCTGTGACTTAGAGCATCCCCCCACCGCCTTTTATTCACACTATTCACCTTAGACACTTTTTAACCAAGCTCTTATGTGGTTATACTCGTTGAGCAGTCTCTTAAAATAATAAAAATAATAAAAATATGGGGTTTTTATGTTGCGCCCAGAGCTCATTGAGTTTAGTCAAGATAACCAAAAAGCCGAATTAAAGATCGTTCCCAACCTCCATGGGCCGATAACTGAAGATGACTTACTGCAATTATTAGCACTAGCAGAGTTTTCTAGTCTCTGTCCCTTACACGCGGTTATTACTCAAGCCGTCATTCAAGTTAACCAGTTGCATCCTCAAGATGATGGCAAAGTTGAACTATTTTTTGAAATAGCTGAAAGACGTGACGCCGAAATAAGCTTCGAGATCTCCTGCGACAAGATGCAAGCGACTATGGCGTTGACCGCAGCGTTTGGGGGCAAAGATTTAGGCCTTAGAGATATACTGCAAAACCTCAAGCTACAGCGCATCAGCATGGGGCTGAGCAAACCAAAAATAGAAGCCTTATTAGCCCAGTTTTCTACCCTGTCACCCGGCGCAAAATGCCACAGTGTCATCGCCAATGGCCGGGCAGCGGTGAATGGCACGCCAGCCAAGCTTGAAAGAAAAGTGTCCCTAGCAAGGGAGCGATTATTACAGCCGCAAAAGAACAGTGATGGCACAGTCGATATGCGTAATCTTGGTGCAGTCATCATGGTCAAACCTGGCAACATACTGATTGAGAAGCACCCAGCGACTCAAGGCGTCAACGGCTATAACGTCTATGGTGAAACGCTTATTGCAAAACCGGGGAAAGATCTTAAGTTCACCGCAGGCAACGGCACTGAATTTTCGGCACATAACCCCAATCAACTCATCGCAACGGTGGCAGGCCAACCAGTAGAAACCCCATCGGGAATGCAGGTCGATGATGTTTTACAGATAAAGAATGTCGATGTGGGTTATGGTCACGTCGATTTTAAAGGCAGCGTACTGATCACCGGTGATGTCGGTGAAGGCATGGTAGTTAAGAGTGCTGGCGACATTACTGTGATGGGCTTTGTCGATTCCGCGACCCTTGAGGCCAAAGGCGACATTACAGTCAGTAAGGGGGTCATTGGCCGCCAACTGAAAAACCTCAGCCTATCGACTAAGTTAGTCGCCCAAGGTCAGATCAGCGCGCAATTCGTGCAGTACTCCCAACTTAAGGCTAAGGGCAATATTTTAGTGACTAAGCAGCTACTGCATAGTCACACTCAGACTCAACAACAATTAATCGTCAGTGATTCCAGCGCTCGCCGAGGCGATCTTGTTGGCGGTAAAGCAGAGGCCAGTAAAGGCATAAAGGCTGTCGCTATCGGCGCAACTGCCGACACCAAAACCGAACTCTTCTGCGCCATGGAACTGGGCGAATTAAAGCAGCAACTCAAGCAGCTAGACCAAAGCATTAAGTCCATGGTTGTTGTAGGCTTAAATATCGAGGCTCAACTCAGAAAACTTCCTCCTAAAGAGCAGTGGCAAGGAGATGCCATGATGGTTGAGCAGGTGAAAGTCATGCTCGATGAGAAGCGCCGTACGGCGATGTTCCGCGCCCAAGAGGAACTTGAATTTGAGGCGTTAAAGCTAGAGATAGAGGGCTACTATAAACACTACTGTATTGATGCGCTCAAGCATGTTTTCTCCAATGTAGAGCTCCATATCGGAAGCGCATTTCAACGCACTCAAAGAGAACATGGTCCCTGCCAGATCAGATACGAAAATCAAGAGATCTGCTTCGATTACAGCCATTAGCGAGTGGTTACGCCCTATTTCAGGGTAATTAAACAACTTTCAAGCGCTTCTAGCTTTCCTTGCACAAGGCATTCACGGCATAATTAGTCCACTTTTATCCTTTGAGTTATCACGTGGAATTATTGAAAATCGATTGCCTTGGCAAGCCCTTACGCTTAGAGGGTTCTCTTGCTGGTTGGCAACAACTATTTTGGGGCGATAGCTTAGTCTCCGTTATTCAAGCAAGCCCAAATAATGAAGGCCTAAAGAGCCATGATTTTGAGTTATCGATTCAAGATCCAGTTTTAGCGCAAGCAGGCGATGCAGAACTCCCACCGTTAAAGACCATTAAGATCACTCTTGAAACCGATCTCCAGTGGCAACCCTTTATCATTGATTATCGTCTACTGAAAGATGATGAAGTGGTCACCACAGGGCAACGCACCACCAAAGACATTGAACGCCAAACACCAACGACTCCGATTGCCGAAAAGCGCCAATTTAGTATGGTTGGCCTAGCATCACTTGGCTTTAAGCTTTTAAAGAGCGCCAAGGTCATTAAGGTGCTGCTAGCTGGCGCGAGTGTCGCCGCCTACTCTTGGTTATTCTCATTCCAATTTGCACTCGCGCTTATCGCCTGTTTGGTGTTTCATGAGTATGGCCATATTAGGGCGATGAAGTACTTCGGTATGAAAACTAAAGGGATCTACTTAATCCCCTTTATGGGGGGGCTCGCCTTAAGTGATGAGAAGATTAACACCCGCTGGCAAGATGTCGTGATCTCGATTATGGGGCCAACCTTTGGCCTATTTATGTCGCTAGCCTCTCTTGTGGCCTACTGGATTACGGGCAATATTTTCTTCGCCGGCTTAGCCACCTTCAACGCTCTGCTGAATCTGTTTAACCTACTGCCAATCCTGCCCCTAGATGGTGGACATATACTCAAGAGCATTAGCTTCTCGATGAACAGCATGATGGGGTTAGTTGCCTGTATTCTTGGCGCCGCTGTGGGTGTGTATATCAGTTATTCGCTAGGACTTGCTCTACTAGGCTTTTTGCTGCTTATTGGTAGTGCGGAGATTGTGTTTGAGTGGAAGACACGCCATCAAAGTCATCTGTTACCACTGGATCGATATGGCCAGATATTCTCTGCAGTCTGGTACTTCTTAACCGTTGGCGCCCTTATCGGTATCATCTGGTACTTTGCGGCAAGTGGTGATGAGATGCTCGCCTTACCACTAGAGATCTTAAAGAGCTAATCGCTGCGATTCAGGCAATAAAAAAGGGCATTAATTAATGCCCTTTTTACTGCTTAAAATCAACTGAAGCTAATGGCTAATCGCCAATATGCTTATCTAAAAAGTTAAGTATGGTCTTGTTAGCTTCGATGATATTTTCTTCTTTATAAAAGCCATGACCTTCTTTATCTTTCACTAGCCACTCGTAGGGATGGCCTTTTTTATCCATCGCCTCTTTCAAGGCTAACGCATGTTCAAAATGAGCACGTTGATCGTCTTCACCATGAATGATTAATACTGGTGCTTTTAGCTTATCGAGATTATGTACCGGAGACTGGGCTATCAGATCGGCTGTACCTTTGCCTAAGGTCTCATCTAGGTAAGCACCTCCCCACGTGAGCTCTTTAATATCCCCTTCGCTATAGAGCATCTCTAAGTCGTAAACTCCCACATAACCGATAGCACACTTAAAGGCGTCAGGCTTACGTATCGCGCTTTGTAGCGCCGAATAGCCGCCAAAGCTGGCGCCAAATATACAAACTCTATCTTTGTCTGCGATACCTTGCTGGATAGCATATTGAGTCGCGAGTAGAATATCGTCTTGAATCTTTGTGCCCCAATGACCGTAACCCGCTTCTTCAAAGTTTTTACCATAGCCCGCCGAGCCACGAAAGTTGACTTGCACCACCGCATAACCAGCACTTGCTAACAGCTGCACTTGAGAATTATAACCCCAGTAATCACGGGCATGCGGGCCACCATGGGGTAGCACGACAGTAGGTAAGTTTTCACTTTTACCCACAGGCAGAGTCAATAAACCATTCAGCACTAGACCATCTGGGGTTTTAATTCGAAAAGGCTCCGTTGCTGCTAGTTGCGTTTTATCAACCCACTTAGCACTACTGAGTAAAAACTTAGCGCTCATGTTTTCAGTATCAAACAGATAAAACTCACCTGGATTTTTGTCACCAGAAACATGCACCACGGCTAAACGGCCATCGCGCGTCATACTGGTAATGGCCACGCTGTCACCATTAAACGCACCCGCTAATGCCTTATGTAATTTAGCTTCCTCTAAGTCTGGCTCGATAAAAAGATAGGTTGGATAGTCTTCATCCATTCTAAGACCATAAACCCCATTGAGACTCGAAGAGATAGGATAGGTTGGATCGGCTATATCACTTTGATAAAGTAGAGTTTCTTTTCCCGTCGCGAGATCATACTTAAAGAGGCCTTTTGGCTTACCATCAACACTTTTTAGTGCATAAACACCTTGGTTGTCTTGAGTAAATCGAATAGGAGAAAACTCCCCCTCAAACTCTTCGCCAAATGGTTGCCAATCTTGGTTTTTACCCTTTGAGTAAAAGAGTTTAGCGTTATAATTCTTATCGATTCCCGCAACAAATCTGGGATTACCATCGTTGTCGACTAAAAACTGACTATAGGCAATCGGTGCCTTTTTAATGCGTTTTTCGCGACCATTGTAGACGTTTAAACGCACCACACTCGGACGGATATCGCTGCGCCTATCCATAAGCTGTTTACGGATCAAAATATGCTTGTTGTCGCCATCTAGGTTATCTAATAAAAATCCAGCGTAGCCAGCAAGTACAACTCCACCTTTAGAGCGATAACCAAAAATCATTTTGCGCTTACGGCCATCGTAGTTAACGCCAAAAATTTCGCCATAACTTAATGGCAGCTCTAATGCGCCCCTTACCTGCTCAAGCTGAACAATCACTCGCTCATCGTTAACCCAGAAATAGTCACCGGCCTGATCACGCTCCCCGCCATTAAGGGTGTAGGTCACCTCAAAACTGTCGGTCTCTAAAAATGCTAATGTCTTACGACCTTCATCATTTACCAGTACCGCAAGATGCTTACCATCGGGAGAAATTTTTACATTATAAAACTCTCGGTGCTTAGAGAGGTCCTCAACAGAAATAGCCAAAGCGCTGCAGCTGAGCATTGCAACGCTTACGCTGGCAATCATCCTTTTTATCAATTTCATTTAAATATCCTTTTATCCATCTGGCACACGCAAAACAAACCACCAATCCGATAACAATTTTACAACCAAGGAGAAACAAATCAACTGATTTACGCTCAACTTAAACTTACTAAACCACAGATTTATATTAGAAAAATAGGTTTTCCTAATATTTAGTATTAACTCAATTCTATAAAAAAAACGGCTTATGCCGGTTTTTCATTTATCACGCTCAAAACAAGATCTGGCATGTGATGCGCCATATATAAACCATAAAGCAAATTGGGAGACTGATGAATAGAGGCTAATAAACTGATAAAAAAGGGAACAAAGGGAACAAAGGGAAATGTAAATTCGGAGTGAAGTGCGCTAAGCCTAGCATAGCCAAATTACAGGCATAAAAAAACCTGCTCGATGGCAGGTTGCTTTGTTGATAATGGTACCTGAGGACGGACTTGAACCGTCACTTCTTTCGAAATCGGATTTTGAATCCGACGTGTCTACCAATTCCACCACTCAGGCATTATCAATAATACTTACTTAAATCTGCTCGACCTCAGTAAGTGAACGGAATTATACCTACCAGCAGATGAATGGCAAGTACTTTGAGGCAAGCTTTGACTCAAGTGACCATTTTTCAAGCTCAAGCATGCTTATACGCTCACTATCCATGCAAAGTCGCTATCTCGACTCGAACATCGACAAGCACTCAAAATTAGCAAAACATGATCTACAACATAATTATTAACAATAAGCGCTCATTCCGTTAATAACAGGTGCTATTTTTGACAGAGATCAAAAAGTGTACTTACGCCTCGGCGTATCGTTAACGGGAACTCAGAAAAAGAAAGAGGATTTCGCAAATGGCATTCTGGTTAGATTTGATGTTTGGCAACCCAATAGGTTTGCTCTCGATGATAGTTATCTTTAGCACAATAGGCATCATCTCCTATCTGATGTGGATGTTCTATACCAAGTCTGCGGATCCCGAGAATTAGCTTTCAATGTTCTTTCTAATGCAGGGGGCTATTCGCCCCCCCTTTTTTTGTCCAAACAAACAGCCACAACCAAAGTTGATAAATTCTAAATAACTAGCCTGTATTGCTGGTAAATTAAGCCTAAATCTGATTAATCAATAAAAAACTAAAAACAGGGCTTAGTTTTAAAAGCGATAAACCACGAAGCGCTCATTTCGCGTCCTCTGTGGTGCATTCTCATCTTTATAAAGGCATCAAATTTTCGCAGAGCAAAGTTCTTAAATGAATGTCATTACTCGCTAGGCTGCGTGCTTTCTCGGTGCGGCCAGAGTATTAACGAAATGTGGCCGCGCCTTAATCAAATTTTTCATCTCTTCAGCGCTTGGCTCGCCAACAGGGAAGCGTAATACCTGGCGGTTTAAGTGAACCCTTGCACGCATCGAAATCTTAAAGTCTGCGGTTGATCCTTGAATCGCATAATGCTGTTGGTTGCCTAAATACTCCAAAATTCCAGCTTTCGATAAACTCTTAACGGCAGGCTCTAGTTCTGGCAAAGTAAGAATGGTTTCCCCTTGCAGAAAAAACTCCCTTAGCAAAGCACGTTCCATTGGATCGAGTAGCTTAACCTTCTCTTCTATTACCTCTACCGAACGTTTATCACTAAAGTAACTAATCGCTTCATCGAGAAAATAGTTAAGCAGAAGCGTCAATAAATAAGCGGCACCAATGATCAAGCCTAATCCAATAAAATGAGCATGATTTTGCAACAGCTCATCTAGGCTTAACTGCGCCAGCAGTGCTTGCGGAGCCAGCAATAGTGCCGCACAAGCCAGTGTTAGCCATAGCATGCTGGTAAAAACCAACTTTTTAGCCGAGATCATTTTAAAAGAAGATGTATTGAAAGCCACTTTTTGCATAGCCGTATCCAGTGTCAGAATTCTGTTCCTACGCAAATAAAAGCAATAATAATGCCAGTATTTTCACTGAAGCTAACTAATTCTGAATAAACAGGCACAAAAAAGGCGCTGAATTAGCGCCTCTCTAGCTACAAAGCCTTAAGCTCTATTTATGTCTGCAGAAATCTATTGTGCCTTAGCGGCAAGCTTAGTTAATACACGACTCGTGGCAACAAATCCGAAGGTCCCAGTAACGACAGTCACCGCACCGAAACCTGACGCACAATCCATCCTCATGCTACCTTCTGCTGTGGCCTTAGTGCTGCATACAGTGCCGTCAGCTTGCGGATATACCAGTTGCTCCGTTGAAAATACCGCTTCAATGGCAAAACGACGGGCTACATTTTTAGAAAAGTTATACTCACGTCTAAGCATATTGCGGACTTTGGCCAATAACGGATCTTGGTAGGTCTTGGCTAAGTCGGCAACCTGCACCTGAGTGGGATCCATCTGCCCTCCCGCTCCACCTACAGTTACAATCGGTAACTTTTGACGTTTACACCAGGCAATCAGGGCTGTCTTGGCTTTAACCGAGTCGATGCAGTCCACCACATAATCGAGATTGCCGCCCTGCTTCTTACCTTGAAAATACTCAGACAAATTTTCAGGTGTAATAAAGTCTTCCACTTCATTCACAATACACTCTGGGTTAATCTGCTTTAATCGCTGCGCCATCACCTCGACCTTAGACTCACCAATGGTGTCTTTTAACGCATGAGCCTGCCTGTTGGTATTGGTCACACAGATATCATCTAAATCGATAAGGGTGATCTGTCCGATACCACTTCTTGCCAAAGACTCAGCAACCCAAGTGCCGACACCACCGATCCCCACTACGACAACATGGGCCTGTGCAAAAAAGCTTAAAGCCTGTTGACCATATAAACGGCCGATACCTGCGAAGCGATTCAAGTAAGCGTCTGACAAAGTGTGATTATTCAAAATGATACTCAGTGTAAAAAAGTAGAAAGTGAAGCTTGATACAGATTTTATCTCAAAAGTGAATAAAACTCTAAAAAAATAAACCCAACCACAGTTACATCTGTAAAGCAAAACAACAAAACTCACCGACTAGACACCTGAAATGCTTCAGCTGTTAATTTTTATTCAAACTATTGTTTTTTATAGGTAAAAACAACTGACATGTATCACATAAGATCTGCGAACTGTGACAAGCGTCACGCATGAAAGTTCCATTTCCGTGCAAGAATCTCATCCGACAAATAACAGCTTCACTCTTGTTAGCCCGCAAAATAGGGCTAACGATTATTGATAGCCTGCAACTATAAAATAGCGATTCGCTACAGGAATATGAAAATGAAAAAAACTGTTCTGTCTGCCACTATTATTTCAGCACTAGCCGCCACTTCTTTTACAGCACTTGCTGATGGCCCAAATTTCTACGGCCGTGCCGATCTTGCAATCACTAACTCTGATATGGGTATCGCAACCCAAAACCAAAAATCAGGTACTATCATTGAGAACAACTTCTCTTGGTTAGGTGTGAAAGGCACTGAAGCGATCAACAGCGATCTTGAAGTGGTTTATCAAATGGAGTTTGGCGTAAGCAACTTCGATAACTCTAATAACACTTTCTCTGCGCGTAACACTTTCCTAGGGCTTAAGTCAGCAACAGCTGGTACCATCCTAGTGGGTCGTAACGACACTGTATTTAAAGCATCTGAAGGTGGCTTTGACATTTTCGGTAACACTAACTCTGATATCGACCTATTAGCGGCTGGTCAGTCTCGTAGCGCCGATGGTTTTAGCTACTACTCACCAAAGATTGCCGATCTAGTGACATTAAATGCCACTTATTTAATGGACGACAACTACGATCAAACCAATGCTCAAGGTGAAGACATTTACACTGACAACATGTATGCATTGAGTGCAACTGTTGGTGATAAAGGTCTTAAAGCACAGAACTATTACGTTTCTGCTGCCTACAACGATGGCATCGACAACGTAAAAGCTTACCGCGGTGTGGCTCAAGTTAAGCTTGGTCAAGTTATCTTAGGTGGTTTGTACCAGAACAGTGAACACGTTGACAGCAAGTTCTCAAACCTAGAAGGCGACACCTACTTCGTAAACGCAGCTTATGTAATGGGCAACCTAAAACTTAAAGCTATGTACGGTAGTGATGACTCAGGTTTAGGTAAGTATGTTAGCCGTTACGTAGGTGGCACTGATGGTGCAACGCTAGAAACAGTTAGCGATGTGGATCTACAACAGTTCAGCGTTGGTGCGGATTACCGCCTAAGCAAGAACACTCTAGTATACGGCCACTACACTAAGTACGATGGCGATATGAAGCTTAGTGGTTTTAGCCATGACCTAAGTGACGATATCTTCACTGTTGGTATGCGCTTCGATTTCTAATTAGACTTTTCGTCTGTTACTCCTCAGGCTAAGAAAAGCAAGAAAGGGCAACAGAGGTATGAGTCAATTCTCAAAGGCAGCTTAGGCTGCCTTTGCAATTTCTGCTTCAAGTGTTCATTTTCAACTCCACTCCTTATTCAATTCTTTACTCAACTCCTTACTCTACTACCGACTTTACTCGATAAGATTTTTTATATTATGCAACCGCAAATGCCCGTAAATACAAGACTCTCAACAAGAAAAGTGGATATTCACCTCTTTGACTAATTTAACGTCCTCAAAACGCCTCCTGTACATTTTTCACACAAGCATTCCAATAGCATAATTGCGTCGACATTGAGTAACTAGTTCACGAATAAAGCGGTAAAGCATTCAGCGAAAACACCTGTGAATACCTATTTATAGATACATTTAAATCGTTAGTTCCATATAAGTTACCAAACAGATAACTAAAACCGCCTAATCGTCACAAAAAAATCTCAATTCAGTGTTTAACCCTTGAAAACATGATCTAGTCCACAATTAAAAATCCATAAAACTGTAATATTTGCCCCACAGTTGTTATGCGCTCGGATGCTTGTAACAAAAACAAAAGTTTATGTAATAAACCATAAGAAACGAATAGGAACTTAGGTTCTGGGAGCAAATGAAATGAAAAAGACGCTAATCTCGGCATCAGTGGCATCAGTTTTAACCCTAGCTTCTTTCGGCGCGCTAGCCGATGGTCCTAGCTTTTACGGTCGTTTAGATCTAGCTGTGACTAACACAGATAATGGTGCAACACTTCAAGGTGGCACTAACGGTGCTAAAGTTGGTGAAAGCGGTACTTACTTTGAAAATAACTTCTCTCACATCGGTGTTAAGGGCAGCGAAAGCCTAACTAACAACATCGACGTTATCTACCAGATGGAATTCCAAGTAGAAAACACTTCAAGCAAAGGTGACGTATTTAAAGCGCGTAACACTTTCCTAGGTCTTAAGTCTCAAGCTGGTACTGTACTTGTTGGTCGTAACGACACTGTATTCAAGCAAGCTGAAGGTGGCGTAGATATCTTTGGTAACACTAACGCCGATATCGATCGTCTAGTTGGTGGTCAAACTCGTTCTGCAGACGGTATCTGGTACTACTCGCCAAAGATCGCTGATCTAGTAACGTTAAACGCGACTTACCTAATGGAAGACAACCAAACTGATAAGGCTGGTAATCCAATTGATGAAGATCAGTACGCACTAAGCGCGACTATCGGTGACAAGAAACTTAAGGCACAAAACTACTATGTAGCTGCTGCCTACAACACTATCGGTGGCATCGATGCATACCGTGGTGTGGCTCAAGTTAAATTGGGTGACTTCAAAATCGGTGGTCTATTCCAGAACACTGAAAGCCAAACAACTGATCAAGAAGGTAACACTTACTTCGTAAACGTTGCTTACAACCTAAACGGCGTTAACCTAAAGGCTGAGTACGGTAAAGACGAAGCAGGTTTTGGTAAGTACTACTCAAACATCTCTGATGTAGACGGTTCAGACGTAAACGTTCAGTCAATCACTGTTGGTGCTGACTACAAGATCTCTAAATCAACTATGGTATATGGCCACTACGCTATGTACGAAGGCGACCACAAAGTGGGTACAGCTAAAGTTGACCTAGCAGATGACAACGTATTCACTGTTGGTGTACGTTACAACTTCTAATCGAATGAGTCTGTAGACTCTTACGATTTTAAGCCATAAAAAAGCGACCTTAGGGTCGCTTTTTTGATCTGGTAAAATGATAAGAGAAGATTCGAGGACGCTTCGTTTTAAAAAAGGGACTAGCTCCTAGGACGCTTCGCTACGAGGACGGGCTACGCCCAGCTAGGAAGAGAATAAAGCAAAAAACATCATCTTTGCTCTTTCTTAGCTTTTCCGGCTTTTACCATCTTTGCCTTTCCTAGTTCCTAGAACCAGCCTTTCCTAGAACCTGCTTTTCAACCTTTTCTAACTAACTTATAAACTGACTCCGTCAGCCATGAAACCTGCTTGTTCACGAAACGAGGGTTCTCACTTAACACATCTTCACTCGCTAAACGCTCTATCTCAAAGTCTACGGCGAGGTTGGCCTGCACCCAATCGTCTGATACAGCGAAAGGCGGTCCATTTAATTCTGCTTGAGGATAGTCGAGGGTAATTAATAGTCCAACACTGTTTGCCGGAATAAGCTTAGCGAGTTGACGGGCATAGGCTCCACGCATCTCTTCAGGCCAAGCAATCAAGGCGGCGCGATCGTAAAAAGCCTTGGTACTCGGCATCTCTGCAGCATCTAGGGTAAAAATATCACCCTGATAGATGGTGACTTGTTCGGTGTGAAAACGTTGGTGTTCAGCTACAGTGCTAACATCAACAGTCAGAGCATTTTCACGATAAAATTGCTGCACGGCCAACTCGTTTAACTCGCAGCCTAAGACGTCATGGCCCTGCTCTGCTAAGAAGCACATATCTAATGACTTGCCGCACAGAGGAACAAATACCTGAGTATTTGCGGCGAGCTCAAGTTGTGGCCAGTATTTTATAAGGAGGGGATTAACTGCACTTAAATGAAAGCCTATCTGTTGGGCATCCCATTTGTCGTGCCAAAAACTTGGCTGCATTGTTCAAGGTCCATATCAAAGAAAACCAAGGTATGACCTAGCACTTGAATATCCTCAGGCGAGAACGACTAACATCTCACTGAAGTTAGCTCTCACTGAAATAAGCAGGACTCAAGACTTGATATACCACTTTGGCCTTACTCTATAGACACAATTAAGCAGAAGCAAAACTTATCAGCGGCGTCTCACTTTAAATACCGAGTCAAAACTACCGACTTGATTACACCTTCAGCACTTGCTGCACTTTCTTTAACCATACACAGTTTTCACATTCACATTGACGGCGGGACAGATGGTGCGGCGTTAAACTCGAATCGATGAAATCGACTGCGACCAGAAGTTGCTGCTTCAGCTCTTCGACCGATTTTTTCTCAACCGCGACGGTTTCATCATTGTGATTCATCCAGGTGCATTCCATACCTTGATGACAATTAATGCACTCCATATCGGTATGGTTAAAGAACCCAGCATGAGGGCAATAATTCAGTTCCATTGACTGAAGGATTCGACGCCTAGGGTATTCAAGCAGTTCAATTAATTGTAATTTGTCTAATCCTGACATAGCCACCTCTGTGTTGATATGTAAGCCTTTTTATCTGGCTTATATCATTTATAGTCTTACTAACTAAAGATTACCTCTCTCTTATTCTCATAGGCTTGATGTGCATCAATATCTAACCCGAAAATATTGGTTAGGTGTCACTAATGCCGGCTTTTTATAAGCAACGACTATTGCTTTAAATTGAATCTGCTTGGACTTTATTACAGCTTGTTGATTTAATGGAGTTCACACAAGAGGGATCGCCATTGCAAACACCTGAACTTCAACATTTTTACATCTCAGAAGAGCAATCTATCTATCTGCTCGGTGCTCACGATGCTCGTAAACATAGAGCCTGGATCCGCCTGTGTAAGCAGCAGCTAGGCAAGTTGGGGTATCAAGAATTGGAGTTAGTCGGTAAAGGCGCCTATGGCTTTGTATTTGCTGGCGTGAATAAGCTAGGGCAGGCTCACGTATTTAAGTTCTCTCGCCTAACCTTGCCTCAGCATATTCAAGACCGCCTTGAAGAGGAGGCCTTTATGCTATCGCAGGTCATTCACCCAAATGTGCCACCTGTGATTAAGTTTGAGCATGTCGGCAAACAAGGGATCTTAGTCATGGCAAGGGCTCCAGGTGAAGATCTCGAGCAACTCTGCATTCGAGTCGGCGCATTACCTGTAGCCACAGTGATGAATATCGCCCGCCAACTCGCCGCCATCTTGCAGTATCTACACAATGGTCGTCCGCTTATTCATGGCGATATCAAACCTTCTAACTTAGTTTATGACGTCGAGACGCAACATCTCTCCCTCATTGACTGGGGCTCGGCTGTATTTGCTCAGCGAGATAATGATGGTAATCCGGTTAATGGCAATGTGATGGACTTGATGTCCAGCGATCAGCAGCATACCAACGCTCGAATGGGCGATGTCTACTTCATCGGTGACGAACAACTCAATGGGGCGCTCTCTAGTCCAAGATTTGATGAGCAAGGGGTCGCAGCCACCTTATATGCCCTAGCCTCTGGTCAGGCGAGCCGTTTTGGTAGCAAGGTGATCCCACCGACCAGTATCGGCCTTCCCATCGAACTGGCTAGAACCTTAGATGGCATGCTCAGTGAGGACCCGCTACAGCGTAGAAAAGCTGGCGATTACTTTTTAAAGAGTATGAGTCACAGCCACCGTATGCATCTACCCGAGATTGATTCGGCAGCGCTAACTGCAGAGATCCCGGTGTGGATCCTACCTAGAGATAAAGAAGTTGAGACGGTGAGCTATAGCTCGCGTAAGGCATTCTTAAAAGAACATAATGGCCATGACCCCATAGCTAAGATGGATGATCTGCAGCTTGAAAAGTATTACCGCAACTTTATGGCTGGCATGGGAGATACCGAGAAAGGTTTTATCGCCGCAGTTGGTCGTCTTAGCCAATACGCCATTGTCGGTGGTCTAGCCATTCATTGGCGTGAGACAGGGGTGTTTATCGACTCCAATCTAGCGATTTACAAGCCTGAGCAAAAACACGCCATCACAATCGCAGTCAATAACATGGTGACATTGGCTCGCGGGATCCGCCGCATCGGAGTTTTTAAAGCCTGTTTCTTTAACGCCCGAGATACCTTACATATTGAACGTGAAGACAGTACACAGCCTTTCGTTACAGGCAGCGATCAACAATTACCATTTGAAGTGGGTAACGTGCCATCTCTAGAGGATAAGTCTCGCCTGCACTCCTACTTTGAAGATGGCCGAGACCCAGAGGAGAACTTAGAATTGCCCAAAGAAATCATGACCGAACTGGGCTGGATAAACCAAATTCACCATACTGGCTGTATCATCTTTGAGGTATTGCCTAATCACATGAAGATCCATAGCTACTTACGGCTACTCAATCCAAGGAAACAGGCCGCATTTAGGGCAAGCCTTGATAGGATCTTGGCTCATGTAGATAAAATTCAGGGCAAAGGGGTGTCAGGTTTTATGAAGTTGCCTTATAAGAACACCCGTAAATTTAACCATATCAACTGTAAAGCCGATCGCTTCTACCCTAGAAATCCCAAACAGAGTTAGGCCTTTGGCTGTTTGTCATCGTTTGGCTGATTACTCGCATCATTGACTTGATGGCTCTCGGGACGCTTGTCGCTCGGATCAGGCTTACGTTCGAAATCACCATCGAATGTATTGCCTTGGTCAAAAGGAGAATTGTCGCTATCAAATGGATTGTGCCCTTGTGGACCCATACCAGGACCAAATCCTGGGCCGAAACCCGATTGAAAGCCACCGTTTGCTTGCACTTTTAGCTGCATACGCTTGTAGAAGAATTTTGCGACAGGAATACGAGTAAATGGCGTCAGTAACACCAGACCGATAAAATCGGTGACAAAGCCCGGGATCAGCAATAAAAGACCTGCAACGGCTAACATCATGCCTTCGACAATCTCTTGTCCCGGCGCTTCACCACGAGCAAGTTTTTGTTGCACCTGCATCAAGGTACTTATCCCTTGACTACGCACTAAAGAGACACCCACTACCGCAGTAAAAATTACCAACGCAACAGTTGTCCAGCTGCCTAAAACCTCACCAACACGGATCAGCACAGATAGCTCCATCACAGGGACTACCACGAATATTAATAACAAAATAAAAAACACACTGACCTCACATTTTTTGCTAGTGATGAAAACTAAATTGGGGCGACTCGGTCTACTTTCAAGTCGTTGCCTATTTGGTGCTACTACATAAGAGTATAAATCCTAACTGATGCAGCAATTAGGTGCCTAATTGTAAGCAAAAACTACTGGCATCACTATTTTAGCCACACCTTAATGCAAGGCTAAGTTAAAAGACGTAAAGTATCGATTAGATTTTTAAAAACTGTTCGCTTTAAGTGAAGTCATTGTAATCTGAACGACACAATACAATAGTTGGCTTAATACAATTTTAATCTGTTGGAAAATAGAAATAGTGTCATGCAAAACGAATTTTTGTTAGTCATCACAACTTGCCCGACTCAAAATCAGGCTAAATCGCTTGCCCATGAGTTGGTCAAAGCCAAACTCGCTGCCTGCGTGCAGATATCACAAGCGGTGACTTCGGTATATGAGTGGCAGGGGCAAGTATGTGAAGAACAAGAGTTTGTTGTACACATAAAATGCTTAGCGCAACATTACAATGCCATCGAGCGACTTATTTCAAAGTTACACCCCTATGATGTACCCGAGCTAATCGCACTCCCTGTGACCCAAGGATTGCCAGCCTATTTTGATTGGATAAAAGAAACCACACAGCCATGAAAAGAATCATAAACCTGTTTTTAGCCTCACTACTACTGCTGACGCCACTGGCACATGCAGAGGGTATTTTCAGTAGTAATAAGTTTGACTTTTTAAAGGGCGAGCCTGAGCTCATGCCTGTCGATCAGGCATTCGTGTTCGACTTTAAACAGCAAGGCGACCAAGTCAGAATTAGCTGGGTCATCGCCGACGGTTACTACATGTACCGCGACAAGCTTAAATTCGAAGCAGCCGACGGTGCCGTCTTAGGTGAAATAGCGCTGCCACAAGGTAAGCCTCACACCGATGAATACTTCGGTGAGCAAGAGGTTTATTACACTTACGTCGAGATGCCCGTCGCAATCAAAGAGTCGGTTGCTGGCGGCAAGTTAAATGTCACCTTTATGGGCTGTGCCGAGGGCAAGCTGTGTTTTCCACCGACCAAGAAAACGGCTGACTTAACCGAAGTCGCTGCCAATGATGGTCTGCTAAGCGATACCGATAAGTCGCTAGGTAGTGTCGATGCAACGGCAACTCCTGCTGAAGCCACCAGCGCACCTATCACGCAACAAGATACCCTAAGCGCTATGCTTGCGGGCGATAGCCTTATCTGGACTTTAGTCATCTTCTTCGGTCTAGGTGTCGGTCTAGCGCTAACTCCTTGCGTATTCCCTATGTATCCAATCCTGTCAGGGATCATCGTCGGCCAAGGTAAGAAGCTTTCTACGGCTAAAGCCTTCAGTCTGTCGATGGTTTACGTCCAAGGTATGGCCATTACCTACTCGTTAGTAGGGCTTATCGTTGCCTCGGCAGGTATGAAGTACCAAGCGGCATTGCAGCACCCTGCCGTGCTTATTGTATTGGCAATACTCTTCTTTGTATTAAGTCTGTCAATGTTTGGCCTGTACGATCTAAAACTGCCTTCTAAGTGGCAAGAGAAGATGAACTCGCTGTCGAATAATCAGAAGGGCGGCAATGTCATTGGCGTGTTTGTGATGGGGATTATCTCAGGCCTCGTTGCCTCGCCTTGTACCACGGCTCCGCTATCAGGCGCGCTAATCTATGTGGCGCAAACTGGCGACTTAATGCAAGGTTTCTTAGCCCTGTATGTGTTGAGCATGGGTATGGGCGTACCGCTACTGATTATTGGTACCTCTGGCGGTAAGATCTTACCAAGAGCTGGTAGCTGGATGGATGTCATCAAGACTATCTTCGGTTTCTTACTCATCGCCGTGTCCATCGTGATGCTAGGGCGGATCTGGCCAGGCTTTATCTCAGATCTACTTTGGTCTATCTGGGGTATCGCACTTGTTGGTTACCTAATGCATCAAAACAAACTCACCGAGTTTAACTGGAAGCAAACCACCCGTTCGGTACTGCTCATGTTGTCATTATTAGCGAGTTTCTCCTACGGTATGCAGGCAGTAATGGCTAAACTTGGTTTTAGTAACCATGCAGTAGTTAATAGCTCGAGTGAGGCTCAAAGTCATGGATTCAAACGTATCAAGTCATTAGAAGACTTGAATAGCGAGATCGCAGCTGCAAGTGCTCAAGGCAAGACGGTGATGTTAGATCTTTACGCCGACTGGTGTGTGGCCTGTAAAGAATTTGAAGCTATTACCTTTAAAGATGCACAGGTTCTAGAGCGTATGAACAAGATGGTACTGCTGCAAGCTGACGTCACTAAGAATGATGCAATTGATATCGAATTGCTGGAGCACTACAACATTCTCGGCCTACCTACGTTGTTAATGTTCGATGAAAATGGCGCTATCCGTGATGATCTTCGTGTTACCGGTTTTATGCGACCAAAGGCCTTTGCCGAGCATCTAGACCACTTAGTAAAGTAAGCTTTAGTAACACTCATTAGCTTATATCCAAGCCCCAGTTTATTGTAATAAGCTGGGGTTTTTCTTTATATGCCCCTCAATGCTACCCTCATCATAAATCGCCAAAATTATTCACATTTTTCAGCTCAACTTCATAAATTTCTTATACAATGGTGCATCATTCCATATTAAAAAGGAGCATCATGGAACCCGCCATACTCATTATCACCTTAGCCTGCGGCATGTTAGTTAGCCGTGTGGGACTTCCCCCTCTAATTGGCTATCTTGTTGCGGGATTTGTGCTGTTTCTATTCGGAATTGAAGAATCTAGCCTTCCTATGTTGGAGCAGCTGGCTAACTTAGGTGTCACCTTACTGTTATTCGCCATTGGCCTGAAGTTAGATCTTCGCAGCCTATTTAAAGCCGAGGTATGGGCAGGCTCAAGTTTGCACCTAATGGGCTCCATGCTGTTTTTTATCCCGCTACTAAAACTGCTTGGCCTGTTAGGGCTAGAACAGCTTACAGGTCTTGAACTTAACCAGCTCGCCCTACTCGCCTTCGCTTTAAGTTTTTCCAGTACTATCTTTGCGGTAAAGGTGCTCGAAGATAAGGGTGATATGCAGACGCTTTATGGCCGCGTCGCCATTGGTATCTTGATTATGCAAGATATCTTTGCGGTCGCTTTTCTCACCATCTCTAAGGGAGATATTCCCTCTTACTGGGCGTTAGCATTACTGCTATTGCCGCTGGCAAAGCCTCTCATTTACAAGGCATTCGACCGTGTTGGCCACGGTGAATTATTAGTGCTATTTGGCTTAGTCATGGCGCTTGTCATGGGCGCAGGATTATTTGAGCTTGTTGGCCTAAAACCGGATCTCGGCGCGCTCATCATAGGTATTTTACTGGCGGGTCATCCAAAATCTTCGGAGCTAGCAAAATCTCTGTTTTACTTCAAAGAGCTGTTCTTAGTTGCCTTCTTCTTGACCGTTGGTCTCAACGGTTTACCGACCTTCTCCGATATAGGCTTAGCGGCAATCTTAGTGGTCGTGGTGCCGATAAAGGTCATTCTATTTATGTACTTATTGACGCATTTTAAACTGCGTTCACGTACGGCCTTGATGACCTCATTTAACTTAGGTAACTACAGCGAGTTCGGCTTGATTGTTGCTGCAGTGGCCACATCGAAAGGCTGGCTCCCCCCACAGTGGATGGTGATCCTAGCGGTAGCACTCAGCTTTAGCTTTCTATTTGCAGCGCCACTTAATACCGCCTCTAGCCGTATCTATCAAAAGTTCCAAGGCAAGCTTAAGCGCTTAGAGAAACACCCTCTTCATCCTGAAGATAGACCTATCCCCGTCGGTAACCCTCGCTTTCTTATCTTAGGTATGGGACGTATCGGTTCTGGTGCTTATGATGAGCTCAGGGCGCGTTACGATGGTGAAATACTGGGGGTCGAGCATAAGCAAGAACTGGTGGACTTTCATATTTCCGAAGGCAGAAATGTAGTACAAGGTGATGCATCCGATACTGACTTTTGGGAGAAGCTTGATAAAGCCCCTCACCTTGAATTGGTGCTACTGACGATGCCTCATCACGTGGGTAACCAGTTTGCCGTCGAGCAACTGAAACGTCTGGATTACCAAGGAAAACTAAGTGCTATCGTCAAGTATAAAGAGGATGCTCAGTCACTGAGCGAGTCTGGAGTGCACAGTGTTTATAACCTCTATGAGGCCGCAGGTGCTGGTTTTGTTGAACACCTGGTCAAGGAGTTACTGACTCCAAGTGGCGCTGCGCCGGATAACCCCGATGCGATCAACCGTCAAAATGAGGCGAACGCATTAGACAATGAGCAAAAGGCCTAATTGTATACATTATCCCTGTTATAGCGTATGTTATTTGTTAACGAGTATATAATGACCGATAACATACAATGCCAAATAATAAAAACTCTACTCTGGCGGGTTATGCATTTCTAACAAGCCTACTTCTTATTCCCAGCAGCATTCAGGCTGCTGGGTTCGATATCTGGATCTATCCCCTCGATTACAACGACACCAGCAAACAATGGAGCCTAGGTGAAGCTCAAGCCGTCACTGAGCGCAATGGCTACGACAACCAACCTAGCTTTAGCCCCGATAGCCAAAACCTGCTATTTACTTCAGACAGAATAAACGCACAAAACGATATCTATCAGTATCGCCTCACTGACAGCAGTCTTAGCCAACTGACCTTTACTCCCGAGCAGAGCGAATATTCACCGCAAGCTTTCGAAAATGGCACTGATAGCTATCAGCTCAAGTATGTGGTCGAGCAAGGTGTGCCGCACCAAAGTGTTTGGCAACAAACGAGCAATAGCCCACGCAAGCGTGCCATCAATAGTTATATTCCAACGGGTTACTTTGCTAGCGATGCGCAATTAGGCACCCTCATTTGGGCAAGGTATGCCTATAGTCTCTATTTTGAACCTAAGGGCGAAACTGCCGATGAGCGCCACTTTGTGGTAGACAACGTTGGCCGCAGTATCCACACCATTCCCAATGACCGCGCCTTTAGCTACCTACATAAGCAGCTTGATGGCGACAGAGTGATTAAGCGTTTCTCGCCACAAGACAATAGCCACAGCCGATTAATAACACTGCCTAGTAGCGCAAGCGAAGACTATGCCTGGAGTCAGAATAATTGGCTTTTAAATATAGATGATGGCCATTTACGCGGCTGGAACTCAGCATCTATACAGCAGCCAGACTGGCAAATACTGAGTCCAATCAAGGCGCCGAGTGAGCGTTACCTAAATGCCTCTCGTATTGCTATTAGCCCTGACAGCAAACACTTAGCTGTAGTTTGGCAACGAAAATAAACTTCAAAATCAAGAATAATAATTAATGAAGAGTCACACCTGATGAATACCCGACAATCAACGAGCAAAATTGTAACTAACAGCCGCCTTATCGCGGGTGTACTAACCCTTTTAGTCAGCCCCTTAAGTTATGCTAAAGATGCCCCCCAAAGATGGCAAAATCATCAAATCTTCGAGCAAAATAAGCAGCCACCCCATGCCAGTTTCTTTGGTTATTCCAGCCGAGAGAAAGCGCTTAAAGATGAGTATCGAGACAGTAAAAATTTCTTTGACCTTAACGGTCGCTGGCAATTTCATTACGCTAGCAATCCATCGAGTGCACCAAAAGATTTTGCACAAAGGGATGCCAAGCTTGAAGGCTGGCAGAGTATTCAAGTTCCTGGCAATTGGGAGACACAAGGCTTTGGCCACGCCATCTACTTAGATGAGCGCTACCCCTTCACCACCACTTGGCCCGATGCCCCAGAAGATCACAACCCGACAGGCAGTTACCGTCGTGAGATAACCCTGCCACAGAGTTGGCAAGACAAGCAGGTATTTCTGCATATTGGCGCCGCACGCTCGGCACTTACCGCTTTCGTCAATGGCCAAGAGGTCGGTTATAGCCAAGGTGCTAAGACCCCCGCAGAGTTTGATATTACCCCTTATCTAAACCAACAACAGAATCTGCTCGCTTTACAGATTATTCGCTGGAGTGATGCCAGTTATTTAGAAAGCCAAGATATGCTTAGAGTCAGTGGTATCGAACGTGACGTCTATCTTTATGCCACTGAAAAACAGCGCATTAGCGATATAGACGCCACTTATCAGATGTCGGCAAACTTAGATAAGGCTGACGTCTCGCTTAAGCTAGCGTTAGCGAACCATGCCAAAGCCAAAGATGTGAGCCTCAGTTATCGACTGTTATCGCCCCAAGGTGTAGAGGTAAGTAGAGGCGTTCAAAGTATCTCTAAACTGGCAAAACAGCAGACGCAGCAGCTGAATTTTTCTCTCAATTATCCGAAACTTTGGAGCGCAGAAACCCCTAATCTTTATCAACTCATTGTCAGTCTTAGCGATAACCAAGGTGGATTGCTGCAAGCCAGTAGTCAACATTTAGGTTTTCGCCGAGTCGAGATAAAAGATGGTCAACTGCTCGTCAATAATAAGGCGATCACCATTCGCGGTGTCGACAGACATGAAACCGATCCCGATACGGGCCATGTGGTCAGTCGAGCCAGCATGGAAACCGATATTCGCCTAATGAAGCAGAACAATATCAATGCGGTGCGCTCTAGCCATTATCCGAATGATCCATACTGGTTGAGCCTCACAGATAAGTACGGCCTATATGTTATCGATGAAGCCAATATCGAATCACACCCGCTAGCTATCGATAAAAATACCCAGCTTGGCAACGAAATGAGCTGGTTACCCGCTCATCAGGCGCGGGTCGAACGTATGGTCGAACGCGATAAGAATCACCCTTCTATCATCATCTGGTCTCTGGGTAATGAAGCTGGAGAAGGTAAACTATTTTCTGCACTCTACGATTGGATTAAGCTGCGCGACCCTAGCCGCCCAGTGCAATATGAGCCTGCAGGCCAACACGCCTATACCGATATCGTCGCTCCTATGTATCCGTCTATTGAGCGCATTGAAAAGTACGCTAAAGAGCATAATGACCGACCGCTTATTATGATTGAGTACGCCCATGCCATGGGCAACTCGGTCGGTAATCTGCAAGATTACTGGGATGTCATTGAGCAGTACCCTCGGCTGCAAGGCGGCTTTATTTGGGACTGGGTCGACCAATCACTTGCCTTTACCAATGAAAATGGTCAGCGCTATTGGGCCTACGGTAAAGACTATCATCCGGATATGCCTACCGATGGTAACTTTCTCAATAATGGCTTAGTGGATCCCGATAGAAACCCACACCCGCATCTGTCGGAAGTTAAAAAGGTTTATCAACCACTCAAGCTCACCAAGCTAACGCAAAATAAGCAGGAGGTGGCGTTTACCTTAAGCAATCGCTATGACTTTATCGACACCCTAGGCCTAAACCTCGTTTGGACACTGCAACAAGACGGGCATCCGCTTACCGAAGGCTTAGTCGCCATGCCAAAAGTTAAGGCGGATAGCAGCCAAGTGATCAATTTTGCCTTGCCTGAGTCTGCGATTGATACGATGCAGCAAAGCCCGCAATATGAATATCAATTACTACTAGAGATCAAGGTCGATACTCCCCAGCCAATGTTGCCAAGCGATCACCTAGTCGCCTTCGAGCAGTTTGGCCTGCAATCGCCTAAGCCAGTTACAGCAAAAACCATTGATGCCATCAAGGAAACCCGTGACAACTGGATTCTAGGGCAAAAGAGCACTCAATACCTGATCAACAAAGACACTGGTTGGCTAACCGATATTCAAGTCGAGGGAGAGTCTCAGCTCAAGAGTCCGTTAATGGCCAACTTTTGGCGCGCCCCGACCGATAATGACTTAGGTAACCAAATGCCTAAGTGGGCTGGCATGTGGCAAGACGCCGGCCAAGAACTTGAACTGGTCTCGATCACTCAAAGCGAAGGCAAACAAGCGGCACTTAAGGTTATCCACCAGCATCCACAGCTTGGCTTTACTCTAACCACGACTTATCAAGTAAGCGATCAGGCTAAGTTATTAGTCAGCAGTGACTTTAGCCCAGGTGTTGGTGAACTTGCCGATCTTCCCCGCTTCGGTTTTTCAGCAAGGCTCCCTTTCGAGATGCGCTTTATGCACTACTTTGGCCGCGGCCCCGAAGAAACCTATGCCGACAGAAAAACCGGTAATCCTGTCGCCTGGTATGCCCTGCCGATAGAGCAAACCTTCCACCGCTACTCTCGCCCGCAGGAAACGGGGCAGCGCAGTGATGTGCGCTATGTAGCCGTAACTAATAACAAGGGGGCAGGCCTGCTCGCGCAAACCACCATGGACAGTGAAATGCTGCAGACGAGTCTTTGGCCATTTGCGCAGGCAGATATCGACTTTAGAGATGGTGATGCCGAGGGGTCAGCCTCAGGGCTAGTGCCAGTGACTGCTAACCATGGCGCCGAGATCCCAATCCGAGATTTTGTCACCTGGAATATCGATTACAAGCAGATGGGCGTTGGCGGCGATACCTCATGGGGGCGACCTGTGCACGCACCCTATCGTATCGCACCGAAAGCGATGAATTTCAGCTTTAGTCTAGAGCCTATTTCAGCTAATACTGATATCAAGATGCAGGCTAGAGGGCTGTATTAGCCACAGCCCTAACATGTTAGGCTGTATTCAGTGATCGCAACTTAATACTGCGTATAGAAGGCCATATCAGCCTTATACTAGTAAGGCAGATATGGCCCAACCAAGGATATAAAAACTAAAAATAACGGTTAAGGATCAACATGGAACACACTATTCAACTGGTTATATTTTTTGGCTTAACCGCCTTGGTAGGTTTAATCACCTACCTAAAATGCCGCAAAGTCACCCGCGATAGCAGCGACAGCAAAGACTATTTTCTTGCCGGCGGAGGCTTAAGTTGGGTGGTAGTTGCAGGCTCTTTGATGATGACTAACATCAGCGCCGAGCAAATTGTTGGCATGAACGGCGCACAAACCTTGCTAGTCGCTTGGTGGGAGATCGCCGCGGCGGTGGGACTCATCATACTCGCTAAATGGCTGATCCCTATCTATTACAAGTATAACTGCACTACGACAACCGAACTGCTTGAGCGCAAGTATCAAGACAAGGGGATCCGAGCCATGGTGTCGGTGTTGTTTATGCTTGGCTATGCCTTTATTCTGCTGCCTGTAGTGCTTTATACCGGCTCGCTATTTATGAAGTCTATGTTTGGCTTATCGATATCAGTAACTCTGCTAGCAATCATCTTTGCGGTCGTCGGTGCCATCTATGCTATTTTTGGCGGCCTAAGAGCCATTGCCATCTCCGATAGCCTCAATGGTATCGGTTTACTGCTTATGGGGGTTGTAGTCTCTTATCTGGCACTTAACGCCGTAAACTGGGATCTATCAGGGATCCCAATTGAACGTGTCACCTTGATTGGTGATGCTCAATCAGATATTCCTTGGCATACATTGTTAACCGGTATGATCTTCATTCAGATCTTCTACTGGGGCACTAACATGGTGATCACCCAAAGAGCCCTAGCGGCAAAATCGGTTAAAGAGGCGCAGAAAGGCCTCTATGCAGCCGTTGTCATGAAGCTAATTATTCCAATTATCGTGGTGTTACCAGGACTTGTGGCCTACAAACTTTACGGTGATGTCGGTGATGTTGCCTACGGCAAGCTAGTAGGAGATATTCTACCTAGTTGGCTATCTGGTGCTTTCGCTGCGGTAATGGCGGGCGCGGTGTTAAGCTCGTTTAACTCTTGCTTGAACTCAGCAGCCGCGCTTTATACCTGCGATATTCACCAAAACTATATCAACCCCAATGCCGATATTCGAAAAATTGGCACCCGTGTCGCCCTAGTCTTTACCCTTATTTCATTGTGTTTAGTGCCAGTATTTGCCCAATCAGCCAGTATTATTTCGCTACTACAACAGCTTAATGGCCTCTACTCTATGCCTGTACTTGCCGCCTTTATCTGTGCCCTAGTCTTTAAGGATGTTAACGCTAAAGCGATTAAGATTGGCCTAGTGTTTGGCGTATTAATGTATGCGGTGTTTACCTTTGTGTGGAGTCCGCTGCACTTTATCCACATGATGGCTATTACCTTGGCCGCAACGATTTTGACTACCCTAGCCCTGAGTAAATTTGTATTTGGGCCACAGAGCATCAATAGCCAACTTGTAAGTGACTAACCTCAAGCTATCGCTCCAATGCCTTACTATCAGAATTGGGCATTGGAGCTTGTATCAAGCTGCAATAGAAAAACTCAGTTACACAAGTTACAAAGTCATGATATAAAACATTAGATGGATATTTAGTAGAAGACGATGACACAGCCTATTTCCACTCAATTTAGGCTAATGCCGCTCAAAAAATATCATGCATTAAGATTACTTTTTAGTGTAAACCGCTGTTAAGAAATTGGTCGCCAGAATCAAACCGCAGCTAAACCACCAGTTTATTGCAATGCTTTTGTACTGAACGAAAATATTAACATTCGGAAATTTTGATTATGTCCAATCCCGCTCAGCGAGCAAACAAACTGTTTGTGCAAACTTTTGGCACCCAAGCCGACGAGCTTTATTGTGCCCCTGGACGCGTTAACCTTATTGGTGAGCATACCGATTACAACGACGGTTTTGTGCTTCCAGCCGCCATCAATTTCTATACGGCCGTGGTTGTAAAGCGCCGTGATGATTTACGCTTTCGCGCCGTATCGGAAGCCTTTCCCGGTGAAATCGAAGAATGGGTTTTCGGTGAAGAAGGCCAACCTACAGCAAATCATTGGTCTAACTACCTTAAAGGCTTTACCGCTGCAATGGCCACGTCAGGTCTAGCGCCAAAAGGGCTGGATGTCGCCGTTGTTAGTAACGTCCCAATGGGCGCAGGACTCTCTTCTTCGGCCGCATTAGAGATAGCCTTCGGTACCGCCGTCAATGATTGTAGCCAAATTAAGCTATCACCATTGGCAATCGCTCAACTGGCTCAGCGCGGCGAAAATCAATTTGTTGGCTGCGCCTGCGGCATCATGGATCAGATGATCAGCGCACTGGGTGAACAAGATCACGCACTGCTTATTGATTGCCTTGACCTTGACAGTGAAGCGGTCAGCATTCCCGACAGCTTAAGCCTGATCATTATCAACTCGAATGTACAGCGTGGTCTTGTTGAGTCGGAATATAACCTGCGCCGCGAACAGTGCGAGCAAGCGGCAGCTCACTTTGGTTTAGAGTCACTACGGGATCTCGATCTTGCCACCTTAGAGGCGGGTAAGTCGGAACTGAGCGATGCTTGTTACAAACGCGCTAAACATGTTGTCACTGAAAACAGACGCACCCAAAGTGCAGCATGGGCACTGGAGTCGTGTGACATAGCTAAAGTTAGCCTTTTAATGGCACAGTCCCATATATCGATGCGAGATGACTTTGAGATCACGACCCCAGAAATCGACTACCTAGTTGAGATAATCTCGAATGTCATTGGCGAGCACGGTGGCGTACGCATGACTGGCGGCGGTTTCGGAGGCTGTGTTGTCGCACTGGTCGATCATGCATTAACCGATACAGTGGTTGAAGTAGTGGAACAGCTTTACACCGAAAAAACAGGCCTAGAAGCCGATATTTATCTCTGCACAGCAAGCGATGGTGCCAAGCGTATCGACAATTAGCTTAGTGATTAATTTAACAGTTAACAGGACTTAATTATGCTACGCATTCGCCCTCTCGAGCCTTGGACCGATCCACGTGGTGGACAAATAGAGCGACTGCTCATCGATAACGGTACAATAGCGATAGAAGTATTAAGCCTTGGCGGGATAATCCGCTCTTTATGGGCTCCGGATCGAGATGGTGAGCGTGCAAACTTAGTATTAGGCTGTGATAGCGCTGAAGATTATCTTTCCCAAGATGCTTATCTAGGTGCCATTGCGGGACGGTACGCCAACCGTATTGCCAATGGACGCTTTACTGATGGCCAAACTCAGTACCAGCTCGACGTTAACCAAGCGACAAACTGTTTACATGGTGGCAGCGAAGGATTTCATCGTAAGAATTGGCAACTTGGCCCACTGCCCGACGGTGTACGTCTCAGCCTCAAAAGCCTAGATGGAGACATGGGCTTTCCAGGTAACTGTAACGTGCAGTTAGATTATCGCCTCGTTGGCAATAACCTCTATATTGAGATCTTAGCAAGCTCTGATAAACCCTGCCCCATTAGCCTGACTCAACACAGTTATTTCAATCTAGACTCCAGTAAAACAAGTCTCAACCACCAACTGCAAATTGATGCTAAGCAATACCTCAGTATAGATGAAAGTGGCATTCCCAAGGCTGTTTGCCAAACCAAGGGCAGCGGCTTAGATCTTTCTATACCGACCGAGCTACAGTCAATGATTGGCCGTGAAGAGTTAACCGCGACGTCGGGTATCGACCATTGCTTCTTGATGCCTAACACGGAGTCAAAACTACAGAGATTCGGTCGTTTGAGCACACCAATTAGCGGGCGTAGCATGACTTTATATACCAATCAACCTGGCGTTCAAGTATATGGTGGTAATGGCTTAGCGGGGGTCATAGGCAAGAGCCAACAGAAATTAGCTCAATATCAAGGGATTTGTATAGAACCTCAGCAGCTCCCTGATGCGCCAAACCAGCCTCATATCGCTGGAGATTCGCTAATTCATCCGGGGGAGGTTTACCATCATATCAGCCGCTACCAATTTGAAGCGGATGCCTAAGCAATCTATATAAAAAAACAGCGCCTAGGCGCTGTTATTAAACTCTTATTGATTAATCATCGTAATCGTCTGACCAATCATCATCATAGTCATCGCCATCTGCTGACTCTAACTCTGGTTCATCATCTTCAGAAACGGCTTTTGGCTTCTTAGGAGCTGCGGTTGCGCTCTTAGGATTATTCGCCTCAACCCACCCTTGATGTTTAGCCATAAACTCTTCTCTTGCGGCAAACCAAGCTGCGCCACAAGTTTTTTCAACTTCAGTTATCGCCTGCTCATCGAGTTCATGCAAGTTAGGCTTAACGATATCTTCAGCATATTCGATAATTGCTTCACGAGTCGCGTTATAGAAGTAAACGCGGCCAGCAGAAGCATCAGGAAACTGTTTATCATGAATAAGAATGGTATTGCCGCGAGCAGTTCTCAACTCACCGTACCAAACTGGTTTTTTTGTCGTCTTGTACATATATGTTAATGCCCTTAAATCAACACATACAAAATAAAATAAGAAGCAAATTGCGCTAACATTTACTTCCGTGTTCCCTGTATTTTGCCATCAGGGACAGAAACGGTATTTTTACAGATTTTTGCCGAATATCAAGAGTAGAAAATACAAAAAATCCCTCTCAAAGACGAAATTAATCACATAAATTATTCAGCTCTTATCGAATTTAGTTCAAAGCAGTCGTTATTCAAGTTTTTCGTTATCAATAAATACAAAAAAACCTCAAACATATGGACAACCCTCACAACATCAACAATTTAACTAACAAGAACCAACAAAAGACAACAAGGCTTTTTCAGCACGCCGAACTATTACTATAGGAATAGTTCTATATGACACAGGAATGACAATTGCAAACCTAAGGCAAAAAAAAGACATTCAGCCAGTGATCCGTCAACTGGTTGGAAGAGTCTAGAATAGTTCTCATTTCTAACCATTCTTGCCCCCGTTTTGATAGACTAATGAAAACCTTAATATCGTGATTAGCAATCGGATTATTTTGAAGTCTAGATTACTCATACTGTTAGCCATGAGCTTTCCCTCAAGCGCCGAGCAAATCGTAGTCGCTTCCGATATATGGTGTCCTTACATCTGCACCGACAATTCGGGTTATGTCGTCGAACTGACACAGCAAGCATTTGCCTCTGTGGATATTGAAGTGAAATTCGAAACCCTTCCTTTTCAAAGGGCACTTAGACTCACAAGCCAGCATAAGATAGATGCGGTACTCGCGGTCACAGCAGAGCATATTGCCAGCTTTTCTCTTAGTGGTGATCTGGTTTCCATTGGTCAATACACCAATGATTTTTATACTGCTGCAGACTCAAATTGGCACTTCACCGACCTAGCTAGCTTAGATGATATGCTGATCGCCACCATCCTAGGTTATGATTACGGCCAATCATTAAATCAGTATTTAGAAAAGCGTCAGCCGCAGATCCGCACATCCGGAGAAACACCACTCAAGAGTAATCTTTACTTAACGGCAAAACATCGTGTTGACCTACTAATTGGTAATCGCTACGTCATAGCTCATACTGCACGGCAATTTGGATATACTAGGGATATTCGCTACGCAGGTAGTGAAAACAATATCACCCCGCTTTATGTGGGATTTGGTAACAATGACAAGGGCCGAAGCTATGCAGCTAAGTTCGCCCAAGGCATAGAAAACCTCAAGCAAAGCGGTGAATACCAAGCCATTCTAGATAAGTACCAGATAGCATTTTAGCCACCCTCTAAAATAAATATTTAGATGAAGTAAATTTATAAAATAACGCAAAAAAACGAGCCATTGGAGCTCGTTTATCATTGTTTAAGCTTAACTAGTGCACTTGTTTCACCATACACTAAACCCCCTTAGTGTAGGGCATTGCCTGTTGCGGTATTGCTATGACCTTCAGCATCAATCGTATCCCTCGTGTAAACCCGGTTGTCCATAACTAGGAGTAGAGCTGACATCTACCGCTACATTTCGCTTCCCAAATCACAGTAATATAACCGTTCATATCACGACTTGAGTTCATCAATCCAATCTTGGCTCCATCGACGACTAGTTAACGCCAGCAATCAATCCACACCTTGAATAGCCAGCCCCCAGCGGTTAAGAACGCCATAGTTATACCTGTCAATGTCACGAACTGAAAGTGTCCACGTTCCCGCAGCCATCTCCCCGTTAAAGTCGCCCAAAGGCCATCCTTTAAAAATATCGTCAGCACTGCCACCTTCGCGGTTGTGGACTATAACCTCAGTACCATCAGGTGAAGTTAAGCTTACTACCAAGTCACCACGCCAGATATGAGAAATATCCAAATAAAGATTTAAATCAGATATCTGCAAATCATCACTAACGAAAATAGTGCTGGTAATGCCTGTTAGATCATTATCAGGAATATCTACTGAATTCAAATTTTCGTAACCAAATTTCTGCAATTCTTGAGGTATAACTGTAAGTAACACAGATTTGCTTTTAACTATTCCGCCATCATCCCCCGAAACCGTTATGGTGTAATCCCCCCAAGCTGTATGCTCATCAGTTGACACTTCAATCGTAAAGTTATCACCATCCATCACGCTGTTACTGGAAAGTGTAACTCCGGCTAGAGCAGGCGTTACATCAACAGTTAATTTCACAGTGCTATTCCAACCTTCGTCACTGTCTACACTGAATTCATAACGGGTGGCACTACCAACTTCAACAATTTGCTTCACAGGTGTCACACTGAAATGATAGCTTGCTCCTAAACTGGCAAATTCAAGAGCTCTGGCTACATTCAATCGAGTACCTGCAACGGTCTTACCCGCAAAGGCGGTATTGGCATCGCCAGAGTCCATAAGCAACTGCTTCATCTCTAACGGTGTTAGATCTGGATTAATAGACCAAACTAACGCAGCAGCACCTGTCATATGGGGGGTCGCCATCGACGTCCCAGAATAAGTCGTGTAGCCATTATTTGGTGTAGTTGAAAGAATGGCAGTGCCCGGTGCCCCCATATCAACACTAGTTAGGCCCCACTGAGAGAAATTAGACATAGCGTCGTTTCGATCTGTGCTGGCAATCGACATAACAACATCTGACTCATAACTTGATGGATAGTAAGGGTTCACATCGTTATCGACCGCATCATTACCCGCAGCAGCAAAGAATAGAATTCCAGCCTCTCCAGCCGCATCAATTGAGTCCTTCAATGCTTGACTAAATCCGCCGCCCCCCCAAGAATTGTTGGTCGCTTTGATATCAACCCCGTGATTGACGTTTAAGTCGGTCATGTAGTCAATACACGCAATCGCACCAGCAATAGAACCTGAGCCATTGGCATCGAGAAATCGACAAGCGATAATACTAACATCCCAGTTAACCCCTACTACGCCAACACCATTGTTACCCAATGCGCCAATCGTGCCGGCAACGTGAGTACCATGGCCGTTCGCATCCATAGGGTCACCGCTATTGTTAATTGCACTAAAGCCATGAATATCATCCACAACCCCATTGCCATCATCATCAACACTGTTGCCAGGAATTTCGTTAGGGTTAGTCCACATATTTGCTGCTAGATCGGGGTGATTATAATCAACACCACTATCAATGACCCCCACCACAACATCACTATCACCCGTTGTTACATCCCAGGCCTCTACAGCATCAATATCGGCACCAGCACTACCACCAACTTGCCCAGTGTTGTTCATCGCCCACAATGATTCAAAACTCGGTTCATCAGGCGTACCAATGACTTTAACTACATAGTTAGGTTCTGCATACTTGACGGCAGGATGACGCCTGATTATTTCGATCGCCTGCTCAACATCTAAACTAGGATGAAGCGATAGCTCGGTCAACCTACCATCAAGCAAATGAACATAACGCTTATCAACCCCCAAAGTATCAGCATATTTCATGGAAGCGTTAATCAGCTGCAGAGCCGATAAACGTTCCCTGTAAGTAACATTCTCTTTATAGACAACTACCAATGAATCTTTAATATATTCGGGTTGAATCGCAAATTTCGCCTGCACAGGTATAGACAAAAATACGATAATTCCAGCAATAACTGAGATCAACCATATAAGTTTCTTAAACATAACCCCTCCTAGCAATTAATTAAACTCTTCGAACCGGCACGTCAAACACTCTGCTTAACACTCTATAGCCAATTGTTGTTTGTATGGCTGGTAAACAGAATGAGTATCCGATATGTTTAAAACGCTTAATTTTTTGCCATAGTTCCTCACCTATTGAAATACCACACTAAGCATTTGGCACTTAGCTACTAATCCCATCGCACTAGAATAAAGTCTAAAATATTTAAATATCGGCGCTAATAATCTAAAAAAATCATAAGCAAATACTGATGAAAACATCAGGTATTTACCACAATAAATTAAGTCGCCTTTTGCTTATCACGACAAATAAGCAGCAAGGTGAGTTGAGAGACTTCTCTAGTGAACCGCTCCTTGCAGAAGATCTTTCGCCTACTAGGCTAACAAGCGATGAAAATGATAAAATATTCGGCTCGTTGTAGGGCATCTCGCCTGCCAGTACAGAGTGAAATGAACTTCATCTTGTAATCTTTAATAGAGGAGCATTCATTTCAGTTTCAAAACAATTTGAACAATTCCCCTCTGCTCAATACGAGTCGTGGTTATAAACCAGAATCACTTACAAAGGGATTCCTTATATCGATAGCGATTTAAATAACCTTAGAAAAAACATTATTGACCTAATACGAGCTAATTTATAACGGAGGAAATCTAGTTAAGGAAATATCACAGCCATGATTTACAAAGGTGATCGCGCTTATTTAACATTAAGCAGGTACGTCTAATAATATTTCAAATAATGAAGACTATGTTTGCGCCAGCGATTACAGCAAGCTTAGCCTAGACTGTAATCTATTAGCTGATTTAGCCAATAATGCCACAGTTTTTAAAGCAAGCAATTTAAGTACAACTAACCTAGTGTAAAGTTAGAATAAAGCAAAAACGTAATACCAAAAACTGAGCTAAAACTCCCTTTATTCTCTATATGATTTCGGTATTCATTTAAGCTCAAAGTAAAATTCCACTATCCAAATGGTAGTAATTAAGAGCATAGCTCGAATAAGCTCTGGTAAGTTTGCACCCAACGTAACAATTCAACTCTATTACGAGACTGGGTCTTTCTAAAAATCGATGAGATATGTGCTTTTACCGTATGCTCACTTATACAGAGTTGGTGGCCAATCTCTTTATTACGCGCTCCACTTGAAACTAGCAGAATAATGGTTCTTTCACGCTCGGTTAGCATTTGAATCATCATCACACCTTCTTGCAAAGGCTCAGAGCCACGATTTAAATGCTTAATTAAATAATTAAGTATGTCACTCAGTAACTTTCGCTCATACCAAAGCTCGTTAGCAATCATTTTACGTAAGCCAATTAACAGCAAATCCATTCCCTGATCGGTATATAATATCCCCTTAATTCCCTGCAATATTGCAGCTTTAGGATCTAACGTATCACGTTCAACTTGATATAAAGCGATTGGAAACTGAGGTATAAGCCTAGCTACAACTAAAGGGATCCCTTTACTATCAAGGGCTGCCCCCTTTTGAGCAACGAGCAAGAAGCGATTACACCCATTTTCCATCACAAGATCTGATGGACTTTTTATTACACGAGTCTTTAAACCAACAGACTCGGTCAAAATAGCCAAATGACACGGTGATACAGCCTGATGAATAAACACTAGTTCATCGATTTTACTCATGAAAATCACTCCTTGAAATAAATGACTCTTCGCACTAAATTCATTCCTAACCAAATTAAGCGTTAGTTGGGTAGCGGACACCTATAGTGATGCAAAGCAGAACGTACAAAATTTACGACTATAAAAGCACAAAATGACAACATATAAAACCATAAAATGAAAATAAACAGAATTAACAGGTAAGAAGTTTCCTTCACCCATTTATTGAAATATTTATAGAGGTTTGTACGGTTGTTATTTGACTATCTTCTGGTGTATTTTGATATTTACCGCTTGCTCTGACGCGCCTCTTTCTTTAAATTCGCGACATAGAAAGTGTACGCAAAAATAGTGATTAAAGTTCCTCCATGGATTTTTTGTACCCACTCCGCAATAGTCGATGCTGCACTAGTATTGAAGTGATGCCCTGAGTATCAAGCGTCAAAACAAGTTCATATTTTGCAGCAACGAATAACTAATCACATGATGAATAAAAGAAATAAATAAAAAAAACGACTTTAGTCTGACCTAAAACTAAACCATTAGCGTCTACATGCTATCGCAGATGGAATTGAATTGGCTCCACCAATATTCAGCCCAATAGCAAGCGTAGCGGTGGTCGTAGATAATCTATTGATGGGCACAACTTTTTCTCGTTATAGTTACCTAATATTTATCAAAATGGCCTACTTACGGCCCTCACAAACAAGCAGTGCTTATATGTGCCTAATGCTCCGTTATTAGCAACAATAGCCTAACTTGCTCGCCCTATTTTGAAGCTCGCTCTATGTTCATATATTTTTTAACTGATATACAGTTCACCTTTGGCCTGAATATGTCGTCATTTGAAAATTCGGATAACAACCGCTAGCAATCCTATTCTAACTCGTTATTTATTTTCTACACTAGCAGCTATTCAATCAGTTTTATGCTCAAAACTAGAGTGATTGCCACCGAAGCATTAAAAATAGAATAAAGACCTAGTATCTTCATCTATATTTTTCAAAAGGCATTTTTAGACTAACTTTACAAAGGAATAGATTAAATAGCGGATAAAAATCCATAAAAAAACCCAGCATTTATGCTGGGTTTAGGGCGGTTTCTTTATTTAAAAGCGTCTATTTTTACACTTTTATAAAAGACAGGAGCTAGAACGGGATATCGTCATCCCAGCCATCATCCAAATCTGGAGTGAAGTTCTGCTGTGGCTGCGGAGCTGGACGCTGTTGTGGCGCTTGCTGCGGAGCTGGTGCAGATTGTGGCTTAGGCGCATAACCACCTTGCTGAGGAGCTTGCTGCTGTGGCTGTTGTTGCTGGTAACCACCTTGCTGAGCAGGAGCTTGTGGCTTCGGCTGGTAGCTATTTTGCTGTTGAGGCTGCTGTTGCTGTGAACCGTAGCCACCACCTTGTTGCTGTTGCTGTCCGCCGTAGTTCTGGTTGCCACCTTGTGCTGGTGCGCCACCGCTCTGGTTACGACTACCTAGCATCTGCATGCTGCCGCCTTGATCGACAACCACTTCAGTGCTGTAACGATCTTGACCACTTTGGTCTTTCCACTTACGAGTCTGTAGTTTGCCTTCTAGGTAAACTTGAGAGCCTTTACGTAAATACTCACCAGTGATTTCAGCCAACTTGCCGAACATCACAACACGGTGCCATTCAGTACGCTCTTGCTGTTGACCTTGTTGGTCTTTCCAAGACTCACTTGTCGCCACGGTAATATTGGCTACGGCATTGCCGTTAGGCATATAACGTACTTCAGGATCTTGTCCTAAATTACCGACCAAAATTACTTTATTGACACCACGACTAGCCATTGAAATCTCCTGGAACGTATATTAAATTTTTACCTAATCGACAGAGCGTAACACAGCTCTGGCTTCTCTCAAATCGAAATGGTCATCTACTTTTAAATAAGCCACTTTCTCTTCGAGTACGACTATCGCTTCTGACACACCAGCTAATGCCGACAGTTCAGTAGCCATGGTGACTGCGCTCTGTTTGTCTGTCACATTTGCTTCTAATGTGTAACTCTTCAGCAGCACTGGATTTTTCATACCGAAGGTCAATAAAAACCAGATGCACATTAGGCCTAACGCCACTGCAAAGACACCTGATGCACCCACGAGTTGATAGGCGCCACCACCTAATAAACCACCACAAAATGCACCTAAAAATTGACTGGTCGAATAAACGCCCATTGCCGAGCCCTTATCGCCTACAGGGCAAAACTTGGCAATCAAGCTCGGTAATGACGCTTCCAAGTAATTAAAGCCGGTAAAGAACAAGACGACTGCAATGCTCAATACCACTAAGTTATCGGCAAACATCGCCATCGACCCCAGTGCAGCCATCATGATGATAAGCGCAACTTGGAACATGCCTTTAGTATTATTACGTTTAACTCCAATAATAATCAGCGGCACCATCAAGAAGAATGCCCCCATAAAGGCCGGAAAGTACAGCATCCAGTGCTTTTCTTTGGCTAACCCGGCATCGACTAGATCCAGTGGTAAGGCTACGAACACCGCTGTTAATACTAGATGCAGAATAAAAATACCCGCATCGAGTCTAAATAATTGTGGGTCCATTAACATGCGCTTGAGCTTTTCAGGCGCTGCAACCGTGTCGCCTTTAGGCGCTTGTGAGATGGGATTAGGTACTAAGGCTTGCACAATAATCATGCCCAGCAAAGCCAAGCCCGCTGTCATAAAGAACAGCCCTGACAAACCAAGATGCTGCGCCACAATTGGGCCAACGAGTAGAGAGAGCGCAAACGAGAAACCGATACACATACCGATAATCGCCATTACCTTAGTGCGTTGTTCGTCACGGGTAAGGTCGGCAGCAAGCGCTAACACGGCGGCGGCAATTGCGCCCATGCCTTGCAATGCTCGACCGGCGACTACGCCGTAAATAGTCTCGGCATTAGCGGCGACTAAGCTACCTAAGGCAAAAATAAGTAGTCCGGCGAGAATGATAGGTTTGCGGCCAAACTTATCAGATAAGATCCCCATTGGGATTTGAAGAACCGCTTGGGTTAAGCCGTATGCACCAATGGCGATACCGACCCACAAAGGTGAGAAACCTTCGAGGTGTTGCCCGTAAAGTGCAAACACTGGCATGATCATAAACAAGCCCATCATGCGCAAGCCAAATACACTGGCTAAAGAAAATGCGACTTTTTTCTCAGTCTTGGATAGTCCCTGGTTGGCCATGCCCCCGCCCTGATCTGTGAACTTGAAATAGGTCGCGGAGTTTATCACGAAGTTTTTCAATAACCCAAAAGTAAAAGTTAAAGGTGTATATTTGAGTCACGTTTTAACTATCTTACTCTCAAACCTGCAATATCAAGGGCTTCAAGCACTAGCTCGATGCAAAATCTCAATTTTCTCCTACAATTGATAGCCAGTTCTGTCTATTTCCGCAGGCAATTTTGTGAGATACTTAACCACTTTTTTCGGCTTTGAGATCTGAACGCTAGATGGAAAATATTGAAGTACGTGGTGCTCGTACCCACAATCTTAAAAACATCAACCTGACTATTCCTCGCGACAAACTTATCGTGATCACCGGACTGTCGGGTTCTGGCAAATCATCTCTTGCATTTGACACCTTGTACGCAGAAGGACAACGACGCTATGTCGAGTCATTATCTGCCTATGCGCGTCAATTCTTGAGTTTGATGGAAAAGCCTGATGTTGATCATATTGAGGGATTAAGCCCTGCAATTTCTATCGAGCAAAAGTCTACATCTCATAACCCTCGCTCAACCGTGGGTACCATTACCGAAATCTACGATTATTTACGTCTGCTGTTTGCCCGTGTCGGCGAACCTCGCTGCCCGACTCATGGTGAGCCTTTAGCGGCGCAAACCATTAGCCAAATGGTCGATAAGGTTCTTGAACTGCCTGAAGGCAGCCGCCAAATGCTACTCGCTCCTGTCGTGAACAACCGTAAAGGCGAGCACGTTAAACTGTTAGAAAGTTTATCCGCTCAAGGTTATATTCGCGCTCGCATCGACGGTGAAGTGTGTGACTTAACCGATCCACCAGAACTAGACCTTCACGTTAAGCACACCATTGAAGTGGTCGTTGACCGTTTTAAGGTACGCGATGACATGAAACAGCGCTTAGCCGAGTCATTTGAAACGGCGCTAGAGTTATCTGGCGGTATCGCAAAAGTAACCTGCATGGAGCCCGTCGAAGGTAGAGCTAAGCCTGAAGAGCATGTCTTTTCGGCTAACTTCGCCTGCCCTGTATGTGGCTACTCGATGGCTGAGCTTGAGCCAAGGATTTTCTCATTTAACAATCCAGCTGGCGCCTGCCAGACTTGTGACGGCCTAGGCGTACAACAGTTTTTCGATCCAGAGCGCGTGATCACCAATACCGAGCTGTCATTAGCTGGCGGAGCCATTCGAGGCTGGGATAGACGTAACTTCTATTACTTCCAGATGTTGACCTCCCTCGCCGAGCACTACAAGTTTGATATCGAGAAGCCGTTCGAACAGCTAACCGATGACGTACGCAAAATCGTACTCTACGGTTCAGGCAATCAGAGCATCGCGTTTAAGTACATCAACGACCGCGGCGATGTGGTCGTAAGAAATCATCCCTTCGAAGGGATCTTAAACAACATGGACAGACGCTACCGTGAAACAGAGTCAAATGCGGTTCGTGAAGAGCTGACAAAGTTTATCAACACTCAGTCTTGTCAAAGCTGTGGTGGCTCTCGTCTACGTGAAGAAGCCCGTAATGTATTTATTGAAGACCTAAATCTACCAGTGTTGACCCAATGGTCAATCGGTGAAGCCGCGCAATACTTTGAGCACTTAGAGCTAACGGGGCAACGTGCCCAGATAGCCGATAAGATCTTAAAAGAGGTACGCGATCGTTTAGGCTTCCTAGTAAACGTTGGCTTAAATTATTTAAGCCTTTCTCGCTCTGCCGACACCCTTTCAGGCGGTGAAGCCCAGCGTATTCGTCTTGCCAGCCAAATTGGTGCCGGTCTCGTGGGGGTAATGTATGTTCTCGATGAGCCGTCTATTGGTCTGCATCAGCGTGATAACGAGCGCTTGCTACAAACCCTTATCCACCTGCGTGACTTAGGTAACACTGTGATTGTGGTTGAGCACGATGAAGATGCGATTCGCATGGCGGATCACGTCATCGATATCGGTCCAGGTGCAGGTGTACACGGCGGCCAAGTGATTGGCGAGGGTACATTGCAGGACTTACTTAACTGCAAAGAATCAATCACAGGCCAATACCTGTCAGGCGAGAAACAAATTCACATTAAGACTGAGCGCACTCAGTACGATGCAAGCAAGCTGATTGAGTTATTTGGCGCATCGGGCAACAATCTTAAAAATGTCGACTTACAAATTCCTGTGGGCTTATTCACCTGTATTACCGGTGTGTCAGGCTCAGGTAAGTCGACACTGATCAACGACACCTTCTACAAGATTGCTCATATGCAGTTAAATGGTGCAACGGTTGACGAGCCTTCTCCTTATAAGAAAGTTGTCGGCATGGACCATTGCGATAAGGTAGTCGATATCGATCAGAGCCCTATCGGCCGCACACCGCGCTCGAACCCTGCGACTTATACCGGTATTTTTACTCCTATCCGAGAGCTATTTGCTGCCACCCAAGAGTCACGTACCCGTGGCTACCAGCCTGGTCGCTTCTCATTCAACGTCAAAGGTGGTCGCTGCGAGGCTTGCCAGGGCGATGGTTTAATCAAGGTTGAGATGCACTTCCTACCCGATGTGTATGTCCCCTGTGATAGCTGTAAGGGTCAGCGCTATAACCGTGAAACCTTAGATGTTCGCTTTAAGGGTAAGAATATTCACGAAGTGCTGCAGATGACAGTGGAAGAAGCGCGTCCGTTCTTCGATGCCATTCCAGCGATTGCTCGTAAACTTCAGACCTTAATGGATGTGGGTTTGTCATATATTCGCCTAGGTCAAAGCGCCACGACCCTGTCGGGTGGTGAAGCCCAGCGCGTTAAACTTGCCAAAGAGCTATCTAAACGCGACACAGGTAAGACGCTATACATTCTCGATGAACCAACAACGGGTCTGCACTTTGCCGATATCCAATTGCTTTTAGATGTTTTGCATCGTCTCAAGTCCCATGGCAACACTATCGTGGTGATCGAGCACAACCTGGATGTGATAAAAACGGCTGATTGGATCATCGATCTAGGTCCTGAAGGGGGCTCTGGTGGTGGTACTATTTTAGTCGCAGGCACACCTGAAGAGGTTGCCGAACATACCGAGTCCCATACCGCGCGCTTCTTAAAGCCACTTTTAAGTAAAGCATAGAGCCAGTTAGAGACTTAATGCACTTTAGAAACCTCTTCTTAAGCACTGGCCTAGTGATGACCCTAGGCCTACTGCTTATTGCCGTGATAGATCCCCTGATTAGTAACGGGAAGTCCCTCAAAGCTCGTGTCATTGACAGTGATGAGGACTCGAGTACCATCGCCCTACCCGATGGCAGTATCGCTCGCGTGGCTGCCGGTAATCTGAAAGAACAATCACTGATTAAGGTTGCCCCTAAGCAGCGACTGTTCTCTCGGCTACCTGTCTATAAACTCAAGCAAACCTTGTCCCAGCCACAGCATAAAGCGCAAACACAAACACAAACACAAACACAAACAAGCATGAGTAAAAAACAATCGCTATTCATAGAGCGAGAGACTAATCTCAATACAAGAGGATAGATAACTCCTAAAGGCAAAATGGATGCGGCTATTAACCTGCTTGATTGTAAGTTTAGTAATACTCACCTCCTGTACTGCTCGTCCCTATTGCGATACACAACCTAGGATTTCTTGGGCCGATATAAGTACTATTACCGCCGATTTGCATACCCTAAGCTCAGACCGTTTATCGGGACGAAAAACGGGCACCCAAGGCGCCTCGCTTACGAGAGCATATCTGAGCCAGCGTTTTGAGCAGATAGGGCTCCTTCCCTGGCAAGGCCAATACCAACACCCTTTTAACTACCGCCGCTCACTCAATGATAGAGTCGGGGTCAATATGATCGGTGTCATTCCCGCACAATTAGAAACCTCAAAGTGGCGAATCGTCATGGCCCACTATGACCATTTAGGTAGCAATGGCAGTGGCTATTATCCTGGTGCCGATGATAACGCTTCGGGAATAGCAGGCTTATTACAACTAGCACAACAAGCCAAAATCCAAGGCAGCAAAATTAACCTACTGTTTGTCGCCACAGATGCTGAAGAACCTGGACTTTATGGCAGTTATGCCCTAGTAAATGAGCTTAAGTTGGCTAGCACCAGCCCCGATCTTGAGCAGATAGAGCTAGCCATCAACCTTGATATGATAGGCCGGCCCAGTCGAAATGGCGCCATCTACATTGAGGGAGCAAGACGCTTTGACTCCTTCTCTGAGATGCGAAAGTCTCTAAAAAAAACTAATCAGATCTGCATTCGAACCCAGCAACCAAAGGCCTTCGATGGCTCAGTTATCGCTATCGACTTTCTTCGCGCCTCCGACCACTACCCCTTCCATCAAGTGGGTATACCTTGGCTCTACTTTGGCGTGCCTATCCATAGGGACTACCACCAACCGACTGACACCCCAGATAAAATAGATATTAATTTTCTCGCGGCTGTTAGCGAATCGGCATACCAACTGCTTGAAATAGACAGTTTACTCCTCAATAGTCCTCAATAAATGTACTGATTAATCATTTTTTGAGCTAGCTAACCTATTATTTGGCCTACTATTTGCTTTGAAATATGATAAAACGCCAGTATTAATTGGTATTACCAATTATAAGCTGCTATACTAGTCGGCTTACTGATACGTTTTCGGTGCGGGAAGTCGACACGGGGTTGATTTTCTGTCTATTACACTTAAGCACATACTTTTGTGCTCTGCTATTCCACAAGGCTACAACCCATGTCATCCAGTGAAAAAACTTTCCGCGAACTCGGTCTTGCCGAGCCTTTGTTGCGTGCTCTTGACGAGTTAGGTTACGAAAAACCAACTCCTATTCAGGCAGCAAGTATCGAGCCTCTAATGGCTGGTAAAGATATTCTAGGTCAAGCTCAAACAGGTACAGGTAAAACAGGTGCTTTCGCACTGCCTCTACTAAACAGCATTGATCCAACAACTAATGCACCACAAATTCTAGTACTAGCGCCAACACGTGAACTTGCAGTTCAGGTTGCTGAAGCGTTCGGTAGCTACGCAAAATTCATGAAGGGCCTACACGTTCTGCCAATTTACGGCGGACAAAGCATGCACCAACAGTTAAATGCATTGCGTCGTGGTCCTCAAATCATCGTTGGTACTCCTGGCCGTGTTATGGACCATATGCGTCGTGGCACACTAAAGCTTGATACATTGAAAGCTATGGTTCTGGACGAAGCCGATGAAATGCTAAAAATGGGCTTCATCGATGATATCGAGTGGATCCTGGAGCACACGCCTAAGTCACGCCAGTTAGCGCTATTCTCTGCAACAATGCCAGAGCAGATTAAGCGTGTTGCGAACAAATACCTAAATGAGCCACAGCATGTAAGTATCGCGGCGACTCACACAACGGTTGAAACTATTGAACAGCGTTTCGTTCAAGTATCACAGCACAACAAACTAGAAGCACTTGTTCGTGTTCTAGAAGTTGAGAAGACTGAAGGTATCATTATCTTCGTTCGTACTCGTAACAGCTGTGTTGAATTAGCTGAAAAGCTAGAAGCTCGTGGCTATGCATCATCACCACTACACGGTGACATGAACCAGCAAGCGCGTGAGCGTGCTGTTGATCAACTTAAACGTGGTCAACTAGACATCATCATCGCAACTGACGTTGCGGCTCGTGGTCTTGACGTTGAGCGTATTGGACACGTAGTTAACTACGATATTCCTTACGATACTGAAGCTTATGTTCACCGTATTGGCCGTACAGGCCGTGCTGGTCGTTCAGGTATGGCGATTCTTTTCGTTACACACCGTGAAATGCGTATGCTACGCACTATCGAACGTGCAACTAAGAGCCGCATTTCACCAATGGACGTGCCAAGCCCAGAGACAGTGACTGAACGTCGTCTTTCTCGTCTAGGTGAGCAAGTAGCTGAAATCATTTCGCAAGATCTAGACTTCATGAAAGGCGCTGTCGCTAAACTTTGTCAAGAGCTAGAGGTTGATACTGACGTACTTGCAGCAGCACTTCTGCATCAAGTACAGAAAGATCGTCCACTGCAGTTACCTGCAATGAACGAACGTCAACGTGATAGCCGTGACGACCGTAACTCTCGTGACCGTAATGACCGTGGCCCACGTGATCGTAGCGACCGTCCACGTCGTGAATCTCGCCCAACACCTGCAAACTTAGGTGCAGCTGATTCATTAAAGGACAATCCAGACGTTAAGATGTGCCGTTACATCATCGATGTAGGTCGTGACAATGGTGTTGGTGTAGGTAACATCGTTGGCGCAGTTGCGAACGAAGCTAACATCGACAGCCGTTACATTGGTCAAATCCAGTTATTCGACCAAGTGACTGCAATCGACTTACCAGACGGCATGCCAAAAGAAGTATTACAGCACCTTAAGAAAGTGCGTGTATGTGGCCGTCCACTAAATATCCGTGAAGCCGCTGGTGAAACGTTTGCAAATACTTCAGGTGGCGATAGCCGTCCACCACGTCGCCCACGTAAGCCTGCGGGTGATCGCGGCGAGCGTAGTGACCGTCGTCCTTCAGGTGACAGAAAGCCGCACCGTAAAGGTCCAAGAGACGCAGAATAAGTCTTAGTGTTTGGAACGTCGAGTTCCAATAGCTAGCTAAAGAAAAGGAGCCTAATGGCTCCTTTTTTTGTTGTCTGTCATATCGCCCCTGCTATATCAGATAGTCATCACTCGTCCAGCTTATTAACTTCCTCATTGCTGCCAACTCGTCACGACCGAGAGCGATAGAAGATTGCCGCTATGCTCAACCTTTACTTCGATAACTTATTCACGATAGCAATGTCACCTTAAACTGTTGCTAATGCAGTGTTTGTCATTGTACCTTTGAAGATCTTCTCACAAGCCGTTTACTCGGCTGTTTAAGCTATACTTATGCCAATGCTAGATAGTGAATACCAAATGTAGAACCTAATGAATCGATAGAGCTCTGTTAACAAGGGGCATAAAAAAGCCACCGATAACGGTGGCGACTTATTTGAAACATAAGCTCTAAAGCTTAAGTTTATCGCGCTAGCTCAAAGTCTAAGCGGCGGCCTTAAGCCCTCGTAACGCTCTGCGTTTTTGCCAAATAGGCGACAGCTGAACCACGATGATAGACACGATAATCAATACAATACCAGTAAAGGATAGCGGGTCGATAATAGCCCCTTTGATTAAGTCGCTCCACCAACCAAGACTCACCACAATTGCGGTTAAACTAAAGCTGATCACCGGCGTTAACGCCAACATCGCACTTACCTGCCCTGTTGGCCAGTACTTCATTGATTGGCCAAAGCAACCGTAGGCTATCAAGGTATTGATGGCACAAAAGATAGCAATAGCCCATTCATTACTGTCCATTAAAGCAAACTGACCTAAATCACTAAAAGGCGCCATCGCAAAAATGCCGAAGAGGTAAATAAATAATAAAATATTATTCGGCGATAAACGCTTGATCATCGACTTCTGAATTAACGCGTAACTTGCCCAAGACAATACTGAGAATTGAACAATCAATACGCCTTTCCATACCTCTGACGGCCCAGCAGAAAAATCGAGGTAAGGATGAAAGAACATCAACATACCTAATCCCAAAGTAGCAAAACAGCTCATTTGCAGGGCATTTAGTCTTTCTTTAAAAAGTAACATGCCGCCAAAAGCGAGAAAGAATGGTGCTGTCTGAAAGTTTAATTGCGCCGAGCCCGGCGCAAGGTACTTAAGCGAATAAACAAACGAAACGTAGTTAAAGATTAGAAAGATGCCCGCTAATGCCAGCTTCCCCCATGAACGTTTATCTAAGCCTTTAAACTGCTTAATACTGCCGCTAAGACATTGAATAGCAAAGCTCACTACCAGTGCGACCAAGAAACGAAACCAGGTTAACGTGACAGGATCGATAAAAAGCCCTGATAGCTTAAGTGCTATGGGGAGTAATCCCCAAAACAGCACTGCAACTGAAATAAAAATAAATCCGAGTTTAAACTCTGCACGCTGAGAAAGCGTATCCATGATAGGTAACTCATTGAAGGTATAACAAGACCGCAGATAGTGCCTGAATCAGCTGACTTGGTCTAGAGGACTAGTTGATTCTCTTGTACAAAGTCTGTTGACTAGTAATATCAGCCTTTAGAGACTCTAAACAAGATTCACAAATACAAGCAGTTCCATTTAACAGGGCCTGTTTATCCTTCTCTAAAACTTGATCTAACAAGCTTTTATCCGGAAAGGTTTGTTTACTGCACCAGCATTGCTCTATCGTGTGACCCGTTTGCACACTGCAGCCGTTAGCTCGTTGGCATAATGGGCACTGCTTAGCTTTTTCAGTCATTTTCACTCTACTTGGGTTAACGGTCTGCCGGATGATTGATGCCATCCATTACTGGGATATCTCCAAGATTATAGGGGTTAATACCTTCAATACAAGCTACATTAAAGCCGTATTGCTTCGGATTCGAACGGCGTTGATGATGGGTGTAAATCCCACATACTCGGCAAAAGTAATGTTTCGCAGTGAAGGTATTAAACTGGTAGAGAGATAGCTTATCCGCTCCTTTAATGACTGTTATGCCATCGAGTGACACCGAAGTTACCACAGCTCCCCTTTTACGACACATAGAGCAATCGCAACGGCGTAGATCTACAAGTCCATTGGGTAAATACAGTCCAAATTCGACTGCACCACAATGACAACTCGCTTTGTGAGTAAATTGCATTTCTAGTCTCCACCTCTCTTCCTGTAATCTCAACGGCTAAGCTTACCAAGTCAGCTATGCCAGACTAGAATATAGAAACAAAAAAACCAACAGCATGAGTCCACTATTGGTTTTTAATCAGAATATGGTGTCGACTATTTACCAGGTCTAACCCCTAATGTATGGCAAATTGCATAGGTCAGCTCGGCACGATTCAATGTATAGAAGTGAAAATCCTTCACCCCTTCGCGGGACAAGACTTTAACCATGTCGATAGCCACGTTAGCCCCAACCATCTGACGGGTAATGGCATCGTCTTCAAGACCCTCAAACTGACGGTGTAACCAGCTTGGTATCGACACGTTGGTCATAGCGGCAAAGCGCTTAGTCTGGTTAAAGTTAGTCACAGGTAGGATCCCTGGGATGATTTCAGCGTCAATCCCTGCCGCAGCACAGCGGTCACGAAAACGCAGGTATGATTCCACATCGAAGAAGAACTGAGTGATGGCACGATTAGCGCCGGCATCTATCTTCTTTTTAAGATTAATCAGGTCAGACTGGGCATTACTCGCATCGGGATGCACTTCTGGATAGGCTGCCACCGAGATATCAAAGTCGGCTACCGACCGAAGCAAACGCACAAGATCATTAGCGAACCGAGTTGGCTTAGGGCTACCGTCAGGCAAGTCTCCACGCAGGGCAACAATGTCACGAATACCGCTATTCCAGTAATGTTTAGCCAGCTCTTTTAGTTCTTCATCACTGGCATCGACTAGTGTGAGGTGCGGTGCAGCAACCAAGTCTGTCTCTGTCTGGATACGCTCAATCACACTATGGGTTCTATCGCGAACACCTGAGTTGGCACCATAAGTCACCGAGACAAACTTTGGATTTAATGGCTCTAAACGACGGATAGAATTCCACAGTAACTTTTCCATCTCTGGAGTTGAAGGCGGGAAAAATTCGAAAGAAACGTTAATGTCACCATTTAGCTCAGATAGGCTCTGGTTTAATGATGTTGCATGTTGTGCGTGATGAAAACCCATTTCTACTTCCTCAACTTCAGCATTAATTTAGCACCCCAACAAATAGACGTTTGGACGTCTATATGTCCATATACTAGAGAAACTGAGATTGAAGTCAAGCCTAAAAAGCAGGCAAGTGAGTTTTTTTCCTAAAACAATCCTCCTCAATAGATAAACCAATAAAAAAGGACTCAAATGAGTCCTTTTTTATTGATTAACATGAAATTTATTCTTGTAGCAGGTCGCGACAAATATGTGCGAGATCTGACTGCACCGCCGCTGCTGTCACTAAACGCCCCGCTCCAGGACCACGAATAATCAACGGGTTATCCTGATAGAATTCGCTACGGATCACAAACACGTTGTCACCTGGCGTTAGATTCGCATAAGGGTGGCTGATATCAACCCACTGTATCCCTACCTCTGCTTTCAACTCACCATTGACCTTATCTAATGAGGCTACGTATCTTAGCACCTTATCTTGCTCTGCCGCCGCAACGAACTGCTGTAGCATCTCTTCATCGAGTTCAGTGATACGCGCCAAAAACTGCTCTAGAGGTAATTCGGCTAAGTTTGCAGGCACCAGAGATTTAAGCTCAATATCTTCAAGCTCAATCTCGAAGCCAATCTCACGGGCAAGAATAAGTAGCTTACGCTGCATGTCTCGACCAGAGAGATCATCACGTGGATCCGGTTCGGTGATCCCCAAGCCTCTCGCTTCTATGACTAACTCAGAGAAAGGTTTCTTGGCATCGAAATTTTCGAATAACCAGCAAAGGGTGCCAGAAAAGATCCCGCCAACCGCCTCGATACTATCGCCGCTGTTATGCAGATCGTTCAATGCATGTTGCACAGGTAAACCTGCGCCACAACTGGCATTATAACGCCAAAATAGACGACGGTTGTCTAGTTGCTGCTTCAGCTCTCGATAGAAGGTCAGCGGCCCGGACCCGGCCAGTTTGTTAGCGCTGACAACATGAATACCACGAGCGAAAAACTCTGGATACTGTAAGGTCAAGTCGGCGCTGGCACTGATATCCAGTGCTATGACTTCATCACACTCTAAATCATGTAACTCTTCAAAAAGATGGCTGTACTGCCAAGGCGTTGCATGCTCTTCGAAGGCCTGCTTCCATGAATCGAGCTCAATGCCCTCATCACTGATCAAAGCCTTACGTGAACTGACTAACCCCACCAACTCTACACTAGCCTCGAGCTCTTTATTGAGTGCCGCCTTAGCACCACTAAATAACTCGACCCAAGCTTCGCCTATGTTACCGACACCGAGTAGCAGCACGCCAATACGCTTACGAGGGCCTGCGCAGCGACGGTGCACTTTTTGAGTTAACAAGTTCACCTGCCCTTGAGGTACCAAAGTCACTAGGCTCATGCCGTCATTAAACAGAGGTCTAGCGTTACGACTTAGCAATCTTGCAAATCCACGACGATACAGGCTGGCATCGGCGCTCACTAGCGCGACTAAACCCAGATCTTCGGTGATCTTAATATCGCTCACGCCTAAGGCATCACGGTTAACATCCAGTAACGCCAAAACTTGCTTCTGATTTTCCAAGGTCACCGTTAGCTCAGCACGCCCCAGCCCCAGCTCCCAGTAAGCCAGTGGACTCAGACCAGTCTCCTCAAGCAGTTCGATAAGCTGCTTAAGCTCAGTTTTAAGCTCAAGATTAAACAGCGCTACGCTGTTTAGATTAGTCACCACTGGCGCACTCGCCGACGAACTCTTTGGTGCAATCAAGGTAAAGTCGGTATGGGACGCGTAACTTGAGCGAACAGCCAAACTCACTTGAGTATCAAACAATGGCTGCAGCGTTCTGTTATGCAGAACAGGTGAGCCTAGGTGTGCCAAGCGGTTAGCTTCGGCTAATGACAAGCTACTCAGTAGCTTTGCATCATTGATCTTATTAGGATCGGCGTTAAATACACCCTCAACATCGGTCCAGATCGTCACGCGCTCGATATTTGCTAAGCTGGCAATCAAGGTGGCACTAAAGTCGGAGCCATTACGCCCAAGGAGTAAGGTGTCACCCCGTTCATTGGCGCAGATAAATCCGGTAATGATCAGGCGTTCATTAGGATGAGTTTCTGCCATCGAATGCACGCGCTGACGAGATTCCTGTAAACGAATCTGTGGCACAGCGCCTTCGTCGGCAATCAAGAGTGTGCGAGCGTCCACATCGGATGCCGCGACACCCGATTCACGCAATAGCGCCGCCAATAGGCGTGCAGACCAACGCTCACCAAAGCTAACGACCTGATTGCTTTGGTAGTCATTAATCGACTCTATCGATAACAAGCTGATTAGCTGTGCCTTATCGTTAGAGAGTCGTTCTCTAAGAGAACGTGCCTGCTCATTTGAGAGCAACTGCTCAATCAAATTTTGCTGGAAACTAATCAGTGTTTGTAGTTCTTCTTGCCACAGCTGTTTAGTTGTACTCAACTCGAGTAACTTATATAAGAAATTAGTGCTTTTACCTGCCGCAGACACCACAACTAAATCATCGCTATGACCGTGAGTCAGCAGAATATGAGCAACGCGACGGTAACAGTCTGCATCCGCAAGACTTGAGCCACCAAATTTATGTAAGTGACAGCGTGCCATCGTATACCCCTTTAATTAACAAGCGGCTGCGGCATTAAGCGCAGCTTCAATATCGGCAACAAGATCATCGGCATCTTCGATACCCACAGAAAGACGGATAAGCGTGTCTTTGACTCCAGCTTCGGCGCGAGCCTCTGGATCCATCGCTCTATGCGTCATGGTTGCAGGAACGGCGACTAAACTCTCTACACCACCTAGGCTCTCTGCAACTGAAAAATAGCTAAGATTTTTTAAGAATGTGACTAACTGTTCTTCCCCACCCTTGAGCTCAAAACTCAGCATAGCGCCAAAACCTTTTTGCTGTTTAGCCGCGATTTCATGACCCGGATGATCTTTAAGCCCAGGATAGTATATCTTGGACACGGCTTGGTGGTTAACAAGGGTATCAAGAATTCGCTGCGCATTCGCCTGATGTTCGCGAATTCGTACTGCAAGTGTACGAATTCCGCGCAAAGTGAGGTAGCTGTCAAATGCTGAGCCCGTTAGCCCTAGCGTGTTTGACCACCAATGCAGCAATTCACCTAACTCTGGATCCTTAGCCACGACTGCGCCGCCAACCACATCGCTATGACCATTGATATATTTAGTGGTGGAATGAATGACTATATCGGCGCCGAGTAATAACGGCTGCTGCAAGACTGGCGACAGGAAAGTGTTGTCGACAACCACTAATGCGCCCACCTCATGACTCGCTGAGCAGATAGCCTCAATATCGACCACACGCAGCAGTGGGTTCGACGGCGTCTCTAGCCATACCATCTTAGGCTTTTGCGCTATCGCTTGATTAAGTGCCTGTGAGTCGGTTTGATCGACCACCAATAACTTGAACTGACCTTTTTTGGCCAAATTGGTAAATAGGCGGTAACTGCCACCGTAACAATCATGGGGAACAACAAGAAGATCATCGGGTCCAAGTAAGCTAGTGGCAAGCGTTATTGCCGCCATGCCGGTACAAGTCACTACGCCCGTTGATCCTTTTTCAAGTTCAGCAATGGCATCACCTAAAATAGAACGTGTTGGGTTACCTGAACGGCTATAGTCGAAATCTCTTGGGTTCTTATGACCATCAAAAGAGTAATTAGTAGAAAGGTAGAGCGGCGGCACGACTGCACCATGCTGGCTATCGGACTCAATTCCTTGACGTACAGCCGCAGTGGCTAATTTACGCTCAGTCATGTACTACTCCTTTTGCTGTTAACTTTTTACTCAAGAGATGTCTGGACGGCTAAATGTACCTAAGCACTCAGCCCGCGTCAACCACTTTAGCCGTTTAGACGTCCATGCATATAGAAATCTATTTGCAATTGTCATAAATAAGAGGCAATAATTTGACTGCACAATTTAAAGGGTTAAAATCTGCCCCGAATTTTGAAATAACAGGTGAGTCAATGACTGAGTGGAATGGCGATTATATCAGCCCATATGCTGAACACGGCAAAAAGAATGAGCAAGTGAAAAAAATTACTGTGTCCATTCCTTTGAAAGTACTCAAAGTACTTACCGATGAACGCACACGCCGCCAAGTGAACAACTTGCGTCACGCCACCAATAGTGAACTGTTATGCGAAGCATTCTTGCATGCGTACACAGGTCAGCCACTACCAAACGACGCCGATCTTACTAAAGATAAACCTGACAGCATGCCTGCTGAGGTTAAACGTCTAATGGATGAAATGGGCATTGAGTGGGAAGAACTTGAATAATCTTCATCGATTATCTTCAAACGTGATCTCCAGATAAGGACTGCCTAGCAGTCCTTATCTATTTTTGGCCTTATATGGCCTCGCTCTATTAATCTGTAACCAATAATCTTTAACTAATAACCTGTAATCTGTAACCCAAATTACTAACCTAAATTACTGAACCGTTCAAACAGAGTGCCGAGCCCCTCTTCGCTCTACTATAGCCAACTGGCTGGATAAACTGATGATCGAACCCGTTACGCTTTTACTCGCCTCGCTGATTATATTTTGTGGCGCACTGACCCAAAGTCTTATCGGCTTTGGCCTAGCCGTGGTGGCAAGCCCCTTACTCTATATCGTCGACCCGAGTTTGGTTCCAGCACCCGTGATTATGATGGGCTTTTCGATTGCACTGCTTACACTGTTTAGAGAACGCGGCCAGCTTGAATTCAATGGTCTGCAGTACGCGTTATTAGGGCGTATTCCCGGTGGCATATTAGGTGCCACCCTGATTTTAATCGCGCCGCAGCCTATCTTAGGTCTCGCCATTGCCGGAATTGTTGCTTTAGCCGTCGGATTAAGCCTGATGAAGTTCAGCATTCCAGTGAATAGATTTAGCTTATTTATTGCAGGTATTTTATCCGGTGTTTTTGGAAACATAGCCGCAATTGGCGGCCCGCCGTTGGCTATCTTGCTATCAGGTAAAGATGCCGGACAATTTCGCGCCGCCCTCTCAGCCTTCTTCATCTTTAGCTCTATGATCGCCCTTATCATATTAGCTTTTGCGGGCTTATTAACTGTGCAGCATTTTTACATCTCATTGATGTTGTTGCCGTCTGTTGTGCTGGGTTATATCGTTGCAGGACGCTTAGTGGGTCGAGTCGACAAACAAAAAACCAGAGCGTTAACTCTGGCTTTATGTGCAGTTAGTGCACTCATTTTAACGGTTAAGTCGACTATCGAATTGATGAGCTAATCAACTAGAAGCGGTTCGCTAGAAATGATAGGAGGTCTGCAATACGCCTCCTACTGCATTGTCGTCACCAAACATACCAGTTAAGTCTAAGAAAAATGATTCACCGAACGCAAAGCCGGTGCCCAAAGAGTAAAGGTTCGCGGTAGAGTCCTTCATATCGTGACGATAACCCAGTCGTAGCGCCATCCAGTCAAAAGCCCTTACTTCACCACCTAGACGCCAGTATTGGGTGCCGTCGAGCTCTTTAAACTTCTTATTCTCATTCAGGTCGATATCCGTCGTTACCGATAAAATATCCCAATCGTAAGCGACACCCGCCGTCACTAAAGGCTCGACTCGATAAGTAAACGTCTGCCCTTCAATTTCTATGGTATCCACCTCTTGGCTGATCAGGTTTCGCCCCGACAAACCTAAGGTTAAGCCATCGAACGGTTGCATGGCGACGCCAATATCTAAGTTAAAATTGGTCTCATCATTGCGATACTTTGCATCATCAAAATCACTAGCATCGAAGTTGTTAGCATTGGCGATATAGTTGTAGGTGTCGATGCGTTGAAACTTAGGTGAAATCCCCACTGAGATAGGCATATTAACAATCGACAATGGAAAGCTTAATGCAACGCCTAAGTCGGATACGGCTCCGCCGACCACTTGACCTTGAGAGTCCAAATCGCTGATCTCGGGAGGGTTATTAGGATCGAGATTATTGAGGGTATCGATATCTGATTGCGCAATATCGGCAACCCCGACGGCGTTAACATAACTCTTATAGAAGATAGCCATCGGCATCCTCTGGTATGGAATCGTGACACTAAAACCAAGCCCCGCACTAGCATAGGCTGAAGTACCATTTAATGACTCTAAGTCGGCCACCAGCTCATCACGAAACTCATCTATAGCCCCCGTATTGCCTACATCGATTGCCGCTTCGAGGGCATCATAGGAATCGTTCAGCGAATCGAACTTATCGATCATGTCATCACTGTCGGCCACATCGACACCTATCACAGGGATCAACAACACCGACGAGTTGTCTCTATGCGCGTTAATCGCAAGTAAGGCGGGATTAACAAATGCCGCGCCCTCTTTATTTGAAGCAGCAACTCCCGCACCGCCCATCGCATCACTGCGTGCCTCGTAATACTCTTGCCCTCCATGGGCGACAAAGCAGGGTAATAAGGCACAAGCCAGTGCTATTTTGTTCAGGTTCATCCATTCGCCCTTTTAATGTCCTTAAACGCTTTAAGCTGCTATACGGCTCAAATCGATAAAAGGTGATTTTGTTCTTAAGATATTTTAAGACAAAATTTAATAAAGCGGAGAAAAAACCAACCTCAAAGCTACACTTTCACAACAATTAAGTCGAAAGATGGGCGAACAGAGCCACTCAATCCTAAATAAGTCAGCTAGCGAAACTTATTTAGGTATTGGGTAACTCGACGTACTTCATAAAATTCTCCGTAGTAAATTCAATAAACTGCCTAAGCCTAGCGGGCTGAAATTGATCTTTGCTATAAAGTAGATACAAGGGTGTATCAGAGATAGTCCAGTCATCGAACACATGCACTAATTCCCCGCTGTTCAGCTCAGCACTGCAATAGATCTCAGGGAGTCTCACGATTCCGTTACCCGCTAACGCGCTACTTTTCATCACTCGACCATTTTTACACAACAAGGCGCCCGCAATGGTCACCTCTGTCTTCTGGCTTTTGTCGGATCGACGATGATAATTCCAGTGATACACTGAGCCGGTGACACAGGCATGGTTCTTTAAATCCTTCGGGGTTTCGGGGCGGCCATATTTAGCAATATAGCTAGGCGATACTAAGGTGCAATTAGCGATATCCATCAGCTTTCTAGCCACTAAGCTTGAATCTTCAAGCCCACCCATACGAAATACTAAATCAAACTCATCCAGCACTAAGTCCACCCGCTGACTACTAAAGTCGAGGTGGATTTGAATATTGGGGTGCAGGCTCATAAAGTCGTTAACTAGCTGGTTAACGATATCCTCACCGATATAGCCACCCACACAATTGATATTGATCTTGCCCTGAAGGTTATGAGCATCATCGACAGTCTTGGCCACCGCTTGCTCCATCACATCTAGCGCATGCTGACAGCGCTCATAAAAAAACTGCCCCTGTTCAGTCAATCGCTGCGCCCGAGTGGTACGGGTAATCAAGGTTACCCCTAGATAGCGCTCAAGTTGGGTTAACTGCTTAGAAAGGTGCGAGCGTGAACATCCGAGTTTGTCGGCTGCCAAGGTAAAGCTACCTTTTTCCGCAATCACGGTAAAAGCACGCACATCTGCTAAATTTAGGTCTTGGTACATAAATAGGAACTCGTGTTATCTCAGAGGATAGCAAGTAATTAGGAGCCATATGTAAACAATCATATTCTCTGTAGATTATATATCAACAATAAACAGTTAGATAAAATACTCGCAATTCACCAAGACCCCCTTTTTTATTGAGGCTGATATGAAACAATTAATCGTTATTACAGGCGCATCTTCTGGTATTGGCGCAGCCATGGCTCAAGCATTCAGTGCTAAAGGTCACCCGCTTCTTTTATTGGCTCGCCGTGTTGAGCCAATGCAAGCGCTAGGTTTAGAAAACAGCCTATCTATTAGTGTTGATGTTACTGATGCTGACGCGATGAAAGCGGCTATTGCAGAAGCTGAAGCAAAGTTTGGCCCTGTTGGCTGCCTAATCAATAATGCTGGTGTAATGCTACTTGGCGCTGCTGATGTGCAAGATCCTGCAGAATGGAGCCGTATGCTTAACATCAACGTGATGGGCGTATTAAACGGTATTCACGCAGTACTAGCAGATATGAAAGCTCGTAAAACAGGTACTATCATCAACGTAAGCTCAGTTGCCGGTCGCAAGACTTTCCCGAACCACGCCGCTTACTGTGCAACTAAGTTTGCAGTACATGCACTAACTGAAAACATTCGTGAAGAAGTGGCCATGGACGATGTACGCATGGTGACTATTGCTCCAGGCGCGGTTGAAACAGCGCTGTTAAGCCACACCACAAATGAAGAGATCAAAGCTGGCTACAATGAATGGAAAGAGTTCATGGGCGGCGTAATAGAGCCAACTGCCGTTGCCGATGCTGCAGTATTTGCCTTCGAGCAACCACAAAATGTATGCGTACGTGAAATCGTATTAGCACCTACGCGTCAACAGCCATAATTAGATTAACCCCCTTGCGTAATAAAGCCCGTTTGGCACTGTCAAACGGGCTTTATTTTTACCAAAATTTAACCAACACATATCTCTTTAGTGGTAACCAAAAGTCAAAATCGTGATCTAGATCCATTGCAAAAATCATTCAAAACACTTCCAAAATAAATTTCACCGTCACAGAAGTACAGTTAAAATACAACAAAAACAATAACAAACATCACAGCAATACCTGCTCCATTAGATTTTTCTCAATGATAATTTTATCAATTAGATTTTTATCATAAAACTGATCTAGCTCAACAATTAGCCACACGCTAACTGCTAACTTTTATAACAAGGCGGAAGCATTTTTGGAACACTCTGCCAACTTGCAAAGGACGGCGTAATACCAAACAAAAAGAGAGTAAGGAATTGATGATGAAAACTATCACTAAAATCGGTATAGGCCTTGCGCTAGCATTGTCTTTAGGGCTTCAAGCTCAAGCTGCTGATGGCGGTAACCCTAAAAAAGGCAAACACCTCTATAAGAAGGAATGTAAGGCTTGCCATAGCCAAGGTTCCGTGGGAGGCGAGATCACACCAATGAGCAAGACTATGAGCCAGTGGGATCGCTTCTTTAAGCGTATGAAGCATAAAGGCGATCAAGAAGCCTTTAACGCTTTATCCGAAAAAGATCTAAAAGATATTCAGCAGTTCCTCTATGACCATGCCGCAGATTCCGATCAGCCTCAAACTTGTGGCTAACATCTGCTAAGCGACCGAACTGCTTAGAAACACTTTAACCAACAGATAAATAAAAAATGGGGAATAACCTCAGGGCTTCATGCTGCCAAAAATCAGCTTCCCTAGCCCCTAGATACGACCAAGCTTAACTAATTGAAAACAACCAAAAACCCGTATAGGAGAGATGTTATGCGTACCCTTATATCATTGCTCGTTGCCAATGCTCTCGCTTTCTCTGGCAGCGTTTATGCAAACGAAAATGACGCTCAAAAAATCGCAGTTCTCAAGCAACAACTAGAAGAGATCACCAACGAACTTGACGATCTCAATGATCGCGTCGATAGCAATGAGCGCCACTCGGCCCTCGATAGAATTCTCATCACTGGCGACTTTCGCACTAAGGTTCACTCGCTTCACTACCGCAACGTTACTTGGAATCCCGCCATTAAAGTTAACTTTAATGATTTCGGTGCTAAGGCTATGTCCGGCGCCTTTGGTATGCCTAATGACCCAAACTCCCCATTAGGCAAGATGATGGCGGCAGATCCAAATCTAGCAGCGGCATTTCAAAGCGGGCAACTTCAGGGAGTCATGCCCTATGCCTTAGCCCAAAAAACCACTCAAGATATCGATAACGATCTCCTCTACACCACTAGGTTACGCCTCAATTTAAAAGCCAAGGTGTGGGATAACGTCAGCTTTGCAGGCCGATTATCTATGTATAAAAACTGGGGCGACTCTACTGGTGTGCAGGTGTTCGACTCTTGGCGCTCGTTCACCATGGATGGTACCAACAGCGGCAATACCAGTGGCGACTGGTTAAGAGTAGAGCGCGCCTACTTCGACTGGAAAAATATCAATGGATCGCCACTCTACCTTTCTATTGGACGCCGCCCTTCAACCTATGGACCGCCCACTCAGTATCGTGAAAACGAAAAACGTGGTGGCACTCCGTCGGGTCACCTAGTCAACTTTAACTTCGATGGTGCCACCTTAGGCTACCACTTAGGCGAGCTCACTGGTGTTGAAGGCCAGGTTGTACGACTTTGCTACGGTCAGGGCTTCGAATCTCAATGGGGCAACGGTGAGATGTTTGGCGACATAGTGACTAAAGATACCCACCTTGGCGGCTTCAATATTGATGCGATAAATGATGGAAAAAACTTTCTTCAATTCACCCTCTTTGGTGCCAAAGATGTCAACGACGGCTTTAAGGGAACCATGGCTTTCCCAACTCAGCTTGCAGGCATTTTTGCCCCAACCATGTACCAAGATATGCAAAAATTCAGCAACTTTAACTTTGAAACTCGGGTACAACCTAGTGGCGTCATCGGCGACATGTTCTTAGGCGGAATAGGCTTCGCCCGTGAAGAAGATAACGATGTTAAATGGTTTATTTCTGGTGGTTGGACACGCGCCGATGGTAACGGCAACGCAGGCATGTTCGGTGGCATGCTCAGCGATGCGGTCTTTGAAGCACAACTTAATGCCGATGGCAGTGAGATCATTATGATGCCAAGTGTTGCCGACACCAGTGGCCCTAAAGATGGTTACGGCGCCTACGTCGGTATTCAGATCCCAGCCCCTTACGGTAAATTTGGTCTCGAATATAACTATGGTTCTAAATACTGGACCCCATTCACTCAAGCGCAAGATGATCCTATCGGCAGCAAGCTCGCGACCCGCGGCCATGTCGGCGAAGCCTATTACATGTTTGATATCAATCCGCGCATGTTTATCAAGCTAGCGGGACTTTACTACGACTACGAATATACCGGTAGCGGGACTCCAGTTGGTGCTCCACAGGATATCGATGAGGTCATTGCTGGCAACGCATACTCCATGTTACCCATCGTCGATACAGCCTTCGATATCAACGCCTCTTTGACCGTTAACTTCTAATCTAATTAAGCGCCTTCTCGGTTAGCGCCGAGGAGGCAGGAGATTAACCATGAAAACCTTAGCTATCACACTGAGCCTGCTAATCACCATACTATATTGTAATAGTAGTTTGGCGGCTCAAGATCACAGTGAATTTATCGAAGGGCCCTTTGCTACTGGCTCTGACGTCACAACCCTGTGTATAGAGTGTCATGAAGATCACGCCGCTGATTTTATGAAATCATCACACTGGACCTGGGAGCTTGAACAGACTCTCCCCGGCCGCACGGTAAAGCGTGGCAAGAAGAACACCATCAATAACTTCTGCGTCGCCATCTCTAGCAATGAACCTCGCTGCACCAGTTGTCATGCTGGTTACGGCTGGAAAGATAATAACTTCGATTTTAACGATATGACCAAAGTCGACTGCCTTATCTGCCACGACACAACGGGAACCTATGTTAAAGATCCCGCAGGCGCTGGCGAAGTCTTAGCAAAAGTAAACCTTGAACGTGTTGCGCAAAATGTCGGTACTCCTGTACGAGATAACTGCGGTACCTGTCACTTTTACGGTGGCGGCGGTGACGGCGTCAAGCATGGCGACCTCGACTCTTCAATGTCCTATCCAGACAAACGCACCGATGTACATATGGATGTCGACGGTAATGACTTCCAATGTCAGGAGTGTCACACCACCAAAGAGCACCAGATTACCGGTAACGCCATGGGAGTTTCTCCCGGTGGTGACAATCCGATTGGCTGCATCAACTGCCATGATAGTGCCCCCCATCAGAAGCAGAAACTCAATGACCACGGTCAGGCTGTTGCCTGCCAAACATGTCACATTCCAGAGTTTGCCAAAAATGAGCCAACCAAGATGAGTTGGGACTGGTCTACAGCAGGTTCAAACCGCGAACAGACCACCGATAAATATGGCAAGCACAGCTATATGAAAAAGAAAGGCGACTTCGTCTGGGCTAAGAATGTAACACCTCAATACGCTTGGTATAACGGCAATGCTGATGCCTATATGGCGGGAGATAAGATGCAGCCCAAGGCGGTCACGAAGCTGACCCATCCCTTAGGTGATATCAATGACCCCAACGCCAAGATCACCCCTTTCAAGGTACACACGGGCAAGCAAATCTATGACAAGAAGTTGAATATTTTTATCACCCCGAAAGTCTTCGGCAAGGATGGCTATTGGAAAACCTTTGACTGGGACAAAGCTGCCCGACTCGGCATGGAGAAAAACCCAAATATGCTCGAAAAAGGGATCAAATACAGCGGTGAATATAGCTTTGCGGCAACCGAAATGTGGTGGCCAATCAATCATATGGTCTCACCTAAAGAGGACGCCCTTAAGTGTAAGGACTGCCATAATCAGCAAGGGCGACTCGACTGGCAAGCCCTAGGCTATGAAGGCGATCCCATGAAGGTGAAAGATGGTCAAAGACACGCACAATAAATTAAGTCGTCACTTAAATAAATGCTAAAGCCATTACGTTAAATAGTTAGTTTAAACAGTTACTAAAATAGTACTCCCATCAACTAGCCTTGCTACCTCTCCTTAGCAAGGCTATTCGTCAGCCATGCTCTAAGCAGGCTGACGCTTTCTCAAGGACCTCTTAATAACCAACATTGTGCCACACACCGGAGTAAACACCTACGCGCCTCACTTAGCCAACCTGTTAACACACTGTTATGTATTGTCTATCTTTTAAACATACCCTATTCTCTAAACATGCTTTCAAAAGTAATTAGGGATGATATAAACGATGAGAGAGAACTTCAGTCTAATAAAAACTAATCGGGCTTGGGCAGAGCTATTGCTGTCATCAACGTTTATCAATCTGCTATCTCTCGCCTTACCTTTCACTATGCTACAAATTTACGACCGTATTTTGCCTAACCAAGGCTATGGCACCGCTAGCGTGTTGGCTTCTGCCGTTGGCGTAGCGATTTTACTTGAACTGCTCTTACGTTATTCCCGTAGCTGGTTGCTGGCATCCTCAGCCGCCAATTTTGAGCTACAAACCACGACTAAGGTGGTGTCAGCCTTAATGCAATCAGACTACCATCATGTGGAAAATCTAGGTACAGGTAGGGTATCAAATGGTCTTGCCAGCATCGCCACAATGCGAGAGATCTACTCAGGACAAGCACTTGTGGCACTGATGGATTTTCCTTTTGTAGTTATTTTTCTCGCGTTGGTCGCCTATATCGGCGGCCCGTTAGTATTTATTCCCATTGCGGTATGGGCGGTTATTGGTGGTTTAGTCTTTTTTATCGGTCAAAAGCTTAACCGTGCAACTCAAGATTTAGCACTCACCGATAGTGAACGCTCTCGTATGCTGATCTTGGTACTATCAGGCTTAACCACAGCAAAGGCGTTGGCATTAGAAACCCGACTATCGGCGATTTATAGCGAGATTAATTACCGTCGCTTGGCGCAGCAGCAACAAGTCGATTGGTTATCGTCCAAGCTACAAGAGCTGATCCAAGGTGCGTCCCAAGGAACTACCTTGCTGATAGTGCTGATCGGTTGTTTTGAAGTGCTCAATGGTGATCTCACGACTGGTGGGTTAGCAGCTTGTTCGATTCTGGCAGGCAGAGCCATCGCGCCGCTCAGTGCCATAATTAGTCTGCGTTCGCGACTCGCAAGCGCCAATACCGCGATGAATCATGTCAATGATCTCACCAAGTTACCTGCAGAGATGTTTAAAGGCAGCACTCAATACCAACAAAAACTGCCATTAGGTCCCATCCAATTTGACAATGTGGCCAGCGTTCAAGTTGGTGCAAAACTCAACAACTTTAATCTATCCATTCCAAGTGGCAGTTTAGTCACAGTAACCTCAGATCCTCTTACCCATGCAAGTTTACTACTTAGTGTCATCGGTGCTTTTCACCATTTAGAGCAAGGAAGAATAACCATTGCAGGGGTTGAGCAAAGTGAACATAAGGCCAATGAATACCGTCAATCAGTCACCTATGTCTCGCCTTGGCCAACACTATTTGCCGGCAGCTTACTTGAAAACATGACCATGTATAGACCTGAGCGAGAATCACTGGCGATGGAGGTAGCTGAAGCGTTGGGGCTCACGACTAGCATCGCCCAACTACCTGCAGGTTATCAAACCGAAGTGGGTGTCAGCGACAGTCAAATGCTCAATAAAGGTGCAATTAAACTTATTGCCTTAGTCAGAGCTTTTGTGCAATCCCCCTCTATCTTACTGCTTGATGAACCAATGATTTCACTCGATGCAGATTCACAGACGCGGCTAATCAATGTCATTAAAAAATATAAAGGCAAGATGACCATTATCTGTGCCTCCCACTTTAGTGAACTCGCTAATAATAGCGAGCTCAGGGTGAATATTGATAACACTGGAAAATGTCAGATTTTGGCTTCTGCTACGGAGGTTAATTTATGAACTCAATCAATCAAACCCAGCCAATCGAGGGGAAAAGATCGCCCACAGATTCGATAGAATTGAAAAATATACTCATCGCTTTGTTGCAACAGATCGGACTATTTTCGCAAGCGACGAATATTCTCAATGACGATGCAATAAAAACGATTGATACCGTTAAGCTCGCTTATTTACTGCAAAAGCATCATATCGGTTACTCGGTATTTAAAACTCATAAACAAGCCATATCTCAAGCTATTCACCCCTTTATTATCATCCCTGATGATAAACCTGCGGTTATGGCCAGACGTAGAGGTGAACAATATGAAATATTTGAGCAACAAACAGAGCAATGGCAAGCCGTAACGACACAAGATTTACCGCTTATAGGCCACGTTTTTGTTATCGAGAGTCTACCTAGCAGTAAGCAAAATATTCGCGCATTTGCTGCACATATGAGTAAACGCACCAAGTGGTATCGACCTGTATTTTGGCTCAGCCTACTATCGAGCATTACCGGACTTGCAGTCCCACTGTTCACTATGGCGGTTTATGATCGCGTCATCGGTGGACAAGCCCCAGACGTGCTGCCGACTATCGCCCTTGGTGCCGCATTAGCCTTAGCGATATTAGTCACCACTCGCTTAACACGAGCTAATGTTCTTGCAACGACTAGTAACCGTTTTGCTCGAGATCTTTCTGACCTCACCTTTAAACGGTTGTTAAGTATGCCGCTGATGGTGTTATCTCGTGTTGGCAGCTCTAACCATATGGCACGTATGCGTAATGCCGAAAAAGTAAGGACACTACTTTCTGGTCCTAGTGGCGCGGGGTTAGTCGATCTGCCCTTTACTGCTATTGCACTTATCACTATTGCACTATTGAGTGGCTGGCTGGTTATCGTTCCTTTGGTGATGCTTCTACTATTTTATTGGGTGATGAAAGCGGTAAATAAATACGCTCAATCGGCCTCTCCCACCATTAGTGGTGATTATCAAAACTCCATTAATGAACTAGCCAAGAACCTACTGCAACTTAAAACCAGTGGTGAAACAGATGGCTGGAATACTAAGTTTGCTAGGCAATGTAAGGAGAACTGTCGGCAGAACTTTCTTTATGCCAAACGCAATGGATTAAATGCTGCTGTCGCCCATGCGATGAGCTTACTCACTGCATTAGTCACCGTATTTACGGGCATATTTTTAGTGCTTAACCAAAGTATTAGTCCCGGCTCACTTATTGCCTGTGTGATGCTTATTTGGCGTATTACTGGGCCGGCACAACTGGCATTTTCATCTAGCCAGAAGATCAGCATGATGGATATAGCGATTAAACAGTTTGATCGTTTTATGCAAGCTGGAACTGAGAACAGTGAATTAAGGCTTGATACTCCTGCAACGCATACTCCGCCAGCGATTAGTTTTCAGCACGTTACTTTGCGTTATGGTGCAGATGTGGATCCAGCCCTTGCTGGTGTAAGTGTCGATATAGAGCCGGGAGAAAATGTTGCTATCATCGGTCCTAATGCCTGCGGCAAAACCTCTCTGTTACTTGCCGCTATGGGAGTTGCGGAGGCACAAGCTGGGTACGTAAGTGTTAATGGTAAAAACCTAAAGCAATATGATCCTGAAGCTTATCGAAAATGGGCGGCATTTTGTCCAGCTGAACCGGATCTATTCCCAGGCTCTTTAGCCTATAACCTACGAATAGCAAAACAAGATGCCACCGATGAAGAACTGATTGCGGCCATCAAAGCGGCGGGGGGCGAGTCATTGTTTAATGCGCTAGACAATGACCTCAATATCGATCTGTTTAACCGCGGTCACACACTACTCTCTGCCGTTGAAGGCAGCTATATCAGTCTAGCTCGAGCATTGCTTAAGCAATCAAGCTTAATCATTCTTGACGAACCCATCGCCAACCGTAATCCGGCAGCTAAAGCTCAGCTATTGGAAACATTCAATTCGCTTAAAGGTAAAAGTACCGTGCTATTTACCAGTCATGATCAAGAGTTGATCCAGCAAGCTGACAAAGTCGTCATTTTGGATAAAGGCGCGGTCGTTTATGCAGGCCCTATCCCCGAACAATCAGCTCAACAACCACAATCTGCAGCACCTCAGGAGAACCTCCCTAATGGATAATCGTCAACTAGCGAATCGAGTATGGCCTGAGCACGAGTTTACCGATGCCATTGAAGCGCCTGCGGAAAGAAAATTTATTAAACGCATCATATTTTTGATCACAGGATCAGTTCTTATTATGTTGCTTTGGTCACTCTTTGCTCAGGTCGAAGAGATCTCTAAATCTAAAGGACAAGTCGTCCCACTTGGCCACCGTCAGATAATACAGAGCCGTGCAGGCGGAACGATTGCATCTGTGGTGGTAGAGGAAGGAGATGTGGTTAAAAAGGGTGATGTACTCGCTAGCTTTGTTTCTATAGATAGCCAATCAGCCGAAGAGGAACTCGCCAGTAAACGCGCTAATTTGATCCTAAGAATTGAGCGCTACGAAGCTTTTATCGATCAAAGGAAAGCAAATTTCATTGAGTTTGAGTCAGAATATCCGCAGTTAGTTAAACTGCATACCGCCTCGCTTAACCGCATGAACCAAGAACGGTTAGCAATGCAACAGCTGTCAAAGTCTGATATCGCTAAGTCGCAAGCGGAGATCGACGGCCTTAAAGCAGAGATCCCACCGCTCAGTGACCAGATTAAGTCTGCCGAGCAGACGCTTAATATGATGCTATCGGTAACCGCTGAGCAAGCGGTATCTAAGCTTAGAATTTTAGAGTCGCAACAAAAACTTGATTCCTATATGCGCGAGCTTAAAGGAATGGAAAGTAAGCAGCAGGTCTTGTCTAAGAACTTGCTCAATTTAGAGCAGCAACTAAAACAGAAACAAGCCACCTTGCTAAAAGAGGTCGGCGAGAAACGAACTGATGCTCAAGCCGAACTGCTAGGCATTATCGCTCGCTTAAAATCATCGGGATCTTTGGTATCACAAAATACAGTTACAGCTCCCGTTGACGGTATTATTCAATCGCTCCCTTCCTCTTCCACTGGCAGTGTTATTCAACCTGGCGGCACCGTTGCGGTTATCGTACCGATGACGAAAACCGGCCTAATGGAAGCCAAGCTATCCCCCCGCGATATTGGTTTTGTCAAAGTCGGCCAGCCTGTACGAATTAAAATTGATGCTTTTGACTACAGCCGTTATGGCGCACTCGATGGCATTGTAAAGCGCATTTCTCCAAGTACTGATTCAGATGAAAAAGGCGGTGTGTTTTATAAAGTCCAGATCAGCATAGATAAGCCATACTTTGCTGATAAACCCGGTCAGTTTGACTTAATCCCTGGGATGACGGGGGAAGCAGACATAGTCACTGGAGATAAAACTGTTTTTCAGTATCTATGGAAGCCTGTTTTTACCAACGTAACAGAAGCTTTTGGTGAGCGCTAAAAAGGAAGTAGAACATGAGTCAAGACGATAAAAAATCAACACCAAATGCTAATACACCAGAAGCGATTGAAGCTGAGAAAAAACAGCAAGCTCAACACGCTAAACAAAAAGCTAAACAAGTCGACAAAGATGTTGCTCGTCTAAAGGCTAAAGAACTGCGTGATACTGGTGGTAAAACAAGCATCATCGGTAATAAAGACTTAGTTGCAGATAAATCTTGGAGTGCTACTGGTCCGATAGTCAATGAGGACTCAAGCGACTCTCAAACAGAAACGGCGCATTTAGCACAACCACACACCGAGCAAATTGATACAGAGACTCAAGCTGTAAAAACTGCACAACCTTCTCAACCGAATCAAGCGACAACAGATACAACCGCTAGCCCTGCAGCTCCACATAATCCAAATGCTCGCCCTCAAGGCTCCAGTGAAACCACTGGTCTGCATTCAGGCGCCCACTTTCACGCTAGTGCAGGTGGTGCGATAGGCTTAAGTAGCATTGCCAAACCATTAACGTTTACCGCAAATCAACAGAATCATCCCCACTTTACCGTTACTTTGAAAGCCGCTGCACTCGAAAAAACAACAATAACAGACGAAAAAAATCTCCATACCACAGTATTACACCCAGCTGGCACTGGCACAGGTACTGGCACAGGTACTGGCACAGGTACTGGCACAGGTACTGGCACAGGTACTGGCACAGGTACTGGTACTGGTACTGGCACTGGCACTGGCACTGGCACTGGCACTGGCACTGGCACTGGCACTGGCACTGGCACTAATGAAAAGCCTCTCTCTGTAGAGATTCAACAACAAATTCAACAATTAAAAGAAGATTCAAGTACTGATACTGTTACTGGAACATTGCATGCTCAAGGCCATAATTCAGCTCAAATAAACTGGAGCATCAGCCAATCACAAGGGCAATTTGGGATACTAAATGTAGAACCAGCAACCGGACAATGGCATTACCAACTCAATAACGCGGCACAAGCAACAAATGCATTAGTCGAGAACGAGCACCACACTGAACAGTTTATAGTGACGGCGACTGACAACGAAGGTAATCATGTACAAACAACCATCGCTGTTGAAGTTGAAGGCAGCAACGATCTACCCAGTATTTCCGGAGTACATCACGCAGCACTGAATGAAAAAGGCACCATAGATAGTACATCAGGCAGTTTGATCGCTACCGATCCCGATAATGGTGACAAGATCAGCTGGTCAATAGCTAATGGACAGGGTCAACTGGGCGAACTAACTATAGAGCCAGATACTGGCACTTGGCATTATCAACTCAATAACCAAAAACCAGCAACACAAGCACTAAATCAAGGACAAGTCGCGACCGAAACCTTCACCGTTATTGCCACAGACAGCTCAGGCCAACCTGTTACTCAGCAGGTAACAATTGAAGTTACTGGCAGCAATGAGTCAGCGCAAATTGGTGGCACATCTACAGGGACAATGACTGAAGATCTCAAAGTATCAGTAACCCCTAGTAGTGAAGAGTTGACTACCGAAGGTCTGCTAACGATTACTGATCCTGATGCAGGTCAAAATCAGTTCACCGTCGATTTATTGCAAGGTCAGTACGGTCAGCTCAGTATCGACAATATGGGTCACTGGATCTATACCGTCGATAATTCTCAAACCGTGATTCAAGGGCTCAAAACTGGCGAGTCGCTCACCGAGACCTTACAGGTACACTCTATCGATGGCACCGAGCAGCAAGTCACCGTCACTATTAATGGTACTGACGATAAAGCGGTGATTGCGGGTACGGCTAGCACGACCCTCACTGAAGATAAAAATCTGGCCAGTGGTGGTACGCTGCGCGCCGATGGACAGCTCAGGGTTAGCGATTTAGATAGCGGTGAAAATCAGTTCACTGCCGATTCACTGCAAGGTCAGTACGGTCAGCTTAGCATCGACAATACCGGCCATTGGACCTATACCGCTGATAATTCACAAAACATTATTCAGGGTCTAAAAACCGGCGAGTCGCTCACCGACACTGTATTGGTACATTCAGCAGATGGCACCGAGCAAAAAATCACGGTCACCATTAATGGCACCGATGACAAAGCCGTGATTGTCGGAACCGCTACAGCGAGCCTCACTGAGGATAGCAACCTCGTCAGTGGTGGTACGCTGCGCGCCGATGGACAGCTCAGGGTTAGCGATTTAGATAGCGGTGAAAATCAGTTCACTGCCGATTCACTGCAAGGTCAGTACGGTCAGCTTAGCATCGACAATACCGGCCATTGGACCTATAGCGCTGATAATTCACAAAACATTATTCAAGGTCTAAAAACCGGTGAGTCGCTCACCGACACTGTATTGGTACATTCAGCGGATGCTACCGAGCAAAAAATCACAGTGACCATTAATGGCACCGATGACAAAGCCGTGATTGCCGGAACCGCTACAGCGAGCCTCACTGAAGATAGCAACCTCGCCAGCGGCGGCATGCTGCGCGCCGATGGACAGCTCAACGTTAGCGATTTAGATAGCGGTGAAAACCAGTTCACAGCCGATTCACTGCAAGGTCAGTACGGTCAGCTTAGCATCGACAATACCGGCCACTGGACCTATACCGCCGATAATTCTCAATCCTTGATTCAGGGGCTCAAAACCGGTGAGTCGCTCACCGACACTTTGTTGGTACATTCAGCGGATGGCACCGAGCAAAAAATCACGGTGACCATTAATGGCACCGATGACAAAGCCGTGATTGTCGGAACCGCTACAGCGAGCCTCACTGAGGATAGCAACCTCGCCAGCGGCGGCATGCTGCGCGCCGATGGACAGCTCAGGGTTAGCGATTTAGATAGCGGTGAAAATCAGTTCACTGCCGACTCACTGCAAGGTCAATACGGTCAGATCAGTATCGATAATACTGGCCATTGGACCTATACCGCAGATAATTCTCAATCCTTGATTCAGGGGCTCAAAACCGGTGAGTCGCTCACCGACACTGTATTGGTACATTCAGCGGATGGTGCCGAGCAAAAAATCACGGTGACCATTAATGGCACCGATGACAAAGCCGTGATTGCCGGAACCGCTACAGCGAGCCTCACTGAAGATAGCAACCTCGCCAGCGGCAGCATGCTGCGCGCCGATGGACAGCTCAACGTTAGCGATTTAGATAGCGGTGAAAATCAGTTCACTGCCGACTCACTGCAAGGTCAATACGGTCAGATCAGTATCGATAATACTGGCCATTGGACCTATACCGCAGATAATTCTCAATCCTTGATTCAAGGGCTCAAAACCGGTGAGTCGCTCACCGAGACCTTCCAGGTGCACTCTGTCGATGGCACCGAGCAGCAAGTCACCGTCACCATTAATGGTACTGATGACAAGGCGGTTATCTCAGGGTTATCTACGGCAAGCTTGACCGAAGATAAAGACCTTTATCAGAGTCAACTTAGAGCGGACGGACAACTATCTGTAACCGACGCGGATACTGGTGAAAATCAGTTTCAGGCCGAAAACGTTCATGGGCAATATGGGCTGTTAAGTATCAATAACCAAGGTCATTGGACCTATACAGCTGATAATCAGCAAGCCGCTGTTCAAGGGCTAAAAATTGGCGAGTCGATGACTGATACGCTATTGGTACATAGTGCCGAGGGCAGTGAGCAACTGGTCGTTATCACCATTCAGGGCACATCAGACACGGCCATCATAGCCGGTATGGATAAGGGTGACGTCACCGAAGATGTCAACGCTTATTCAGCAGTAAGTTGGCTTCCCAACATGATTCACACAAGAGGCCAGCTAACCATTAGTGATCCTGATACAGGCCAGTCTCACTTTGATTTAAAGAGCTTTATTCAGTGGGCAGCTCACCCCGAGTTAGCACCTTATACTAGCCAGTTAGGCGGCAAACTCAGCCTAGACAAAACTGGCGGGTGGGAATATATCATTGATACCACAAAACCTAATATTCAAGCGTTAGGTGCCGGTGAAACACTTAAAGATTGGGTTACGATTCATTCTAGTGATGGTACACAACACACCATAGAGGTGAGCATTCACGGCAGTAATGACAAACCAAATGTTAGTGGTGCAGTGTTACTACCATCAGGTACTGAAGACACTAATATTCGAATAACTTCAACCGAACTATTAGCTAATGCGACCGACATAGACCACAACGATATCAACCTGCTCAGTATCGCCAATCTACATGCCGACCATGGTTCTATCCTTGATAACCTTGATGGTAGCTTCACCTTTACGCCAGAGAAAGACTACGACGGTCAGGTTCATTTCACCTATGATGTAAAAGATGCCCATGGCGGGGTCACGCATACAGGGGCAACCACAAACCTGGTTTCGGTTAATGATGCCTCAATACTCTCCAACCAGCTAACAACTGTCGAGGTAACTGAAGACAAAACTTCAAGTTCATCATCAAATCATCTGATTTCGTTTTGGAGCAACCTTGATACCACAGATGTTGATAGCTCAAAAGAAGCCCAGATTGTTCAAATAGAAATTAACGGCGTGGTGCATCCAGTTCCATCAGATTTCGGTCTAAACCTGCGAGGTGACTATGGTACTTTTGTTACCACCCACAGCACTGACGGGCACAATAAGTGGCGTTATGAGGCAAGCAATACCAACCCTGAGATCCAAGGATTAAAAGATGGTCAAAGTTTAACGGACTCAATGACCTTAATAACCGCTGATGGTACAAGGATACCGATTAGTGCCACCATACGTGGTACAGATGACCATGTGATTATCGATACACCTTCGTCAACGGTTGCCTCGTTGAGCACTGCGATAGAGGACAGTAAAAGTTCGGTATCAGGTGTGCTTCTTGCCCATGATTTAGACACCGATGATAGCGTTCATTTTCAAGCACAATCCACTGCTGGCAACTACGGAACGCTGTCAGTGAGTAAAGATGGCACTTGGCATTATGATTTAGACCACGCTAAATCAAACAGCCTAAGAACAAGCGATAATATTGCCGAAAGCTTTGATGTCGTTGCAATTTCAAGTGATGGTTCAAAGGCAACACAACATATTCAAGTAAATGTACAAGGCGCGAAAGATTCTGCAATCATCACTGAAGTCTCTACAGGAACTGTGATTGAAGACGGCTCCCACAAATTTACTAATAATGGTATTACCAAAGAGCTAGCTAACGGACAACTGCACGTTAGCGACCCAGACTCAGGCGAAAACCACTTTCAATACAGCCAATTTGGTGAAACCAAAATCTATGACCCATTCGGTGGACACTTAAGAATAGATAGCGCAGGTAACTGGGGGTATAGCGTTAATAATAACTCGTTACAACACCTTGCGGCAGGACAAACTGAAGAGGTGATTTATCGGGTACATAGCCGAGATGGTACTCCTTATGAACTTCATATTAAGGTCGAAGGAACCAATGACGCCCCCACAGTGACTAAGGTAAACCTAAGTCACGGCACTGAAGATGTAAACTATCAAATGCAAGCCAGTCAGTTTGGATTTACTGATGTTGATAGCAGCGACTCATTACACAGTGTTACCTTCACCACCCTGCCAGATCCTGCGACTTTCGGTAAATTTCTACTTGATGGCAATGACATCAGTTCAGGACAAACCATTACAGCAAACGACATCAGCAAGCTGCAATTTGTGCCAGTCAAAGACTATAACGGCGACGTCAATTTTCAATACACAGTCAATGATGGCCATACTGACTCGGCTATCGCCAGTAACACTTTGCATATCGAAGCTTCTGGAGATACAGCCACCATTGATGGGCAAACACAGTCCACTGGCAGTGCTTCTATTACTGAAGATTCAGCCACCAGCACAATATCGGGCCAATTAACCTTAATCGATCCCGATACTGGCGAAGACAAGTTCGCTGCCAATACTCAAATACTAGGCCAATATGGTCAACTCGCTGTAGATGAAGACGGCAGCTGGCATTACGCGCTCAACAATACAGCCACAGCGGTCAATGCCTTAAATGCAGGGGAGCAACTCACCGACACAGTAGTCGTAACCTCACCCGATGGCACAGCTAGCAAGACCATTGTGATTACCATCCACGGTCATACAGATACGCCAACTTTACAGCTACAAGAATCCGGCACAACCCAAGGATTAGATCTTTTTGCTGGCATTCAAGGTAATCAAGTTAGCCAGCTACAATACTCTACTGACGGGATCAACTTTAGTAGCCAAGTCCCGGCAGGGTTTAGTTTAGGCGGCGATGGTCATACGTTAGAAGTGGATCCGTCCAACAGCAGTTATGATCACTTAGCTAATGGCGTTCAACACAAGATCTGGATCAACTACCAACTACAAGAGGGCAGCGGCAGTAATACTCACCAATCAAGCCAACAAGCACAAGTAATTATCAGCGGAACAAGTGATCAGCCTATTATTCATAGTTTCAAAGCAAATTCAGATCAATATAGTGGCCCAGTAACCGGGAACTTACTGCAAGGTGCAACCGATCTTGACGATGGTGCACAACTCATTTTACAAGATCTGCAATTTAAAGATCCCAACACCCAGCATTACGTCAGTGTACATTCTGGGCAGGACGTGTCGATTACCGGTGTTGGCCAAATACACATAGCGACAAACGGTGACTATCGCTTCACTCCAGAAGCAAGCTTTAGTGGTGATGTACCTGGGTTTATTTATCGTGTGGTTGATACCCATGGAGACTATAGAGATGAAAGCCAAAATACGCTAAATATCCATATAAACCCCAATCATCAACCCACAGTGCAAACCATTAGCGCCAGTACAGCGGAAGACACTGATTATAACTTTAGCGCTGCAAGTTTTGGCTATCAAGACTGCGACAATGATGCTTTAGCTGGGCTAACAATCACTCAACTTCCCGATCCTGCTAACGGTCATTTACTTGTTAATGGCCATGCTATAAGCCAAGGGCAAACCATTAATGCCAATGATATTGCTCATCTGCTGTTTAGGCCTGCTGCCAATTTTAATGGTGACGCTCACTTCAGCTATGTCGCCAATGACGGCCATCAAGATTCAGCCGCGCATACCGCAGTACTCACCGTTAGCGCCGTTAATGATTTGCCAGTGTTAACCATTAACCAAACCAGTCACACACAAGGAAGCTTAATCGCAACCGATGTTGATACAGGCGATACACATACATTTTCAGCGCCAATTCTGACTGGCAGCTTTGGCAGTTTATCTGTTGACCCTGACAGCGGCGCTTATGTCTATACCCAGAATAACTCTGTGGCACATATGAGCTATAACCCCGCCACAGCAACCTATAGCGGTGTCGATGTATTTGAAGTTAAGGTCAGTGATAATCACGGTGGCGTGGCAAGTCAATTTATCAGTTTTAATGCCCAAGCAACGCTTAGCAACACGGCTGGCGCAGTAGTAATAACAAGCAGTGTACCCACTCAACCAGTGGTAACCGACACTTTGCCAAGCGGCCATATTGTTGCAACGCCTGCAATAAATCACGTCAGTATCGATCTCTGTACAACAAGTGACACAGGCCAAAGTCATAGCGATGATTTAACCTCAGACGCCACACCTGACATTACAGGGCACACTGATATTCCTTTCTCTAGAGTGACCATTTACGATGGTAATAATCCCGTTGGTCACGCCTTATCTGATGCCAATGGTAACTATAGTGCAACCTTATCAAGCTTAACTGAAGGACTGCATAGCCTGTCAGCTAAAGCCCTTGCACCATCATCCATAGTACCAACCGTTTCATCGGGGCTCGATGTTGAGATTGATACTCATGCCAGCGCAACTATCCAGCTTGATCCCATCACTGCTGACAATATTATTAACGCGCAAGAAAGCCATACCTCGGTGAATGTAACCGGTAGCGTTGGCGGTGATGCCCAGCAAGGAGACGTAGTCACGTTAACCCTTAATCAACAGCAATACACTGGTACGGTTGATAGCCATGGTCAGTTTAGCATTGTTGTTACAGGCAGCGAATTAGCGTCGCAGTCATCGATATCAGCCAGTGTGACGACCTCAGACAACGCCGGCAACTCAGCTCAAGCGAGCCAGACTCTGCAGTATGAAACCGATCTTCAAGTTGGCCGACCTAGCATCACCTTTGAAAATCCCGGCAGTGATAACTTATACAGTAAAGCAGAAATCGCCCATGGTAATGCAGGTACTATTACTGCCACAGTGCATGCTGCTGCAGATGCCAAAGTGGGCGAGCATCTCAACATTAATGGTGTAGACCATCAGCTTGATGCCAATAGTCTGGCTAATGGGATCTCACTCGAAGTCGCACCAAGTAGCATAATCAAAGCCATCATGACTGATGAGCACGGCAACGTGAACTCCGCCTTAAACATGGCAGCAGGCGCTAAACCTGATCCCATCGTTGTCACTGCACCACCAGGCAGCCATCACATTGGCGCCTCACTAGGCGTACCAACACTCATTCCGGGGCAAACTCCGGTACCTGTCGCTGAACAAGGTTGGAAAATTTTAATCAACGGTCATTACCAAACATCCTATACCAGTCAATGGGGCACCTTAACGATTGACCCTAAAACCGGTCAGCTGAATTATCAAGAGCATGGAAATACCCATACTGGTCCCCATGGGAGCGCTCAAAATGTTGGCGTGCATGAAGATAGATTTGAAGTCGCCCTTCAAGGCTCACATCACGACGATGTGGTAATGCATGTTCAGGTAAGTATCTTGAGCCATGGTCCCGGCAATAGCGGCAAGCTGACTTTAGGATCTGAAGTGCTAGATATGACAGTGACTCCTGTTATTGGCCAGCAAACTCCACCTCCGCCAGCTCCTTTCGCACATGATGCACCGCAGGAGAGTAACGATTTCATAGTGAATATAGATCTTGTCGACGATGCCATTCCTGCATCATCAGAGGAGCAGACTGTAAGCCGCATTGAGCAAGCTAGCGATGCCGACGACTCACCAGCAGCGTTAACGACTTCAGCCCCCGTTGATCATTACTTAAAAATGGTCGGAATAAGTCAGCAAGATCTTCACTCTAGCGAATCAACTGCTACAACTGATAACTTGCCGCAAATTGAAACATTAGTGAGTAGTGATCCACATACCGATATGCTCGATATCGTCCAAGTGGACACATTTGATAACCCACTACTTGATGAAGATAAACATGATAAACAGCTAGATTTAGCATCCTTTGATGAGCAGATTGAGCATCAAGGCGATCTTCAATCCGATGATGACGATCTATTGCATCAAGCGTTAAATGATATGCACAATCAAGTTTAAATTAGTCCATATCATTCACCCCATCGTACTGAAAAGTATAAAGTTTGCTCATTTATACTTTTCAGTCGCAAGTTCCAAAACAGAGTTAAATATAAGCGTTTTCGAATACTGGACCAATTGACCACTTTAATTAAAACCTCTAGCCAACTTGTCTCAACTCAGTTGGACAATTACCGTCTTAACAGCATTTTGCTCCCAATTTACCTTGTAATTTGTGGCATCATTCTTGCGATAGCTATAGTGTTCTTTTCCTACGGCAAGCTATATGAGATGTAAGACCAATAAATTTGATAGTGTTAACCAATATTCAGGAGAGTTTAGCGGCGCCTTCGCCGATTTAGGTACCTTTCTTCCCCTCGCGCTAGGTTTAATTGCCCTTAACCATTTCTCCCCCCAAGGGATATTTATGGGTTTTGGTCTATTCGCGTTATTCACCGCGTTCTATTATCGTCGCCCTATTCCCGTGCAGCCGATGAAAGTGATCACCGCCTTAGTCATTGCGCAAGGATTAACACCCGGCATGCTGCAAGCTAGCGGCATGTTGATGGGGCTCATTTTATTAGTGCTGGCATACAGCGGCGCTATTACTTGGATGGCCAAGCAGTTATCCCCCGCCATTAGTATCGGCATTCAATTAGCCATAGGCCTGCAGCTTATTTGGATGGGCGGCCAGATGATGAGTCAAACTTGGCTTATTGGTCTAGTGGCCTTTATCGCTTTATTTTCGAGCAAGTTCTTGCCGATGCGCTACTTGGCAATGCCACTTGTCATCGTGCTTGGCATTATTTGGCAACTTAATAGCGGCACAGCGCCGAGCTTCGATCTATCAGTCTCAACCCCTTGGCAGTTTATCTGGCCAAGTCTTGATGAATGGACCTCGGCTGCTGGTTTATTAGTGTTACCCCAGCTTGCTCTTACTTTAACCAACGCCGTCATAGCCACTTCAGCGATGGCAAAACAGAAGTTTCCAGAAGATGGCGATGCAGCTTTTGCACCTAAACGCTTCGCCACCAGCTCAGGTTGGGCCAACCTATTGCTAGCACCTTTTGGCGCCACAGCCATGTGCCATGGTGCAGGTGGGCTCGCCGTACAGCATCACTTTGGCGCACGCACTTGGTTAGCACCGACAATTTTCGGAAGTACTTGCTTACTGATTGCAGCGTTTTGGGGCCAAGGCATAGCAGGTGTGCTATCGCTTATTCCGCTTGCGATTTTAGGTAGCCTACTGGCTATCGCAGGTACGCAATTGGCGTGGTCACAGCGATTTATCGATGGTAAGCCTTTCTGTATTTTTGTGATTTTATCCACGGCTGCTATCTGCTTACTCGTTAATACCGCAGCCGGATTAGCAACCGGTATTGTGCTAGAGATGGGCCGACGTCAATGGCATCTGTATTACGATCTTAAGCACTAAAATGAACAACACACTCGAGCTCATACAAGAGCGGGCACGGTGAGAATAGAAAAGAGGACACATCCGCGTCCTCTTTTAATTAGCTAATAGCCCGAATTATCGATAGTCTATCTATGATCCGCTGTTGGTTTCTTTAATAACTTTCGCTGCAGTGTGCGTCTATGCATGCCTAGCTGCCTAGCAGTAGCTGAAACGTTGCCGCTATTGGCATTTAGCACCTGCTGAATATGCTCCCATTCTAAACGTTTAGTCGATAGCGGTTCCTCGACTAACGGCTGCATATCATTATCAAATGATGTCACTGATAGCGCGTTTAATAGGGTTTGAGTATCCACCGGTTTAGCCAAATAGTTATCGGCTCCCAACCTAATGGCCTCCACCGCCGTGGCTATGCTGGCATATCCCGTTAGCAGCACCATGGTTACATCGGGGAGTAATTGCCTCAGCGGCGAGATCAACTTAAGGCCGTTCTCCTGCTCCAGCTTCATGTCTAGTAGCACATGAGTCGGGCGAAATTGTCTGGCTAACAGCAAGCCTTGAGTGGCGTCGTGGCACTGCTGACATTCGAACCCTTGCTTAGCCATACGTCGAGCCAACACGCTGGCTAAGGCCGTATCATCTTCAATAATCAGTAACTTTTTAGCCATGATACTCTCCATTGCCGCTATCGTGGCTAATTGGGAAGCAAACCTCTGCAACCGTGCCGCCCTCTTTGGCACTACCTAATAGCAATTGTCCGCCTAAACGCTCAAAACTGGCATTACTAAGCAGCAGTGCCATCCCCATGCCACGTTCGCTCTCAATCAGCTTGTGTCCCAGCTGTAGCTGCATCTCTTTAGGGATCCCTGCACCATAGTCCCTCACTGAAATACACAGTCTGTCTCGGTCTGCTGCGGCCATAACCGACACAACCACCTTAGCCTCCCCTATGTGAGCGAAACTCGCACTACTGGCATTTTCGATTAATGCTAACAGTGCTGGAAGCAAACTGGCATCCGTCTTTATGGCCTTAGCTGAATGCCCTTCAGTTTGGCTCTCGGTAGTATTATTCAGCTGTAAATCTACCTCAGGCATTAGCAGTAAAACTTGCTGTTTAAGAGTTTCAAGCAGTTCATCAGCAGTTAATAAGCTTTGCTTTTGCTGGCGTATCGATTCGGTAGCCGCTCTCAGCGAGGTAAGTGTTTGCTCACAGCGGACTAGAGCCGTATTCATCTCTTGCAATACCTCTGGCTCACTAATTTGTTCTTCTACGGCTTCATCCACCAGCAAGCGCAAACTCGCTAGTGGCGTAGCTAATTGGTGGGCCATCTGCGCCGAGGCTGTACCGAGCGCTAACAGCCTTTCTTGCCGTAGTTGCGCCTCGCGCATATAGCCTAGCTCTACCTCCTGCTTACGCATTCGTTGCGCAATGTAGGCCACACTGGTAGTCAGCACTAATGCCGAAATCAAGAAGTTAAACCACATCCCTAGATAATGAGAACTCATGTCCATACCATGGTGCTTCATCTGGCTTTCTGGCACGGCAAAAATCATCAGGCTATAGGCAAAGGTCGACAATAAGGCTAAGGCCCAAGGTGCCCACTGAGGCAGCACAACGGCTGCGATTGCAATCGGTAGTAGCAACAAAGAGATAAATGCGTTGGTAGCCCCTCCCGTAAAGTAGAGCCAGGAGATCCAAAACAGAGTATCAATCAGCAACACGATGAAAAAACCATTCTCCAAGCGAGCAATCGCGCTACGGTACCTGAAAGTAAAACCTAAATAGAGGGCCTCTAGGCTCATTCCCCAGTAGAGAACTGGGCTAGTTAGCGATAAGCCAAAAGTGTCTGCAGCAAAGAAGGTTAGTCCTATCTTCAGCAAGAGAGCAGCAAACCTCAATAATGCTAATTGGTCTGTAGCACCAAGATTACGTATAAGTAGATTTTTAAAACGCGTATTGATCATGGGTAATCATTCTTTATTGTTATCGTTTACATCTTTTTAATAAGCCATTGCTATACAAGCTAAAACTCTAGGCTGCTGCAACGCCCTTTCTATTCCAACCCTAAAAGGTATCCTGCTTTTTATCCCTAAACTGGCAAGTCGCTCACAGCTTAAGGGGCAACCCTTTGGACGTTTGTTGTTATCTGTGGGGGATGTCACAGCAATGAAATGGTTAGTGTTGGAGCTGAGTACCTAAGCCATGATTAATAATACCTTATCTAGCATAGAAGTTGAGTTTCGAGACGCCCCGCCATCAACGACAATATTTGCGATTTAGCTTAAGGGGTTTTCATCCTCTAAGCACTGGTTTACTCTTGATAAAGCTTACTTTTACCAAAGAGTGTCTCCATGTCATCAGCCAACTCACTGCCTCTCATTATTGCTGGCCCTATTCTGCGCCACTGCGATGAGCAGCATTTCACCTTGTGGTTTGTCTGCCGCGAACGCTTATCAAGCTTGCGTTTGGCATTAATTGGCGCCGAGTTTGATCGACAGCTAAGCGATAAAGAGGCGCACTGTATTCGCCTCGGTGAGCATGCGTTTCAATACTTAATTACCGTTTCACAAGATAAACTGCTGCCCAGAGATACGACACTGCAATATCAAGTGTTTGATGCTAACGCAACCAACCTATTTGATGACTTAGAAACACTCAATTATCCCGATAGTAAGCCCTGTGAGTTTATCGTCAAACCTCAGATCGATAAGCTACTGCACGGCTCCTGCCGTAACGTGCATCATCACAGTAGCGACGCCTTAGTTGCCGCCGATACCCAATTACTCCAACACCAAAACATCAGCCAGCGTCCCGCCTTGTTAATGATGAGTGGCGATCAAGTCTATGTTGATGATGTTGCAGGGCCAATGCTTTTTGCCATTGGTCAGGTTATTGAGCTATTAGGTCTTAATCAAGAAGAGTTTATCGATGCAACGCTGACAGATTCTAGTCAGATCAGTTATCAGCCCGCCGCCATGTATCAGCGTCACATCAACCTGTTGCCCAAGACTCAGTACAAGGCTAAGACAGCCATCGCAAGCTGGTATATCAACCACCCGATATTCACCTCATCCATCGCAGAGAATCATCTGGTTAGCCTCAATGAGTTAATCGCGCTCTATTTACTTTATTGGTCACCAGAGCTGTGGGAACTCATTGAAATTCAGAAAGATGTCGTCGGTTTAAGTAAGGTGAACAATCAAAGGTGGCAGAGAGAATGGACTCACCTATTAGAGTTTAAAGCAGGCTTAAAACAGGTGCGGCGCTTAATGGCACATGTTCCTACCTATATGATTTTCGATGATCACGATATTACCGATGACTGGAATCTAACTGCAAGATGGGAGCTCGCCGCCTATGGGCACGAGTTTTCTAAGCGAATCATTGGCAATGCATTGATTGCTTATACTCTTTTCCAAGGGCTTGGCAATGCACCATCACGCTTCGATGGGGAGATCACCCCAGATCTTAATCGATTCTTTGAGCAGCCTACTGCCGAAGGCCAAGATGCCCTTATCGAAAAGTTACTTAACTTTGAACACTGGCATTACAGCCTCCAAACCACGCCTAAGTTACTCGTTCTCGATACCCGCACCCGACGCTGGCGCAGTGAGTCTAACCTAGGCAAACCTTCCGGGTTAATGGACTGGGAAGCCTTGATGGAGTTTCAATCCGAGTTGGTTAACCAACCGAATGTGATCATCGTGTCCCCCGCCCCTATGTACGGCGTCAAACTGATTGAAACCGTGCAAAGAATCGCAACCCTTTGTGGCGGTTCATTACTGGTCGATGCCGAAAACTGGATGGCACACCCCGGCACTGCAAACACCTTGCTGAGTATCTTTCAGCACCGAAAAACTCCTGAACAGTTCATCATTCTTTCAGGCGATGTGCACTACTCATTTAGCTATGACATCAGCATTCGTTTTCGCCATGGCGGGCCACAAATTTATCAGATCACCTGCAGTGGCTTTAAGAATCAGTTCCCCGAAAAACTGCTACCGATCTTCGATAAGCTTAATGGTTGGCTTTACGGGCATTTTTCACCACTTAACTTTTTCACTAAGCGTAAACGTATGTCTATCCGTGGCCGACGCCCTAATGGTGAACGCAGTAAACGCCTAGTCAATAACAGTGGTATAGGAATGGTGGAAATTGCGGCCGACGGCGCGCCAACGAAAATAGCAGTGCTGCATTCGGATATGAGCGAAACCGAGTTTTTACCGCCAAGGCATTGATTTAGAACCGAGGTCCTAGATCCTAGGAAAAAGCAAAGACGAAAAAGCTAAACACAAACAGCATGCTCTCCTTTGCTTTTATAGCAGAACGCAGTCCGCTCTAGCCTCTAGCCGCGAAGCGTCCTAGAAACGAGCATGCGAGTGCTCTAGATTCTAGAGACAAACTAAGACGGTAAGAGCCGGAGAGAAGCCGAGAAAGCAAAGACGGAAAAGCAAAAGCTAAAAGATAAAAGATAACAACTAAATGCCATCTGAGGTCGCACTATAGCAATCCGACTTCATCCTTTAGATTAAAGCCGTCACAACTCACATCGATTTGCTCATGGCTGATAGGGTCGGTGAAACGAAGTCGCCTCGCCATTAGCTTAAGTGGCTTGGCAAAATCATCAGCCGCTTTATCGAGTAATTCCGGATAGAGCCTATCGTTGAGAATAGACATGCCTAAGCTCATCATATGCACTCTCAATTGATGAGTTCTGCCCGTGACAGGCTCTAACTCGAACAAACCATAACCCGCATCAGTCTCGATTAAACGGATTTCTGAGTGGCTATTTGCCTCCCCCTCACTAATACACATTCTAAAACTAGGAGTCGTTTTAGTGATCCGGTTCTTCACCGTCCAATGCATAGGCAGAGCCAAAGTCCCTTCTTCTATCATCTGTTTGATTTGATTATTTAATGGTGCAATTGCTTGATAGGTCTTTTGGATCTGACCGCTCTTAAACAGCTCGTGATAATCATGGCGAGTCCCGCTCTTTAGACTTAGCAACATCACGCCCGCTGTCGCTCTATCTAGACGATGAGCCGCAACAATTTCCTGATGACCCATTTTTAAGCGTAACCGATTTACTAAACACTCATTGACGAAATTACCACTGGGGTTAACGGCTAAGAAATGCGGCTTAAAGACCAACATAAAATCGTCTGTTTGCAACAAGCACTTTTCTTCGAAAGGAATTAATGATTCCTGCTCAACCTCTCGATAATAGTAAACCCGCTCACGAGGGATAAAAGCCGTTTGAAGCGTGATAAGCACGCCATCTCGCCAATGTACCTTGCCGTCAACAATACGCTTTCGCCAGACCGCTTCGGCTATTGCGGGAAATTGACTCACAAGGAAGCTAAGCACGGTAGGTTTATCGGTTACCGTTTCAGGTAACACCACATAAGAGGCTTGGGTTGCGCGAACAGAGGAGCTCATAAGACTCAAAACATAACAGGGTTAACAACAGAAGTGGCGCTACTCTAGCAAAACTTAGTCTACTATCAAAAAACTATTGATCATCAAAATCTATCGCTAGCAAAAACCAGCAGATATCCAAGCAGCCTACTCTCTCAAAATTAGCCCACCCTTTACATCAGGCAGAGCTAAATCAGCCGATTCTAATCAGGCTAAGAGTGTGAATTGTCTCTAGCGTGAGACTTGATTAGCTCTAATACGAAGTTCATCGTCTTATGACAGTTAGGCTGGTTTAGCAAACGTAATTTATCTTGATTGTACAGTGGCAACACCTCTAACCAACGCTGACTGACCCAAGAAGCATCCTCAAGATGGATATCATTTTCATAAAGTCCAAACAGTTCAGGGTTGACCTCATAAAACTGCTGCAGCGCGGCACTGATAAGCTCAAACTCACCATAGATAGGCTCTTGCTGCCAATTGTTGCTTGGCAGAACTCGGCAAATCCAAGTTCCATCACGGCGCTCAGCCGCAGAAAGGATCTTAACCCTCTGCTTCCCCTCGAGAATGATCCCTAAGGAGTCATCATCGAGTTGGTTAAAATCAATGACCTCACACTGAGTAGCAGTCTCATAACAGGGGGGGTTACTACTGGCTTTGCTCATACCGAACACCAGAGGATAATGCCCCTTGAGGGTTTCGGCGATCATATTCAGACAACGAGGAGCAATCACGCGGATCTCGACCCGCCCTCCGGGCAACAATAAGGCGTCATGCGCCAATAATGCCATCTCTTGTGTCTGCATAATAACCTCCCCCCTTTGATAGGTAGGTCACATCATTTTTACAGCTGCCAATAAAGCTAAAGTGTAGCATCTGCACAAATTTCAGCCAGCGGGTCAAATCACTCTCCACTCACTAATTAGACAGGGTAATAGCGCAGTTTATTACAGTAAAACCGTTAAGCTTCATAGCCTTTCTAAACGTTCCGCTAGTAGCTCCTTATTAATAACTTCTGCTAAATCATCGGCTAAGCTTTTACTCATCGCCGCCGACTTTTGCCAATATTTAATCCTGCTGTCACTGTCTAAATGCTTAAAGTCACCTCTATCGGGTAGCTTGCCGTAGGGGAGACTCTGTAGGTAAGTATCACTGGGCGCTAAGATGAGTGCATTATCGTAGTTAGCCTTAGCCAAACGCCAAGGTAGCGATTTATCGAACCAGCCCGGTGCCATCTTAGGATAAAAATGGGGGTACAAGGTCAAGCCTTGGCTGTGCTTGAGTGGTAAGTCGAAGTGATAGTCAGTGATCCCTCCATCGTAATAATGGCCTTTCGGTGCGCCATCAATACTCTTTACAGGCGATAACACCCAAGGGATAGACCCTGTTGCTAATAAAACTTGATGGATATTGTGCTGCGACAGAGCATAAAACTCACTGGGAAGATCCTTAAGCTCAGCAAAAGGTGAATTGCCTTGCTCGACACCAAAAACGCAGCGCTTAAAGTGCCAAGCTAAACTCTTACGTGTGACTAAATTTGTCATTGCTGCGGTCGCTAAACCCACTGCCAGCGGCGCTTGTCCACCAAGGCGATTAAGGTGGCGAGCCTGACAGGCAATATAATGACTATTGATCTGCGGGTGACTGACTATCTCGGCTGCACCAGTGCTACCCAGCAAGCCTTGAATAATTCCTGCCACCTGTTGTGATACTTCTACCGCCGTGGGCTTAGTATCGTATCGCTGAGCGATATAGAGATCTTCTAAACGATCATAAGCAGAATTCGGATTGGCCTGCGCTAAACACGCTAATCGCCATGCCCCTGATGAAGCCCCAAGAGTATGAAGTGGCTGATTTAAGTCTTTAAAAAATTCAGTAAACAGGTAGCGATCTAGCGCTGCGATACCGATCCACTTTGGCCCACCCGATGCGGCCAAAAGTTGAGTAAACAGCTCAGGCTTAAACTCGTTTTCGCTCAGCGTTTTAAAGGCTTTAGGGCCTGCGATAAACCGTAATGAAGACACATTTTTCCTTAAATACTCAACTTAGTGGTCGTGCACCTAGCCTAAACTTGTATGCGTACTCAGGCAATAAGCTGACCAACTCTTGTTTCACCCAAGGTAAGTTAGCGCTACACTTGCCAGCATTAATGACAAACCTCACAGGTTTATCTAAGTCTAACCGTTCCAGCTGACCAAAGGTCACTAGGCATTATTTTGAGCAAACATCATGATTGTTGATACTTTAGCTAACCGCGACATCTACAAAGCCATTAATCCACGTATTGCTAGGGCACTAGAACACCTAGCTACAACAGACTTTAGCCAACTAGAAATCGGCAAGTACGAACTAGAAGGCAAAGATCTATTTGTGATTGTTAATGACTACCAAACACAACCGAAAGAGCTGCAAGCGTTTGAAGCCCACCAGCAATATATCGATGTGCAGTATGTTGTCAGTGGTGAAGAGGAGTTTGGTTACCTGCCTTTGGCCAATCAAACCCCCTCTAAAGCCTATTATGCTGAACATGACTTTGCTGGTTACGATTATGAGTCCAATAAAGATAATGCTGCCTTTATTCCGCTAAAGGCGGGCATGTTTGCCCTATTCTTCCCTGGTGATATCCATATGCCAGGAACTGGCGCGACAGAGAGCCAAGTGAGAAAAGTGGTGATTAAAGTTAAGGTATAACTGCCGTCACCCAACGACTCAAGAAAGCGCCTAAGTCGGCGCTTTTTTATTGCCTACAAGCCGCCCCCGCTTTACTTTATCCACTTCTCATCGTCTCCCCCCAAGAATTACCCAGGCAAAAACGTGATCTTGATCATTATTTTCAAGCTGCTAATATAGCCACGCAGAATTAGATATTCCAAAAAAGAATATAGAGCGTTACACAATAAAAATAACAGCAAATATAACGACAACGAGCCTTGAATAATGAATAACCACAATGAGTTAACCCAAGTCTATCTAGATGCAAATGCGACCACTCCCGTGCTACCCGAAGCCGCTTCCGCCGCACTCTCGGCCATGGAAACCCTGTTTGGTAACCCGAGCAGTAGCCATATTACAGGCCTGAAGGCGAAAGATCTTATGGAGCAGACTCGCCAAAGAGCACAGACCTTGCTAGGAAGCGGTGAGGGAAAACTCATTTTCACCAGTGGCGCGACCGAAGGGATCCAAACAGGGATTCTATCGGCGCTATTCGCGGCCAAGAAACAACTCCAAACAGGGCAAAGCTATAAAGTGCTCTATGGCGCAACCGAACACAAAGCCGTGCCAGAATCCCTTAAGCATTGGCTAGCGGTATTAGATATACCAGCTGAGATCATGGCGATCCCTGTCGATAAGTTTGGGATCTTAGATGATGACTTTATTCATCAACACGCACCGAGCGCTTTAATGATCTGTACCATGGCGGTGAACAATGAGACCGGCGTATTTCAAGATCTTCAGCAGTTAGAGAAAACGATTCGTAGCGCCAACCCCAATATTTTCTGGATGGTCGACTGCGTACAAGCTCTGGGTAAAACCGCGCTAAATCTAGGGAAAACTAGCATAGATTACGCCCCCTTTAGTGGACATAAACTCTATGCCCCTAAGGGCATTGGCTTTGTTTATATTCGTGACGGCGCGCCCTTCACTCCCTTTATCGCAGGTGGCGGTCAAGAGAGTGGCCTACGATCAGGTACCGAGAACCTGCCTGGCATGGCCGCGCTCAATGTTATATTTAAGATGTTGCTGCGCCCTCAAGACTCAGCCTTTAGCGACAGCCAAACGTTACAAGGTTATCGACAGCAAATTGCCGACACCTTAATCGAATGCTTCCCTCGCATCGTCTTTAATAACAGCTTTGAGCACAGTGTGCCTACTACGATTAACTTTGCAGTACCGAGTTTTAGCAGTAAAGAGATCATGGACCTGTTCGATGCCGCCAATATTCGTGTTAGCTCTGGTTCAGCCTGTAGCTCTAAGGTGACCCGTAGCTTTGTACTCGATGCTATGGGCCTGCCTACTTGGCAAAGTGAATCGGCTATCAGAATGTCATTTGGCCCCGCCATGACCCAAGCAGAGGTTGACCTTGCATGTGAACGGATTAAAACCGCATCGCAAGCGCTCACCCAAAGCTGTATGGTGCTGGATCACTCTCGTGTTCTCGATGAAAAGACTCCGCTAGATGGCTTATTACAACTAAACTCTGGCGCAAGCTGCACTTGGGTCTATGTCGATAAAAGTAGCCAGCAGGCACTGATTATCGACCCTCTGCCTGAGTTACAACATAGACTCGATACGCTACTTCAATGCCAGCAACTCGATGTAAAAGCGATTATCGACACCCACGGTCACGCAGACCACGTCTCTGGTCGTGACGTATTAGCAAACCGCTATTTGGCCGAGCAAGATAGCGATATATTGGGCTGGCCCTATCAGACCCAGACAGTTGAGCATTTAGGCACTGAATATGAGTCTATTGAGATTGGTGAACTGCAATTAGTCAAGATGCCGACTCCGGGGCATACGGCCGACAGCATTAGCCTGATCCTGTGCCCAAAGCCATTAGCCGGTCAGTCACTGCAGCAGCAAGCCAAATTCGCGTTCTGTGGCGACACCATATTAATGGGCAGCCTAGGTCGCACCAACTTTGACTCAAGCTCTAGTCAGGCACTATTTGATAGTCTTAAGTTGCTTAATCGCTCCATAAGCCCAGATACTCTCATCTGTGCCAGCCATGATTACAATAATGAATTCACCACCAATCTACAGGCAGAAATGTCGCGCAACGCCTTACTAAATGCCGTACTTAAGGAGCAGGTTTCACTGGCCGATTTCGTTGCCCGCAAGGCGCAGCTCGACAGTCACCTCAATGATGAAGTCGGCACAGAGATCATGTGTGGAGCCTATGTGGGAAGCTGCAATAAATCCGCAATCAATGAGTATGACGCTAAGAGTTTAGCCGACGCGATAAACAGCGAAGAAGTGCAGATAATCGACATTCGTGAGCCCCATGAATATGCCTTAAATCACTCTCAAGACTCGAGTCAAAATGTGCCTCTAACCCGCCTAGTGCAGTTTATCCATGAGCAGCAACACCAGAAAGATAAGCCTTGGGTGTTGGTTTGCCGCAGTGGCAGCCGCTCTATGGTCGCCGCCCAAGCTATGCATAGGTTAGGCTTCTCACACATATCTCATCTGAAAGGCGGCTATGCGTTAAGCCATTAGCGCGTAGTAAAGCCATTAGTGTTTTCACAAACTGCCATTCACAAATAGGCTAATAACCACTAGAGAAAGACAAAAGCCGCCGATGAATCACTATTGGCGGCTTGTTTATTTAAATCCCCTCTACTTGGCTGCAAGCATCAGCGAACACTGCTTAGGTTTTACCTTGGCTTTTTTCTTTTTTGGCTTACTGGCAGGCTTGTTAGCTTTGGCAACGGTTGTTTGTTTCGGCTGAGTTTGAGTCAACTGGCTTTTCCACCAGCCAAGCTCATTACAACCATTACCAATGGGAATTTTAGCCTGATCCCGACAGAGCGGATTGTCTCTAGGGCAACTGAGCCTAACATGCATATGGTAAGTATGACCCCACCAAGGGCGTACTTTATTAAGCCAGCTATCGTTCTCTAACCCTAAATCACACAGATGTTGCTTTATCACTGGGCTAACAAAGATCCTTGCAACTCGGCTATCTTCGGCAGCAAGCTTGATCATTTGGGTCTGCTGCATCGACCATAATTGAGTGTCGAGCGTAAACTGCTTCTTATCGACGAGTTTTAGCGCTGTAGGCCTTGCTAACTCCACTGTGGTTAACGGCTTACTCGCCTGCTGAAACCAAACATCGACATCCAGCCCGATCTGATGACTGCTATGGCCGTGAGTGAAGTTGCCTCCCCTAGGCATAGACATATCAGCAATCAAAATATCATCACTGCCCTGCCGATTAAGCCTAATGGAAAACTGTTCAATAAATTCGATAAGCTGTGGATGCCCAAAGTATCTCTGTCGCTGAGGACGGATAACTTGATAGCCTTTGCCTGTTAACGGTAAAGGTTCAGCACCTTTTAGACAGCCATTAGCGTAACCGCCTATGGCACTGGCTTGACTCGCATAGGGTGTCTCTACGGCCTCCCACTGATTAGCCTGTGCTAACTGAAACGCAAATAGATTTAAGCAAGCAAACAGCAACAAAGTTTGCCAGCCCAAAGGCCGCAACCGACTCATTATCATGCCTTACCTCCATAAGCTTAGCTTTAACCTCTCGGCCACTCAAATTGAGCGCTTCATTAAGGATAGTTGAGATTGCTATCGGGCGTAACTGGAAACCGGGGCATATTGCTGACTGCGCAGTCATGCACGGCGCTTGTGATGAATCTCATTAAATCATTTGTACCGAGTCGCCCCACTAGCTCTAGCTAAGCAGATTTTGACTACTTTTTTACGCCAGTTAACAAGTGATAGAGGGGTGTGCTAAGGTCGATTAAAAGGGAACTTTAGGTGTTTTTTATGCGCAGATTCGTAGCGAAAGAATTTTTTGCAAAGCTGATTGGCAGCTTGTTGATGGTATTGCCTATGGCTTTATTTATGTATTTAGCCTCACAAAATGAGGGGCTAACTGAAGCGCTATTGCTTTTATCGGGGAGTGTGGGGTTTTGTTATGCCCTCATAGGTTACTCGGGCTATAACACTTATTACAGGCCAAGGCGGGGTGATAGCCCTCTTTTCAGCGCTTTGTATACCTTGTGCTTCGCTTTATTTTTTATTCCTTGGTATCTAAGGCGGCTTCTTTGGCCGAGAGGATGATAGAAAATGCGGAGCAGTCCTGCTCCGCGTACTAAATAAGCCAGCTCAAATGAGTACTTCGTCATTCAGGTGGTTAGGCATAACCGCAAACTCAACTTCAGCTCGCGCCTTAATAAACAAAGCAGCATTTAACGACTCGCAAACCGTATCAAAAACACAAGATGGAGCGGTGATGGCAGACTAATGCGTCACCGCCATTATCAAGCCCTCTCTACTGTCCCTAGTAAAGAATCAATTCAATCAATATATTGCTACAGTCTGTCTGCGGCTCTCGTGAGCCGCAGACAAACACCTATTACTTACGGCCTTGATATAACCAACGGTAAAGCGTTGGTAACACAAGTAGGGTCAATGCCGTCGAACTAAACAGACCACCGATAATCACCACAGCCAGTGGCTGCTGGATCTCACTACCGACTCCCGAAGACACTAAAATAGGAATTAAGCCCAGCGCAGAAGTCAGCGCCGTCATCAATACTGGACGCAAACGTCCTACGGTACCTTCGTACACGGCCTCATAGAGTGACTCATCGGTTTCTTGTTTAACGCTGGCTCGGCGCTGGTTTATCGAGTCCACCAACACCACCCCGTTTAGCACCGCCACACCAAATAGGGTGATAAAGCCGATAGAACTCGGGACCGACAGGTAAGTGCCACTGGCAAACAGAGCGACGACACCACCAATCAGTGCTAAAGGTACGTTAGCCATAATCAGGCCGACCTGTTTCACCGAACCAAATGAGAAGAAGAGTAGCAAGGCAATCAAACCGATAGAGACAGGCACCACTAGCATCAACTTCTGCTGTGCACGCTGCTGGTTCTCATACTGGCCACCCACCACAACGGTATAACCTGGTGGTAGTTCAGCCTTAGGCACGATGGCATAAATGTCGTTTACCACTGAGCCCATATCACGGTCTGACACGTTAGCCTGCACCACCACTCGGCGTTGAACATCATCGCGGCGAATGTTCGGCGGCGCCATCTCAATCACGACATCGGCCACTTCGCCAAGACGCACTGTTGCACCACTTACGCCCGTTAGCAGTAGATCTTCCAAGATATCTGGCGAGCTACGATACTGCTCGGCTAAACGCACGTAGATGTCGTACCTGGCGTTGCCGTCAATCACCTGACCTGCACTCGCACCGCCCACACCTTGGCTAACCAGTGCCATGATTTCGTCGACACTGATGCCATAACGCGCCAACTGATCACGCTTAGGGCGTACCACTAGCTGAGCTTCACCTGTCACTTGCTCCAGTGACACATCTACCGCACCCGGGATCTGTGACACTAGCTCGGTTAGCACCTGACCCCGCTCAGACAATACGTCTAAGTCTGGGCCAAAGATCTTAATCGCAAGTTGAGCCTTCACCCCCGACAACAACTCATCGACGCGAGTCGCAATTGGCTGAGAAAAAGTAAACAACAGACCAGGATAGACATTAAGTTTCTCCTCCATCTTACGTTGTAGCTCAAAGCGATCGCTCGCACTAACCCACTCATTCACAGGCTTAAGACCGATATAGATCTCGATGTTATTCACCGGCTCAGGATCGCCACCCAACTCAGCGGCGCCGATACGACTAAGGGCATAGTCCACTTCTGGGAAATCAAGTAGTAGTGCCTCAAGCTTAGGCGCCACATCTAACGAGGTTGCAAGACTTGCCGTTGGCGCTAGAGTCACACGTAAGTTAATCGTGCCCTCTTCTAGCTCTGGCACGAACTCAGTACCGAGCCTTGGCAGTAACATCATGCTCATAGCAAACATCACCACCGCGGTGATCACCACCACTTTAGGATGCGCCATAGTTGAGCTTAAAAGCTTACGATAAACCGATTCAATAGGCTTAAGTACCGCACTTTCTCTCAATACCACGCCACGCTTAAATAGGTATACCGCAAGCGCTGGTACAGCTATCAAGGCTACCAATAAGGCTGAGAGCATCGCCAGAATGATACTCACCGCCATCGGCTGGAATAACTTACCTTCAACCCCTTCAAGCGCGAATAACGGCGCAAACACCACTATGATGATCGCGGTTGCGAAGAAGATTGGGCTACACACCTCTTTTGCAGCCAACATGACTTGGCCAACGATATCAGAGCTTGATGATGTATCTGCACCTTCACGCTTACTCGATTGAGTTAGATGTTTAAAGATGTTTTCCACCATCACCACCGAGCCATCCACCAGCATACCGATAGCTACGGCTAAGCCGCCTAACGACATCAAGTTAGCTGACATGCCAAAGTAAGACATCACTAACAATGCTAAGCCGATAGAAACCGGAATTGACAGCAGAACCAGCATGGTCGCGCGGATATTGACCAGGAACAATGCCAAGATCGCCACGATAAACACAAATGCCATCAGCAAAGCGTCACGTACTGTCGTTACCGCTTGATTCACTAGATCAGATTGGTCATAGAAGACTTCAAACGACACACCATCCGGTAGCGCCTGCTCAATCATCGCCGTACGAGCACTGATATCGTCGATGGTTTCTTTAGTGTTAGCGCCCATGCGCTTAAGCACTACGCCTGCAACGACTTCACCTAAGTCTTGAGCCTTGCCCGCCTCATCACGACGAGTCATGGTCACCGCACCAACACGTATTTCGCTGCCGTAATCCACTTTAGCGATATCACCCACACGAACAGGCGTACCAGCAACTTCGGTTAGTGGAATTTGTGCGATGGCCTTAAGACCTGCGTCACCAGCGGGTAACAAGCCATAGCCTCGAACCACCAACTGCTCTTGGCCCTGATCCATAAACCAGCCACCGGCGTTACGGTTATTGCTCTCAAGTGCGCTAGTCACCTGCGCCATTGATAAACCGTAACTCAGTAGTTTGTTTGGCTCAATTTGCACTTGATACTGACGTACTTCTCCACCAAAAGATAAAACTTCAGTCACGCCGCCAACAGGCATCATGATAAGTTTTACCATGTAGTCGTTAATGCTACGAAGCTCAGATGCATTAACGCCCGACTCGGGGGTTGCGCGCAGAATATATTGATAGATTTGACCCAGTCCCGAAGTATTCGGGCCAATCTCAGGCACACCGACCCCGTCAGGGATCATCTCACGCGCCGCCTGTAACTGTTCAAACACCTGCTGACGCGCGAAGTAAATATCCGTGCCTTCGGCAAATACCACAGTCACAATCGACAAACCTGTACGCGAAAGTGAACGTACCTCGGTTACCGCTGGCAGGGCGTACATCGCCGACTCAACCGGGTAACTGATCAGCTTCTCAACTTCTTCTGCCGCTAAGCCTTCGGCGGCGGTGTTGACCGTTACCTGTACGTTGGTTACATCAGGAAAGGCGTCTAAGTTTAGTTTTGGTAGCATGGCTACACTGGCAATAACGGCACCGATAAGTGCCAATACCACCATTAGACGGTTGCGAACGGCAACGTCTATGAGTTTTTGTAACATTGCAGCCGCCTCTTAGTGATTGTGGATATCGAAACCAGATTTAGCCTGTTCAGAGGCTAGGAAAAACGCACCTGAGACGACAACCTTGGCATTTTTAGCCAAGCCACGAACCAAGTTCATGCCACGCTGACGCTCAACCACTTCAACCTCTAATGCCTCGAAGCCCTCTTCGCCTTCGATAAACACCTGCCAATGACCATCGCTGCTACGAGTCAGTGCCGAATCCGGTAAGATCACTCCGCCTTGAGACGCATCCGGTAGGTACAGCTCAGCAAATTGACCAGCGTGTAGCACGTGACCCGCGTTTTCAAACGCCACTAAGATCTGCTCGGTACGCGTTACACTATCAAGCTCATGTGAACGACCGATAATGGTGCCTTCGATACTCTTATCACCCACTTTAACCACGGTTTTGCTGCCTAGACTCACCTTCTCAGCTTGTGTTGGGGTTAGCTCGGCTTCCACCCAAAGGTGTGACTCATCGGTTAACTGCATCAATGCCGTACCCGCTGGCACGATTTGACCTAGCAAGGCGATATCTTGCTGCACACGACCGCTTATCGGCGCGATTAGCTGATAACTACCGATAGTTTCAGGAGCATTAGCCAGTGCCTTAATTTGCGTTGGTGTCATCTTCATCGCTTCTAGAATGGCTCGCTTAAGCTCGGCATCCACTTGCGCCTGTAAACGACGGCTAGCACTCACGGCGCTAGCACTCATACGCTTCACTCGGCTCCACTCTGCCGCAGCATTGATATAGTCGGCTTGCGCCTGTGCAACCGCGACGCCACCTAAGGTCAACAGCACATCGCCCTGAGCCACTTCTTGACCCGGCACCACATTTCTTTTCAGCACGCGAACATCCACCTGGGGCGCAATGGTCACGGTTCTGTCTCTATCAACCACCAATGTCGCCGTAGCCACATCTTCTAGGCTGAATGTCTGCTCACTCAACTGAGCCACTTCAATCTTGGCCAGTGCTAACTGCTCCGGGGTTAGCTCGATACCGTGAACATCTTCCTCGCCTTCTTTTGCTTCTTCTGCGCCGTGACCATGGCCGTCATCTTTAGCTTTTACTTCTTCGGCCTCATGATCATGGCTATCTTCGTGCGCTTCTGCTTCTTTTGCATTATGGTCGTGACTATCATCATGTGCAGTTTCTTCTGCAGCATGGTCATGCTCATCGCCTTGTACTTTCACTAAAACCTGCTCTTCAGCGCCGTGCGCATGACCGTCGCCTGCCGTGGCAATCGCAGGGAGTACCAATGCTGTGGTGAGGCTCATTAAGAAACCGAAGCTCATGGCGCGAGTAATCGCATTAAGATCGAATAAGCGAGATTTAGCCGTGCTGTTATTAAGCATCATTGTTTGTACCGTTTTTTTATTGTTCGTTTTCATAATCAAAGCCTTAATTTATCTGTCCAGCAGCCGAGCCGCCTTGAGTCGATAATTGACTATTGAGATAGCCTTCCAATTGTCCACTCGCTCCCATCCAGCTTAACCAGCTTTCATAAAGGGCTGACTCGAGCGCTAAACCCGCTAAATAGCTGCCGCTCATCTGTCTTTGGCTTTGTAGGTAGTCACTTGTGCTGATGTCGCCAGCCTGCCACTGTTGAGACAATGAGCTAGCCGCTTTTGAACCTGAGCTCAGTACCAACTCGCTCCAGTCTTGGTAGCGCTGGGTTAATCTTGGAAGGCTTAACGAAAATTGCTTCTGCTGTTGCAGTAATCCGCGCTCAGCCGCTAAGTAGGTCTGCTCTGCAATCACAACACCTTGATTAGCAACGGCTATAGCCTCGCTGTAGTTGTTGCGGATCTGTAGTGGAATCGACACTCCGACGCCAAACTTATTCTCCTCGCCTTCGCGTTCGGCGCTAAGACTGATACTAGGATCGGCGCTGCTGTCAGCTTTGGCTTGCTGGGTAGCCACCTTGGCCATCAGCACTTGCTGATAGGCACTCTTAAGTGCAGGAAGCTGTGGAGAAACTTGGATATGGCTAGCTTGTAGCGTCAGTGCGTTAACGAAATCCTCGAAAGGCAAATCAAACTCGCCAAATAGGACTAACACTGCGCCATCGGCAACGATAGAGGCTTGCTCTGCCAGAGCATAATCGGCAGCATTACTGGCCACATCGAGTTGCATCAGCTGCAACTCGACGCTCGACATATCACCCACCTCGGTGCGCTGGCGAGCAATATCTAGCTGAGCCTTAGCAATTTTGAACTGCTGCTGTTGAAACTCTAATGCCTTACGAGCCTGACTCTGGTTGATTAGCGCCTGTAATCTTTCGGCTAACATCTGGTTACGCTCAAGCTCTATGCTAGAGAGTAAGATCTCACTCTCGAGCTGGGCGATACGCGTCGCTACCCCACGCTTATCGCCCCAGTCGATGGTCTGACTGATGTCTAAGCTATAGGTATCTTCACTGGCATTTTGATAACCCAAACCCAGCTCGGGGTTATAGACAGCTTGATCTGCCGCTTCAATACTCAACTGAGCTTGTTGACGACGCGCCGCTTGGGCTTGCACTTCTGGCAGGCTGTTAAAGCGTTGCATCACTTGTGGCAGCCAGTCGCTAAACTGGCCGACATTCATGACAGTGGCGCTTACCTGGGTCTGAGTCATTGCTTCATCCAGATTCGACTCTGCAGCAATAACTTGAGCAGCCGTTGTCGTTCCAGCCAAAAGGCCTAACAACAGACTGGCGATTATGGTTTTTTTCATCGCGGATCCTATCGACCCGGCAATTACTTTAACTCAAATATCTAACGCGTTGCCAAGAGGCAATTTATTGCGCTTATGTTGAGTCACTATTGCTCGGGTATAAATCGATATAACAATCGCGTGGATATCACTACTTAACCGACCAAACAGATGCACAGCATCAATTTGTGGCCAATCACAGCAAGATTCACACAGTAATTTTGATATAGATTTAACGAAGAGAAAGTTAAGCGTTTAATGACATACACCAAGAGATGCAAAAGTCATCTTGCCAAACTTAAACCCCGATAGGGTTAAACGATAGGAGGACGGTAGTCCGGGAGTTGCTCTGGTGGAAGGTATTGCGCATCGATACTGTTTAACTCATCGCTCACAGGCACAGATGGCACCATAGAAACAATCGACATGGTCGTCACATGACCGCCATGACAGGGGCAGTCTAAACAGAGATCGAAGTTTTTAGATTCGGTTTTACTCACGGTGTGGCTATGGGCAGGCTCGTCGACACTCATATTGTCTTGAGGATCTAACGCACAGGTACAATCTACACACTCGGCTAACGTAATCACGTCGGCGGTAAACTGCACATGTGGATGCGGTGCGCTTTCTTCCTCATGATCTCCTAAATGCAACTGGTGAGCGCCAATGTTGCCGCCTGCAAACTGCAGGAGAACAACGGCAATCAGCAGAGCTGCCATTTTATAAAGAGATTGAGGAGTAAATAAACGCAAGTCGCACCTATAAATTTAGTTTATAAATCTTACAATTAACGCATCTAACTGATATGACTCGCATGATAACTCAAAGTTCACTTTGAACAAGATAATATCTGGCTCTTAGTGAACTTGCTCTCATTTTCAATGTGAGTCGAGTAAACTATTGATATTTATTTAAATACACAATGCTTTGCATAATCGCTAGCTTCATTAGCACTCCAATCGCCCGATGGCTTCTCTTTCATCTGCTTACACCATGCTTCGCTGCCAACCTCTGGTGCACATGCACTAAGACCAAAAATCAATGCACAAACCAACGACAATCCTGACAGTTTAGATAAAGACATTTGTAAATCCTTCTATTTTTTTAAGTATATTTAAAAGCAATCTCGCCCAATGATAACAAAATTTGCGTTCAAAACTAATTGCACGAATCTGTACGCGCAGCTATCCATTGTATGGCTAACGCTTTTTGCTCTAGGGGATACCAGGCCACCTCGCCTTGCATAAACGGCCCCATGAGTCTAACAGCATTACCAAACCAGTCAGGTCCGCCAACCAATACTAAAGCATCGAAATTTGGTAATTGCACCTGACCACTTCCCGCTAAGGATTGATGTTGCCATCCCTCGAGTAACACATCTGCCTCAACATAGATGTAAGTCTTACCCGTGCTCTTACGATAACTTTCAATCTGTGGCTGCATTATCTCGCGATAATCTTCGGTAGATAAGCGCCCACTGGCAAATAAACTAATCACGCCCTTGGCAATATCAGGGATCTTACACAGCATAAATAGGCTCCGTAACACAAAATCGCTGAAGCAATCATCGCTTCAATATTGCTTGATAATAGCAAACTCGCCGTGAAGGAAAAGTAGACCAAGCCCTTATTTAGGCTAAAAGTCTGTTAATATTGGCCTAAGGCAATTTAAGTCTGTGCTAGAAATTGATATATCGGCGCACAGATAGCAAGGGATGTGAATTTTTGGCGTTAATAAAAATCTCCAACTCAGTATCTATCCAAGATAGCGAACTCGAGTGGCAGTTTATCCGCTCAAGTGGTGCTGGTGGACAGCACCTAAATAAGGTGTCTACTGCCGCGCAGCTGATCTTTGATATCAAAACCTCCTCTCTACCTGAATACTACCAGCAGCGTTTACTCGCCAAAGCTGATCACCGCATCACTAAAAGCGGAAAGATCATCATTAAATGTCAGCAGAGTCGCAGCCAAGATTTTAATCGCCAAACCGCGCTTGAGCAGTTTATCGCCCTTATTGCGAGTGTGAATACGGTGCAGAAAAAGCGTATTGCAACCAAACCCACAAAAGGTAGCCAACGCCGCCGAGTCGATGCAAAGAAACAGAAAGGGGCAACTAAAGCCCTGCGGCAAAACAAATCCGGTTATTAAACCTGTGTTGTTAAATCTATGCTATGAAATCTAAGCTATTAACTTTATAGAATCGGTCTGAATAATTAGCACTTTCACCATGTAAGGTTCGACAACCGCGTTGTTTTTTGTTGAAATCAAGGCAAGCGCACACTAACACTGTTTTCCAAGGGAATCTTCATGAGCAGCCAACCCAAGATCTTATTAGTTAATGGCCCCAACTTAAACCTACTCGGACGCCGTGAACCCGGCCATTATGGTCACCACACCCTAGAGCAGATCGTCGATGAACTTAAGCAAAGTGCAGCCCTGGAGGGGGTGCAGTTAGAGCATATTCAATCTAACGCCGAGCACTTGCTTATCGAGGCTATTCACAACAGTGACGCCGATATGGTGATAATCAACCCTGCGGCCTTTACCCATACCAGCGTTGCACTAAGAGATGCCCTGCTCGGTGTCGCTATCCCTTATATAGAAGTGCACCTTTCTAACGTGCACAGCCGTGAGCCTTTTCGTCATCACTCCTACTTTTCCGATAAAGCCATCGGGGTGATCTGTGGCTTAGGTGCTCAAGGCTACCAATTTGCGCTACAAGCCGCGATTGCACGCATTAATGCGGCTGATAAATAAGGTTTAAAACAAGCTATGGATATTCGCAAGATCAAGAAGCTTATCGAACTTGTACAAGAGTCTGATATTGCCGAACTTGAGATAAAAGAAGGTGAAGAGTCGGTACGGATCTGTCGCCACAGCCCAGTGCCTATACCGGCTAACACCCAGACTTTCTTGGCACCTGCTAGCAGCGTTGCACCAGCAACGCCTCGACCACACCTAGGCGGTCGCGACGATAATGACGAAGGCTTCCCCCACCAACTGCTCTCGCCCATGGTCGGTACGATTCATTTAACCGACAAGACGAGCCAAGCGCCACTTTGTGTTATCGACCAAAAAGTAATGGCTGGCGATGTAGTGTGTATTATCGAAGCCATGACAATGAACAATCGAATCACTGCCGATAAATCCGGTGTGATCAGTGCCATCTTGGTTGAAGATGGCCAGCAGATTGACTTCGAACAAGCCATTCTTGAGATCGAATAAGTCCACTTAATCAAGAGGGCTAAAAGAACCAAGATAGAAACAGCAAATCGTTAGCAAACAATAAGGACCACTATGATACTCATTACAGGTGCCAGCAGCGGATTAGGCGCAGCGCTCGCCAAGTGTTATGGCGAAGAGCAAGCAATTTGTATCAGTGGTCGTAATAGCGAGCGTCTACAGCAAGTTGCTAAATCCATTACTTATCCTTGTCAGGCACAAGTCACCGATCTGAGTGATGCGGTTGCGGTCGAAACCCTATTCGATACCCTGCCGCAGACCCCGTCTATGATTATTCATAGCGCTGGTAGCGGCTATTTTGGCCCTATCGACACTCAGTCTCCAGAAGCGATTAAAGACCTACTCAATAACAATGTGACTTCGGCAATCTTCTTGCTGCGCGAAGCGGTCAAGCGCTATAGAGAGCAAACGGTAACACTTGTCATCGTGATGTCGACGGCAGCACTGGTACCAAAAGCCGAAGAGTCAACCTACTGCGCAGCTAAATGGGCGGTCAAAGCCTTGATCGAGTCCGTGCGGTTAGAACTGAAGAACAGCCCGATGAAACTGATTGCTGTCTATCCTGGCGGTATGGACACTGACTTTTGGCCCAACAGTGGTAGGGCGGCCAACACCAGCAACTTTATGAGCGCCGACGAAGCCGCAGGCATGCTAAAGCAAGCGCTGCAAAGTACTGAGCATGGTTATATTTCCGACCTGACAATCGCTCGTGGCTAAACGAATACGATATTAATTAAAAAGTCGCTAAATAGAATGAAATAACGACAGCATTTTCTATACTTATTGCAGCTAAATCATTATGACTCAGCCTCAATATCGACTGTGGTCATTAGGAGAATTGATGCGAACTTGCCTACAGTTTTTGGCTTTTTCATTTGTATGCCTATTTATTGGTTACCACGCCTACCTGTTTATCATGCCTAGCGTAAAGGTCATCAATCAGTCAGGGCAGCTGCTCACGAGAGTCGAAGTCAGCCTACCAAGCAATAACTTAGTATTTGATAATATCGGCCCCAAACAGACTATGCGTATTCACCATAGCACTGACCAATCTGATGGCGATTATGCTTACCGCATTCGCTTATCATCGGGGACATATATTAGTGGCCGCTGTGGCAAGGTGACCAATGATCAATATATGAAGGTACTAGAACTGACCATCAAGAGTGATGACAGGGTAAGCTGTATTGAATAACCGCGACTAGAAACTAGAACTAGAAGCTAGAGAATAACGACTAGTCAGTTAATAAGCTTCTGATCTGCTGATAGCTTGTCTGCCAATGTTGATAATCAAGCTCAACAAGAAAAAACTCACCATTCACCAGTAGCACTAACGAGGGAAACCCTTGGATAGGCAGGTGTCGAGTACGACTGATCTCCTCATCTAATCTTACCTTGGTTGTGTCACTCAGTAGTTCCTTAGTAAATAACTCCTCATCTAAGCCCAAGCCCACAGCAAGCTCGATTAGGGTAACGTTATCGGAAGGATTTTTAGCCTCGAGATAGTAGGCCTGCTGAATCGCTAAGATCATCTCTTGCTCCAGACCAACTTCTCTAGCTAACAACGCTGCGCGGCAAGCGGGATAGGTTGAGCGACGAGGCTGACAGTTTTGCCAAAAGTCGAAATTGAATTGAGTGTCTAGCTGCTCGGCAATCTGGTGCCATGTTCGCTGTAAAAATTGTTGCATCTCATCGGGCATAGGATCATCGCAGTCAGGCGCTAAGCCCCCCAAGCGATACTCAATATTAAGTTCTGGATGAGCAGTCTGCAGTTGTGACTCTAGTGCTAACCAAGTCGGCCTATAACCCCAGCACCAACTACACATAGGATCGTAAACATAATAAAGGTTAGCCAAATTCATTAAGCACTCTTCTCCAGTCCATTTGAGGACTCTTAGACTACCTAGCTAGATACAAATGTCTAGCGACTCAAGCTAATATGTTAAAACTTTTCGGCATATTATATCGAACGGTATAAATATTTAGTATTAGTGACAGGGAGTTAGCGCCAGGGAATGAGCGACTCTCGTAGTTCGCGCAGCGAACACATGGAGGCGAAGAAGCCCTGCTTTGGATACAACGTATTCAAGGGCTATGTAGCCCGAGTAGCTTGTTACGAAACTGGAGCCAAGGCACGTAGCCTTTCTTTGGCATCCATGCCATCAAGGCATTTGTTAACGTCAGAAGTGCCGAATGCCTGAAACGCATGGATGCAGTTTCTGGCCAAGCTCAGTGGCGGGCGACCGTCAAGGATGGCGGAAGTGTCGATATTGTCTGGAACATTTATCGACCGACGTCGACTCTTTACCGCTAAGAATGGCATTTATGCCTATTTTAAGTGATGCTCCCACCTTATCTCAGGACGGGACAACGCCAAACGCAACTCCTCTCCTATACCATCCATGGCATTCGAGGATAAGTACTTCCTGTACACAAAAGCCACCTGCTTT
>NZ_CANMIO010000005.1 GCF_947497935.1 uncultured Shewanella sp.
CTTCATTTTCAATTCCTCTTTCAATCCAGTTGATATTGAGGATTTTAGCTACACTCATTAAATCTTTCTTAATACTACTTGGCATCTCTACCGAGCTATTATTTAGTTGCGAAAGATTGCTTTAACGCCGCTGCAATCGTCTCTAGCTCCCACTACACTGAGATTTTCCCGCTTGATAACAACTAGGTTGCCTTGGGCAAACTGCACCTCGAGCACAAATTAGGCGAGCTTCATTTTCAATTCCTCTTTCAATCCAGTTGATATTGAGGATTTTAGCTACACTCATTAAATCTTTCTTAATACTATTCGACATCTCAACAGAGCCACTGTTAGTTGCGCAAGATTGCTTTAACTCTGCAGCAATGGCTGCAGCATCGCCACCTTGGGCATCAATAGCCGGGTTAAGATCGATTCCAGCACATAGTACGTGGTTATTACCCGCCATATCCTCAACTTTTATCGATTCACAGCAATAAATCCTCGGCTTTTCAGCGACATCTAAAATTGAGATTTGCGCAGAAGTGCCTACCTTTGGCTCGTTAATCATTCGAAATACGGCCCAATGTTGGCAAGGATCTTCAACAACTCGCATATTTCCCCACGGTAGTGGAATACCGTTTCCTCGGTAAACTGCCTTAAGCTTACCAGGTGCATAGGCATCGAAGTAATGCCAGTGCGGGTAAGGTGAAACTACCGTCATGCGACGCATTGCTACCGATGCGGAGATCCCCAGAGTTTCATTTACATTGATTTCATATCCGTGACGGTCTAGAAGTTGCCTGAAGGGCACCTTAGGGCAGAGCAGAGCACCGGCAAAAAAGCTGGATTCAAAATCTCGCCAAGCATGTAAAATATCTTGTGAATTCAGTGTCGATGAAACAGGAGCGCTGATCTCATCATCGGCAGCAGTATGTCTTCTTCCGGCAGTCAAGACGCATTTTAGACCGTCTTTATTGTGTAGGACACAATGGCCAATATGCACAGCTAAGTCGTACTTAAGCCTAGTTGGATAAGATTTAAGCATCTTGTTTAAATAGATGGTTGAAGCCGGTTCGAAAAATGATGTCACTACATGAGTGGTACTGACTCCCATTTCATCGACGACTTCTTGGGGCGTTCTATCGACCCATTTTAGTTTTAACCCTAATGACTTAGCGATATCTTTGAGATCGTTAATCCCTAGCGGTAATCGTTTTTGACCCACTTCCTCGGCGGCACGTTCAAGATCTGGAAAGTGGTTCTGATGATGTTCCTGATGAGCACGAATTAATAAGTGGGCAAATTCTCTGCCTGTAGTACCTGTTTGCGACAACATTTCTGGAATCGCAATTTGTAAAATATCGTTAGAAAACAGAAAACTTGGCTCTAAGGCCATACCACTTATCCCACCACGGCGTCCCTTATTTGGCGTAATAGCATCATCTTCTGGCACATCATCTAGGAACCAGTCCATCTCTTTTTGAAATACGGCGGCAATGACTGCCAACATTCCAGAACTTGGTACTCTTTTACCCCGTTCAATCATCGATAAATAGGACACCGAGGGAGCAGACTCAGGATCTACGCGTACGCACCTAGCTGAGAGATCTTCCATTGTTAGGTGGTTTCTCTTGCGCAAGTTTCGGATCTTTGTGCCTAGAAAATGTGACTTTCTGATCAAGCTCTGATTGTTTTTCATTCTGTAAAATTCACAATGTAAAATTTTTATTGTGAAATTGTAATGAAAATTACACTAGACTACAAATCAAGCAATCAGAAAACGGATTACGCACTGATTGTGATTCAAACTGATAACGAGCTAAGTTTCAAAAGTATGAGGGTAAGGCCATGGATATATCAACAACGACTAATGATAGTACTCAAGTAAATAGTAATAACAGTCATTATATTGGTGCAGAGCTTGTTGATGTGAAACTTGTCGAAGTGGCAAGTAATGACATAGCGGCCTTAAGTGCGAAAGATTTTCTAGATGCTAAGTTTCCACTCGCTAAAGGTTCTCATAAAAATGCCTGTAGCTATGTGATCTACTATCAGCAACTTTTGGTATTTATGGCAGACGGTACCCAAACAGGTTTACGCCAGCCTAAGCAGTTTGTTGCATTAAACGGTCATAAAAGTGAACCAACAGCGATTCTGTTGAAGGACAGAGGCACTCATGTGGAGTTAACCTTCGATAGGAGTAAGGCTAATACCAGCCGAGATCTTGCCAACATACAGGATATTCAGTTGGAAGGGCATGAGTATTGGATCAGTTTGATTAACATAGAAAATACGGTGGTAGCATCCTCTATGCAAGATCAAGTATTTACAGCAAAAGATGGCAGTGACTATCAACTAAAAAGTTAAATCATAGAGATGCCGCTAGATAATAGCGGTATCTTTTCGTTAGATTGCCAGTTATTTGAAGAATTAACTGAAACTGCTTAGGGATTAATATTTCAGACATTCTCTATCTCGTAAATTCATCAGTACCTGTTTAAGAGTAAGCTTTCAATCTGGCTAACATGCTAAGCAAGTTTAACTCCCTTTAAGATTTTAGTTTTCCATATTGTGGAGAAAGAGACCTTATCTTAACGGATACGCTACAGCGAGTGTATTTGCCACTTAAGTTACCGCTTTTATTATCGGATTTGGAGCAGTTAGCTTGCGTATTGCAAGCTTTGCTCCTATGATCGCAGCGTTTTCTATTTACGGTAACTTTTAATGTTAAAATCTTCGCTATCTCCCAGCTCAAATGAACTTGTGATCAGTATTCTCGACCTTGTTTTATCAGAGGGTAAGCCACTTGACCGTGCTTATTCGCAGCATTTTTCCGGCTTAAAGCTAGAGCCGACTGAGCAGGGGCGTATTACCTTTGTTGTAGGCGATATACTTAGAAGATTGAACCTTTACTGTTACTTATCAGATGTGAAACCAGATGAGATGGCCCGCTTAGGCACACGTTTACTAAATGCGTGGCACCTATTTAATGAACTCCCTTTGCCGAAAATGCAGTACTCGTTGCAAATCGACCCTAAAGTGTTAGCAACTCGTATCGAGTCTGCAAAAGCTCAACCTGTACTTTGGGATGGTTGCCCAGACTGGTTAAATGAGATGGGCCAGAAGCAGATGGGAGACAAGTGGCCTGCAGAAAGAGCCGCACTTAATAAGCCTGCTAAACGTTTTTTGCGTACTAACATCCTCAAGTGTACCCGAGAAGAACTTGCAAATGCACTTCGTAAAGAGGGTGTACAAACCGTTACAGTTGAAGGTGTTGATACAGCCTTAGAGGTGGTATCTGATTCTGCCTTATTTAGAACTGAAGCGTTCAAGAAAGGTTGGTTTGAGCAACAGGATGCGGGTTCACAACTGGTTGCATTGGCGCTAGATGCTAAACCTGGAATGAGAGTGGTAGACGCGTGCGCCGGTGCTGGAGGTAAAACCTTATCTATTTCAGCGCAAATGCAGGGCAAAGGCCGCTTACTTGCGATGGATGTTGAGCAGTGGAAACTGGATAACCTAAAACAGCGTGCACGCCGTGCAGGTGCTCACAACGTTGAAACTCGAATTATCGCCAGTAGTAAAACCATTAAACGTTTGAAGTTGACCGCTGACAGAGTGCTATTAGACGTCCCATGCTCAGGTTTAGGCGTACTTAAACGTAATCCTGATGCAAAATGGCGTGATACCCCTGAGCGATTACCAGTACTGGTGGAGCTTCAAAAGCATATTTTGCAAAGTTATAGCCGCATGGTGAAAGTGGGTGGCATATTGGTTTACGCTACATGCTCGATTATGCCGGAAGAAAACCGCGATCAAGTCGACGCATTCTTATCTGAAAACAAGCACTTCAGGTTCATCGAAGATGAAACAATAAGTCCAGCAGAAACAGGTTTTGACGGTTTCTATCTGGCAAAGCTTGAGCGTGTATCAGAAGCTTAATCAGTTGCTAGAACTGATTGTATAAAAGAGCACTTAAGGTGCTCTTTTTGTCATCATTATTCAGACATCAAATAGGCTTTTACTGGCGTTATTTGTCTTGCTTGTAATCGGAATATGTTTTGTAAACAGTGTATTGTCATTAATTGCTACTAAAAATTAAGCTGATTTTTTAGTGTTTACTGCCTGCAAGCTTATCTAATGAGTTAAAACTTAAATCTATCCCCTTACAAAAAGAGCTTGGATCAAACCCTGGATCCCCCTTGTATTGAATACATAATTCATTAAGCATCGCCCGCCAATCAAAATCACCATCATAGTCATCTACGGCATAAATTTTCTTTGTTTCAGTATTTAAAAGCACAGGAGAGTCGTAATCAGGTAGTAAGCTCAATTGCCACTTTTGAAAGTAGATTGCTCGCTGTTTCTTAGCTATGAGCTCAATGTAGTTTTGCACCCGCATGTAGGCTTTTCCATCATCTCTTACTTCGTAGTTTGAAGCGGTCTCTGACATAACATCTTTTTTATCGATAAAGCTTTTATTTATGGATTTTACAGGGACGGAAGACTCAACGAAAACATACCTCTTGAGAGTCACTCCATCTGCAGAGCGAGGAAGAACCTCGCCATCAAATTTTGTGTCTTTAAGGTCTAGAACGGATTCGGTTGAAATGTTTAACGAGCTTAATATTGTTGGAACTATATCGACAAGGGAATAAAGTCCATGTATGACATTTTCTGGTGTAATGATTTCACCATTTTTGAATTCAGCTCGAGCCAACACGATCTGAGTTTGTTGTTGATCCAAAATATTAGTGCCGTGCCCCCATGATTTAGTTTTGGGTATTGGATTAGAGGTCTCAGTGCTAATGGCTTGGTGACTACTTAACTTAAAACTTTCTCCGTGATCAGAAATGATATACACAATTGCATTATTGAGCATACCTCTTAGTTTTAAGCGAATAAATAGATCTTCAACTTGGTTATCTACACTGAGAAGCATTTGTTTATACATGTAGTGATTATAATTTCCGTCCCAGCTGTCTAATGGCTTTGGTATGAAGTCTTTAGACGTATATGGCCAATGTAACTGACAATAGTGCACTGCAAGAAAGTGAGGTGTTTTAGACGGTAAACTGTCAATGATTGTTTTATTAAACGTTTTTGGCGAATATGCTTTTCCGTAGGCTCTATTATTATATAAATACGGGAGGACTTTGCTTGAGTAGGGGTGCATTAGCATAATGTTTAAGTAAGGTAGATCGCCTAAGCCTGAAATGAAAGCATCAGCTGCACCAGCTTTTGGCCCGACAGTGTTATCAAAACCATAACTCGAGTCTATTTGGTTAAAACGACGCTCATCTATAGCATAAGTAGTGTGATACCCTCTCGTTTTTAATATCTCAATCGCTGGTAGTGTTTTATTAACCATTTCTGGAGGAGCTAAATTAAACCTAACTCCATTATTAACAGGGTACTGACCTGTGAGAAGGCTCATCCACGCAACGTAAGTTCTGCCCTGAGGAGTATAAGCATTTTTGTATATTGCCATCTTGTTGAGTAAGCGATTCAAATTTGGAGCAATTTGTGGGTCTGCTCCTAAGTACTCTAAATGATCAGGTCTAAGACCGTCTATTCCTAAAATAATGATATTTGGTACTTTAGAGCTTTGACTGAATGTCAGATTGGTTGAGACGAAAGGGGAGATGAGTAAAACCATTGCTAACAGCGAGATCGTACTTACTATTGTTTTCGAAGCTAAAGTCAATAAGCCACGATAAAAGGTTAAGATCAAAAAAAATGATAACCCTCCCCAAATTTGTGGTTCAGTAAGCGGTGTGTGTCTGAAATATGAAACTAAAGAAGTTGGGTAAAAATAGGAATTTATAGCAATTAAACAAGTAATATTGAGACCGATAAGCAATAACCAATAAAGATCTTCCTGCGTTTTATCCCTAAGTTTGAACCAAGGCTCTACAGTCGAAATCGTAATAACTCCTGACCAAATAATATGTATCAGCAACAGGAAACCGAAAAAAAATAAAACGTCGTAGATTAGCCCATGTGCAGACAAAAAATTACTGTCTAAGCTATTCATTGTTGTGGCTAGAGACATTACTGAATAAGCTTGAAGCGAAGATTTAAAGTTAATTAACAAGAGAGTAAATAAAAACAAAATACCAAGGGTTCTGAAATATACTCTGACCAAACTTATACTAGCTTTATGTGACTCTGTACTTTCAATCATCTTTGCTCCTGTTGTGACGCAGCTTTATTGTTATTGATTGGATAATAAAAATCTGAAGATACAAAGTCATGATCTTTCGATGCAGGCCAACTCCCAAGAATCAAGTAACGCTCAGCTAAGCTCGAACCTGATGGATTAGTCGTTCTTAACTCTTTCGTCATCAGGTAATCGGTATGCATGGCATTAGCGTTTAACAAGAGTAAAAGAGTCACACCAGTCATTAATAGTGCAGTTGTTGCATTCAGCTCTAGCCAAACTCTTTTCATAGGTGTTTCCTAATGTTTTAAAACATTTAGAGGTAGAATTAAGAAATGATCACATTGATTATAGAAGAGCTTTAGGAAAAAGCTGAATATAAAATAAATGTTTTTTCCAAGTAAATGCATGCATTACTCACTAAAGCATTGACAAAAAAATTAGTTTAAGACCTTGCCAAATAGACGTTTTTTGTACTAAACCTATGAAATGATGATTTTTACGAAGCCTATTATTGGGTTTTAGTTAGTCTTAATCTTTATTCAATTTTCGTTTTATTGATGATGTATACATTGTGTTAGATAGGAACTGAATTGGTGAAAAAAGAAAAGAATTTTTTGTACCGCCTCTTTATTAGTATTCTAATCATTTGGTTTTCCGCTGTTGCATACGGGGGTGACGAACAGCACCAGTTTGCTGATAACCCAAATCTACTATTGAAGACATTTGCTGTTGACCTAGGTGCAATAGAGAATTCTAGTGAACTAATTAATGATACGAATTTAGTTAAGTTATTAAACAAAAACATTTTTTCAATAAAAAAAAATAGTTATTCATTATCTGCTGAACAGTATCTTAAGTTAGCTGAGCGAAAGGATATAGAAATTTATAGAAAAGAAATTAAGTACTACAAGTCGTTAGAGCGTTATCAGTGGCCTATGATTACGCCGATTAAACTAAGGTTAGGATTAAGAGTTAAAGAGGTTGCCAAGCTCAGGTGGATCTTAGTCAAACTAGGAGATATGGAGCCTCATACTCTTTCTGCCTACCGAGAGAGTATTTATGATCCTAGTGTTGAAGCTGGTCTAAAACGTTTTCAAAAAAGACATGGGCTCTCTGTAAACGGTAAACTAGGAACTCTGACGCTGTCATCCATTAATACTGAACCTAAGGTCAGAGTAACGCAACTACAGAAGGCTTTAAAATCAAGCTTAAAAAGGTTTGATGAAGCGACAGAATATGTTTCGGTTAACCTTATCGATTATACATTACGGATTAGTAAAAACGGTGTAGAGCAGTTGAATATGCCAGTCATTGTGGGAAAACCTACAAGCAAAACGCCAGAATTAAGCACGGTTGTAAGTAGCATTACAATTAATCCAACTTGGACACCACCGGCAAGTATCATTTATCAGGATATACTCCAACAGGTTGAGAAACAGCCTAACTATCTTAAAAATAATGACTTTGTATTAAAGAGTTACGAAAGTGGGCTCGAGGATCCTAATCTTGCAGGTATGGATGCGGACCGTTTAAAGACCAAGCTAAAGAATAGTGTGCTAGTTCAGCGACCAGGGGATAAAAATGCCTTAGGAAAGTTTCGGTTTACAATTCCCAACACAGGTGCAATTTTTCTTCATGACACTCCAAACAAGAATTTGTTTAAACGTGTTAATAGAGCCCTTAGTCACGGCTGTATTAGACTCTCTGAACCAGAACTCTTCGCTAAATACTTAATAAGCAAAGAGTCTTTAGAAACTCAGCTTCTGTTTCAAAAAGCACTTAAAAATAGCAAAACAATTCATTTTAGATTGACGAGTCGGCTTCCAATCAACATCGTATATCAAAGCGTTTGGATCGATAAAAATGGTCGCTTACAGATAAGAGATAGTTAGGAGTATACAATGGACAGTTTTTGCCACGATAACATCATGTTAGCTAAACTTATTCGTAAAGAGAAAAATGCGAGAATGAAACTTAAGTTGTTAGCTGTATTGCACTTTCAAGATGGGAAGTCTCGTTACCAAATTGCAGACTTTCTCAAAGTTAGTCGTACCAGCGTAAATAGATGGATAAGCCTCTATCTATCAAGTGGCTTAGAGGGGTTAAAAGATAAGCCCCATCGTGGAAGGCCCAGTACACTTAATCAAGATCAGCTTGTACAGCTAAAGAACTATATTAAAAATAAGCGTCATCACGGAGAAAAAGTCAAGTTGACTGGTGGAGATGTTCAACTGTACATAGAGAAACAGTTTGGCGTTAAATATGAGATATCCAGCGTGTATAAATTAATAGATCGATTTTAATACTGTTCTAACTGTCTTACTACGTAAAGTTGACACATGAATCATGCTTTGATGCTAGAGCGGTCTTTAATCATTAAATAGTCTGAGTTTTTGACTATTAACCTAGTAAACTCGTTGGTTTTTCTATTGTAACGTTTTTATGCTGAATTTTTATCGAATAATAATGTGGTCTGATTTTGTAATGTTTTTACTCCTGCTTAAATAGCAATTTTAAAGATTCGTATACTAGCAATCTAGAATTGTCTAACCCCAAAGAATAACTCCAGCTTAAAAGTTTCATGATTAGGCTAGCTATTGGGCCTTAAACGATATTAATTGGATTTTAGCAAGAGTCATACTTACAGTTTAGAGTCTAATTGAAAAAGGCTCGATAACTACAAAGTAGACCAATGAATTATTCCACATGGAGAGTTAAATAGGCGTTTGCTACTTTTAATAACAGCGTTACTTAAGCAATAAACTAAATTTTGCGTTTGTAGCCTAACTAGTTGTAGCTCATTCTTTAGCCGAACTAGTTGTAGCTCATTTTTATATAGGACGAAAAGGTGGATAAATTTATGGATATCAAAGTTTTATTAAAAGAGTTTGTTGAGGACGAAAGTGGCTTAACAGCTGTTGAGTATGCGATCGCGGGAGGTTTAGTTGTTGGGGGCATGATTGCAGCATTTAATACCTTAGGTACAAACGCAACGGATAAAATTGACTGTTTGGCTTCGGCTGTTAATGGTAACTCAGCTGATTGTACGACAACTACTACCCCTTAAAGCCATAACAGATAAGGGATTAAAGATTACTCACTCTATTGTGGGTAATCTTATGTTTTAAAACTAAGGGACTAATATGGCCGACAATCAATTGTTATTTCAAGTCATCACCGCTGGGACTTTTTTTACTATAGCGATTGCCATTGATTTAACAAAGGAAAAAATACCAAACTGGCTGTGTTTAATCGCTATTTTCTGCGGATTCCTAATAAATAGTTATTTTGCTCAATTAAATGGATTAATGCTCTCTTTTATCGGTTTTAGCCTCGCATTTATTATCTTATTTCCAACTTTTATATTCAAAATACTGGGCGCTGGAGACATAAAGCTTATGATGGGGATAGGCGCTTTAATGGGACCCAATTTACTTATTTGGAGCATTCTCTACGGCATTGTCGCTGGCGCAATAACCAGTGCACTACTTATCATATGGCGGTCTGGGTTTTCTGGGTGTTTTAAGACATTAAAGAGATATTGGGATTGCTTTTATTTAAGAACGTATTTTAAGCCCGAAGAAGGAGAGGCTGCTGGCCAAAGAGTGCCCTATGCTCCAGCCTTAGCAATAGGTTGGTTATGGGCATGTTCTCTAAATCAAGATGTTACACACTTGTATACCTCAATTAGTCACTCTTTATTATCGTAGGACACGTGCCATGAATATACCTAGAGAAGAGCTGGTTACTGAATCTACTATTTCAAATTCTTCTGCTCTGCAAATGGACCCTCAGTTAGCTCCACGTCCCAAAACAATTAAAGAAACTGGGGTATCTGAATCTTTACTGCTTGATCTCGTTACCAAGCACCTTTTGTCGGCGGGTGTGCTAACTAGAGAGCAGCTTGTAAATTTAATTGGTGTAACAGGTGGTATCATTCAGCAATTGTTGGATACTGCAAAATCCTTAGCTTGGGTTGAAAACAGGCAGACCACTTCTGATGGCCAAATGCGCTATGCTTTGAGTGCAGGAGGTGAAATTCATGCAAAGCAGGCCTTGTCCAGAAATGGGTATCTTGGTCTGGCGCCAGTTCCATTGAAGCAGTATTCAGATATTTGTAAAAAACAATCTAGTAGGTCAAAGGCAATAACTTTTGAAATGTTAGAAAAAGGGTTGTCAGCGCTTGTTTTACCAAAAGATTTACTCTTTAAAATCGGCCCTGCAATGAACTCTAGTCGGCCAGTACTTATTTATGGTCCTCCTGGTACTGGAAAAAGTTACTTATGCCGTCATTTGAACCTGACGTTAGGTGATAGCGTATTAATTCCTTATGCCCTAGCGATAGGCAATGAAGTCATTCAAGTTTACGACCCCGAATTACATCATAAAGTTGAGGAGCAAGATAAAGGCAATAGCCTTAATCTGTCTGAAGGACATGATCCCAGGTGGCTTAAATGTGAAAGACCACTACGTATAACAGGCGGTGAATTGACGGCTGAAATGCTAGAGGTTCAGTTCGACAGCCACAGTCGTACTTATATGGCACCGCTGCAGTTAAAAGCGAATAACGGGATTTTATTATTAGATGATTTAGGTAGACAAAAGATTAGTGCTAAACAACTTTTCAATCGCTGGATTATTCCTATGGAAGAGCGAAGAGACTTTTTAAGTCTGCAGTCTGGTGAACATTTTGAGATCCCTTTTGAGCTGATCCTATTATTTTCTACTAACCTTGATCCAAAGGAACTTGTAGATGAAGCCTTTTTAAGGCGTCTAGGGTACAAAATTCATTTCGATGCTTTAGATGAAGAACTATATAGAAAAATATGGTTTCAAGTTTGCGAAGATTTAGGCTTAAGTTGTACTGAAGAAGTATTTCAGTATTTATTAGTTGAGTATCACAAGAGATATAACAAACCGTTAATACCATGTTACCCAAGGGATTTATTAGGGATTATGTCAGACCAAATTAGCTTTATGGAGTTTGAACCAGTTGTTACGCCGTCCTTGGTTGATTCTTCCTGGTCGATATATTTTGTATAAATTGTTTACATTTTTAGGAGCGACAGATGAATAATAAAACCGTCTTATTTGTCATTTTGTCATTAGTATTTGGAGTTACTGCCGTTTATCTTGCGCAGAATTGGCTGAAAACAAATACTAAAACAGAAACAGTAGGAATGACTTCCAATGTCATTACTATGGTAACAGAGGTGCCTTTGGGAACGATAATAGAGAGAAAGCATCTAGCCTTAACCCCAGTGGCTGACAATTTAATTCCGGAAGGGGCAATTACTGATATTACCGAGGCTGAAGGCAAAGTTGTAAAGCATCGACTTTATCAGGGGGAGGTATTACGCAAAGAGCGGTTAACTCCTAAAGGAGAGGGCAGCACACTAGCAAGTTTAATTACTCCGACAATGCGTGCAGTCACGATTAGAGTTAACGATGTCGTTGGTGTGGCTGGTTTTCTTCTACCCGGAAACAGGGTGGATATTATTAATATATTTACCAGTAGTGGTTTAAAAACGGACATTGTTCTTTCAAATGTGAAAATTTTAGCTATCGACCAAAAAGCATCGAATGATGAAAATAAACCAGTCTTAGTACGAGCGGTAACATTAGAGTTAAGTTTAGAGCAGGCAGAGACATTGATGATTGCTAAAAGTAGAGGCTCTTTGCAACTAGCTTTAAGAAACCCCAATGACACGGCGATTATAGAATTAGCTGATATTGAAAAAGCGAATAAAACAGAAAAAATTGATAATGAAGTACCTTCTCAACCCGTTGAAGCCGGACAGTTTGCCAGAGTATCAGAAACTAAAAAACATAAGGTTTTTTTGCTTAAAGGCATGAGTGAGCAAGAGATAAAAGTCGACAACTAATCATTTATTGGTTTCGACCAAATAGATTCATGTTTTAAGGAGAATAACATGTCATTCCTTCGCAACTGTTCAATTATTTGTTTATTGGCAATATTACAGCTATCAACAGCTTATGCTGGGGGACCAACTGCAGGAGCTAGAAATAATGTCCAATTGATCCCCATTTTTAAATCCAGAGTTTTGATGCTAAAGGGACCTGTCCATAGAGTGTCTGTGGGGAATCCTAGTATCGCAGATATAAAATTACTGCCTAATGACGAACTATATATTTTAGGAAAACAATTAGGCAGTACGAATGTGATGATCTGGGATAAGAATGAGCAACTTGCAAGAATCATGGATATTGAAGTTACTCATGATTTAAATGGATTAAAAACGAGACTATTTCAGTTCCTTCCTTCCGAGAAGTTAGGTGTGCAGACCTCTCAAGGCCAGTTGTTATTAAGCGGCCAAGCTTCAAACTTACAAAAAATGAACACAGCTGTTGAGTTAGCACAAGGCTATGCCGAGGCTGCTGCTGGAGGCCAAGCACCCAGTAAAGTGCTTAATATGATGACAATTGGTGGTGATCATCAAGTCATGTTAGAAGTCGTGGTTGCTGAGGTACAAAGAAATGTCGCAAGGCAATTTGACTCTAAGTTTTTTATCTTTAATCAAGGTTCAAATTTATCTGGTGGTCTTGTTGGAGGAGGCGGGGGCTTTGATCCTGGAAGTATCGGTGGCATAGACGGAAAAGGACTATTTGCACAGTATATTAACGGTGATTTAATGATGAACTTTGCACTCGATATCGCGAAACAAAATGGATTAGCAAAAGTATTAGCTGAGCCAAATGTGACCGCTATGAGTGGACAGTCAGCAGAGTTTCTATCAGGTGGAGAATTTCCAATTCCAGTGCCCGGAGAAAATGGCAATACAACCATTGAATACAGAGATTATGGTGTTGGTGTGAAGTTTGTACCGACTGTCCTAGATTCAGGACAAATAAATCTTAATCTCAATGTTGTCGTTAGCGAAATTAGTACCGCAAATGGTTTTTCAATATCAGGTAATACGTCGACTTCATTAGTCGTACCGTCGCTGGTAAAAAGAAGCACTGCAACAACAGTTGAACTGGCTGATGGGCAAACGATCGCTATCAGTGGTTTGATAAGTGACACCTTAAGAGAAAATATCGATAAGTTACCCGGTCTTGGAGATGTACCAGTACTAGGACAGCTATTTACCAGTAAAAGCTTTCAAAGTGGCCAAAGTGAGCTGGTTATCTTAGTCACCCCAAGACTCGTCAGAGCTTTCAATCGAAAAGATATCTCCTTGCCTACAGATGGTTTTGTTCTGCCGTCGGATGTTGAGTTTTACTTGTTAGGCAAGCTGTCTCACAAAGAAGCATCTGATGATTCTAGTGACACTCCTTATGAGCCCGCAGAATCAGATTCGCAATTAGATGATACGGGAACCCAACAAAAATACGGTCATTCACTTTAAACTTAGGAGTAAGACTTATGAGAAATGACACCAACGTTTCAATTACTAATTGTTTTACTGCATTTTTTATTGTTTGTTTAAGTGGATGTACAACAGTTAACGACTTTCCTATGGGAGAAAGTCATTATCAAATTAAACAGGTTCAAATATTAGATCCTGAAGCTGCAGAACGTAATGACGGTATTATTCTGAGTCTTGATGGTACTTACGGCGAAGCTGTAATGAAGTCTTATCGTGAGAGTAGTGTTAAACCCGAAGTTTCAAAAACTATGGGTTCTATTAGAGCGAATAGTTCTGGAAGCAGCTCTGGAAGCAGCTCAGGTAGTAGTAATTAACACTTGTGCATAGTGCATAGTAATCAGAAATAGAGGTTATGATGTCCAAAGTAATTAAATGTGGAAATCAAAAGCTTGTAGCAAGGCAATATCAATCTGGTGCTATATTAGTCATGTTTACAATAGGACTATTTTCAATACTCGCTTTCGCTGCTTTAGCGTTAGACGGTGGCCATATGTTGCTAAGTAAGGGACGATTACAAAATGCAGTCGATGCAGCAGCATTAAATGCGGCAAAAGAGCTACAACAAGGAGCGACATTGTTTGAAGCTAGGGAAGCCGCCTACACGATATTACTTCAAAATCTGGGATTTTCAGAAAATGGTGAACTAGATAATTCAGTTTCATTATCTAGTCCTGACTTTAATAGCACACAAGTAACAAGTCGATTGCATGTGGAGTTTTCCGAATTACCTGATCCCTTCAATCCCATACTTGCTGAGGGCAGTGAGTATGTTCGAGTCAGGGTTGAGAATGTAAACCTGTCAAATTTCCTAGCGGATATCCTCAATTTTGATAAAAATATTAGAGCTTCGGCAGTTGCAGGCCGAAGTCAGGACTTATTATGTGTGAATAGAATCGCGCCTTTATTAGTTTGTGGAGACGAAAATTCATCTGCAGATGAAAACTTCGGATTAACTCAAGATTTATATCTGATGAAAATAGGTGCAAACCAGCCTAGCGCAAATGGTACAGGTAATTTTCAATTGATTAATTTAGATGGCGATAATGGCTCTAAGGCAATCGCTGATGCATTATCAGGAAACTTCTCTCCTGATCAGTGTATAGGTCCAGGGGATGAAATTGACACTAAACCGGGTAATTCAGTTGGTATAAAACATGGGTTCAATACTATGTTTGGTGATTGGGGGGGGATGGGGACTAACAATGTAGATAATCCTAGAGATATCAACATATGTGAAGCGACTCCAGTCTCTGTCATTGAGGTCCATGCTCAGGATAGTGATGGTAATCTCTTATACAATGATGATGGTAGCGCGCTAATGGAAACAGCGATCGATCCTGACTCTAAAGCAACTGCTTATCGGTGGTCAGATTATGATACTGATAATCGTGCAGCTATCCCTCCAAGTTGCGTGACCACTTCAGATCCTTATGCAAAGCCTTTACGTCGAGAGATGTCGGTAGTTATCGGAGTTTGTGATCCTAATGCCAATGGTACTTACCCTGTTGACATTTTAGGTACTGGATGTTTCTTTTTGACACAAAAAATGGGTACCAGTGGTCAGGACTCTTATATTGTGGGTGAGTTTTTAAAAAACTGTTCTAATTCAGGTCAATCTTCACTCGATCCTAATTATGTAGGGGATAGTTCTACGATTGTTCTTTACTGGGATCCTGATAGTCCAGATTCGTGAGGAGAGAATAATGTTTAGATTATCTGGTTTTCAAAAACAAAAAGGTCTTGCAACTATTGAGTTTACCTTGCTTGTGCCCTTTTTTTTGCTAATTATCTTCGCAACAGCTGAGTTCGGGCGAGGGCTGTATCAATATAGCCAATTGACTAGAATGATAAGAGACGCAGCGAGGCATCTATCTCAGAGCGTTATAACGACAGGAAATGGAGTACCTGCAGATTCAACTGGTAAGGTATTGGATGCGAATTGCAATAATTGCATTACTGAGACGAAAATGATTTTAAAGCATGGTGCTAACTCCGTATCACCATTATTACTAAATGAGATTGACACTGCAGTAATAACAATCGAAGAATCTCCGCTCGGAAGCGGAATAATGGTGATTTCTGTCGACTACGACTGGAGCCCGATTTTCTTTGACCAGTTATCAGGCTTCGGACTAGGGGATGGTATTGACCTAAGTTTTAACTTGAATTCGACTTACGCTGTGAGGGCAATATGAAGAACATTAGCAGGACAAGAGGAGTCTATGCTGTCGAGTTTTCGATTGTAGCGAGTGTGTTCTTCCTTTTCTTATTTTCTTCTATAGAAGTTGGCAGGCTGTTGTATACCTACAATGTTTTACATGAAGCTGCCCGCCGTGCGGCTAGAATTGCTGTGGTCTGCCAAGTTAGCACGGATATTCGCGCAAAAGCACTCTTTAACGGGGCTAATTTAGTCCCTAACCTAACTAATAATAACTTGTCTATAACTTACCTACAATTAGATGGAAGTAATGCTACAGATTTAGTTTATGGCAGTGATATTCGCTTAATTAGAGCTGAAATCATCAATTATCAACATCAATTTTTAGTTCCAGGGCTTACACAGACCCTTAATTCTCCCACCTTTTCTGCAACTTTACCTAGAGAGAGCTTGGGGGTTTTCAAGGGCGGAACATCCGATTGTAGCTGATTCTTTTTCAATCAATAGGTAAATAATCAACTACCTTATGGATTGTTGTCTATAGTAAATATAGCTGCATTGGAAAAGGAAGTAAGGTGCGTAATGGATAAACCGCTAGAGCTATGTGTCTCGAATATTAACCAAGAATTACCTGTTTCTTATTGTTTACCTTTTCCTGTGCAAGCAGTAGTGGCAAGCAATGGTAGTCAGGCTCTTGCTTGGCTTACAGAAAGTTTGAACCAGTTTGACAATCTAAATTGGCAATTGTCATCTTTTGAGGATCGGCAATTAACTAATGATAAAAATAAGTTTAATCTTGTTTTATTGGTTTTGCCCTCAGATGAAATGGAGGCTAAAAATGCGTTAGCTTTTGCGGCAAATTTTGATTGCGACATTATTTTAATCGGCTTTAATACGCCACAGAATATTTTGCGATTGGCCTTTCAATATGATGTAAGTGATTTTATACCTTCATCATCACCTATACATGAACTTTTTACATCTTTAGAGAAAGTGTCTGACCGACTCGTAAAGAATGCTGATTTAGCTCCTGTGGTAGCAGTGATAAATGGTAAGGCAGGTTCAGGAGCAAGCTTTATATCTGCCAGTTTAGCTGATGTTGTTTCGCAAAGAGAAGGGAGCGATATTGCACTCCTAGATATGGACCTTCATCATGGCACTTTATCGCACATACTTGGCTATGACGCAAAATATTCAATTTGCGATGTCATTGAAACTATGGAAGATCTAGATGAGATTGCGTTAAAAAGCACCATGACTAAGAAGGGCAACTTAAGCCTACTTGCTGCTAAGCCTTTTGAACTTCTGACTCTAGAACGAAGTGTTGACTTTAGTAGGGTTAAAGAGCTGATTTGGAAATATCGCCAGTATTATAAGCAGGTCATATTAGACTTTTCTAGAGGACCTGAAGATTGGAATTGTGAATTGCTATTGAATGCGACAATTTTAGTTGTTACTCAACAAAATATAATGCACTTACGTCAAACCAAGGACTTGATAAATCAATTAACCAAAAGGATGGGGGTTAATAAGAGCCAGATAAGTTTGATCGTAAATAGGTATAACAAAAATTCAAATATAAAGTTATCAGATATTGAAGAAGCAATTGGAATATCTAGTATTAGCACAGTCGTTAATGATTATAAGTTATCAAACGAGAGTGTTGATCTGGGTAAGCCTATCACTCAAGTCGCAAAAAAACACCGGTTAGTTACCGATGTACGGTCTTTAGCGGAACGATTTTTGCCAATTAATGATCAACAAAATACAGAAAGCAAAAGTTTTTGGAAGCGACTTTTAGGAAACTAATATGGAAATTAGACAAGAAAGTAATCGAATTCAAGATTTCCAGCCATTAACTCAGGATGAGCAGGATATTAAGGTTACCCTATACGATAAACTTTTGAGTATGATGGATCTTTCTCTTATTGAGACTGTATCGAAAGATCAAGCACAAATTCAGATTAGTGAAATTTGTGAACAAATTTTAAATGGATTGAATCTGCCAATAAATCTCTCTACAAGAAAACGTCTTGTAGGGCTGATTATTGATGAAGTGTTAGGGCTTGGCCCTCTAGAAACCCTGTTAGCCGACCCGTCAATATCAGATATTCTCGTAAACTCCTATGACAGAGTTTACGTCGAGCGAAGGGGCAAACTCGAAGCTGTTAATATCAAGTTCCACAGTAATGCTCACCTTTTGAATATCATTGATAGAATCGTTTCTAGTGTAGGCCGACGAATAGATGAATCGTCGCCTATGGTTGACGCAAGGCTTGCTGATGGTTCGCGTGTTAATGCAATTATCCCTCCTCTCGCTTTAGATGGTCCTTCTCTTTCTATTCGTCGGTTCGCGGTAGATAAGCTAAATGCTGCACAGCTTATTGAAATAGGTTCGGTAACCGAGGCGATGATTGAGCTGCTTAAAGGGGGAGTAAAGGGGAAGTTAAATATTTTAGTCTCGGGCGGTACGGGTAGTGGTAAAACGACTCTACTGAATATGCTCTCAGGGTTTATTCCAAGTGATGAACGTATCGTTACTATTGAGGATTCCGCGGAACTACAACTGCAACAACCGCATACAGTTAGGCTAGAAACTCGTCCACAGAATATTGAAGGTAAAGGGGAAGTCTCTCAACGAGATCTCGTAAAGAACTGCTTAAGAATGAGACCCGATCGAATAGTGATTGGTGAGGTACGTGGTGGTGAAGCGTTAGATATGCTAACGGCAATGAACACTGGTCATGAAGGGTCTTTAACAACTTTACATGCTAACAGCCCTAGAGATGCCCTTGGTCGACTCGAATATATGGTCTGTATGGCAGGTTTTGATATGCCAGTAAGTAATATTCGAACTCAGATTGCTTCCGCTATCGACATGGTTGTTCAGTTGGAACGGCAGGAAGACGGACGAAGAAGACTCACGAGTATCCAAGAAATCAATGGCATGGAAGGCGATATAATAACCATGTCTGAAATCTTCCGCTTTACGAGAAAGGGGATAGATGAAGAAGGAATGATTATTGGAGAATTTGAGGCAACGGGAGTCATTCCAAGTTTCCATGCAAAGCTAAAACAACATGGTATCGAGCTTCCATACCATCTATTCAATTGTGGCGATCCATTTGCCGAATTTTAGGGAGCTAATATATGTTTTCTAATCAAGTTATTTTCCTCGGACTCGTTTTTATCGCCGTACTTTTCTTATCTCAGGCTCTATTTTTACCTGTTTATAGTCCACAAAGGGCAAATAGTGCGTTGGTACGTAAACGCCTTAAGAAGCTTTCAGAAGAGTCTGGAGATATAACTTACGAGACGTCATTACTTCGCAAGAGTCGCTTAGGAAAGCTAGGCCGAATTGGACGATGGTTGGAGCGTTTTCAGTTTATAGAAAATTTAAGTTATCGTCTTGAACTAGCTGATTATAAACTCATGGGTCATCAATATATTATGTTTGCTCTCTTATCAGCATCGATAGTCGCTGTAGTGGGGTGGATTTATTTAGGGGAGCAGGTTGCGGCCGCGTTTTTGTTTTTCGTGATGTTATTTTTATTTAATTTTAAGTTAAATAGGGATACTTCTAAGCGCATGGATAAGATAGAAGAAAGCTTTCCTGACGCTTTAGATGTATTAAGACGGGCATTGCAAGCCGGTTATTCGTTCTCAGATGCAATTAAGTTAGTGACTGAAGAGATGGAAGGTCCATTGGCTAAGGAATTTAGCCTTATGTTCGCCAATATCAATTACAGTAAAGATACCAAAAGAGCACTCTTGGGATTCATCGAGCGCGTTCCGAGTGTATCAGCTATGGCATTCGCCAGTGCCGTTATGGTGCAAAAAGAGACTGGTGGTAATTTAGCGGAAAATATTAATAACTTGGCTAGGGTCATTCGTTTACGCTTTACGTTCAGACGAAGAGTGAGAACTCTTTCTGCTGAGGGCAGACTTTCTGCTTGGATCCTTATTCTACTACCATTTGTATTATTTGCCGTTATCTATATCCAAACGCCTGGATACGTTGGTGAACTCACTGGTACCGAGGAGGGGCATCAATTGCTCATCTGGGGCGCCATCGGTATGTTTGTCGGTGGTATGTGGATTAGTAAGTTAATAAGGATAGATATGTAATATGGACTTCCTAATTGGTTTATTCGGTCAGTTCTTCGATGATCCTCAGCATGTTGAATGGGCTATATATTCGGTTTCTGCTATTGCTGGGGTCACTTTAGCCATTTCGATTTCTTATCTGTTAAGTGGTATTTATTCACCTATCAGAGCAAGATTAAAAACCCTTAATGGAGGGCAGGTTACTAAAACTAGTCACGATGTTACTGGTACGCTCGAACATGGTATCGGCGAGATGGCTAAGAAACCATTTCTGAATTTTTCTAATCATGAAACAAGAAGGTTGCTTATACATGCTGGATTTCATTCCGAAAATGCTTTAGCCGTTTTTAATGCTTCTCGCTTATTGCTCATTTTGTTCGGTTTCGTAATCTCTTTACTTATCTTAAATCTGTTCCCGAATATCTCGGGTTTTTGGACTTTTTATATCTTTTGCCTTTTTATTGGTGGTGCGTTTATTGCTCCCTCAATGATTTTGCAATCACTTGCTAATCGTCGAATGCGTCGGCTTAGAGTTGGATTTCCCGATGCATTAGATTTACTAGTTGTTTGTTGTGAAGCGGGTTTGGGATTAATGGCCGCCATGCAGAGGGTTGCTAGGGAGTTGGCATTTAGTCACCCAAATCTAGCCAGTGAATTAGAGTTGGTCTGCAGTAAGGTTAGAGCTGGACTTACCATTAAAGTCGCCCTACAGGAGTTTACTGAAAGAACTGGATTAGAAGATATTAAGGGGCTTAATTCGGCAATTTCGCAAAGTATGCGCTTAGGTACCGGGATTGCTGAAACATTGCGTGTTTTTTCCGATGAATACCGCAATAAAAGACTTCAAGCTGCTGAAGAGCAAGCGGCTAAACTTGCCGTCAAGATGATATTTCCGATGATGTGCTGTATTTGGCCATCGTTTTTTATCGTTGCAGTTGGACCTGCTGTACTAAAAGTGATGAAAGTATGGGGGCAGGCATTTTAGTCAAAAATTATAATAGGGGACGATTATGGCAAATAAGTGGATACTGAGTAATGTGGGCCTTAAAGCATCCTTAATAGTATTAGTAAGAGCATGGATGATGTGTAGTCTGTTGTCAGTACTTTCTGCTTGCAGTTCTACACCAGAAGAGACATTGGCACCAGTTAAAGCCCCTGAGCGACAAGATTTACTCGATGTTGGGGCCTTATCGTCAATTAGTGCAGATTTTTCGGCACCAGCGACTGAGGAAGAAGCGTTACAGAAAGCACATAACGAAGAGCAGTCTGGTAATCTTGAAAAAGCCTTGTATGCCTATATACAAGCACTAGATTTTAACGCTAAAAATGCAGAAACTTTCTATCAAATAGGCCGCATTCATACCATGAGAGGCAATCCTGATATTGCTTTTAAAGCCTATAATGAGGCACTCGCAATTGATCCCGATTTTATGATGGTTCATGCAGATCTTGGGGTTATCAGCATGGATAAACGCCAGTATAGAGACGCACGTTTACACTTAGAAAAGGCGATTGAGCTGGATCAATTAAGGTTAGCTGAACTTGAAATGCAACAAATAATGGGGCGATTCATAGTACCGAATAGAGAGTCGCCGGCAAGAGTGTATAACGCCATTGCGATTTTGGAAGATGTAGAAAACAACCATCAACGGGCTAGAGAATATTTTAGATTGATTCTTGAACTGCAGCCTCACTCCGCGGTATTGATTACTAATCTTGGTTACTCTTATTATTTAACGGGTGAGCTAACCATGGCGGAGAAATATTTAAGGCAGGCTCTTAGAGAAGACTCTCGCTTTGACAGAGCCTGGACAAATTTAGGCCTTGTCTATGTTCGTAAAGGCTTTTATAAGCGGGCGCTTTCCGCCTTTGAACAGACTATGTCGCCAGCTGATGCGTTAAATGATCTAGGATACTTTTTGATGCTTGAGGGGAAATATGAAAAAGCGATAGCGTTATTTGAGCGTGCAATTGACATGTCTCCTAGTTACTTTGAACAAGCTCAGAAAAACTTAAGAAGAGCTAATGCGGAGATATCTGATGAGTTTCAGCATGCAGGCTTTTGAGTGATAAGCTTAATTAATGAGTTGAGATATTAATAAGCCTTACCGATAAGAGTAAGGCTTATCTTTTTGAGCCGACTATGGCTGAACTAGCTCTAGCTGCATGAGTAACATATCCTCTCCATCGAGGACTTTAGTCTGACTGCTTTGGCAATGGCCGCAGATCACACTTCGGTCGGAATGCTCGGTAGTTTCACCACAAGTTAAACATGAAAGGACCAAGGGTTGGATATTCATTACGAGTTCGGCTTTACTACAGATCCCCTCTAATTTAAAAGTCTCGAATGCAGTCCTAAGAAGTTCTGGCTCTACTCCGCTTAGAATTCCAAGTTTGATTTCAACTCGGCTAATTTCATTTGCGTTATTGGCCTCTGCATGGCGTTCACACTCTTTAATTAGCGCGGTAACAATTGAATACTCGTGCACTAGCAAATCCTCGGTAACAGCTCACCTTGCGGTAAGTCTAGATAACGAGAGCTGCCCCAAGGCGTATTGAGTACAACCTTTCCTTTTCGGTTTTCGTTTACCTCACCAATTACGGCTGCTTGTTCGCAATGACAGAAGCGTTTCATTATTTCTAATGTCGCATCGGCACTCGCTTTTGGTACTGCAAGAATAAAGGTGCCTTCATTGGCGAGATCGAGTGGCTCAAAGCCGAATAACTCGCAAAGTCCTCTCACTTCATCGCAGACTGGAATCGTATCTTCGTTTACATTGATCTCGACATCGGATGCACTGGCCCATTCATTTAGTACCGCTGATAAGCCACCGCGGGTCGCATCTCGCATTGCATGAACTTCGATATTGGCAGCTATCAGTTGTTCGACTATTGGCCATAATGTCGCGCAATCACTGGTTAGCTCTGACTCGAGTGTTAATCCCTCTCTCGCCATTAAGATCGCCGCTCCGTGACGCCCAACATCACGTGATACAATAATGACATCATCGCTAGTTAGGTTTTTTACCGATATTCCATTTCGCAGGATACGGCCGACTCCAGAAGTATTAATGAAGATCCCGTCGGCACAACCACGAGGAACGACCTTAGTATCTCCGCAAACAATACGTGCTCCAGATTGTTTTAATTCACTGGCCATGCTCTCGACTATGGTCTTTAAGTGAGCAATTTCAAAACCTTCTTCGATAATGAAGCTACAGCTAAGATATTGTGGTTCAGCCCCCATCATCGCTAAGTCGTTAACGGTTCCTGCAATGGAAAGTTTTCCAATATCTCCACCAGCGAAAAAAAGAGGTGAGACAGTAAAGGAATCTGTCGTAAAGGCAAGGTTACCGTCGAAATGTAAAACCGCTGCATCTTCTTCGCTACGTAAAATAGGATTATCGAAGGCTTTAAAGAAGAGATCTTTAATTAAGTGGTTCATCTCCTTACCACCGCCGCCGTGACTAAGTTGTACTATTTTTCGTGAGTTATTCAGGCTCATACTTATACTCCGTTATAACGATAGTAAGCGTTGCAAGCGCCCTCAGAGCTTACCATACAACTACCTAATGGTGTTTCTGGCGTGCAGCCGCGTCCAAATACCTTACAGTCTTTGGGTTTGCATAAACCACGAAGAATATCACCGCACTGGCAGGCTTTATGGTCATCAATTTCATTGGTTGGAAGGTGCTCAGCAAAAACGCGTTCAGCGTCTCTATCGCGATATTCATCTCTTAACATTAGTGCTGAAGAGGGGATTGGCCCCAAACCACGCCAACGGAAATGTTCTCTCACTTTAAAGTAGCGATTTACCATCTCTTGGGCTGCGAGGTTGCCATCTTCAGAGACCGAGCGGCTATACTGATTTTCTAACTCCGCCTTTGATGCCACTTTTTGCTTTACAATCATCAAAATGGACTCCATGACATCGACAGGCTCAAAGCCTGAGACAACCACTGGAGTGTTATAGTTGGTTACTGCAGGTCGGTATACTTTCGCACCACTAATTACGCTGACATGGGCCGGACCGATAAAGGCATTCACTTTGACGTTAGGATCGGCCATTACCGCATCAATAGCTGGTGGAACAAGGACGTGGTTAATGTGGAAAACTAGATTGTTTATGGCACGCTTTTCGGCTTGCTCGATCAGTACCGCAGTCATAGGTGTCGACGTTTCGAAACCAATCGCGAAGAAAATGACTGTTTTATCGGGATTGTCGATGGCAATCTGCAAGGTATCGAGAGGATCATAAATTGGTCTGATATCACAGCCATTTGCGCGGTGTTGTGCCAAGCTACCGTTCGAACCTGGTACACGGATCATGTCTCCAAGGGTAACTAAAATGGTATCTGGCAAGCTCGCTAGTGCGGCAGCATGATCAATTCGCTCTTTTGGCATGATACAAACTGGACAGCCCGGCCCATGGATAAAATCGATATTGTCTGGCAAAAGCTGGTTTAAACCATACTTCATTATGGTGTGTGTATGACCGCCGCAGACTTCCATTATATTAATCGTACCGTCTATTAACTTTGCGTGAGTGGCGATCTCTTTAGCTAAAGAACGAATGACTTCGGGATCCCTGAATCCCTTATAGAGCTCAGTTAAGGCTATCATTAAGAATCCTTCTGTTCTTGTTCGAGTTTTTCAACTATCTCTCTGTATAGCGCTAGACTCTCCATTGCATCGGCTTTGTCTATCTTGTTCATGACAAAACCGATATGGATAAGTACATAGTCGCCAATCTCTAGAGGCTCAGTGATAAGGTGGCTACTGACTTTACGTTTAACGCCCATAGTATCGACAGTAACTGCTTGTTCGTCTTGATGAACAGTGACAACTTTAGAGGGAATTGAAAGGCACATTAGGCAGTTACTCCCTTATGTCTTGCAAGCCACTGTGCGACTTGAAGGAGGGATTGTGGCTCTTTGACCGATATCTCCATTAACTCAACATTTGGGTTCAGTTTTTTGAGCTGGGCACGTGACTCCTCCATACTAAAGTCAAAGTAGGGCATAAGATCAGATTTGGTGATGAGCACTAAATCAGCACGTCGGAACATGACGGGGTACTTCTCAATTTTGTCATCACCTTCTGGCACAGATAAGAGAACGATATTTTTATGAGTACCGACATCGTAACTGGCGGGGCAGACTAAGTTGCCGACGTTTTCAACAAAGCATATATCTAGAGGGTCTAAGTCGATATGATGCAAGGCGCTGTGCACCATAAATGCATCGAGATGACAAGCTGCTCCCGTTTGGATCTGATAGGCATCTATGCCTTTGGCCTTGAGTCTGTCTGCGTCTCTGGAGGTTTCAAGATCGCCCTCAATAACGGCATACTTAAGGTCAGTGTATTCATGAAGATATTCTAGCAGTGTTGTTTTACCACTACCTGGACTACTCATTAAGTTAAAGGCCGTGATCCCTTTAGCTTCGAAATGTGCTCGGTTATGCTGCGCTTCGATATCGTTTTTATCTAAAATTTTATGAATGACAGATAGGGTCTTTTTATCGTTGAGCTGAGGGTTCGTTGCGATATTATCGTCAGTTTTAGAATGCGAATGGCCCGAACTTAAAAGATGATCATGACGAGTGATCGAACAACCACAATCTTGGCACATAGGTAACTCCGTTATTTGGTTATAATTAATTGTCACGCAGGTCGAACGCTGCGACCTTGATGCAAATCAGATTTTTGTCTATTCCGTTGTGACGGGTGTCACGCATGATAATTGTTATGCATTGCATGCCAAAGTTGACCTAGGGCAATACCAGCATCATTGATTGGTACTTTGTCACTTGAAAGCAGTTGGTTACCTTGAGCTATTAATTGCTTTTGACTTCGCTCGAGTAGATATCGATTTTGAAATACTCCCCCGCAAAGTACGATGGGCGTATTGAGGTAGTCTTTTGCATATTCACATAGCATATTACTCAGCGCATCCATAAATGCTTTTGCGATCAGGGCTGTACGATATTGGCTAAGTGGGGCTTCTGTTACCCTCTCTATAATCTGGCGTAATAGCTCAGAGGCGTCCCACTGTGAATCTATTAGTTCTATGTGAAAATGGATGGTGTTGTCGTCATCAATATTATTCACCTTAAACTGTGTTTTAAGACTATTAGCTGCAGTTTCAATCAAGATCCCTGCTTGACCTTCATAAAGCGTTTCATTGACCAGCCCTAGTGCTACAGCCACGGCGTCAAACAGTCTGCCGACTGAGGAGGTAATGATACCGTTGCCTGCCTGCCAAAGTTTAACAAGGTTGTTAAACATCATAGGTGAAAGTGCATTAATCGCTGGGAGGTTAAGTGCTTCAATTTCATGTGGTGAATATATTTCAAGCAAGATGGCGATCAAGAGTCTAACGGGTTGCTTGATCGCTTGTTCACCGCCAAGAAGTGCAAAGGGTTTAAGGTGAGCTAAACGCTGATATTGGTTAACATCGCAGTAAAGTGCTTCTCCCCCCCACAGTGTATAATCATCACCTAAACCTGTGCCATCGAAGCTAAAGCCAAGCACGGGAGTTATCACCTTATTCACGGCCATGACACTTAATACATGAGCGTAGTGATGTTGAACCGAGTTTGTATTAGTCACGGCTTGCGATAAAGCCCAGCGACTAGTCGGGTAATCTGGGTGACAATCATGCACCAGTCGGCTGGCAGTAAACCCATATAATCTTGAGAATGTATTTAGTGTGTGATGAAAAAATTCTTCAGCTTCAATTGAAACTAGATCTCCAATATGCGGACTGAGAAATAGGTTATGTTCAAAGCCAAAGCAAACGCTGTTTTTCTGCTGGGCGCCGAGTGCAAGAATGCTTTCCGTTAGCGGGACTTCACTATATAAAGAAAGTGGTGCGTAACCTCTGGCTAAGCGTAGAACCTGCAATTTATCGTTGATCAGCTGAACAACGCTGTCATCGCAGCCATTTATAATAGGTCGGTCGTGATCGAGAATATTGTCGATGACATGAGCCAGTTTATTATTGATGGCTAGGCTATCTGTAATGATGGGCTCGCCAGCCAAGTTTGCACTAGTCATGACTAAAGGTCGCTTAACGCCGCCGAGCAACAGTTGATGCAAAGGCGTATAGGGCAGAAATATACCGAGCCTGTCTATCTCTGGAGCAACTAAGTCACTCAGCTCTAATGTTGTGCTTGTTTGGACAACGGATTCGTGCAGAGTATTAATATTTAAATCAGAATTGGGATCAGATTTTGTTTTAGTATCCTGTGTCGTCACTTTACGCATGAGTGTAATAGGGCGCTCAGCACTACTTAAAGTTAACCACTCGGCTTGGCTGCCAGTGACTAATTTCGCCGCATCTTCGACACTTTCGACCATCACAGCAAAAGGCTTTGCAGGGCGGTTCTTTCGTTGTCTTAAGCGTTCGACACTCGAATCGTTAGTGGCATCACAGACTAAATGAAAACCACCAATTCCTTTAATGGCGAGGATCTTGCCCTCTATGAGTGCATGAATTGCATCTTCAAGTGCACGTTCTTTACTGCTGAGCAAACTTAAGTTGGCTTGTTTGAAACTTAATTGAGGACCACATTTAGGGCAGCTCACAGGTTGGGCGTGATATCGCCTATCCATTGGGTCTAAATACGCACGTTCACAGTCGGGGCACATGGAAAAATGAGCCATTGCTGTATTGGGTCTATCGTAAGGGAGAGCATTGATCAGCGAATACCTTGGGCCACAATTGGTACAATTGGTGAACGGGTATCTAAAGTGGCGGTTTTTTGGATCGTTTATTTCACCAAAGCAGTCGCTACAGGTACATTTGTCGGATGATACCGCAACAACGGCTTGGCTCTCATTTTCGCTATGTATAATGCCAAATACATTACAGTCGTCAATTACCTGCACCGAAGTGACATTAACGCTATCAATACGAGCGAGGGGAGGCGGCTGATCTCTAAGGGCATTTTCAAACTTAGCGAGGTCAACTGTATGCCCCTGAATCTCAATGGTGACTCCTTTACTATTATTAAGTACGTTACCCGTTAGGTTTAGCTCATGAGCTAAACGGTACACATAGGGGCGAAAACCGACACCTTGAACGATGCCGGTGATCTTTACACATAAACGACTTTTTATTAGATTTTTGGTCATGGATACCGTCACAGCTACTTAGTGTCTACGTTGCTTAAGATACAAAGCACCGGCAGCGATATTAAGTCCATCAAGATCCATCTGCGGATTAGTGTTGAGGCTAAAGTTTTTCCCAAGACGAAGGGCGACTCTTTGCGCTAGCACCTCATTAGCAAAACTATTACCTGCGATAACCACTGTCTTAATGCTGATATTTTGATCCAGATGCTCGATCCAATTACAGATATAATCAGCAAAAGAGTCATGCATACCAAAAGCGAGTTTGTCGATGTTTTCCTCTTCAGCGAGTCTAAAGCTGATAATACTGCCCAAGGTCTTGCACCAGTTAAGGCTTCTAAACGCCTCGCCTCGAGTTAACGGGAAGTCGACTCGTGGCGCATTGGCGCCTTTGTGACACATGGCGCGGGCGACCACGAAATCACAAAGTTCCATTTTGCTCGATGGACTAGCTTGGTGTGTCTGGTTTGTGGCGCCAAGAAATATTGCTGCTATGGCCCACAAAGTCTCAATATTATCGGTAGGCTGTTTAAGCTTTAAAGAGAGAAGCTTCAAGTAATCATCGGGATAACGTGCTTTAAATTTATCTAAAAGTGCTTTTTGTGGTGAGAGTTCTAAATGGTGCACTATGTCGTAGCCATTATCGGGCAAAGTTGGAAATTCAAAGAATAGCTCGAGTTGCTGTTTGCCATCTAAAGTGACTATCTGGGTCTTACTTGTATTACTGAAGTACAAGGTGGCTATGTGCTTCGGTTTATTATCTCCAATAGTTGCAGCGTGAAGTGCACAACTCGCGGCGTTATTGATGGGCATGACTGCATGGCCTTGATTGATACCGTGCTCATCGGTAGTGATCTCAATATTTTTTGCAGCCCACAGTGCTTGGTAATTTCCTGCTTGAGCATCATCATGTAATGGTTGACGAATCGCATTGATAATGAGTTTCTGCGCGGATGGCGGGGTTTCAATCAATGACCATTTAGCATCAATCATAGTAACCTTAGGGTTTTGACTATTAGCAATATAAACGTAATCAATACCTTGTTGACGCAAAATCTCACAGATAACTAGTAATAATCGTGACTTAGCGAAACAGATCTCGTAGATGGGCTGCTTGAGTCGAGTATGACTACTGATTGGTCGCGCTTTAATAAAAGGTTTTTCAATACTCGAAAGTGCCAATATTTGGCTGTCGTTGACACTGAAGTGAGCGTGTAAATTATTTGGATTACAGATCACCAATTGCTGACGCGCTTCAGGAGATTGATTCTCTATGGGTTTGAAGCTGATAATGGCGCCGGCACTATTGCTACCTTGCAGCAGTTCTATTGTACCTAATTTATCGAGCTTTTTAACTAGCGCCTTGGCATCGGCTAAGGAGACCGCCTGTTCGTCAAGAGAGATCCGGGTGTGAGCCATGCAACAAGGGCAGTTAAATCCTATGTCTCCAAAATGCGCTGCTTGGTTATCACCAAGTTGAGGTTGGCAATGCTGACAATATTCAAGGTCAAGCTCTGTTGTTTTCAGAAGTTTTTTTGTACCAAGAGGTGTGTCAATAGCGGTTATCTGTGGCTTTACAAGCCAGGTTGATATCAAGAAGTCATTAGCAATCGCGTCTGCGAGTGCTTCTAATTGAGTTTGTTCACCTTTAGCTTCGATATAGTAAAGGTTATCGGTTTTTCCAATCGTTACATCATATTGTTCATTTTGCAGATATTGATTGCAAAGATGCGCGTAAAAAGGGACTTCGCGGGTACAATTAAACTCAAATCTAATATTCTTCATCTAAAGATAAGCCCCGTTTATAAGAGTCGGGAATGAGACTGTTAATATCAATGTTTGCAATACGTTGGTGAGTAAAACCTAAGGAGTCCATGTGACTCAGTAGCGTTTTTTCCATCAAAGGTACAGCTGCTTGGATCTGCTCGGTTAACCCGAGAGTCATAGGTTCAAGGACTGTAGGAGTAACACCTAAAACGAAGGTTTTTGGTCTATCACCGACCATCTCCATCATAATCAAGGTTTGTAGCATCTCTACTTCATGGGCACTACCTTGCCAATCTATTTCGGCAGGGGCCTTGTCGAAGTCAAAGAAATACACTTCACCTGGAGCGACACCATTAGCATTTACTGTGTCAATAACGATAAGGTAGTCGTATTGGCAAAGTGTGGGAATAAGACCTTGGGCTAGTGTTCCACCATCAAGCATATCAAGCTGATCTATTTGATGGTGGAAGCAGTAGTTTTCTTGGATGTAATTGACGAAATGTACGCCGATGCCCTCATCGGCGTACAGGACATTGCCAATACCAAGTAGCAATATCTTCATGTTTTCCTTTTTCTATTTTTTCTTATGGTAATCATAACCAGAGACGATAGAGTCCACTGAGTTATGCTTAAAGCGAATACCTGACCAAACCGCCATATATACGTGTATTACCACAAAGATGATAAATACCCAGGTCAAGTAGTGATGCCAGATCCGTACTGGTGCTAATCCACCCATCAACGCAGTGATCCAGTTAGCCATTGGCGCAAGTAAGCCACCAAGACCTTCGTGATATACATTGGCATACAAGACTAGTCCTGTAATGCAGATTAATAACGCAACCACAGAGATTGCTAAGTAAGTCACGAACTGTAATGGACCATAGACGCCAGCTTTGTCTAAATGTCCCATCCAAAGATAGGACTTAAGCTGAGTGATCCAACTCTTAACGCTCATCACATCTTTAAATGAACGTCGCTCGATATCACTCTTACCGAAAAAGAACAGGTAAGCGCGGACTATGGTTATTGCGACTAACACAAACCCGAAGATCTGATGAGCCGCGCGAATATAGCCTTGTACTAGAACATCTGAGTTATCAGGTGCCACCAAAAATGGCCACGAGATGTAAAACCCTGTAATGATCAATACAAGTATGGCTAAGGCTCTTAGCCAGTGAAATATCCTTATTGCAGCACCAAAGATCAGTTCCCTTTGGTAGGGCGCAGATTGAGTTGCCATGCTATCCCCCTTGATTAAAATCCGTTGGGATCAATTTTAAATTCACCTAAGTTTTGTCCTTTGTAATCCATCACGTGTACTGCACACGCCATACAAGGGTCAAAAGAGTGAATAATTCGGATAACTTCTAAAGGCTTAGTAGGATCTTCAAGCTTTAAGCCAATAAGAGAGGCTTCATAAGGTCCCATTTTGCCCTGTGCATCCACAGGTCCTGCATTCCAGGTTGTCGGTACGACTGCTTGATAGTTCTCAACGAGGCCGCCTTTGATGCGGATCCAGTGACTAAGCATGCCTCGCGGTGCCTCAATCATGGCGTGGCCGATATACTCTTTACTAGAATCTATCTCGGGCTTCACGTAAGTTGCTTCGTCCGATTGCATGTTGGTTAGCATGGCGTCGAAAGTCTTAAGACCTTCTTCGGCTACGATAACAGTTTGCAACATACGTGCAGCGGTACGACCTAATGTGGTGAATAGTGCTTCAACGGGGAGGCCAGTTGCTTCCAGTAAACCATTTACAGAATCGACTACCACTTGGTTACCACGTGCATAGCTCACAAGTAAGCTGGCCAGAGGGCCTACTTCGACAGGTTCACCGTTGTAACGTGGCGACTTAACCCAAGTGTATTTGCCATCACCATCGACAGTCGGTAACTTACCGTAGACCGTATCTCTTTCTACAAAACCTGTGTAATCCGGTACAGTCGTACCATCATATGGATGCTGTGGACCGTCAGCTTTATACCAAGCGTGAGTCGCATCTTCTGCAATCATGTCTGGATCTAAGTCACTCACGTTGCCAAGATCGCCGTTCATGATAACGCCTTGGTTAAACATGTACTGACCATCACTTAACAGGAAGTCTTCAGTTGCAAGGAAGTTCTTAACGTTTACACCACCGAGTACACTCGGCTCAGCGCCAAATGCCGCTGCAGCCATCACGATGTCAGCCTTATAAGCGCGGATAATAAAGTCTTGAACGATTTGATGCTTTTGCTTCCACTCTTGCAAACGAGCAGGGCTTAGCATGTCGCGAACTGAAGTGACGCCACCGACAACGATTGATTGAGGGTGAGGCGACTTACCACCGAAGATCGCAAGCATTTCTGCAGCGATACGCTGAACTTCTAGTGCTTTTAAGTAATGTGATAAAGCGATTAGGTTTTGCTCAGGAGTGAACTTATAGGTGCCATTGCCCCAGTATGCGTTAGCGAATGGCCCTAATTTACCCGTCGCGACAAGACCCGCTACGCGCTCTTGTACTGCTCGCAGATCGCCTTCACCAGCAGCAATAGGATTCTCGGTATAATTTAACGCTTCCTGAGCGGCTAGCGCAGGATCGGCGCTCAAAGCTGATACAACATCAACCCAATCTAAACCATGTAGGTGATAGAAGTGCACAATATGGTCATGCATGTAGAGCGATGTTTGCATCAAGCTTCGAAGGTATTTGGCATTAAGCGGGATCTTGACCCCTAATGCATTTTCTACTGCTTCGGTGCCACAGCGATAGTGTGAATAGGTACACACACCACAAATACGTTGAACGATTAAGCCAACGTCCATCGGTGTACGGCCCTTAAGAATAACTTCAATACCACGCCATAAAGTTGATGATGACCAGGCTTTCTTAATAACATTATTTTCGTCGACTTCGACTTCAACTCGTAGATGTCCTTCAATACGAGTGATTGGATCTATGACTACACGTTTGCTCATGATTATTCCTCTTCAGATTTGGCAAAAATACTGGCGACAGCATGGGCGCCAATTCCGACTGCAGTTGCACCTAGAATGACCGCGCCAACAGTGTCGCTTGTCGCATCTAGACCATGCAGTAATTGCCTTCCTAAAGGTTTTTCAAAATCAGCCATATCGTCCCAGAAGTTTGGTTCTGAGCAGCCAATACAGCCATGACCAGCAAGCACTGGCCAACTGGTATGGTGGTTGAATCTTTCGGTTGGACAGTTGTTATAGGTATAAGGACCTTTACAACCTACCTTATAAAGGCAGTATCCATCCTTTGCGCCTTGATCGCCGAACTCTTCAACAAACTCGCCTGCATCGAAGCGACCACGACGTTCACAGTTATCATGAACGCGCGCGCCATATGCCCACTTAGGTCTGTTAAACATATCAAGAGCTGGTAACTTGCCAAACATAATGAAATACATCAGCGTGCCGACAATGTTCTTTTCACTTGGTGGGCAACCACCTAAATTTATAACCGTCCTATCAACAACTTCGTAAACACCTTTTGCCCCAGTAGGGTTAGGTGCTGCTGCTTGAATACCACCAAAGGCTGCGCAGGTACCGACAGAAATAATCGCAGCGGCGCCTTCGGCAGCTTCTTTAACGATATGAAGCCCAGTGTGCCCTTTACAGCCCACCGTTAAATAAGCGCCATTGTTTGCAGTAGGGACAGCGCCCTCAACAGCCAGTAAATAGTTACCCTTGTATGCAGATAATGCATGTTCGAGGTTTTCTTCTGCTTGCCATCCAGCTGCGGCCATTAAGGTTTCATGGTACTCAAGAGAGACATGATTAAAGATGAGGGTATCTAGATTAGGCGTATCGGTACGGATAAGAGATTCGCTACAGCCAGTACATTCTGCCATGTGCAGCCAAACTAACGGCACTCTGTCTGCAAGTTCAGCGGCTTCTGCGACTAAGGTACTAAATGGAAGCGGTAAGGCTAACATTGCCGTAACTGCCGCACTCCATTTCATAAAGTCACGACGAGAAATACCATTTTGTTCCATTTTTTGCTGTAGCGTTTCACCTGTACGAGGTTGTAGCTTGCGAAGTTGTTCCATTCGCGCCACACCTTGTTGGTAAAGGGCTTCATGTGTTTCCATGGTTAAACCTTTTTTTGTTTATAAGGAATGTGTTCAACGAAAACAGTCTAGGCCTCAAAAAGCTGGGTATTATTGATATGAGTCAAGCTTTTGAGTTCTTTGAAAGATACTACACAGACCAGTTGTAACTCAGTTGAGCTAGATCATTAAATGGGGTTTAAGCGGGACATTATGACCCTGTTTTTCTCATAAGGTGATCTTGATCACGTAAATTGGAGGTGTTGATATTTAACAAAGGCTTAACTAAGGGGTTGCTTATAAATGATTGATTTAAAGGAGGCGGTAGTCATTTTGTTAATTTCAAGGTTGTAAATTTGTTGTCGGTTACGTGGCTGAACTTGAGTTTAAAGCCGAATTATGCCGCTTTGCTAGAGCTGAATTTAAAATAGGCAGGGTAGATCTGCGTCTAGACCTTAACTTTTGTCGTTACGCTTTTAATCATTATATTTAAAGCTGAATGCTTATAGCTGTATTTTGATCGTTGTGGTGAGAGAAGAGCTGCACTTGAGTGAAAGGCATTACACTTTTCAATATATGAAGGTGATCTACTCTGAGTGTTTTTGGCAAAATCATCTAAGTTAAATCAGATTGGGTGATGCTTAATAAAAAAGCCTCTTACATAAATGCGAGAGGCTTTTCGTTTAATCGTTTAATTAAGTGATTATTCGATTAGAAGTTTGCAGAATTTGGTGAACGCGGGAATGGGATCACGTCACGGATGTTTGAAACACCAGTTACATAAGAAACTAAACGCTCAAAACCTAATCCGAAACCAGCGTGTGGGACTGTGCCATAGCGACGAAGATCGCGATACCACCAGTAATCTTCCTTACTTAGTTCCATTTCTGCAAGACGGGCGTCAAGTACATCTAGACGCTCTTCACGCTGAGCACCACCGATGATTTCACCAATACCTGGAGCAAGAACGTCCATAGCAGCAACAGTCTTTCCATCGTCATTTAAGCGCATATAGAAGGCTTTAATGTCTTTTGGATAGTTCTTAACAACGACTGGTGCCTTGAAGTGTTCTTCTGCAAGGTAACGTTCATGCTCAGAATGTAAGTCGATACCCCATTCAACGTCGAACTCAAAGTCTTTATCGCAAGCTTTAAGGATTTCGATAGCATCAGTGTAATCGATTTGTGCGAAGTCACTAGTCACGAAATTTTCTAAACGTTCAATTGCAGTCTTTTCCACACGCTGTGCGAAAAACTCTAAATCGTCACGACGTTCTTCAAGTACGGCTTTAAAGCAATACTTAAGCATATCTTCAGCAAGCTTAGCCGCATCGTTTAGATCGGCGAAAGCAACTTCAGGCTCAACCATCCAAAACTCAGCCAAGTGACGGCTAGTGTTCGAGTTCTCTGCACGGAACGTTGGACCAAAGGTATAAACCTTCGACAATGCACATGCATAAGTTTCAGCATTTAGCTGACCCGATACTGTTAGGAAAGATTCTTTACCAAAGAAATCTTCACCGTAATCTACAGTGCCTTTATCTGTACGCGGTAGGTTCTCAAGATCCAAAGTCGATACACGGAACATCTCACCTGCGCCTTCAGTGTCGGAAGCCGTGATAAGTGGAGTTGAAACCCAAATGTAACCTTGCTCATTGTAAAAGCGATGAATCGCTTGAGATAAACAGTTACGAACACGTGCTACTGCACCAATAATATTGGTACGAGGACGAAGGTGAGCTAGTTCACGTAGGTGTTCGATTGAGTGACGCTTAGCGGCCATAGGGTAAGTGTCTGGATCTTCAACCCAACCAGCAACCTCGATGTTAGTCACTTGCATTTCAAACGCTTGACCTTGGCCAGGAGATTCTACAACCTCACCAGTCATAACGACTGAACAGCCAGCAGTAAGCTTTAACACTTCGTTGGTATAATTTTCTAAATTATTTGGCACAACACCCTGGATAGGATCGAAACATGAACCGTCATAAACAGCTAGGAATGAAATTCCAGCCTTAGAATCGCGGCGGGATCTTACCCAGCCACGTACCGTGATTTGCGAACCAATCGCAAAGTCACCTTTAAACACAGAAGCGACAGATGTAATGCTCATTGTTGCTTAGTTCTCCAACGAAACGTTTTTGTAAATAATTTGGACGTTTATATTACCTGTATAAACGCTTTTCTCAAGTGGAAAGTAGGGTATCTTAGTACCTAAATTGTTATTCTGACGACAATCATGACAAAAATGATGGACTGCTTGCATGAATAGAACAAAATTCTTCCAATTTCTGTTGTCGACCCTATCTATAGTGGGTTGGTCTTTGGCTATTTATGCGTTGCTGATTTTTGATAAGGCGCGTCCAGATACCGCCATCGGTTATTATCAGAGTAAGGGGGCATCAGTAAGGTTAGAGTGGGATCCGAGCCAAACAGTCTTACTCGAACATATCATTTGGGTATGTGCAGGCTTAAGCTTTGTAAATTTAGCGTTCAATTTTTATGTCGCTCATCACAGTCGTCTTGGCTGGTGGGTCAACATCCCACTCTTGTTTACCTGCTCTTTAGCAGCGGGCTTGTATATTCGCTTCGTAGTATAAAACTGAGTCAGTATTAAAGCAGAGATTGTATAAGAAATAGATAGTATAAATAGCTAGGTTAAACTGGGTTAACTTCTAACTGGATTAGCGCTGACCTGCCTACAAAGTAAATCAATCATTGCCGCAGTTGCACCCCATATAAAATATTTTTGATAGGGGATAAAGTGCACAGGATACTCAATTCCCATTCGGCTAAATCGCTGAGTATGGCGATTATAGTGGTTAAGTAAATATGACAGAGGTACAGTAAAGTACTCATCGACTTCACCAGGGTCTAAAACGGGATGAAAAGCTTGTTTAACGATGCCGATGAAGGGGGTTATCTCAAAACCTGTGAAGGTTTTATGGGCGGGAAGGGAGCCGATAACCTCGACATTTGAGCGTTGTAAGCCAATTTCCTCTTCAGCTTCCCGTAATGCGGTAACTCGATGGCTTGAGTCAGACGTCTCCACTTTGCCCCCTGGGAAACTAATTTGCCCTGGATGGGCGCGAAGATGAGTTGGTCTACGAGTCAATATCAATTCTAATTCGTTATCGACTTCATGGAGTGCGATTAATACGGCGGCTTTACGCAGCTCTGCACTCAGTTCTTGACTCAAGTGAATTAAGTCCAACTCTGGCAAAGTGTTAAGATTATACCTGAGTCTAAACTCTGCCAGCTTCATTCAACATCCTTTCCAGTTATCAGTGGGCGACTTCTAGGCTTAGACTACATTTGTGCCAATACGGGTAAGATCCGGCTGACTTTATCGAAGCTTTCCTGGTATTCGGCGTCAACTTTAGAGTCTGCAACGATCCCACCACCAGCCCAACAATAAAGGGTTCCACCAGCATGTGGCTCATCAATATTTCTCTGTCCAATCAAGGTACGAATAGTAATGCTGGTGTCCATATTGCCATCTTGGCTAATGTATCCGATAGAACCACAATAGATACTTCTTCTAGACGGTTCAAGCTCTTCGATGATCTCCATTGCACGGATCTTTGGTGCCCCAGTAATAGAGCCTCCTGGGAAGCAGGCCTGTAATAGATCGGTTGGACAAAGGCCAGGCTGAAGAGTTGCGGTCACTGTACTTACAAGGTGATGCACAGCGGGAAAGCTTTCAACTTCGAATAGATGAGGCACATTGACACTTCCCGGCGCGGCGACTTTACCGATATCGTTACGCAGAAGATCGACAATCATTAAGTTTTCAGCGCGATCTTTCTCTGAGGCCTTTAACTGCTGAGCAAGTTGAACGTCTCGGTGAAAGTCTTTATCTCTTGGCATGGTGCCCTTGATGGGTTTAGTTTGTACTTTGCCCTGTTGATGCTGAATAAAGCGCTCTGGAGATATTGATAACAAGGCATGCTGTTTTAGACGGATAAACGCTGAAAAGGGAGCACCATTAGTTTGACGTAGCGTCTTATATGCTTGCCATTCATCACCTTTGTAATCGGCACTAAAGCGCTGGGTTAAGTTAATTTGATAGCAATCGCCGCTATGAAGATATTCCTGAACCTTAGCAAAACGCTGTCTATATTCCAGCTCTGACAGTTGGTTGTGCCATTGCCCGTCGAGTGTAAAGTCTTCAGTTGATCTAATTTGTGATGGTTTTACATCAAGTAAGAGTTGATTTAGTCTCTGTTCTAGTTCATCTAGTGAGTGCTGAGAAAGATAATGAACTAAATGCCAGCATTTTAGCTCATAATCAAACACGAGAGCCCAGTCGTAGCAGCCAAGATTCATTTCTGGGAGCGAAATATCATTGTTTGCGATGACAGGAAGTTTTTCTATGCCGCGGGCGAGGTCATAGCTAAAGCTACCCATGACGCCGCCGGAAAACAAAAGCGGGCTCTGTTTTTTCGCTGGATAATATTCATTAATCAGCTGCTTGACGACATCAAACGGTTTGTCACAAACTTCAGTAACACTCACTTCATGGGGGGAAACCTGCCCGCCAAGCATATATAGTGGCGCTCTATCTTTAGAGCGAGTCACAATTGTCGTTTTAGCCTGAGTCACAAGGGTGGCGATAGGTTCAGCACAGATCACATCAAATTTTGCGTCCATGTGATCGGCGTCTGCCGAGTCGAGTAAAATTGACCAAGGTAAATCTGAAAAACAGTCAAAAACTTGAGTTGTGCTTAAATTCCAATCAAGACGCTTTGTAAAAACCGCTTTTTGCGTCAATTTGTTCATCTATTAACCCTATCTAAAATGTGATGTTTAACTCAAACTCGCGAAAGAGTATCATATTGCTTACACAAGTTATAAAAACAAAATACGTGAGCTTTAATGGCGACTGAAGTCATTAACACTAAGCAATTGTACAACTAAATATTGCGTGTGATTTCAGCTAATTTATAAGTGTCTGCTAAAAAGGAAGTGTCTGTGAGCAAAGAAGTCCCTGTAATCAAGCAAGCCGATCTCATTGAAAGCGTTGCTGATGCCCTACAATATATCTCTTATTATCACCCAAAAGACTTTGTCGATGCGATGGCTGAAGCTTACGAACGTGAGCAAAGTGCTGCAGCCAAGGACGCGATTGCACAAATTCTGATCAATTCTCGTATGTCTGCCGAAGGTAAACGTCCACTTTGCCAAGATACTGGTATCGTGACCTGCTTCGTCAAGATAGGTATGGCAGTGCAATGGGATAAGACAGACTTAACCGTTCAAGAGATGGTTGATGAAGGTGTACGCCGCGCCTACACCAATCCTGATAACCCGCTACGTGCATCCATTGTTGCCGATCCCGCTGGTGGTCGTAAGAACACTAAAGACAACACACCGTCTGTTGTACATGTTGAAATGGTTCCTGGAAACCATGTTGATGTGGCGATTGCAGCTAAAGGCGGTGGATCTGAAAACAAGTCTAAGATGGTGATGCTTAACCCATCTGACGATATCGCCGCATGGGTCGAGAAAACACTTCCAACTATGGGAGCGGGTTGGTGCCCACCAGGAATGCTAGGTATAGGTATTGGCGGCACGGCCGAAAAAGCAGCGGTCATGGCAAAAGAGTCGCTAATGGATCCAGTTGATATTCATGAGCTTCAGGCTCGCGGCGCCCAAACGACCGATGAGAAGTTACGTTTAGACATTTTTGACCGTGCAAATAAGCTAGGCATTGGTGCTCAAGGCCTAGGTGGTGTTACCACTGTACTGGATATTAAAATTAAGTCAGCCCCAACACATGCAGCGTCTAAGCCTGTTGTGATGATCCCTAACTGCGCCGCGACTCGTCATGTACATTTTCACCTAGACGGCACAGGTCCTGCCGAACTGACGCCTCCATCACTAGAAGATTGGCCTGAAATTACTTGGGAAGTCGGTGAGAGCGTGCGCCGTGTTGATTTAAACACTGTGACCCAAGCCGAGATGGAGCAGTGGAAGAGTGGTGACACCTTGCTGCTTAATGGCAAGATGCTTACCGGTCGTGACGCGGCGCATAAGCGTATTCAAAGCTTAATTGAAAGCGGAGAAGGCTTACCTGAAGGTGTCGACTTTAAAGGCAAGTTTATCTACTACGTTGGCCCAGTCGATCCTGTAGGTGACGAAGTGGTGGGCCCAGCAGGCCCTACAACAGCAACTCGGATGGATAAGTTTACCGATCTTATGTTAGATAAGACGGGGTTAATGGGCATGATTGGTAAAGCCGAACGTGGTCCAGCGACCGTGGAATCGATTAAGAAACATAAATCTTGCTACTTGATGGCCGTTGGCGGCGCAGCGTACTTAGTATCTAAGGCGATTAAACACTCACGTGTAGTTGCTTTTGAAGAGCTTGGTATGGAAGCTATTTATGAGTTTGACGTTAAGGATATGCCCGTTACTGTCGCGGTAGACTCTGAAGGCGTCAATGCCCATGAAACAGGTCCTGCAATCTGGAAAGTTAAGCTAGAAGGCTAATATAGAGGCTAACTTAACGGCTCGACATAATTAGCAAAGTTATGAGACCAATAATAGAACTCTGCTTGTAAACGTTGAGTTAGTATTTTGTTTGCCAAATAGCGTTAAGAATGGCTTAGGCGTATTGCTTAAGCCATTTATTTTGGCTAATGTGCTGAGCAAACCATATAAACTACAAGTAGTTTGGTAGGCGGGTATCAATTACACATTGATCGCACTATTGGCTTAACGGATCCCTTTTAACTATAAGAATAAGATAATCACGATGAAAAAAACTGCAATCATAATGGCACTTGCATCTGCAGGAGCCGTATTTAGCGCCCAGGCCGCATCAACATCACCTTTCACTGTGCAAGACTTAGTTAAGATGAATAAGCTTCATTCGGCAGCATTGTCAAATGATGGCACTAAAATCGTTTATGCCGTGAAAAATATTGATGCTGAAGGGGAGGCGAGTACTGACCTTTATATTCAAGACTTGACTTCTAGCTCATCAAAAGCAAAACAGATCACCAGTGCCGCGGGTACAGAACATAGCGTCGCCTTTGCTCCTAATGACAAGAGCATCTATTTTCTTGCGGCGCGTAATGGTTCAAGCCAAGTGTACGAACTAGCGCTCGATGGCGGCGAAGCAATTCAGGTAACCGATTTTCCGTTAGATGTAGAAGGCTATAAGCTATCTCAAGATGGCAAGCAAGTTGTGGTTAACATGCGTGTTTTCCCTGACTGCAAAGATTTAACCTGCTCGAAGGAGAAGTTTGAACAAGAAGCGAATCGTGAAACAACGGGCCGTGAGTATAAGCAATTGATGGTTCGTCACTGGGATACTTGGAGTGACCATTCAAGAAGCCACCTGTTTGTGGCGCAGCTTAATGGTGACAAAATAACTAATGCCGTCGATGTCACAGCGGGTCTCGATACCGAAACACCGCCAAAACCATTCTCAGGTATGGAAGAAGTGACCTTCACACCAGATGGTAAGCATGTGGTTTACACCGCTAAAGCACCGGGTAAAGATCAAGCTTGGATCACTAACTATGATTTATGGAAAGTTAGCGTGGCTGGTGGTAAGGCTGAAAACTTAACCGAGTCGAATAAAGCTTGGGATGCGCATCCAACGTATTCAGCCGATGGCCGTTACTTAGCTTACTTTGCAATGACAAAGCCAGGCTTTGAAGCCGATCGTTACCGCATTATTTTACGTGATACAGTAACGGGTCAAGAGAAAGAAGTTGCCCCGCTATGGGATCGCAGCCCGAGTTCTTTGGCTTTTGGTAAAGATAACAAAACCTTGTACGTGACCGCGCAAGATGTTGGTCAGGTGTCAATCTTTGAAGTTAATACGCAATTTGGTGATGTTAAGACTATCTATAACGAAGGAAGTAACAGCATAGTTGGTGTTAATAGCGATAAGATTATCTTCAGCAACAAGTCACTTGTTGAACCTGGTGATCTCTATTCTATTAATTTAGATGGACAAAATCTAAATCGCTTAACTGAAGTTAACAAAGAAAAGCTGGCTAAAGTGAAGTTTGGTGAGTACCAACAATTTAGCTTTAAAGGCTGGAATAACGAAGAGGTGTATGGCTACTGGATTAAGCCGTCAAACTACAAGGCTGGTGAAAAGTACCCTATCGCATTCTTAGTGCACGGCGGTCCACAAGGCTCATTTGGTAACTCATTCAGTAGTCGATGGAACCCTCAGTTATGGGCTGGGGCAGGCTATGGCGTGGTGATGATCGATTTCCACGGCTCAACGGGTTATGGTCAAGCCTTCACTGACTCAATCACTCAAGACTGGGGTGGAAAGCCACTTGAAGATCTTCAAAAAGGTTTAGCGGCTGTAACTAAGCAGCAGAAGTGGCTAGATGGCGATAATGCATGTGCACTTGGTGGTTCATACGGCGGCTACATGATGAACTGGATCCAGGGTAACTGGAATGATGGATTTAAGTGTCTAGTCAACCATGCTGGTCTGTTCGATATGCGCTCTATGTACTATGTTACCGAAGAGCTTTGGTTCCCAGAGTTTGAGTTCGGCGGTACATACGAGAAGAACAAAGAGCTGTACGAGAAGTTTAACCCAGTTAATTATGTAGAGAACTGGAAAACACCTATGCTAGTTATCCATGGTGAAAAAGATTTCCGCGTCCCATATGGTCAAGGCCTTGCGGCATTTACCTATATGCAGCGCAATGGGATCCCATCTGAGTTACTCATTTATCCAGATGAAAACCACTGGATCTTAACCCCTGAAAACTTAGAACAGTGGTATGCTAACGTACTAGGTTGGATGGATCGCTGGACAGAGAAATAACTTAACCTGCTAGTGATTAGCCAGAACAATAAAAAGCCAGAACTCACGTTCTGGCTTTTTATTAGCAAAATTCAGCTACGTTAGCTAATTCAATTAAAAGACCAATAAAGAGACCAATAGTAAGTCTAAATGTAACTCCAAACTCCAAACTCCAAACTTCAGACTTCAAACACCAGACTTCAGACTCCAAATACCAGACTGGAAATCACACCAATCCAGAGCCATTTATTACTGCCTTGTTCTTTACAGAATGGAACTTAAGCCCCTTAAGCTAAAAATTCAAAATTAAAATGATTAGTTAAAGGCTTCAGTTAAAAGATTCAGATTTAAAGCTAACAGTCTCTAGAAAACACATTTACGCTGTAGTGTCGATAAGGGTTTGGGGAGCTATATTCGACATGGCACTGAAATTTGCCATTTCTTATATCAGTCAATTTATTGTGCCACTGTGAAGGCACAATGGCTACGGCTCCAAGATGCATGGGGACACTGGTGAATTGAAAGTCAGTTTTAGGTAAACCGAAAGCGATTCGATAGTTTTCGCCCACTGCAGCTCCGGAAGTAAGCGGAGATAAGGGGTAGCCCAAACTGACGTAGACACGAGTACCAGAAACATTGACAAAGTACTGACCAACTTTAGCATCCCAGTTAGGATGTTCTGCACACTGATAGCTGCAACCTACGAGTTGCTGTATATCGTCAATCGCACTCTTACTGTAGATAAGTTTGTTTCCAGCCGTGAGCTTAGCTGCAACTCCCTTTAATTGAGCTATGTGGGCATCACGACTGATACTTAAGAATTTTGGAGCAGCGGTAACGGCAATAATTCCCAAAATAATGATGACTGAGATCAACTCTAACAGTGTAAAACCATGAGCATGTTGGCGATTAAATAACATATTTCGGGGTCTTATTTTACAAAAGGCCGCAGAATATCGATCATTTTCACCTATAACAAGGTTCTGTGGATACAGCTTGATACATATTGGTAAAACTGTGGTGAAGGTTTTAATTGTAGATTGCCTGGTGTGATCTAGATCGGCTGCTATATAGTTTGTCTAAGGGGTAGGCGTTAAAAATCGTCATTCTCAACAACTATCGTATATTTAAATTGCGTTTCAGTTGTGAGTATTTTTGATTGGTACAAGGCTTGAGTGAGTTTAAATGGTGTTTTAGATAGTAAAGCTTAAGGTTTGTAGTAGTTATAGGCTTTCGAAATTATTAACGGTAATTGTGGTGCGCGAAATAAAAAGGCCTACACTCAGCAGGCCTTAGGTCATTAGCTCGTTTATGCCTCGTTAGTCCACTTCAAAAACTAACAGCAATAACGACTGCTTAGCTAAATTGATTCATGGTATTGTCTTTACCAGATGCCTTCAGTGCTTGGTCACCAGAGAAATACTCTTTGTGATCATCACCCATATCAGAACCTGCCATGTTTTGGTGTTTAACACAGGCGATACCTTGACGGATCTCTTTACGCTGAACATTTGCTACATAACCCAGCATACCTTGGTCACCGAAGTACTCTTTCGCTAAGTTATCGGTAGATAACGCTGCCGTATGGTAAGTCGGCAATGTAATTAAGTGGTGGAAAATCCCCGCTTCACGTGCAGCATCTGCCTGGAAGGTACGGATTTTCTCATCAGCCTGAACCGCTAGTTCTGTGTTGTCGTAATCGATGCTCATAAGCTTGTCACGGTCATAGGCAGATACATCTTGTCCAGCATCGTTCATTGCATCGAATACTTGCTGACGGAAGTTAAGCGTCCAGTTAAACGAAGGCGAGTTGTTATAAACAAGCTTCGCATTCGGCACTGTTTCACGGATCTTATTCACCATAGCGCCAATCTGAGCGACATGAGGCTTCTCTGTTTCAATCCAAAGTAGATCTGCACCGTTTTGTAGCGAAGTAATACAATCGAGCACACAGCGCTCTTCACCTGTACCTTTACGGAACTGGAATAGACCATTTGGTAGACGAGATGGCTTTACAAGTTGACCATTTTGCTGGAATACAACATCGCCATTAGCAAGGTTAGCAGCATCTACTGGCTCTACTTGTAAAAATGAGTTGTATTGGTCGCCTAAGTCACCAGCTTCATTGGTTACGGCAATCTTTTGTGTAAGACCTGCGCCTAACGAGTCAGTACGCGCCACAATAACACCATCATCGATACCAAGTTCTAGGAATGCGTAACGAACGGCGTTGATCTTGGCTAGGAACTCAACATGGGGCACGGTAACTTTACCGTCTTGGTGACCACATTGCTTAACATCAGAGACTTGGTTTTCAAGCTGAATACAACATGCTCCAGCTTCAATCATCTGCTTAGCCATTAGATATGTCGCTTCTTCGTTACCAAATCCTGCATCGATATCGGCGATAATTGGTACAACGTGAGTTTCAAAATTATCAATCTTCGCTTGGATCGCTGGCTTTTCAGATTCAGTTGCAGCATCTAACTGACGAAATAAACCACCTAATTCACGGGCATCTGCTTGGCGTAGAAAGGTGTATAGCTCCTTAATAAGCGAAGCGACAGAAGTTTTCTCGTGCATTGATTGGTCAGGAAGGGGACCAAATTCGCTTCTTAGCGCTGCAACCATCCAGCCTGATAGGTAAAGGTAGCGACGCTTAGTGGTAAGCAAATGCTTTTTGATGGAAATCATTTTTTGCTGGCCGATGAAACCATGCCAACAGCCCAAAGATTGCGTGTACTGCGACGAATCCTTATCGTAGTTGTCCATATCTTCGCGCATAATTTTTGCAGTGTACTTGGCAATATCTAGCCCAGTTTTGAATTTATTTTGCAGACGCATGCGTGCTACAGATTCAGGGTTAATTGCGTTCCATGCACTACCTTCAGCATTAATCAAGGTAGCAGCTTCATCGATGTTTGCTCTGTAATTTGTCATGTGTCTATTCCTTTAACAATATGATTAGCGGCGATTGATTACGTTGAAAATATTAGTAAGATTTGTTTAAATAAGTCTAATTTATAGTTTCTATAACCGGTATTAATCTCATGAATATATCTCGTATCGATCTGAATTTATTGGTTTATCTTGATGTGCTGCTACGTGAAAAAAATGTTACAAAGGCAGCGGATCAGCTAGGGATCAGCCAACCAGCCATGAGTAATGGCTTAAAGCGATTAAGGGTTTTATTTGATGATCCACTACTGATCCGTACCAGTCAGGGGATGACACCGACAGAGCGTGCACAAGAGCTGCAGCCAACTATCAGTGAGCTCATTATTGGCCTTGAGAAAGCGGTGCAACCTAGAGCCGAGTTTAATGCAGCTGAGAGTGAACAAGTGTTTCGAGTGATGGCCAGCGATTACGCCGAAGCAACACTTATCCCGCCACTGATCGCCAGACTGCGCACCGAGGCACCCAATGTCATTCTTGATATTATGACACCCAGTGACGTGAGCTTTCCCGATGTAGAGCAAGGACGTGTCGATATGGTTATTAATCGTTTCGACAGTATCCCGCAATCATTTCATCAGAAAGTCTTGTGGAGTGATGACTTTAGCTGCTTGATTAGTAAGACTAACCCTGTACTGGATAACTTCTGTTTGGACAGTTATTTAAAAGCTAACCATGTCTGGGTAAGTAAAACGGGAATGGGAGTTGGCGTTGGCATGGATCCCGGCGATGTACAAAGACTAGGCTGGGTTGATGAAGCGCTCACCCGAATTGGTGTACAAAGACGGATCACAGTGTTCACTCGTCATTATCAAGCGGCTTGTTTGTTGGCCGAGCAACAAGATTTGATTGCTACCATACCAAGTAAGATGGCAAAGCAGCATGAAAATAATGAACGAGTCTGTATCGTGCCGCCACCGTTTATCATTCAGCCTATTGCACTGACAATGGCATGGAGTCCACTTCTACAACACAATCCTGCTCATAAATGGATGCGGCAACTGATCACTCAAACTGCAGATAGTTTTGGCCGTAATTAAGCTTGTTGATGCTAGTGCTAGGCGTAAATTTACATTTAATGGCGTTTTAATCCAAAGAATGGCAATGTAATTAGTTTGGTGAATACTGGTAATACAGGGTATAAATTTCATAAATAAGGCAGGCTTGGTATAGGCTAGTTGAGTATGACTTAATTAGATTACGGGCAAATGGAATACCATTACTCTACATCACTAAATGGATAGATAAGGGCATATTATGACTGCAAGGATCCGAGTCGGTGGTTTACAAATTGCTAAATCACTTTGGGAATTAGTTGATAGCGAGATCAGTCCTGGAACTGGGATCAGTTCGCAAATTTTCTGGACAAAATTTGAAGAGATTGTCAACGAGCTTGGCCCAGTCAATAAAAAGTTACTGGATAAACGTGACCAATTACAAGCTCAAATTGATGAGTGGCACAAAGGTAATGCGCAGCAAACCTCTGACTCGATTAAATATAAACAGTTTCTCACCGATATTGGTTATCTAGTTAAAGAGGGTGATCCTTTTAGTATCTCTACCGAAAATGTAGATTCGGAGATCACCACTCAAGCTGGACCTCAGTTGGTTGTGCCTGTAAAAAATGCACGCTTCGCATTAAATGCGGCTAACGCTCGTTGGGGCAGCCTCTACGATGCGCTGTACGGTACCGATGCGATTCCTGAAACCAATGGGGCTGAGATAACTAAAGCATATAATCCAGTGCGTGGCGCAAAGGTGATCGCTTTTGCTAAAGAGCTATTAGATATGGCTGCGCCGCTCGCAGTCGGTAAACATAGTCAGGTTACACAGTATTTTGTAAAAGAAGGTAGCTTACGTGCGACTTTAGAAAGCGGTGACGAAACCGAATTAGCAGAGCTCAATAAATTCGTAGGCTATAGAGGTGAAGCTCAGTCACCTTCAGCCGTGCTACTAGTTAACAACGGTCTACATATCGAGATCCAAGTTGATTGTCATCATCTTATTGGGCAGTCAGATTTAGCTGGAGTTAAAGATTTACTTGTAGAAGCGGCTGTCACTACCATTATGGATTGTGAGGATTCTGTCGCCGCTGTTGACGCCGAAGATAAAGTCGAAGTTTACCGTAATTGGCTTGGGTTAATGCAAGGCAACTTGACTGCTTCTTTGAATAAGAATGGTAAAGAGATCGTACGTGAGCTAAACGATGACAGAGTATACACTGGCGCCAATGGTCAGCTTGTGACGCTTCCAGGTCGTAGTTTGCTGTTTGTTCGTAATGTGGGTCACTTGATGACAAACGATGCCGTACTTGATAAACATGGTAACGAAGTGCCTGAGGGGATCCTCGATGGCATGGTCACCGTACTGGCAGCACTGCACGATCTTAAAGGCAATAATAATCAGCGTAGCAATAGCCGTAAAGGTTCGGTCAATATCGTTAAACCGAAAATGCATGGTCCTGAAGAAGTTCAATTCACCTGTGAGTTGTTTACACGCATAGAAGATGCGTTAAAGCTGTCTCGAAACACCATTAAAGTCGGGATCATGGATGAAGAGCGACGTACTACCGTCAACCTTAAAGAGTGCATTCGAGCCGCTCAGGAACGCGTAGTCTTTATCAACACTGGTTTCTTAGACAGAACTGGCGATGAAATTCACACCTCTATGTTAGCAGGCCCATTCGTCGCAAAATCAGTGATGAAACAACAGGCGTGGATCAAGGCCTATGAAGATTGGAACGTAGATATTGGCCTAGAGTGTGGTTTACAAGGCCGTTCACAAATAGGTAAAGGCATGTGGCCAATGCCCGATGAGATGGCTGAAATGTTAGTACAAAAAATAGGTCATCCTAAAGCTGGAGCTAATACCGCCTGGGTGCCATCGCCTAACGGTGCTGTTTTGCATGCGACTCACTATCATCAGGTTAATGTTAGACTGGTTCAAGATGAGCTTAAACAGCGCAAACGTGCAAGTTTAGACGATCTACTGACTATTCCACTAATGCCTGAGGGAGAGCGACTCACTGCCGAGCAAAAACAGTTTGAGCTAGATAATAACGCTCAAGGTATATTAGGCTATGTGGTGCGCTGGATTGATCAAGGTGTTGGCTGCTCTAAAGTGCCAGATATCAATAATGTGGGATTAATGGAAGACCGGGCCACACTGCGGATCTCATCACAATACCTCGCTAACTGGCTACACCATGGGGTGTGCACCAAAGATGAGGTGATGGCATCGCTGAAAAAGATGGCGCAAGTTGTTGATAAGCAAAATCAAGCCGATAGTGAATATATTAATATGGCTCCAAGCTTTGATGGCATTGCCTTTAAAGCTGCATGTGACTTGATATTTAAAGGGGAAGAACAGCCATCAGGCTACACTGAGCCTTTATTGCATGCCTACCGTAAACAGGCAAAATAGCAGTCGTAATTCATGTTGTAGAAGCTAGATAATTGAAAGTGTCAACTTATCACAGGCCAAGACAAACATAACAAAAAAGCCCTAACCAATCAGTTAGGGCTTTTACATTCTTAAAGGTAATTATTCATCGCGGTAAACATTACCGTAGTAACTCGCTAGTAAAACTTGCTTAAGCTCGGCAATCAGCGGGTAGCGAGGGTTGGCGCCTGTACATTGATCATCAAAGGCATCTTCGGCTAATTCGTCTAGTTTGGCGAGGAAGTCGGCTTCGTTGACGCCTGCTGCTTGGATTGAGCATGGAATGCCAATCGTCTCCTTGAGCTCATCAATTTTTTTAATGAGCGCTTCGACTTTTTCTTCATCACTAACACCTTCACCTAATGTACCTTCGAGTTTCAAATATTCTGCTATTTTCGCGTAACGACATAATGCTTTAGGTCTATCGTACTGGCTAAATGCGGCTTGCTTAGTTGGCAGATCTGTCGCGTTAAAGCGGATAACGTTACTGATCAGTAATGCATTGGCGAGACCATGGGCTAAATGAAACTCAGCCCCCAGCTTGTGGGCCATAGAGTGACAAATCCCTAAAAAAGCATTAGCAAAAGCGATGCCTGCGATGGTAGCGCCGTTATGCACCTTTTCCCTCGCGACAGGTGAATTTGCGCCATATTCATAGGCATCGGGTAGATGCTTAAACAGTAGGTCTAGCGCTTGCAGTGCCTGACCATCTGAATATTCGTTGGCCATGACACTCACGTAAGCTTCCAATGCATGGGTTACCGCGTCGATGCCACCAAAGGCTGTAAGTGACTTTGGCATGTCCATGACGAGGTTAGGATCGACAATTGCCATGTTTGGTGTTAACTGGTAATCGGCAATCGGGTACTTCATACCTGTTTGTTCATCGGTGACCACGGCAAAAGGCGTCACTTCAGAGCCAGTACCAGATGTGGTCGGAATGGCGACCATCTTGGCTTTACGTCCAAGCTTTGGAAACTTATAAATACGTTTGGTTATATCCATAAAGCGTAGCGCTAAGTCAGCGAAATCGACATTAGGATGCTCATACATCACCCAGATTATTTTAGCGGCGTCCATTGGCGATCCACCACCGAGGGCGATAATCACATCAGGCTGAAAGCTTTGGGCGACTTTAGCGCCTTGCTTAACGATATGCATGGTTGGATCGGCTTCAACCTCATAGAAGACTTCGGTTTCTATACCTTGAGCTTTTAAGATCTTAATGGTTTCATCGCAGTAGCCATTATTAAACAGATACTTGTCAGTGACGATGAGTGCACGCTTTTTATCACTTAATTCTTCAAGCGCAATAGGTAAGCTACCGCGGCGGAAATAGATAGATGAGGGGAGTTTGTGCCACAACATATTTTCTGCTCTCTTAGCGACCATTTTCTTATTGATTAAGTGACTCGGGCCAACATTTTCTGAGATTGAGTTTCCACCCCAAGAACCGCAACCTAAGGTTAATGAGGGAGCCAGCTTAAAGTTGTACAGATCGCCGATACCGCCTTGTGATGCAGGTGTGTTAATTAGAATTCTGGCGGTCTTCATTCTAAAGCCAAATGTTTTGACTCGCTCTGTTTGAGTGTCTTGGTCGGTATACAGGCCAGAAGTGTGGCCGATACCGCCTAAGGTCACAAGCGCTTCGGCTTTATCGACGGCGTCTTCAAAGTTATTGGCGCGATACATTGCGAGCAGAGGGGAGAGTTTTTCATGGGCAAACGCTTCGGCTTCATCAATGTCAGTGACTTCGCCTATGAGCACTTTAGTCGTCGGGTGAAGCTCTATTCCAGCCATCTTTGCAATATTAGCCGCACTTTGGCCGACTATATCAGCATTGAGTCCACCATCTTTGAGAATAACGCTCTGCATAGCAGCGGTTTCTGTAGCCGACAATACATAGCCCCCATGGCTTGCGAATCGCTCTTTTACCGCCTCGTATACTTCATCAACAATCACTACGGCTTGCTCTGAGGCGCACACCACCCCGTTATCAAAGGTTTTTGACATTAATATTGAGCTAACGGCTCGTTTTATATCAGCAGTTTCATCAATAACTATTGGTGTATTACCCGCACCCACACCAATGGCAGGTTTTCCTGAAGAGTAGGCTGCTTTAACCATTCCTGGACCGCCAGTAGCCAAAATGAGATTAATATCTTTATGGGTCATTAGCTGATTCGATAAAGCAACTGATGGCTCGTCAATCCAGCCAATGATATCTCTCGGTGCTCCAGCTGCAACGGCGGCCTCTAATACAAGGCGAGCGGCTGTGGTAGTCGAGTTTTTAGCACGAGGATGGGGTGAGAAAATAATACCATTACGCGTTTTAAGGCTAATTAATGCCTTGAAGATAGCGGTTGAAGTGGGATTGGTTGTGGGAACGATACCGCAGATGATACCGACGGGCTCTGCGATCGTGATAGTACCGAAAGTTGGATCTTCAGATAAGATCCCACAGGTTTTTTCATCTTTATATTTGTTGTAGATGTATTCAGATGCAAAGTGGTTTTTGATCACTTTATCTTCAATAACACCCATTTGGGTTTCCGCAGCGGCCATCTTAGCGAGTGAGATCCGAGCGTCTGCAGCCGCGAGTGCAGCGGCTCTGAAAATTTTATCGACTTGCTCCTGAGAATAGTTAGCGAACGTCTGCTGAGCCGTTCGTACCTTATCAACTAGGAGATTGAGTTCTTGCTCATTTGTTACTGTCATAGTCGCAATCCTGAAAAAATTTAGCCAAACCGTATTTGGCTAAACATTCTCTAGTGCTCTAAAATCCTTTTGATGATGAAAAATTACACTCAAAAGCAACTGTGTACTGTGACCTATGACGCAAACAAGTGGTCTTATGTAATTTTATAACCATATTAGTGACATTCTGCAGCATTCATCGTTAGTGATTCTCATTGGTATTTAAAAAAATTATTCAAAGTTGTGATTTAGGATAGAAAATCTAATTTTTTGTTTTCAGGGTCATGAGTTAGAGTAGCGCCACATTTTTATTGAACAAATAACGCCTCGGGCGCGTTGAGGAAACGACGGTGGATTTAACACTCTATGTTAAATTTTTTCTCGGCTTAATTGCGATAATTAATCCTTTTGGTTTATTACCAGTTTTTGTGAGCTTAACCAGCCACCAGACTGAAGCTGAGCGCAATCAGACGGCTAAAGTGGCCAACTTTGCCGTAGTGGTTATTTTGCTGGTAACCATTTTTGCGGGTCAACATATTCTAAACCTGTTTAGCATTTCCCTGTCAGCCTTTAGAATTGCCGGCGGAACGCTGATCGCCATTATCGCGATGTCGATGCTTCAAGGTAAACTCGGGGAAGTCAAGCGTAACAAAGAGGAAGATCGAGAGGCTTCAGGTATGGAGTCCGTTGCGGTTGTGCCTTTAGCCTTGCCTCTGATGGCCGGACCTGGTGCCATTAGTTCGGTGATCGTGTCAGCAGCCGAGCACAATAGCCTAGAAAACTTGATTGGCATGTCTATCACAGTGATCCTCTTTGGTTTACTTAGTTTTTCTCTGTTTAGAATGGCACCGATAATTTTTAAAATATTGGGTAAAACAGGGATTAACGTCATTACTCGTTTAATGGGTCTATTGATGTTATCTATCGGTATCGAGGTGATTGCTGCGGGTGTGAAAGGCTTTTTCCCAGGTTAATCGACCTTGGATCTATAGTTAGTAAAAAGGCACCTAGCGTGCCTTTTTACTTGAGAGCCTAGCAAGGATTTGGAAAAGCTTAAAAATCGCTGTTAAAATCCATCATAGAGTGTGTTTTTGCGCTAAACAGGTGTTGGTGTAGCCTTGCTGCAAAGCCGTCTGTCATACCTGATATATAATCGGCAATCACTCTATGGCTGTTTTCACCTAGCTCTTGACTTACAAGCCAACGCTCCTGAGTATTTAGTGGCAGTAGTCGCTCAGGATCTGAGATAAATGCCTCAAATAGCTCCATGACTATCTGTTGGCCTTTATATTCAAGCATCTGAATTTCTGGCTTACGGATTACATATTTATAGACAAACTTCTTCAAGACCTTCAAAGCCTGATGAAAGTCTGGCTCAAGTGCAGCGTTATATCTCAATAACGGGTCTTCGAAGCCATCGACTTCAATAATCGAGATTGCAGTGACAAAGCCATTGACTAAGGTCCCAATCGCGTCTTTACGCAGATGGTGTTTGGCGGAAAATAGTCGCTGGCTGATGGTTGCAAATTCATTTTTTAACCATGGATCATGACTTTGTGAAAGTGGCTGTGAAACATCTGTCTGCCATTGCTGTTCACTCACAATCCCCATCACAATAGCATCTTCTAAATCATGGACAGCATAGGCAATATCATCGGCCAGTTCCATTATGGAGCAGTCCAGAGACTTATAGCGAGTTCGTTTGTGTTTGACGTCTTTTACAAGATGACTCGATAGGAGTAGCATTCTATCTTGCTGGGACAGTGGGGCTAATACCCAATCTAAGATCTCTTTGTCATCGTCGAAAATCCCTTTTACTGGTGGCCACTTAGAGGGCTTTAGCTGTCTGAAATCTTCAACGATCGTCTCAGGAGTGTCATCGCAGAGCTGAGAGTATAATCCCGGGTATTTTAAAATTCCCAACAGTGTACGACGGCAAAGATTCATGCCGTAATGCTCGGTATAGGGTTCAAGTCGAGTTAATATACGAAATGTCTGTCCATTACCTTCGAAACCACCGTGCTTACGCATCATATAGTTAAGTGCGACTTCGCCTCCATGACCAAAAGGGGGGTGACCTATATCATGGGCTAAGCATAGAGATTCTATCAAGCTCATTGAGTTTAATAATGGGTTATGTTGCGGCTGTTTCTGTTTTAATTGAGCTCTTATGCCGGTGCCTATTTGCGATACTTCAAGAGAGTGGGTGAGGCGTGTACGATAAAAATCATTCATACCTACGCCTAATACTTGTGTTTTTGCCTGAAGGCGCCTAAAGGCTGCGGAGTGAAGTATGCGCGCGCGATCACGCTGGTACGGGCTTCTATGGTCATTACGTCTTTGTTTATCTTCCCCTAGGCGTCTTTCATTCCATACCAATTGTGTCATATCTATTCCTCAAGCAGCTACAGAAGCTTATTTATGTCATCGAGATCTAGGGTGAAGCTTGGGATAAAGCACTCAATAAAATAATTGACTGCTGGGTTAGGGTCATTTTTTAGGCTTTGCTCTAGTCGTTTTTGCGCGGTATTAAACTCAGTATTGCCGGCACGCTTTTCTTCAAGACATTTGAGGTAGGCACATAGGGTATCGGCAGACTTAACTAATGCTTTATATTCTTGATCGGCATGTTCACTGGTCAGCAGAGCTTGATAATCTGCTTTAAACTCATCGGGCACCATCTCAAGCAAGCGTTGCTCGGCGATGGCTTCAATTTTTTTGTACTCCGCTTCTATCTCTTTATTGAAATACTTAACCGGAGTCGGCAGATCACCGGTGAGGATCTCACTGGCATCATGAAAGATTGCGATGGTCGCAACTTGATAAGGGTCGTAGTTGCCTTCAAATTTTTTGTTGCTAATTAAGGCGAGAGAGTGCGCTACCATAGCGACTTGGAGCGAATGCTCTTGAACATTTTCAGTTCTAACGTTGTACATCAGAGGCCAGCGTTGAATTAATTTCATTCTTGCTAGGTGGGCAAATAGGTGGCTCATCGGATCCCTTTGAAGTTAGGAGTTGAACCATTTCAGATTAGCATAGTTAGAAAACAAAAAACGACCCTAAGGTCGTTTTATTTTACTGTGTTTTATTAGTAGCTTACTATTTTTTATTAGTAGTTACTGTCTATAGTCAGCTAAGAAATCACCAAACTCTGACAGGGCTTTATTTAGTTCTTCTTTGTATGGCAAAAATACTACACGAACATGATCCGGTTCTGGATAGTTAAATGCAGAGCCCTGTACTAGTAAGATTTTACGGTCTTTTAATAAATCTAATACTAATCGCTCATCATCGCGTAGGTTGAATTTCTTCTGATCTAATTTAGCAAAGGCGTACATAGCACCTTTAGGTGTCTTTACGCTGACACCAGGAATAGAGTTAAGCATTTCTACGCAAGCGTCACGTTGTACTCGTAATCGTCCTCCTGGCTGTACTAACTCTTGAATGCTCTGATAACCACCCAATGCAGTTTGGATTGCGTGTTGGCTTGGCACGTTGGCACACAAGCGCATAGAAGCCAACATATCTAGGCCTTCAACATAGCTTTTAGCAGACTTTAAGTTACCAGTCAGCATCATCCAGCCCATACGGAAGCCTGCAGCACGGTAAACTTTTGAAAGGCCGTTAAAGGTAACAGTTAAGATATCGTCAGATAGACTGGCAGCTGGAATATGTACTGCATCATCATACAAAATTCGATCGTAGATTTCGTCGGCAAACAGAATCATATCGTTCTGGCGACAAAGCTCGATAACTTCAAGGATGAGTTCCTTTGAGTAGACTGCACCTGTTGGGTTATTCGGGTTAATTAGCACAATACCGCGAGTTCTTGGGGTGATCTTGCTCTTGATATCTTCAAGATCTGGGAACCAATCCGACTCCTCATCACAACGGTAATGCTGTGCTTTACCGCCAGATAAGTGAACTGAAGCGGTCCAAAGCGGGTAGTCAGGTGACGGAACCAGTATTTCGTCACCACTGTTTAACAGGCCTTGCATAGCCATGACGATTAGCTCTGAAACGCCATTACCGATATAGATATCTTCGATATCTACACCGAAAATCCCCTGAGACTGATAATGTTGTACGATTGCCTTACGTGCAGAAAATAATCCCTTAGATTCGCAATAGCCCTGAGCACTTGGTAAGTTAAGAATAACGTCGCGTACGATCTCTTCAGGGGCTTCAAATCCAAATGGTGCTGGGTTGCCGATATTTAGCTTTAGGATCCGGTGACCTTCGTCTTCGAGTCTACGTGCTTCTTTATGCACGGGACCACGGATGTCATAGCAAACAGAATCTAATTTATTGGACTTGATAATAGGGCGCATCTACACCTCGAAAATGCATAAAACTTGAGTCAAAAAGGACTTTTTCATTGTTGCAGGCACAATAGCTAAATTTGTAAGACAAATAAAGGATTAATTCACTGATTTGCTAGACTTAAACAGAGTAACAATCTGTTGAGGGCGGTTGGTTATGAGTGTTTTAGGTTTTTATACTGCGGTGGCGCGATGGTGTAGTCGTTAGTATGGCTGTTTGTACATTCTCACTATTTTAAGACTAAATCATTTATTTGTTAGCTGGATCGAGTTATTTAGACATTATACTAATTGTATTAAGAGTCTGTTCATTCAGTGGGAATTCAAAGCGCTGAAGGCAAGCGGGGAACTTGAAGCTAATAGTTATTCTATATCGAGAGTTTCTGGCGAAGCATGCAGTGCTTTGAAGCCCACCCTGAGGGAAGTGCTCAATCATTCCACTTCTGCTTTGCATTGACTCACAAGGGAACAACCATTCTGTCGTTCATGCACCTTGAATTGAAAAGCTTGAGTGCTTCTGAATTGATTCAATCCTTAATACAATTGGTATTACTAATGCGTAATAAAAAAGCCAGCGTAGACGCTGGCTTGATAAAACGGTTTTAAAAAATTAAACGCGTTTCTTGAATTCGTTGGTACGAGTATCGATTTCGATCATGTCGCCAGTTTTAACGAAATCAGCAACACTTAGCGTACCGCCACCAGTGATAGTAGCAGGCTTCATTACTTTACCAGAAGTATCACCGCGAGCAGAAGGCTCTGTGTAAGTCACTTCACGGACAACTGAAGTTGGTAGTTCAACTGAAATTGCTTTACCTTCATAGAAAGTTACTTGGCAATTCTCTTCCATACCATCAACGATATACGCTGCTGCATCGCCTAAGTTCTCTGCTTCAACGTCGTACTGGTTGTACTCAGAATCCATAAATACATACATAGGATCTGCGAAGTAAGAATAAGTACAATCTAGACGCTCTAGAATGATATCTTCCATCTTGTCTTCACCTTTAAAGGTGCTTTCAGTAGTAGAATCTTGTAGAACGTGCTTTAGTTTCAATTTAACGATTGCAGCATTACGGCCTGAACGAGTTGTTTCAGTCTTTTGAACAACCCATGGGCTGCCATCTAACATGATCACGTTACCTGGGCGGAGTTCATGAGCAGTTTTCATTACACTATTTCCTATTTTAGGTTTTTTCTATTTAAACGTAGTATCTTAGCTATTTTTGACGAATTGAACTAGTCGAGAAGCAAGATCTACATCATTTATTGCATCGATTGGCCATTGTTTTGTGTGTTTAACGAGTAGCAAATCGATTAAATTAAATTGTTGCCAGCTGTGGAGCGCTTCATCTTGGTGCCCTGAGTTAAAAGCACGATTAAGCGATTTCCATGTTTCAGCTAATTCCGGCGGCAGATTATTACAGTAAAGCTGCATAAAGGCATCTAATTTTATTAGATGATAGTCATCTTCTTGCTCATATATGTGCCAAATGAACGGTTTTGCAGCCCATTGAGCCCTCAAGAACGAATCTTCGCCCCGAACAATATTAAAATCACAGCTCCAGAGTAGCTTGTCATAACCCTCTTGATCTGTCATAGGCAAGATATGAATAACTAAATTATCTAAAGGAATTTGCATTCCTGGTGTCAATTCATCAATAGAGCAGGGCAGTAACGTTTGTAAACTATTGAGGCTTCTGCCTTTAGGGATCAACGCATGAGTCTTAGTGTCGTTTGTTTGCCAATGTTTACAAAGGGCTAATAGCGCACTGGATTCATAGCTAAACACACTAATAACCGTGTCGTTCTGTGCAATACCTGATAATCCTAATGATTTAAACAAGTTTTGACGGTTTTGATTATCAAGTTGCCAACGTGCTCTATCTTTAAATAGCGATTTTTCACAGATAAGCCCGCCAGTTTTATCGCTAAATCCTGGGAAATAAAAATATTTCTTAATTCCGCTGGCCTGCATTGAGGGCAATCCATGGCATCCTTCGACCCATGACTCAGCACTTAGATACTCGAGATTTAACCAAAGCGGAGGGTTAGCTGCTTTAGGATTTTGTTTATGCGTGAATTGTAATTCATCGAGGGTGCGTTTAACTTGCTCGGGTAATTCACAAGCAAAAGCTTCAATGAGTACATCACCAATTTGATAATCGAGGGCTAAAGGCGAAGTCCATTGATTGATCGTGACTGTTGAATGAACCTGAGTGACTAACTCGGGATCTAGCTGTGGCAATATATGAGAGAAGCTTTTTAAATCATCAACCCAAAGAGTGATCGCTAGTTGATACTCTTCTGCTAATTGCTTGGCGAGACGCCAGGTGACACCAATGTCACCGTAATTATCAACTACAGCACAGAAAATATCCCAACGCCCACTGGCATTATGACTCGCCATATTTAAAAACTCTTTATCATCGGCTTAACTTAACAAAGCCTAACAAGCTAAATCTTTACAAGACAAAAAAGCGGCATAGAAATATGCCGCTTTACTAGGGTCAATCAAACACATATCTGTATCTAATCTATAAGCTCACTCTTAACATTGAGCTTAATTCTGAAACTTGAAGTTTAGTCTTCAAGCTCAGCTAAACACATCTCGTCATAGATCTGCTTAACCCATGCGTCAACACGCTCTTCTGTTAGTTCAGGTTGACGATCTTCGTCGATACCTAGACCCACAAAATGCTTGTCGTCTGCTAAACCTTTCGATTCTTCGAAATCATAACCTTCAGTTGGCCAGTGACCGATTACGATAGCGCCACGGGCTACAACGATTTCGTTGACCATGCCCATCGCATCAAGGAAGTACTCAGCGTAATCCTCTTGATCGCCACAACCAAAGATTGCGACTAACTTGTCTTCGAAGTTGATCTGCTCAAGGTCAGGGAAGAAATCATCCCAGTCACATTGTGCTTCACCATAGTACCAAGTTGGAATGCCGAAAATCAGCAGATCATAATCTGCGATTTGTTCCTTGGTACTTTTGGCAATATCTTTCACCTCAACCATTTTTTTGCCCAGTTTCTTCTGGATCATTTTGGCGACGGCTTCGGTGTTGCCTGTATCAGACCCGAAAAAAAGACCTACAGTTGCCATTGTTGTTCCTTTAATATCTAGTTAACTATTAATGGTATGCGTGCATTTAAACTGGGTTAGTTATTAACCAGCTTTTGCAGTATAGATTCGATTAGTTGGCTGCGGCTGATATTACTGGCCAAAGCTTGTTCATTCAAGGCGTCATACAAATCTTGTGACACCTTTAACTCTATTCGTTTTAATCCGTTCGCTCGATCACGCTGAATTTGATTTCTTTTATTAATTTTGAGCTGTTGGTCCCGTGGCAAAGGATTGCTGCGGGGCCGACCACGTCGCTTTTCTGTTGCGAACAGATCAATGGTGGTTCTATCTGATGTTTCTTTTGCCATTGAGTTCGTATTTAACCGATACCTGAGCCTTCCCAGGTCATCTGTATAATCCCTTTTGCAATAAACCCGGCACAGCCGAGAAATAAAACGAGCCAAACGATGTTACGTCCAAACTTAGGTACATTGCCCTGTTTGAGTACATCTCGGATGGCCATACCAATAAAAAAGAAAATGGCTGCAAAAAACAGGTTTAAGCCAAGGGACTCAATCTGTTCCATATATTGCATTAGCATTTGCCATTCCTTCCTAGGCCAAAAAAGTTGCGCGAATATACCATATAAGTTTTCGAGCGGCTATATGCTTTATGCCTTTCTAGCGCGAAATGTGGTTCAATCGGCGGTTATAAAATCTTTAACTATTCGATTGAATATGGCTGGTTTTTGCGCATGTAACCAATGACCTGTTCCCTCGATAGTTTTTGCTTTAACCGTTGGAAACTGGGTCATGATAGCTTGTCTGTGCTCTGTGGTAACGTAATCAGAATCTCCACCCCGAACAAAAAGGCAGGGGCCTTGGTAATGACTGGAAAAATGTGGCCAATCAATAATATTGGTATAGCTTGCCTTTAATCCAGAGAGGTTCATTTTCCAGCCAAAACCTTGTTCTGCTCGGGTCAGAGACTTTAATAAAAACTGTGCTGTACCATCATCCACACCACAAGTTTGCATATGAACAAGTGCTTGACGGCGATCTTTTAACTCCGTCAATGGCATAGACTCTAAAGCGGCAAAAACCTTGTCATGACGGCTTTGGTAGGCAACGGGTGCAATATCGGCAACGACCAGCTTTTTGACCAAGTGCGGATAATTGAGTGCTGTAGCCATAGCTATCTTACCGCCCATGGAGTGACCTATGAGAATCGCCTCTTTACAGTCGAGCTCCTCAATCAATTGAGCCATACTATCAGCCAACGTTTGATAGCACATGTTAGCAACCTGCGGACTATTACCGTGGTTGAGTACATCAATGCGAACAACAGTAAATTGCTCTTCGAGTTCTTTACCTAAAGCCTTGAGGTTATCAAGGTCCCCAAACAAACCATGAATGAGGATAACTACTGGGCCTTGACCACTGATCACATAATGCATTGTCTTTCCGATTACTGAGTCGATTGGCGCAGATTGTGCCTCGTATTCAGTTAAATTCCAACAGAGGCCGGGTAAATGGTCATTCATTGCTGAAAAAGTAAACATACTTTGCTTAGTAAATAGGATCTTTCTTCTCTGGATCGCAGTTTTCATTTAATGACGCTTTATCAAGGCCCTAAACCTCGCTACACTGAGCTGATAATTCGGGACAGTTATGCGATTTTTTGCATTTAAGAACACCGATCCGCTTTTCTACTTAAGGAAGATAACCGTTATGAAGTATATCGAAGTTGATGAAGAGCTTTATCGACACATCGCCAGCAAGACAGAACATATTGGCGAGAGCGCTTCGGATATTTTGCGCCGTATATTGGGATTAGAAGTTGAGTCAGTGGTTCAAGCTGCGCCTGAAGAGATCAGTCATCCTAGCCTTGAACAATCTTCACCTAAACCCGTAAAAGTGGCGAAAGCGGCAACTAAGCCTGTTTCTGATTTTACCAACCTGATTGACGCCGAAGCATTAGCTGCGCAAAAAGGTGCAGTGGGGCGTTTTCTATTTATTCTGGATACAGTTTATAGAGCGTCGACTAAACAGTTTGAACAGGTATTACAAATTCAAGGCCGTGATCGTTTGTATTTTGCAACGTCGAAAGACGCACTGTTAAAAGCCAGTAAGTCTGCTAATCCAAAAGAGATTGGACACAGTGGTTTCTGGGTAACGACCAATAATAATACCGCCAAGAAGCGCACTATACTTTCAGAAGTCTTGCTACAGTTTGGTACAGACGAATCGCAAGTTGCCGATATCATAGAAAAAATTTAACGACATAAAGCGTTAACGTAAAACATATAGACTTACCGTATATGAACTGATTACGGTAATAGAAGGAGAGGGACTTGGCTATACATAAGAGAGCTGGATTGATTGCTGAGCAAAAGGATTTGGTCAATATCCCAAAACTCGTTAGCCTGTATTATTGCTTATCGCCCGATGTGGACAATGTGAGTCAAAAAGTCACGTTTGGTACCTCGGGCCATCGCGGTAGTGCTGCCAAAAGTAGCTTTAATGAAACGCATATTCTTGCTATCGCACAAGCAGTTGCTGACTATCGTCTGCAAGCTAATATCAAGGGTCACTTGATATTGGGCATAGATACACACGCATTGTCACAACCTGCAGCAATGTCGGTTATAGAAGTATTAGTTGCTAACCAGGTAAGCGTTGTTATACATCAAAATGATGGTTTTACACCGACCCCCGTAGTTTCTCACGCTATTATTAATGCTAATTTGAATAAGAGCGATAACGACGATTTAGTGGATGGCCTCATTGTTACCCCGTCGCACAATCCACCACAAGATGGTGGCATTAAATATAACCCACCACATGGCGGCCCTGCAGAAGGCGAGATCACGACTTGGATCGAAGATAAAGCCAATGCATATTTGGCTAATAATTTAGTCGGTGTTAAGCGTATCAGCTATGTTGAAGCGCTTAACAGTGACTACCTTATCGAAGAAGACTTCATCACGCCCTATGTCACCGACTTAAATAGTGTTATCAATATGCAAGCGATTGCAGACGCTAAGGTTCGTTTGGGTGTTGATCCTCTTGGAGGTTCAGGTGTTCACTACTGGGCACCGATAGCTAAGCATTACGGTATCGATATCACAGTACTCAATACTCAGGTCGATCCTAGATTCAGTTTTATGCCGCTAGATAAGGACGGTAAGATCCGTATGGATTGCTCGTCACCCTATGCAATGGCAGGCCTACTAGAGCATAAAGACAGTTTTGATCTTTGCTTGGGCAATGACCCTGACTTTGACCGCCATGGTATTGTGTGTCCAGGCAGCGGTTTGATGAATCCAAATCACTTCCTTGCGGTTGCAATAGACTATTTGGTGACACATCGTCCAGAATGGACAGAGCAGATGGTGATAGGAAAGACACTGGTATCGAGTGCCATGATTGATAAAGTCTGTCAGATGCACAACAAGCAGATGTCAGAGGTGCCAGTCGGCTTTAAATGGTTTGTAGATGGGCTTGCCAATAGCGAGTTTGCCTTCGGCGGTGAAGAAAGTGCCGGAGCAGCCTTTTTAAAAATAGATGGTAGCACTTGGTGTACCGATAAAGATGGCTTTATTCTGTGTCTACTTGCGGCTGAAATTTTGGCTGTTACCGGAAAATCACCTCAACAAAGATACGATGAACTCGAAGCCAAATTTGGCCAGAGTTTTTATCAGCGTATCGATAGTCCGGTGAGTCTAGAGGATAAAGCTAAGTTTTCGAGAATTAATGCCGACTCGGTCAGAACAGAGACACTTGCTGGTGATGAGATCTTACAGAAATTAACTCACGCTCCTGGTAACAATGCAGCCATAGGTGGCATTAAAGCGGTGACTGAAAATGGCTGGTTTGCTGCTCGACCATCTGGTACAGAGGCGCTATTTAAGCTTTATGGTGAAAGTTTTGTTAGCCAAGAGCATCTTACTTGCTTACTAAAAGAAGCTCAGCAGATTGTGGCTGAAGCGCTGCAATAAACTAAATAAAAATGTTTGTAAAAGCGTTTAAATGTAAAGGCACCGTTCGGTGCCTTTTTTATTGAAAACTGTTATCTAAGTTTTTTATAAAATTAATAGCTTATGTGGCAACTCGGTAACTGGTTTTTAGCCAAGTAATCTTGATGATACTCCTCAGCCTGATGGAACTGCTGACAGGGAACAACTTCCGTCACTATTTGACGAGAGCCCCATTTCCCACTTTTAATCAATGCCAGTTTACTGGTTTCAGCTAGCTGTTTTTGATTTTTATCATGGAAAAAAATTGCGCTTCTATATTGGCTACCGATATCGCCACCTTGTTGATTCAATGTGGTGGGATTATGGTTTTGCCAAAACACCTCGAGTAAGCTCTGATAACTGACAATACTAGGGTCGTACTCCACTTGTACAACTTCTGCGTGACCTGTGGTACCCGTTTTAACCTCTGTGTAGCGGGTGAAACTGTCCTTGCCGCCCATATAACCGCATGTACAGCCCACGACACCTTCAACTTCTCTGAAAAAGTATTCAACTCCCCAAAAACACCCTGCGCCGAATGTTGCCAATGCCATTACTGTCTCCTTATTAAATACATCTTAAATAGCCGTTTGGATGGCTAGATGGCTTTATCTTGTTTTATTTTTTGCCTTTAAGCAAGTAAAAACATGCATGGCTGATGATTTGTTGTACGACAGAGGCTAAAAAGGGTACGGGATACAGCAGGCAATTATGCTACTATCGGTGGCAGAATTAGCGAAGCTAGGTGTTACAAATACCCGCGGTATTTGAAATTTCTGCCAAATAAAGCTGACATGAATAATAAGGAGTAGTTTGTGTTTCAAGAATTGAAACAGTCTAAGGACTTTTTAGCGTTAACCCTCGCGCACCCACAATACTTAACAGAAAGCTTTGAATTTGATCTGGCTAACCAAGTCCATGTAGAGGTTTGGGATACCGGCGTTATCATGTTTGAACCTAAAGGGGTTAAGCATACTAAGGATCTCGTCTTATCTTGTGCCGTTCACGGTAATGAGACTGCACCTATTGAGTTGTGTAACGACCTAATGACGCAATTGCTTGATGAGCAACTTATCCTTAAGCAGCGAGTATTGTTCCTTATTGGTAATCCTCCCGCTATCCATAATGGCACCCGTTTTGTCGATGAAAACCTTAATCGATTATTTAATGGTGCCCATTCACTTGGTGAAGGGCTTTGTAACCCTGAGCGTGTAAGGGCACAAAAGCTTGAGCAATATGTGGACAAGTTTTTCAGCGGCCACTCGGGTGAGCGTCAACGAATGCATTATGATTTACATACGGCAATTCGCGGCTCTAAGCACGAGAAGTTTGCTATTTATCCTTATCGTGGAGATAGAAAGTACAGTAAAGAGCAGATCATGTTTCTCGAATCCTGCGGCGTAAATACCATTCTATTCCACCATGAACCCACTACCACCTTTAGTTATTTCTCTTCTGAAAATTATCATGCTGATGCCTTTACTATTGAGCTAGGTAAAGTGTTCCCCATGGGGCAAAATGATATGACTCGCTTCATCGCGATGAAAGAGATGCTAACCCTATTGATGTGTGGTGAAGATCTTAAGTTACCTAGCTTCGATATGAAGCGTTTGAACCTTTATCAAGTTTGTCGTTCGGTAAATAAGCGATACGATGATTTTGAATTTACCTTCACCAACGATGTCGAAAACTTTACCGCTTTCCCTAGAGGCTACACTTTGGCGAAAGAGGGCGGGATTGAGGTGAAGGTTGAGCATGAGTTTGAATCCATAGTATTCCCTAATGCTAAGGTACCAGTAGGGCAGCGGACAGTCTTGTGCTTGAAGTCCGCAGATGAAAGTTGTTTAGACTAGGTTCAAACTGAATAACTGTGCATGTAAACCAATATATACATGCACAGAGATGCTTAGTTGTCGTTTCAATGATGGGAAGTATTGAGAGTTAGTTTACGTTAACGTAATGTTCTTCCCGCGTATTAAAATAGAAAGGTGCTGTTTTTCGTCTAACGGCACCCTCAATAACAAGAGCACATTATGAGCAACGCAACAACGAATGCTGAAACAGTACATCGCGTGAGCTTTTTAGATAAAGATTCACTGGCGATCCCCATTTTAAAGATTCTCCAAGCGGACGGTACCGCTTATGAAGAGGCCGTATTACCGGTTATCGATGAAACCTTAGCGGGTAAAATCCATGATACCTGTGTTTTTACTCGCGTATTGGACGAGCGTATGTTGGGGGCGCAGCGTCAAGGTCGAATTAGCTTTTACATGACCTGTACCGGGGAAGAGGCATCGATAATTGGCAGCACCGCAGCACTCGATCAGGGTGATGTGATCTTGGCCCAGTACCGTGAACATGCCGCGCTTCGTTACCGCGGTTTTACCACTGAGCAGTTTATGAATCAGATGTTCAGTAATGAAAAAGATTTTGGCAAGGGCCGCCAGATGCCAATCCATTACGGCAGTGAAGCCCTTAATTATCAAACCATTTCCTCTCCACTTGCAACACAGATCCCCCAAGCTACGGGCGTTGCATATAGTCTTAAAATGCAAGGGAAGCGAAATGTAGCAATCTGTTATTTTGGTGAAGGAGCTGCCTCAGAAGGTGACTTCCACGCCGGTTTAAATATGGCTGCTGTGCTTAATTCGCCAGTAATTTTCTTCTGTCGTAATAATGGCTATGCCATCTCAACACCTACAGATGAGCAGTTTAAAGGTAACGGTATTGCAAGTCGCGGTGTAGGTTATGGTATGCATACGATTCGTGTCGATGGTAACGATATGCTGGCAGTACTCGCTGCAACTCAACAAGCCCGTGCCTATGCGTTAGAACATAATGCCCCTGTGCTAATAGAAGCCATGACCTATCGATTAGGTGCTCACTCATCTTCTGACGATCCATCTGGGTATCGCTCGAAAGATGAAGAAGCTAAATGGCAACAGCACGATCCAGTGAAGCGTTTTAAGCTCTGGATGATTAATAAAGGCTGGATGGATGAGCAGAGTGATGCCGATCTCTATGTTAAGTACCGAGAAGAGGTGCTGTCTGAACTTAAGGTCGCTGAAAAAGTCCCAACTCCTCATATCGATAGCATTATCGAGGATGTATATGACACACCAACCCCCATTCTGAAGAAGCAGCTAGCTGACTTAAAAAACCATGTAAAGAAGTATCCAGAATCTTATCCAAAAAGCGCAGGGAGAGTATAAGCCGTGGCTCAGATGAATATGTTGCAAGCCATTAACCAAGCCCTAAGCTCGGAAATGGAAGCGGATAAAAAAATGATGGTGTTCGGCGAAGATGTCGGCCACTTTGGTGGAGTGTTTAGAGCAACTTCGGGTCTACAGGAAAAATTTGGACGTGAGCGTTGCTTCAATACACCGTTAACCGAGCAGGGTATTGCCGGTTTTGCCAATGGATTAGCATCAAATGGTATGACGGCGGTTGCTGAAATTCAGTTTGCCGATTACATCTTCCCAGCTATTGACCAAATCGTTAATGAGAGCGCTAAGTTCCGTTACCGCAGTGGAAATGAGTTTGATGTTGGCGGCCTTACATTTAGAACGCCATATGGCGGTGGAATTGCAGGCGGTCATTATCACTCGCAATCACCAGAAGCTTATTTTACCCAGACTCCAGGTCTTAAGGTTGTCGTGCCACGCAACCCAGAACAGGCAAAAGGCCTGTTGATCGCCTCAATCCGCGATAAAAACCCGGTGATCTTTTTTGAGCCAAAGCGTTTATATCGCGCATCGGTAGGTGAAGTGCCTGAGGGCGATCATATTATCGAACTTGGTAAAGCCGAAGTCGTTAAGCAAGGCACAGACATCACCTTACTTGGCTGGGGCGCCCAGATGGAAATCCTAGAGAACGCCGCCGAGATGGCTGCTAAGAAAGGGATCTCATGTGAAATTATCGATTTAAGAACGCTTTCACCATGGGACGTTGACACGGTAGCTGCATCGGTTAAAAAAACGGGACGTCTATTGATCAACCACGAGGCACCGCTTACCGGAGGCTTTGCAGGCGAAATTGCAGCAACGATTCAAGAAGAGTGTTTCTTGTATCTTGAGTCGCCGATAGCACGAGTGTGTGGCCTAGATACGCCGTATCCTTTGATCCACGAAAAAGAATATATGCCAGATGCGTTAAAGACGTTTGAAGCGATTAAAGCTTCAGTTAAATTTTAGGAGCCAGCCATGATTAAAGATTTTATCCTTCCGGATATCGGCGAGGGCGTTGTCGAATGTGAGCTGGTTGAATGGTTAGTACAAGAGGGTGATAGTGTTGTCGAAGATCAACCTATCGCCGATGTCATGACCGATAAAGCATTAGTGCAAATTCCTGCTCCTAACTCTGGTGTCATTACCAAGCTTCATTATGCTAAAGGCGAAATCGCTAAAGTACATGCACCGCTTTATTCGGTAGATGTTGCTGAAGAGGGACAAGTTACAGCGAATGTTTCAAGTGATGAGACGCATAGCGTCAAAGTAGAAACAACGAATGCCAATGTAGAAGTAACGAATACAAAGTCAAATGCGTTAACGTCAGGTGTAACGATCGAAGAGTTTTTACTACCCGATATTGGTGAAGGAATCGTTGAGTGTGAGCTAGTCGAGTGGCTAGTCAACGAAGGTGATATGGTCGTTGAAGATCAACCGATAGCCGATGTCATGACTGATAAGGCTTTGGTACAAATACCGGCGATTAAAAACGGCAAAATTGTAAAGTTGCATGTTCGTAAAGGGCAGCTAGCAAAAGTCCATGCGCCACTGTTTGCCATTGAAGTTGAGGCCGAGGTTGGGCAGTCGCAAGCCTGCTCACCTGAAATCGCAGAGCCTGATGCACCGACTCAAGCTTTAGAGCCTGTGCCGCAAGGCAAGGCCTTAGCAAGCCCAGCGGTTCGCCGCTTAGCACGCTCATTGGATCTCGATATCTCAACTGTGCACGGTTCTGGTAAGAATGGCCGCGTCTATAAAGAAGACGTTGAACGTCATTATGCCAATGCTGGCAAGTCGAATGTCTCAGTTGCACAACAGCCAGTAGCTGCATCAGTTTCAAAGCAAGCAGAGGATATTCAGCAGTCAAGCCATCGCCAAGCCGATAGAATCGAGCCGATAAAAGGGGTTCGTGCGGTCATGGCGAAGATGATGACTGAATCGGTATCGACTATTCCGCACTTTACCTACTGTGAAGAGTTTGATTTAACTGAATTGGTCGCACTTCGTGAGAGTATGAAGAAAAAGTATTCGACCGATGAGCTGAAACTTACCATGATGCCTTTCTTCATGAAGTCGATGTCACTGGCGCTATTACAGTTCCCAGATATGAACAGCCAAGTGAATGAAGATTGTACCGAGCAGACCTATTTGGCGAGCCATAATATTGGTATGGCTGTAGACTCTAAGGTCGGCTTGTTAGTGCCTAACGTTAAAGATGTGCAAGACAAAACTATCTTGCAAATCGCTGCGGAGATCACTCGCCTGACAACCGCTGCGAGAAGTGGGCGTGTATCACCAAACGATCTGAAAGGTGGCAGTATCTCCATTTCAAATATCGGTGCCTTAGGTGGTACGGTAGCAACGCCTATTATCAACAAACCTGAAGTCGCAATCGTCGCACTGGGTAAACTGCAAGTTTTACCTCGTTTTAATGACAAAGGTGAAGTTGAAGCGCGCAAGATGATGCAGGTGAGCTGGTCTGGGGATCATCGTGTTATTGATGGCGGTACCATTGCACGCTTCTGTAATCTGTGGAAGCTTTACCTTGAGCAACCGCAAGAGATGCTGTTAGCGATGCAGTAAAAGATGTAAGACTCTTTAAAAGGCGCTAGTAATAGCGCCTTTTTTCTTCACTGCACCGCTATAGGAGTTTTAAATTTGTAAACTATTCCGTATAATTCCGCTAATCTGTTATTGCCCGTTGGTTGTACTATGAGCGCGTTTGTCCCAAGTATCGAGAATATTGAATATCCTTTCCCGCCAAAGCCTGTTCCTTTATCTGATCTAGAAAAAGCCGAATCAAAAGCAAAAATTAAACAGCTTTTAAAAGATAAAGATGCTGTGCTTGTAGCGCATTATTATACCGATCCTGAGATCCAAGCTTTAGCTGAAGAAACCGGTGGTTGTGTTTCTGATTCTTTAGAGATGGCGCGTTTTGGTCGTGATCACCCTGCAAAAACCTTAATCGTTGCTGGCGTGAAGTTTATGGGCGAAACGGCAAAGATTTTAAGTCCAGAAAAGACTATCTTGATGCCAACACTGGAAGCGACCTGTTCTTTAGACATAGGTTGTCCAATTGAGACATTCAGTGAGTTTTGCGATGCGCATCCTGATCACACTGTCGTCGTATACGCCAATACTTCAGCTGCGGTAAAAGCCAGAGCAGACTGGGTAGTGACATCGAGCATTGCGCTTGAAATCGTTGAGCACCTAGACAGTGAAGATAAAAAGATTATTTGGGGCCCAGATCGCCACTTAGGTAGCTACATCGCTAAGCAAACCGGTGCCGAAATGTTGATGTGGCAAGGCGAATGTATTGTTCATGATGAGTTCCAAGCTAAAGCGTTACGTGAGCTTAAAAAGATCCACCCAAATGCAGCTGTATTAGTGCATCCAGAGTCTCCTGCAAGTGTGGTAGAGCTAGCTGATGCAGTGGGCTCGACTAGCCAACTGATCAAAGCGGCGCAAACCATGGAAAATGATACTTTTATCGTGGCTACCGATAAAGGGATCTTCTATAAGATGCAGCAAGCTGCACCCGAGAAGAACTTGATTGCAGCCCCTACTGGCGGTAATGGGGCAACTTGTAAGAGTTGTGCTCATTGCCCATGGATGGCGATGAATGGCTTAAAAGCTATCGAAAGTGCTTTAGAAAATGTGGACGCTGATCAGCATGAAATTTTTGTCGATGATAGCTTACGCTTAGATGCGTTAAAGCCATTAGACAGAATGCTGAATTTTGCACAGACACTGAATATGAAAGTAAAAGGTAATGCGTAAATCATTTCTGTGCCAATTTCCACATCCTTGTAGTTAGTGCATTAACCGACTATTTGTATATAGGAAACAAAGCCCGTTAAGACGGGCTTTTTTTTTGCCCAGAATTTAATAAAGTTGTTTACCTAGAGTCACTTTCGACTATGCTAGTGCAACAAATAATAATATTTAAACAGGGTTGTTTAACATATGAAGCGGACCATCATTGCTAATCTAAGCTTAAAGCAGAAGTTTTTTGTCCTTATCTTGCCGCCACTCATTGCATCTGTCGTTTTCGGCGGTCTCTACGCTAAGACTCAATACCAATTAAAGAGCGAGCTTACTGATGTGCTGGTGTTAAGTGAATTGGCTCAGGCCAACAGCAACTTGGTTCATGAAATCCAAAAAGAGCGAGGCATGAGTGCTGGATTCATCGGCTCCCAAGGTCAGTCGTTTTCTCAGAAACTGCCACTGCAGCAAAATGAAACAGACATTTTAATAAAAAGCTACCAGAAATTTCTCAATAGCCATGAGCTCCCTAATACATTTACATCACAAATCGCGCGAGTAGAAAACCTGCTTAGACAGATCCCTGATATACGAGCTCGTGTTGAAGGCTTATCTATTACTGTCGCCGATGAAGTTAAGTTCTACACCCAGCTTAATTCGTTATTGCTCAGTATTGTGGATTTGACGGCAAATAATGCTGCTAACCAAGAAATAGCAATAAGAGCCGCGGCCTTTTCCGCATATTTACAAATGAAGGAAAGAGCTGGCATTGAACGGGCTGTTCTCAGCTCAACCTTTGGCAATATGGGTTTCAAAGAAGGTGTTTATCGCCGCTTCGTGACATTAGTTGCAGAGCAGGCAAGCTATCAAGAGCGTTTCTTGGCTCTAGCTGATGAGCAAAGCAAGATAAACTACCAAACATTGTTAGATTCAAATGCAGTTAAAGATGTTAGCCAGTATAGAAATATCGCTTTTCAACAGGTAGCTTCTGAAATTTCATTACAGCAAGCTGAATCTTGGTTTCAAACGTCAACCCAACGTATTGAGCTATTGAGAAAATTTGAACATGCACTGTCAAACGAGCTTATTTCCGTGACCAATCAGCGTTTAGCTTCGGCCACACAAAGTTTTTACACCGCATTATTAGGGCTACTGTTGGCTGCAGGCATTGTACTGACGCTTTCTATCTCGGTACTGCGCTACATTCATGGCAGTGTTGCCAATTTGCATAACTGTGTCACTCGAGCTAGGGCAAACTTTGACCTTAGTATTCGTATCAATCAACAAAGCAACGATGAATTCGGTGAGTTGGCTCTAGCCTTTAATGACATGATGTCTGATTTTGAACGGGTGATTGAACATGTACGCAAAAACTCGACCTCTTTATTGTCTGCCGTTTCTCAGATGGAGCAGTACTCTACACAACTACGTCAAGATGTAGAGCAGGGCCATGGCGAAGCAGAACAGGTCGCTTCTGCAATGACTGAGATGAGCGCTACGGTTGCCGAGATCGCCATCAATGCCGAGCGTGCATCTGAAGCCTCGACCCAAGCGAACAGTGAGGCGAAAGAGGGAAATGCTGAGGTCGGTCGTACCAGTAATGCTATTGCTGTACTCGCTGACGACATTCGTGATTCAGCACAGGCATTGCAACAACTTGAACAAGATATCCAAAACATTGTCACCGTGTCAGATGTGATCAGTGGCATTGCTGAGCAGACTAATTTACTGGCTCTCAATGCTGCAATCGAAGCGGCAAGAGCCGGGGAATCGGGGAGAGGTTTTGCCGTAGTCGCCGATGAAGTACGTGGCCTTGCTCAACGGGCACAAACTGCGACGGGGGATATTAAGTCCATGACTGAGCGTTTACGTAGTGGTGCCAATACCGCAGTATCTGCGATGGATAGAGGGACTAAGCAGACTAATGAGAGTGTGATAGAAGCAAACCGCGCCAATTGCGAGCTCAATAAAATTGTCGAGCATATTGGTGTTATTGAGTGCATGAACGAGCAGATCGCGGCATCGACGCATGAGCAGACGGCGGTTGCTGAAGAAGTAAATCGTAATGCGCTTAAAATTAGCGAAATCTATCTACAAACTCATAGCGTAGCAGATCAGCTAAGCTCTCTAACAGATAAACTGGTCGAGGACACGACTGAGATGTCGAAAGAGGTGAAAAAGTTCAAGTTAAGTTAATCCTTTAGCCATTTTGGCTGAAACTGGCTAGCAATTACGCAAACGTTTGAGATTAAGGCTATTTGGCTTGACGCAATTGTGCCTTTTCAGTAAAGTAGCGCTCCGTTGTCCGGCAAATATTTTTTAATTTATTTCTTCGGCAACCGTGGTGATTATCCACGCAAAACTAATTAGTTTGGTGAGCTGGCTGAGTGGCTGAAGGCGCACGCCTGGAAAGTGTGTTTAGGTTAATCCCTAACGAGAGTTCGAATCTCTCGCTCACCGCCAAATTCTGAAAAGCCCGTTATCGCAAGATAACGGGCTTTTTGCTGTCTGCAATTTTAATTTTTACATTAGTTTACTAAAACGATAGTGCAGTTTGTATAACAGCTGTTATTACCAATCAGTATAAGAATTTGATCTACTCAGAGCGATTTTTGGCAAACTAATTCAAGGCGAATAGCTGCAATAGTGGTTACTCCCTTATAAAGCTATTCAACGCAGAAGTAGGCAGCCAAAAACCCGCCAGAATGGCGAGTTTTAGCGGTTCTGATGCAGTGACTCTTAATGAACAAGAGGGAGCTAAACCCTAGTTCAACGATGCTCTTCACTCGTTCCAAACCACATGGTCTTGTATGTTCCTGACATATATAAGACATTTCCTCCACTGACCCATAGGGATATGGGAAATGCCTTCAAAGCGTATGGAACGCTTAAGGCCTTGGAGGTCAGATGTGGTGAATGCCATTTATGCACGACTATATGGATATAGGAGGTACGAGACTAAGGATGGTCGAAGGTAGAATAATGCAGGAGTTATTATCGAGAGTAACACAGGAGCAGTTACCGAGGGGCACTTAATTTCCTTGCCTTAGAACCGCTAAACTCTCGCTGAGCGACTATATGTTTATACTGATTGGTATTAGTCGCTACTACATTGCAAGTGGCACGATTAGAGTGGAGCTGGATTCAAGTGAGAAGGCATTAAAAACGATAGTTAGGGGGAAAGTAAATCTACAGTACAAGTTGGCGTACCGGTGAACTGTAGATTTAGTTGTCTGAGCTAAGGTATTAAGCTTAAGTGTGAGATCTTAACTTCTAGTGCCTAGTAGCGTCTAGTGCTTCGTTTTAGCGCTTAGCTGCATAATCGAAAAATTTTCTATGCATGGGGCCGGCGCTATTGGCATTTACCTTGTTGAGATGCTTATGTTCCTTCCAGCAAGCGACCCTTCTGCCAATGTTTAGATGTGGAAACCGAGGGGCTCCCTCGAATGCCACACCTAAAAAACCAAGTAGCTCGGCTAAACTGTCTTCATGACTGATGTCGATACAGATTAAATCATCTCGACCTGCAAAATAATCGAGTACTTGTTCTTTGTGCTGTAAGTAACAGCTTTCAAGGTGTGCAGCGTCATCGGGGATCGCTGTACTAGTTAATTTAAAAGTCTCGTTAAAACTGCGTTTAAGAACCGGGTTAAATATTCCAGTCTTAGGATCTAGATCTGCTTTCATCTTGTTGATTAGCATCTGCATTGAGGGGATCCATAGAGCTAGCTCTCGCTCTAGATAAACGAATTTAGCATTGGGGAACAGCTTGTCTAATTGCTTATAATCGTTAAAGCAGGGAGCATCAGAGACAATATCGGCTAGGTGGAATGCCTGTTGAGTGTAGGCTGTATGGGCAACCTTAAAACCATAATCTAACATCGCTACGCTAATACTGGTGGTGCCAGTTCGTGGTAGCCCAATGATAAAAACTTTATTCATAACAATCCAATTATAGTAATGCATTTCTAGCTAACAGGACTGAAACTGCTCAGTTGTGCTAGAGGTTATCGGCTCTGGTTTAACCACCAAACTCATTTTGTCTAACTCATTGCGCTAAACGCTTCGATAAACTTGGTGGACAAGAGAGCTGATGTAAAAAATTAAAGATAAATAGGCATATAAAAGCTAGAGTAAAGGGCTGAATAAATAGAAAATGCGTTCGGCCCCACGACTGGCTATTGAGCGTTTCCGCCACTGCTCGGAGCAGATCTTATCCGCGTTTTTAAGGTATTCTTGCTGTACCTGCTCAAGCTTTTCGGTAAAACCAAGATTATCGACCGCAAGGGTTACTTCGAAGTTGAGCCATAAGCTGCGCATGTCCCAGTTAACGGTGCCAATTAAGCAATGATTACTGTCGATGACAACGGATTTGGTATGCAGCAGACCGCCTTTAAAGCGATGAATATTAACGCCAGCTTCTAAAAGTTCACTAAAAAACGCTCGACTTGCCCATTCAACCATTAATGAATCATTCTTATCTGGCACGATGATATCGACTTTGACGTTGCGTTGCGCAGCAATGATCAGCGCCATATGCAGGTTGTCACTTGGCACAAAGTAGGGGGTCGTGATGACGATACTTTTTGACGCTTGGTAAATACTTTGCAATAGGACTCGATGGATCACCTCTTCGCGCATACCCGGTCCTGAAGGAATGACCTGAACCAAGTCAGTGATCTCTGAGTCCTCATGAGATAAGCATTTAGGTTGTTCGGGTAGAAAACGCTCATTGGTTTCGACTTCCCAGTCCCAGGCATGGATGCTATTCAGCACAGGGACAGAAGTACCTGTGATCCGAACCATCACATCAATCCATTCTCCGACGCCAGCGTCTTGATTAAAATACTTAGGGTCGACTAGGTTCATTGATCCGGTATAGCCAATTTGATTATCGATGACGACGATTTTTCTATGAAGCCTAAGATCTAATCTTCTAAAGAACATACGAATAGGAGACACTTCGAGGGCGCTAATCACTTGAATGCCGCTTTTTTTCATTAATTTTGGCCAATGGCTCTTGAAGAAATGTCTGCTACCCGCAGCATCCAGCAATAACCGAACTTTTACCCCTCTAGCGGCACTATTAATTAGAGCGTTAGCCACATCATCGGCACGCCCGCCAGGATGCCAGATATAGAATTCGAGTAGAATCGTTTCACTCGCCTGGTTGATATCTTCAATTAGCTTATCTAAGATTTCATAAGTTTCACTGCATAGCGTGAGGTGGTTATCGGCGAGTGCGGGGATCCCTACTTGTTTCTCACAAATGGCACTTATCGACTGCCCATATAGACTGGCGACATGTGGGCGATATTGTCGGTATTCATAGAGTTTTTTAAACCACTCACCGTAGGGTTTAAACATCAGCTCTGCACGAACCGCTCTTTTCTTACCTAAATTTAACTCACCAAACAGCAGGTAGGCGAACGCACCACCTAATGGCACGATATAAATAATCATTAGCCAGGCTAAAGACACGCCAATAGAACGCCGCTTTGCTACTACGCGAATACTAATACCTGCAATAATAAGCCAGTAGAAAAACACGCCAGCTATGGTTAGTAGCTGATAAAATTCATACATATTGTGTTTGATAGTCTTACCTTTAGTCGCATAAATCAGGCGCTAAGCGATGATTTAAGCTAACTAACCTCTTAATTGAATGATTATGTGACTAACACTAAGAAGCTATTATAATGAAAAGATTACTTTAAATCTAAGTACAGAGTTGAATAAGTCCATTATGGCAAAAATTATCCGAAAGCTTATATTTTTGACGCTTATTGCAGGCCTAGCGGTTGTTATTTACGTGTATGACGCTTCGGTTATCCCTACCGAAGATATACTGGTGACAAACAAGATTGGTCCGAGCCCGGCTGTTCAGTGTATTAGCCAACCCGCAAAAGGTGCCCTCGATAGGTATGGGAAACTCGATGTAACAACTTGGAATCTTTATAAGCAAAAAAATGACGGATGGGATGAAACGTTAAAGCAGCTTGCTGAGCGTTCTGATTTACTTTTACTGCAAGAGGCTCAGTTAACTCCAGAGCTAAAATCATTCGTTGAATCTCAAGAGTTATCCATGTTGCTTGCTAAAGCATTCAGTTTTGATAATGAGCCCATTGGAGTGATGAATCTAACACGAGAGTCTGCGACGAGTAGCTGTGTTTTTAGAAAAGCTGAGCCTTACATTAATTACCCCAAGTCGATGTTGATCTCTTATTACTCTTTATCCGATAACAGCCAATTGTTGGTCGCTAACATTCATAGTATCAACTTTACTTTCGGCTTAGAGGATTATCTGGCTCAGTTACGTATTGTGGAAGAAGCCATCAAGGGTCATCAAGGGCCAGTTATTTTCGCTGGCGACATGAATACTTGGAGCGATGAACGCTTTAACTCTGTTAAGCAACTCGCTAAGCGCTCAGGTCTAATTGAGGCCATACCAAATGTAGACTCTAGAACTCGTGTCCTAGGCCATAATCTTGATCATATCTTTTACAGGGATTTAGAATTAGTTAAGGCTGAATCTATTATCACATCGAGTTCAGATCACAACCCGGTCAAAGCCTATTTTCGTTTAGAAAAGAACCGCCCGTTAACATAATTAGTTCGGTAAATTCATGCCGTTCTCAATTTTTAGCACACCATTTTAGCACGCCAGATTACACAGGAATTTATATGGATAACGCGCATGCGTTGCTTAGCCAATATTTTGGTTTTCAGCAGTTTCGTGAAGGGCAGGAAGAAGTCGTCCAAAACATTTTAAATGGTCACAGCGCTGCGGCTATTTTCCCAACGGGCTCAGGTAAGTCCCTTTGTTACCAGTTACCGGCCTTAGCCTTGCCTCACTTAACCTTAGTCGTCTCGCCACTGCTCGCCTTGATGGATGATCAGTTGCAGTTTTTAAATAAAAAAGGGATTGAAGCCGCATCTATCGATTCTACTCAGACCAATGAACAGGCGAGTGCGGTAATTGAAGGAGTGACCTCTGGGCATATTAAGATTTTAATGATCTCTGTAGAGCGTCTAAATAATGAACGCTTTAGACGGTTTATCTCATCAGTACCTATTTCGATGCTTGTCATCGATGAGGCCCACTGTATTTCTGAGTGGGGGCATAACTTCAGACCCGACTATCTCAAACTCCCAGCTTATCAGAGACAACTGCAGATCCCCCAAGTTCTGCTACTAACAGCAACAGCAACCCCTAAGGTGATAGAGGATATGGGGAAGAAGTTCGGCATCGCAGAGCAATGCGTTACCTTAACGGGTTTTTATCGACCGAATTTAAATCTTCAAGCATTAGGGATCCCATCTTCAGATAAGCTCAATTACCTCAACGATTGGCTTTCCGCAAGAAAAGAACAAAGCGGCATTGTTTACGTGACATTACAGCAAACGGCTGAGTTTATCGCAGATGCATTGGTTAAGAAGGGCTTCTCTGCTCTTGCATATCATGCTGGGATGGACAGTGATAAGAGAAAATCGATTCAATCACAGTTCATGGCTGGCGACGTTCCAATCATCGTTGCCACCATCGCGTTTGGAATGGGAATTGATAAGAGTGATATTCGCTTTGTCGCGCATTACGATCTCCCTAAGTCCATAGAGAACTACGCTCAAGAGATTGGTCGTGCTGGACGAGATGGTTTTAGTTCTGACTGCCTAGTATTAGCTAATAGAGATAACCTGAATGTGTTGGAAAACTTTGTATATGGTGACACACCAGAGTTAAGCGCGATTGAACATGTTATCGATGAAATAAAGCGCGAAGCTCAAACCAGTACAGTATGGGAAGTGATGCTTAACCCTTTGTCTAGTGCATCCAATATTCGCATTTTGAGCTTAAAGACGCTACTTGTGTACTTAGAGATGTTACGGGTCATCAAGCCAAAATACAGTTATTTCGCCGAATATCGTTTTAAGCTCTTGTGTCCAATAGAGCAAATTTTAGAAAAGTTCGATCCCGATAGACAGGTCTTTATCAATGCGGTGCTTGATAGCTCTCAAAAAGCTAAACTTTGGTATAGCGCCAACTTTGAGGCATTGGAGCAAAAAATCCCTAGTAGCCGAGACAGAGCGATAAAAGCGTTAGATTACCTGCATCAAAAACAGCTTATCGAATTACAAAGTAAACAGTTAACCCAAGTTTATGAAATCTTGAGCGCCAATATAGATGACTCTTTATCTTCCAGACTTTTTAATCGTTTTAGTCTCAAAGAGCAAAGCGAAATTACCCGTATTAATCAGCTGGTGGATTTTTTTGATAGTGAGACCTGCTTAAGTTTGCAATTAGCTCAATACTTTGCTGATCCTCGCTTAAGCGAACCATGCGGACACTGCAGTGTATGCAATGGTTTGAGTGCCAAATTACCCGTCGCCGCAGCGTTAAAACCTTTGAGTGAGTTCGACTTTGATGGGAACTGCCATGATGCGATAAATAAGCTTGGGGTACATGTGAGCCCGGTTTTACTGACGAGATTTCTGTGTGGATTAACTACTCCCATGTTTACCAAGTTAAAAATGCGACAACTTAAAGCTTTTGGGAAATTTGAGCATTATCGCTTTGCGGATATCTTGTCGTGGACTCAAAGCCACTTGAAATAATAGAGAATAATTCAGCCCTCCTTAATGTAACAAAGCTTGTCGATTTAAGCATAGTTACTGAAAAAGTAACCAGAACATGATTTACTGGGAGGGCTTTAAAAGTGGCAAAGACCACGAACTAACAAATTAAGGGATCACAATATGAAAAGAGCCGCGTTGCCATTGGCGATAGCGCTTTCTCTGGTAGGCCTTACAGCTTGCCAAAGTCAGCAAACAGCAGAACCCGTAGCGGTCGAAATTACAGATCAAAATCTAGCTTTTGGCCAATTTAGCACTAATTTTATCGATGCCTTGTGGATTGAATCACCAACTTGGGCTCTATACAGTGGTTTTCACAAGTATGATGGTGTCTTAAAAGTACCTAACGCTGAAACGCGGCAGGCGACGCTCGCTTTTGTACAAACTCAAGAGCAACAATTAGCAAAGTTCGATCCTAAGTCAATGACCCCTGCTATGTTGACCGACTATCGATTGATAGAAAATCTATTGGCCGAGATGAAGTGGAACATAGAGACCTTCAAATCATGGCAATGGGATCCATCTCGGTACAATGTTTCCGGTGGCTTTGCTCAGATAATTAATGAAGACTTTGCTCCCTTGGACGAACGTCTTCGTTCAGTGATATCGAGAATGGAAAATGTGCCCGCTTATTATGCAGCAGCTCGTGACAACATTCAGGATCCCACCCTAGAGCACACACAACTTGCCATAATGCAAAATGAGGGCGCGTTCTCAGTGTTCTCTAATGAATTACTCGATCAGGCGATTAAATCGGGTTTAACCAATCAAGAAAAAGCGCTATTTGCCAATCGTTTTAATAAGGCGACAATTGCGATCAACGAGCATCTCGACTGGTTAAGGTCTTTAGAGTCAAAACTAGCCAAGCAAGGGTCGCGAAGTTTCCGTATAGGAGCTGAGCTTTATGAGCAAAAATTCGCCTATGATATTCAGGCGGGTATGTCAGGCAAAGCCCTTTACGAAAAAGCGGTAAATGATAAAAACCGAGTCCAAGCCGAAATGGCAAAGATAACCGCAAAAATCTGGGATAAGTATTTTGATACGCCACAGCCTAAAGATGACAAGGTCGCAATAAAAGCGCTTATCGATAAGCTATCAGCTAAGCATGTTGAACGGGAAGATTTTGTTGATGAGGTTCGAGCGCAGATCCCTGAACTCGTGGCATTCGTTAATGAGAAAAACCTAGTGACCCTGGATCCCAATAAGCCTTTGGTTGTGCGTGAGACGCCAGCTTATATGCGAGGTTACGCCGGGGCATCGATCAGCGCACCTGGACCATATGAAAAATCAGGAAACACTTACTATAACGTCACTCCACTCGATAACATGAGTCGTGATTCTGCAGAGAGTTACTTGCGTGAATACAATCATTGGATCCTACAAGTACTTAATATCCATGAAGCCATTCCAGGTCATTACACTCAGCTTGTTTATTCAAATGAGTCTCCAAGCCTTATCAAGAGTTTATTTGGTAATGGCGCCATGGTTGAAGGTTGGGCAGTTTACACCGAGCGTATGATGCTTGAAGAAGGTTATGGGGATTTCGAGCCGGAAATGTGGCTCATGTACTACAAGTGGAATTTACGCGTTATCTGTAACACTATTCTTGATTACAGCATACAAGTTAATGGTATGACTGAACCACAGGCATTAGACTTGATGATGAATGAAGCTTTTCAGCAGCGAGCCGAAGCCGAAGGTAAATGGCGTAGAGCAACCTTGAGCCAGGTTCAATTAACCAGCTATTATTCAGGCTATCGTGAGATCTATGACTTTAGAGAAGAGTATAAGACACTGAAGGGTGATGATTTCAATTTGAAGGCCTTCCATGAAGAGTTTTTAAGTTACGGCAGTGCTCCTGTTAAATATATCCGCGAGCTAATGCTAAGCAAGTAATCATCTGTTCAATTGATAGAGGGCCAGTTTGTTATCGCAGCTGGCCTTTTTTGCCTTCTTTCGATTAGAGTCTTTTTGATAAGTCGATTGTTATAAGTGACTAGCTTAATTGTTTTATTTAATGTAATCTTAATGCGAATTATTCGTATTTGAGTTGTTAGGTAATGAAACACATTTTGCTGGTGGATAACGGTTCTACTATTATAGGGAAATTGGCCCAGCTTCTTGCAGGACAAGATTTCACTGTAACCCTCGCAAACAACTTTGATGAACAAAGCCTTAAAGAGGCGTCTATCTATGCAGATCTAACTTTATTATTCCTTAATATGTCAGTTATATCGGATATCGAGCGTGCTTTATTAAAGCAGACAAGGACGCCGGTCATCATATTATCGGATTCAAATTCTGAAGAAGACAGGATCCAGGCCTATGAGTTTGGTGCCGATGACTATTTAATACAGCCTTGTAGTGAACGTGAGCTATTGGTTCGGATCAACGCCATGGGCCGTAGAATGCAAAGCAAGAAAAACCAGCCTGAGCTAGATAATGTTAAGACTGAAGATATTGGTTTCGATGAAAGACTATTCACCATATCAATTTCTAAGAAAGCGGTTGTTTTCACTCAAACTGAATTTAGGTTGTTCAAATATCTGTTCGAGAGAAAAGGTCAAGTGGTAACAAAACAGGAGTTACAACTTCGTATATTGGAGAAAGAGCTTGGAAAATTCGATCGCAATCTTGATATGCATATCAGTAACACCCGGCGTAAACTGTTTGAAAAGCAATTACCTAAAACGCTAATTAATACCGTTAGGGGGAAGGGCTACAGTTTTACCTCGATAGCTTGAGTTATTAGCATTAGAACAAAAAAGGGAGCCATAGGCTCCCTTTTAAATATAAGTCGTTTTACTTAAGTACGATTTACTTGAGTAAGATAGTTGGATCAACAAACTCAAGGTTTAATGCTTCAGCAACTTCTGCACAAGTGATCTTACCGTGCATAACATTAAGACCATTAAGTAAGTGCTTGTCTTGTAAAAGCGCTTCTCTATAACCTAACTGAGCAAGTTTAATAATATACGGTAAAGTAGCATTGTTTAGAGCGAACGTTGAAGTGCGGGCTACAGCACCAGGCATGTTTGCTACACAGTAATGCACAACATCATCTACGATATAAGTTGGATCTTGGTGTGTTGTTGCGTGAGAAGTTTCAATACAACCACCTTGGTCAATTGCAACGTCAACAATTGCAGAACCTGGCTTCATACGCTTGATGTGTTCTTTAGTCACAAGCTTTGGTGCTGCGGCGCCAGGGACAAGTACACCACCGATAACAAGATCAGCTTCTAGTACGTGTTTTTCAATAGCGTCAGCCGTTGAATAAATGGCTTTAACTTTATTATCAAATTGTGCGTTGAGACGGCGAAGCGCATCGATGCTTCTGTCTAAGATAACAACGTCAGCACCTAGGCCAACAGCCATCTGTGCAGCGTTAGTACCAACCATGCCGCCACCAATAATAACGACTTTAGCTGGCTCTACACCAGGTACACCACCTAGTAACATGCCGCGTCCACCCATAGACTTTTCTAATGCCATTGCACCGGCTTGAATTGACATGCGTCCTGCAACTTCTGACATAGGAGCGAGTAGTGGTAGGGTACCGCGATCATCTGTAACGGTTTCGTATGCTATACATACTGAGCCACTTTTAACGAGATCTTCTGTCTGAGGAAGATCCGGCGCTAGATGAAGGTAGGTAAATAGCAACTGGTCTTCACGTAACATTGCACGTTCAACTGCTTGAGGTTCTTTTACTTTTACAATCATTTCTGATTTAGCAAATACCTCTGCAGCTGTATCAAGTATTTTTGCACCCACTTCAATATAATCTTGATCGACAAAACCAATGCCTGAACCAGCATTTGTTTCAATAAAAACCTCATGACCACGTGACGTCAATTCACGAACACTTGATGGAACCATGCCAACACGATATTCGTGATTTTTGATTTCTTTTGGAACACCTATAATCATCTTCGAGCCTCAAATTCGCATAAAAACCCATTCTCTATGGGTGTAATTGTTATTTTATATAGCCTGAACGTGAATGTTTCAGGGAAATCTAGTATAGTATTCATTACGCAGTTTATGCTGCTGAAGATTTTTTAAAAGTAGATGATAATATTGTCTTAGACGGCAACCAGGGTTATATATATGGTTAATAATAAAAAGAGTCCTATAAAAGACTTAGATCGTATCGATAGAAATATACTTAATGAATTACAAATTGATGGCCGAATTTCAAATGTCGAGTTATCTAAGCGTGTAGGCTTGAGCCCAACACCTTGCCTTGAAAGGGTTAAAAGACTAGAAAAGCAAGGTTATATAAAGGGTTACACGGCATTAGTAAACCCGCATTACTTGGGTGCTTCATTGTTAGTTTTTGTAGAAATCACCTTAAACCGTGATACTGCAGAGGTGTTTGATAAGTTTAATAAAGCCGTACAATTGCTTGATGACATCCAAGAGTGTCATTTAGTCTCTGGTGATTTTGACTACTTATTGAAGACGCGAGTTTCAGATATGTCTGCATATCGTCGTTTACTAGGTGAAACACTTCTTAAATTGCCTGCAGTTTCAGATACTCGTACTTATGTTGTTATGGAAGAGGTTAAGCAAACTAATCGTGTTGCTATCAATACTGTTTCAGATGCGTAATTAACATACTAACGATAAAAAGGAGCCAAAATGGCTCCTTTTTTTATACAAAATCCAAAAAGATACAAATTGATGCAAAGTGTTTGTGTGAATAAATATTCAGTCTTGCATAGAAGTCGCAAACGCTGCATAAAGTCTTAAATTCTGGTATCTTATCTTTAATTAACGTTTTTCAAGTGTAGGTTTTCCATTGTCTAAGGGAAATAGTGTTAAAACGCTCTCTGGCGTTCAAAGATTATTGGAAGGTAGTCTTATTTTTTGTTGCATGATGGCGACATACGTTCTTATTGCTTTGAGCAGTTTCCATTCTTCCGATCCAGGATGGAGTCAGTCAAATTTTGATGGCGAAATTAATAATCTCACTGGTGCCGTAGGTGCTTGGTTAGCAGATGTATTATTTTATTTTTTTGGTTATTGCGCCTATATCATTCCTATTATTATCGCTTTAACGGGTTGGTTGCTATTTAAGCGTACCCATAAGTTGCTTGAAATAGACTATTTTTCCGTGGGTCTGCGACTAATCGGCTTCTTACTTATCGTGTTCAGTCTTGCCGCGTTAGCGAGCATGAACGCTAACGGTATCTATGGCTTCTCTGCTGGTGGTGTTGCTGGTGACGTCATTGGACAGGCAATGCTGCCTTACTTTAATAGTCTGGGTACGACACTATTATTATTATGCTTTGTTGGCGCGGGTTTTACATTGCTCACTGGCATAAGCTGGTTAACTGTTGTCGACCTCACGGGTTACGCTACCATTTGGTTTTTTAGAAACCTTAAGGAGCTGCCGAACAAATTTAAGCCAGAAATGGGTGACACCGAAGACACGAGAGGCTTCTTGTCAGTGGTAGAGCGTTTTAAGGAACGTCGAAATACCGCCATAAACACAGACGAAGAAGATGAAGAGGCATTCGAAGATAACCAAGTCGCGCAAACTGTCACAGTTAAGAAAGAAGTGCTAAAGGTTGATAGCGTTCAACCAAGAAAAGAGCCCCAAATCATTGAGCCTACATTAGACTTTACTCAATCCGCTGAGCCAAACGTCTTTGAGCCACTGACTGCAGAGCCACAAATTGCTGCTCCTTGGGTTAGCGACGCGCCAGATGAAGTCGAGTCAATCGACTTTAATAACACGACTTCTGAAGGTTCAGTCAATGCGGTTAAGCGTAAGCAAGAAGAGAAAGCCAAGATTGTCGATGGTATCGTAGTGCTTCCAGGTCAAGAGCCTGAGCAAGAGCCTGAGCAAGAGCGCCCACCAATGGCACCTTTGCCTTGCATCTCTTTGTTAGATGTTCCAAATCGTACAACAAATCCGATTAGCCAAGAAGAGCTTGAGCAAATTGGTAAGCTAGTTGAAGTAAAGCTTGCCGACTTCAATATTACAGCTAATGTAGTGGGGGTTTATCCGGGTCCAGTTGTTACTCGTTTCGAGTTAGAGTTGGCACCAGGTGTGAAGGCATCTAAGATTACTAATCTTTCTAAGGATCTGGCTCGCTCCTTGCTGGCAGAAAATGTGAGAGTCGTCGAGGTGATCCCTGGTAAGGCTTATGTGGGACTCGAGCTACCAAACAAGTTCCGTGAAACTGTGTTTATGCGCGATGTACTCGACTGTGAAGAGTTCAGAGAAAACCCATCACACCTCAGCATGGTATTGGGTGCCGATATTGGTGGTAAACCAGTCGTCGTCGATCTGGGTAAGATGCCGCATCTTCTTGTTGCTGGTACAACGGGTTCTGGTAAGTCGGTTGGTGTCAACGTGATGATCACCAGCTTACTGTATAAGTCTGGACCAGATGATGTTCGCTTCATTATGATCGATCCTAAAATGCTTGAGCTATCGGTTTACGAAGGGATCCCACACCTTCTTTGTGAGGTCGTGACTGATATGAAAGAGGCCGCCAACTCATTGCGTTGGTGTGTAGGGGAGATGGAGCGACGTTATAAGTTAATGTCAGCTTTAGGTGTGCGAAACCTTAAAGGTTATAACGCTAAGATTAAACAAGCGAAAGAATCTGGTGAACCTGTCTACGATCCACTTTGGAAGTCTTCAGATAGTATGGAGCCTGAAGCGCCAGAGCTAGATAAATTACCTTCTATTGTTGTGGTCGTCGATGAATTTGCCGACATGATGATGATTGTCGGTAAGAAAGTTGAAGAATTGATTGCTCGAATTGCCCAAAAGGCTCGTGCTGCGGGGATTCACTTAATTTTGGCCACCCAGAGACCGTCAGTCGATGTGATCACAGGTTTGATTAAAGCGAACATTCCAACACGTATGGCGTTTCAAGTATCCTCTCGCATCGATTCGAGAACCATTTTAGATCAACAAGGTGCTGAAACCTTGCTTGGTATGGGTGACATGCTTTATTTACCACCTGGCACGAGTGTTCCAGTACGTGTGCACGGTGCATTTATTGACGATCATGAAGTTCATAAAGTCGTTGCCGATTGGCACGCACGTGGTAAGCCACAATATATAGAAGAAATTTTGCAGGGATCAGCAGAAGGTGAGCAGGTATTATTACCTGGTGAGGCGAGTGACAGTGAAGAAGAGGTTGACGCATTGTATGATGAAGCCGTTGCCTTCGTTACTCAAACTCGTCGTGGCTCAATCTCTAGCGTCCAGCGTAAGTTCAAGATTGGTTATAACCGCGCAGCGCGAATTATCGAGCAGATGGAACTTCAAGGCGTCGTCAGTGCCCAAGGCCATAACGGCAATCGTGAGGTGTTAGCGCCACCACCGCCAAAAGATTACGCATAGTACAGCTTAAGTACGCCTGATTAGATATAGCGTTAAGCCAGATTAGGCTTTTCTCGGAGAGTAAAATGAACAAGATTTTCACGATAGCAGCCTTGAGCCTGCCATTGTTTTGCCACCTCCCAGCCATGGCTGGCGGGCAGGATGATTTGAAAGTTAAGTTAAAGGAAATTAATACCTTAAAAGCTAATTTCAATCAAACCGTAACCGATATCAACCAAAAAGTGATTCAAACAGGTGAGGGGGTGTTCGCACTTTCACACCCTAATCAGTTTTATTGGCATCTGACCGCCCCAGATGAGTCGTTAATCGTTGCCGATGGTACGGATGTGTGGATCTATAACCCATTTGCAGAGGAAGTTTCTGTTATGGACATTAATCAGGCTATCAATGCTTCACCTATTGCTTTATTAGTTCATTCTGATGAAGCGACATGGTCGCAATATGATGTGGTTAATAATGGCGATTGTTTTGATATTAGCCCTAGAGATAAGGATAGCGGCGTATCGGAAGTTGAGGTTTGCTTCAATCAACAGCAATTGACCAAAATGGTGTTAAAAGATCAACAGGGTAATACCAGTGATTTCACCCTGACGAATCAAACGCCTATTGCAGAAAATGACAAAGATCTGTTTAAGTTTACCGTACCTGATGATGTCGATATCGATGATCAACGTTTAAAGTCGCCAAATTAAGAGAAGTCTGTGTCTAGTTTCAGTTTTGATTTCGCTCCGGATTTTAGGCCCTTAGCCGCTAGGATGAGGCCAGAAACCTTAGAGCAATATATAGGTCAGTCTCATCTTTTAGGTGAGGGGAAACCCCTACGCCAAGCACTTGAGGCTGGCCGCGCCCACTCCATGATGTTCTGGGGGCCGCCAGGCACAGGCAAGACTACCTTAGCTGAATTAGTCGCGCGTTATGCAAATGCCCATGTTGAACGCATCTCCGCGGTCACATCGGGTGTTAAAGAGATCCGCAGCGCAATTGAGCATGCCAAGAACGTGGCTCAATCTCGTGGACAACGCACCTTGCTATTTGTTGATGAGGTTCATCGTTTTAATAAGAGCCAACAAGATGCGTTTTTGCCTTTTATCGAAGACGGCACGGTTATCTTTATTGGTGCAACGACAGAAAACCCCTCATTTGAGATAAACAACGCATTATTATCCAGAGCTAGGGTTTATGTTATTAACCAGCTTGAAGCAAATGAAATTGGCCAGATAGTCCAACAAGCGCTTGAAGATGAAGAGCGAGGCTTAGGTAAACGTAAGCTACTGCTGCCACCCGATGTAGCCTTAAAACTTGCTCAAACTTGTGACGGGGATGCGCGTAAAGCATTAAACCTTATCGAGCTGATGAGCGACATGCTTAAAGACGGTGAAGCGTTTACCGAAGAGATGATAGTGCAGGTTGCCGGGCAGCAACTTGCCGGTTTCGACAAGAATGGCGATCAGTATTACGACTTGATTTCTGCCGTCCATAAGTCGATTCGAGGTTCTGCACCTGATGCTGCGCTCTACTGGTATTGTCGAATGCTTGAGGGAGGCTGTGATCCTCTTTATATAGGACGACGCCTTTTAGCTATCGCATCAGAGGATATAGGTAATGCCGATCCCATGGCCATGACTGTCGCTGTTAATGCATGGGAGTGCTTTCATCGTGTTGGCCCTTCAGAAGGTGAGCGTGCTATTGCACAAGCGGTGTTGTACCTGGCGAGTGCTCCTAAGAGTAATGCGGTATACACAGCTTTTGCAAAGGCAAGGCAGCTCGCCCGTGAAACGGGACACGAACCTGTACCTAAGCATCTATGTAATGCACCGACTCAATTGATGCAAGAGATAGGTAAAGGTGATGGTTATCGTTATGCTCATGACGAACCTAATGCCTATGCAAGTGGCGAGAAATATTTGCCGCCATCGTTAACTGATCAGCAATTTTACTATCCAACCGAGCGTGGATTTGAAAAGCGAATTAAAGATAAACTAGCTCAGTTAAGGCAGCTTGACGAACACAGTGAGGTGAAAAGGTATGAATAATGTGCTTTTTGTGGCCTTAGGTGGCTCAATTGGTGCGGTTTTACGCTATCTTATCTCATTATTGATGCTTCAGGTATTTGGTAGTGGATTTCCTTTTGGTACACTTGTCGTTAATATTTTAGGTTCGTTTTTAATGGGTGTTATTTTTGCACTCGGCCAAGTGAGCGAACTTAGCCCGGAACTTAAGGCGTTTATTGGGGTTGGCATGTTAGGAGCCCTAACCACGTTTTCTACTTTTTCCAATGAGACTCTGCTGCTAATGCAAGAGGGATATTTGGTTAAAGCCGTATTCAATGTTGTTGTTAATGTGGGCGTTTGTATTTTCGTCGTTTATCTCGGACAGCAATTGGTTTTTTCTCGTTTTTAACTATTAAGATAATAAAATATGTTAGATCCAAAATTTTTACGTAGTGAATTAGAAGTGACCGCCGAGCGCCTAGCGACTCGTGGATTTATTTTAGACGTTGAACGTCTAAGCAAGCTTGAAGAAACTCGCAAGTCTTTGCAGGTTGCAACCGAAGAGTTACAAGCGTCGCGTAACGCTATCTCTAAATCGATTGGTCAAGCTAAAGCTAAAGGCGAAGATGTTGCGCCGATCATGGCTCAAGTGGGTTCCCTAGGTGAAGAGCTTGACGCTAAGAAGACAGAATTAGCTGCACTACTTGAAGAGCTAAACGCTATCGCAATGAGCGTACCAAACTTACCTGATGAGTCAGTACCAACAGGTGCAGATGAGTCTGAAAACGTTGAGGTACGTCGTTGGGGAACACCAAAAGAGTTCGACTTTCCAGTCAAAGATCATGTTGAACTTGGTGAAGACGTTGGTGGTCTAGACTTTAAAAATGCTGTGAAGATCACCGGCTCACGCTTTATCGTGATGAAGGGACAAATTGCTCGCATGCACCGTGCACTTGCACAGTTTATGCTAGATCTTCACACAACTGAACATGGTTACACTGAAGCCTACGTACCATTACTTGTAAACGAAGATAGTTTACTTGGTACTGGTCAGCTTCCTAAGTTTGGCGAAGACTTGTTCCATACTAAGCCTGCCACTGAAGAAGGCCAAGGTCTAAGTCTAATTCCAACGGCTGAAGTGCCACTAACTAACCTAGTTCGTGACACTATCGTTGAAGAAGACGAGTTACCAATCAAACTGACGGCACACACACCATGTTTCCGAAGTGAAGCAGGTTCTTATGGTCGTGATACTCGTGGTTTGATCCGCCAGCATCAGTTTGACAAAGTCGAAATGGTTCAGCTTGTTAAGCCTGAAGATTCAATGCAGGCGTTAGAAGAATTAACAGGTCACGCAGAAGTCGTGCTACAAAAGCTTGGTCTACCATACCGTACTGTAGTTTTATGTACTGGTGATATGGGCTTTGGTTCAGCTAAGACATTCGATATCGAAGTTTGGTTACCAGCACAAGACACTTACCGTGAGATCTCATCTTGCAGTAACATGCAAGACTTCCAAGCGCGTCGTATGCAAGCTCGCTACAAAGGTAAAACTGACAAGAAGCCAAGCTTACTACACACACTCAATGGTTCTGGTTTAGCTGTTGGACGTACGCTAGTTGCAGTACTTGAAAACTACCAGAATGCAGATGGCTCTATCACAGTGCCAGAAGCGTTGCGCGGTTACATGGGCGGCCTAGAAAAAATCGGTTAATACCTGTTATTTCAAGTCGTTTTCAATAGAAAGCCTTCACTTGCGTGAAGGCTTTTTGTTAGGGACTGAGGCAATTATATTATCGTTAATATGGGTTACAGATTTTTAAGAAAATTCATATTTTTCATCGTAAAACTGATAAAAAGAACGCTAAGCCCCAAAATTTACTCATAGTCGTAAATGTCTCTTTCTCCTCATTAGCTTCAATGTTATAAATACACCCGAAAACCCTACACTTCTAATATTTAGGAAAGCCATAATGATATTTTCCCAGGTTGAGCTGGCCCCTGCAGATCCAATTTTAGGCCTAACAGATGCATTCAAAGCAGATGTTCGCGAAAACAAAGTGAACTTGGGCGTTGGCATTTATAAAGATGAGTCTGGCCAGACACCTATTTTAAAGTCTGTGAAGTTTGCTGAAGAAAAATTATTAGGCACAGAGAAGAGCAAGAGCTACCTTGGTATGGAGGGTGTTCAAGCCTACAACCGAGTTGTTCAGACTCTATTATTTGGCGCTGAGCATGAAGTGGTTTCTCAAGACCGTGCTTTAACAGCGCAGGCTCCAGGTGGAACGGGCTCACTACGTGTTGCGGCAGAATTCTTAGTTCGTCATACCAGCGCTAACAAGATTTGGATCAGCAACCCTACTTGGGCTAACCATAACAATATCTTTAGCACTGCGGGATTAGAGATTGCTGAGTACCGTTACTATAAAGCAGAAACTCATGGCCTGGATTTCGATGCAATGCTAGCCGATCTACAAACTGCAGAAGCAGGCGATCTGGTATTGCTTCACGGCTGTTGTCATAACCCGACGGGTATCGATTTAGATAACGCACAATGGCAGCAAGTTGCTGATCTATGTTTAGCGAAATCATTAGTGCCACTATTCGATTTTGCTTACCAAGGTTTCGGCGCTGGTGTTGAAGAAGACGCGCAAGGTCTTCGTATCGTTGCTAATACTGTACCTGAGCTAATTGTTGCTAATTCATTCTCGAAGAACTTTGGCCTTTACAATGAACGTATCGGCGCAGTCACGGTTGTTGCATCAAACAGTGGCGAAGCTATTAATGCATTTAGCCAAATTAAGAGCACCATTCGTGCATCTTATTCTAATCCACCTGCACATGGTGCATTAATCGTAAGCACCATTTTAGAAGATGAAACACTAAAGCAGCTGTGGCATGACGAATTAAAAGAGATGCGTGAGCGTATCGCCGAGATGCGTACTCTGTTTGTTGAATCATTAAAAGCTGCGGGTGTAGATCAAGATTTTGACTTTATCTCTCGCCAAAATGGCATGTTTAGTTTCTCTGGTCTAAATAAAGACCAAGTGAACCGTTTAAGAGATGAATTTGCTGTCTACATTGTCGGCTCAGGCCGGATCAGCGTAGCGGGCATGACAAAGGCAAACATGCCTGTTATCTGTGCGGCTATCGCCAAAGTACTTTAGAGCCGACTCTTTAAGAACCAACTCTTTAAGAGTAAGTGCTTAAATGAAAAATGCTTTAAATAAGCATTCGAATCAAAAAAGGACCTTATAGGTCCTTTTTTATTAAGAAGTTGCAGCCTAAGCTTCTTCCAAACAGTGCCTTTGGCTAACCATGATTGATAAGGCATCGGCTAGTGCCTGCTTGTCATGTAAACCGATATGATGTGAACTTCTAAGTGGGTAATAACAGATATTATCCTTTTCGAAGTAGGTATCAGCATGGCAAAGAATTTTGTCTATGATCGTTAAGCCTAACACTTGATGACACCAGTTCACCTTGTTACTTAAACTGCAGTTAGCAATGGGTGAGGGCTCATTAGTTAAGTTATCCACTAAGATCACTTCGGCCTTTGACTCCGCAAGTGCATGTGCAATCTTTGGAAGCAGTAGCGGCGGCATGATGCTGGTTAAGAAGCTTCCTGGCCCCAATATGATAAGATCTGCATCACGTATCGCTTCACATGCCTCAGAAGTTGCCTCGACGATTGGATCTAGGGATAAAGCGATCGGCGTGTCTTGCATTTTATCGACATCGGTTTCACCAAATACACTCTCACCACTCGCCTGCAAAGCCACTAAATGAGTCGGTTCTTCGGACATTGGAATAAGGCGCGTATCGATGTTTAAAAAGTTACGCACTAAATTAACCGCATCCAGAGGCCTTACGCAAAGCTCATCTAGCGCCATTAACATTAAGTTGCCAAGGTTATGCCCACTTAATTCGTTTTCTCCGGAGAAACGATATTCGAACATAAGCGATCCAACCGAGGGACGTTTAGCTAACTGAGTTAAACAGTTACGCAAGTCTCCCCAGGCGATACAATCTTGTTCGGCTCTTAAGCGTCCAGTTGAGCCGCCATTGTCGGTCGTCGTGACAATGCCAGTCAATTTAGGCCCTAAAAAAGAAAGTGCAGATAACACTCTACCCAATCCATGCCCGCCACCTATGGCTACCACATGATTATATTGATTAAGCTCATTGTGTTTCATTGTAGGGGTCTCCTTCCTGAATACCCAAAGCCTGTATAAAGAACTATTAATTATACCTAGATTAGTAAAGTTTTTCGCGATGTATTATCGGATAAAGCTAGCATATAATAGCCATGAGATTAGCTAAATATGAATTCCACGTGATTCTAGAAAGGAAAATGAGTGAAAACAGGTAAAGTTGGGTTGTTTACTATCGCGTTAGGGCTAGTCATTGCACTACTCCTATTTATAAGACTGGTGTTCATTCCAGCAAATGAAGAACAGGCATCTGTATTAGGAAAAGCGATTCAAAATATTGAAGTGGCCAGTGCCGTTCCAGATTTTGCCGCCATTAAAGATGTAAGTGAAAAGAAACGCCAGTTTTTCGAGTTTTTGAGACCTTCGATTAAACATCAAAACGCGCTTATTCAAGGTGAAAGAGACTTCTTGATTGCGACTCGTAATCAGATCATCAATGGCAAATCGCTTACCGAAGCCGATGAATTTAGATTACAGCAAATATCTGAAAAGTATCAATATACTCTGAGAAGTCTTACGATTAAAAACATCGATACTTTACTAGTACGAGTCGATGTGATCCCCGAAGAGATGGTGTTAATCCAAGCTGCTAACGAAACAGGTTGGGGCACGTCTCGCTTTGCACGAGAAGGCTTAAACTTTTTCGGTCAATGGTGTTTTAGAAAAGGTTGCGGCTTAGTACCTCAATCGCGAACAGATGGCTTGTCTCATGAGGTTGCACTATTTAAAACCGTCGAAGATTCAGTAGCCTCATACATGCGTAACCTTAATTCGAATGCCGCATACTCTTTACTGAGATCGATCAGAGCAGACCTACGCGCAGAGAATAAAACGCCTAGAGCTCAAGATCTCGTTTACGGATTAATCAACTATTCAGAACGCCAAGAAGCTTATATTGATGAGCTACTTGAAATGTTACGTCAAAACCAACGATTTTTAGTGGGTAATAATGAAAAAACAACTGCTGCTTAGCTGTATCTTATTAGGTGTGTCAACGTTAAGTCAGGCTCAGCCTATCTCACTTGAATACCAAAGCTTTTATCAGCGCCTTAAACAAGTGAACAAAGGTAATTACCAGCTAGTCGAAATTGCCTTCTCAGTGTCTAAGGCCAATGGATGTAAAGTTAAAAACGGTACCATTACCACCGAGAACGATGAGTTTCCGTTAACGATAACTAAAGACCAAAGATTATTTTTACCTTACGACGGTCAACTTAAGTCTGATCGCGCCTTGATTAACCTCAATGTTGAAGGTGATGCGCAAACTTGTGCAATAGCAATGCAGGTGAGGGCAAAGAATACTAAGCAATTATATGAGCAGGCAGAGCTTGTGCAGATAGAGCAAGAGATGAACGCTTTGCTAAGTCAAATGCAGGGGTTTCCAATGCGCTATTTTGCATCGGATATAGCGGGTCTAAATCTAGAGTTTGATGGTGATGCGACGGTTTACATCGATGATAAGGCCATTCCTGTTACCGGCACATATCGTCTCGAAACCAGCCAATTGGCAGGCTTAAAAAGTTTAAAGACTTCTGTTGCACCAAAGGTTATCAGTCCTTGGACGGTCAAATAGCCTTGCTTGATGAATCATTTGATACATGACTTGTTGAGTCATAAACATTAGCCAAAAAAAAGCCCTGTAAATCAGGGCTTTTCTATGTAGCGTTTTACTCAGTGAGTAATTTGGTATTACTCGGGTGTATAAGTACTGACAACATCGATCCGCGCTGCGGCATCAAGGTTAATATGGCCGTTATTCGATACATCGACAAAATCAAAAGCTGGCAGATCTGACTCGGCAACTTGGCCACTCATTGGTGCATCGGGATCACGCTGTAGTGATAAGAAGTCAAACTGCTCTCTATCGACACCTTGCGACGGAGCTGTATTTTGCATCGCAGTGAAGATGGTTTCAATACGACCAGGGTGCTGCTTGTCCCACTGTACTAACATGTCTTTGACTGCTGCACGCTTGAGGTTTTCTTGCGAACCACAAAGGTTACAAGGAATGATAGGGAAGCCTTTAAGCTCTGCATATTCAGCAATATCTTTTTCGCGAGCATAAGCTAACGGACGAATAACCATGTTGGCACCATCGTCAGACAGTAACTTAGGTGGCATGGCTTTCATCTTACCGGCAAAGAACATATTTAAAAACATGGTCTCAATGATGTCATCTCTATGGTGACCAAGGGCAATTTTGGTCGCGCCAATCTTCTGCGCAAAACCATATAGGGTACCGCGGCGCAGGCGAGAACATAGTGAACATGTTGTCTTGCCTTCTGGGATCTTGTCTTTAACGATAGAGTAAGTATCTTTCTCTAGGATATGGTAAGCCACACCTAAAGTATCTAGGTATGCTGGTAGAATATCTTCAGGAAAACCAGGTTGCTTCTGATCTAAGTTAACAGCAACGATTTCAAATTTAATAGGAGCGCGTTGCTGAAGGTTCAACAAGATATCAAGCATGGCATAACTGTCCTTGCCACCCGATAGGCAACACATGACTCGGTCGCCTTCTTCAATCATGTTGTAGTCACCAATAGCACGGCCAACTTCAGCGCGTAATCGCTTCTGCAGTTTTGCCATACGGGTGACTTGTTTTGGAGTTAATTCTTCGGACATAAAAAACGCGCCTAGTACACAATAGTTCAGGGCGCGTATTATTCCAGCTTAATGGCTTCGGGTAAAGCCTAGAAAGCGGTTAGTCTTCTTCTAATGGTGATTTATAACCATCAGGTTTTATCGCTAGCAAATCACAGTTGATACTGTCGATGACATGCTCGGCTGTATTACCAATTAATGCCGCAGAAAGTCCAGTTCTACCGACTGTGCCTAAAACAACGAGTTCTGCATCTAACTCGGCAGCTAAGTCTGGGATGACATCTTCTGGTAAGCCTTCTTTTACATGACAAAAATCAGGAGATATCCCGTAGGCATTTGCTAGATAGCAAATTCGTTCTTCGTGCTGCAGCCTAATGGTTTCACTATAAGTGTGGGCATCGAAATCAGGCAGCTCTATGGCTAAGTTAACTGGGGTACCGGGGTAACCATTAACGAGGTGAACTTGAGCATTAAATTGCTTAGCGAGTTTGATAGCGTGGGTGATGATCTTGCCATTAAGTGTCTCATTTGCATCATCTTCAGCGCTGACGTTAATGGCGCAAACAATTTTACCCGCAACAGGCCAATCTTGCTCTTTAACTAAGAGTACTGGGATAGGCGCTTTTCGCATTAGATGCCAGTCAGTCGGCGTGAATATAACCGACTTAAGCTTATCGTGTTCGTGAGTGCCCTTAACGATGAGATCATAGTTACCGGCAATTGCGTGTTTGATAATGCTTTCGAAAGGGCGGTTATGCCAGATAACTTCAGATGTGACTTTTATGCCATCTTTACAATAAGGTTTGATGATGTCATCTATCCAAGCTTTGCGCTGGTTGATAACACCTTCTCGCATCGCTTCTCTTTCTTGACCCGAAAGAATCGAGGTCATCTCGTAAGAGAAGTCAAAAATGGATAAAAATACCGTTATTTCGGCTTTGCTTTCTGAGGCGAGTTCAACGGCTCTAGCAAGAGCCGCCTGTTTATCTGTCGTTGGGTCGACAACCACAAGGAGTTTCTGATAGTCCATCATAGCCGTTTCCTTATCTAATATCGTCTAGTTCATCTTGCATGATTGCGATGAATTTATATTGTTTTAGATCAAGCTGATTGCCGAATAATTCCTATCGCGCAATATTGCTGTTACCAGATAGTTCGCTTAATGCGTCAATATCTAATATTGTAATGTATTTCCCTTTAACCTCAATAAGTTCAGCTTTTTGGAAGCGACCAAGTAAGCGGCTGATCGTTTCAACTGTCAGTCCAAGGTAATTACCAATATCACCACGAGTCATAGTCAATCTAAACTCTCTTGGAGAAAACCCTCGACTACCGAAGCGCTTAGCTAAGTTACTGATAAAGGCAGCTAGTCTTTCTTCCGCATTCTTCTTACTGAGTAACAGGATCATCTCTTGATCACTTTGAATTTCATTACTCATTAAGCGCATGATCTGCTGTCTAAGCTTAGGCATCTTACCTGTGAGCTCATCCAGAGTGGTGTAGGGGATTTCACAAACCATCGAAGTTTCAAGGGCTTGAGCAAAGCTTTGATGAGATTGCGAGTGAATACCATCGAAGCCGATTACATCACCGGCTAAGTGGAAGCCTGTGATTTGTTCATCGCCTTGTTCCGTGATGGTATAACTTTTTATTGTGCCAGAACGGATAGCAAACAAAGACTTTAGCGGATCGCCGGATTTAAAAATCGGTTCGCCTTTTTGTATCGGCTTCTTCCTTTCAATGATCTCATCAAGCTGATCTAATTCGTTAGAGTTAAGTGTGAAAGGAATACAAAGTGTACCCATGCTGCAATCATGACAATGAATCGCACATCCTGACGCCATCTGACGGCGATTCTTGTTGTTATCTGCTGACATTGTCTCTCTCAATTTTGACTGTTCATTTACTATGTTAAACTAATTTGATATTCGGAGCTAGTTAAGCTGCTTAATCGCTATGTACAAGGTTTGTCCTCCGAAAGCTATCAACGTCAGGCCGCCTACGATTCGTACGGTTTTTTTCTGTACCCAGCGGCTAAAGCTGCTGGCTGCAATCCCTGCGCTTAATAATGCCGGTAATGTACCGAGTCCGAAAAAAAGCATAATTAGCGCGCCTTCAAGCGGATTTCCCGCTGCAACGGCCCAAGTCAACATGCTATAAACCAGTCCACAAGGTAGCCAGCCCCAAAGCGCACCCGCAATAAAGGCATGGGAGCGGTTTTTTATTGGAATGAATTTGTTCGCGATAGGTGAGATATATTGCCAAAGCCACTTACCGATACGTTCAATTTGAACCACGCCAGCCCAGATCTGTGCAATGTAAAGCCCGGTGACGATCATCATAAGGCCAGCAAAAACACGCAACACCAATAAATAGGAGTCGGCATCGAATAAGACGCCAAGGGCACTGGCACTACCACCAATTAACGCACCAGCAATGGCGTAACTCATGATACGACCAGTGTTGTAGCTCAGCAGGTAGCCTAACTGTGATACCAGAGCATTACCGCCAGGCGTTTTAGGCATGTTCGCCGATAATGCACCCACAAGACCACCGCACATACCAATACAGTGACCTGCGCCCATCACACCCACTATAAATGCACCAATCAGGCTGTAATCATTCACTCGGCTGACTTCTTACTAGCGTCGTCTTCATCTAGTTTGTTAGCCTGTGTTTTTTCCTTTGGTGATTCGTCTTCTTCAAAAAGAATCGACACACTCTGTTTTTCTAAATCATCAAACTGATCGGATTTTACGGCCCAGAAGAATACACCTACCGCGACGAGCACGAAAAGCATAGCGATTGGGATAAGGACATAGATAATACTCATAAACGAACCTTAAGTAGTCTTAGGCTATTGCTAACAACGATGAGTGAGCTTGCAGACATCCCCAATGCAGCGATGTAAGGGGCAACGTGGCCGCTCACGGCCAATGGAATTATAAACAGGTTATAACCTAGCGCCCAGAATAAATTCTGCTTGATGATCTTACCCGTTGATTTTGCAACTTTTACAGCATCGGCAAAGCGAGAAAGGTTATCACCCAACAAGATAATATCGGCGCTGTTTTTTGAGATAGCGGCGCCGCTTCCCATGGCTATCGATAAGTTTGCGCCAGCTAGCACGGGAGCATCATTGATACCATCACCAAACATAGCGACTTGCCCCTGCTGCTGGAATTTGTCGATTAACGCCAGCTTACCCTTAGGCGACAACCCTTTATGCACATCATCAATACCAAGGCGCTGAGCTAGGGCGGCAACTTCAGTGGAGTTATCACCACTGGCAATACTGATTTTACAGCCCATCTTCTTAAGTTGAGTAACGGCTTGTGCTGTTTCTGGACGCACTTCATCATTTAAAGTGATTTTAGCCAGCAAGGTTTGTCCTTGGCTAAACCACACGGTAGTAGATGTTTCTACCTCCTTTGTGCCATTAACAAACTGCTGACTGCCGACCTTATAATCAACCCCATCAATAGTGCCAGACAGGCCATTACCGACAACACTTTGCCTATGGCTGACACTGATAGCCCCATTAAAGTGTGAAGCAAAGGCTTTAGCTATCGGATGTAAAGAGCCAGACTCCAACGCGGCAATATGGGCAAGTACTTCTGTTTCTGACCAATCGGCCATAAGTTCAACATTACTAATCGACAGCGAACCTAAGGTAAGGGTCCCGGTTTTATCAAATACGACGTGCTGAATTTTCGGCAACTTTTCAAACACGCCAGAGCGACGAGTGATAATGCCTAAACGGGTCATAATAGCTGTGCCGCAGGTAACAGCCGTTGGCGTAGCAAGCGCGAGCGCACAGGGGCAGGTTGCAACAAGCACGGACAGAGTCACCCAAAACGCATCTTCTGGAGAGTAAAAGTACCAAAATAGATAGGTTAAGGCTGCAATCAATAAAATTGCCGCAGTAAAGTAGTTAGAGAACTTGTCGGCATAAAGCGCAACTTTAGGTTTATTGTTTGAAGCAATTTCTTGCAGGCGGATAATCTCGGCAACGAGTTGATCTTGTCCAAGCGCGGTGACCTTAACCAAGATAGGTTGCTCAATATTAATGGTACCTGCAAAAACCTCTGCATCGATCATTTTTTGCAGAGGCATCTGCTCACCGGTAAGCATGGCTTCGTTTACAGCTGACTCACCTTCGACCACGATACCATCGGCTGCGATGACATCACCCGGCTTTACTAGGATAATATCACCAATGACGAGACGCTTTGCCGGGACCTCGTCGAAACCCTCATCGGTTTTAAGTTGGGCGGTGAGTGGCACCAGCTTATGTAGGTTGCTGGAGCTAACCGACGCCTTTTGACGGGCATTTTGTTCGAAGAATCGACCCAGCAATAGGAAGAAGGTGAACATGGAGACCGATTCAAAATACACTTCGCCAGTGCCGTTAATAGTCTCGATGCAACTCGCGATATAAGCACCACAGATCGCAATGCTGACCGACACATCCATATTCAAGCGCCCCATCAACATCGAGCGTACGGCGCTAAAATAAAATGGCTGCGCCGAATAAAAGACAACGGGCGCTGCAAATAACATACTGACCCAACGGAAGTAATCGCGATATTCAGTATCTAAATCACTAAAATAACCAGAATAAAGGGCGAGGGCGAACATCATCACCTGCATGGTGGCAAAACCAGCAAGACCAAGGCGTAGAAGAAACTTACGACTGTCTCGCTTACTCTTTATCTCTTGCTCATCGACCTGAAAAGGGGCCGCTTGATAGCCAATTTGGCTAATTTGACTGAGGATTTCGCTTAATTTTATTTTGTCGCTATCCCAAGAGATCAACGCACGTTGTGTGGTGGAGTTCACTTGGATTTTGGCAACACCGTCGAGTTTATTGATTTTATGTTCAATCAACCAGGCGCAGGCAGCGCAGGTGATGCCGTCTACCGTTAGAGAGACTTCGTTAAGCGAGTCCCTTTGCTGGATAAAGTCTTGCTGTACTTCAGGCAGATCGTAAGCATAAAAGTTCGACAGCTCTTCAGGTACCAATGCCGTTTGTTTACTGCCGGGCTCAGTTCGAAATTTATAATAGTTAGTCAGTCCGGCGTCAATAATCGCCTGAGATACTGCTTGGCAACCTGGGCAGCACATAAGCTGCTCATCATCGTTAATACGGGTGGTAAATTGCTTACCTGTTAACACAGGTTCGCTACAATGGAAGCAGCTTGGTTGACTCATGGAATGTTTTTCTTTTTGTAATTATTCGATAAACCCGCAGCAGAGGCTAGCGGGTTAGGGCGTACGTAAATCTAGTTTAACCAGTATTGTTGATCGTCTTTTAGCACGACTCGTTGCTGAATACGCCAAGTCTGATCATAGCCTTCAATTCTGACATCCCAAGGGCCTTCAATCGTTTGAGTTAAATCGATTCGATATACGCCATTGGCATCAGCAGTGACAATTTGTGAGAAATCTCGTTCTTCAAGAGTGGGGTGATAGAAGCTAATGCTTAACCCCGCTAGATATTTTTCACCACCTTGCTGAGAGAGCTCAACGTACTTGTCATCAAACTCTAGCATGTAGTTCATCCCAAGCTGCTTGGCATGTTTTATCTTTCGAAGGTCAATATTAATGCCTTTACCTTCTTTATAGTACTCTTCGGTCACTAATGGGTCTTGGTTGGTAAAAGCAACCCAAAATAAATTGATACTAGCGACCACAGCACACAGCGGTAATATGATTAGAAACCACGGCCAGAATTGCTTATACCAAGGTTGCGAAGTAGACATTATTAACCACCTATAGTTATTAAAATAGTTGTAACAGTATGGGAAAAAACAACCGACATTTTACCCATAAAAGTGTGATTTATCACTTAAAAAAAAGGCCTCGTTATCACGAGGCCTTAATATTACACTCGGTGTTAACCGGATGTGATTATTTGGCAGACAAACTGTAAACGTAAGCTGTGATTACGTGAACTTTTTCTTCACCTAATACATCTTTCCATGCAGGCATAACACCAGTACGGCCGTTCTTGATTGACTGCTCGATAGCACCACGGCTACCACCATATACCCAAGCGTTGTCGGTTAGGTTAGGGGCGCCCATGAACTTGTTACCCGTGCCATCCATACCATGACAGGCGAAACAGCCTTTCATGAATGAACCTTGGCCTTGAGCGGCAAGCGCTTCATCGTGATCACGACCCGATAGCTTAACGACATATTCAGCTAGACCTTTAATCTCACTGTCTTCAATCGGTAAACCACCTTTTGGCGGCATCATGCCGTGACGACCATTCATAATAGAGGTCTTAATCGTTTCTAGCTCACCACCATATAACCAAGCATTGTCGGTTAGGTTAGGGAAGCCTTTACTACCTCGGGCGTCACTACCATGACACATGGCACAGTTTTGCAAGAATAGACGTCCACCCACTTTAAGGGCTTCTTCATTCTTAACTAACTCTTCCAATGGCGTATTAGCGTATGCCTTGAAGATAGGACCAAACTTTTCGTCTGCGTGCTTAACTTCTTGGTCATACTGAACCCAGCGGCCGTCGTTTTGAGCGTCAATAACAGCTTGCTTTGACTCTTCAATAGTACGCACACTTTGGTTAGAACTTGTCCAGCCTAAAAAGCCTTTGAAGCTACCTAAACCTGGGTACAGCGCTAAATAAATAACACTGAAAATGATAGTAATGTAGAACATGTAACTCCACCACTTAGGTAGTGGGTTGTTAAGTTCCTCAATGCCATCGAAGCTGTGGCCCATTGACTTGCCTTCTTCTACACCTGTGTCGTTCCTAGAACAAGCACGTAGTAGAACAACACAACCAATGATTACCACAACCGTGAGTACGATAATCCATATACTCCAGAAGTTACTCATCACTTTTGTTCTCCTGAGTCCTTCGAAACCGAGATTTTCTCATCGTCAGAGAAAACAAGGTTAGCTGCATCGTCGAATTGTTTCTTTCGACTAGAGCTATATGCCCAAGCAAATATACCGATGAAGGTCACCATTACCACTATGGTTATAATTCCACGTAATGTGCCGTAATCCATAATTTGCCTCCTTATTTAAGCGCGTGGCCTAGTGATTGCAGATATGCGATCAATGCGTCTAACTCGGTCTTACCCTTAACAGCGTCTTTAGCGCCATCAATCTCTTCAGCAGTGTACATCTGATGAGTTGGGTGAAGATCTTGTAAGATTTGCATCTTCTGGCCAGTTAGATCACCTGTTAGTGTGTTCTCAGCTAACCAAGGGTAGGCAGGCATATTTGACTGCGGAACCACGGCGCGAGGGTCAATTAAATGAACCTCATGCCATTTGTCACTGTAACGACCGCCAACGCGGGCAAGATCAGGACCGGTACGCTTAGAGCCCCACTGGAATGGGTGATCCCAAACTGACTCGCCAGCTACAGAGTAGTGACCGTAACGTTCAGTTTCTGCACGCAGTGGACGGATCATCTGGCTGTGACAGCCATAACAGCCCTCACGAACATAGATATCACGACCTTCAATCTGCATTGCCGTATAAGGGATTTGACCTTCTAATGGCTCTGTAGTGTCTTCTTGGAACAAAAGGGGTGTAATCTCAACCAAGCTACCAAAGCTGATTGCGACAACAGTGAGGATCCCTAATAGACCGATGTTTTTCTCAACTATCTCATGATTAAATTTCATCGTATCTACTCCTTAAGCTGCTTTTGCATCAGCAATGGCTGGCAAAGAATCTTTAGGGGCCTTAACAGTACGGTAGACGTTGTATGCCATTAAGAACATACCTGTAAGGAAGAATACACCACCTAGGAAACGAACAAAGTAGAACGGGTAAGAGGCTTCTAAGCTTTCAACAAAGCTATAAGTCAATGTACCGTCAGAGTTAACTGCGCGCCACATTAGACCCTGCATCACACCAGAGATCCACATTGAAACGATATAAAGAACAGTACCGATTGTTGCCAACCAGAAGTGAACGTTAATTAGGTTTGTGCTGTACATACGGCCGTGGCCAAACAGAACTGGGATCAAGTGATACAAAGAACCGATTGAAACCATAGCAACCCAACCCAATGCACCAGAGTGAACGTGTCCAACAGTCCAGTCAGTGTAATGAGAAAGTGCGTTTACCGTCTTAATTGCCATCATTGGGCCTTCGAAGGTAGACATACCGTAGAAAGACAATGAAACAACAAGGAAACGTAAGATTGGGTCTGTACGAAGTTTGTGCCATGCACCCGATAGCGTCATGATACCGTTAATCATACCACCCCAAGAAGGAGCGAATAGGATTAGAGACATCACCATACCAAGTGACTGAGTCCAGTCTGGAAGTGCAGTGTAGTGTAGGTGGTGAGGACCAGCCCAGATATACAAAGCAACTAATGCCCAGAAGTGAACGATAGATAGGCGGTACGAATAAACTGGACGACCAGCTTGCTTAGGTACGAAGTAGTACATCATACCTAAGAAACCTGCAGTTAACAGGAAGCCTACCGCATTGTGACCATACCACCACTGGACCATAGCATCTACAGCGCCACTATATAGCGAGTAAGACTTAGTCATAGTTAACGGCACAGCCATAGAGTTAACTATGTGAAGTACGGCTACCGTGATAATAAAGGCACCAAAGAACCAGTTAGCCACATAAATATGCGACGTAGTTCGTTTAATGATAGTACCGAAGAAAACCACAGCATAGGAGACCCATACGACGGTAATTGCGATATCAATTGGCCATTCTAGTTCGGCGTATTCTTTACCACTGGTAATACCAAGTGGCAAACTGATTGCTGCCGAAAGAATGATGGCTTGCCAACCCCAGAACGTAAATGCGGCTAACTTAGGTGCAAATAGTCGAGTTTGACAGGTGCGTTGAACGATATAATAGGATGTGGCGAAAAGGGCTGAGGTACCAAACGCGAAAATCACGGCGTTCGTATGTAGTGGTCGTAGACGACTATACGTTAACCATGAAGTTTCAAAGTTTAGCTGCGGCCAGATTAACTGAGCTGCAATTAGTACACCTACCGACATGCCAACAATTCCCCATAACACAGTTGTTAGAGCGAATTGACGGACGATGGTGTAGTTGTAATCAGCGCCTTGAGGCTGGGAATGGTTCATCATATTGCTTCCACTGCTTATTACTTATACTTATTGTTGTGTAGAGTAAAGCTCTACCCGTAATATGACAAAAAACACGTCTCCTATCGGAAACTAGGCTTCTGTGTCAATGTGTAACCTTACATTTCATGAAGTAACGCAAGGCAAGGCCATGATACTTGAGCTATATCAAAAAAGATAGGAATTAAGGGGCGGGATAAGTTGATCTAGATCAAGGTACTCAATAGAATGTTAAAACTTTTAGTTAAAAGGTTAATTAACGTGCAAGTCACTCACAAATCAACAGTATTAAGCTTTTCTATCAGCTTTTTACTGGGTCTGTTTCTACTCGGTTGTGAACCAAAAGCGCATGAGCCACAGGCCTCAAGAGCAGTAGATCCAAGCCTATGTAATTTTAAATCTGGCCCTTGTGCCAAAACTGTAGCCGATGTAGACCTTGAGTTAACTATCAGTCCTTGGCAAACCCCGAGTGAACAGCCATTACAGCTCTCTATCACTACTTCTCAGGCTGTGGGTAATATAAAGGTTAACGTTCAGGGTAGAGATATGTTTATGGGGGTTATTCCTGTAAAACTTAACCAAATCGACGAAAATAAGTATCAGGGAAACTTAATATATGGCTCCTGTAGCAGTGACTACATGGTTTGGAGTGCGATTGTCAGCTACGAAGTCGATGGGGTAGAGCAGTTTACTAGCTTCGATTTCTTAGCCGATAGCGAACGTTAAGGACGGGTACAGCCTAAAGGCCATTTTATACTACGAGTTTTCATCACTAAGTTTTTTGCACTGTGATTTTTAACCGTCTTTGTTGGCATTCTTGGTTAAACAACATAAACGTCTCGACAACTCAATTGATAATCATTATCATTTGTAGTTATAGGATGTAATCTAGCTTAGTCAGTTATGTTTTAATGGAGAATAGAGATGGATAGTCCAACTAGGCAGTTAAATATCAGTATTTCTGAAGATAAAATCGCTCAGTTGATCCAGCAAGGTCTACTCTGCGCCGCAGATTTTAAGTGTTTGGATAGCGAGACTAAACAGGCGGTCTGGCAACTGTGCCTCTGGAGCTGTGAAAAACGCATTCATTGTGACAAGCATTGCCAGCAAGAATGTAAAAGTCTCTGTTATGAGCAAAGCCAAACATCAGTAAAAGGCAGCATAGAGGTAATATCTCGCTGAAAAGCATCACAAGCAGTCATAAGAAGTATAAGTCGTCATTAGTAGTCATATAAGGTTAATTAAGGATATCGCTTTTTAACCTTACTGATTAATATAGAGATATCGGCTTTTATACTTTCTATATCTATGCAATTACCCCCAGTTATCCCGCTTTTTGATTCAATTGACTACATTCAAATCGGCAATCCGCTGGTCAATCAACATATCACCCAGTTAAGCCTTGGCGAACTCGACGAAGCAGGGCTTGTGTTTGAGCACGCGACCGACTGGCTATTTGAGCAAAAATACAATGAGAATAATTATAAAGCCTATCGAAGTGAGCTAACCACATTCTTACATTGGTGTTTCGACGTGGCGAAACTCAACGTCAGTACCATAGCGCGCCGAGAAGTTGGCTTATACATAGAGTACTGCAAAAATCCACCAATCGAGCTTATTGGCTATTTTAATGTTGCGCAGTTCAAATTAGATAAAGCGTCTGCAGAGCGTATTCCAAATCCCGCTTGGTTGCTCTTTAGAGGCAAGAAAGTCGATGGCCAAACTCAGCCTTATCTGTTGAGTGACAGCGCGCTTAAAACCAAAGTGGCGATCTTATCGAGCTTCTACAGTTATTTGATGGGGGAGGATTACTGTGAGAAGAACCCGGCGCAGATGTGGCTGAATAAGAGTCGATTCTCATCCAGGCAGAAGTACCGACTCAACACAGATGATGATAATCAGTTGGCGTTTACGGAGTTGCAGTGGTCCTACATCATGTCGACGGTTGAGAAGCTCGCCAAAGCCCAACCAGAACTCCATCAGCGCAGCTTGTTTCTAATCAAGCTTATTTACTCATGCTATCTGCGGGTATCGGAGGTTTCTGCAAGAGCGGGTTTCTCACCGGTAATGAGCCAGTTTAAGCAAAACCGCCACTCAGGGATCTGGAGTTTTCACATTCCAAAGAGTAAAGGTGGCAAGAGTCGCAGCGTGGCAATATCTAAAGCCTTGTTAGCGGCGTTAGTGGACTATCGACGTTATCTAAAGCTGTCAGATTATCCCTCAGCCTCAGAGCAACATCCATTAATCGTGCGCCAAAAAGCCGCAGGGCGAGGGCGCGAAGTCGGCAATTTAAATGCCAACTTAGGTATTCGCCAAATTCGTGAAGAGGTCGATAAGATCATCGAACTTGCAGCGATTAGCATCGAAACTGACGGCTTTATTGAGGACGCACAGCAGATGCGCGGATTAAGTATCCACAATATTCGCCACACCGGCATTACTCACGACATCAATATTAACGGCCGGCCCTTATCACACGTCCAGGCCGATGCCGGTCATGAGAGTATCGACACCACCTCGCAATATCTGCACACCACTCAGATAGAAAGACACGAGAGTGCGCAGAATAAACCCTTGGATTATCTGCAGGGGATTGAGTAAGAGTTGAGTAGCCACCTAAACTAAAATCCTCAGGTGGCTATTAGTAAGTTGGTCGACTGTTAAAGTTAATGAGTCTTCGTTTTAAGCAAAGCTAATGTAAATCTTTGGAGTCGGCTATGTTTAATTGCTTATAAGCACGCTAACTTTAGTTTGAAGGGAAAGGGACCATGGAGGCGAGCTTAGCATCCCTGCGATACACGGCTTATAAGCTCATTTAAACATATCCATTGAAGTGTTGTTCAAACTTATGGTTCGGGTAAATCCAGTTAAGTAAAGGGGAGCTTAAAAAGCTCAAACCCAAACGGCTTATTATCTGGGATCCTGTCGATGAATACGGTGAAATTGCCGATGTGCGCATTTTCAAGCTAGTTAGCGATACTTACTCGTAATTCATGTTCAGGTTAATGTTCTGTTTGTGTTAGCGTGTTTATGCTACAGCCATGGGCATTTTGCCCAGCCTTATTCGTTCTTGGAGTTCAGTGTTGGCAAAGATTATATTGCAAGGTTTTATAGTCGTACCTGATTCAGACCTTGAATTAGTCAGTCGTGAATTGGTGACGCACAAAAGTCTCACCTTAAAAGAAGTTGGTTGTTTAACTTTTAGTGTGACACCTGACGAATCCAATCGTAATCAGTTTAATGTTTATGAGGAATTTGTAGATCAAACTGCTTTTGATAATCATCAAGCTAGAGTGAAATCATCTCAATGGGGCAAAGTCACTAAAAACGTACAAAGGCATTATCAAATAAGAAGCTCTGACTAAATCCGCCTCTTAAAAGGGCGCGATAAAGCTGCGATAAAATGGAGTGATATGGAAATAAGACAGGCAACTCAAAATGATTTAGGCAAGTTCTTCAATTACTTAAATGATCATTTGTCAGACAATGGTGTTGGTGATACTCATCTGTTTCAGCCGATGTCTAAAGCAGAATCATCTGTTAATGAAGCAATGAAGTCTCGTTTTACTGCTGGCATTAAAACGGAAATATACCACCCAGGCTGGCGACGCCTTTGGCTCGCATTCGATGAAAACAAAAAGATAGTAGGGCACATCGATATTCGAGCGCATGCAGAAAACCATACACAACATAGAGTATTACTGGGTATGGGAGTCGACCGTTCAGTTCGAAAGCAAGGGCTCGGCAAGCAACTAATCAATAAAATGCTAGAGTGGGTTGCTGACAATACTGATATTGAACATATTGATCTTTGGGTTCTTTCAAATAATCTAGCCGCACAAAAACTGTATATCAGCACTGGGTTTGAGAAATGTGGCGAGATAAAAGACATGTTTAAAATAGACGGTAAGTCGTTATCTTATACTGTTATGTCCCGAGCAACTGTTATAGCTCATGGCTAGTAAAAATGGAGTAGGGAAGCAGGCTAATATCTCGTGTTATCTCGTGTAATTGAAGAGTAATGAGCAACGCCAAGCTCACAATACCAGCTTTCAATACAATCTCGCAATTCAAGCATCAAGAATTTCTAGCCGAGCAGGGCGCGATGATGACTGTTTTTTGTCTAAAAAAGACATTGACAGTTGTTGCTGGTAGCTTAGCTTATTTACTAAAAATCAAACCATTAAACCTTCAATTAAACTTTCTATTTAGCCGGACAAGAGTAGGGCGTAAACAGGGTGTTTAACGCTTGACGCTTGTTTGTAAGCTGCTGATTATAAATTTATTTATTTATTTATTTATTTATTTATTTGTTTGCATTGGCGCAGTGGTAAAGCCTTCAGCAATCATCTTAAATTGAGCATCCTAACTTGCTCAGTTTTAGCCAATAACCAATTCTGTATCGAATCCAATTGTTAACCACAAAATTCAAGTTGGTTTTATCTTAGTTAGCTTTATATAAGCTGGCTTTGTGCTGTGATTTCGACTGTAATTTCAATTGGGATTTCTCAGATCAGTTAATGCCGATAAGTGACATTATCGGCAATTGCCTTAAAAGGGCTTTTCCCGCTATTAAGCTGTATTTATCTCTGTTTTTGTCTCTGTATCTACCTGTCTATACAAAAGACAGAACAGTCTAGAACTAGCAAGATATGACAGTCACTATTCCGCTGGCCACTATTTCGCTGAATACGCGTTTAAACTCATTAATATTACTGAAATTATTCTGCGTCTTATCTTACTTCAAGCAAGTTTCTGCCAAGCTTTCAGCTCAATTATCTGCTCGATTCTAGGTTCAAAGTAAGCTCAGTCATCAGCCTAATTCTCTGCAAAACCGTCATCTTAAGTCTAAGTTCATCTTAAGTTTAGTCCTGGCTCTATCTCAACCTTCATGGACCATTGGGGCCATTCGATGATTGATTCGATCAACTGCTGCAAGGCCGAGTCAATCAGACTCTAACTATTCTTATTGCTATAACAGTTACTGTTATGGCTACGATCAGGCAAAGCTATGCTGAACTGAAGCGAATGAGTTTTGGCCAAGAGCAATTATCGAGCTTCAATATAGGAGCTAACTTCAGAAACTAGATTAAGATGTAAATTGGTATTGATATCGTAAGCTTTGTCGTCAGTTTGGCTAAACTCAAACGGCGCGCTGTGTGGCTACTTTAAAGTTTTGCCTAGCTCAGCTCAGCAGATTTCACGTAGCGCACGATTACAAATGGCTGATTTAGGCTCGTTTTAACTATCTGTTTCAACATCTTGTTTTCAGTGCTGGTTTTAGCGCTTGATTTAAGCGTCCAGTTTCATCACTCTAGCTAAACCATTTCAAAGCTAAGCTAAATGCTAAGTTGCAATCTACGACCAAGCTTAAATCCAACGTGAGATTCGTGCCGTTAAAAATGGCCAGCCATAACTAGACGTACATAATAAGCGAATCAATCCCAAGACACTCAGGTTCGCAGTCGTGTGAAGCTGTTAGTAGCAAGATAGTCGAACCGTTTTCACCTTTGCACGAGCAGCATATAGAGCAAGGAGTATAGTGAGCTGAGTTAAGTCGCTTGCAGATGTCGGCGTCAATCAAGTCCGAGCTAGATGCTAAGCACTAACACATGACTGTAAGCTGAACTTTAAACTTAAGCCATTATATGCAAGCAGCTATATACAAGAAGCTGAGCTATCCGGTTCAATGGCTATAAAGCTGGTTGAAAGCTCATATAGATAAAGTAGCCATCTAACCCCACATCAGTGACATTTATATAGATATGCGCACAATGTATATTATGTTAAATAGGATCCATAAAGGGATGGCTATCCTGATTATTATTGGGAATTGTCATCGAAAATGAGAATCTCAGTCATGACATCGGATTCGGCATCACATGAACTATGAGTAATTGTCTGCTCATGGCTTCTCGCCTGATATTTTTATTTTGAAGGCCGTTAGTTTAAGTTAATGAAGTCACAACCATTCTCATGACTGTATGCTGTTGAGTTATGTGAATTGAACTAACAATTCGTTATGAGCTCTACTAGCAAACAGTTACTGCAATGGATTGGTTGTTTACTAGTTATACTCTGAGTTTTTACCTGACTGTAGCTCTATAACAACTATGTTTAGTGCAACGGATTTAAGATCTGTAACACTCTACTGGCAGTTTAAAGTGAGTTCATTCATTAGAGCCAATGTCTAACGGACTGAGTCAGGCAAGCTTATAAAGTCGCTATGCAGCAAACTCAAACAGCCAGTACACACTAGGAAATATTTGGCAATTACATAGCTTTTTATTTCTCCAGATTTCAGGATCTCAAAATAATTTCACTAAAGACTTCTTAAGAAAGTCATAAAGCACTTTAGAACCAAGTGATGTGTACCTTAGTCAACAACCCTGAAAGTTCCTTTCTCTTAATTGATAGGCTTAAGGAGGTAACCTTTGTACCGCCCTAGCCCATTTTTGGACAGAAATTGGTTAGAGTCAAAGCTCTTAAAGTGATGAGTCTCATTAGGGAATGTATGGCAAGTTGATTTACAGTAACGCCAGTAACAGCAGCCCGGTCCGGCGAGTGAAACGAGCCTTCTGATTACTCTTGTTAATGCAACGAATGACCTCGATATTTATACACAATCTGAAAATCACTCGTCTTCCTTCCATTCGGATCTATGCTTCTGACTTTCTGTAAGTTATCGAAGCTCAGTACCAGTTTATCGTCAGATTGCCATTCAATAGCTAATCCACTCGCACTTGGTCTTCCTTCGAAGCCGAATACTCTGCGAGAATCAAAACCTTTCTCTATATGCTTAACGATAACTTTGCCGTAGAAGTCAGTAGTCGCGCCACCACAGTCCCCTATCGAAACCTCAACCACATATCGACCATCAGGGGACGGGATTTCCTCGACTACCTCATCAGAACACATAGCCGAGCAGCCCTTTGCAAGTAGCGCAAACGCCAACCACAACACCAACAGCGACCAAAATGCATATCCGCCAAAGCTAAATAAAAACTTCCTAAATTTAAGTACCACATTACTTCCTTGTCGCATTAACGCCCTAATAATGGGCAAAAAATTGTTGGCTAAAATGTTGAGGAACGAAAACAGCCAACTGTTTTTTGTCCTTATTTATTAGCTTGTTAGGTACGGTTAACACCTATCTTAAATATTGACGAATCATATCTGCGTATTGAGTCATACCACGTTTTTCAAGCTCTTTGATAAACACTGGCCATGGTGGGATATTACTACGGTATGGGTTTGCACAAGATACTGTAGACATACCACCACCAGCAGCTGTTGAAAGGCCTCCTCCACTAGCTGTAGAAAGTCCGCCACCTGAGGCAGTAGACAAGCCTCCACCTGAGGCAGTTGATAACCCTCCACCAGAAGCTGTAGATAATCCACCACCTGATGCTGTAGACATTCCACCGCCGGATGCCGTAGACATGCCACCACCAGAAGCTGTTGAAGCTCCGCCACCTGAAGCAGTCGACATACCGCCGCCAGAGGCCGTTGATAACCCACCACCAGAAGCAGTACTTTGATTACGAGGCCATGTATTTCTAGTCATAGTTTCACCCTAAGTTTATTTAGTACCTAACGCTAAGCTAAGCGGAAAAATGCAGTTGGCTAAAATGTGTGAGGCACGAGCGCAGCCAACTGTAATTTTTCCGTTTAAGTGCCTTGTTATGCTGCATTTAACGCCATAAAAGATTTAACAAATAATGACAGCTCTTTATCTGTCTCCGTTTCTTTTTGCAGTTCAGCTAAAGCAGCTTCTCTTAAAACCCGAGAAGATGTTCTGAAGCAAGCGTCAATTGAACTTTTAAACTCCTGAATTCGCAATTGCCTTTTTTCAAGTAAATCAGGTCTATTAAGCTTTAAGTCAGAAATGGTTAAATCACCTCTTTCGCACCCATTTTTAGAGAATAAAAATGTACCATATGCAACCAAACTATTTTCAGGATCTTCGTCATATGGATTGATATATGGCGTATCCACATGATAGTTATCAGATTTAGCATTATTACACTTTGGGCAGGCATAACCTAAGTTACTCCAAGTAAACGCCAGCTCAGGGTACTTTCCTTCTGCTTTAGGTTTTATATGCTCTACGTGTGCAAAGTCGATATGTGATATCTTACATTCACAGTACATACACTTATCATGACTTGCAATTTTAAGCGCTTCCTTATTCAGAGGATGTTTATAATTGTTGGATGCCAGTGCAGCAGGGTGTGGGCATGCAGGTCTTATTAGTCTAATCATTGTTTGCTCTCCAACAACTTTTCAATCGCTTTAGGCAGTAATTTTTCAAGACCAAGCTCTGCTAAATCTTCTCTCATTTGAGAAAAAACTCTTGGATCTTCTGCACCTGAAGAATATTTTTCATTAATGAAATTAAGCTTTTCTTCAACCCAGATAGGCATCGTAAATGAGACACCTAATATTTCATCTAATACCTCTATCGCATTCTTAGCTTGATTCTTAAGGTCAAGTCTATGTGACTCTACTTTGCCATTTGAATTATTCTTAAGAGCATAAACAGAAGATTCCTGTACAGAGCCTACAACCAAAGGACTGTGAGTTGAAACAACAAACCTAGCTTTTGGAAATGCATTTACAAGGTCGGGTAATATTCTTCTTTGCATAATTGGATGTAAGTGATTTTCAACTTCATCAATCAAGACTGTAAAATCTGATTTTTCATTTGTTGAAAACATATAGATTTGCCAAGCGATATCTATTAATGCACTTATTCCACCTGAGGCAGTTTCAAGAACAAACTCGTCATCCCCGTCGTTACAGACAAAAACGACCTCCATATTCCTAATTTCTATTTGCTCAAACCCTATGTTTTGAGGAAGAATTTTACGTAAAACTTGCTGAAAGCCCTCAAAATTTTGAATTTGCTCCTGATCTGAAGGCATAATCGCTTTATCAGCATTATGAACACCATACCCTTGGATCACCCATCCAATCAAAGTGTTTTTCATAAAGAAGCTACTAGATTGACCACCGTTACCGTTATACCTTTGAATATTGCTTTGAGATACCTCTTGAAAAGCACTTTGTTTATTCTTTTTAGCGGTAGGAATACTTCCCACTTGCTGGTACTTAAAAATAGAACGGTGTGAGGGGATGTAGAATGATTGAATCCCTTGTTGCTTTTGAATAGTTACTTGGTATTGAGCAGCATTTCCATTACCATTGTTGGCAACTAGAGGTGAGTTTATATTATTCGAATAATTTAGGCTTCCTATCGAGTTATTACTACCTCTATCTTTACCAGAGAAGAATCTAGAGAAATATTTGATTATTCCCGTGCTAGACTCAGCTTTAGGAGTCGCTAAAGAGACGCTATTCCACCCACTATGTCTCGCTAGAATATTTAAAATAGTTGTTTTACCACTACCATTTCCTCCCGTTAAAATAGTTACACGTTCATGGAAGTCAATGTCTATAGTTTGAAATTGTTGCCATTCATTCAGGCATATTTTTTTGAAGTACATGCTATTCCCTCTTCATGCAGCATAACGCCCTAATAATGGGCAAAAATTTGTTTGCTAAAATGTTGAGGAACGAAAACAGCAAACTATTTTTTGTCCTTATTTATTAGCTTGTTATGTAACGTTACCACGAAACATGACCTATTGCTTCTTTGTATGATGCTAGAGCTTTATAAACTGCTAATTTTACTCTTAACTTTTTGACAAACACCTGATAGCAAAAGACAGGTAGCAACCAAAAAATTAATAATGCAATTTGAATAAATAAAAGGACGAATACAAATTCGTTGAAGATACCGTCTGCTAGAAAGAAAACTAACACAAAAAAGTTTATGGCAACAAAAAGCCAAATAGCCCACCGAGCATCTTTAATTAACTGACGTAATTCTGATGATTGACTCTCAGGTTGCATCACTATCCCTAGTTACATAACAGCTTATTATCCAGCGTCTCGGATAAATCCCTGCACTTTTTTAATTTACGTCAAAGTTAGCAACGTAACTCATTGATGTAAAGCAGTTAATCTTGCTGGTGTTAACAAATTTGAATTTACCTTCTCCGCAAAGTAATGCAGAACATTTATCGGGTCTCTTGTAAGATTAAAGCCGAAATCTAACTGCATGATAAGCAAGTGCTATTTCAGATGTTAAAAATTTATCGATGCAATTATTTTACTTTTTAGCATCGATAAATCTGTCTGATTCATCAAGCTCATTATACCTGTACAGGATTACAGGTATTTTTACATAAAAAGGTAGGAGCGAATTAGAAACAGATAATTAACTAGCCTTATAGCTATTACTCCGAATCGCCAGAATAATGCTTGTCTAACCTAGTGTAGATACGGCCGTGACCGTCCATATTCTGGTGTGAAATAACAAAATTATCAAGCTATCGAACGAGAGGCAGGATGCCGAACTGGCTTTTTAGCAGGGATGCTATTCGTCATGGCCGAGCCTCCAAGGATGGACTCGCTGCGTGTTACGGAAGTATCTGCACATACCCCGCTGGAGGCGATTAATAACAATGAAGCTACAACACAGAACACACTTCCCTGTAGCCACAGCTCAGAAAAAATGTAACCTGCCTTCATTCGAAGGCTAACCAACTTTGGGGCATTTCCAAGTTAGAGCTGAAACCACTCCGCCTAAATGAAGGCACCAATTACCTCGTGTAGATACGGCTGCGGGCTTCGGTTTCAGGGATGAAACCGCAGAGCGTATAGGGACATATTCACAGCGTCTCGCAGCAGTGTCTGCACATACCCCGCTGGAGGCGATTAATAGCGACTCAGCTACAAGCTCAAACGGGCTCCCCATAGCAACTATACAAACAAAAAATGTAATGAACCTTCATTCGAAAGCAAACACACTTTGGGTCAAATTTGAGCTAGCCATGGAAGCTAGCTCGAATGTGGACAGGAATTGGTTAGATGTATAGCTCTAAATGGCATGTGCCATATTAAAAAAAAGTATCTTGAAACCTTAAATGCTTGTTAGCTTAAATCGTGAAGTAGAACTCAATCTCTTTGATTTTGAATACTAATTGTTTAGTTTCATTATCGACTTCCAAGCCTATTGTTACATTATTTAGAGTTTCTCGACACTTCGCCGCCTCAAGTATTTGGGGCATATTCACTTTGATAGTTTCAAACTGATGATTAAGCATAGCTATGACTTTATCTGAATTTAAAACAGCATTGATCGGTGAACCATTAGCGGTAACTCCAAGTCCAGGATTCATATACTCCGTGCCATCTTCAAGGACTATATTAGCATTTGCATGCTTACCCCTTAAAACTTTGTGCTCTTCTTCGGTCAGTTTTTGCATACCTGATTCCATTCGAAAAGCTGACATTCGATCTGGCCAATTTCTATGCATGATTTCAATTAAGTCTAAATCACACCAAGAACTATGATTGAATATACCAATTATGTGGGCAGAACAATTGTCAAAGTGTACAAACAACAAATCTCCCGTTCTTCGTACAAAACCATCACCCTGAAGCTCGTCGCTTAAGTGTAAATGCTGAATTCCCCAGTGGGATAGCATGTCATCGTCATAGTCCAGCTGCTTCAATTTTCGACTTTGATACTTCCTTAAGGGTTCACCAGACTCAATATCTTTCTTAATTTGTGCGTACGCAGAGCAAAACTCATTTGGGACAGAAAAGTATTTAACTTCTTTTACTTCCCTTGGCATACTTTCAATAATTCGGCATTTATATCTTTGATATGAATAAATAGGATCATATTTATTTGGAATTTTCGCCCGAAACTCTTCAAGAATTTTTCGCTCACAGTAACGAGTATAGTCATCTAATATCTCATTCCGAAGTTCCATATATCCTCTTTTAAGCTAACACTTGTATAGTTCGCATGCACGTATTTGGCAAAACGCGCATGCACATTTAATAAACCTATCATTTAATTTTTACTGAAGAAAAGCTATTGATTTATAAGCACTCTACCAGAGCGTTAGATAAACGTTCGTAAAAATTTGCAAAGTGAGCATTGATATTGGGGTTGAATCTAAAGCGAACAATCGCTGCTATTTATTGATTAGTAAAAGTAGGTCAACAGGCTCCTCACAGTTCTTTCCTGCTTATGGGCTGTAACTAATAAAGGGGCATTTCTTTGTTAGAGACTTTGGAAATGAAAGGCTGAATAGCATTAGTCACATTACCGCTTCTAATTTCTATGAATTTGTCAGGCTATGCTGCCAAGCCATTGATTTATAATAATCTTAATCGGGTATTTAAAAGGGTGGGTTTATGTAATACATATAGAGGGCTTAAAATTAAATATTTCGATAATTCCAGATACATATTTTATGATACATGTTTTATGTATTTTCGTTTAAGCTTTATTTTTCAATGACTTTAGCTGGAAGCATAACCTGACATAGGCAGTTTTAAGCTTTCAACTCACAATAACTTAGCTAAGAAATTTAATGTTTAAATTCTAGATGTCAACATCAATAACTTTTCATGACAGAAGCTCAAATTAACAAGACTTGGACGAAAATTTATGCTGAATGATTTTGTGGAAAATCGTGCTGTAACTCCTATTTTGTTATGTTAAGCCTGATAACGAACAATTATATTGTGAATATTAACTAAAATCACTATGCTGTATGGATGTACAGTTGGTAGTATTTTTGCATGAATACCATCCCAATTTCCGCCAGTGCTGGTATTAAGGGTTTTGAGTCCCCTGCTACTATTAACATATGATCCCGCCCTGGTTTTGTATTGAGGTCGATTTTTTTACGCACTGCTTACACTGTGCGATCTCGTTCACACTACCACTCTAGAGCCTCGTGAATAGTTGTATATCATCCCGAATCGTCGGTATTCCCCCTGAGTTCATGAAATTATCAGCTGACTCGTAGATGGACAACAAAAGTTAAAGGTAACACTCAACATTTCTTTATCCACATAACGATAAGGGAAATTAACTAAGCGTGAACCTAAAATAGAAAAGCCTCTAGATAAGATGAGGCCTTTGCTGATTCGTGAAATTACGATTTATTACGAAGCGATAGAATGGCTCTAGCTGCGTTACTACACGCGGATTTTTGTTGGCGACGTATAGCGAGATCTACGTCAACACCACTCTTCTTGTCCAGTATAGCTAGCAAGTCATCAGATAGCAGAGAGGCAAGAGTTTCAGACTTTGACTCACTCCAGGTGATAGTCGCAGTTGCGCCCTTTATTCGGTTTGCTAACAAGATTTCAAGCGATTTTAAGCGCTCGGGATCCGTGGTTATATAACCCACCGGAAGGGTTAACGCACTATCGGCATTAGGTTGGCCGTGGTACTGAACTAAACCAATCACTCCAGGGATCAACAGCAATTCTAAACGGTCAAACTCAGCGTTCGATGATAGGCCTACTCCATTTGCAAAACGACCTAGATGGTGCTTACGCTGTAGACGACTTTCGCCGTTGTTATTGCTTGAGTGTAACAGTGTGACACGAGCTGTTTGCTCATCTGCCTGATTATCTAAAATGCTACCTAAATCTCGATTAAACCGTGCCAGTTGACTACTATTGGCTCCCCACAGTGGTACTTTACTACTGTACCACATTGCTTTCAGCATCATTGGACCTTCAATATTGCGAAGAGCATCACGGAGTTCACTAATGAAACGTTTGGCATTATCCGGCAGATATACAGGCCCCAAAATGCCAAAGGTTTGTTGATTGCCATAGCCAGTTTGACGCTTATCTCGGGCATCGATCCAGCTAGAATAATCAAACTGATAGCCATTGGAAAATTGTTTTAACACTGGATCTCGAACAGCTTCACAATATTCAACACAATCAAGGCCCGACTCTTCTAATTGCAGCTCACCAAGAAAGTCCGCAATATGGGCCTCTAGCTCATTAGCCAGTGGTAATCGGTTATTTCCTGTTTGCTCGAAAGAGCGGGTAAACTTCTGCAACTCACTATTTGCAACAGCATTATAGCTAACCTCTACTTCGACAGGAATTTGTAACATCTCTTGGGAGTTGCAGCCCATCACTTTATATAGCTGTGTCCGTTGACGTTCATATTCATTATTACGACTCAGTAGCAGATGGTGGCGAAATTGTGTACTAAATGCCTCTATAACCGATGCGTTGTCAGTACCAATTTTATCTCTAGGTAACAACTCAGGTAAACCAGAAGTAACGCGACGATGTGACTGGGGCTTACAAACCGACAAAGTAAGTAAATCAAACGCAACATCTTCTGTACGTTCTTCGTACTTCACTAAGCTCGGTTTCCCATCGTTACTAGCTGCATGTTTACGGAGAAAAGAACTTGTTTCTATATGTCCGTCTGGATTAATGGTTATTAGGCGGTTTGCTAGTAAGCTATCAAGAAGTACCTCGCGCTCACGATCATTTAGTCCGAAATAATTCTGTAATTCACTCGGGTAAAGTTGATCAAAAATCAGTAGAAGACGACAAGCAAACTGTTCGATTCCGGGCATCAGTTTTTCAGTTGTCCATGCACAGTTGATCTTGTAGCTACGCGCAGGTAGTAGCAAGGTAATTAGATTACCTAAGCGTGGTTCTGACATTAGTCGTTATCTCCTAATAAATTTTGGCCACACAGTACTTGATAATTTGGCTCATCAGCATCCACCTGTTTGTAGATAAATTCATGTACGCTTCCCAGTGCCGAATCATTATTGTCTTTCGACCACATTCTACCTGCACCTAGAACTAAAAGGCGCTCCTGTGCACGTGAGATAGCTACGTTGATCCGCGGTGCATCTCTTAAAAAGCCTTGTAATTTTTTCGAGTTATCCCGTACTAAACTGAGGATGATGATTTTGTTCTCTTGGCCTTGGTAAGAGTCCACAGTGTCGATTTTAATTAAGCTACGCAGTGCCCCTGCCCATTCAGCTCGACTGATAGCATTTTCGATCTCTTCTTTCTGCTGGCGATACATTGTGATGATACCAATTGGGTATGGCTGCTCTGTGGTAATAGTCCCTTCTAAGTGAGAAATACAATCATCGCTAGATAGCACTTGTAGCGCATCCAATAGTAAACGTACCTCACGCGGATTGTAGTAACGACCACTTCCCCTAACTTCTTCACCACCTTGAGGATCTGGGCTTGAGCTATCAATCCAGCTCACAGTTTTATTCCAAGGACTTGGTAACCGTGCATACCAGTCAGGCGAGTAACCGCGGCCTGTATGTAACTTGCCTATATCCTTCGCATAGAAACACTCTGATACAAGATCCCCAATCGGTTCAACCATCCGGTATTGGGTATCGAGTGTCACACCTTCTGTAGTTTTAAAGGCACGTTCGAAATCAGACTCGTAGAAGATCCCACGACCAAGCTCTAGCTTCTTCGCAGCTAATTTGAGGTGTTGTTGGTGATAGAACGGCGGTAGCTGCTTATGATCACCTACTAGCAAGACTCTCTTACCTGATTGCAATGCAACCATTAATTCTGCAGCCTGAGCACGTCCGGCCTCATCAACAATGACCCAATCGAAGCTCGTATCATTTAACTCTAAGTTACGACGACCAACGCCAACAAGAGTGCCACAAACCAGCTGCTTACTCTTCAGCATAAAGCGATCAAAACCTGACTCTCCCCCTCGCAGTACATCCATCCACTCTTGACTCATCTCTAGTAACTGTAGGAAGCGTTCTAGGTTTTCTGGGTTATTGTAGCAATGCTGTGCTGCGATCAATTCGGCTAACTGAGTCATAAGGGACTCGTCATACACCAATTGCTCTGACAACTCACTAGCAAACATAGAATGGATCACTGCTAGTGTGCGCTGTTGAAGCTGAGCAAGATGTTTGCTCAGTTGATCCATTTGATCTTGGTAAGAGAACCCGCTGCTCTTTGTTTGTTCCAGCTTGGTCAATTCACGTTTACATTGAGCAAATGATACCATCAGTGGGTTAAGGGTGCGGTGCAATTGACACAATTGAGCGGTTAGTGATGGTGCCATTCCTAGTCTCTTACCAAGGGTGCCGACACGTAGATCATATTCACGGTGGAACTTATGTTGGATCTGTCGCTGTAACGCTTTAGTTTCGAAACAAAGCATACCCTCGTCAATCATCTGTTCATGGCCAATACGTACTGTATCTAACTCCAAACCTTGCTGACGGCTGAGTTGTTTAGCCTTGATTGCAACATTATCGACTGCAGTATGCGACTGCCCTACCAGCAGGACGTTATTAACACCGCAATACTGGTACAGATAATGAATAAACTTTGATACGAAGGTTGTCTTGCCAGTTCCCGGAGGTCCCTGCAATACTCCTACAGGCCCCTGAACGACTAGTTGCTGGAATGCCATTAACTGCTGTTCGTTAAAGCCTTGTGCTGGCAAGTCATAAAGTTTACGTAATGTCTCGACAGAAGGCTTGGGTTGCATCAGCTTCAAATTAGGCTTTTGATGATAATCAAAGTATTGTGTTAATTGTGGAATCTCCGCTTTATCTTCAATTACCCGTTGTAGCGCACGTTGGCGTAATTCACGGGATGATCTATTACGAATAGATTCTAGTTGTAACTGACTACCGTTACTGATGCGTTTTCGAGCAGCGTCAAAATCAAAACGAATAGCAAGCAAGTTTGGTGTAGTTTCTGCAAGACGTAGCTCTCCTAATTGAGTTGATTCGCGCTTTTCTTTGAGGTAGACGATAATCTTATCATCAAGTTCAAAGTTTAGGTCTGCGCCTGACTCCGTTGTATAGAGATACAACAAGCAACCTGTTGGTGACTCCTGATAATTGGCGGAATCTATGGTTACCTGATCACGCAATTCACCCTCTGTATCAGCTAAGGCTTGCCATAATTCTATAGGGCTTGACTCACTACTATCAAAGTCGTCCTCATCCATCTCTTGGTTTGCGCTAGTGCGTTCGATGATAGCGTCGATTACAGGCTCTAGGTTCATAAGCAATTCAATAAACCCGTTACGTTCAGCTAGTGAGCCGCGTTGAACGGATAATGGGGTGTTAATCTTGGCTTGAGAATGTTTTCCTGCCTTAATAGTTTGTTCAATCGACAAATCTGTGTGGTAATTAATCCTCGATATAGTTCTACTTTCTGGATCGAGATCAATCAATAATTGTTCACCAAGACCTGTTATGTAACAACGTAACTCATTAGGAAAACGTGGATTAATCGACCAGTTACAATTAAAGTGATATCCACCGTCATTCTGCTCTAGTAATCTAAGTTCTTGTGGCCAAGTTTCAGATTTCCAACATACAGGAATGGCCAGTTCCAATTTTTGTTGTGGCTCAATAATTTCTTCTGCGCCTTGAAGCATTGGTGCCTTAAGCGATTGCAGCAATGGGTCAAGTGCTATTGGTACCCCATCAACGGATTGCCTAGCTCGTTCGAGTTCAGCTTCCAATAATGCAGGCATCTGATCACCAAATAGCTCTTCCACCATACGATATATGGCATAGCAATCTCGTCCAAAGGCGTCGGTCGCATCTGGGTTAGAGGGCTGGTAACTAGAACCAGCGGTTAGTTTATCACTATACTCTAATAAGCCCATCAGAATAAGTGTCGGCTTCTCTGTGGGTTGCACTAATAGGTTATGCGGACACAAATCGCCATGCGGCAGCTGCTTCTCATGGAAACGTTGCACTGTATTGATAAGTTGCTCGGCAATAGCTAAACGCTGTTGTTGGTCAAGTTCTGCCTCTGCAATAAACTGCGGCCAGAGCTTTCCGTTAATATGCTCACTTACCACGTATAATCCCCCTTGGCCTAGCAGTCCACTCGCGTGCACCCTCGGGGTAGGAAGTGTCATATTCTTGAGTTTATCGATACGTTGCTTAAAAGCGTAGATACGTCGGTTCACTCCCGGTTGAAGAGGGTTGAGTATTACTCCATCCCAAAGCTTAACCTGTAATGACTGCTCACCTTGCCTACTGCAATAACTTATACTCCCCGTAGAGGCAATAGCTGCCAATGCCGGATAGACTTCTGCCAGCAGTTCGGGAAGAGGCTGGAACTCCATAACTACACCAACGCTGTTCATTCCCTCACGAAAGAATTCAGATTGTTGTAGGTCTTGATAAATTTGATTAGCTTCATCGTGGCCTTGGATCTGTTCTTTAGTAACAGCATTAAACTCATTTAGCATTATATCAGCACGTGGAAAACGCTTACTGGGATCGAGATTTAGTGCTTGTTCAAACCAACTGTTAAGTGCTCCACCAAATATATCTTGTTGTGGCTCTCGCCATTCAGGCACAGACTCATCAGTTAGTAATGATTCACCATTAAAACAGATACGATAAGCCACGACCGCAAGCATAAAGACATCCTGACGATAGGGTTCAGCGGCCTCTTCGAAGGCATCCTCAGGAATTGTATAGGGAGCGCTTTGTAGCGTTGAACGTAGTGCTTCAAGATTATCTCGCTCCTCGAGAGAAGCCGCACCAAAACCAGTAACAACAATACTGCTCTGTTCTTCGGCATACCATAGGTTATGTGGGTCAATATCACGATGGCCGACCCCTAAGCTGTGTAATTCCGAAAATGGGGCTAATAATGCTCGTACACGATCAATACGCTGAGGGCTACTCCAACCTTCTGATTCACTATCAAGGACCTCATCTAAACGTTTAAAGCTTCGACGCAGTTCGTATAGCTCCCGGGCATCATCAGTTATATCTTCCTCTGAAAGCTCATTGACAGCCCGTAACATATAATCTTGCATCGTAGCGCTGCCATTACGCACCTGGCGTCCGACTCGGGTCTCACGTAAAGCGACCTCTGCCCATAGCGATTGATCGGCATTTGCGACGCCTAGTGCGTCAAAGTTCCATTGACGAAGTAAACATTTGTGCTGGTTGTTATCTTTATGAACAGCACTAAATTCGTTGTAGATATTATTCGGATGGCTAAAAAAAGGCTTATTATTGGCGATATAGCCATTTTCTTTCAGCTGCAGCGCCTTAACCTTTGGCCCCTCGAAAAAGGACTGGATGATAGGTAATATCTTAGTCGAGTTAGGTCGCGGGTTACTTCCTTCAAACAAATGGGCAAAGTTGGTAGCCTGTACCAATTGATCGTAATGCTTCGGTTTACCGATAGTGAGAAACTCTTCGCGGGTATGAACATAGCGACGCTCATTCGATGGCAAATTTTCTGGACCTGCGCTGCCACAAAGTACTACATGTGCCTCAACATGAAGGAAATAACCTAGTTTACGAGATAGTTCTACTTGCAGTAGTTTAATAAGTCTCAGTGCATGATCACGTTTGATCTGATAGGGACTTTTACCGCGAGGTTTACCATTTTGGAACCACTTTCCACCTTCATAGGTTATGCTACCATTCCATTCTTTCAACTCCACCAATAAAAGCCGATCAGCAGTAATAATCAGTGTATCTATTTCCATAGAACCTTGGCTGTCAGTAACCACCAAACCAGCATAGCAGAACCAGCTATCTGGAAGCTGTTTGACCATCATATCAACCGTTTTGAGTTCACTGCGATGCAGACCTGCACCACCAACTATCTGATACTTCAATTTAGCTCCTGCAGTGTCAACAGACACTAACATTAAAATGACACAAAATATTGCACATATTCAATTGGATAGGCGTACCAGTCAAGCATAAGTTTCGTTAATAGATCAATAATAAAAACAAGCTCAAAATTCAAGGTTATAAATCGGAGTTGGACTTATTAACTTGTGCAATGAAGCGAATCTGCAAGGTGATTTATTTGAAGGCGGCAGGAATCCAAGCATGATGCTGGTCTTGGATAAAATCAACGCCAAGTACGGTACTGACACGTTGTTTCTTGAATGGGGAATGCGCAGAGAAATGCTTACACCACAATACACTGGAAAGACATCCCTTTGATTAAATGCTAATCAAGGTACAGGCATATTAAGCAAGTTTAATTAAATCATGCTTATTCCTACTATAAAGCTTCTGGTAGTTAAGGCAAAATCAACCAAACTATTTTAGTCAGAACCTTATGAATATCCGCGTACTTTCTTTAGTCATTGCAGCAACGCTGCCCTTATCTACATTTGCCCAATCAGGTGAAGGTAATACAACCATAAAGTCGTTTAATAAGGCGAAAAAAACTCTCGAACGAAAGGTTTATCGCGACCATCGAGTAACGCTTTATTGTAATGCAGAGTTTGATAGCAAAAAAAATATTAAACTTCCTAACGGGTTTACAACTGAAAAGCATATTAAACGTGCTAAAAGAGTCGAATGGGAGCATGTTGTTCCTGCTGAGAACTTCGGCCGAACTTTTTCAGAATGGCGTGATGGTCACCCTAGCTGCGTAAATAACAAGGGTAAGAATTTCAAAGGTCGTAAGTGCGCCGAGAAAGTAAATCATGATTACCGATTGATGCAGTCCGATTTGTATAACTTATATCCTGCAGTAGGCGCTGTGAACGCAACGAGGTCTAATTATAACTTTGCTATGCTGCCCTCTTCACGCTCGAGCTTTGGTAGTTGCGAAGTTAAGGTTCATGATAGGAAAGTAGAACCGACTAGTGGCTCAAGAGGCAGAATTGCGCGAACCTATTTGTATATGGAACAAGCATATCCACGATACAAAATGAGTAAACAGCAAAAGCAGCTAATGACTGCCTGGGACAAACAATTCCCAGTAAGCAAATGGGAGTGCAAACGAGCTAAGCGCATTGAGAACATTCAAAAGAACAGAAACAATGTCGTGTTCACTCGATGTGAAGCACAAGGTTACAACTAGTTTATAAGGCGTTTCCTTATACGAAATGGGCATGCCTTAAATTGCTTTTGGACAGAGACCATTTAGTGCAAAGCTTCTAAAGGTAGATAGTGGAATTAGTAAATGTATGGTATTCGCCCATACTACTTCAAACGATTGCTCACACACGTTTACCACTTTTGAATCATACTTTAAATTGACGCTTTAAAATAATAAACACTCGACAAGCCTACTGTGCCGAGTGTAATAAATCGTGTGGATGAATTTATTATACGGCTGGTTTCAAATGATCTAAATATGGAGAACAAAGTTCTAAAAATATTGATTTCCAACGTTCTGGCAACTCATTAAACTCCTCTCCCCAATTTTCAGCAATATGCTTATATGCTTTATATGGCTTTTCACTTGAGGGCGCTTGGTAGCCTAAAAGATCTTCAATACACTCCTCAATCATGATTCTGCGCCCGGCACCGGTTTGTGCAAGTATAGGATCATTCATTGCGGCGGCCTTAGGTGTACCTGCATCGCGGTCATGCATAAAAATATAGTTTACATCTAGTGTATTTAAGTACTTTGCAATTGAGATCAATACAGCTTTTCCACGAGCCCTAAGAAACTCACAGTTACCAATTATACGAGCCTTATCATCAGCGCTTAAACGCTTAATCGTTTCTCGTACAACAACCTCTTCAGTATCCCCTTCGACAAAAACACACTTATTGGTAAAGAACATTCTAGAAATATAGTCATCTACCTTGAGAAGCATTTTAAGATTTTGTTTTTCGTTCTGTTGAAGATCTGAAAATGCACTTTCAAGATTAAAGGAAGTCGTTCCAGTAAAGCCGCCGTCACTATAAGAGAATTTAGTTAAGCTAATACTTTTATCTGTACCAAGGTTAACCATATAAGGTGAATGTGTAGTAGCTACAATTTGACAGTTTGGTCCTGCTAATTCATATAAGGAATCTCGTAGTTGATTTGCAGCCGCGGGATGTAAATATATTTCAGGCTCTTCAAAACAAAAAATTGTACTTCTTGGGTTCTCTGCATTTTTGTTAACGAATTCCTGCACAAACCGCAACAACTGAAAGGCCGTAGCGCGAATCATACCATGTCCTTGATATGACACTTCAGTTTTAACATTACTTTCTAGTTCAACAGTAAATTGAGGTTTAATCGTTTTCTCAGGTTTATCTAATGCCGCAGATACATGGACAGAGGAGTCTGGAAACAAGTTATGTACCATTCCGTTTAATTCTTGTATTAGTTTACCAAAGTCAGTTTCCGTATCATTTGGATTTAACTCTGCCGCTAATTCATTAAGAAAGCGCTGCGCTTGCTGATAATTATCTGAACCAGAACGAACTTGTTCAAATAAATCACCTAAAAGTAAATGTAACGCACCATTGCTTGAAGTAAGTTCAGATACGCATGATTCCGCAGGGATTATGACAATACGAGGTAATTTAGACAAAACATTTCCAGGAATTCCGCCAGGATTTTCAACCCATTGCGGTTCTTGATCTTCTTGTACTTCCCAATATCCAGTTAGCTCCTCAAGTTTATCTTTTATTCCTTTTATAGTTAATTTTTTTGTAAAGTTATCATCGCCAAAAAACTTTCTAAGAACTTCTTCCGTGTAAATGTCACCAACCAATTCTGAAACTTGAGTTGCCCCGACAAACTGTTCTTTAGGGACTTTGGGGTGCTCTAGCATATAAACTTTAGGCTTCGACAGTTTTATAGACCAAACTTTTTTATAAATAATACTATTTTCAGTTTCTCCAGGTAATGGTTCATCAACCTTGATTATACGTCCTTTAAAACCTAGCCATTCTTTAGCTTCATCGGGTAAATTGTGATACTTGGCAACAATTTCTATTTCATTAGAATATTCATAAAGATCATCTACCTCATTATATGTCTTTGAGTAATCTTCCCTATTCGCATTTTTTGCACTGTGCAAAAGTTCAATCGCAGAAAATACGCTGGATTTTCCGGCATTATTTGCACCAATAAGAAACGTAGAATCCCTAAAGCCAATAGTACAACCTTTAAGTTTGCGAAAGTTGTCTATCGTTATTTCATGTAATCTCATCTAATCACCTAATTTATTTTCGTTGTATAGAGTTGAAGTCTCATCACATTTGTATAGTGCGTACATAATAAATATTATTATTTACTCTTTGCTAAATTAAAGCTATTGATTTATAAGCAAATCTACCATAGTGGTTTTGAATAAACGAGCTCTAAAAATTGAAAAGTGAGGATGGATATTGATGTCTTACCTAAAGCCTAGAACACAGTCATAATTGTCACTTATCGATTATCAAAAGTAGGTCAACTGGCTTGTCACTGTTCTGTGCTGTTTATCGCCAATAACTCGTAATGGGGCAAAAACAACCTACGCCATAAACTCAGCTTTGGAAATTAACGCGACTGTGTTTGTGCTAACGTAATTGATGATAGATTAACTTAGGTGTTCCTACGTTATGAACGTATCTGCAGTGAGGAGCCATAATATTTAGCAATACTAGCGGCTTTCCAAGTTCTCTAAGTTTAGGCAACCCCCTGTATAAATAGACTTTGCGTGAATCTTTAACATTCCACTATTCATTGAGTTTGCCTTTGCATACAGGAAGCCTTCCGCCCATCCTCCATGGTAAAGTATCTCTTCAGGACTAAGTAACGCGACTGCAAGACCATAATGACTTTTGATAATCTTTTTATCTAGCTCAGCGTAACTGGCAAATATTCCACACCTTACCTCCATTATTTCCCTTGAAACGCTTTCAGTAGCACACGAATATTGTGGCGCTAAGAGGCAGAAAAGCATGAGGATGCACAATTTATTCATAATAGGTGTCCTTAGGTTTTATTGGTTACACGCACACCCACTAGGTACTGAACATGAATAAGAACTGTTAATGCATGTATCTCCGCATGCCTTACCTACACTACAAACCTTACAGCATTGACTTGATTGACTGCTATTTGTGCCAGAGCAATCTTCATAAGGAGTTTCAACTGTCACCGTTTCAAAGTTTTCTATGCGACCATCATAACTATCTATTTCGCAAATTTCTGACGTCATGAACCTTAGCTGAGAAGCAATGTCATCTCTTACATTTTGAAGGAAGTTGGCACCAGTTAGTTTTTCAATTGAGTTTAAATCGGTTATGTATTCGCTTAACTGTGCTTCACCAGGGTCAATGTTGGGGATCAAGAATGCAATTGATTGAGCTGGCGATCTAGGCTTAATAATTACCTTATACATTGACTCTGGCACATGAACCCCATCCCCAATGACCTCATCTTTGGAAGAGTTGATGACTCCTGTATAGACAAACAACTCTTCTACTTCAACGGTGCAATCTCTAACCCACTGCTCCAAATTAGCCCAAAGTCCCCTGTTTAAACTTAGATGCTGTGGGACAATATTCGACATATAAAAAGACTCAGTAACAGATAGCTCTGAAAAATCAATTGTAGCTGCTGGAGCCAAGTGTCCTCTGTCTAAATCTGTATTTTGATAATCATTAGGAGCACTTTGTGCGTAGGTAGGCACTTCAGAATCTATTGTAAAAACATCTGTTCTTGGGAAAGAAGCCGTAACCGACTCAGGTGTTAATTTGTAAGCCGTCCAATCAGCAATTTTATCGGTATAGTTGTAACCAAGTGCAAATCCTTCTCTACAAAGCAGTTGATCGCTATCATACGGAGTCCCCAAAAATAGGTTCGGATGACACAACAAACTCTTATCTGAAACGAGCTCCTGTGTATACTGAATTTCCTGTTCTATAAGTGTAGAGATGAACGAAGTTTCTGAACGGTATTTAGTAACACATTGACTTTGCTCGCCATTATCACTGCATCCTGATGCATATAGTAGAACAAAAATAAATAGACTTCTGCACAAGTAATGCATGCGCTCCTCCTTGAACACTAAGGACAAAGTAGGTGAATTAATATGTTTTCATAGTAAGAATAAACAATAGCAAATTGATTTCATTTTCGCGTATTTTGTAACGCACTATTGTCTATGATTTACTAGGCATCTTAAGGCCAAGGAGAATTATTTCAGTACTACAAATAGGACTTTAGGTAAAATTGGATACATCAAGCAATGTCCCGAAAGTTCTTTTTAAAACCGAAAAATCATGGACACAAAGACTGCTTGGGGATTTTAAGATGCAATCTCTTTGATTAATAGACTTCCTAACTGCCTTGTGTTGTATGCGTTACCGTTGCTATTAAGAATAGACAAAACCTCACCTTAGCTATTGATCTAAGGTGAGGTTTTGATGGGGATACTAAAGAGCCAGAGTGCCAAACTTCAATGGTTCCATTTTCTAGCTCGATGAGTTGATAATCTTTCCAAGTAACTTCAGTGACTTTCGACAACTCCCTTTTTATTGGCTTAGGAGATAATAGCTTACTCATAGATATCGCAAGTTTACCGTTGGCAACAGGTGGACACATAAGGTGGTTTGCCTCACCGACCGAACCATCAAATAGCGTTTCAACCTGCATTTCTTCGGTATTGACGCGCAGTATAATGACTCTATCTACAAGATTTATTGTATTGGCATTAAATAGGATATGACCGTTCCCAGCCATTCGTGCGGTTGTCTTAACTGAAATCCTTTCGCCATTTTCCCCTACTACATCATACCCAGCTTGATTGACCTCAGTAGCCATCTGCCCCCCTGTTATCAAGGCAGCGTAAAGCTCTCCAATTCGCCCAATCAAATGGCGTAATTCTGTAGGAGGTACTCCCCAATTTAACTCTCTTTCAAGCCATGACATTGCTTCGCCTAAGGATTGAATTACCTGTATCTGAGTTAATGCCAACACTGCACTCCTTTAATTAAGCCATGTATTTATAGATTTCCTAGTTTACAAGAGAAAGTAAACCTCCTTTCCTCATCATAAGTATTCTAGAATAAGAAAGAGGACAGCTCCGCCTCTGATAGGCAAATTTCACCTTACATTTGTAATCATTAGGGCGGCATTTTGTATATGGTAGCCAGCCTCCAAGTTACTTAAATAGGTGGCACCAAGAGAATGAATCCAGCTATTTTTGAAAGTTGAACATCTAAAGTTTTCCACCTCAGTTACTTTTATTCGACTAGCTGTGAATAAAACTTGCACCTGACAGCTATCGGCATAAGTAGCTTCGATTTTAAAACGAGTATGGGTAACTATCTTCCATTTGTAGTTTAGAAGCGCCTTAATGGCCGCCTCTTTTACGAGGAGCTCTGAAGGTTCATATTCAGCAGTATCGTACTCCTGGCTGTATGGAGTATATTCATCATCAAAAGCAATTACTGGAGCAGCTGTTATTGTTAAAACAAGAAAAACTAGTACTTTGAGCATGATAGCACCTTAGGGAGGTCGCGTTCTTGGTTAGGATGAACAAATGTGATTCATTCAAGATACCAAGATTCACTACTCACATGATTGTTTTGGGTCAATTTTTCTACTACTCCATGCCACTGAACTTCAGACCAAGTTAATGCCAAATAAATTAATGGAGTGTCTACTGTTCTAGGTGCTTACCACTCTGTTGAAATTAATTAAATAAAGTCATTTGTTCAAAAGCGCCTCTTCGGTAACATAGGTCATCAAATCTAGCTAACAAAAGCTGTAACTCTTCATCGAACTCCGTAGTAATCGATTCTAAATGGATAAATATGTCTTTGCATTCTAAGAATCTGCTCAACTCATCGACAGTAAGTTCTTGTTCAAGTATTGACCGGTAAATTTGTTTAAATAGCTCAGAGTTGGCATTTCCCTCTAGATAGGAATCTTTAATCAAAATATCCATTTTTTGGTATGAGTCAACCAAAGGCATGTCGTTTAATGAACTGAAAAATGACATTGCATTTTGTATAAGCCAATCTGTGTTATAAGGGTGATAGGCATCTACCGTTAAGGAAAGGTATAGTGCTTGGGATGCGTAAGTGTATTCCTGTGTTAGTACAAAAACGAGGGATAACTGTGTTAATGCTCTACTGTAAGGTGAGTGATTGCTGTAATCACCACCGATATAAAATCCTACTGAGTCACATTTTCCGATATATCTACGGTCTTGAGATGTGAACTCTACTGTGCTGTAAGGCAGAATATAATTTAAGTATAAAACCTTGATGATTTCTATAAAGTCGTCTTCATTAATAGATGATTTTAACTTTATAGATTGGACGAGGCGAATTAAATAACTATCCATAAAATCACTTAAGGTTATACATGCGGATGTATCGTTCATATTTTCGGATTCAACAATTAGCTTGAGTAATTCTTGGTATAAAGCCACTCCTTTAGCATCATAAAAAAGGTCGAAGTTAGAAGTTATACTAATAAGCGTTAAGCTTAGCTGATATGTCTTATGTGGTTCAAGATGTTTATATTGTTCAAGCAAGACAGTTGCTACATAGTGAAAACACTTGCTGGTTAAATCTATAAAACCTTCATGTTCTTGCTCTAATTCGTACCATTGTTCGCCTACATATTCCCGCGCCTGTTTGCACCAATCAATTGCTTTCTCATTGATTGATATTCTGACATCGTTACTTATACTTACAGTTGTGTTGACAAGTTTTACAACTTGAATATAATTTTCGATGAAAAAATCTGCTTCTTCAAAGCAAACTTCATCATAGAAATCTAATATTTTTCTTAGCACCCTTTCTTTTTGTTCGTCTTTATAGGTTTCAATAAAAAATAATGAAACTTCAGATAAGGTGTTTTTAAAACTGTTGATATTATTGATAGGTAACACTTGTAATATATCTTCTCGACTACAATCAACACTAATGCATAATTTAGAAATAACCCCATCGTGGTTACACTTTTCTTTTAAATATCTAAATATACTTAGTAAACGATCTTCTATGTAGGATACGTTTTCCGTACTCCCTAACTTAATATGAGTGTCATAAAGTTCAAGAGTATTAGATATGTATATATATGCAAAATCCTCATTATGGCTAAAAACTTCGTTCAGGCTCACTAATTTGTACTGGAGAGGTAATGCTTTTTCATATTCTTGATGCTTGCGGTAGTACCCGATTAATATAATCAAGGCTTCAACAAATGATTCAAAGTGGCAATCTAAAAAGAAGTCATTATCAATAAATGTAACAACCTTCTTAAGGGTTTCTATACCAAGCGTGCTAGAATATCTGTTGTGAGGCTCTACACTTTTATAGGTATTGCTGCTTTGTAAAACGTTGTCATCACCATTCATCGCGAAATAACGGACAGAAATATCTAACAAATTAGACACATACTGTGTTTCGTCTTCAAAATCTAATTCTATAGCTTCATAATATTCAATTAACTTTTCCTGTGCCGGTATAATTTTAATCATCTTTATGTAAGATGTGGTACTAGCTAGATAATTGCCCGTAGCATATTTTCCATATGAATCTAATCTATTACTAACTTCTGAACTCCAAGATTCAGGATGTAAGTCAAAGCCGAAAATACTGATGTTCAACTGAGGATCATCAATAGGAGTATTTTCATATGAATCAATATTAGAACCATGCTTTTTGTCGAGTAACTGGACACAATAACGTAAAAAAAGGTTAATGGATTCAATGTTTGATTTAAATATAGTATGCAAATTACTTTTAATTTGTTGAGTTAAAAACACATTAAATAAGCTATGACGGTAGTGATGCCGATTAGGTTGTAGGCGCCTTAATATTTCAAACCCCTCTTCCAATATTTCAACGTGCTCTTCTTTAAGTGAGGAGCCTTTTTCTTGTTGCAAAAAGACTTTTAAAGGTATGAGTGCTGGGTACTCGCTAATATCTACTGCGGTAAGCTTTTCAATCAGGTGAGCAACAAGGGAGCTGTCAAACGGTGCACCAATTAATGCAGATAACTGCAAACTGAATACGGCCGCATCCCCGTATTGAATGTCGCCCTCACTAAAGTAATCGTGAATAATAAGGAGGCGCTCTTCCATTACTGCATAAGATGATAACGTGAAATAGGTTTGGTCATTATCTTGCGCGTTTGAGTGAGTAAAGGCGTGCTGGTGGGTGTCATGTAGTCGCGTAAATACGTTTTCAATGGTTGCACTAATCTGCGCTGTCGATAACACGTTTAACCGGAAGGCCCCTTTTTTAAGTTGAGTAAATAGCGGGGTGATTGCGACATTGTCTTTTACCTTACGCTGATAAAAACGAGCATCTGAAATCAAATTTAAGGCTTCGACGGCGAATAATGTGACTACTTGTGTATCAGCCGTAATCTCTTGCTCTGTTAACACTGAAATGAGTTTTTCAGCGATTAAAGAGGACGTGTTATCATCGTTTATAGCGTAGGCTTGTTCAATTAACGCTTGCAGCGTCCTTTTGTTCATTCCCTCTATGAGGATTTGCGCATTTATTTTGATACTGTCAGGAATGAGAGCCAGGCAATCAGTAGTATTCGCTTCTGATATCGTTTTATTCAATTTAATAGCATCAAATAACGCCAGTTTATAAGGTGAATGTTGTTGATTTTTTAATGCTAATTTATAGCTAGTATTGCTGTCTGAGTACCGGGCAGTAAAGATAATTTCTGTCGAAAAGCGTGTCGCGAGCTGTGTAAGTATAAACTCTGAAGATAACTCGTCAATCCATTGTAAATCATCAACAAATAGTAGTATTGGGCTTTTTCCAGCTTTAGCGTCTATAAATTTCGATACGTTTTTGAGCTCTTTTATCGCTATAAAAAGAGAATCAAACTGCTCTTGCTTTGCATTTTTATTGCTCTCATTTGTCAGCGCATCAACACTTTGACTTTGGTGCTGATTGATTGCAGAAGCATTCCAAGCTGATGTTGCACCGTCATGCATCGAACCAAAACCTGACAAATCAGAGATGAATTTAACTGCTTTCTTAATGCCTTTTAGCGCAGCTACACGATTATTTTTTAACGCCTCATATTGCGTTTTGTAAGAGCTTGTAGCGTCATTAATTTGGCCAAACTGCGCTTTAGCATTTTCCCATTCAATGCATTTATCTTTTATCTTGCGCTCAAAATAACCCAGTTGCTTTTTATATTCCTCTGTAAGCCTAACTAACTCTAATTGAATTGCATGTTGCAATGAAGCTAGCCCTGTAATTTCTGACGAGTGACCGGTCTGATTTAACAGTGTTAATCGCACCTGACTGCTCGCTAATGCATCTGATTGAGCAAAAAGAGTGTCTAGGTGTTTTTTAACTAGCGCTGTTTTGCCTGTTCCTGGTTCGCCTTTCACTAACGTCCATTGGCTTGTGACTTGCGGTGATTCGTTGGCATGGCAATCCTTAATAAACTTTTCATGTTCTGTTATTAATTGACGCAACTCTGCGGTTCGGCCGACGAATGTAGTCGCTCGAATCGCTGGAACAGGAATGCTAGCCCCTGGTTTCTCTAACATGCCATATCGCTGCACCATATGACGTAAACGTGTTAATTTTTGTTTGGTATCGTTCTCTGGTAGCGCATCAAACGGTTGTTGTTCAGTATAGTTAAATAGTACGGACACCCCGGGATGCGTAGCCGCTGCCTTATCACCTTCAGTTTTAGTCACGCTTTGTTTTGCATCTTTGGCATGAGAGAAATATAACGACAGCAAAGCAATAGAAGCGGCATCTAAATTGAATGGATTATTGATAACAATTAACTTAGGAGCACCAGCACCTAACGCTATTAATAACTTGAGTAGAAATTGCATTACCTGGTGAGGTGTTTGCTCCTCACTCATTTGTGTTGCCAGCGCCCTCATTTCTGCTTGTGCAGTGTCACTAAGGTAGAGTTTGCGCCCAAGCGTATGTTTATCATTTGCTTTATCAGCCCCTTTAACTGCTAAGTCCTCAATTTGGCCGCTAACTATGTCCACTGGTTTATCGACGACACTGTTAATGGCTGTATCAGCGAGGGGATTGTCACTTAAGCTTTCGTTTAACCAAGAAAATGTCTTTTTAAAAGTATCAGATACCTTGCTATTCATGACGTCACCAAGGAAATCTCCTACTCCTTGTGCCGCAAAAAATATTGAAAACTTTAATGCGCTATCAATAAGCAACTTATTTCTTAACTCGTCACCGATTAAATGATAAATCGTACTGAAAATCTGTGTGTTTTTACCTGCTTCAGCATTAATGGTAATGATGTTCGTTTTGTTGTTGTGAGGCAATTCTGCATTATAGATACTATGGTAAGTAACAACCTCCGAGAACTCAGGCACATCTTGTTTTAGCTGGAGGATGTGTTTCTTTTGAATTTCTAGTAGTAGAGGAGAAGTCAGTGAATCTTGCAAATCACTGATGTAGTCATCATGTAGCGTGCTCATATACGTCCTTGCTTTTGGGGCGCTTACTTTCTTAGAGGTAAGTTCAATTTATTACGCTTAATATCAGACAATTAGTTGATAATGAGCGATTATTTATGACTCGGTTTATATCCTTTTTTTGTCAAAGCATCACTTGATAAAAAATTGAAATCAGAGCCATATCTCATTAAATTTCATCTACTTGGATAACGCTGAATGTTATTTCACCGCTTATTCGCAAACTTATTCAATTTAATGATCGCAAGTAGTACCTCATTGAATATAAAGAGCTACTTGAGTGTTGAGAGCGGTAAGCCCGGGTTTTATGGGAAGTGCAACAAAACTCAATCAAAGAGAGTTAGGTCCATAGCTCTAAAGGGGGTCCTCTAGCGTCCTATGTAGATATATTGGCTTTTTGTTTTCCTCGTCGGAGTCGCAGATTTTACCGTTACAATTGAATCGATAAATTTAAAGCTTAAGTTCACGCCTTAAGGAGAAAATTTGACGGAGAGATAGCAGAGACTAACTAATGTATAGCCATCTTCGAGCTCTTCCAATTGAAAATCTCTTCAGGTTAGCTTATGACTCTTGAACGCTTTTTCTTTATAAGTTTTGCGGCTAACAGCTTGTAAACTTGTCACAAACTAGTAAGTAGGTACGTTTTAATGTGATAGGGCTAAGAAGACATAATTATGCTGGCAAGGGCTTCTTCCAATACAATTGATTCAACGCTTATGTTTAGCAATATAGCGTATTCAAGTATCTATCAAATGCAAAGCGTTGCTCTACGGAAAACAGCGGGCCAGTGCTGAGAAGTTTTTCTATATCTTTTGTTGTAGGCTGCAATCTAAGCAAAGCCCTGTATGTTCGTTGCTTTACAAGCCAAACGTGAAAAAATAATGCAGTAATACAAAAAGTTGCCACTGCAACTAATAATCCTATGATGACTGCTAACCATAGTCCGTACAACAAAGGGAGTGTTGAGTAACACAGAGTAAAAGTTAACGCACTGAGAAACATTATTATGTATCCTTCTCCCTTTACTCGCTTTGCCTTTTTTAGCTCCCACAGGAGCTCTTTAGATACAACGTCACGCATTTGCTTTGGTCCAGAATAGTCTCGAGTTGATATTAAAGTTCAAGTAGCAAGATTAGGTCAAGCAAAATGAGTTAGGATGACTTTAAGTAACTGTATAATTGTGCCTTTTGAATGATGCTAAGTGGTTTCAGTAGCACTCCAAACAGATAAATTTATGTCTAAAATTGCATGAAAAATACTTAGGGCCAACAATTGTTCCTGAGCCATTAGAAAATAGAGGCTTACTATAGCCCTACTTAACCAATGCATTTAGAATCGAATACTTAATGTTGGCGGTGTCAAATATGCAGATTACTTATACAAAAGATGCACTAAATCAATTACTACTTAACCATGACTACCTAGTGGTAATAGACATTGAGCATACCTGCACAGCAGATGGCTCAATTCCTCCGCATGAACGAGAGATTATCGAAATCGGAGCTATTCTAGTTTCAACTAAGAATCTTACGATTGTCAGCGGTGTTACAGAATTTAACGCTTTTGTTAGCCCAGAAAAGCATCCTACTTTGAGTCAATTTTGCTCTGAATTAACAGGTATATCGCAATCTCAGGTCATGAAAGCAGAGAATTTCAGTCAAGTTTTTAACGATTTTAAGATATGGTTACCAGAAGAAAATAGCTACATTTTTTCTTGTTGGGGTGGGTATGACCTAATACAGATAAATATTGATTGTACTAAACATAATTTAGAAGAGTTTAACCCGGCTACAGTGATTAACCTTAAGAAGGCATTTGCTAAAACTCAACAACTTAAGACACAAGTGGGATTAAGGCGAGCATTGGAATTATCCGGGGTCAATCTGGAAGGAACTCAGCACAGGGCTATATATGACGCTAGAAACACCGTTAAATTATTACCACAAATTTTTAGATAAAGAGCCTAAAAACCGTGGCTTAACTATAGCGGTGTCTCACTTAAAATCATTCAGTTCGGAGAAATAGAACTAGCACTGAAATAATGTCTGTTGGTTATATGCTATTTACTTTCGGTTCAGGCAAAAAGCCACTTTTCAATAATTTTTGTACCTTATCTATTATTACCAGTTCTTTAATCGTTAATGGGTTTGGTAGAAGCGTTTCTGCATTTCTTCCGCTATCTGGTAGGTAACCTAATAGTTTTGCATAGGAAGTAACTTGTGAGCCCAAAGAGTCATAATACATATTAAATTCCTCTTCAGTTGATTCCTTCCTAGCTTTTTGACATAAACAGCAAACCTCAAAGAATAGTAACATCCATAGCGGGCCAGAGTTGTATTTTGCCTCCCTTAATACTTCCCCGTAATGCTGTGTTGCAATAATAAATTCGCCAACGGCTACTGCGTTCTGGGCCTTATCCCAACTATCAAGCCAATCAGGTTTGGCTGTTAGGCTTCTACTCCATTCTTTAATTGAAAACAGCTCTCCATTGCCATAAACGAAGTGCATGGTTCTAGGAATCCTATCTACCTTGTTTATGATTAAGGCATAACCATCCAGTGTGTCTTGATATTCATTAAGGTTAGCTTCCGCTCTATCGAACACCTTTAACTGTTCAACGTTAGGCTGTCCCTGCTCCACAATGTCGTCAATAACTACGCTGGCTGACTGTATTTGAGTTGAACCAATAGTTGGATAACTAAACTGCTGGTCCCATAATGACTCACATTGGTTGTCATTTAAATGAATGTTAAGGTTATGTACGATGAAAGCACCTAGCGCAGTAGCTGTAAAGCCAGAATGGTCGCCCTCAACAGGGTTCAATTTCTGCAAAGGTAAAATTGTTTGCAGGTAGATACGCCACTTAACTCTAGTAAAACGAGAAAGTCGCTGGATTACCTGTTTAGTGGCATTATCTACACTCCCTCCCTGTAAGTCAGTAAACTCAGCACCTTTTGAGCTTTTTTCCTCTGCATGATACTGACAAAGCTTATAGACAGAACTTCCTGCGTTAGCCAATAGTTCGTCGATTAAACGGCGTAGTGGCCAGTCATCATGCAGGGTCTGCTGCAACATGCCTGTATCACCAAAAGGATGCTGAGAAACGAGGTTAATGACGATAGATTTTAGGACATTATTAACAAAATACTGATAAGCCTCTGGCGTAGCCCCTTGTTCAATAACAAACTCCCGAACCCACTCTCGGTAGTATTCTAGTGCATATAGATAATAGCTTTTCGCTAAATTAGCTGTTTCAGGTTGATGATACCGCTGTTCTATAACTTGTAACATGTATTCCTGAAATTCTGTAAACTCACGAACAGTACTGAAATCATTTTTTGCGTATTGAATGACGTATGCTCTGACAGTTTTAAATAATAAATCTATACGCTTATCACCAGGCGCAAGTTGGAGAGTTTCGTTAAGTAGATCTTTTATAGTAGCCTTACCTTTCATATTGCTTTCTACCAACAAGAAAGCTTCCTCCAACGCTTGTCTACGTTCTTTTTCGGTTGCAGGTACAAAGAATGTAGTTTCTTTCTTTTCATCACTCCATAAGGCCAATGAATCACAAACTATTTTATGAAACTCGCCAAGAGTTGGTACTTGTTTAATGCCTGACATATTTGCTTCCTTATAATGACAAGCCAAACAGTAACAGATTAACAAACCCATACTAGGTGTTAAAACATTTATTGCTATATATCATCAAGTTATTAAGTATGACTGCAAGCGTTAAGCGCTTATTGAGTAGCCTGTTAAGGCCCTAGAAGGATTTAACCCCACAACAGTAATCAACCTTAAGAAGGCATTTGCTAAACCCAACGACTTAAGATGTAAGTGGGGTTGAGATGAGCATTGGAAGTATACGAGGGCAATATAGAAGGAACTCAGCACAGGGCTATATATGACGATAGAAACACCGTTAAATTATTACCAAAAATTTTTAGATAAAGTGTCTATAAAACTGTGGGCTTAACAGGCTTACCAAAGTGTCATAAAGGCACCTATGGCCGTCCTTCTCAAATCGACTCAACAGAGAGTTCTTCTTTGAAACTCCAGATTAAGCTCGGGTGACTGATATTACCTACATCAGGACTCTGTAGGAGTGGCTTTATCTAGCAGTGGTGATTGATTTGTTTTCTCGTAAAGTAAACGGCTGGCAAATGAAACCAACTTTGGCCAAAGGGACCGTGCTGGATACATTATTGATGGCGATATGGCGTCGTAGACAGACTGAGAGTGTAATAATACACTCAGACCAAGACTCCCAATACGCCAGTGGTGACTGTCAAAAGTTTTACCAATGGCATAACGTTAAACCAAGCATGAGTCGTCGCGGTAACTGCTAGGATAGCGCCTTGGAAGAATCGGTTTTTAGCAGTTTAAAAAAGAAAGAATTAAAAAGTGGATCTATAAATCTCGTGAACTGGCGTGCATCGAAGTATTTTATAATCGCCACCGATGCCAGACGCACCTAGGTGGAGTGAGTCCATAGACATTTGAAGCAGTCTCAAAATGAAGCAGATAAATGCTTAGGATTCTGGTGCCTGTGCAATATTGAAAACGTTATTCAAGTGCTGCTCTTTTTACCCCCTATTGATTGAACTCCGCTCTAATACCAAGGTCGTGGATTAAAACCTGGCCTGAAACAATCTCATGACGAATGATTCGCTGCTCCTGAACGGCTGACTTATCACCAAACTCCGCAAACCTATCATTACTAACTATAAAAGTAGTCTTGGCAGTTCCAGCAAGATCTAGAACTGTTTCATCGGCCTTAACGCTAGTTGCAACAACGTGCACCTCGATATCGCTATGAAAAGTCACACGAATATCAGAATCACTACTCCCAAGAGCTCGCCGAATCGAACCATCAAAGACCAATACTACTTCATAGTCATTGGCGAGATAAGGAACCAAAACCTTTAAAGCAGAAAGCCCTATGAATTTGTCTCCTTGGTAACATAAGTTGTTACCATCGAGTATAAGCTTTTCAACATTCCAAGCTGCTTTTTCTGTGACAATTTTCGCACGATTGTATAGCTTTTCGAGATCTCTATCGAGTTTTCTAATTTCGGAATTCTTTATGGAAATTAGTTTTCTTGGAGAACTTATCCCGAATTTTTCTTCGCAGATTTGATGCACTGAGGCACGCTCATACGAATTGTTCGCATTTGATAATTCATCATCTAAAAGTTGAGCATGGTGCTTTACAGAGGAAGCCTCAGATTTTTTCTGTGCCGCATCACTAATTTGTTTAACGATCGGCGCTAGTGCATCATCGAACTTCTGTTTTCTTTCTGCAATCCTTTTGACTTTCTCTTTTTGTTGAGATAGTTGACTCGCAAGTATGCTGCTACTTTTGACGCTGGCATTTAGATCAAAACTACTATATCTCTCAATCTCTTCAATTGTGGCTTTCTTACGTTGTATAAGGTCTATTATCTGATCGTCTACCGATGAGAGCCTCTTTTTCTTTTCAAGCTCAGAACTCTTCATTGTCCCTTCGAGTTCACGAAGTTCCTGCTGATGCGAATCGAACCAATTCGTCGGATTCCAGCGGCTACCGATGGATTCTGTGGTCTTTTTTAGTGCGAGTTCAATACTTTGAATTTCATCGCTTAATTCAATGCTAGCTAGAGAGAACCCCTCTAATTGAGTTTGGATTTTAACGCTATTATGGAGCAGAGCTTTTAGCACTGTGCTCTCATACCAGTTAATCTCGTGTCTTTTTTTGTCATAACTTGTAGTTAGCTTTGATTTCTCTGCAATAGCACTCTCATATTGCTCGTCAAAAGGGTTTTGTATCATATGGATAATCTTTCAATACCTAGATATTAAATTCGGAATAAACCCGAAGCTTATCTCCAGGTTTCATGACATTTAAAAGCATGTTTACGTTGTTCGGACTTTGATTCGCTCAGATGTTAATGCGCACAAATATGGATTCTCTCCACCACTATTACCTTCTAATTCACTGTAAACAGGGCAATTACGGCACCCCTTATTATGCTTACACGATCCACATTGGCTAGAAAAGTAGGCGCGTTTAATGCGTTCACTTTCATTTATTAACTCTGTACGAATGGTCTCAAATGAAACAGTAAGTATATTAAACTTAAGCTTTCTATTTACGGCGCACATAGAGACATAACCATGTTGATCAATAAACAAAGACGTCATACCGCCACTACATTTTCTATAGTAATCAGAGTCATTAGGAGTGATTGGGATTTTTGTTACTTCCCGTTGTTGATGTAATCTTGTTTCAATTTCAACAATAGCCTCAGGCGTTAACCGGAAACCAAGATTATTCTGTCTGTCGAGACTTGGGATCATATATGTATTGATATTAATGTCGTGCTCTCTAATGAATGCGTACCATTGCTCATTCATCTCACACTGGTAAGGAGTTATCCCAATATAGGTCTTTATACCTTCACGCTTTAATGACTCAATGTTGTTTATTACACTATCAAAGACACCAGCTCTTGAACCTGTAAATTTTTCATATTGTTGCTGATTTTGTCCGTAAACGGAAACAGATACTGATTTAGGAAGCGATGTTTTAAAAAAATCAATCCAAGCTTTATCAAGTAAAGAACCGTTGGTAAACACCTGTAATTCAAGCCCTAAATTATGAATATAACTATAGATCGACTTAAACTGTGGATGCATAAGCGGTTCACCGCCAGTGAGAACAACTTTCTTCACGCCAACATTATATAGAGTATCAAAAACCTTGAACCAATCTGTTATTGAGAGGCTCTTGGCTGATTTCTTATCAAGATAACAATGCCGACAATGAAAGTTACATTTAGAAAGAAGCTCTATCGTTGCGGTATTCAGAGTCAGATTATCCAAAGCAATCTACTCTTCTTTCAGCAAGTTCACAAAAGAAGTGAATTGCTTCACTACCAGAACCGTGTTCTAGGTTGGCATAAGCTGAGCACCACCGACAAAGTGATTTTTTTTCGCATGAAAAGCATGGACTCTGTTCAAAGCGCTTTTGCATCAGGCTATGAGTACTGAGTAGAAACTGCTTCAGTTCTTCTGGGGAGCTTGTCAAAAATTCACATTTCTCAGTGACAAAAAGTGAGCAAATAGCGACGTTACCATTAGAGTCAATTGATAAACTGCTTAAACCACCACCACATCGGATAGACGGCTCTGTGGCTTTATCTAAGACAGCTTTTTTCCAGAACGCGATAGTTTCGTCCATGGAATTTTCAAACTGTATAATTTCATCAGCAGTTAAGCGCTGTTCTATGCTAGAAGTGTCGCCATCCTTTTTACCAAAAATAATCGGATCGTATACCATGGAAGTGTTGTACCTAAGAGCAAGTGCTTCATAATCGCCTCGGAGAGCTTTAGAATAATTTGCCTTAACCAAAACGGTTTTTAAGCTGAAGGGGATATCTGATGATTCAAAGAAATCTAATCCGTCAATCAACTCTTTGTAGCTATCTTTCCCTGTGAAGTGAATATAGTCTTGAGGTGTTAATCCATAGACTGTAATACTAACATTGTAAGGTTTATATGCTTTGAGTAGCTTTTTTATGCGATTATTAATTAGTGTGCCGTTCGTCATCAAACTGATGATAAACCCCTTAGATTTGGCATATAGATAAACTTCCCGAAAAGGCGAGTAAGAAAAAATCTCACCGCCCGTAAATGTTAAATAAAGCACCCCTAACTGGTACAGTTTATCGATTACAGCCTTAGCGCTCTCAAGGGATAACTCAGACTTCTCTTTGGGTATATAGCAATGTGCACAACTTAAGTTACATACTTCTGTAAGTTCAATGCTTGCCATTATTAGCGTGTTGCTAGCCAAGGCATCAGCCCTTAACTTTTCATGATTCATAAAAAGCTTCCAATATTTCATTTTCCAGATTCAAAATTTCAGTTTCGGTTACCTGGTACTTTGCGGCGATGCGTGAAAGATAATTTTTATATAGAACTTTACTTTCTAGGATTTCCATCACAATGTCATTGACTTCAAAACAGTCATTATCATACGTATTTATGGCAATGTTTATTCCATTAACCTTTCTTACTACAATTTTTTTCATTTTTTAATGGGAGCTAGTCAGGTATCTTGGTCGATTAATGCACCTATACCAAAAGTTATAACGCGAGAGTGTGTTAAGGAGTTAAAGGCGGCCATAAAAGATAGTTTGAAATGGCCGCAATACAAGGTTAAATAGATCAACACTGATTCATGTTGTCATCAGGACTTGGACCCCAACAGCCAAGAGTCTTCCCCTTAGATACAGGATCTTTTGGCTTTTTCTGAAAGGGTACAATTTGAACTTTCAGTTTTTCCGTTTTTTTTATCGTTGTTTTCATGTTAGCTCCATTGGTACGTTTCAAAACAAATTACCATATAACAAAACAGTTATAACTTGATGTAAATCAAATCCGTAGCAAAAACCCCTCCTCATACTTTCGTTATTATCGATGACTAACACAATACAGTTAGTCATCTTTTCTTCATGGTTTAAGTGGACTGAAAAAAGAACTAATCGATAAGACTAAATTAGCAACCTCTCTATTTGTGATTAGGTAAATTACACTTATGATTAAATCCCAACCTTTGAGACACGGGTTATCTTTAATCTAAAAACACAAGCTATATAAAACTACCTGATGTATTTAGTTTACGTGCCTGCCTGTTAATAAGTACGAAACGTTCTCTAGACTGCCACCTAGTTATTAGCAAAGAACATCATGCCTTAAGCATAATGTTCTTACACTTGAAAATATTTTTAATTAGGAAGCCTGACTATCTATTACCTTATGTCCATCAAGAGCTGAAAGGACATTAGTTAACTCGTACAGCCAGATATCAACGTCTTTTTCTACAAACTCACTTTCAGCCATAGCATTTGATGCGGAAATATCTTTTTCCATTTCAATTTCTAAATTAACCATGCACGCTTTTAGTGCTGATGCGGTCTCATTCCAGAAATTGTCAATCTTTGGTTGAACTGTATCCATGAATGGCTTTTTGTTAATGCTTTTAACTATTTTATTAGCAAGCGACTCTTCCCATGATGCTCCAAAGAATTTCCATGCTAACAAGCCAATTAAACTTGCTATTGCAATACCAATCCCTACAGGACCACCTAAAGTCGATATTGTTGAAATTACAGCTGTAGTGCTTGATGCGATTCCCAAATTAACCAATATTCCAGCTACCTTAGCTGAAAGAATATAACCACCTAGGTTACTACCAGCAGCTACTGCACTTGCATACATGGACATGGCACCAAAACTCGTTAAACCTGTTAAGCCCCCAATAAAAGCGGCTTTAGCGTCGAAATCAATTGAGGTGTCACCTATTTTGTAACCTGCATCTCCAACGGATTGACTTAGCTCTGACTCAAATTGATTCATCGCTAGCTGGACCTTATCACTATAAGCTGAAGAATTTCTTTTAATTGTGGTTTCAAACTCACTAGAGATTAGCTGACCTATATGGTCTCCAATTGAGTTCGCAGCCTCTTTCTTATCACTGTAGTTATCACGGATCAAAGCTTCGACAAATGATTCATTAGAAAGCTTCTGCTCAAGATTCATCATATCCTTTTCACAATTACTACGAAGCTCTGGCACGCTCTCTTCTAAAATACGATTTAATGCAGTTTTAACATTAGAATGAATCAGACGAAATCGGATAGCTCGTTCACTTGCTTCACTCTTACGAGTGCCGATATCGTCTTTAAACTTTTTTGTTTGATTGATCTGGTTACGTAACAATATTCGCTGGGACTCTAATACCTTATCAGCTGACTGTTCAATGAACTTACAATGGTGAGCCAACAAATACCCAGCCATTTCATCAAGCTGATGCAGCATATTCTCTTTAAGCTCTGGTATTTCTCTTGCGTATGGAAATATCACATCGCTGATTTGATATGAATTAAAGGCATTGAGGGTAATATTATTTCCAGCCCTATTGAGATCGTCTACCCATGATTTAAAGATAAGATCATTGAATTGATTACTGTAGCGCTTGGCTAATTTGTTTCTTAAAGAGCTCATTTGTTCAGTAGATACTGTGTGAGCTTTAGTTGCAAATAGCCTAATGTGAGCCATCGGTTCGCATGGGTCGACTGGAGGGTTTGCTCTTAGGATTTCGCTAAAAAAACCAAACGAGTTTTTGTCCAGAAAACCTGAGGCACCATCAAGGAAAAACAAGCCATCAACGAGCTCAACACCAGAGATAGCTATTTCACTATCCTCTGATTCATCACCATTCATGTCACCAGGAGTATCAAGCAGCCAAAGCTTTTCTAATATTGGAGAGTCCATAAAAATTACTGCGATATACGCGTTCTTATATTCAGGGTTAACTTCGCCATATGAATGTTGCCCTATCTCAGCTAAAAAAGTTTGCCCCCCTTGGCCTATAAGGTAATTATTAACCAACTTTTGGTCATGAATCATGTGCGGTTTAAAGCCTTTTCTAAATACGGCTACAGGCTCTTTTGTAAGTGTTTCAGGTCGATCAGATTCATGCATCAGCAGATTTAGGATATTTGTGGTTGGCTGATAGTCTTCCGGAAGTACAATCCCCCCTTCGGTTCCCACTATCACGTTAATCATGCTTGTTTTGCCCGAATCATAATGACCTAACATTCCAATTGTTGGTTTCCTATTTAGGCTTTCCAAGTTGTTTTTAGCTAAATTGAAGGATTCTATAAGAGCATTATTAGTCGGCGAGGGGTTTTCTGTATTAACCAGTATTCCCTGCCCAATATCTAACTTTCTGTAAGCATTAGTTATCGCAATTTTTATCTTTTCACTGGTGATTGTTTTCATCTCTAAAATATCCATTTTTATAGAAGGTCTAAACTTATCCATGCCCATATGTAATAAATCAAAAAAATCTTGAGGTCGCTTACCGATTGCGACCATATATGCTGCTATGTCTATCGAATTAGAAGATAAAGGCTCCTTTTCTATCCTTGAAACTTTTCGCTGACTTAGAATTATACTGCTGCCGTCAATATATGAAATGTCGGCTACCTGTTGCTGAGACAGTTCAGCTTTTTCACGAGCGAGAGTAAGTTCTTGAGCTAGAAAAATGTTCAAATTATCTAGATAGTTCATGCTTCTTCCACAATTCATTAACTTAAAATAACCTTACTCTGAAGAAAACGCTAAGTCAACCGCATCTTAGACGCATACGTCTAATGCGCTTGCTAACCTCTTGATTGTGTATGTCGTGTGGTATATATTGATTAAACTTAAAACAAATATAAGCTAAATAAGGATATCAAATGGCATTTCCACTAATAGGTTGGGCAGCTATAGCTGTTGGGGGAGCTATAGTTGCTTATGCGATGAGTAGTGATGACGACTCAAGTCAGTCATCAGGTGAGTCTACCTATAAAAAAAGCATAAAGCTTGAAATAGAGAAGCGAGATAAAACCAGAACTGAGGCGATAAAAAATTGCTTAGCTTTAGCAACGATGAATTTGTGGAAACAAAAAATTAGAGAATTACAGGAAAACAATACCGCTATTTTGTTCTCTAAAGATAATACAGGCCTTATAACTACAGAGTTTAGCCGAGAGCTTCTAGCTAACAATTACTCAGTGTTCATCCTTAACGAAGCTAAAATTAAAGAAATGGTGCAAACAATTAGGTCTTATATTTCAATTGATGGTAATACTGCAGACTTAGAAGTTCAAGATAATGACTTTCATCTTGTTATTGACCAAACGCTAGTTAAATACACTGAAGGCCCCCTGACACAGAAAGATTTCAATATGGTTGCACTTCACTTGGGGATTGTTGATTCAAATGATGTAGAAAACAATATTCTTTTCAACTTGCTCAATCCTCTGGTTAAATTATACAAAGTTCAGAGTTACCATCAAAACATTGATGTTTTGCTAGCGAAATATAACGCATTCTATGGCGAAAGAGAGGGGTTGGAATCAGACAATAATTATAATTCATCAATTGACTCAGCCCTAATGAAAATTAAGACCGATTTAGCGTAATGATTAAATCTTTATAATATAAGTAGCTTAAAAGGACCGTAATATGACAAATGTGGAATGTAAATCCTGTGGGTATACAGAAGAAGCAAATAAAGCCTTTTTCTTAAAAGTGTTAGGGGGAAGCTTTGTTGGTGGGGGCTTTTGGGCATGGGTGACATACTTTTTTGCAGGAACAGGATTTGCTTTTGCCATTTGTGTCGCTATTGTAACTGGAGGCGTCGCCTTGCTAGCCTTTTCTGATGAAATAACAAAGTGGTTAGCGGAAAGGTATGAGTGTCCATCTTGTGGCAGAAAGGAATGGAAATTAGTCAAGTAATCCCCTTAACTTTGAAACTATCTACTTTATAAATACGTGTCAGCCTAGGTTTGCTGACACGTATTTAAATGGAATAGCCTAGATACTAGACTTCAATAGAATTGGATTAATGCCGATTTCGTCTATCGCTCAAGAATAGTTGTAGACGAGAGGGCTTGGGAGTAAATATCGTTAACAGCATCTATTAGTCCATATAGGATCAGCGAGCTATCAACTCTCGCCTCTGGGTGGCAATATGCGATGACATACTTGCTTGGGGCTCTTTCATACCACCAAACACCACGCCTTGTTCTATTCCATCTACATTCATCAAACCCTGCAACAGCTTTGAATAAATCGCCAGTGCCACCACAGATAGTTATGTCTGGATCATATATAGAGTACTGCTTGGCTATATATTCGCTATCCTCTTTAGCAATTAACTTAAGGGAGGCATTATTAGTCGTGTGTGTTCCTGGTGACTTTTTTAGGTTGATTACGCTTAGGGATTTAAGAGTGTTAATCCTTATCTCCTTACTAATGCTATCAACATCACTCCATGCAATATCTACATTGTTAAGACCTAGGACCCAACGTACGATGTTGTCCCAAGTTTGTGGACGGGCTCCTTCTGCAAGAAACTTCCTTAAATCCCACCCTCCTCCCTTTGGGTCATTAACCTCTTTTAATACAACGCATATTTTGATTTTGGAGCTTAAGTATTCTAGCTCAGAGACTAATCCATCAGCGACAAAACCTGTTCTGTTTCGTTTCCACTCTTCAAAGAGTAATTCTTCACGCGAACTAAGAGACATATTTAACCTTTAACCATAAATACAAATTTTTTCTGTGGTACGTTTATCAAAAGTTAGCTAACTCTGTTTAACGGAGGTAATTCACCAAACTCTTCAAGGTACTTCCGTAAAGCTTCCTGTTCAGTAACCTTTGGATCGTCGGAACGTATTAGCTCAATTTGCAGCCTGTCGTAAGGAAACATAGTTGATATTTCCTGATGATTTTTATATCGAACACCACAGTCGTGAGAACGCGAGCAATGGCTAGGGCTCAGGCTCTTCTTAAGTTCAATTACGCGATCAAGAAATGAAGAAGCCATACCGAGATAGAGAATTCCTTCGCTATCTAATCCAAGTAATCGGCTAATAGGGCGCGGAATACTCTCATCACCCAAACAGGATAAAATGTACATCCCCCCCGACTTGTCGAAGGAGGCATCGATTTGATACCAAAAGTCAGGTGACGAGATAACAAACTTCATATGAATTTCCTTTACCTTAATCTTTGTACATAGTTTGCGCTACCTTGCTACCACGTTGTGATGTAGGTTGTTCGACTTCATCTCTCTGTAGGCAAACTAAACTTCTTTAATGATGCTGTTCTATTTTATGTTGGCGCTTTAAATCGAATTCAACTTGCTGCAAGACATTAAGTTGAGTGCCATTCTTTATAAAGTAATCTTCTAAGCCATATGCGATAACCTCTAATGGGGCATTGCGATAACCGTGTTGTGCGAGTTCTGCCATGTATCGCGTTATAAACCCTGCAGCACCGAGAGTTCGCCATTGAGCAACATGGACCAATTCATGGAAGTGAATATTTAGGTTCTTGGCCATATCGGGCAATAGGTAGTAGGTGTTCTTGTAAGTGATGCCATCAAGCGGTTGGCTAAGAAAGTTATCTATGACGGCTGACTGGCCGGCTAGAAATTGTGGCCTAGGTAACTCCTCGACAACAACATAGAAGGCTTGCTCAAGAAAGGCTTTGGGATAGAAACCACGAAGGTGGGCGTAAAGATGAACACAGCACGTTCGCTGTGACTCGTGCTCTCGATTTACTTCATCAATCCATTTTTCAATATCATGTAACATCATCTAATCCTTTAAATGGGTGTTGTTGGTGTGTCTTATTAAACCTTTAAATAGCGAAACGACTTTAGCTCGTTTTTGACTGCAAACTGCTTTGCTTCGCCTTTGGTCTTGAAGGGGTGAACATTGAGCGAACGTAATAGCTCTACCGACTGCCTAGGACAGGCTACCATCCAGTCCCCTTCACTAGTTTTGTGACTATTCGTACCTACTTCCACCCTTCGCACTTCACCATCGACAATGTACGTCTTGCTTATGCTGTCAATGTAATCGAGCTCAGGTACGACTTGCCGACAATTAATATCGTAGAATTGCGGTGGTGAGTGCATTGTGATGAGAAAGTACATTAGCGATATCTCTACTAATTGTGAGTTCAGCTTTAAAGTAAGTAAACGTTTTATCTCACATTTGTCTTTGATTTCAAAGCAAAATATTTAAGTTATGATATGTATGTAATTCATTGAAAATGAATAATACTAAATTACTATTAATCGCAGAGTTTGATTCTTTTCATTGTCGTGCCTTGGTCTCTTGCACCCTTAATAGCATCGTCTAATACAGTACATGTATACGCAGTTAAGAGACCTTCTCCTTCCTTAGGAAGGATGTAAACACTGCCTGAGGCTTGTGGCCAGATAAACTCATCTCCTTGGTCTTTGAGTTGAGACTTATCAAAGGTACCTGACGAAACACGCCACCTATCTCCATCTATCCAAGATGCAAATACCTTATATATGTCCTTCTCTCCAGCTCGAGTGATATGAACAATCACCCATCCTTCAGCTCTTACTCCCATTTTAACCATCCTTTCTTTAGTACGCTCTATTCAATGGTAGTAGACAGTGAGGGCTTGCGAAGTCGTAAAACTGTACTTTTAAGCCTTATCACCTCTCATTTGGTGTAAAGCGCGGTTTTTACTGGGAAAAGTTTTTTAGTCAAACTTTATGTAATTTTTATAATAATAATTACATATATTTTTCAGTGGCTTGCACCTTGTATTTTACAAAGTGTAACAATTTGGGTAATTGTTAAATCATGTGGGTTCATCATTTTATAGCTACCAAAAGCTTGTTTCTTCACTCTGTGTTTTTAATGCGGTTTGTTGTTCCTATAGAAAACAGTGCTTTTACTACAACGAATAGTTAATTGTGGCTTTAGAAAATAAGTAGTTTCCTTTCAATGTGTAACAAAATATTATTCGAAATCAGCTTTAGTTAATCCAAGTAATTCAACGGCTTGTTGGTTTTTAGGAATATTTCTCCGAAAAACCAACAAATTTCTGAAATCGACCTAAATCCAAACGAAGTTAGAAAATTCTAGTTTTTCAAACTGCAAAATATGTGCGCTAATTACGTCACTTACAGATTTTCGAAATTTAAAAAAATCCGAAACGCTCAAAAACTAACTTGTTTTTTTGAGTGCTTTTTTCGAAAAAAATAGCGAAGCAAAAGTTTTGGTGACTTTTGCTTTGGGTAACACGACGCCACAGATTGGCTATCATTAAATTTAAGCTGAGTCGGAGGTATGGTTTATGGGTGCGAAGTTTATACCTGGAAAGCGCAGAAAGCGTGACACCATTAGAATGTATAGCCTGAAGAATCGAGCATCTTTGTTTGTGGATTCGTTTTTAGAGCAAACGTTTGCCTATACGTTAGAGCTTGACCCTGCAGTGAAGTCTTATGCAACACAGTCAGAGACGATGAATCTGGTGATAGATGGTGTCAAAGTGCATTATACACCTGATCTTTTAATTCAGTATCACGACGGTACAGATGCTTACGTCGAAATTCATCATTCCACTTTCACGGATGATGCTTATGAAGAAAAGTTTGAACGTTTTCAAGCATACTCCGCAAAAGTTACGAGCACACCACTGCATCTAGTCTCCGAAGAAAATTACCCGATAACACTGGGTAAGAGTTTAATGCTTATAGTATCGAATCGTTGTGACAAGCAATTAGACGAAATCAACATCGGACTATTGCCTGAGGAGTGTTCCTTCATTCAACTTTACCAATACTTATCTGATTCTGTAGAAAACCCTGCGGGGCTAATTTACGAACTCATTGCACGCAAAGTCTATGAATATGACCCGCTAGTTGTTCTTAACCCTAACGCATTACTTCTGAAGGCTGGTGCATAATGCTGGTTAGGCCTCAAGAACGGTATCAGCTGGATAATAACATCCCGTTTTCTGTTCTTCATCATGACAACTATAAAACCATTTTTGAAGAATGTGACGATAAGTCCAAAACACTAACCTTAACAGCGGATGAATTTAACCAGCATATTGCTGACGGAAGAATGGAGCCCATTCTTCGTGAACCAACACCAAGGCTCTTCACTGATAAACAAAAGTCAGTAAGGGATAAACGAGTGTTATACATGGAAGTTTTGGGTGAATTGGTCAGTAAACATGGGCTCCAGCCTACTACACGGGAATCATACGAGCGATTAATCAAAGAGGTTGAACGCAAACATCCTGAGTTAACTAGGTCAAATCATCCTGGAAAATCAACTATCTGCAGGCATTGGAAAGCGTGGGTAAATCATGGTTATGATAAAACTCAGGATTACTGTCTAGGTGAACATAATAACGTGGCAGCATGCTATAAAGCTTATTGTGACGAAATCAACAAGCACGAGAAGGACCTCGTGATGGTCAGTGAGAGCACCTACCGCAGAAGATTAAAAAAGTTCAGTGCGATTAACGATAAACTTGCTGATCCAAACCTTTCTCAAAAAGAAAGAAACCAGTTAATGAATAAACTTACTCACGCAATCAAAGTTGAATATGCTTTTCAACGAGTTGAACTCGATCGATTGGAGCTTAACCTTTGCCTCATTGATGACAAGACAGGTGAACCCACAGAACGAGTTTCAATTTATCTAGCTATTGATTGCTACTCTAGATGCATTATTGGCTGCGTTGTTGAAATTGGGCAAGGCGAGAATAAAGAAAGTGTAGTCAACTTAATTCAGAGTATTTTTACGTCTGACTCAAATGGTTGTGTCGGTGGCAAACCATACGAAATAGTAATGGATAATGGGCCTGGATTTAATAACGGCCTCATGAATAGCCTTTGCACAAACTTGAAAACGGGATTTAGATACAATCCTTCCAACATGCCAATGCGTAAACCGTTCGTAGAGTCTATTAACAACACAATCAAAATGTGTTTCCTAAAAGGATATAAAGTCCCTCTTGCTGATGGTAGTTATGTGGTAGGGATCTCAGGTTACCTCCCTAAGCGTACCCAGCAGCCAGAAAATAGCTCTAAAAACCTAAAGCAGGTAGCAAGAGTTAAGAAGTCTGATTTTTATAAGCACCTCAACGACTACATTATTCATTATCATAACAGTGTACACAGTCAAACCGGTGAGAAGCCGATTGAACGATTGCAAAACAGTATGATAATGAGTCCTAGTGCCGCAATTAATTTCGATAAGGTGCAATCTCAATTTCATGTTTTTACTAGTGCTAAGGAATATAAGCTGCAATCGGACGGCAGTATTAATATCTTTAAGCACAAATATGTCGGTTTAAAGTGGCTATCTAATGAGCTAGGCACATATGGATTAAAAGATGCGACGCCTTCCGTTACCGTAATGTATAACCCTTTTGATGGAAGAAAGGTAACCGTTGTCGCCGTCCACCCTAAGACTGGAGCCACACTTCAAGAAGTTGCTGAAATATACAGTGATGAATTCAAATCCCCGATTTCTGTCGAGGAGCTCTTGGGACACGAACCTAAATCAGTTGATTTGTTTGCTTTACAATTAACGACAGATGACACGGTATTGGCTAAACGTACAATACGGAAAAACCGTTCAGGTAAGCCAGTTAGAACTTATGAGGACAATAATGACAAGCAATTGAGTACTGCAGAACGGATCGCAGAGTCTCATGAAAATCAGAGAAACAACAAAACTTATCCAGCAAGAATTGCTGGGGTCGATAACGAGCCGGACAAAAAAGACATTGCATTTGACCCTAACAACACATGGGATTCAGAAAACCTTTGGGAGGACGATTGAATTACAATAACTACCGGGAAATCCCCTCGACGTTAGCTTTACACTACTCTTTAACGAAGGCGTGGGAGGCGATTAACCATATTCATTTGAACTTTAGAGGGGATCAAAAGCAATATGGCGTCTTGATTGTTGGCCCGTCCGGTGCAGGAAAGTCTTTTCTAGCAGAAAATTATGCTAAACAAGGAATGGTTAAGCAAACTGCTGAAAAAAGGACAATACCTATCCTCCACCACGAGGTTCAAATCGCCACCACCGCTCCTTCAACCCTACTGCGTAGTTTAATGGTAGAAATGGGGTCACCGGTGCCCCGTAAAACCATCGACTTTAGTGAGCTAATGGCGCAATTTAAAGCACTGCTGAAAGCATATGAAGTTGAACTAATCATTTTAGATGAGGTGCAACACACCCTCCCTAAGAATGATGGCATCAAAGCGCAAAATATGTTGAAGCTTTTTGCGAGCATGCTTGATAAATGTGGTGTGCCTATCGTATTTATGGGGACTAAAGCCGCACAACGACTTGTTACTTTCGGTCAAGATAACTGTGATTATTCTGATGATGAGCAGCTTTCTCGTAGGCTAACGTCTAGAGTTTTGCTGTCTGAACCATTACCAGTGACGAAAGAAGGTCTTGATGTGTTAAATTTTTTCATGGCTAAAATTAATCAGCCCGTACTTAATCCTGCTGAAGATAAAGAGCTTATTAGCAGGCTCTGCATGGCCTATTCAGAGCGTTCGTTTGGCGTACTGGGTAAGCTTTTTTCCGGATTTGATTACTCTGGGGTGACGAGCCGTGAAGAGTTGAGAGACGCATTTAAACAGAGCTTTGATTTAAATTGCATTAATGGTATCAACCCTTTTGATAGCAAAAAGATGGCATTGGAAAGGGTTTATCAGTTTGTCAAAAAGAGAAAGGAAGACTTGAAAGAAATGAGGGCCAACAATGCCAATTAGCCCTGTACCAATGCATAACGAAAGCGCTATTGGCTATACATTGAGGTTTGCCGCTAGAAATGGCTTTCATTATCTAGACTATCTTCTCGATGTTAAGACGATTGCAGGAATAGTTAAAGGTAGCCACTACCCAGCTCATATCGGGAAGCTAAGTAGCCTGTTTAAAGTAAGTGGTACCGCTTCATTAAGCCCCATTTTTAACCCCTTATTTAAAGAGAACAGGCTGTTAACGGCAAGGGTTTGTCTGGAGTGTGTAACACAGAATGGCTTTGTTCATGAAGAAGTGCAAAACCCTTTTAAATTCTGTTGCAGTGAGCACTCGGCCCCACTTATTAGCCAATGTTATCGCTGCAGCACTCCCCTAACCTGGGACGTTGGTTTACTTAATGGATTATGCACCAATAGAGCGTGCGGCATGCCACTCCAATTAAGTGGGCAAGCAACACTCCCAGAACTTACCGAACAACAGGTTTCAGATTGCATTGTCGCAAGTCGATACCTGGATTCACCTAACCTTTGTTCTCACAAGGTGTCTAAGTGGCCGAAGTTTTCTGATTATGAGGCAACGGTGTTATCAGGGTATCGGTTAATGACTCAGCCTGATGTCGCTGCGAAATGGCTAGCAACCTTGGCGCTTACTACTCCGAGCTGGTGGCCTAGTAATTTCAGGTTGTTACCATGCAAAAAACTCATTGAAGACATTACCTATTGGCCAAATAAGAACATATTTAGCAATTACAAGAGCCTATTAGAACAAGGAATAGCCAAAGCTGACTGCAATGTCCCCGTAGCAGATGCTTGTTCGCTCATTACGGGTTCAGCTAACTCTTTAAAGCGATTGCAACACGAAGGTGTGATACCGAGAAGTCACACAAAAATCAGTAGCCGTTCTAACGTAAACTTGAGTGGCTTACTTTGGATGCTGAACAGTTATAGAGGCCAAATAACTAACCAGTTACCACTATCAGAGCTTAGAAACGTTTTAGATTACTACGCGCTTGATATGGAGAGCATTCTTATTGGTATAAAGCATGAACGCTTATCGATTATCTATCAGCCGGGTTTAGATCTAGCAGGCTCAATTTTTGTTGAGGAGACTGAATTAACTCGTTTCGGTGTTGAAGAATTTAGGCATTACAGGCCCCATGATGTGTCAATTAAGAAAGCTCAGCGTCTAACCGGGCTATCTGAATCAACACTAAGGCGAATGAGAAAAACAGGACAGTTACGAAGGCCTCGAGTGAACTCACATGGTAATCACGACCGTTGTTGTTTTGAAGATGTTATTGCGCTTAGACAAGCGCATGAGTCGAAGCAGCTGCCTTTAAAGTTTGTACTAGAGTAGATAAAGTTATATTTCTGCCTTTGGCTTAGTTAGTAGCAAGTTCAAAGGCAGTTAATTAACCTATAGGTCACCAGGCACGTTTTTCAATAACTCAACCACATCTTTAGTCACGCTTTCTACCCAAGCCTTCCTATATGTTGAGTCCGCGAGCTTTGCCGAGTTCCCTTCATTAAAGTTTTTGAAGTTAATTTTATCGCCACTATATTTCCACGCTATCCACAACTCATCCTCAGAACTAGTTTGAACGAGTGTTTTGAGCAGCTCATTAAGTTTAGGAAGCTTTTTCGCGAACTCGTCTTTATATGCTCCTCGCGATCCATTTTTACAAACGGTAAATCCGTAGTAAAAGCAGTGGTCTACTTCTAGGTAGAAATGAACACTATAATCTTCAAAAGTTAGAATTTTATGCTGTAATCCATAATACAAGCTACGGTTATAAGTCTGGTAGAAGCTATTGCATACTTTCATGTCACGTTCTTCAAACTTATAATTTACAAAGGTAAAGTCGTAGTCGTGCATGCTTAGAGATGCCTGTAGCTCTACCCAAACTGTTCTTTGTAACTCGGCTTTAACCTCGCTTAAAACCTCTTCAATTTGAAGAGCATAGTTAAAATTATGACCTTGTAATAGTAAGTCTCTTATTTCCATTTTGTGCATCTCACTCAGTGTCTGTCCTGTTAGTTTTTCGACTAATTTTCTATATTGAATAATAGTTTCTCTTAATGACGGTAAGTCGTAGACTTCACGGATACAGGACTCAAGCCACTTGGTAATTACAGTCAAGTAGCTTATACACTGAACTTCATCTGGATTAAGAGAACCAAGACTCGTTATAGATGGTTCTTCTCCAAACAGTGTTAGGTAATAAAGGTGCTTTTTTTTATCGTGAAAATAATCATTCATAGCAAGATTGTAGCGTTCTAACTGTTTATCTTGATCCTGTGCATAAATTTTGTTCTCTATCACTATTACGTCATGTTTACCAATAAGCAGAAGATCTATTCTGCCACGCTCTCCTAACGTACGCTCAACTTCTAAGGTGAATTCACCATTAAACTTTTGGCTACTTTCAGATAGTTGCTGGAGAAGAAGACGTTGAAATATCCCCCCTTGATTATGTGTTCCTTTAGGGTTTAGTAGCTCACCTATAAAGCGGGAATGCAAAGCAACCTCATCAGATTCCCGGCGCAGGAGAGAAAAAATGTTAAAGTGACATTCATCGACTCTGTTAGTTTTCTCATACTTACGATCGACCAAAGATAATTCAACTAGTAATTTATCTAACATTAAATAAAGCATCCTTGTTTTTATTCTGTCCAGTATTTTGCTGTCTATATTGCTGTTCGTACCTTTCCCAGACTCGTGACTGCTCTAAAACTTTAATGAATTCACCACCATTAAATCCATTTGGATATAAAGTGAATTCTTCCGCGATCAATGACAGCTCTTCATTGGACTCTAATGAGCGGGAAATCTCTTTTTCTTGGTCACACAATAAGTGTGCATTGTCTGCTAGCGCAATAATAAGTTCCTCAATGGAGAGCTTCATAGCGCCTGAGAAATATTCATGGTCAAACTCAATAGAGGTATCAGCAATCAAGCCAATGACACGTGGAGATGTTGTTAAATTTATACGCCTAATAAGGCTATCTGCTTCTTGTAAGTTTGCTCGTACAGCCTTTGTCTTTTTTCTTACTTGTATGCCAGCTTTTCTCAGCGTTTTGTCGCGATGGTAGTAAATCTCATCTTTCGTTGTACGGTTAAATGTTGATTTGACTTCGATAACAATAACTATGTTATCAATCGCACAAATCAAATCTACTTCTCCAGCTTCTTTTCCGAGAGGGCTTGTATCTTCAAAGTTTCTTACTACAGTGAACCCTCTTCGCTCAAACGCATCCCCAAGCTGATTTTCAATTCTCGTTGTTTCGTCTTTTAGCGAACTTCTTTGATTAGCAAAGCGGCGAAGATTATTAACCGCACTTACGGATCCAAGTTGGCTTGACATTAGCCATGGAAGTTCAACGCAATATTGTCCAATTTTAAATATGGGTTTTTCAGTAAGTAGTGGCAAGTTTAGGTAGGCAGAGTTTTTAATCACTTGACTATACTTGCGTAAATCAAGACACCAAAAGTCCATTATCGCTTCTGCTGACTTGATATTGCCGGTTGGGAAGTCATTCGACACAGTCCAACCAACAATATTCTGCGCCTTTTCTTTCCATCGTGACCAAGTGATAGGGAATCGATTTTGTCCCGTAGCAGCTCCCTTCAAGGCAACTAGGGCAACAGCACCTTGCCAACCACCTACTCCAGCATGTTCTTCATAGAATGCAGCAATATAATCCTTTAAATAAAAGGCTGTCATTAGCTCTAATGATAACAGGGCTTGGAACAGGTTTACATTTAGCCCTGAACTGGTTGTCACATAACTGGTAAAACCATAGATACGCTGTAGCTCAAGCTTGATTGCAATGGCCTTGATATAAGCAATTTGGTTGCTGTCATGGTTTTCGGCCGTTCCAATCTGTTGAGTCGCCATCCCTGACGCAATGAACTCATCCATTGCTAAGTTAAACCAATACCCTCTTAGGGCTTTTTGTCTATTCCCGTTTCTAACCCAATTGTCTGCTATTTCACTTGCCTTATCAGTGGTCTTTAGAATCAATCTTTCATTCTTAACCGAGAATTCTATTGAGTCATCAAAACAGAATGGATGAACACTTTGAGATATAAACTCATCAAATTCGACTTGAGCTTGTATGAGTTCCTCAAAGAGAAGCAAAAGTGCTTCAGCAATTGAGCTATCTTGATCAGATGGGAAAACTAAAGGGATGTGATATTTCTTTAAGGATTTTGTAATCTTACTTTCACTTAACGAGAATTCATCTGTAGCACTATGCCTAAGCTTCCATTCTGTTAACTTCTTCAGTGCCCTTAATTGAGAGTCTGTCCTAATTTCACCACCATCGAATGAAACTGCTGGTTCAGCTAAGTGCTTAAAAGAATAAACAGCGGATAAAGACATAAGCTCAAATAGTGTTAAGCTCTTGAACGGTTCTCTAAGGTGATTAATTCGATTTTTCCTATCAGAATAGGCAGCTTGAAAAGCTTCACTTGTCGCTATGAGGCTATTTAGTTTATCAGGGGTTTTACTGGATAAAGCTTTAATTTCGTCCCACTTTAGGTGACTTTCATTAGTTACTATTTGCGATCTGCGTATTGCGACTAGAACGGTTTCTGGTGATTGACTAAAAACGTGGGTAACAAATGAAAAGTTAGATGCAACTTCCTGCGAAAAGTAGCGAGCTAACGCTAAAATAAAATCATCAGTTTTGTACAAGGAGGTGGGTATATCAAACACAAAATTTGAATGCCAAAAGGATTCATCTCGATTGGGGTGGGCCTTGTGTTTACTACCTTTACCAGGGGATCTATAAAGGTAGGCTTCGATAACAAGTTGATAAGGGCATTCAGATAAAGTTTTTCCCTTCAAAGACAACAAAAGCTTCTCGAAGTAATTGACGTCGCAGTCTAGCATTAAAAAGTCCATTTTCTATTTGTGATGAAAATATACTCTTATCGCTATGTTTTTAATAGACAAAATCCATAATATTTTTATTTCATTAGTGGCGTAAGCGATTAGTTTAAACTTTGCTTCATTCTTGACGAATTCGTCACATCGCTCGTCCGCTTGCAGAGTTGAATATTTGTAGTTCATACCGTAGGTTATCGCATGCGCGTTTATTCTTGCCCTGTTTACCGTTTGTTTCCCTTGCATCAATCCTATCTATCTGTATCTTATAATCGGACCTTATATACGGATCTCAATTTCGATGACATTATTCATAAGAAATCTCATTTTAGATGACGTCCTTCTGATCAAGGGGTTAGTAAGTCGTTGTTTACTTTATACGCCACATGAATGAGATTCTCATTTAGGCTGACAATTCCCAATTATTAGGAATTGTCACCCAATTTGAGAATCTCAGTCACGACATCGGATTCGACACCAATAGGAATCACGAAGTAACTGGCTGCCTATGGTTTCTCGTATGATAATTTTATTCTGTTAGCTGTTGGTTTATGGAGTCTTCAGCTGATTTACAAGTCTTCATCAGTTCTACTCGCTAATTGTTGACCCTAACCCATTTCTGGACAAAATCTATTTACCACGGCGAATATGGCGAAGCCATGTGCTAAGAAGCGAGAGCTAGGGATAACAAACTAGCCGTTAAACACGGATGTTATTGGGACACGGAACGCTACGCGACACGAAGAAAAGCAGCGGAAAAAGGCTCGTCATCAAACATTTTGATCTTTTGCTCTACGATCTTCTCCGTGACCTCCGTGACCTCCGTGACCTCCGTGAAAGCGAAGCGCTTCGTGGTGAGATTAACGCTTTGAGAAGAGGTATACTTTTCAATATTTTTAGGGTTTTACTTGCGCCGTGCTTCTGCAGTGTCTGCACATGCGATCATTTATTCACACCCATGTGATCACGACATTCGGACATCCTGCCTAGCACCCGCTGCAGACGATTAATCATTCTAAAGTGACAGTTTAGAGTGGACAGCCCTGTAGCAACAATATAAACATAAATGAATCAGGGTTCATTCGAAGCTAACCAACTTTGGGGAAGGAGTGAGATATGTCACTGATGCTGATGCCGAAGCCAGATTGCTTAAATCCGTCAAACGGCGCTACAAAATAGATGTAGCGCCTGAACATAGCATTGGCAAGTAATACAAAAATGTTGATGTCAGTACAGTTTAGGCTAACCTAATTAGTCAGAGAGTAACTCTTGTTTAATGTCTGTCTCTGGTTCTCTTTTCTCTGGCTTTCTTTGTAAGGCGTATACAGGCAAACCTAATAAAATCAGGAAGAAAGAATAAAAGACAATTTCCTGCCCTGCTCCCAAAATACAAAACAAACTATACACAAAGGTGCCAATGCCAAGAATGATGGCGCGGTTTCGTGCTGCCGATGGTTTGTCTTGTTTTAGAAAATAGAACTCTGCAATGGCACATAAGGTGTAAGCCATTAAGGTCGCTAACGTCGCCATCATCACTAAAAAAGTGAACGCACCGATCAAGCCTTTGGTGTAGTTCATTATCAATAGTACAGAGACAATTGCGCCCGATACCAGCAAACCAAATACTGGCGTACCATTTTTAGATAAACGTTTAAATCGCTTGGGAAACAGCCCATTTGTTGCGATGGCCATCGGCATCTGCCCACACATTAAGGTATTGGCATTTAAGGATCCTAACGTCGACAATAAGGCGCCAAGTGTCACGACTAACGCGCCAACAGGTCCCATTAGCCGTTCTGCTGCTAGTTTAAATGGCGCAGCAGAATCTTTCAGTTCGCTCGTAGGCACAGTTAGGTTCACCGCTAAACTCACCAATATATACAAAACCAAGATAGTCAGTACTGAGGCAATAATTGCTCTGGGTATGGTTTTTCCTGGTTTGATCACGTTACCCGCTGGAACGGTTGCGGATTCGATTCCTAGAAATGACCACATAACCAACATAGTGGCAGCAGATATTGCTGTAATGGGTGATAACTCAGTCGGATTGTATGCGGGTAGCATTTCCGGCTGCATATTGATTAAGCCCAATACTGCGAGGATTAACAAGGGCACGATTTTTAAAATGGTCGTGATCACTTGAAATATACTACTGCCCTTAATCGAACGAATATTCAAGCCGATAATCAGCCAAACTAAGCCTAAACATGCAACTAAGCTGGCTTGATGATGTTCTGCCAGTATCGGCACATAAGCTGAGAGATAACTGATAAATGCAATGGCGACACTCGCCACGGCCGTTAAACAGGAGATCCAATAGCACCAGCCGACAATAAATCCGGCCATAGAACCTAATCCTGAGTCAGCATAAATATACAAGCCACCCGTTTTAGGTATTCTCGTAGCTAACCTTGCAAATGTTAGTGCAATCAGCACCGTACCAGCGCCAGCAACTAGCCAGCTACCCAAACCTAACATGCCATAAGGTGCTAATAATGTCGGCATCATAAAGATCCCCGACCCAATTGCGCATCCTACAGCAAGCGCCCATACGCGCCAAAACCCCATGACTCTATGGTCTTGGGGATGTGAAGAGATGTTTTGTGTCATCTGGTGCCCTAGCGTTAAGCCGCTTGTTGAAATAACTCAATAATGGCTTTTAGGTCATCATCATTAATATTTAAGTGAGTGACCAAACGCATCTGCTCACCAGCAGGCAGCAATATATTGTCATTGGCTGCATGCTCAGCAAGGCGTTTTCTCATCGCTTGGCTAACGCTCACATACAACATGTTGGTGTTTGCCTGACCTAATGGGATACTAACACCATCGATTTGCCCTAGCGCACTTGCTAATTCACTTGCTCGGCGGTGATCATCGCTTAAGCGATTTATATTGTTTTGTAACGCATACAAGCCAGCAGCGGCAATAATGCCGGCTTGGCGCATACCGCCACCTAACATTTTGCGCCAATGCCTCGCCTCATCGATGAACTCATTTGACCCCACGAGTAACGAGCCAACAGGCGCGCCTAAGCCCTTAGATAAACAGATTGAAACACTGTCAAAATCTGCGGTTAAGGCCGCTGCGCTGGTGTTACCGGCAACGACGGCATTAAATAATCTTGCGCCATCTAAATGCATCCCTAGCTCATGGCGCAGTGCTATCGCTTTAACGGCTTGAGTGTAACCGTCAGGTAATGGGACACCACCATGAGTATTTTCCTGGCATATCAACTTGGTTCTGGCATAGTGAACATCTTTTGGTTTAATGGCTTTTTCCAGCTCACAAAGATCCATGCTTGCATCAGCTTGTAGCGTTAATGGCTGTGGCTGAATACTCCCTAATACCGCTGCACCACCGCCTTCGTAAAGATAGGTGTGTGCGGCGCTGCCAACAATGTATTCATCGCCTCGCCCACAATGAGACAGCAACCCCATCAAGTTGCTTTGTGTGCCAGAGGGACAAAATACCGCAGCTTGTTTATTGAGTAACTCAGCAGCAAAAGATTCAAGTTGCTTAACGCTAGGATCTTCACCATAAACATCATCACCCGTTTGGGCCTCAGCCATTAAGGTGCGCATGTTCTGACAGGGCTGGGTAACCGTATCACTGCGTAAATCGATTACTCCTGCCATGGTGTTTTCCCTTTTAAGGTTAGCTTTTTGCTGATGTAATCTTCTCGATTAGTGTAGCCGCCAGCAAGATGACGAAAACCGCTAAAAGCGCTGCGCGCATGTAGGACACGCCAATTATCAAACCATACCGCACGGCCTGGTTGTAATTGAAAGCTCACCTGAAATTTAGGATCATTAATTAAACGCTGAAACAGACCGTAAGCATGATAAAAAGCCTTTTGTTCACTGGCACTTAACATAAATGGACTGCGATCAAAGTTATTAAAACAAATCTGTTCAAACTGGCCATTGATATCTTCTCGCACGACCTCATGTTGGCCTCTCAATTGAACGCCAGGCTCAATATAGTGCGCAGGTACCTTAATTCTTTTTAGCGTCTCATAAGCGGCAGGATCTTCATCTTTTATGGTTTGAGCCACCTTAAAGCCGTCGGCAAATTGGTTGAAGGCGCCTTCGCCGTCAAAGGCTAAACAATGCAATAACTGCAAGCCTGGTGGGTCAAGTGTATAGGTACTGTCGGTGTGTAGGCCTATGCCAACACTGGTATAGGCACTGTCGCTATGAGCGCCATTATTAGAAAAGTCCCATAAACTACCAAATACGGTATCTCGAATATACCCGACTTGATTGAGCAACTTTTTAGTGGCTTGCATATTCGACGGCATGCCAGAAAAGGTCACTAAACCATACTGTTCCATGCTTTCTAACACAGGTAAAAAAGCAGCATCGTTTGCCGTTACCTGTTCAAAATCAAAATCTGGGACTTGGTTTTGTAGCTCGCTTGCCCACAATTGGTATGCCGGTTCTTTGACTGGGGAACATGCCATATTAAAAAGAAAATCAGCATCAAACTCGCTGACAAGATCAGCATCTAGCCATTGAATGCGTAATTGAGCGCCATTATTGATAACTTGGAACTGTTCTATCTGTGGCACTGCGGGTAAGGAAAAGGTTTCAACATCTCGTTGTAGTGTATCTGGGTTAAGGCTGGACTTATCGGTACTGTGATCCCTTAACCAAAATAAACTGAAGTTTGCTTCATTATTATTAGAAAATTGAATCGCAAGATTTTCATCTACACGTTCACATTTGTGAATATACATAAAATAGATCCCTAAGTTAACCTGTCAAATGACAGCTAACACAACAAAGAAACAACAATTAACCACCATAGCATCAACAATTTGCAATTATCAAGCGGTGAGCTCGAGAGCCTTATCATGCAGGTTTATATGCGAATCGACTCTTATAATGTTGTCATTGTGTTAGATTGGTACCAGTTATCTTGTCCTAAGGGCTATCCTCAACATACTGTGCCGTTAGAGGCATCATATGGAATTTATTCGACCAAACTTTTTCGAGCAAACTCAGTCAAAGGTTAACTAGCCATACAGCGTTTATAAACCAATATCTGACAGTGGCTTAATTTCATCCAGTCTTTAAATCTCATACCTATTAAATCAACTGCACTAATGGCTATTGATGAAAGTGTTAATCTTGTCTATTTTACAAATTAATTCCATTTTATTAATGGCTTAGCTAATTCCCCCCCATCGATTGGCTAGCATTAAGGCGAAACGTCCCCTTATATCGCCCTTACCCATTTATTCAATTCATGAGCCTCATGAGTAATCCTATATGAGTTAGCCTTTAGCATCTGATGCCATTTTTATTACTATTCGCTTCATTTTATAGGCTGTGAGTAAAATTGTTACCAAACATTAACATTGTCTGAATCGTTAAAGTCTTTTCTTTGAGGATTCACTACGCAGAATCGATGACCAGTCGGTGCTTGCATAACAACCCAGCGCTCAAAATGCTCGACGACTTTCGCACCAATCGCTGTTAAGCGCGCCACTTCAGCTGCAATATCATCGGTCTCAATATCAAGATGCACTCGACTTTCATGAGACGTTTTTTGAATCAATATATGTGGTTGCTCATCGGGTACGCTAAGGTGTGAATATCTTGAAGACCAGTCTTCACTAGAACGCACGCATTCTAGGCCTAAAGCTTGCTCCCAAAATATGTTTGCTTGTTCAATATCATCTACCTTGCTGTCTATCACCAATGCGGCCAATCTACTCTTATGCATAATGCTTTCCTTTGCAGTTAAATCACCTATTGAGACTATCTAAGCCTTTGCTCTCTTCTATCTTTTTTAACACTAACAGGGCTGGCGCTACATAGCACTTGTGTATTTTCGACTAACTTACACAATCTATAATCCAAGTATCAAGCACTGCTCTAGGGGCTGATTTGTTGTTTATCGCTCTACTATTAGCTTGCAATTACCAAGGATGAATTTCTCTAATTCATGGTTCACATCATTAGTTAGCCCTATTGTAGCTGCATTGTTTTACTGCTTAGGACATCGCAGTATCAATCCGATTGTTTTTCGTTAAAGGATAATAACGAAACCTCGGTAGCTTAATAAGGTCAAGATGCTTAACTTACTAAAACAGGAGTACAAACTGCTTCTGGGTGTTATTTCCGTTTTATTTTTCAAACTGATAGGAGATAATTTGATCGATGGGGAGCTGTCACTGTTTCCTTATATTATGCTCACTGGTGTACTTTTTTATGTCGTCATGAGTGCCATTTTTTCAGTTGTCCGTCATTCTGATGCGTTAGCGATTAAGCTAGGTGATCCATACGGCACGCTTATTTTGACACTTTCAGTGGTGATATTAGAAGTCATCATGGTGTCTTCTGTTATGTTGACCGGTGAATCGAATCCCTTTTTAGCTAGGGACACGATGTTTGCCGTAGTGATGGCAGTACTCAATGGTTTTGTCGGTATTACATTGCTGATTGGCGGGATGAAACATCATACGCAAACCTTTAACCTCGATGGCATAAAGTCTTACTTAGTGGCTATTATTCCCCTAGCCCTGCTCTGCTTGGTGTTGCCAAACTTTACTCGTTCAGACGAGTTAGGCAACATGTCTACCAGCCTTACTTGGACACTCATTCTCGTGTCGATGGCGCTTTATGCAGTGTTCCTTTTTGTGCAAACGCGTAGTCATACCGACTATTTTATTGACGCTGATAACGAAGATCATGAGGAACACCATGGTCCACTAAACAGTAATGCATTCCATACGATTATGTTGATCTGTTATTTAGTGGTAGTTATCTTGCTGGCCAAAAGCCTTGCGATACCGATTAACGATAGCATTACCGAAATGGGAGCGCCTGTTGCGTTAGGCGGGTTAGTTGTGGCGCTGATTATTCTTGCACCTGAGGCTGTAGGTGCGGTAAAAGCGGCGTTTACCAATCAGTTGCAACGGGCCATGAACCTCTTCTTCGGCTCAGTACTTGCGACCATAGCGCTAACTGTCCCTGCAGTGTTACTCATTTCAGGCGTGATGAACGAGCCTATCCAACTGGGTCTTGCTCCTGCAGAAATGGTGTTGCTCGGTGCCACACTGTTGATGACGAGTGTCAGCTTTAGTAGTGGCAAAACGAATTCACTCAATGGTATCACTCACCTGATTTTGTTCATCGCCTACATCATCTTGATGTTTGATTAACGGTTGCAACTGGCTCTGACTCGCTAAGTCAGAGCCGTTTTCTTTTATACTCCTTTATTGTTACGACACACTTGTTACAACTCCATTTTACAGCTCCGTTTTACAGCTCCGTTTTACAGCTCAGCTTTTCTTGTTGACGACTTGTGTTTAACGCTGATATTGCTCTAGCAATTCGTACTCGCTTGGTAGTTCTGCTGATTAATCTGTGATTATGTCTTTGTACATCTGCGTAAATTCATCCAACAAGCGACTCATGTCAAAGCGAGTAACTTCTACAGCAAACACAGTTTTATTCTCGTCTTGTTTTAACGGCTCGCCATTAGCAGTCTGTTAAGAACGGCTTTGATTCATCTGACCTATAAGCTTTTTACGCATTAACGATAGCTATCGTAATGAAACGATTGATTAAATCGCTATTTCCCTTATGCTTAATACTCGCTGCTTGTTTTCTTTATCCCGCCACCAATGCAAGGTCACACATGAAACAACTTCAAGATCTAGACCTAAACCTGCTCAAATTATTAAAAGCTGTCGTCGAGACACGCAATACTCATGCGGCGGCCGATAAACTTGGGATCTCTCAAACGAGTGTCAGTCGAGGTGTGGCTAAATTAAAGGAAGCCTTTGGCGATCAGCTTTTTATTAGAAAAGCACATGGTGTTGAACCTTCGGAGTTGGCAGAGAAATTGGCTGAGGCTGCTGACGAAATGTATAACCCAATTGCTAAGGTTATGCAGTCATACCAAGATTTTTCACCTCAGGATTTTAAGGGGGAAATTTCTATCGCGTTAAATATCTTCTTACTCGAGTTATATGGTGATGGGATATTTCATGCGCTTAGAGCTGTGTTGCCCAATGCCAGTTTTAAGATGGTTTACTGGCAAGACAAGAGTCTCACCGAAATGCTAAATGGACAGATAGACTACATGCTCCAGCTGACTGGCTTTCCACTTCCGCAAGATATTTATCAGCATAAACTAACTGAAGTCAAATTGTGCTTAATTGCACGTAAAGAGCATCCGGTTTTGAGTAACACCAGTGAATGGGAAAATATTCATAACCTACCTATTACCCGAATACTCATCGATGGGCTCCATGGCAAACGTGCTCCAATTGCTGAGTTATACAAAGCAAAAGGGTATCAGGCAAATATCGTTCTCTCGACTCACAGCATTACCGTATTACAGAGTAAGCTAAAGTACTCCGATGCAATTTCTTTTGGTAGTAGCTTTATGACGGCTAATGAACCTGAGTTAAGCTGCTACCCTTTGCCACTTTTACCGAAAGAGTTACGCCAAATTCAAGTTGATGGCGGTTATTTACAGTCAAAACGTGGCTTCCCACTGTATCAGTTATTACACCAAACGATGCAAGACTATTTTGATAGCGTCATTCAGCCTAAAGAGATGTAGGCAGCAAGCTTAATCCACTAGTTCGTTGAATTTCGGTGTACCGCAGCCGTTTTAGCTGGGTACATTACCGAATCTTTAATCTCGTATTTATATTCATAACTGAAGTCGGGGAATGGAAATGCTTGATCGTCATTCCATTTCTTAACAACTTGAGCGGCTTTAATTTTCTGCTCTATATTGTCATTATTGTCTTTATCTACAAATTGATATTGGGTGGAATGCGCGATGCTCACGCCAACTTGCTCAACATGTTGCAATGCTGAAAATATAATATCTTCTTGTACGGCAAGGAACTCCTCATGATCACGGCAACGAATGTAAGCCATCATATTGATGTTTATTGCATATTCACCGATCCCTGTTAACCTCACTCGAACGGGCTCCTCTTCAACCATGGGGTGCTGTAGCAACAACCTGCGAAGATGCACGATTAACACTCTCAGTTGCTCTCGCGTGGCTTCGGGGCGTAATCTAAGTAAATGATCCAACCTTCTTTTATCCCTGCGCTCTAAGTTATCGATCTCCATATTGGCAAACTCTGAATTTGGTATTGTAATTAGAGAGCGTTCTAAAGTTCGAATACGTGTAGAGCGAAGTCCTATACTCTCAATCGTGCCCCAATTATCTCCGTAGCGGCAAAACTCTCCGAGTTTCACGCCGCCATCAGCATAGAGTGTTAATCCATTAATGACGTTCTCTAGTACGGGACGAATGGCTAAAGCAACGGCTAAGCCCCCAACTCCTAAACCTGTCAAAATCGGTGAGATAGAGAACCCCATAAACTCAACAACATAGACAGCTAAAACAATAATTATCAGGCCTGCAAAGATCCGTGCAAGCACCGTGATTAAAGAGGAGTCTACATGTTTACCTTGATACTTCTTGAACACATAGATGTTGGCAAAATAATTAAAAATGGCCATGATGAGCCAAGATACAAGAAAGAATTGCACAAATAGAAATGATGTTGAAAAAAACTGGTAAACACTACCAGTGATCCAAATACCATCATCGACTATCGCCCTAGCAATAAACAATACAACTACAGCGCCAACCAAGGAAATAACTTGACCAAGGCGCAATTTAACCCCACGGTGCTGCCAGTAACAATTCCAATGAGAGCCCAATACAAAACACAATTTGATGAGTGTTGTACACAATAATACAAGGCTAAACAGTGCTAACCATTGCCACAATGGCAAAGAGCCATGTAGCTGCTTCAGAGCCTGAGGTAAGGACTGAATCAAAGCTTTAGAAAATAATGGACCGGGGCTAATTAAAAACTCTTGGTAATAATCGCTACGAGCTTCAACCTGATGATTTACGGCAGACATCGTTCGGTACCAGCGCGGTAAGCTTTGGATGGTGTGAGAGCTAAACAGAAACTGTTCTGCGTTGTCTCCAAGTGTTTGCTTAGACAACACTATCTCGGTATTGGAAAGTCGCCAATGGGCAAGCGAATGATTTCTGACTTGCTCAAGATCAGGCGCATTTAAGTGTATTTCAACGTCTAAACGATCGATGATCTCCCTTAGTAAAATGATCCTTTCCATCACTACAACTTTACGACTACGATTGGGTACCAGTGATAGATCCATGGTTCTTATGGCCTGTGAGTAGGCATGTGCTGCTTCAGGACTGTGCAGCTTCTCTTGCTGCCAATGCTCAATAACCACATCTGAAGCAGCCATGAAACTGGCCAGAGTGCTTTGTGGGCTAGACGTGTCAGCCAATGTTAATGGCGTACCAGCAGTCGCTGCAGCATTTAATAAACTCAAGCAAAGCCCCAGCATTAAAGCTTGGAATCGGTTAAGCACAATATTCACCTCGCTGGAATTGTTTATATTCGTTGCTGCTGTGTTTCTGTGGTCTCAGTTTTTAACGCGCTCACAGTAACAACATGTCATCTCAGTCTTACAGAAGTATGTTGATCATCCATATGTTGATGAGCCACTAAAAAGGCTACGTAATAGCCTTGATAAGCGACTGAACTCTGGAAAGTCGAATGTTCATCTAAGATTTTTCAAGCAATAAATCACATCCCTGTGGATAAGAAATTAATTGATATGCTTATCAAAAAACAGCCCTATTTCTCTTAAGGCATCTTCTGATTCAGGGAGTTCGGTCACGATACCATTGATATAATCGCCATGAGATTGTCCGTCATAGATGTGAAGCTCGGCCTCAACATTTGCACTTCGTAATAGACGATGCATGCGCACCGTGTCACTTAATAGCAGATCTCTTGTTCCTGATATAAACATCGTCGGTGGAAAGCTTTCGATTTTTGCATAAATCGGAGATATCAGTGGATTATCGAGAGCCTCTCCAGCCGCATACACCTCAAACGTACCTTGAATGAGTCCATCCCGCTGACCCAGCGGATCTAACCCTTTAAGCGTAAGCCAAGAGTCTGATGTTTCTTTAAGATCCACGGCAGGTGTGCCAATAAATAGTGCTCCTGGAGCTGGAAGGTTTAGTTGCTGCAACTTTAGGGTAGTCGCTAGCGTTAAGTTCCCCCCTGCCGACGTACCGAACATTGCCGTTGACTCAGGTGCTTGGTGTTTAGTGAGCTCAGTCCACACTGCGACAGTGTCATCAATGGCTGCTGGGAATGGATGTAGCGGTGGCTGTCGATAATCCACCGAGATCACTTTGGCACCGAGACCATTGGCTACCCATATTGCTTCGCGTAATGCTGACTTCCCGCCGCCGAAGACGAATGCCCCGCCATGAATATGAAATAATTTTTTACCCTCGTACTCTGGCGCGATGTTCTTAGGCGTCACGATGAAGGTATCGACCCCAGCAACTTGCTTAGATTCATACTCTACCTCGAGTCTTAGCGCGGCTTCTTTTGAAAGTTCAATGCCTGGGGCATCGAACAGCTGTTGTAGTGTTAACCACTCTTTCGTGCTCTCGGGGACGGCTAATGCTGGCGGAGTATTTCGTCCCTCTACAATGGTTGCAAACTCAGCAGAAACCCCCGTAGGTGTGGGAATAATACGTTCGTTTACAGCCATGTTTGCGTATGCTGTAGTGCCAGATAAGCCTAAAAATAATGCAGGGATAATCGTTTGTAATTTGGTTTTCATGGTAACTCCAGTTGGGGGTTCACTATTTGGTAATGAATTAACTGAAGCCATTATTCACTTTGGCGGTGTTCTGAGCGATGAATTAGAGAAATTCAATATTGACGTTAACTTTTAAGCATTTCTGAAGTCGTATTCAGCTGCTCACAGGGCTTTCCCACACTTGCTGTATATTCGCAGCATCATGCGGTGGATAACTTACTGCAGCATACTGCTCACAGATAATCGTTATCTTTATTGCGCAGAATGATACAAAACCACTATACTGTATAAATATACAGTTAGCGTGTTTTTTTAGATGAACATCATTCCAATTGCCGCCAGTGCTGGCATTACCGGTTTTGAATCTCCAGCCACAGATTACAGGCAACTGCCGTTAAGTCTTGATGAATTGCTGATTGAGCACCCAAGCTCGACCTTTATCGGTCAGGCCAATGGTGACTCAATGCAAGGGGTAGGCATTTTTGATGGCGACATTTTAATCGTCGATAGGCATGTCGAAGTGCGTAACCAAGACGTTATCGTCGCCAACTACAATGGCTCTTTCGTTTGTAAGATCATCGACAAGGTCAACCGACTTCTTCTGTCCGCTAACGAATCCCATATGAGTACCCCTATTCTTGAACACGATACTTTTAGTGTTGAAGGCGTGGTGATCCGCTCTATCCGTTGTCACCGTAAAAGCCCTATTCTTGAGAACGACTAATCATGTATGCACTTGTGGATGCTAATTCCTTTTATTGCAGCGCCGAACAGGTGTTCAGGCCTGATTGGCGTAACCGCCCTATCGTCGTGCTCAGTAATAATGACGGAATGATTGTGGCGGCGAACAGATTGGCCAAAGAGGCTGGAATTAACAAATTTGGACCTTACTTCGAAGCTCAAAAACTGTGTGAGCAAAAAGGCATTATCGCGCTTTCATCAAACTATGAGCTTTATGGCTCGTTATCTGCAGCCATGATGGAGGTGATTGGCCGCTTTGCCCCGGAGCAGCATATCTACAGTATCGATGAGTCGTTCCTCTCGTTTAAGCACTGTTACCCTGCGATCCCGTGTCTGACAGAGCATGCGATGAAGTTAAGACGTGCGGTTTGGAAAGAAACGCGGCTTCCTGTTTGTGTGGGGATTGGCACGACGCTAACACTGGCGAAGATTGCCAATCACGCCGCCAAAAAACTCCCCGGCTATAACGGTGTCTGCGCCATCACCTGTGATGAACAGCGCCTGGCTATTTTAAAGACAATGAAAACCGAGGATGTATGGGGCGTGGGTAGGCGTATAGCGAAAAGACTCGCGGTAATGAATATTCACAGCGCTTTTGCTCTGTCGCAGATGAGAGCTGGTATCGCACGTAAGCAATTTAGTATCGAACTTGAACGTACTGTCCGCGAGTTGAACGGCGAAGTGTGTAAGACCTGGGATGAGGCGCGTGCTGATAAGAAACAGATCTTTTCTACCCGCAGCGTCGGTAACAGGATTACCGACTTAACGTCCTTGTGTCAGGCATTAAGCAAGCATGCTTCAACCGCCGCAGCTAAAGCCAGAACTCAAGGTTCGCTATGCAAAAGTATGCTGATTTTTGCCTCAAACTCCCCGTTTGATGAACACCCTAGTGGATTTAAGTACGTCCACCATTTTTCATATCCAACAAATGACTCCTGTGAACTTATAGAGGCGGCAACTCGGGCGGCTATCGTTAGGTTTAATCCGGCTATTCGTTATTACAAAATCGGTGTTGGGTTGATTAATTTATGCAGTGAGGCCAACCTGCAGCAAGACTTATTTGAAAGCTGCAGAAACCCCAATAGAATGCATGTTTTAGATAGCATTAATGCTAAATATGGCACAGACACCTTATTTCTGGCCGCTCAAGGCATATCGCAGAAATGGGGCATGCGCAGAGAGATGCTGACCCCCCAGTATACGACTCGCTGGCGCGACATCCCTTCAATAAAATGTTAACCCTCAGCTAACACCATAGATAACATGCTTAAATGTACCCTCTTCACAGCATTAAATCGGCTTCACTTTTGTGCTTATTTAGTCACTTACATTGTGACTACTACAAACAGGGTCTAGTATTTGTTGAAACCAATAAATACCTAGCCGCGCAATCAGTTATTTAGCAGTAGTTCCCCGCTCGGCTTATGTCACTAACCTAACTGGGTTAAAAAAATGAGCGAAAATCCAACACCAGCACCAACAGAGCCTGAATCCCAATCCCATTTCGTACGTAACCTTATTATCGCAACCATAGCGATTGTCATCTTAGTTACCCTCAGCTATTTCTATATTCAGCATCAAAAAAATTACCCAAGCACCGATGACTCCTATGTACACGCTAATATTATCTATATTGCTCCGCAAGTCAGCGGCAAGGTGATAAGTGTTAATGCATCAGATTATCAAAAGGTTAGCCAAGGTGACTTGCTGATGCAGATAGACCCAGCTCCTTTTCAAGCTAAACTCGATGAAGCCCGTGCCGCCTACGAGATAGCATTACAAGATAATGCTGCCAGCGATGATGCAATCCTTGCTGCCAGCGCGAATGTTAAAAGTGCTGTGGCTCAATTGTCTGATGCCCAGATAACGCATAAGCGTATTAAAGACTTAGTTGATAAAGCATTGCTACCTGCTCAGGAGCTCGATGATGCTAGCGCCAAGCTTGCTGCTGCCGAGCAAAGCGTCATAGCCGCCCGCGCTACCATGTCACAGCTGATTAAATCCCAAGGGGCGCAAGGTAATGCCGCACCAGAAGTAAAAAAAGCCGCCGCAGCCCTCAGTCAGGCTAGCCTGTCTCTTTCATACACCAATATCTTTGCCCCCAAAAATGGCAGCTTAGGTAAGTTAACCGCCCATGCGGGGAGCGTGGTATCGGTCGGTCAAGCATTGGTGCCTTTGGTTGAAGCCAATACCTATTGGGTACAAGCCAACTTTAAAGAAACCCAGCTAGAGCTGATCACTGAAGGGATGCAAGCATCAATCACTCTAGATCTCTATCCGAGTGTGGATTATCACGGCACCATTGAGGCTATTTCTCCTGCAAGTGGCTCATCGTTTTCACTGCTGCCGCCAGAAAATGCGACGGGTAACTGGGTCAAGGTTCCGCAACGCTTTCCAATACTCATTCACCTCACGAATGAAACTGAACATCCAGATTTTCCGTTACGGGTGGGCGCCAGCGCAAATGTCACTATAGATACCGTTAGCACACCAAAACAAGAGCACTAATATGGCCGACCTCTCTCAGGCATCGTCAAACACAGACGATGCTCAAGTATTAAGTGAAGGCAGTCGTAAACTGGTGACCTTGGCGGTGATGTTATCCGCAATCATGGTGTTACTCGATATGACGATTGCGAACGTTGCCCTTCCGCATATGATGGGCGCACTCGGGGTGACTTCCGATCAAGTCACCTGGGTACTGACTTCCTATTCTATGGCGGAGGCGATATTTATTCCGCTAGCCAGTTTTCTAGCCCTTAAATTTGGTATTCGTAATCTACTGCTGATCTCAGTCAGTGGGTTTATTGTCAGCTCGGCACTTTGTGGCCAAGCCGATACCATTGCTGAAATGGTGACCTTTAGAGTGATGCAAGGGGCATTTGGTGCTTCCGTCATCCCGCTCTCTCAGTCAATCATGGTGCAGATCTATCCCGCTAATCAACGTGGTAAGGCGATGGCACTGTTTAGTGTCGGTGTATTGCTCGGGCCAATTTTAGGGCCGACACTCGGTGGGATCATTACCGAAAATATGAATTGGCGCTGGATCTTTTACGTTAACCTTCCCGTTGGCGCCATCTGCCTTACGCTGATTTACTCCTTTGTTAAGCTCAGTGGTAAAGGTAAACCAAAAATTGATTGGCCAATCGTTATTGCAATGACCATAGGTATTGGTCTGCTGCAGATGGTGCTCGACCGAGGGAATGATGAATCTTGGTTTGAGTCCAATACCATCTTGTTTTCAGCCATTATTAGCGCCATTGCGATTATTTTCTTTGTTGCACGCTCTTTCATTACTAAGAGTGACATTGCCCCGGTTTGGTTATTGCGAGACCGTAATCTTGCTATGTCATGTCTGGTGATGGCAGGCTTTTCGATGGGGATGTTTGGTATTACTCAGCTACAGCCCATGATGCTAGAGCAGCTATTAAATTATCCGGTTGAAACCACAGGTTTTGCGATGGCACCAAGAGGACTCGCTTCCGCTTTCGTTCTGTTGATGATGGCGCGCTACATGGATAGGATTGATGCCAGGCTATTGATTGTTATAGGTCTGAGTCTAAATGCGCTGGGAACCTATTTGATGACTCAATATTCCCTTGAGATAAACATCTATTGGATCCTACTGCCAAGTATCATACAAGGTGCTGGAATGGGTTTAGTTTTTGCTCCTCTTAGCCAATTAGCTTATGCAACCTTAGCCCCTAAAGACACTATTGGCGGGGCTGTAGTGTTCAATTTATGCCGCACCATTGGTGGCTCTTTCGGGATATCTATTGTGAATACCTATTTTTTCCGTACCCAACAGCAAGAATGGAACGAATTAGGCGGCGCACTTTCGCCAACCAATCCGGCTTTACAACAGGCAGCACAAGCTCAAGGAACGACTATCACCGACCCGACATTTTTGGCTCAGGTCCAAAACATGTTGCATCAACAATCAACCCTAACGGCATTCGTATTTACCTTCGGATTTCTGTTGGTCTCTTATCTTTGTCTGATCCCGCTATTGGCCCTGTTTAAGCCAAAACCTAAAGTTGTGTCCGAGTCGTAATCATCAAGATCGAAATCATCAAAATAATAACGGGTTAACCTTTGGTGGTTTTTTAAGGCGTGGGGAATAACTACCAGAGTAAACTCGAGCGAAAAAGTCTATTGTTCGCTCGAGTTCGTAGCCAGCAGTAACAAGCCGGGCTACATTTTTAGCCAGAGTTGATGGAAAGTGATAATTAACGATAAGAAAAGATAGGACTGAGTCTTGGTTGTCTTTATATATCAAGGCAATGGCTTACAATACAGCGCAATTGCCTTGAGTCTGCATGATTTTATTCCGATGTCGTTGGATCAATAATCGTTCTAACTTGATTAACGGCTTCTATTGGGAACTCCCCCATTTCCGCGTGTTTTCTGATCCAGCTTTCATCAGGTGCAATATAAACACAATAGATCTTATTATCGGTAATATAACTTTCAACCCATTGTACTTTGGGCCCTAACGCTTCTAGCACATCACAAGACTTCCTAGAGATCCCCTGTAAATCGCTAGCCGACAAATCCCCGGCACCGGGAAGTAGTCTTTCTATCACATATTTTGGCATGTTAACTGTCCTCTCTACTGAACTTTAAAGTTACTGCGAATTAAACTTTCAAGCATTGAATTAAAAGTATAGTTGAGGAGTTATCACGCATGCTTTAGGACAAGCAATTAACCAAAGTTAAAGTTAACAGAGAGTTTGTTAGCAACTGAAATGGGAATAAGTTGGTTTAAATGGGAGTGAAAGGTTGAATAGAAATAAGCTAGACCTTCATAAGCGATAGCTTTCAAGTAGCATCAAGTTCACATCAAAATAACCAATGCATCGATTTGTAATTAAGGCGGCTTAATTGCTTGACTCTGTATTCATTATCACTAAAATACGCGCCGTTTGCCTGACGTGTAGCTCTACAAACTTTGCTTTGTAGCCGGTTTTAGCACTTTAGGTAAGCCGTGTATTTTCTTTATTCTATCCAAGGACAATAAATGGCAAGCGATAATAATTATAGTTTAACCCCAGTACCTATTTCGGCGCGCAAAGGGGTGCTTTCTCTGACGATGGTGATGTTAGGGTTAACCTTTTTTTCAGCGAGTATGTGGACGGGAGGCACACTCGGCACTGGCCTCTCTTTTAATGATTTTGTTCTTGCAGTTCTTATTGGTAATTTAATTCTCGGTATTTACACTTCTTTTCTTGGTTACATCGGCGCTCAAACTGGCCTCTCTACTCATCTCCTCGCGCGTTACTCTTTCGGTTTAAAAGGTTCTTGGTTACCCTCGCTACTTCTCGGTGGCACTCAAGTTGGTTGGTTCGGTGTTGGCGTGGCGATGTTTGCTATTCCGGTACAAAAAGCCACAGGCATAGATACAAACCTTCTGATTATTATCTCGGGTCTGCTAATGACCTTCACTGTTTACTTCGGTATTGGCGCGATTATGATACTGTCAGCTATCGCAGTTCCAGCCATCGCCCTTTTTGGTGGATTCTCAGTACTGCAAGCGGTCGACACTATGGGCGGCATGCAAGGGCTAATGGCTGTCGAGCCTGAAAATCCCATCGATTTTAATACAGCGTTAGTACTAGTTGTCGGTTCATTTATCTCTGCTGGTACGCTCACCGCTGATTTTGTTCGTTTCGGTAAAAATCCGAAAACCGCCGTGTTTGTTACCATGTTTGCCTTCTTCGTGGGGAACTCGCTAATGTTTATCTTCGGCGCGGCAGGCGCAGCAGCAACAGGACAAGCGGATATCTCTGAAGTGATGATTGCTCAGGGGCTATTAATTCCAGCGATTATCATCTTAGGCCTTAATATTTGGACCACCAATGATAATGCGCTGTATGCTTCAGGTTTAGGCTTTTCAAACATCACCGGCTTGCCGAGTAAGTACCTGTCAATTTTTAACGGCGTGATCGGCACCCTGTGTGCGCTATGGCTATATAATAACTTCGTCGGTTGGTTAACCTTCCTATCGGCTGCTATCCCACCGATTGGTGGCATTATCATCGCCGACTACTTGCGTAACCGTGATAAATATAAAGACTTTGCCGGTGCTAAATTTTCAACGGTCAATTGGGCCGCGATTAGCGGAGTCATCATAGGCGTATTAGCAGGCCACTTATTACCAGGAATAGTGCCAATTAATGCTGTGCTCGCGGGTGCCATCAGCTATTTATTAATAGATGAAGTATTAAAGCGCTTCAATAAACAAACATTAGTTAAATCAGATTGCAAAAATGCTACCAATGCATAAGGAAAACACCATGTCATCAGCAAGTATGTTGATCAAAAATGTGACTCTAAAAGGTCAAGAAGGCCTTCAACAATTGTTGATTGAAGACGGTAAGTTCAAAGCGATTGCTGCTATGACGCAAAGTATCGAGCTGCCAAATGCCGACTCTTTGCAAGTGATCGATGGCCAAGCTGGCATGGCTGTGCCACCATTTTGTGAACCCCATGTTCACTTAGATACCACTCAAACTGCAGGTGAACCAAGCTGGAATATTTCAGGCACCTTGTTTGAAGGCATTGAGCGCTGGTCTGAACGCAAGTCGATGCTGTCGATTGAAGACGTGAAATCTCGCGCTAAACAAACACTTAAATGGCAGATTGCTAACGGTATTCAACATGTACGTACCCATGTTGACGTGTCAGATCCAACTCTTATTGCACTTAAAGCCATGCTTGAAGTAAAAGAAGAGATGAAGCCTTGGGTGGATATTCAGATTGTCGCTTTCCCGCAAGAAGGTATTTTGTCTTACCCGAACGGTAAAGAGCTGCTTGAAGAAGCGGTAAAGCTAGGCGCAGATGTGATTGGTGCAATTCCGCACTTTGAATTTACCCGTGAGTACGGCGTAGAGTCACTGCACTATGTGTTTGAGCTTGCTCGTAAATACGACCGTTTAATCGATGTTCACTGTGATGAAATTGATGATGAACAATCTCGCTTTGTTGAGACCGTTGCCGCCCTTGCCCATAAATATGAAATGGGCGAGCGCGTAACGGCGAGTCACACAACGGCTATGCACTCTTACAATGGCGCATACGCTTCACGTCTGTTCCGTCTACTTGGTATGTCAGGTATTAACTTCGTTGCCAACCCGCTGGTGAATATCCACTTGCAGGGACGTTTCGATGATTATCCTAAGCGCCGTGGTATCACCCGCGTGAAAGAGATGCTTGCGGCCGATATTAACGTCTGTTTTGGGCACGATGATATTTTCGACCCTTGGTATCCGTTAGGTACAGCCAATATGCTGCAAGTGCTGCACATGGGGCTACATGTTTGCCAAATCATGGGTTACGAGCAGATCAACAACTCACTTGAGCTGATCACCAACAAGTCTGCACGGACCCTAAATATCCAAGATAACTACGGTATCGAACTGGGTAAACCAGGTAACTTGCTTATTTTGCCTGCTGATAATGGATTCGATGCGCTGCGCCGTCAGGTTCCAGTGCGTTATTCAATACGTCAGGGTAAAGTGTTAGCTGAAACACAAATTGCACAAACGCAAATTCACTTAAGTGAAACCGAAGAAGTGACTTTCCGTCGTTAAGCTTACTGTGTTAAAAGCTCTGAAACGGATCTAGCTTTCATCAAGGGCTGTTTTAAATGAGCAGTAAGTCTATCGCGCACTAAATTAACGCGTGCAGTGAATAGACTTACTGCTTTTTTATTTTGATAAAATCATTGAGATTTCTACAGGAAAATAAAGCCAAATACACTCTAATGATTTTTAGCTCTCGTGCTCTCTTCTCTCCATTGCTGATCTGCTAGATGAGCATTCTGACTTTAATTTAGTCCACCAGCATTCAAAAAGGCTTAATCTTGTACTCGTTAAGACGCTGATTGTGACTGGAAATATCTGTTCTCATCATCTGACATTGAGATTGAACACATAGCCGATATGCATTAAATATGCAGCCACTATGTAAAATAAAAAGTATAACCCCGGGATATTTTTAACGAGCATTCATTCCTACGTATATTTATGCAAATCTTATATTGAAAGCCTACATAATTTCGCTATTTACTACGTCGCGTTAGCCCTAGGATTTTGTAATCTCTGTCTCTATTTGTTATTGCGATGATTTTATTTGCTCTCAGCCTATGAGAAAATCCGCATTCGGCTAATTTAGTAACCTTAGCAATACGCCACACGTAATGTTCAACCAAAGAAGACTGCAGTGAAACAAGATAGAAATTTTGACGACTTAGCGCATAAATTTGCCGCTAGTATTTATGGCACCGCAAAAGGTGAAATTCGACAAACTGTAGTTTGGCAGGATATCGAACAAATTTTATTTGCATTAAAACCTAAACAAGACGCGAACAATCAAGTGCTCGATGTCCTTGATGCAGGCGGCGGCTTGGCGCAACTGTCGCAAAAAATTGCAGCTCTTGGTCACAATATCAGCCTTTGTGATCTTTCGAGTGAAATGTTATCGCTGGCTAAGCAAGACATCATCGAAAACCAGTTGTTGGATAAATACCACTTTATTCATAGTCCAGTACAAAATGTGGCTGAACACTTGAATGAACCCGTCGATTTAGTGCTGTTTCACGCGGTAATGGAATGGTTGGCCGAACCGATTAGTGCGTTAACTTCACTGTGTGAGCAAGTAAAGCCTGGTGGGATCATCTCGGTGATGTTCTACAATTATAACGGCTTACTCTTTAAAAATTTAATCTGCGGTAACCTCAATCATATAGAACAAGGAATGCCGCATCGAAAACGCTTTAAGCTTCAGCCTCAACAAGGTATTAAGCCTGATTTAGTTTATCAATGTTTAGAGCAAGCAGGCTTTGAGATCTTAGGCAAAACGGGGGTTAGAACCTTCCACGATTATATGCAAAACCATGATATGGGTGATTTTAGCTTCGAGCAGATCGTAGCGATGGAGCAAAAGCTTTGTAGGCAAGAGCCATTTTTGTCATTAGGTCGCTATATTCATGTTTATGCGCAGAAAAAGGCATCGTCTTTATAGCATTGAACTTTTGCAGCTAATTCTCAAAGCGAATAGTTCATTAAAATGCGGTTAATTAATCCGTATTTAACATTGGTTTGCTAAGCTATAACCGTTTAAAAATGAAGTGAATATGGACTAGTTTATCGGGTTTGAATGCTAGCCTTTAACGAGTGACAACACCGCGATAAATACAAGCCCAGCAGACTAGTATGATAAAGGTTATTTCTCTAAGGAGTGGCTGTATGCTTATCGATACTCTGTTAGTACTCAAGTGGTTTGGACTGGTACTTTTCTATGTTGCGCTCGTTCGACTTTGCTATAACAACTAACGTGAATGATTCGGCTGATTTTAGTGGCTGTGCGGATGATTGAATAACCTTGTAGTGAAAACAACCAAGGTTATTCAACTGAGACGTGCAATATACAAATGTGCTGTCTAAATAATTGCACTCTTTATAAACACACTATCTTATAAATACACTATCGATAACTTCACTATCTAAAAGAGAGTGACGGGTATTTGGCTTACTCTGCGCTTAAAGCTGCAAGCTCTTCACGAACCACTTTTACCGCATCTTTTGGCGTTGCCAGATGTTGCGAGTGATCGATAAAGATTGCTTCATCGCCTGATGTCATCACGAGCACTGGGAATGCATTGGTACCAATCGCCTCACCGATCTCGGCAATACCCGCTAACACACTTTCGGCCTCATGGCTTAGTGCATCTTTAAACACCTTATTTGACGGAGATAATTTATATTGGTTAATTATCTTGTCGAAGTCGTCTCTCGAATTTAACGGATTAGCTTCAACAAAATGCTGATGTTGTAGCGCTTTGAGTAATTCAAACTCTTTATCGGCTTGTTTAGATTGCACCCATGACATAAAGTTAGCCGTCTTGACTGAAGACACCTTATTGCTTAACTGTTTGAAGTAAGTGTCACTAAATTCCACTGTACCTAATCCACTAACCTGCTCTACTTGCGCCTTTTTAGGTGCGTCTGAGCCATTGAAATGTGCGCAATGCAGTAAATGGATATCGGAATAGTCGAAAGCATTAAGCAGTTCTTCGACGACTGGCGTGGCAGCATAGCTCCACGGGCAATGAGAGTCATAGATAAAATATAGCGTTAAAGGTTCTTGATGAGCATTAGTCTGATTAGCTGGCATTCACTGAGATCTTGTTGATATTTTCAATGCCTAGATCCTAAGGGCTTTGCTGTTATTATTCAAATAACAATTTTAAGCTGGTGGCTGTTTTTAGCACAAAAAAACATAAAAAAAGGAAGCAACCAATGGCGCTTCCTTTATAGGAGTCATTTATTCTATTTAGATAGCTTAAACAGGCTCAGGCTCCGCATCAATGCTTGCCTCGATACCATGCCATTGATAATGGTTGTTTGGTTTTTTAGTGACTATACCTTCATTGAACATGCGAGCAAAAATCTCATCCACTTCTTCGGTAGAAATATTTAAATACTGACTCACCGCACGTTTACTACAGTTAACACGATTATTGCCAAGCGCATCTAGAACGCGTTCATATAGAGGCTTTGGTTCCGCCTCGGGTAACTGCTTAGGCTCAAAAAGAGGAATAAAGTCTGAGTCATCACTATGCAGGCGGCGATAAGCATCAAGTGTAATAGGCTCTAATTGTTGAGATTGCTGCTTAAATCTGTGTCTAAAACGGTTTTCCTCACCAATCAAACCAACAAAGAATGCCGCAAAGAAATCCAACAGAATAGATAAGAATACCACTAAACCCAATTGTGCCGTTTCGGCTTTGATATTGAGTGATAACGCCAGACTTTCAATTAAGCCGACAATAGAGCCTTGGCTGACAACCGGGACACTGTCTCGCTGCATAGCAAGTTGTTGCTGCTGTTCACGCAGTTTATTGTTCTCTTTTTGAATACGAGTCACACCAGTAGCGATACGCTCCATCTGGATGTATTTTTCTGCCGCAACATTATTGAGTGCAATCTGCTTATCGATAGCATCAATCTGCATGTTGAACGCATTCACTTTACTTTGCTGAACCTGAACATGCTCTTGAGCTTTATTGGTTGCACTATTAATGCCGCCAATCGAGCCGCCGATAGAAATAGCGGCCAAGACAGCATAAAAACCTAACGCCGACAGCATACCCATTATGTTTTTACGAGCATAACGCTCACCGACTTCATACCAGGCAAAAAACTTACCCAGTTCGAAAATTACTGCGAGTCCACCAAACAGTAACTGCATGACGGGATCGTCATCGATGGAGAGAAACAGTAATAATGAAAATATAATGGAAGCGAGGATAGATGCACCCGTGAAGCTGTATACGCTCCACATTGCAAACTTGCCTTTTGGAAAACGGTTAGCGTGATTTTGATTGTAAAGCATATTGGACTTCTAATATTAGACTGCAATTAAGAATAGGAAGAAACTCTGAGTAGCGATAACTTGAGAATATGACATTTAGCTTACACTAATTAAGCCTTATTCTCTTCAAATAATCAAAAAACTAGGATCTTATGCGCGTTAATACGTCACATATTATATTTATGCTAAATACATGTTTATATTTGGCATAATTAAAGGGGGATAAACCTATTTAACAAGCAAACTGGAAACTGCTTAATAAAATAGCACCATGACAATGTGCTGCTTTTATTTTAGTCACTAATTCTACTTATGATTGGTCCCTACTTTGGTCTTTATTATTGTCACTGTGGATATGGTGTTGTTTATTTCAGTGACAGTTATTAAAGCAACGATTCTTATCACCCAGCCTTGCGCTCGTATCGACTTTAAACTGGCTAAATAACATTCAAGTTTGAGTTAATTTTTACCCACTCTCTAAGGAAGTTAACAAAATCATATATAAAATATTATGAATACTGGAACAGATAAATTTCTGTCCTACTTCACGAAATAAATTCACTCAAAGGTAAGTGACTGTTTTAAAACATTATTCACAAGGCTCTTAATTTCGTTTATTTCTAATTCGCTGGCTAACAAATAGCTTTGAGAATGATTTATATATTATCGGTAACTTAAATGTGATTTTGTGCAACAAAACCCTACACCCTTGCTCTCTATAATTAATTTCATTCGAAGTGAACATTAGTCCCCTGCAACGGATTTCGCTCTGGATTAAATCTATTCAAACAATAACGATACTAATGTGAGAACTGTGCAGCTAGCCAATACTCACAATAAAACAGGAGAACAGGTGTATGAACAAAGTGGTAAATTTAACCTTATTATGTGCGCTATTAGGTCTTAGCGCCCACGCCAATGCTTATGATGCAAAATTGGCTAACAGTTACCACAAACAATTTAGCCAAGCGACAGGTAAAACGGTTGGTAAAGATATTGGTCTTATTAGTGCCGAAGGGTTCGTTAAGCAACTACAGGCAAAATCGGATGTTATGGCTATCGATATCCGTACCCCTGAAGAGCGTCAGGTATTTGGTTTAGCGGTTAAAGATCAGCTCAACATTAGTCTTAATGAATTATTTACTCCTGAAAACCTCGCAAAGATCCCAACCGATAAGCCTGTGGTCATAGTGTGTAAATCGGGAGCGCGCGCAATGGCTGCGGGTACAGCATTACGCCAATTAGGCTATGGAAATGTGAAAGTTCTAAAAGGCGGATTTAGTAAACTATCAAGCTATGTAGGTCCTAACATTGCGAACTAAGATTGCAAATAATAATTCATAGAAGTGATTTATTAGAGACATTTGGTAAAAGCTATTACTAAATCCTTGAGTCTTGAGAGTCGCATCGTGGCTCTCAAGACTCATCATATTCAAGACTAATCACTTTCACGCCTTATTACTTCAGAACCGCTCGGCCTACTCTCCGAATTACCATAAAACGGCCTATCCCTAATGATGCCTGTTACGCCCAAGCCTACTCATTTCGACATAGTGATGAGGGTAATTGATAGGATCAATATCATAGTTCGTTAAAATACACTTTGCTGACATAGATCTCCTCCTACAGAGGTTTTACAATACATCTCTATCACTTGTTTCTGCCCGCAGATAACCGCCCTGCCGTAATGATCCATTCACGGCATGTTTGGCCAGCATTAGGAATACCATGAGAAAACTTGAATTACTCGCACCAGGTGGTGATATCGAGTCGATTAAAGCCGCTGTTGTTGCAGGAGCTGACGCTGTCTACTGTGGCCTAAATAGCTTTAATGCCCGTACCCGCGCCGAGAATTTAAGTTTCGAAGATCTATATGGCCTGCTTCGTATTGCACATCAGCATGACTGCCAACTGTTTTTAACACTTAACATTATAGTGTTAGAGCAGGAGTTACCGGCATTACTCAAGTTGCTGAACCAATTGGTCAACACTGGCATAGATGGGGTTATCGTTCAGGACTTTGGCTTGTTTTATCTATTGAAGCAGCACTACCCAAGTCTTGATATTCACGCATCGACGCAAGTCACCACCCATAACAGCGGACAACTCGAGTTTCTGTCTAATCTTGGTGCCTCAAGAGTTAATCTCTCTCGGGAGCTTAATCTTGAGGAAATTAAACTTATGTCAGATAAGGCTCATAGCCTAGAAATGCTGACAGAGGTATTTGTACACGGCTCTAACTGCATTGGCTTTTCAGGTCTGTGTTATTTCAGCTCGGCCCATGGTGGTAACTCTGGTAATCGTGGCCGTTGTAGCCAGCCTTGCCGAGATCAATATCAAACCACAGATGTAGGCGCACAATACCCGCTGAATTTAAAAGATAACTCAGCGTATTCTGATCTTGATGCCCTCTATGCAGCAGGAGCGGATTCGTTAAAAGTCGAAGGTCGAATTAAGAAGTCTCACTATGTGTATCGAGTCATTGATACTTGGCGCAAGCAGATAACTCGTCTTGAGCAGAATCAAGCTATGAGCAATGATAAAGATCCGCTTTACACCGTATTTAACCGTGATTTTTCTAACGGATATCTGCAGGGCGCCGTCGGTAAAAATATGTATATCGATAATCCCCGTGACAACGCGGTGCAGCATTTCACTCGAATTGAGAGTTTGAAACTGGTCTCAGGAGAAAACTTTGAAGGCGGAATTAATGTTAAGAAAGCCCTCTATGATGAAAAAACAGAGATCATTGAGACCCTTGCTGGAAAGATTGCCAAGCTGAGTTTAGATAAACCGATTGTGACCCTACGCTTTAGTGGTCAACAAGACCAAGCGTTACGAATTTCAGCGGAGTTGCAGGTTAATAACCTTAAAGAAAAATATTCTCGCTTTGAGGTGGAATCAAGCTCCGTGCTACATCCATCAGACAAGTACGGCTTGCAGACAGAGGAGCTTACGAAACGCTTTGCGAGCATTGGTGGACTAGAGTTCAGTCTAGAACCTATCTGTTATGACGAGCTTACTGATAACCTTTTCGTCCCGTTTAAAGAACTAACTGAGATGAAGCGCCAAATTGTTTGTTGGTTAAACGATGGCAGAGAGCATGTCGAGCCCCTAACCTTGCAAGCAGTGCGCAAGCATGCGGCGCAAGGAGCAAAGGAAATAAATGCTCAAGCTAACCTTAGCAAACACACTGGCGTGTCGATCCTTATCGCTAATCGACGAGATCTCGCTCTATACCGCCAGATTAAACAATCATTCCGCGGTAAAAACGTCAGTGTTTATTATGCTATTCCCGATGCGATAGAAGCTGAGCGTGAAAAGTTGAGCCTATTGTTCACTCAGGAGCCAGAGCTTATCCCTTGGTTTGGCGCTGTGATTATGGAGCCTGATTTTATTGCAGCAAAGCAATTACTTGCAGATGTTAAACCCAATACAATAGTCACAAATAACTCAGGTGTAGGTATTGCCGCAAGTCAACTGGGCATAGAGTGGATTGCAGGCCCGTATTTGAACATAAGCAACTCTCTGAGTATGCACAGCCTACAGCAGCAAGGCTGTGTAGGTGCATTCATCTCTAACGAGCTAAACAAGCAGCAGATAAAAGCCATCAAGGCGCCAAGCAACTTTAAGGTACATTACAGCTTATATCACCCGGTGATGCTGATGAGCAGTCGTCAATGTCTGTTCCTGCAATCTTGCGGTTGCGATAAAGCCGTTATGGATAAGGAGTGCTTAACGGTTTGTAAAAAAGTGAGCTCCTTGACCAATGTCAAAGGCATCGATTTTGTTATCGATAAGAAACGCCGAGAGCATAATGCCTTATATGGGAGCGAGCACTTCTATAATCCACAGATCTTGACTGAACTAGCAGGTTACTTCGACTCAGTGCTGTTGGATCTCCGTTCTGTGGCTACTAAAAGCCAATTGAAGCAGAGCCGGTATGACACTATCGAGAGGCTTGTAGAGTCACTTTCACAGCAGCCAACACAGCTACAATTACACCAATCTTCACCGCTGCAACCCTTACAAGGACAGAAGCAAGAGCGAAACGGCAGTGAAACTGAGATCTCTTGTGAGTTACAAGAATTGATTGCTCACACCACCAATGAGCAGTATCGAAAAGGTTTGTAACCCCCATTCCACATGGAAAGTAACAACATCCCATGGGAAACAACTAAAGCTATACTTAGCCGAGACACACCATTTACTCTTTAATGGAGTAAATGGTGAAAACCTTTTGAATAAAACTCTTGTTGGTAAAAGTCTCATTCCATCAGAGAGTTAAATACTTTCAATTAACAGTAAAGGTTGTTTAAAAGCTCCTCCCAACCTCGTTTTGTTCAAATATCCAGCAAACAAACCCCCTAATAGGCTAATATCTAAGCGATCCGCAAATAATTGCAGAAATCTACTATCTAACTGTATAGAGTAAAATTATTGACCGTCATCAAGAGGACGCATTATGCCAATAAAACCTCTCAGCAGTGCCAAGCTTTACCGCGCGTCGACGCTAAAAAAGCTCTCTTCAGACTGCAAGTCGACTAAACACCTCGAACCCTTAGACGAAATCGTCGGCCAAGCCCGCGCGCAGCAAGCGGTAGAGTTTGCCCTTTCGATGAAAGAGAAAGGCTATAACATCTATGCTCTAGGCCGTAACGGCTTAGGCAAACGTACTATGGTGCTTCGCCACCTAAATCGTCAAGCTCCCAATACAAACGGCCGTACACTATTTGATTGGTGTTATGTGGTTAACTTCGATGATAGCCGCAGCCCTAAAGTGTTAAAGCTCCCTGCGGGTATGGGTCTTCAATTCAAAAAAGACATGGAAAAGCTGATGTCGAAATTGCTAAAGGCGTTACCTTTGGCGTTCGATAATGAGATGTACTACAACCGAGCCGACAGATTAAAAAACCAACTGACTTCGAAACAAGAAGAAGCATTATTGGTGCTAACAGAAGAAGCCAAGCGTAATAGTGTTGGCCTGTCTATCTCTGCCCAGGGCAATTACGAACTCGTTGCCTTAAATGGTGAGGAGCCTCATACGGAGGAAAGCTATGTCGCACTTTCTGCAACTGAACAGGCTAACATGCAGACGGCTATTTCAGCCCTGGAGGCTCAGCTTCGCGGCATCGTTCGCCAGATCACTGTGTGGGAAGAAGAATACTCGGAAAAGCAACAGAAGCATGATGAGGAAGTTGCCGAAGAGGTGCTGACCCATGCGCTAGAAAAATTAAAAGAGCAATATAAAGCACAGAGCAGTGTCAAAGCTTATATAAAAGCAATGCATAAAGACATTCTCGACAACTTGGACATTTTCTTGGAAGAAAGCGAAGAGCAAGCCGCCCTCGCCTATGCTTCAATGAGTAAGAAGATGCCAAGACGTTACCAGATCAATGTGTTGGTTTCTCAGGAGTCTCAAATACAACCCATAATCGTTGAGGAGACCCCGAACTATCACACCATCTTTGGCTACGTCGAAAACGCCACTTATAAAGGCACGGTTTTTACCGACTTCTCTCTCATTCGCCCAGGTAGTCTACATAAGGCAAATGGCGGCGTACTCATGATCGATGCGGTTAAAGTTCTTGAGCACCCTTACGTATGGGATGGATTGAAGCGAGCCCTGAGATCGCGAAAGCTCAGTTTAACCTCACTCGAGCGTGAGGTGACCTTGTCAGGTACCATCTCATTAGAGCCGGAGGCGATTCCACTTGACGTTAAAATCATCTTATTCGGTGATCTAGCAACCTATAAGCTTTTGCAGCAGTACGATGCAGAATTTACTGAGCTGTTCCGCGTTACCGCCGACTTTGAAGATAGAATGCCCCGCACAGATGTGTCAGAGGCACATTATGCCCAATTCATTTCCAGTATCGTACACAGCAACCAAATCTTGCATTGCGATAAAAAGGCAATCGCTCGAGTCATTGAGTTTAGCTCTCGCCAAGCTGATGATCAGAATATGCTGTCATTGCATTCTGTAGATATTGCCAACTTATTACGTGAGGCAAATTATTGTGCCCGCGCGGCAAATGCCAACATGATCCGAGTGAGCCATGTTGAACAAGCGTTATTCAATAAAGAAAAACGAATCTGCCGTGCAAAAGATGACTTTATGCAAAGCTTCACCAATGGCCAAACCTTGATTGATACCCAAGGTGAAACCGTTGGCCAAGTAAATGGTTTATCGGTTATGTCTACGACCGAATACCAATTTGGTGCACCAAGCCGTATTACCGCCACCACCTCATTTGGTGAAGGTAAGGTATTTGATATTGAGCGCAACGTTGATCTAAGTGGCAGTATCCACTCGAAAGGTGTGATGATCTTAACTGCTTATATCGCAGCTATCTTAGGTAAGACAGATAAGATCCCGCTATCGACTCACCTAACATTCGAGCAATCCTATGGCGGCGTCGACGGTGACAGTGCAACAATGGCTGAACTATGCGCAATGTTGTCATCATTTTCGGGCAAGCCGCTAAGACAGGACATTGCTATCACAGGCTCTATGAACCAATTTGGTGAAGCCCAGCCTATTGGCGGCGTCAATGAGAAGATCGAAGGCTTCTTCGATGTGTGTAAGATTAAGGGCCGAAAAGAGAGCCAAGGGGTGATAATTCCCCAATCTAACGCGCATAACCTTATGTTACGTAAAGACATTGTTGAAGCGGTTAAGAAAGGGAAATTCCATATTTGGGCTATATCACATGTTAATCAGGCTATTGAGTTGCTAACTAGCTGTAAGGTTGGCACTTTAAATCAACAAGGCGATTACCCTAAAAATAGCATTTTAGGCTTAGCCCAAACGAGACTTAATGGCTTACGTAATAAAGACACCAAAGACTAACTCTATTATCAATTAAGTCTTATCTGTAAAAAAACAAAAAGGCCGAACATAAGTTCGGCCTTTTTATTTGTATTGCTCAGAGATAGGCTCTTAAGCAAAAACATCCTGTAGTGGCGGTACAACTTGCTTCTTACGGCTTAGTACACCATCTAACCAAACTTTGTTATCGACTGATTTGCAGTTGTAAGCCGATTCAACTTTAGCCAATTCGTCACTGACGATTAGCATTTCTGAACCTTCTTTCATGATGTCAGTCAGTAGCAATAGTACGCTGTGACGATTGCCTTCTGCTTTAAGCGCAGCAATATCGGCTTCTAGCTCGGCTTTGATGTCGTCGAATACTGACAGATCAATCACTTCTAGCTGACCAATACCCACTAGGTTACCGTTCATGTTGAAGTCTTTAAAATCACGCATTACAAGATCGCGTGCTGGTGTGCCTTCTACTGCAGATTTCACTTTAAACATATCCATGCCTAAAGCTTTGAAGTCTTCGACGCCTGCAATTTCAGCTAATGCTTCAACACACTTAATGTCTGCTGTAGTGCAAGTTGGTGACTTGAAAATAACCGTGTCGCTTAGAATTGCACATAACATGATGCCAGCGATATTTTTTGGGATCTCAACATTGTAGAAGTCATACATCATCTTGATAACGGTATTACTGCAACCAACAGGACGGATCCAGCACTCTAATGGTGTAGAAGTGGTTAGATCGCCTAATTTGTGGTGATCCACAATACCAACAATCGTTGCCTCGGCAATATCGTCAGGTGCTTGAGTCAGTTCTGAATGGTCAACAATGTAAACTTCTTCGCCAGCATAGCTAAGCTTAAGCTCTGGTGCTTCGAAACCAAACTTGTCTAAAATGAAAGCGGTTTCAGGTGAAATGTCACCTAAACGAGTCGCAACAGATGCTTCACCGATCTGGTTTTTTAGGTGTGCAAGTGCAATCGCACCACAAATTGAATCTGAGTCTGGGATTTTGTGGCCCACAACATAAACTGGCATATAAAAGCTCTCCTTTAATTTGCGCCGATTTTAACAAAGTTTTCCACGATGCGGAAATACCAAAAGGTCTCAGATGGCAAACTCTTGTACCAAAAGGCTATCTGCAGCCGTTTTAACAGTCAATTGCTCTCTGATTTCATTCAGTCTCACTCATTATTTAGACAGGTGAGACAAACACGAGTTCTTTAATCCCTATCTCGATGAGCTTTTTGTTGCACTAAAGAACGACTATCCTTGCCTAACAGCTAATTTTTGTACTAAAAAGGCCGTTAATATCAGTCTTAGATACCACTGCAGCCGTTTTTATAGTATAAGCTTGCGTAAATTTATCCTTATTTAGATTGAGCGCCATAGCGATGTCAGACAAATTCTTTTTTAAAGGGCGTAAAACCCCAAAGCCTAAGCACGAAAGCTATGGTTACAACACTAAACGTGAAGTCAAAGTGGGAACCGAAGAGAACCCACTTCAACTGTTAGTTCAAACTGCAGAGCGTGAAACAGAAGTTTTACAACTGCTTACTGATAATGAGCTGGTGGGCATGATTACTGTCGATCCAAGCCAAGAAGAGAATATTCTTCTTTTAACTGGATTGCTCAATAAGCCACAAACAACGCGTTTTGAAAAATCCCCAAACCGTAATGACCCATGTGTGTGTGGCAGCGGTAAGAAATATAAGAAATGCTGCGGTTAATTTCTTAGTTGGTTTTAGGCTGACAAAATAGATTGATAAAATAAACAGACGAAAGCAGTGCCGATAAGGGACTGCTTTTTTTTACTCTGAACTTCTAGTTTTATACTCGTGTTACGCGTTCACTTTTTGTATTAACCCTCTACTCTTTACCCGCTAAGTTTTACGTCAAGTTAAGCTAGGTGAACATCTGTGGCATCGGCATTCGCTTCAATTAGCTTTTGTTACAATTGAAATCATCAAAGTGACAGAGTCAATAATAATCGCCAGCTTACTTAAGGCCTATGACTGAACCCTATCAAGGTTGCAATTTAAACTATAAATACAATGACATAAATCGGCCGCAGTCATACTATCTGATATTGAATAATTGATTTTTATTATTGCGTGTCAAATTTAGTTACACATGTTTACACAAACCAACTGTTACAACTCCCCACATCCATTAACATACATTCAAAATTCTAATTATATTGCTCTTATTAATTCTTTTAGCAGCTTTTAAAAGATTGTGTATTGAGTGCAAGTTTGCTTCAACAAGAGGACGTGTTTGTGGCTACGAAAAAACAGATCATTCTACCAATGGCTGTCATCGCTGTCGGCGTGGCAGGATTTATTGGCATATCGGCAATGAAAAAGCCCCCAGAGGAAAAGGAAAAGCTCGATACTACACCGCTGGTGTCAGTTGAGGCGGTGCAAATTAATCCGATGAGTTTTGCAGTCAACTCCTATGGCGTGGTTAACGCAAAATATGAGACGGAACTGGTATCTCAGCTAAACGGCGAGATAGTGTATCTATCAGAACAGTTTGTCCGTGGTGGCTTTGTTAAAAAAGGCGACATCCTTGCCAAAATAGATCCAAGCGATTATGAAGCAGCATTAATTGACGCACAGGCGAATATGGCTTCTGCTCGAGCGACGCTCGTGCAAGAGAAAGCGTTCGGTAAGGTTGCCGAAGAGGAATGGAAACGTATTGAGAATGGAGTGCCAACTGAATTGAGCCTCAGAAAGCCTCAATTAGCACAAGAGGTCGCCAAACTTAACTCATCTGAAGCCGGACTTAAACGCGCTAAGCGCAATCTTGAGCGTACCTTAATCAAGGCGCCATACGATGCCCTCATTGAAGCACGAAACATAGGCCTAGGCTCCTACGTCAGCATGGGTACACCTCTAGGTAAGGTATTAAGTACCGCAGAAGCTGAGATCCGTCTACCTATTGCAGATAAGGAACTGCAATTTTTAGATGAAAAAGGCAAACATGCAAAAGTAATATTAAAAGGTGAATTTGCAGGGAAGACTCAAGAGTGGTCTGCGACAGTGGTTCGTAGTGAGGGCGTTATCGATAATCGCAGCCGTATGACCTACTTAGTTGCAGAAGTCGCCGATCCCTATGGTCTGAAATCAAACAACAATGAATTACGCTATGGGACCTATGTTACCGCAACAATCGATGGTTCTCATGCGGGATTAGTCGCTGAGCTCCCTCGCCATCTTGTGATCAATAACCAGGTTGCCGTGTTAGATGATGAGGGCAAGCTTAGGTACAAAGATATTACCATCCTTCGTCAAATTGGCTCTAAGGTTATCGTCTCCGATGGTCTAGAACCTGGCATGAATATTATCACTTCAGCTTTAGATTATCCTATCGAAGGCATGGAGTTAGCCCTTCCCGAAGATAAGATATTACGTGATGAAGACAGTCCTGAACAGCAACCTACGCAAATTGCGATGGAAGAAAAGGATTAATTGATGATAGATACTAACAAAGGCATCATCGCCTGGTTTGCGCGTAACAGCGTTGCGGCAAACTTACTTATGATTATTATCTTGCTCGGTGGATTGTTAACTGCCAATACGATTCGCAAGCAGTTCTTCCCTGCCGTTGAGATCAACTGGCTAGAGTTTAATGCCGTATACCCGGGTGCAGCGCCGCAAGAAGTTGAAGAAGGGATCACTATTAAGATTGAGGAAGCATTAGAGAGCGTCCAAGGTCTTAAGCGAGTGATCACCTATTCGAATCGAAATGCTTCATCTGGATATTTCAGAGTTGAAGACTCTTACGATCCGCAAGTGGTACTCGAAGAAGTAAAATCAGAAATTGATTCTATCTCAAGTTTTCCTGACGGCATGGAGCGACCTAAAGTCGAGCGGATCAAATTACGTCAAGAAGTAATGTATATGAGCCTTTATGGTGATCTGACACAGCGCCAATTAAAAGACTTAGGCGAAAAGATCCATGATGAGTTACTACAGCTACCAAAAGTAAATATTACTGAGTTTTATGGTGGGCTTGGGTACGAGATTGCCATTGAGGTCAGCAAAGACAGGCTACGAGAGTTTGGCTTAAGCTTTAATGATGTTGCCAATGCAGTTCGTGGTTATTCACGTAATATGTCAGCGGGTCAAATCCGCGCCGAAAACGGTTACATCAATCTACGAGTACAGAATCAAGCCTATGTCGGCTATGAGTTTGAAAGCCTACCGCTAATTACTCTTGAAGACGGCACCACCCTTTTACTAGGCGATGTGGCGACTGTTATCGATGGTTTTGAAGAAGGTATTCAGTACTCTAAATTTAACGGTATGAACTCTGTAACCTTCTTTATCGGTGCGGCTAACGATCAGAGCCTTACCGATGTCGCCGATGTGGTTAAAGGCTACATAGCTGAAAAACAGAAAGTGTTGCCGCAAGGGGTTAAGTTAGAGCCTTGGGTTGATATGACCTATTACCTAGAGGGCCGTTTGAACCTGATGTTAGACAGTATGAAAAGTGGTGCCGTACTGGTTTTCATTCTATTGGCACTATTTCTACGTGTGAGACTCGCTTTTTGGGTGATGATGGGTCTACCAGTTTGTTTCTTAGGTACCCTGCTATTTATGCCTATGGGAATGATTGATGTCACCATCAACGTCATTAGCTTGTTCGCCTTTATCTTAGTCTTAGGTATTGTGGTCGATGATGCCATTGTGATGGGCGAAAGTGCTCACGCAGAGTGTGAAGAAAAGGGACAGACCCTCGACAACGTCATCCGTGGTGTTAAACGCGTTGCAATGCCAGCGACCTTCGGCGTGCTTACAACAATTGCAGCCTTCTTGCCTATCACCCTAGATGATGGCCCCTCTTCTGCCTTTGGCCAAGCCATTGGTTTTGTGGTCATCCTGTGCCTAATATTCTCACTCATTGAGTCTAAGCTAATTTTGCCAGCGCACTTGGCACGCATGAAACAAAAGACAGTTGTAAAGCCGGGTTCAAAAAATCCAATCGATTGGCTACGAAACGGGGTTAACTTTTTACAAGGCAAAGTCGATTCAGGACTAAAGACACTCATTCACAGTTACTATCGTCCATCATTGGAGCTTGCGGTTAAGTATCGCTATACCGTCATCATGATATTCATCAGCATGATCTTAGTCTGTGCAGGCCTCTATTCCGGTGGACTCGTTCGCTTTATTGGTCAACCTAAAATCCCTCATGATTTCCCACGGATCTCATTTGAGATGAACATAGATGCCTCTGAGAAAGCGACCTTATCGGCAGCGCTATCAATCGAAGAAGCGCTGAGACGAGTCGATAACGAGCTTGAAGCCCAATATGGCCAGAAGATGATTTCTGACATGCAGGTAGAACTTCGTGGTCGAACTTCGGCGCAGGTGATGACAAAACTGGTGGATCCAGAAATCCGCCCTATCGATACCTTTGCTGTTGCCGAGTTATGGCGCCAAAACATGCCACTCATTCCGGGTATGAAGTCGTTTACCATTCGAGATAACTTGTTTGGTGGCGGACGAGATGATGGCGACATCAGCTTTAGACTCGAAGGTAAAGATGATGAGCAGTTAGTCGCAGCAGCTAAGGAGCTTAAAGCTAAACTCAATACTCTCAAAGGTGTAGGTGATGTAAACGACAGTCGTCAGTCTAGTGCTAAAGAGATCCAGTTTGAACTTAAGCCATTAGCCCATAGCTTAGGCCTAACCCTCGCAGATATAGCGCGACAGGTAGGAAACAGTTTCTATGGCCTAGAAGCTCAACGTATTTTGCGTAACGGCGAAGAGATCAAGGTGATGCTGCGCTATCCAGAAGAGCAACGTAACTCTATTGCCCAAGTTTCTGATGTGATGATTAAGACGCCTCAAGGTGCCGAAATCCCACTTTCTGAAGTCGCTGCTATCGTGGTAACCGATGGGGTAAACAGTATACGCCGCGAAAATGGTAATAGAACCATTAACGTTTGGGGGGCTGTGGATGCTGAACAAGCCGAGCCATTTAAAATTGCAAAGGATATTCGTGATAACTTCTTACCTGAGTTACTGGCGAAATATCCAAGAGTACAGAGTGAAGTTTCAGGAAATATTCAAGAGCAACTTGATAGCGCCGATACTCAATTAAGAGACTTCTTAATCTCTATGTTAGTGATCTACAGCCTATTAGCCGTACCACTGAAGTCCTACTCGCAACCCATTATGATCATGTCAGTGATCCCGTTTGGTGTGATTGGCTCTGTACTTGGGCATATGCTATTGGGCCTTGATCTTAGCGCCCTATCTGTATTTGGTATTATTGCCGCAGCAGGTGTTGTGGTGAATGACTCACTAGTGATGGTTGACTATATAAATAAGTCACGTGAGTCAGGTGTCGCGATGAAGTTATCGGTACTCGAGGCGGGTTGTCGTCGATTTAGGGCAATTTTACTTACATCGCTGACAACCTTCATAGGCTTAGTACCTATCATGACTGAAACCAGTATGCAGGCGAAAATGGTGATCCCGATGGCGGTATCATTGGCCTTTGGTGTATTGTTTGCAACTGTGGTGACTTTAGTCTTAATCCCATGTTTGTATGTGATGATTGAGGATATTAAGCGCATGGTTGGCAGTAAGTCTCGGGTGGAAGAGCCAACGCAGTCCCCCGTGCCAACTGAGCATGCACTAAGTTAGTATACAAGAATAGCTTCAGTCTAAAGCCCCTACTGCATAGGGGCTTTTTTTTGCCTCATGTAAAGCAAAGAATTGAGAGCTGTATATTGAGACAGGTGCATTGAGAATGAGTTAACCAGCTCATTTCAATAGCGTAAGCTAAGGCCTTTTAACAACAGCCGCCTTTAAATTCTACTCCTTGTTGCAAACGATGAAAGGCTACTCTTGCGAGTAGCCTTTCATCTTGAATATGGCGGAGAGATAGCTGACTTTAACTAATAGGAACCCAGGGTTCTAATCAGTTTTATATCCGAAACGAAAAAGCCCGCTAAAAAATTAGCGGGCTTCATCTTAAATATGGCGGAGATATAGCTGGATCTAAACAATAGGAACCCTAGGATTCAAAGTAAAACTTGCTAAATGCGAAAAGGCCCCAGCATTTCTGCTGGGGCCTCTCTTAATATGGCGGAGAGATAGGGATTTGAACCCTAGATGGGCTATAAACCCATGCCGGTTTTCAAGACCGGTGCATTCGACCACTCTGCCATCTCTCCGAACGCCGCGAATAATATAGCGCTCTTTTCATCTTGTAAAGTGATAATTATAAAATTTTATCACTTTACTGTTTGAGCCAACCTATTTGGTTACTTCTCATCCTGATTGATCGCAATGCGTGCAGGATCTGGCATTACGATCTCTTCACCAACTTCATTCCAGGTTTTGTAATTACGCAATTTGAAGCCCATAAATACGATGAAAGAACAGATCATGATCCCCCAACCTATCGCGACTTCACCACTTGTTGCCCACATAGCGACAAGGCTTGATGCACCGAATGATAAGCTGATCTGTAAGAAGTTCTGTAAACCTGCAGCTTTTGCCGCATTATCTGGGAACTCTTGCAGTGCACCGTTAACGACAATCGGGTAAATACCACCGCTACATGCTGCTAAAACTGAGAATATAGCCAGCAATGGGTAAATTGATAGCCCCTGTAGCAAGATGGTCACAACTGCAATAGACATAGCACAAGTGCCAAAAACAGATAGTAATAGCTTTAAGGTTTTCTCTGAACCGATTTTACGAATAAGGGTTTTACTCGCATAGCCACCCAAAATAAAGGTAATGGTTTGTGGAATAAAGCTTAATCCAATGGCTGTAGCATCAAAACCGTGTTGCTCCATCACTACTGGCCACAATGTCAGGTACGAGAAAAATGCACCAGAACAAGCACCAAATATCACTACGTTACCTAGGAATTTGGTATTTTTAAGAATCGATACAAAGTTGATCTCTTTTTTATCATGACTGATTGCTTTGGTTTCTGCAGGCACAAACCAAACTGTCAGTAAAATCATTACCGCAGCCATAGCGGTTAAAGTAATGAAAATACTCTGCCAGCCTAAAGACTGTAAAATAAACGCACCTAAGATTGGAGCAAGAGCTGGGGATAACGCAACTAATGGCATAATGTTAGAAAATACACCTTGTGCTTTTGCGGCATCGTATTTTTCAATAACAATCGCTTGCCAAATTACACCGGCAGAACAGGCACCTAATGCTTGCATAAATCGTGAAATATTAAATACTAAGATTGAATCACTTACCGCTAGCGAGAAGCTTGCTGCAGCGAAAAGTACTAGACCAAAGATCAGTGAATTACGTTTGCCAAAACGCTCAACTAAAGGTCCATACAGTAACTGACCAAGCGCTAAGCCAGCTAAGAAGAAAGTCAAAGACATTGCGACTTGAGATGGCGAAGTTGCCATTGTGTCTTCAATTGCTTTGAATGCAGGCAAGTACATATCGGTGGCAATAAAGCCCAACATACTTAACACTGCTAGATATGTGAGAAAAATGTAGTATTTTACATTTGTTAGTGAGTTCATAATTGGAAATTCTGATCTGGATTTATTAAAGTCGCGCAGTGTAAACACTTGATAAAGAGCTGTGAAACGTTTATTTTTCACATTAGCCATCAAAAAAAATCACAGCAGGATGTGAACCATGCTTTCAGAACAATCGCTTCAACTCATCGATATGGTTGCCCGAGTTGGCAGTTTTACCGCCGCAGCGAATAAATTACACAAAGTCCCATCGGCTGTGAGCTATGCCGTAAAGCAGATTGAAGAAGAATTGGGTGTCGTCTTATTTATAAGACATCATCGAAGCGTCAGCTTAACTCCGGCTGGAGAACATTTCGTTAAGCACTCAAGAACACTCTTGACAGATATTGATGCCATGCGGGCCGATACCATTCGTGTCGCGAATGGCTGGCAACCTACCCTATCCATCGCACTCGATAACATTGTCAGAGCAGATAAAATCAGTAATTTAATTGCCGATTTTTATCGTACCTTTGACAATGTCGAGTTGATTATTCGAATAGAGGTCTTCAATGGCGTGTGGGAATCTATAGCCACTGGCCGAAGTGATATTGCTATTGGCGCAACGACCGCTATCCCGGTCGGGGGTGATTTTCATTTTAGAGACATGGGTGAAATAGAGTGGAACTTTCTAGTCGGAAAGAACCACCCGCTTGCGAAGATTGACCGCCCCCTTACTGATGATGAATTAAGACAATATCCATCTATCTGTCTCGAAGATACATCTAGAGAGATCCCTAAGCGAATGACCTGGCTGCTTGAAAACCAAAGGCGATTAGTCGTACCTGATTGGATCCGCGCCATCAACTGTTTCCGAGAAGGCTTAGGTATTGGTTACATGCCGGCTCACTTTGCCTTTCCCTTTATTAAGACGGGAGCCTTGATCCAGAAACAACTTGAGCGCCCAAATAAAACTAGCCCTTGCTGTCTAGCTTGGAATGCGACCAATCAATCACCCGCTATGGCTTGGGTTCTGGATTATTTAGGCGATAGTGAGAAGTTACATAAGGACTGGCTAGATTAACTAAGGTTAACTTGGGCTTATTTTATGTCCCAATCCCTTTATACCTTGGTTTGGCTACTGTATGATTCAATTACTTATAGAGTTTCCCCATTAATGTCGTCCAAGGGAACTCTTTGTTTATCTCGTGCTCAAACAAAATAGCTTGAAATTTGTCTTCGGAGAAAGATATGAAAGATATGACACAACAAACTGCGTATAGCAGCACTTCAGTCGAAGTAAACAAACTGCTAAAAAACACCTATATGCTGCTTTCTATGACCCTAGCGTTTTCTGCAGTGTGCGCAGGTTTGGCGATGGCGTTGGCAATTAGTCCAATGATGTCTTTAGGCTTATCAATTGGTAGCTTAGTGCTTTTATTTGTCACCCTTAAGAAGGCTGACTCAAGTGCTGGGATCTTCTGGGTATTTGCCTTCACTGGTATGCAAGGGGCTTCACTCGGTTACATTCTTAACCACTATGCGGGCATGGCAAACGGTCCTCAACTAATCATGCAGGCACTGGGTTTAACATCATTAATCTTCGTCACCCTTTCAGGTTACGCTGTAACGACGAAAAAAGATTTCTCGTTTATGCGCGGTTTCCTTATCGCAGGCTTAGTCATTATGGTTGTTGGCCTACTGGTTAACCTATTCCTAGGTAACGGTATGGTCTTTATGGCGCTTAACGCAGGTATCGCATTGTTAATGACAGGCTTCATTCTTTACGATACAAGCAAAATTGTTAATGGTGGCGAAACTAACTATATTCGTGCAACCATCTCTTTATACTTAGATTTCTTAAATCTTTTCGTTGCACTGCTGCATTTAATGGGTGTTGGCGGAGATGACTAATACCAATTAATTTTAATTGAGTTAAAATGGCCCTATTACAGGGCCATTTTTTTTACCATGAGCAAATTTATTATTCAGGTTAACTCTGCCAGCTATGGCAGTGCAGCAAGTTACAGTGCCTACCGATTCGCTAAGGCCGCATTAGAAAGCGGTCACAGCATTGAGAAGATATTTTTCTATCAAGATGGCGTATTGAACACCAACCATCTCAATAGTCCCGCCAGCGACGAATTCGATCTCAAACAAGCCTGGATTGAGTTACATAACCAATACGGAACCGCTTTAGTCAATTGTGTATCTGCCGCACTTCGCCGTGGCGTTCTTTCTGAGTCCGAGGCCAAGGAAAATAACCTGAGTCAATGGAATATGCAGGCCCCATTTATAATGGGCGGCTTAGGTGAGTTAGTGATCGGGATAGAAACTGCTGACAGATTAGTCTGCTTTTAACTCTTTAGTTAATCTTGTTTGCAAGGCAAAAAGCGTTTATGAAAAAATTGTGTATTGTTTTTAAGCAGCCACCTCATGGTACTGCACATGGCCGAGAAGGCCTTGATTTGTCTTTGCTCAGCGCAAGCTTTGAGCAAGAAGTTAGCTTATTATTTACTAATGAGGCGGTGTTAACTCTACTTAGAGACCAAGATCCTGAGTCCATTGGAGCTAAAGACTATATTTCGACATTAGGCGCACTGCCTTTGTATGACATAGATACCGTCTTGGTGTGTAGCGAGTCTATGCAAGAATTGGGGTTGTCAGAGCAAGAACTGCGAATTGACGTAACATTAAGCGCGCCAGATGAGATTGCTAGCCATTTTAATGCAGTGGATGAGGTTATCGTTTTCTAATGATTTTACACCTAATACAAAGCTCACCAGAGCAAAGCTCCGCATTAAAGACATGTTTGCGTTATGCCAAGCAATCAGATTCTATTTTACTGACAGGGAATGCGGTTAACTGTTTGCTAAAACAAGATTGGGTCGCACAGTTAAAAGAGTATAATGTCGTCGCATTACAAGAAGATGTGAAAGCTCGTGGGCTGACAAACCTGTTAAAAGACACAAAACAGATCAATTACGATGATTTTGTATCGCTCAGCCTAAAATTTAATAAAGTAATTAGTTGGTAAAATGATTGAATTCAACGGAACACAAATCGAAACGGACCATCAAGGCTATCTAAAGTCTGTTAATGATTGGACTCCTGAGCTTGCGCCACTTATTGCGGCTCAAGAAGACATCATACTTACCGAAGCACATTGGGAAGTCATTAACTTTGTTCGAGACTTTTATTTAGAATTTAAAACCAGCCCGGCAATCAGAGTACTGGTTAAAGCTATTGGTTTAAAGCTAGGTACAGACAAAGGTAATTCTAAGTACCTTTATACCCTCTTCCCTGTTGGACCTGCAAAGCAAGCAACCAAAATTGCAGGTTTGCCTAAGCCGGCCAAATGTATTTAGGTTCTCAGTTCGGTTAACAGCTCTTTTAAAATAAGCCCTATTTCATAGGGCTTTTGTTTGCTTATCAAAGCTAGAATGTAGGTGCCAAAAAGAACTAGGGATGATAATGAATATCCCTTAATGATAGTCGCCCTTAGCCAGCTCCTCTTTTTAAAGGAAGTGACTTATTTACGCAGCAAGGCGTCTGTTATAAGAAGTAAATCCCTTATGCCTCTATCAAAAACGTTAGATACAAAAAAGCCTCCGCATGTTAATGCAGAGGCCTTTTTACTGTTACAAGAGAGGATGGTATCCGTACCCAGACTCGCTTTTTCGAAGAGCGTGGCACGGCTTACTTTATCAAGAGTGCGAGGGATTATTAGGTCTTACTGCTTTCTATCAAATTTTGGACGTAAAAAACCAGCTCTAGGCTGGTTTAGTCACTCTTCATAAGAAGATGGTACCCGTGGCCAGAATCTAATTGATATCTTGTATCAGCGAGGCATCTGTTATAAAAAACAAATCCCTTGTGCTTTTTAAACTGCGGATACAAAAAAGCCCCTGCTTTTGCAGGGGCCTTAATGATGGTACCCGTGGCCAGACTTGAACTGGCACGCTTATTCAGCGAGGGATTTTAAATCCCTTGTGTCTACCGATTCCACCACACGGGCAAACTCTTTGATTCTGACGATACGTATTGTCGGTACCAATACTGCTTTATCCTGTTCGGATTAAAACTCACCAAACTCTTATTCTTATAACTATAAAAAGTTATGGAGGCGCGACCCGGAGTCGAACCGAGATCGACGGATTTGCAATCCGCAGCATAGCCATTCTGCCATCGCGCCATTTTGTACCCTCAACCGCTGGGAACGAGGCATACTTTACTCGATTATAAAATTGAGTCAACTGGTTATTAATTTATTTGATTCAACTGCTTAAAACATATTCGAACAAGGTAAAAGATGTTCAGATATAGCCCAATTAATAGCAAGACTCCTATCTTTACTCCAATCACATTTGACGTAATCTTCTCTGTAGTATTTCAGCTTTACAGCAGGTAATTATGTTCTGTGATCATATTTGAAAATGGACAGGACTGCTCATTAGCTCGATGTCAGTTATAAAAAGTGAATCTCTTGTGCTCCTGGTAAAACGCTAGATACAAAAAAGCCCCAGCTTTTGCAGGGGCCTTAATGATGGTATCCGTACCCAGACTCGCTTTTTCGAAGAGCGTGGCACGCCTTACTTTATCAAGAGCGCGAGAGATTATTAGGTCTTACTGCTTTCTATCAAATTTTGGACGTAAAAAAACCAGCTCTAGGCTGGTTTAATCACTCTTCATAAGAAGATGGTACCCGTGGCCAGAATCGAATTGATATCTTGTATCAGCGAGGCATCTCTTATAAAAAGTAAATCCCTTGTGCTTCTAGTAAAACACTAGATACAAAAAAGCCCCGACATTGTCGAGGCTTCTCTGCAACTCTCGAAAGAGTTATTTGGTACCCGTGGCCAGACTTGAACTGGCACGCTTATTCAGCGAGGGATTTTAAATCCCTTGTGTCTACCGATTCCACCACACGGGCAAACTCTTTGATTTTGATGATACGTATTGTCGGTACCAATACTGCTTTATCCTGTTCGGATTAAAACTCACCAAATTCATATTCTTATAACTATAAAAAGTTATGGAGGCGCGACCCGGAGTCGAACCGAGATCGACGGATTTGCAATCCGCAGCATAGCCATTCTGCCATCGCGCCATTTTGTTCCCTTAACCGCTGGGAACGAAACGTACTTTACTGGATTAAAAAAATGAGTCAACTAATAACTTATTGTTTTTATTCATGTGGTTAAATCGCGAGCGAAAAACTTAAATTATAAACAAAGCAAGACGAAAGCTTAATCAGTAACGACTTTATGAACTTGAATGCATTTTAAAAAAGCTCAACAAGCTGGCAATTTATATTTTAGGCGTATCAAAGCTAGGCTGTAGTTATGTGCAGATTTGAACGCTCTTAAAGTTACAACGACAAGAGCTATATCGATAATCTAAAATGTGGCTCAGCTCGAATAACTCCTCTTTGTTATCTCGATAGCTTAATACACTTTAAAACTATCAATCGTCGCTTTCAGTTTCTTAGATTGAAGCAAAACGATATCCGTTGATTGCTGCGACTGTGCAATTTGATCTTCATTAGCACTCGAAATTGCGACGAGTTCTTGTAAATGGCCATTCACCTCATTATTAGTGTACTGCTGCTCTTCTGAAGCAGTAGCTAGTTGTGAGGTTTGTGAAGACAAACTCCGACACAAGTCTTCAACAGTAATGAGTTCATTATTGGCATCTTTACTCTTGGTCAAAGTATCCTGCGCTGTTTTAATTGACTCTTGAAGAATATTTACGACGACGATGATTTTTTTTGTAATTCAACGATGGTTTCATCGATAGCTAACGTAGCCTCATCTGTTTTACCAGATAGACCTCTTACTTCATCGGCGACAACAGCGAATCCTCTCCCCTGCTCTCCAGCTCTAGCGGCCTCAATAGCAGCATTTAGAGACAACAAATTAATTTGTGAAGCTAACTCTTGAATGGCCTTTGTTACACTTTGAATTTTCACTGATTGCTCATTTAGTTCGGAAATTTTTTCTTGGCCACTTAATAACCTCTCATTCAAATCGTTGATCTCAGCATTTGATTGTTTTGATATGTCTAATGCTTGTTCATTTGCTTTCCCTAGCTGGTTTGAGGCATCATCAGTGGCGTTAATTGAAAGGTTTATTTCTGAATTTACTGATACTAACTCATGTACAGAACTACTAATGCTATTTACACGAACAACAGCGTCACTGAAGCCCTGAGTCGTCATATTTAACTTGTCTGACATATCATGACTAGCAAGATTAATCGCTTCATAACTGTCCCTTATTTCCTGAAAAGCCTCCTGGAGTGATTCAACAAATCGATTAAACGATCGGGCTATATCACTAAATTCATCTCGGCCTTCAAAATTTATTCGACTTGTTAAGTCTCTATTTCCAGTAGATAACTTCTTGACCATGTGATTGAGAGCGTTGAGTCTAGAATTGATATTGGTCGCTATGAGATAAACGAAGCTCAAGGTGAATAAAAGTAAAACAAGCCCTAAAATGTGCAACCTGACTTTCTGGCCTTCGATATAGTCGGATATTAATAGAGAAATACTCTTGGCGTTGTCTACAATCCCAGCCTCAGCCTCTTGAGCATTAACCCTCATTACTCCTCTAAGACCTTCATTATACTCAAACCCGATCTTAAGGTGTAATTCAATAAGTTCATTATACGTACCGAAATAAGCGTCATAAACAGGCCTAACCCCTGGGTACTCTTCGATCGCTAACTCTAGTGCTTGCTTACTTATAAGTAATTCTTCAAGTGTTTGCTGAGAGTGATTAATACGAAACTCATAATCAGACTCTATAAGCTCAACCATAAGATGCTCAACTCTTATGGAATTAGTATTAACAATCGCCTCTTCTAGTTTGGCTCTAGTAGCATCAATTTCTTTCTCAAGGCCATCTTTATCATAGATTTGGTGAGAAAGCTGCGCTAATTCGACAAATGATCTTTGGTAGTTGTCAAGCTGATTAAGGGTAGTAGAACTGTTCGCTCCTATATTAAATAACAAAAGATGATCTTCGTTCAGCTTAACTAAATCCTTCTTTATTTGAACCATAACAGCAGCATGCTTCTCTAGGTATTTATCATCCATTCGTGAAAAAAAATCTTTTTCATGACGTCTAAGAGCTAGAAGTTCTGACTCAATAAACCAGTTTTGAGATGCTACCTCTTCTGCGTATATGATTTTGTTTATAATAACGTTCTCGAAGACACCATATAGCAGCATTGAAGTCGTTACGAGGGAAGCAAGTATTATGAGTTTTATCTTTATCGTCATTCCTTTGAACATATTTTAGTTTCATCCGTAAATAACTAATAAAAAAATAATAGTACAAAAAAACAAACCAACAATTATTTATCTAATCTGAGTGCATTTAGTGGAGTCTGAAGCTGAAGTAAGAGAATGTAATGACTAATGAGGCGTGAATATGTGCATGAATACAGGTTTTAGTAACAACTACATTGAAACCTATGTGAGAGTATCGACCGTATCAAGTCGCAACAGATTAAATAAAAGTTGATAGTCTTGCTCAGCCCCTCTTACCTTGCTAAGAGTGCGAGGGATTATTAGGTCTTACTGCTTTCTATCAAATTTTAGACGTAAAAAAACCAGCTCTAGGCTGGTTTAGTCACTCTTCATAAGAAGATGGTACCCGTGGCCAAACTTGAATTGGCACTCTTTATTAGCGAGGCGTCTGTTATAAAAAACAAATCCCTTGTTCTTTATAAGCTGCATATACAAAAAAGCCTCCGCATATTAATGCGGAGGCTTTAATGATGGTACCCGTGGCCAGACTTGAACTGGCACGCTTATTCAGCGAGGGATTTTAAATCCCTTGTGTCTACCGATTCCACCACACGGGCAAACTCTTTGATTTTGACGATGCGTATTGTCGGTACCAATACTGCTTTATCCTGTTAGGATTAAAACTCACCAAATTCATATTCTTATAACTATAAAAAGTTATGGAGGCGCGACCCGGAGTCGAACCGAGATCGACGGATTTGCAATCCGCAGCATAGCCATTCTGCCATCGCGCCACATGATGTAAATTGGAGCGACATATCGGGTTCGAACCGATGACCTATACCTTGGCAAGGTATCGCTCTACCAACTGAGCTAATGTCGCATTTCAATTTAATCCGTAATCAAGCTCTTGCTAAGCTTGCTTCCCCTTGACTACGGAATGGCATTCTACCGATTTACTGTTGAGAGTCAATCTCGAAAAAACAATTTCATGACTGTTTGATGTTAAATTCAGCAACACTTACATTTTTTAAGCTTTTAGGTGAATAGTCAGCCAAAAGACCGACCGAAGTGAATACTGTTTATTAGCGGTTATCATTACTATTATCTTTCGCAGTTTAATTTGACGAGCCCGGATCATGCTAATGCAACTACCCTACCCTTTTCAGTTCAGGCTTATGATTTTGTTAAAGATGCTCTGTGAATCAATTCAGGCTTCATAAACAGGTATGCCTTAAACGAAGAAAGTAAAAGCGTGGATCACTAAGAATCTTACAAAAAAAACACCTCTAATATAGAGGCGTTTTATCAACAAGTATTGAACTATAACAAATTAGCCATTTGGAAGTGACTGGTAGTTAAGGCCAAGCATTTTTTGCATAACACCAACAACCTGGCAGCTATAGCCAAACTCATTGTCATACCATACGTAAAGTATTGCACGATTGCCTTCAGCAATAGTCGCTTGGGAATCAACAACACCCGCGTAACGTGAACCCACAAGGTCACTGGAAACGATTTCAGTTGAATCGGTGTAATCAATCTGGTTTTGCAATTCAGACTGCAGCGCCATATCTTTTAGATACTCGTTAAGATCGTCCTTATTAGTCTCACCGTTAAGGTTTAAGCTAATAATCGCCATAGAAACGTTAGGCGTAGGTACACGAATCGCATTGCCTGTTAGTTTACCTTCTAGTACAGGTAATGCTTTAGATACAGCTTTAGCTGCGCCCGTTTCAGTAATTACCATGTTAAGTGGAGCACTACGTCCGCGACGGTCTGCACTGTGGTAGTTATCGATTAGGTTTTGGTCGTTAGTGTATGAGTGGATTGTTTCCACGTGACCATTTTCGATACCGTACTTGTCATTAACCGCTTTAAGCACTGGTGTAATCGCGTTCGTCGTACAGCTTGCAGCTGATACAATAGTATCTTCGTCAAGGATGTCTTGCTCATTTACACCATAAACTACGTTCTTAATTGCGCCTTTTGCTGGTGCAGTAAGCAATACTTTACTTGCGCCAGGAGATTTAAGGTGTAAACCAAGACCCGCTTCATCTTTCCAAATACCCGTGTTATCAACCACAAGAGCATTTGAAATCCCAAATTTAGTGTAATCCACTTCATCTGGAGAGTTAGCGTAGATAACCTGGATGTAGGTACCATTTGCGATAATCGCGTTGTTCTCTTCATCGACTTCAACAGAACCATTAAATGGACCGTGTACTGAGTCACGACGCAGTAGGCTTGCACGCTTTTCTAAATCACCTTTACGGCCACCTCGAAGAACGATTGCACGAAGTCTAAGCTTGTTGCTAACACCCGTTCTTTCAATAAGTAGACGTGCTAACAGACGACCAATACGACCAAAACCGTACAGGACGACATCTCTAGCAGCTTCGTCATCTTCGTTACTGATAGCATCTGCAAGTTCACGGCTCATATAAGCCTCAATCTGACTTGCATCTGGGTATTCGCGCCAGTAATTTACTGCTAATTTACCGATATCAACTTTGCACTGTTTTACCGCTAACTTGCTTAAAGCTTCAACAAATGGAAAGCTTTCACGTAGTCTAAGTTTTTCACCAACATGGCGACGCACTAAACGGTGCGATTTAATGATTTCGATTGTAGAGGCATTTAGTAGAGGTTTGCCATAGACAACAACTTCTACACCTTGGTTACGGTATAACTTACCAAGTAATGGCTGCATAGCCTCAGCCATTTCGAAACGTTCTTGCCAACTTTGTAGGTGTTTATCAGCGCTCATTAACAGATCCTTTATCTCACTTTTCTGATTTTTTCATCAGAAATGTTTGAGTAACAAAAAGAAAAGACCAATAATCTAACGTTATATAGGGTGTCTTTCCCCGTTTGGTCGGCGCCATTGTAATGAAAAGTCGGCTGTCAGGCTAGCAAGATATTTTTTATAACACTGTAATTTTATTAGATAAATATAGCCATGGAGCTAGGTTTGAACAGAAAATTTGTAATGTTTACATCATTTTTCGGGATTACGGTTTTATTTGGCCTTTTTGGCTGTGAACAGCCGACGAATACTCAGGTTATTTGTAACAAAAATCCTGAACTTTGTGCCGATCTGCATAAAGATAGCTGGTGTAGATTTGAGCGAGGAGACCTGATCCGCAATAGGTTCAAGCTAAAAAGTATACAAATGCCGTCTGGTGAGCAAATTTATCAGCAGCTGTTGTACTTAGAAGATTACAATAAATGTGTCGAACTCGCGGCTGGCGTACAACACATTTTACATCCTGAGCGAACTAATGAACGTGCACGAGCATTCGGCCTCAGTTCGCAATCGCTTGCACAATTACAAGAGACGACTCGAGGTAGTTCAGATCCTCACCTTGCTTACTATCATTGGTCCCGCTTTAATGACAATGAAGCAGAAGCCGTGTTATTTGCCGCGGAAAAAGCGAATAAGATAAAAGATGTCGACCTACAAGCTCAGTTAGCCTCTTATTATTTACGAATTAATCCACTTAAATCTAAACACCTTTATGCACAAGCTTTTCAAGGAACTAACCAAGACAATTTCCAACCGGATTGGTTGCTAGCCCTCGCTACCCTCTACCGTTTTGAAGAAAGAGGCGATATTGAATACTGGCTCTCTAAAACCAATATCGAAATGACAGAGGCTAAATTTTCTCAAGAGCAGATGCTAGCACTGATAAAGGGTAACAAGAATTTACAGCGTAAGTTGGATCGTGATGCCGTTGTCCTAGCAGATCAACTAGAGGCTGGAAAGTATCAACAAAGTAAGCTAAAAATATTGCTGGATAAAGATTTAACTAAGTCGCCATAAGATTTGCAGGTTAAATTCCTATTTCGGCAATAAATTTGCCAACTTACAGCTATCCTGTAAATTTAGACGATTTATATACAAATTCGCGACACGTGTAAAAAAATTACTAAAACAAACGCAAAACTTAGGCTTTTTTCACCGATATAACTTGACGATGGCTGCCAGTTTGGTAATTTTACTACCAGATTATGTTTTTTACATTTACCTGAGGGATATGAGATGACTATCCGAGTTGCAATTAACGGCTATGGCCGTATCGGCCGCAATGTTCTACGTGCTTTATATGAAAGCGAAAAGAACTATCCTATCAAGATTGTTGCACTTAACGATTTAGGCGATGCTTCAATCAACGCTCACTTAACTAAGTACGATTCAGTGCATGGTCGCTTTAACGCAAAAGTTGAACATGCAGACGATGCTATTTTTGTTAACGAAGACAAAATCTTAACCTTCCAAGAGCGTGACCCTTCTAAACTTCCTTGGAAAGAACTAGATGTTGACGTGGTATTTGAATGTACTGGTATATTCACATCTAAAGAATCTGTGCAATCGCACCTTGATGCTGGCGCGAAAAAAGTCATTATTTCTGCACCAGGCAAAAATGTTGATGCCACCATCGTTTATGGCGTCAACAACGAGCTCATCACCAGTGACATGACGGTAATTTCAAATGCCTCTTGCACGACTAACTGTTTAGCGCCATTTGCCAAGCCACTAAATGATGAGATCGGTATCGAATCGGGTCTTATGACTACGATTCACGCTTATACAAACGACCAACGTTTGTCAGACGTTTATCATACAGACCTTCGCCGCGCTCGCGCTGCTGCAATGTCGATGATCCCGACTCAAACTGGCGCTGCTGCTGCAGTAGGTCTAGTTGTACCTGAGCTTGCTGGTAAGTTTGACGGTCTAGCGGTTCGTGTACCAACTGTAAACGTGTCATTGGTTGACCTTTCTTTTGTTGCTGCACGTGATACTACAGTTGAAGAGATTAACGCTATCATTGAGAAAGCGGCTTCAGTTGCACCATTAAGTGAAGTATTGGCTGTTAACCACGAACCATTGGTATCTATCGACTTTAACCATAATCCATTCTCTTCTAACTTTGACGCGACACAAACACGTGTTAACGGTCGTCTTGTTAAAGTCATGGCTTGGTATGATAACGAATGGGGCTTCAGTAATCGCATGCTAGATAATGCCGTTGCTCTAATGACTGCCAAGTAATTGGTATGCCCTACTAAAAACCCAGCTTAGGCTGGGTTTTTTTATCTCTATACAAATTTAAATCACACAGATTCAAATTCAAAACAATTACGTCCTCGGCTTTTAGCCTGATACATTAGCTGGTCGGCTGTATGCAATAGTTCCTTGCAATCCAATTCTTTTTTACAACTATACACAGCCCCCAAACTGACTGAGATAGCTAATTCACCAGCATCTGTCATCACCTTGCTTTTAGAAATACACCTTTGAATATTAGTCGCAAATTGAACCGCTTCATGTTCGTCGAGGCCGGTCATGAAAACACAAAACTCTTCTCCTCCGATCCGGCCGAATATCGCTTCCTGTGATAGAATTGAATTCACCCTTTTTACTATCGCTTGAATAGTCTGATCTCCGACAAGATGGCCAAACCTATCGTTTACCCCTTTAAACCTATCGATATCAAACAGCAGTAGCGTCAAACTGTTACTTCGTTGACGATTTCGTCTTTCAAACTCATGGATAAAATTACGCCGGTTATTGATCCCCGTTAGCCCATCTTGACTCGCAAGTAATTGCAACTCTTTGTTGGCACGATAAAGCGCTTTAGTTCTATGTAACACGGTTCTTTTCAATTGGATAATGTAAAGCACTATCATACTTAACAATAGTGTCATCATTAATGGCACGAGGTAATTAGGGTAGACAGTTTCAATATGAAGCCACTTGCGTTGAATACGGTTTAATTCATCTTGTTCAACACGATTAAAACCGTCTTTGATTAAGTCTAGCAACACTTTGTTGCCCTTTATTACTGCGGGTTTGACTGAAGATGTGTATACATGTCTTGCGGGAGAAAATGCATTCTGCTGATTAGCTGTATATAAGTAGAAGTTCGCCACTTGAAAATCGGCAATAAAAACATTTAGCCCTCCATTAAGGACTGCAGAAATCATCTGTTCATTATTATTGAAAAGGCGCACTTTCGCGTAAGGAAACTCCCCTTTAACAAAGCTATCCTCGTAGCTTCCTTTTATGACGCCTAAAGTTTCACTTTGTAAGACAGATTCTATATTCATACTTAATAGCGATTGCTCAACAAAAATCTGCCCATCTAACTTAGCAAGACTATCTCCATAATCAAAAAATTCGGCTCTTTCAGTTGACCATAATAAACCTGCGTGGATATCTGCTTTACCATGTTTTAGGTTATCTAACGATTCTTGCCAATCAGTTAAAACAAACTCAACTCGGATTCGATTAACTTTTGCAAACTCTTTCCACAAATCTATCAGCAACCCACTTGGCTCGCCATTGTCGTCGAGATATGAAAAGGGTTTCCAGGCTTTCGAATTTGCAATGATGAGGGTTCTGGGCTCTGACTTGATAGCTGTGGGAGGTTCAGCTGAGTGGGCGTTGATAGTCACAGTGATGAAATACACACTCAAGAAGAATAAACAGAAGATAAGGGCATTCGACTGTCTAGAAGTTCGACAGTTAATACTTCTTGCTATCGTGCGCGCATCATCTCTCACGAAAAACAGATCCTTTGTAATATTCGCTGTTGAATCAATTAACATGACTTAAGCAATGCGGTATTGTTTGAGATGAACAATACCGACCGGAGCTTAGTTGCTTCATCTTTAGTTTAAGCTTTGGCTAATTCAAATCTAGCCATGTCTTGATTTTATTATAGTCAAACCTTTAGTTAATTAGCGACCTACTGACTGGCCTAGCACTGATAGCTTCATCTATCGACTCAAGGTTTTGATTGATATAACCGAGCAAAATATTTCTTTCAGTTGCACCAATATCTGCACGCAAAACGGCCCTGTGCAACTCAAGTGATTCCGATTTTAAGCTTAGCAGAGTTAACGCTGAAATCTGTTCGACGCTGAGGTAACGTTTAAGCAACATCCTTTGGGTAAGTTTAATAGAGATTTGTACGCTATGACGAAGAATAGCCAACTTATTGTCAGCAATAATTTGAGAAGCCAATCCGCTGTATTGGAGATATTGTTGTCGAGTAGAATACATAGCCACCTCATAGGAGTAGCCCACTAGGTGCGGGCTTTATGAGGCTGAGCTTAGCAAGCTGTAACTGTACTCATACTTAATAACAGCTGATTACCTGCAACTAAACGGTACAAATTTCTTGATGGACTTTCGAAGCCTATTAATAATTAAAAAATTAACTTCGCTTGATCCTGACAACTTTGAAGATTTCCATTTCAAAACCAGCCACGCCCTGAGTGTCGGCATAATATGTTATGTTGACCCTTGCACCGTTCAGACTTTTATATTTTTTGGTTCGCCGAAATGTAAAGGGTGTATCACAGTCATCGATCATCACGGTATGTTGTACCCATTCGTCTTTTACTCTCTGGGTATGCGAGCAGACTTTGACCCCTTCTGAATGTACTAGTTTATCGTGCTTAACCAACATTTTGTCTACTGTGGACTTCACGACTTCCTCCATAGCAAAAAAGTAATCTATAAAAGTAGCACAGAGAGGTTGGTGAGTAAAAATTTCAGCTAAAAATAGCGGTCTTTTATCCAGCCATAATGGTAGTAACCCCACTGCCCTAGTCGTCTTAAACTTGCACCAGGAAACTTAGGTGCTGCGCTGTGATAAAGAGGAAGCTCGGGTACCGACTTTCCAACTATCTGCTGCGCCAAACGATAGGCAGCTTGGGCACTAAATGAGACGCCTGAGCCACAATAGCCAAGACTGTAGCCGATGCCATTATTCTCATACACATGGGGAATGTCATCGAAAGCAGCTGCAATCCAACCGGTCCAGTTATAATCGATGCCTTTATATTTCAGCGATGGAAAACATTGGTTTAACGCAAACTTGAGACGTTGCTGATAAATAGGGCTGTCAGCATATCGACCAAAAATAGCTCCTCGCCCGCCAAAGAGTAAGCGGTTATCGGGTAATAAACGGTAATAATATTTAAGCACCCTAGTATCCATAATTACTTCTCGGCTCTTAAGTCCCGCAGTGGCAAGTTCCTCTTCAGTCAGAGGTTCGGTGACTATGATATTACTTAAGATGGGTAAAAATCGGTTATCTACAGCCGAGTTAAAATGCTTTGGTGTATAGCCATTGCCTAATGTCACCACTTTCTTTGCGATAACTTCTCCTTTCATTGTCATCAAGTGATGAGAACCATTTTCTTCAACCCATGACTCGACACAAGACTGCTCATACACAGGGATCCCTAGCTTCTCAACCATAGCCTTGTAACCCATTAATAGTTTGAGAGGGTTGACTCCAAAGCCATTTTTGAGCCTTAAAGCCCCAAAAGCCTGTCGATGATCCATATAATTAGCTTGGAGTTGTGACAGAGTGAGTATTTGAGCGTCGTCACCTAAATACCTTCCTATAAAGTTTGCCGAGTCGGTAAGTTGAGACATTGCTTTCGCATTATGAGCTATTTTTAGGTAGCCTTTAGATTGTGGGTCACAATTAATACGGTGATCTTTTATTAAACCTTCGACACGTCCCACAGCCTCGCTAAATTCGGAGTAGATCCCTTTAGCAGTATCTAGATCCCAGCGTTTAGCCATTTGGCTATAACCTAGTCGACCGGAACCTTTGAGCACAAAACCGGCATTTCTCGCACTAGCACCGAATCCAACTCGATTAGCCTCAAGCACGCAGACATCAACTTGATAATGTTTTGCTAGATAATAGGCAGTTAATAATCCTGTATAGCCTCCTCCAATAACCGCTACGTCCATGTGGATCCTATCAGTTAAGGCTGGATTTGCAGTGCCGATATCTATTGTATCGGACCAATAAGAACGACATGTGGACAGCTGTTTGGGGGATTTGGCAACTAATGGATCGAATCGGTCGCTTTGGTTAATGTGCATAGTACTCCCTTAAAACATCAGTAGCATTTCACATGCAGCGCAATGACAATTCGGCCCACATAGAATACAAATATATTGTGGATGTTCTACTGTATTGTTCCAGCGATTAGGGTGCTCTTTGATGAGCCTTCCTCCAGCTTTAGTGAAGTACTTAACTGCAGCATTATTAGGGCTTTGCTTCCAAAGGTGGCTCACACCCGCAATGGCTCCTTGCTCGGTTAACGCCGCTATTGAGGCCGTTAAAAGTTTTCCCCCTAACCCTTTGCCTCTCGCCTGCTCGGCTACCGTATTACACTTCAGATAACCAACTTTACTCGGCTCAACTTGCCAATCAGATATCGTACACCATTTGTCAATCGGCCACTGCCCAGAGGCGTAACATAGCCTAAAGCCAAGTAGATCACCCTCGTCGATGGCAATAAAACAGCTATTAATGTCATGTTTGTTACCGAGTTTTACGATATGAGCTAATGTTTCAAAGTCGAGGTAACCATCACCATGAACTTGATTTCCAAGAGCAATAACGGCATCGAAGTGTGTTTCTGTTAGTGGGATGATCATGGTATTTAGGCTGTTGCTTTAACAAAAATGTCACACTAACATGTTTTTCACCTTAAAAGCTTCTCTAGCATTATTAATCAGTCTGCCGACATATAAACAATATAAAAAAAGCGCTATGTCTAAGACATAGCGCTTTTTAGAGTAGATTATAAATTAGCAGCTGCTATTCAGCTTTCCAACCTAGTTTCTTCTCGATAGATTCGATCATCGCACCAGCGATATCAATACCTGTCGCTGATTCAATGCCTTCCAGTCCAGGTGACGAGTTAATCTCTAGTAATAGAGGTCCTCGGCTAGAACGAATAATATCAACACCAGCAACACGTAAGCCCATTGTTTTAGCAGCTTTAATCGCCAATTGTCTTTCCGCAGCGCTCACAGAAACGATTGAAGCACTACCACCCATATGAATGTTAGCTCTGAACTCACCAGGAGCCGCTGTACGCTCGATTGAGGCAACAACCTTACCGTCAATCACAAAACAGCGTAAGTCTTTACCTTGGGCTTCTTTAATGAACTCTTGCACAAGTAAGTTAACACGCAGAGATTTAAATGCGTTAATCACACTTTCTGCTGCTTTCGTTGTTTCAGCAAGAACAACGCCCTTACCCTGTGTACCTTCAAGCAGCTTAACGATAAGCGGAGCGCCACCAACCATGTCGATTAGATCTTTAGTATCCACTGGCGAGTTAGCAAAACCACTTGTTGGAATATCTAGGTTATTTTTCTGCAATAACTGCAGCGAAAATAACTTATCTCTTGAACGAGTAATCGCATCAGACGTGTTTAATGCCTCGATATTCAAACTTTCGAAGTGACGTGTTAACGCGCAACCATAGAAAGTCATGCTTGGTCTAATACGTGGAATAACTGCATCAACGTCATTCAACACTCTGCCACCACGATAGTGGACTTCTGGTGAAGATGCATCAAGCTTTAAATAACATTGGCTGATATTTAAAAATACCACCTCATGACCGCGTTGCTCACCCGCTTCGATGATGCGTCGGTTACTGTATAAGTCAGGGTTGCTGGCTAGTAACCCGATCTTAAGGCCACTTTTCTTAGCGGTTTTAACACCATAAAGATGTTCAACCTCTACGTCGTCCTTCTCACCTAAGCAGAATGATTCAGATGGATCAACTAAGGTCTTGTTGCTCATTGCTTCACGACCTAGCAGCATGCGGAACCCCATACTGTCACGGTTCGTTAAGGTCAACTCAACTTCCCAAGCATTACCGCCCAACTGGATAACAGAGGCGATAACATAGCGTTTCTCTGACTCACCGTTAGAGCTCTTTACACTACGGCGATCAATAACTTTGCTTTCACATCTAAGAATGATCTTGCGACTGTTTTGTATCGGGTGAAGTTCAAAAGAAACCCATGGCTCGCCTTCTCTTTTAAAAGGACGGATATTAACAGCATGGATTGATGACGTTCTGGCGCCAGAGTCTACTCTAGCTTTAATTGCAGGAACACCAAGAGATGGGAATGCACACCACTCTTCACTTCCGATAATAAACTTATTGTCGCTCATTACAATTCTTCCAGTTAAGTTAAATTAAGGAGCGCGAAAGTACTCCTTTTTTCAGCAGATGCAAACTAAATTTTAGTTATTTACTGCATACGGATAGAATTTTTTCTAAAATCCTGAAAACTGAGACTTCTATCGCAATTTTACTACCGCATAAACGTGTGAAGTCACGGTGATGCCAATTATTAAAACAGGGTATCAAAAATCCTATTTTCAGAGTAGGTTCGTCGGGTTAATTATAATTTACGCTATTTAAAAGTGTTGAGTAGCTCACTTTCTTTCCATTAGCGTCAAAATTTAAATTACCAAGGTATTGGTTTCCCTTGGTAATCGTAAAACTCACCACTTTGATCCCATGTTAACTTTCCAATTACCTCCAACATTCCTTTAACCGACATATCAGTATCGATAAGCGCTTTAGGGCCGCCCATCGCTGTCAGTACCCAACCTGGGTGCAAGGCGACACATTTTATCCCATCACCTTTTAAGTCAATTGATAGACTCTTAACCACTGAGTTTAACGCGGCTTTAGATGAGCGATAATAATAGCCTCCCCCACTCGAGTTATCTTCCATACTGCCCACTTTAGAGGAAATAAATGCAGCCACAGTATTAGACCCAAGTTTTAGATTTTGATACAAGGCTTGAGTGAGTAGTAATGGTGCTATAGTGTTGACCTCAATGACTTTACGCCATTCATTAGCATCGCAGCTTCCGAACTCGACTCCCTTGGGTCCATAATAACCAGCATTATTGATCAATAGATCGAGCGGAGTATCGGCTAACTTTTCTGTTAGCGCAGCCATCGACTCACAAAGAGTTACGTCGAGTGCGAGAACCGTTAGTTGTTCATAATTTGATTTTAATACCGACAATTCAACCGCTTTTTTCGGGTCTCGACAACAGGCCGTAACATTCCAACCAGCCTTCAAATAGTGTTCAACGAAGGCTCGCCCAATCCCACGATTTCCCCCCGTAATTAATACATGTTTAGTCATTTGGTCACCTCCACTAAGCTTCATCGTCTTATATTCGCTCAGTCTAGTTCAGTGTTGTAAGAAGTTAAGGATTATTTCAGAAAAATATCCTTAACATGAAAAGTTACAAAGTAGTTAATTCCCATGACAAACTTAATATTGTCTATTGTATACTCTTGCCATAAAAATACTCAGGCAAACATCAGTTTGTATTCACTCTACCCAGCTAAAAACAATAACAAGAGAAACGATTCAGTGATAAAAATAACATTTCCATCGCGACTCCTAGTGTCAACGTTTGTAGTCATGGCATTTAGTACACATGCTTCGGTAATTAAACAGTCAAAAGGTGATTTCGAAGACAAATTCAGGCAATTAGATGAAAGTCTACCGACCGCTAACGTATATCGTAATGCAGCAGGGGAGCCGGGCCATGAATACTGGCAGCAACAAGTCGACTATCAGATTAATGCAAGGTTAGATGAAGATAAAAGAAGAATTGATGCCTCACAAAAAATTACCTACACCAATAACTCCCCAGATACCCTCAAGTATCTGTGGCTACAACTCGATCAAAACTATTATCAGTCCGATTCTATTGCTAGCCGAACAAGAACCTTTTCGACACCTAAAGAACTAGCAAATAGTATTAATGGCACACCCACCAAGATCAGCTTGAACACTTTACGTAAACAGCAATTTCTCGCCGATAATGACGTGGGGTATGAGATAGGTAATGTCACTATTGGCGGCAAGCAGCTTGATTATACGATTGTTGGAACCAACATGCGTATCGATCTACTCACCCCCCTTAAGCCCGGTAAAAAAGTCAGCTTCTCTTTAGACTATGGTTACAATATTACCGAACAAAAAGCGGTTGGTGGCCGCTCTGGTTATGAACATTTTGCTGACGATAAACGTGAAGGTGGCAACGATATCTTTCAACTTGCTCAATGGTTTCCGAGGCTTCACGCCTATACTGACTATGAAGCATGGACCAATAAAGCCTTTCTAGGTAGCGGTGAATTTACCCTAGAATTCGGTGACTACGATGTAGAGCTTACCGTACCTGCCGATCATGTCGTTGCCTCTACAGGCTATCTTGCTAACCCTAAAAGTGTTTTAACCTCCAATCAACGTAAGCGATTCGAACAAGCTAAAAGCAGCAAGCGTCCGGTATTTATTGTTACCGAGGAAGAAGCGTTAGAAAACGAGTCAGAAGGTACAACTGAGGTCAAAACATGGCATTTTAAGGCCAAAAACGTACGTGACTTTGCCTGGGCCTCTTCACGTAAATTCATGTGGGATGCTAAAGGCTATCAACAGCCTGCCGCTGAGCAAGAACTCGTCATGGCGATGTCTTTCTATCCTAAGGAAGGCGGCGACTTATGGAAGAAATACTCTACTGAATCTGTCATTCATACCATGCAGGTATATTCGCGTTATTCTTTCGATTACCCCTATCCAACGGCGCAATCCATTAATGGACCAGTCGGTGGTATGGAGTATCCGATGATCACCTTCAATGGTCCGCGTACCGAGTTGCAAGAAGATGGTACACGCACTTACACCTTATCTGAAAAACGCTTTCTTATTGGAGTGGTGATCCACGAGATTGGCCATATCTATTTTCCCATGATAGTTAACTCTGATGAGCGCCAATGGACTTGGATGGATGAAGGCTTAAATAGTTTTGTAGAGTCGATTGCAGTTCGTGAGTGGGAAACCGATTCACATTGGGCTCGAGAGCCAAGAGACATAATCGAGTATATGAAATCTTCGGTTCAAGTCCCTATTATGACTCAGTCTGATAGCATTTTAAAGTTTGGACCCAATGCTTACACTAAACCGGCTATCGCCCTTAATATTTTACGTGAAGTCATTCTAGGTCGAGAGCTATTTGATTTTGCCTTTAAAGAATACGCTACACGCTGGAAGTATAAACGCCCTACTCCGTCTGATTTCTTCAGAACAATGGAGGAAGCATCTGGCGTCGATCTTGATTGGTTCTGGCGCGGGTGGTTTTACTCTACTGATCACGTAGATCTTGGTATCGATAAAGTCTACAAGCTTAATATGATCAGTAAGGATCCTGATATCGACTTTAAGCGAGAACGCGAGATAGAACAGGACAAGCCTACTCCGATGGCCATTGTTAAGAACCAAGAAGAAGGTATTAAAACTTGGGTCGAGCTCAATGATGATGTCACTGATTTTTATGATAAAATGACCAGTTTACCGCAACAAACAAGGAGAGGAATAAATACAATAAATTCCTTAATAAACTAAAGCCTTGGGAGCGAGAAGTCATTGAGCGAGAAGTCATTGAGCGAGCGATTAAAGAAGACCAAAACTATTATGTATTGGAGTTTTCCAATGTGGGTGGATTGGTAATGCCAATTCTACTACATCTAACCTATACCGACGGTTCAATCGAGGAGTTACATATTCCAGCAGAGATCTGGCGTCGCAGTCCAACTATCGTGAATAAATTAATCGTGACGGATAAAGAGCTTAAAGAAGTTGAAATCGACCCTAGCTGGCAAACTGCAGACGTCGAACTAAACAACAACTACTTTCCTAGACGGATCATTCCATCACGCATAGAAGCTTACAAGAAGGAAAAGAGTAAGAGCAAACTTAAGCGTGATATCATGCAGGACATCAAGACTGAAATTAAAGTTGATGAAGAGGATGAAAAGACATCGTCTGCTAACGGTAAAGGAGCTTGATCATGAATCGTTATTTCATCGGTTTGATTTGCCTATTCATGGTTGGCTCCTCGTACGGCCATCAGCAAAAAACGGCGGTCACGAGTGTCAAGTTTAATCAGCGCTTACAGTATATAGAAGTCATGCATAAATTCTACCTGCATGACGCCGAACATGCCGTAAAGAAACTCTTTGACCCGAGTGCAGATATCCTTAGCAGTGCGGAAACTCAGCAGACCTTTGCCGAATATGTTCAACGTCATTTTGCTCTTAAACAGGATAATGGCAGCAGTATTCCATTAACTTTTGTCGGTATTGAAATAGACGGTAAATACCTATGGGTATATCAGGAGAAGCCAATTCCTAAAAAGTTAACTGGCCTAAAGATCTCAAATGGTGCCTTACATGACCTTTGGCCTGCTCAGATAAATTTGGTAAATGTCGAAGGAAAAGGAAAGGTGAAATCCGTTCTTTTTGACAGTGAATCATCATGGCTCGACGTAGAGCTGGCGGATTAATACCACTCAGTGTCAGCCACTAAAAAGGCTAAGCTCATTTTGACTTAGCCTTTTCAACCACTGAGATATTGAAGTCTTTAAACAGCTTTTAATCAATTAGTTAAGCACTACATAACCTCGGTTTGTCATGCAGTTTTTTATAACATTTTGTTGCTCAGCTGCATAAGTATCTTTATTGTTCCTTCTTTCCCTGCCTTTAGATAACACTCCAACTCCAAGACCAATTGCAGCTCCTTGCTTTGCACCGTCCGTACCAGAGCCACCTGCTATCGCTTTACCAGCTGAACCAATTGCTGCACCTTTAGCTGCAGTACCAATCGCACTTCCCTCGGTCTGTTTCTGCTCGACTTGAGTCGACATCTCAGTGCATTGATGAAGATCGTACACATAGTCTTTTTCATCAACACCCGTTTTATCGACAATGATGTTTGCCATGGCGCTCACAGGCAGTAACAATAATCCAAGGGTTAATATATGACGTTTCATTCAATGCTTCCTCTTATAGTCAACATGCCGATGTAAAACCAATATAATCAACATGCTCAGTCTGTTTTGATTTATGCTTTATATCAATTATAGTACAGCGTTCTACCTGTCTGGCACTTGAACGAATATTCACTAAGGTACATGAATGAATTTAAATAATGCATCAATAGATGATGTTTTAACAAAATTTTTTGGCTCACCTAATTTTGAAAAGAAAGAAATCATTCAATCACTATGGTCTGGATATGGTGAAATTGCTAGATATAGCTTTACCTCTCAAAGCTTAGCCAATACTTACGGGAATCGTCAGTTTATCGTCAAACATATCACTCCCCCTAATGAGGTACAGCACCCAAGAGGTTGGGCGAGTTCAGTCTCCCACCAGAGAAAGCTTGAATCATACAGGGTGGAAGTTAACTTCTATAAGCAATGGGCCAATCAATGTAATGAGCATTGCTTAGTCCCTACATTTTTAGGTGAGTGTCGTTTTACTGAAGCCGGACAATCTAGCCAATTGATCTTAATGTCTGATCTCGATAGTCAAGGGTTTACCGTTAGAGCCTCTTGTCTCACTCTTGAGCAGGTCAAATTATGTCTTCGTTGGTTAGCGCATTTTCATGCAAAATTTTTAACGCCTTCAAAAGCACTGTCAACTGATGGACTCTGGCCTATAGGTAGTTATTGGCACCTTTCGACTCGACAAGAAGAGTGGCAACAAATGCCAGAGTCAGTACTTAAAACAAAAGCGACTAAAATCGATAGGTTACTGAATAGCTGTGAGTATAAGACCATTATCCATGGTGATGCAAAGGTTGCTAACTTTTGTTTCAATAAGGATTTCAGTGATGTTGCTGCTGTCGACTTTCAATATGTAGGTAGTGGAACTGGCGTAAAAGACCTCATTTATCTAATAGGTAGCTGCTTATCGGAGAAAGAATGTGCGAATAACTTCGCGCAATTAGTGAATGAATATTTCCACTACTTAACTCAAGCACTAGGCTTATACCAACCTAAATTAGACGCTAATTTAGTAGTTCAAGATTGGAAACAATTGGTATATCTAGCCTGGGCTGACTTTGAGCGCTTCTTAATTGGGTGGGCTCCGAACCATCAAAAGAGAAATCTATTCAGCCACCAGATCACACAAAGAGCATTAAACTCCCTTTAGCAACTAAAATTAAAGACTCAATGACAAAAATAAATTTTAGTCATGTTGATTAAATCAGGTTAATTAACACTAAACTGATTCAGGAACAGCTGATTTGAGTTAGACTAATTTAGGTCAGTTTTGCTAAGTCCCACCAGTCTTTATTGAAGCTTGCTAATTTACTCTTCATCACTTCACTAAATTTGGCATTAGCGTCTTAATTGGTTAGTCATTTACTTTAAACTAAATTCCTTATCTTATACTTCTGAGTACTAGTTTCCGCTTAGCCCAAAGCTAAGCGTTATTCAGTTGAATTTGGGTACTCACTTAATAGATGATCGATGGCTTGGTCGAAAGTATCTATCTGATTTACTGACATAAAATCCTTAAGTTTTACAACAAGGTCATTGCCTATCTCTATATGAGATTTCTTTTTACGTTTTTTTATTTGCGATAATTCTTTTCGAACCATTCTCCAGCCATAATCACTAAAGTATCGATTCAGCAAAATGTTTGTTTGTATGAGAGCACTTTCCAAGCCCGTAGCTTGCTTTCTAATTTGATTTAGTGAAGATAAGCTTTCTGTCAGCATGACAAAAAGGCGCTCTCGTTCAGCTGGACTATTAAGCTCAACGAACCAGTCTTTTCTATTTTTAATTTCAGCCAAGGGGATCAATCGATAGATCAGTGGTAATGCGACTATCAACTCATCACCTTCGAGCAATTTTAATTTTCGGCCAGCTGTTGGTTTTTGATCATGATACTGCCAACTATTACACGCATTCTTTGTTTCAATTTTCATTTTATTCTCGATAGTTTCTCTAGTTAAACATCACACTAGCGCGACATTGAACTAGGATAATGTACACGCCACACAAGATATTTTAAAGTATGGTATAACCAGATAATACTATAGTAAATACCTCTTTGCAGTCTCTAACTTACTAGATAGACAGGATATTTAAACTTTGTCCCCTTATGATATAAACTCATCAATAGTATGGTTACACCATAATTAGGAGTATCTATGGTGTCCGTGTTATCTGTTAAACTCACCAAACCTAGCCTTATTTTTTATTAGTTTGTTTCGTTATTAGCACTTTTCGCCTGACACTGATTGTCTGCAATATGCCAATAATAGAATCTACCAAAATTGTCCCTTAAAGCTGTTGCTGCATATTTGACTGATATTAAATTATCGAGAAGATACGCAATGCATCATCAGTCAAAACATTTACTATCAAATGCGGAATACTAATCATAAGAACATTTAGCACAAGAACACTTATGACAAGACGATTAATCAGCCTTTGATCTGTAGGTGTACTTGATTGGATTTATCACCGTTCACAGGATCGACTTTCTCTATTACTGCAAAAATATGCCTCTCAGTAGAAACTATTTTCTAAAGATAAGTTAGCTACCTCTTTATCCAATAGATGGTAAAGCAGGTTATAGATAGACATGTACAACACCTCGAGGCAGCTAATAAACGACTTGTTCAATCGTTTAGTATGGTTTAACCACTCTTTAATGCTTTGCAAGCTAGTCAGCTATGGTACCTATTTAGTAGAAAACAAGCCTGTTATATTTCCCACCATATCTGGTTAATTACTCGCCACTTCACGTTAGTTACTGATGATTAATAGCGTTATTTAACATCACCAGATGACGAATAATAGTTAAGACACTTATCGCCATTAATAAAATGGTTACACCACTCTTTTTTAAATAAGAACAGCACTAGGTAGGATACGTAATAACATAAAAAGAGGCCTATGACTCTTTTTAAGATTATCGATTGATATTTGCTCGCCCCCACGTATAAACACCTTATATCTGCTCATAAAACAAGCCACCAATACTCAAACGCACCCTACCAGTGATAATGACGATTATCACTGGTAGTAATATGGGTTTTTAAGTAGAATATCTGCCGTTAAATGCTGGATTTAACATCACTTTTGAAGATAAAGGCTATAGATTTAAAGATGAATTCAGAGCAAAACTTTCCTAAGATTGAGGCTTCTTCGCTAATCGAAAGCTCAGATAGCATAGAGAACAATCATCAAGAAGCAGCTTTAGTTGATGCTCGACGTGCTCAGTACGATCCAAATGAGAAATTCTTTAAAGAACAGCAACTTCCTATCTCAATATTAGATGATTACAAAAGTGCCGCAGCCGAAACACAATATGAGATCTCTGCAAATACACGCCGAGTCTATCGGTCCAGCTTTACCATTTTTAAGAATTACTGCGATCAGCATAATCTCAGTGCCCTGCCCGCCGATCCTCGAAGTGTGATTTCTTTTATCGGTCATCAAAAAGAGCTCTACCAAGAAAAAAATGGCCACCAGCTATCAAAGCAAACGATCAATACCCGATTGGCTGCAGTTCGCTTCTTTCATATTCAAGCGGGATTGCATTCACCCACTGAACATCCACTCGTGATCCGAGTGATGCGCGGTCTTATGCGTAATCAATATCGACATATTTCTGACTATGATCAGCAGCCGATCACCTATGATGAACTTGAGATGTTATTAGCCGTAATTGATCAACAGCCACAACAGCTAACTCGTTTAAGAGATAAGGCAATTTTGCAGCTTGGATTGCAAGGTGGTTTTCGCCGTTCTGAATTAGCAGAAGTAAAAGTTGAGCACATTAGTTTTTTAAGAGAGAAGTTAAAAGTTCGGGTACCCTATTCTAAGAGTAACCAACAGGGTCAAAGGGAGTGGAAGGATTTACCGAAGCAGGAGCAGTTCTCTGCCTATGATGCCGTACAACAATGGCTCGATGCGACCAAAATAAAACAGGGACACCTTTTCAGATCACTTAGCCGTGATGGTAACTCTGTTAGGGATTATCAGCTCACTCAAGCAAAAACGGGTAAAGGCTTTTTAAAGGGTGACGATATTTATCAAATGATAAAGAAATATTGTGATAAAGCGGGACTCAACTCTCGATTCTATGGTGCTCATAGTTTACGAAGCGGTTGCGTTACCCAGCTTCATGAAAATGACAAAGACCATCTCTACATCATGGCAAGAACCGGGCATACAGATCCGAGATCATTAAGACATTATTTGAAGCCTAAAGACTAAAAACGATTTAGACTTCCTGTTCGCTTAAATTAAAATATACTGAAAGTTAGAATGGACACGGACTGTTGGCAAATATTCTTTCCCCAGTGATGGGATGATCAAACTCAAGACGAGTTGCGTGAAGCATCAATCTTGGAGCCAGTCGATAAGAAAAGTCTGAGCCATAAAGATCACAACCTATGATGGAGTGACCAAAGTACTGACTATGGATCCGTAATTGATGAGTTCTCCCTGTTTCAGGAATAAACTCGACTCTGGTGATCGGAACCGAAGTCTCTTTTTGTTCTCGATTGGTATTATCTAGATGAGCTCCATCCGCTAAGTCAGAATATAATTCTTGTCCTAAAACTTGATACAAAGAACGGGCAGCTTTACCCTCCTTGTCGCAGATTTTCATTAGTGGAAAGTTTGGCTTATCCTTCGCAATCGGCGCATCAATAAATCCGTCTTGACTGTTGAGCTCGCCAAGCAACAATGCTGTATAGGTTTTTAATACAGACCGTTCACTAAACTGTCTACACAACAGCGCATTAATCGTTTTGTTGAGTGCTATCACCATGATCCCTGAAGTGCCCAAATCTAATCGATGCACTAAGGTACAACCTGGAAAATCTTTAACGAGTCGGTAGTGAACTGAATCAATATTGGCTGGGTGTTTACCCGATAAAGACAGCAGACCTGACGGCTTATTGATCAATAACAAGTGTTCATCTTGAAACAGAATGGTGATCTCTTCAAAACAAGGAGGTGCGATAAAATCGTCAGCTGCAGTCGGAAAATGTTGCAATGAGATAGCTCTATAGAGTTAAAAGACGGCTTATCATACATGAGTTTTACCGCCGCAACGAGCGTAGAAGTTGATGAAGTGATTCGCCTATGAGCATTCAACACTGGGAGTTCAATTTCAAATATTGCAATAGATACTCATGCAATACACTTTACAGTACTCTCTAACGGACGCCCCCGACATCAGGCATATTGGTATATACATAGCATTTTCACGATAAAAAATGCTTAATGATAAGTTTTACTATCAACAAAATGAGCTTGCTTTGGCTTAATTATTCTTATTAATAATCATTGTTTATCCATGCATTTCACCAACCCCCTCCCTGAGGGTATTCATATTATTGAATAAAAACGCAATTATTAAAATATAATCCCGAGATATTTTTAACTATATTGATTATGTAATCAAAAAAATGATTAACTTAAAATGTGTGGTGCAATAAAAGAAAGGCATTTTTACAGTGCAGTAGAAAGTACATCCTTGTACGTTCCTAGGGACAAATAGCTCAAACTAGAAATGAAATACTATGAACAAAAACAGGCATCAGTCCTAATTAGAAATCGATTCTAAAACCAATGCTTGCGATGGTGTCATCAAAATCTGAGTATTGTTTTACATCAAACTGACCGATTTCGGTATGTACACGCGTCGACTTAGATAGGCGATATTCAGCACCAATTGCCCATTGTGATACTTCTGGGACTTCAGTCGCTGCTGCACCTAACTTGTCATATACACGACCTGCGATTTTACCCGTACCTGAATCATCTTGTCCGTATTGTGCTTTTAGCGTCAACTTATCTATCTGGTATTTAGCACTAACGATAAAACCATCACCATCACGTTGCTGCCAATTATCTAAGTTAGGGTTAACGATTTCAGAACTTTGGTAAATCGAACCTAACATCAGGTTATCAATTTTGTACTGAGCAACAGCGCGGAAACCTTTAATATCTTCGACACCATCTGTGTACGCTGCTGCCAGATACAAGTCACCGGTTTTGAAAAGCTTATCGCCATAGGTCAATGCAACTTGATAGTTGCCATTGTCACGACGAACATCGTCTTCACCATAATAGTTATCTTCTAGAATGTAGCTTGCGCCAAACTGAAGCTTATTCCATTTAACCGTTTTATATTCTAGCGAGTCCCCCCAACGCTTATCACCCGCAAATAAACGGTCGTGCTTTAACGAATACATATCCATCGCATCGGCGGTGCCTTTCGCCATCTTAAACACAGGATCGATACGACCAGCAGCTAGCTGACCCGCTGCAGAGTGTTTAATGCCTAGATATGTTGGACGCGCTGAAAATGGGTTATTTTGTTTACCTTCGGTCGCGCCATTTACACCGACTTCGACTTGATAAAACACAGTAAAGTCTTCATTAAGTGCTGCATTACCTTTAATACCTAAGCGGCTCCAGTTATTTTCTAGTATGGTGCCACTTTTACCACTATGTGTTGCACTACCACTATCTGAGTGAGTCACCGAGTAATCGATTCGACCATAAAATTTATAGGCATCAGCCATAACACTGGGTGAAGCTAATACAGCAGCGGCTAGCAAAGTTAATTTAATTGTTTTCATCATCTTCTCTCTTAATATTTTATTAATTAGAAAGCCAGACGACTCCCTAGCTCTAAGGCGTTTAGGAGCCGTCGCTAGAGTTTGATTATTGCTTGTTATGTTCGTTGATCATTGCATCTTGGCGCATCTCTTTATACAAGATCTCAGCTTGCTTCAAGTAGTTATCCCAAGAATTTGAACGCTTAGTGAATCCTGTTGCTGCATAGCTACCGGTGTCACCTGTTGCTGGTAAATCATCGATACTAAATAATGAACCACCTTGTTGCAGGTGAGCATTCAATCCATCAATCATCACATTGAAACCAATTCGAGCAGGCTCTACATAGTTGATAGACTCATACTTAGATTGACGATAAAACTTCTTCTGTGAAGCATCTTTTATCTGCGCTTTTTCGTCGGCAAAAATTTCATCATAATGAGCTTTTGTAATTTGCTTAGTATCTGTATCTACGACTAGTCGTAGCATGGCGGTCACGCCAGTCCAGTTACCTTTAGCATCTACAAGCTTTTCGGCGTGCTGATAGAATCTTTCATTGCTACCCTCGCCATTGATCTGAGCATGGATTTTTGCGGTTAACGGCACCATAGATTGCTGAATACTGTTTGAAGCCCCCGCTACAACATCGATACCCGCATATTTCAGACGATTAGGCTCTTTCAACTTATTGCGAAGAGATGGATCAAAGTCTGGATTGAGATCAAACGTTAACTTGTCTTGCTCTACCATTAGCTTTTCCATGGTAAGAGCCGATTGAACCCAGGCAGTTCCTTTCTTCTTACCCATAGAGAAGTTGTATTCAGACATACGCTTAGGCACATCTTGGTATAAACGGGTGTAATAATTTGGTCGGCCGCTTTCATTAAACTCTGCAAAAATCACATTATCTGAATTATCGAGCTCGGTAACGATAGCAACACTACCCATGTGGCCTTGGCGGAAGCGTGCTTCCTCATAGTAATAGTCACCTTTCAGTAGCCCTAGCTGAGGCTGAATAGACCATTTCAGTTTAAAATTGTCATCACCTGTTTCTTCTTTAGCACCCACTGCCACATATTCAGGTTGGCTACCATCGACTCTTGGAAGACTATTGATTGCTTTTAAAATTCCATTAGAAGAGTAAGTTGCCCCAGAAACGGCATCGATACCTTCATGACCGTTGTTAGCAACAACCTTTGATAAAAGGCGTTCGGCATTAAGATAAAGAGACTCGGTTTCATTATGAGACTTAGTTTTAATCTCAACAATGTGACCGTTTTTCACTTCTACTGTTAAAGTGATCAGCCCTTTTTTCCCTTTAGCAGACACATCATGAGTACCATCGGCGTACTTACCTTGTTCCATTGTGCTAGAGCATCCAGCAAGGGTCATTGTGGCAACAAGTACTGCACTACTAACGAGTGTTTTATTGAATATTTTTAAGCTTTTCATTCTCTCAGCCTTCAGGTGTTATTTCATTGAGTTCAGAATAAAAGGTTTAAAATTCTTCACAATTGCGGAAAACCGCAATCTATTAAGTTGAGTGTTAATTATTTGACTCAGTTAACACAAATGGCTCTTTAAAAATATTTTTATGCGGCATTATGATATTCATTTATTAACTTAGATACTGCCAGGCTTTATTATGAAACGTATTTACCCATTGTTACTTTTGTTGACCTTTTCTAACTTTACTCATGCTGAACCTATAAAGTTAGCTTCTGAGAATTCATTGCCACCAGCACCAGACTTTGAAGTAATAAAGGTTAACACCCATGGTCAACCTTATCGATGTGAAGGTAATGCCATGATTAAAAATAGCCAGGGCGTCACTAACTTAACGACACTTAAATATTTTGGCACATCAATCAGCATTGATATTTATGATAAAGATAGCAGTCACTATAATAATGCCTTGTGCAATGCACTTAATGTCATACAGGAATACCATTACTTAGCGTCTAACTACAGTACCTACCCCCATGTTATCAACATCAAGAGCATTAATAATGAACCCGATAAAACTCACCACATCGATCCTAAACTGACCCAACTCATTAAAGCGAGCATTGATTGGCATGATAAAACCGATGGATATTTTAACATCGCCTTGTCTCCCGTTATCGATATCTGGCGAAGTTATCGGGCACAATGTAAAGGCGAACGAAAAGCAGAAGATCAATGTACCATACCTACTCCCGCCGAGCTCAACGCTGCCAGACCTCTGATTAACATCGATAATATTGATTTAAATGTGAAACAGAACACCATAAAGTTACAAACGGGTATGAGCATAGATCTAGGCGGAATTGCCAAAGGTTGGATGGCTGAAATGGTTTACCAGCAATTAAGAAGTGATGGTATTAAAAATTTTATGATCAATGCTGGGGGTAACATTCGCCACCATGGAATACATCCGCAAGGTCGTCAGTTTACAACCGCAGTCGAAGATCCTGTATGCAAGAAACACAACAACTCTCTAGAGCAATGTCAAAGTTTTGAAGGCCAATTTCATGAAGTGATTACAGGCAAGGATATTACTGTAGTGTCGAGTGGAAACTATCTAAGATACTACCGTGTTAAAGGTAAAGAATATCATCATATTATTAATCCTAAAACTTTATATCCGAAGAGGACGGGGATCTCCACCACTATAGTAATGAATGACAATCAGATCTATGCGGACATTATTTCAACAGCATTATTTTTAATGCCTCTAGAACAGGCGCTCAATTACACTAATCAAAACACTGCAGTAGAAGCCATATGGTATTTAAATTCAGCAGGAGAGAAAGTGGAGAGTGATAAGTTTAATGACTACCGCATGATTTTTTAACCGTCAAATCATTTAAGATAACATCCAAACAAAATTTAAGACAACGTAAAACATGATGAAAAATAACAAACAGAGTTGTGATAAAATAAATCCAGCTAACACTAACTAATAAATGAAATATAGTTCATCAACCTATTTATTATATATAGTTAATTAAGTTGTATATGTAGTGGTTTTCCGCAGCCGAGTAAAAGATGTGATAGAGCTCACTAGGCGTCGGTTTTTACCACTACATTTAATTCTAAATTAGTCATAATAGTCAGGTGTTTCTTTGCCATACCTAATGATGATAATTAAATTTCGCCCACTATTAGTCCTAAGTTGCTTTACTCTATCTTGTTTTCAGGCGAGTTATTGTTTTGCAGAAGACACCTCCCCTATTCGTGTCGGTGTGTTGGCATTTACACATCCAGAAAACGTTGCAAAGCGCTGGCAACCGACCATAGATAGAATCGCAGCCGACTTAAGCACTCCTTTTGAATTGGTCGCATTAACACCTAATGAGTTGGATGCCGACGTTGCCCAAGGAAAATTAGATTTTTTAATCACCAATGCGTTAACCGGTGTGAGTTATAAGAAAGACTATGGAACCAGCAGTCTACTCACGCTGATACCTCGAGATAATATGCACCCTACTCAATCGGTTGGCTCAGCATTGATCATGCGAGCAGACCAACAAGTCGATAGTCTAGAGGATTTAAAGAGCCACAAAGCCATTTCGACAGATAAACAAGCATTCGGCGGCTTTCAAATATTTGCAGGTGAGATGGCGCATAACGGCCTTAATCCTTTCAATGACTTTAAACAGCTAAAATTTGTTGGATTTCCTCAGCAAAAGCTATTAACACTCGTTGCTAACGGTGAAGCCGACATAGCGATTTTACCCACTTGTGTACTTGAAAACGCGATAGTCAAAGGAGAAATTGCCGCAAATACCTTGCAGGTTGTCCTCACTAAAGATGAACCTAGCTTTCACTGCCAGACCTCAAGCGAGTTATATCCCTATTACTCTTTTTCTAAGCTGGGTAAAACAGACCATCGCCTAGCTACTGAAGTCATCCGCTCATTGCTTTCGATACAGCCCAATGAGATTGCAGCGACCCAAGGTCGCTATGACTCTTGGTCTGCAACTGTTAATGATAGCCATGTCTTTAAGTTACTAAAACAGTTACAGCAATGGCCATTTGTAACTAACTGGACCTCAATTTTTAAGAGTGCGCTCCCCTGGGCCGTTGTTGCTGCGATATTTCTTTTATTTGGTTATATTCATCATCTTCGAGTAAAACGACTTGTAGTGCTGCGCACAAGAGATCTCAAGGCGGAAGTTGAGTTACACACTCAAACACAAAAAGCCCTACTTGAACAAACAAAGCAGTTTTATAAGGCTCAGCGCGTCTTGTTAACTGGTGAGATGGCGTCCGGTATAGCCCATGAGCTTAATCAACCCTTAGCTGGGATCCGCTATCTGACTCAGGGCTGTATTTATCGCCTGACTGCCGAGCAAGTAGAGCTTAAAGAGGCCATGACTAAAGCCATTCAGCAGGTTGATAGGGCTCAAACAACAATTAAACGTTTTAGGCATTTCTGCCAACAACCGAGTGTCATGAGTGAGTGCTGTTTAAATCAAATTTTAGAAGATACGCTTAGCTTAATGGCGGTCGAGTTTGCTCGTATAAAGCTGACTCCAAACTTTAATAGCCTAGTCGTTAGCTTAAAGGCCGACCCGAGTCTTCTACAACAGGTATTCGTTAATATCATTCGTAATGCACTCGATGCCATGGTGCAAACTAAGGAGCCTTGTCTTTCTATAACGCTCTCTAACCAAGCTGAGCACGTTTCAATTGTATTTAAGGATAATGGCACAGGTTTAAGCGAAATGGCGCTAGAGCGGTTATTTTTCCCATTTGAAACATCGAAAGAGAACGGTTTAGGACTTGGAATGATTATCTGTAAACGAATCATCGAAGAACATAACGGTGAGATCAATGCGGCCAATAATATTGTCGAAGGATCACCTGCTCCTGGTTTAACCATAACAATAACTCTACCAATTAAGGCGCCTCACATTGTGTAACTTATATTTGGTCGATGATGACCAAGACGTTTTAGACTCTTTGACTTGGATGTTAAATGGCCTTGGCTTCAAGCCCCAAGGCTTCCTGTCTGCCGATAGCTTTTTAAACCAAGTGGATCTTCAAAGTGAAGCCATTGCGATCTTAGATGTACAGATGCCAGGCATGGATGGGAGTGCATTGCTAACCCACCTAACTAAGTCTCAAAGTCCTATCGCTGTGATAATGTTAAGCGGCCATGGCAATATTGCGATGGCGGTACAAGCGATTCAAAAAGGGGCTTTAGACTTTCTAGAAAAGCCTGTTGATGGAGATAAGCTTGTCGCATTACTTGACCAAGCTAAAGCCCAAACAAAACTTAACATGCAGCGTAAAGTGGCACGTAAAGAATTAAGCGATAAGCTTGAAGCGCTGACTCCTAGAGAGTATGAAGTGATGGAAAAGGTACTAGAAGGAAAACTCAATAAAGTAATTGCTGCAGAGCTTAATATTGCACAGCGAACCATAGAGCTGCACCGTCAGAAAGTGATGCAAAAAATGCAGGTCAATAATGTTGCCGAACTGGCGTATTTAATGGGAAAGAGCACCGAGTAAACGTTTTCCGAGGATAGCAACACGGGTGACCGTGTACTCAATCGGTGCCCTTGTCTCTAATCAATATTCTGGCTTAAGCGATACGACTTCTAGGGCTACGTCTCGACTGAGCCCAGCGCGCACAGAACTCCCAACCTTTGTCTTGGCAGACTAGCCCGGCACTATAACGGCTTCTGGCCAAGAGTTCACTGTAGGGCTTATTCTTGAGATAGGGAGCTACAACCTTAGTAGCCATAGAATTAGAAGAAGGCCTATTTGCAGACCTAAAAATTGACTTGTAATTCGGCGTAACACTAAGCTTAGCCGTGGCCTTTTCTTTGATATTGACCGAATTAATCGCAACAGAGAATAAGGCTATTAGCATAATAAAGACAGTTATAAACGAGCAAACCAAAACCTTAATTGAAGCCATCCATTGCCCTCATCTATTTGCTATTAAACATTAAGCATAACGCATATAACAACAGATTCAACGCATTGATTTGCTAGATTAACTATTCTCTATTTCTTTAGATTAAAACTTATCAGATGCTAGTTCTTGTCCGAAGTCAGTTTTTGATAGGCATGAATGAATTCTTGCTTAAGCTGGGTTAATGCCGATTCTTCTCGGTTGTTACGACTACGACCGTGTAAAGAAGACTCGACGAAAAATGCAAACCAGGACTCTAATACCGCAGCATTATGTGCTTCACCCGCCGCCGACAAGGCTAATGAGGCAACCTCAGCGGTACCGAGTTGAAAGTCTCGCGCCCCTTTTCTAAGTGCATAAGACGCGGTTGACTCTGGTGAAAATGAAAAAAGTGGAAATTGATGCAAATACTCACTCTTTCTGAACATTTTAATCGCTTCACGCCAGCTACCATCAAGTAAGATAAGCAAAGGCTTCTTGCCCGCTGGCAACATAGCAGGTTCAACACGCTCTACCACCGCCTGCCCCTCAACGGCATATTCAGACGGAAAAATCACATAAGGCTGATAATTTGGGTCATTGATAATCTCAAGCATTTTACGGTTAGGTTCACTACGAGACCAAATAAAAGCATGGGTATCTGGGATAATATCTGCGATTAAACGACCACTATTACTCGGTTTTAGTACCTCGTCATCATACATGATAAGCATAAAAGCCAATTCACTTTCGACCTGCTTTCGATAACGACAGGTGCAGAGCTTTTCTGCTAACAAGCAAGATTGGCAACGTACAATATTCTTGCCTCTGGCGGTAAAAGGCCGGGAAGAGATTGCTTTTCTATATTCATACAGACGATGAATAGCATGCTTTGGCAAAGTCATTTTAGCTAAAACCTTAATAAAAAAGCCTACTCATCGGCAGGCTTTTAATCGTTAATCAATCGACGTACTTAAAGTATACGTCTTAACAGAAAATCTGCTTTCAAACGCTTAATACGCTTCATAATCTTACGTACTGGAGCAGGATAATTGTGTAGCGTTTCAATCTGGCTGTAATGGAACAAACGCTCAGTATGCTCAAGAATGTGTGCTTGCTCTTGTTCAAACTTATCTTTCCAGCATTCATTATCATCTTGTAATAATAAGCCGTTTTCTAGGTCTAACGCCCAGGCTCTTGGGTTCAAGTTACTGCCAGTGATCATATGACGATTACTGTCGGCGCTGATCCCCTTCAAATGGAAGCTGTTACGGCCATCTTTCCAAAGGTGAATGTTCAATTGCCCATTCTCAATCGCCCATTGCTGGCGTTTTGCGAACTTTCTCAGCGACTGCTCATACATATAAGGCAGTGCACCGATGGTAGAGAACTCTTCCTCAGGCGGAATATAAAAATCGTTTGAGGTTTTATCACCCACAACGATATCTATCTTTTTACCTTTACGCAGATGCTTAGCTAACGCTCGCACTAAAATATAGGGCGGATTAAAATAGGGAGTGCAAATAAAGAGTGAGTCTTGTGACTCCTCTACCATGGCAACAATCACCTTATTTAACTTGTTCTTCTTTCGTCCAAGACCCACTAATGGCGTAACACGATTGCCGATCCGAGTCTCACTGAACTTATACTCAGCTTTAGATAGACGATGCTTAAGACTACTAACTTCAGCTTTAGTCGGTAGCTGCTCAGTTTCTTTAGGTTGAGTCAATGAGCTAACGGCAACATCGTTAACCAAATAAGTTTGGATCATTTCACGCATGCTGCGAGCAAGCTCTGCAGATGCAATGACGTGATAACGGTCGAAACGATACTTATCATCCTGATGAAGATAGATATTATTTAAGCTTGCACCGCTAAAGATAACGGTGTCATCAATAATGAAGCCCTTAAGATGCAGCACACCCATAAACTCACGGGACTTAACCGGCACACCTAAGATGTCAATTGGGTGCTCTGCGGCCTCAATGACCTTGCGATACATGAAGTAATTACCACTGTCACCTTTATGGCCGATAAGACCACGACGGGCGCGATGAAAATCTACAAGGACTTTGACATCGAGTTCAGGGTTCTGGTTTTTAGCCTCTATTAAAGCAGCAATAATTTCTCTACCTGCTTCGTCATCTTCTAAATAGAGTGCTGCGATATAAATAGAATGCTTTGCAGTTGCAATTCGAGATAACAATTCAGCTTTTAACGCTTTAGGCGTCAAGAGCCATGAAAGCGAATCTGGTTGTAGCGGTATGCCACCTAGCTTATTCAGCAAGGCTCTCTCCTTAATAATGCTGACCATCTTTATAATAAGTGCTCGGTTCAAGCTCTCTAAACATGACAATTACATGCTTTAGCCCCGGATAAACCTTTAGTAAGGCTTCACGGATAACCGACTGTGCACGATGGTGTGTTTCGGGATCTTTTGGAAACCATAACACCTCGACCTGAGCAATATCTTTGATCTGTTCACCATCACGGTAACTATTGCTATTGTTCCAATCGAGAATGAAAGACTCTGGTTTTGCCTGACAGATATCGGCTAATGCCTCAAGTAAGTCGATACTCAGTGTGGCAACAGCCGCTTCAGGTATTCCGCTAACTCTTATATGTGGCATAAAGATCCTCCTAGATAAGGGCATAGAAATTACCGATTTAAGTCACTTTGAGCAAGGTTTTTCTGTTAATAACCCTCTCTAGGGCCAGTTTTAGATGGGTTCTTGCGCGGTTAGCCAAAATAATAGTCAGAAAACCCTGACTCGCTCCATGTCGATTTTTATCATGAAACAGGCTTAGTTTGCCAAAAGCATCACTGATAAAGAGAAGGTATTTTGCTAAAATGGTGTTTGTTTTTACGCTTTGGACAACATGATGAACATTAAGACACTGGTAACTCTATTGGTCGTGCTGCTAGGCTCATGGGGTATATTTCATTTTAAAGCCCAGCTGGGGATCTTAGTATTACCTCTCTTTTTTGGTCTGGTTTTATTTGTCACTTTTAGGCTTTATCGCCTGATGGAGAAAGACGAACCTAATGGCCAAGACTAGCAGTTAAGCTTTTTTCATTTAGCTTTCGGCACATATTTTCACACATAGAACAAGGGCTCACTTTTGCATAAACGTGTTATTGTCTCCACGCTCAGCCTAGTACTGTTTGCAGTTCCCGTGTTAGCTAATGATTACTTAGCGAACATAGTTAAAGTCATAGAGCCTAAAACCTCTCAAACTGCCATTGTTGTCAGCCCGCTTGATAGCAGTAGCAAAGATCGAAAGGCTGAAGTGGAGTTTCGTAAGGACGCTGAGCGCTTGTTTGTTCCTGCGAGTACAATGAAGTTGCTAACAGCCGTAGCGGCAACTTCGGCACTAGGTAGGGACTTTAACTTTACAACCCAGATAGATTCTTTTGTCGGTATAAAAAACAATCGTATTGAGGGTGACTTATTCTTAAGGTTCGATGGCGATCCAACACTGACTACAAACGATCTAAGACAGTTATTTAAACAACTTCAAAAACAAGGCTTAAAACATATCGACGGCAATCTCTATTTAGTTGGCGATCAGCAAGAAACCCTCCAGGCTCCAGGTTGGGTGTGGGATGACTTAGGGATTTGTTACGCCGCGCCAGTTTCTCGCTATATCCTTAATCAGAACTGTGTGAAAGCCAAGCTCGCACCGACCCTTGCCAATAACAAGTCAAAATTAACGTTCAGCCAATTTGAACCCATTTCCATCACTAATACCGCAGTTTTCGATAAAGTCGCCGACATTCCTTTTTGCGAATTAAGCTTGCAGCGCCATTCTAACAATCAATTTTCGTTATCGGGTTGCTACGCTGGCCAAAAGCCCTTGAAGCTAGCGATTGCCGTATCCGACCCAGCCCTTTATGCTCAAAATAGTCTGACTAATATGCTGGAAAACTTAGGGATCAGCATCAAAGGCCGTGTTCTGCTAACCAGCAAAAGACCCGCAAATACCTTGTTGCTAGCGCAGCACAAATCTAAGCCTCTTTCCGAGCTGACTGATATCATGTTGTTAAAATCAGACAATTTAATCGCAGACAGCCTGTTAAAGCGTCTAGGACAACATATTTATGGCGTGCCAGGTTCATTTATTAACGGTAGCACGGCAATGAAACAAATCCTAACTGAGCAAGGCGTCGATCTGGCGAGTGCCAATATTGTCGATGGTTCTGGCTTATCTCGTTACAACCTACTGAGCGCTGAACAGTTGAGCCAAGTGCTATTACTGATCAAACAACGTAAAGAGCTTAACTTTTTAATAGATCAACTGCCCATCGCTGGTAAAACTGGAACCTTAGCATACCGAAGTGGTTACACAGCCTTGCCCCTTAAAGGTGCAGTGCTCGCCAAAACAGGCTCAATGATGGGGGTCGCAAACTTAGCAGGCTTCATTAAAGAGGATGGACAATTAACTCAAGCGTTTGTGATCTTAGAAAATGGACATAGCCCGTCTGTCAAAAAAGCCGAAATAGCACCATTTAACGTACTGTTTCTACAGTCTATGGTCAAAAATAGTCAGCCCTAATATATGCAAAAAATTTGATGCGTCTGCGCCAAAATCTATTTAAGCGAGATTATTAGCAACAGGTATCAACTGCAAAGAAAAACGCCACTATTAAAGTGGCGTTTGATTTTACGACATGAGCTTATCGCAATTTACGGTTAGAATAGATCGGCATTCATCTGCATAATTGAAGCGTCACCCATACTCACCAGTGATAAGTGGAAATCTGCTTTAGCGAGTAACTTGTCAAAATAGAAGCGACTCAAGTGTGCTTTTTGCTGCTTAAAGTTATTGTCTTCGTGATCGTTTGACGCATCAAGCATAGCCAGCCAGAAACAACCATAGAGGCTATAACCAAAGGCATCCAAATAATCGACGGCACAAGCGTTAATCAAAGCAGGTTGTGATAGTTTGTTTTCGTTCACCTGTTTTGCAACGTCTAACAGTTGCTCTAATAAAGCGAGTACCCGAGTTTTGTCGGCGTCATTAACATGTTGATAACCGTTGATATTAGCCACTTGCTCAGCAATAAACTCTGCCAGTGCAGCAACATTGTCACCAGTAACTTTGCGCCCAAGAAAATCAATCGCTTGAATGCCGTTAGTGCCTTCATAGATCTGCGCTATACGGGTATCACGTACTAGCTGTTCAATTCCGGTTTCGCGAATATAACCATGACCACCAAACACTTGCTGGGCCATGATAGCCGCATCAAGCCCGCGGTCACTTAAAAACGCTTTTGAAACAGGTGTAAGTAGCCCCATAAAGCGACTAGCCTTAGCTTTAACATCGGGATCTTCTGAGTACTTAGCTAAGTCTAATTGTTGCCCGGTATAGACAGATAGTGCGCGTCCGGCGTCAGTTAAGGTTCTAATTGTCAGCAGCATACGCCTAACATCACCATGGACTATGATTGGATCGCAGCTAGCCCCCGTTGGAGAGCCACCCGCTGCCACGCCCTGGACTCGTTCTTTCGCGTAGTCTGCTGCCATTTGATATGCAGCTTGTGAAGTCCCGAGTCCCTGAATACCAATAGCTAAACGTTCGTAGTTCATCATGGTAAACATACAGACTAGGCCGCGGTTTGGTTTACCAATCAGGTAACCCTCAGCATCATCGAAGTTCATCACACAAGTTGCCGAACCCTTAAGCCCCATCTTGTGCTCAATAGAGCCAACAGTTACACCATTCGTGTCACCTAGACTGTTATCAGCGTTAACCTTAATCTTTGGCACTAAGAACAATGAAATGCCACTGGTGTTTGGCAATTTAGCTAGCACCAAGTGAATCACATTTTCTGTTAAATCATGATCGCCACCAGTGATAAAAATCTTGCTACCTGTGATCTTGTAGCTACCATCTTCATTAGGCACCGCTTTGGTGCGGATATTACGCAGATCTGAACCCGCTTGTGGTTCAGTCATATCCATGGCACCAGCCCACTCGCCGCTATACATCATAGGTAGATACTGCTCTTTGATCTCCTCACTGCCATGGGCATGAATAGCGAGCGCTGCACCTGCAGTTAATGAACCGTACAGCGTAAACGCGTTACAGGCGCTATATGCCATCTCATCGACGAGCACGCCAAGCATCTTCGGCATTCCCATCCCGCCAAACTCTGGATCGCCACACAAGCCTACCCAGCCACCTTCTGCATATTGGTCATATACCGCTTTATAACCATCAGGTGTGATCACCTTATCAGCTTCATGACGAACACCTTGCTCATCACCACTACGATTAATAGGATGGATAAGCTCTCGGCTGATCTTGTCAGCTTCATCTAAAATAGCGGCTGCAGTATCCATATCTACAGTTTCTGCCATTGCAGGCATTTCAGACCAAGTTTTTGGTGCATCAAAGACTTTTTCAAGTAAGAAGCGCATCTCAGCTAATGGGGCGTTATATGGGTTCATATAGGGCTCTTAAACAGTGGATTTAAACAGTTGTTTCAAATCTATCAGAAGTAACAACAAATGACACCCCTTTCGCGTTAAATCTTTTGCTAAAATCGACATCTGCATTTAAGTTATTTTTGTCGTATCACTTTATTGACTACTTAATTCGACACATAAAATATGACAAGTTTTTCTTAACTTGCACAGCACAGCACTAGTACAGATCAGCTTGCACGTCCTAAAGCTCACTATCACACTATTAATTGACTATACCTTTGCAATCATTGGCTAATATTTAATTATCCGTTTGGATTAATTTACTATGGGGCCAACATGATCACTGCGTATTGCTACGAACAACGCCAAGTCAATGCTACTGCTATAAATATTGATGAGCCTTTACCAGAAACAGCGATATGGCTAGATATCTATCAACCTATTGAGGCTGAAAGATTATGGTTATCCGAGGTATTCTGTGAAGAAGTGCCCGATAGAGAAGATAGAAACGAAATTGAGGCCTCTTCTCGCTTTTACCAAAACAAAGATGGTTTACACGTTAACTCTTTATTTAGCCAAAAGTCAGGACAGACTCTGAAATCGGTTAATATTTACTTTAACCTTAGAGAGCAGCTATTGATCACCATCCGAGATGATGATGAACAATTAATAGGCTCATTACTAACCAAGTTGCAACAAGCCCACGAACCACTGACATCACTGCAATTGTTCATTCAGCTTTTCAAAATGAAAGTTGACCATCTAGCTGACCTTATTGAAGAGATCTATAGTACTTTGGAAAATGTAGGTCATGAGATTTATGAAAATGATCATATTGATGAGGTGTTTAAATTAATCACAATCAGAGAGGACACCAATGGTAAGATCCGCCTGAACCTTCTCGATACCCAACGCGCGCTGAACTACATACTGCGTGATAATCAAATGAAACTGGATAACGATGAAACAAAAGATATTAATAATATGTTGTCTGATATCGCGTCGTTAATACCACATACTCAGTTTATTTTTGAAAAAATTAACTTTTTAATGGATGCAGCCATGGGCTTTACCGGTTTACAGCAAAATAAAATCAGCAAAATTTTTTCTGTCACCGCGATTGTGTTTCTCCCGCCAACATTAATAGCCAGTACCTATGGTATGAACTTTACCAATATTCCTGAAGTACATTGGCAATATGGTTATCCATGGTCCATAGGACTTATGTTTGCCAGTGCTGCGGCTGCATTTGGTTTTTTCAAAATAAAGCGGTGGTTGTAGTCGCTCTAACTAATAGCTACTGGTTTACTAACTTGATTAGATATAGGGATGAGGCTACTGAAGACAATAACGCCACATTTTCAGTGGCGTTACAATTTGCAGATCAAGGCTACCGCTTGTATAAGCGTTAGAGAAAAACGTTCAGATGGGCCATTATGACTCGCTTTATTTGACGATGGTTATGCAAATTTACTTCTAAAGGCAAAGTACACCGCACCGACTAAGCACAGCCCCGCCCATAAATAGTCTAACTTCAACGGCTCTCTTAAGTAGAATACTGAAAATGGAACGAATACCATCAGGGTGATCACTTCTTGCAGGATTTTTAGCTGGCCTACATTTAACTCTGTATAGCCAATTCGATTGGCTGGTACTTGTAGTAAGTATTCAAATAGGGCAATTCCCCAGCTAATTAGCGCAGCAATGATCCAAGGCTTATTATTGAGCTCTTTCAAATGCGCATACCAAGCAAAGGTCATGAAGATATTGCTGCAAACGAGCAAAGAGATACTGATAAAAATGGGGTTCATTGCTAACTAAACTCACGCAAAATGCCATCAACGACTTTGTTGATGAATGGGACCGAAAATGTTGGCGCATTTTACTGATAGCCCTATTTGGCGTAAACAACTATTTCTTAGCTTTGATTACTGCTAATTCGAGTTTTCTTGCCATTAAATTGAGTGAACAACAATTCATGTGCCATTAACGAGAAAGTATCTTGTCTTTTCTCATATTGACCAATCCAGTCGATTAGCATGTCTAAGTTTTTGTCTTGAGCCTCTTTGCTCTGGTACTTATGTGGCTCCCATGGGCGTGCTCTTGCGTTGGCTATACAAGCATTTATAGTTAAGTTTAAGAAGATGATTTCACTTGCTTGAGGTATCACCAATTGCAGCAGATCCGAATAACAGCCTTCTATCACCCACGAGTCATTTTTGTGTGTAAAACGTTCAATTTCAACTGCAGCTTGTTGCAAGGGTTTTCGCTGAGGTGTTAATTGCACCAACCAGGCAATTGAATCCAAATCAAGATGCGCCAGTCCATGCTGCTCACTCAATAGCCTTGCAAGCGTTGACTTACCAGAGCCTGAATTTCCAAAAATAACGACCTTTTTCAATTTTTAATGTCCTTGTTGTTATAGTGCAGATTTGGTGGCTGACTTTCACATTTAGCTAAAAACATTAGCATCTACTCATGCATCGTACAGACAACACTTTTGAGGTGGTTTTACTTACTCTCTATTTTTAAAACTATATGTCGATAGGTTAGAGTCCGAGCTATGTGATGTTGAAGTCAAAATCTAGTGTGTCGTTGACAATTAACATCCTACGCGACTTAACCACCTTTATCAGTCGTTACAAACAAAGCTACTCTCTTCAATGGTAAGCTTCTACTGAAGTAGAATTTTAGGTGTTAAAATAAAAAAGCCCGATACAGAGCATCAAGCTTTTTAGTTTAGGTACCTGTGTTCAGCTAATCTAAGACAAAAATATTACTCGTATTATTCAAGTCCAGTACTCCGATGCATTGATTGTCACTATCGGTAATCATCATACGATCACCAACCGTCCAAAAGTCTGCAGTATATATTTCATTCTCATCCAAGGTCGCATAAAGATTATCTAAATTGGGCTCACCAGAATTAAAGTCTATCCAATATAAGTTATATGGCGTTGTAGAAGAATTAGCTACGATGAACTCTGGTGCATAATCTAATGCACGGCTGTAGGGAGCGGCAAGATCACAACTGCCCATTTCCGCTGTAGCTTCAGGGATTGCGACTTCATCTATTGCACCCACCACATGTTCAGCTAGTATTTCGAACTCATTGTTCTCATTATTGAATATGGCTACGCTGAGACAATTATCCGTTTTATCCGTTAGCATGACACGTTCACCTATATACCAATTATCAGGAGTAAAGCTATCACCTTGTGCCAACGTCATATACGAACCACCAGATTTATCACCATTCCTGCTACTTAACCAATAAACTTTAATTTCAGTATCCGTGGTATTAGTGATCGAAACATCTTTAGCGTAATCATAAGAAGTACGGTAGGTTTCTGCCAAGCTACAGCTGCCGAGCTCTCCCTTTTCTGGCCAATGAGGCAAATAAGGCTCATTTATGGAGTTTAGTGGCGCTTGTTCAGGCACAGAGACACTACAATCTTTTCCTAAACACGCTGAAAGATACAGATCAACAATATCGGCTCCAACAAAATCTGAAGCGATGGTAATGTAATATTTACCTAGTTCGGCAGAATCAATAACACAGGTTTCTTGATTACTATTATCTGTCTCAGAGTGACATGTGAACTGTGACGTTAAACTTGGGTGAGCAGCAGAATCCTGGTTCACCCATAAATCTACATTTCCCGATCCACCTTGAGTGGCAATTGTCAGTGGCTCACTTCCACTAGGTACATCCACTGAATAGACCCAGCCTCCGCGACCACTCACCTGTGTATAATCACCTAATGCTAACGCCGTATCATTTGATTTAAATTGTTCAGGCAGTGTCTGCTGATACCAATTGACAAATTCTTGTTGATGGCTGGTGGCGATATCTTGCATTAAGATATCAAAAGCATCCCAGTTGCCGGCTCGCATTTCAGTCAACATAGAAGTGACACGTTCAGGCTGCGTTTCAATCAGAAAAGCAACCGCTAATTTTCCCCAAGCATAGTTATCACTCTCACCTGCAAAAATCTGCTGCAAACTGTAGGTAGTCTCTTCATTGGCTGTAATAATGCTCTGGTACTGTTTTTGATAAAAAGTGCCTATATATTCAGCTAGACCTTCACTCCACCAAGACATTTCAGACTTGTAAGCGCCCTCCTTGTTGTAGCGACCATCTAAAGCGTGGACATATTCATGACTGAGAGAGCGAATAACATTTCTTCCACCACTCCATTCCAAAGCATTAAAGGTTAGAATCGTCGAGTCATGCCACCAGTCGGTAGGTGACGTTTCGAAATAAATACCGCTAGTATTTCCAGTATCATAAAGGTGCTCTGCCCACGCAGCATGATTTGATAAACTACTAAAAATATTGATATTAGTGACTTCGTTTAAGTCTTTGGGAACTGAAACACCAAACTCAGGAGCAATATTGGCTCCCAATACACTATCAAAACGCTGTTTTGTTTTGCTGATCACATCACAGGCATGAATCATTTGCTCACTTGTGAGATCTTGAGCTCGAATTCTAACCGGCTCTTCACATAATAGACTTTGATTAAATAGCGATGTTGTCGCTAGGATAGAAGCATCGACTGTCGGGCTATCGCTATTAGCGTCGACTAGAATATGGAAACGTCCAGGCTCAACATCATCAATGATGCAGGTTTCGTTAGCATTACTCTGATTAAAGGACACACAATCATACTCACCAGCCTCACCGGACGTAGCTGTACTCTCATATCGAACGTAAACGTCTGGATCGCCAAGTGCTTTATTTTCTGTACCCGAAAACAAGCTTACAACTAAACTTGCAGCTTGCTCTTCGACATCCACATAAAATGAGATAGGGTCACTCGTATTGATATGCTGTTTTACTGTATCAAGTACCAACTTATCACCTGCGTTATCAATTTCTGGTACGGGTGCTGGGTCAGGTGTGATGACATCTGCTGATGTATCATCACTACTTCCGCCACAGGCCGACAGAGATAAAGCTATTGCTAGGCTTAGATATAAAGGCTTGAACAAATTTTTATTGTTAGACATATCAATTCAATTCTCCACTTTCGTTATTATCAAACGGTAAATCAGGCTGGAACAAATGTATCCAGCCACAACGAAACAAAAATGTAACAATTGATATACAATATGCAAAGTGAATTTAATTCAATCGCATAGCAACGCGGTTAACTTAAATAGCCCGTAATGTTTAACATGCTAGGATAAAAAATTAGTTATTTACGCTTTATATGGCAAAGCAGCGCTTTCTAAAATATGTGCAAACTAGATTAAAATTCTAATTTTGAGATGCAAATACAGTTGGGTACGTTTTGATGCAGGAGTGGTTTTAATGAGTTTTTATAGCTCACTAGCCAGCCAATTCGTTGAACTTATGAACTTCGCTAAGCGTATAAATAATCCAAAAAATAAGACTAATCACTTACGCTTGGGCTCAATCTCATTCAGTACGAGGAAAAAACAAAAAAGCCATAATGAATACTTCATTATGGCTTTAAGACTTCACAGTCTAACTATTTCAACAGATAGTGGTTACCACATTAGATCGTCAGGGATAACATAATCTGCATATGGATCATCTTCTTCCACAGCCTCTGTTCTATCTTCTTGAGTCCATAAATAACCAACCCAGGCAGGCACGAGAAGGTTAACTCGTTCAGCCAACTTGTGAGGCACTAAATAACTCACCTCTTCGTGTCGGATAATACCTAAATGACCATTGAGCAATTCACTTTGCATTTTATCATTCACATAAAGCGAGTAGATTTTATTCTCAAAAGTGAAGTTAAACTTAATTTCAGCATCTTTTGGCGGCGTAATAACAGAATTTTTAAATTCTGTTACCAATCCACGAACTAAACCTTTCTCAGTTGCTTCAGCAAAACGCTGTTCATTTAACTGCTTATCTTTTTCGATCTGTGCTTGTTTCTTAGCGGCAATCTCTTTCTTAAGCGCCTCAGAGCCATCATCGACCTTAGCTTTTCTATCGCGACGCTTTTGGGTTTTAGTGTCACGTACTTTCTGTTTACTGACTAAGCCTGCTTTTAAAAGCTGCTCTTGAAACGGGTTTGCCATATCTATAAATCTCTATTTAACGATTACTCTAATTTTACTTGTCTTTTCTCAGTTACGTCTAGCTAATTGGCCGATCTCGGCAATCGCGGCGCCTGCACCGCCTAATGACCAACCGCCATCAACAGGTAATACTGTACCTGTGATATATGAAGCCATATCTGACGCTAAAAACAGTGCTGCATTGGCAATGTCATCACATTGGCCATTGCGTCTTAAAGGGACGCCTTTTGCCACATGTGCTTGTAATTCTGCTGTGGGCGCTAGTCTATCAAAGCCTTCTGTACCTGCGATAGGGCCAGGGACAATTGAATTGATGCGGATCCCTTTGCAGCCCCATTCAATAGCCAATGTTTTAGTTAACATATCGACGCCAGCTTTGGCTGCACAAACATGTACTTGCATAGGCATTGGTACATATGCTTGAGGCGCTGAGATCTGAATGATCGCGCCGCCTTGCTCCTTTATCAGCGGATACGCTTGCTTTAACACCTGAAAACTGCCTAATAAGTCAATATCCATAACAGATTTAAAACCGTTTTCAGATAGGTTCTCAGCTGTCGATGGAAAGTTACCCGCTGCGCCACTGACTAAGACATCTATATGTGAAAAGCTGTTTTCAATGACTTTGAAACCTTGCTTTAACGCCTCTAGCTCTCTAACGTCAAAACACACACCGAAATGGCTTCCAGCTGGATTGGCTTGCTTGAGTTGCTCTACCGCTGCAGTCACTTTATCTTCACTACGACTGGCGACGGCAACATTGGCGCCTGCTTGAGAGAAGCGAATAGCGATACCTAGATTGATCCCACTAGTACCGCCAACTACGACTACATTCTTTCCTTGATAGCTAAACATCGTCACTTCTCTCCCAAAGGTTAATCTAAATCATTCACTACAATTTAAACCAACCTACTAGGCATCAAACGATTAAGCAATTGTTTGATGAATTGCCTGCAATGCTTTTAATGGATCTGCAGCTTTGGTAATTGGTCGGCCAATCACTAGATAATCTGAACCTGCAGCTAACGCTTCTGGCGGCGTCATCACACGATGTTGATCCCCTTTATCGCTGCCCACAGGGCGAATACCAGGTGTGATTAATTTGAAATCTTGACCAAACTGAGCTTTTAGTAAGCTTGATTCCTGAGCAGAACATACCACACCATCTAGGCCTGCTTGTTTAGTCAGCGCAGCTAAACGTAATACATGTTCAGAGGCTGGTACGTTTATACCAAGTAACTTTAGCTCGTCGTCACTCATTGATGTCAACACAGTGACTGCAATCAGTAACGGGGCTTTATCACCATAAGGTTCAAGAGCACGCTTAGCAGCTTCCATCATAGCTAAGCCTCCTGTCGCATGGATATTAGTCATCCATACGCCAAGTTCAGCTGCTGCAGTAACTGCTTTAGCAACCGTATTTGGGATATCGTGGAATTTAAGGTCGAGAAACAATTCAAATCCACGGTCGTGGATATCGGTAACTAATTGCGGCCCGAACAGAGTGAACATCTCTTTGCCGACTTTTAATCGACACATATCAGGGTCTAATTGATCAATAAGCTGCAAAGCATCATTTTTATTATCATAGTCTAGGGCAACTAAAATAGGCTTGTCAGTCATTCTTTCTCCAATCGCTTTGCGGTGTAGGTTTTACTGTTTTTGTTGATGAACCAGAAGTATTAACGGTTACTCTCCGTCTAGGCCTCTGATCCTTTTAATGCTGCCCCAATGCTTACAGGAGGGGCAATGCCAATATAATCTGTGTGATGGGAAGCCGCATTCTCGGCAACGATAACCAGGTCGATATTTAATTTGTTGCTCAACAAGCTGCTCTAACATCGACAAACTTTTCTTTGCCTGACCTTCTTCAGCTTGCAGTAATTGCATCTTCATAAGGTGCTGGAAGCTTTTCATGGTTGGGTGTCTAATTAGCCCCTCCATAATCAATTTCTCAGCATCTTTAGATTGCCCTTGCTCAATCATGTATTGAGCCAGTGTAATGGTAATACTTGCACCTGCCCCTTTTTCAATCGCCTCTCTAAGGAGCTCTTGATAACCTACGCCATCGTTTGTTAACAGGTAAGCTTCTTTGGCAATGGCCAAGGCATCAGGTAATAGATCTATGTCTGTCGTTAACAGCTTTTCGATAGTTTGTTTGCAAGACTTAAATTCTTCTTGCTTCAAGTATTGCTCTGCCAGTGTTAATAAGGCTCTAGCACATTGACTATCTTGTTTAATCGCAGACTGTAGATTTTTAAGTTTAAGTGCATCTTCTTTGGCTTCATCAGCTAATTCACAATAAAAATGTGCACTGTCATGCTTGAGTTCTTGTTGGCGTTTACGCTTCAACTTCTTAATAATATCAATCGCTTTTTGCCAATCTTTGGTTACTTGATAGATAGCGATCAGTTGGGTCTCAGCTTCTTCGCTGTGATCGTCTTGACTGACCAAATTGATAAAAATTTCTTCTGCACGATCATAAAAGCCTGCAGCGAGGTAATCTTTACCAAGTTCCATCATAGCAATGTCTCTTTGCTCTGTGGTTAAACTCGGTCTGGCGATGAGGTTTTGATGAATGCGGATAGAACGGTCTACTTCGCCGCGCTTACGAAATAGCGAGCCTAAGGAGAGATGGGTATCGATAGTATCGTCATCGACATCGAGCATACTAATAAACAAGTCTACTGCTTTATCTGACTCATTAGACAATAGAAAATTCAGCCCAGTAAAATAGTCTCGGCTTAGCTGCTTTCGTTGATTTGTTTGTTTTTGTCTGACACTTCTGCGTCCCATATACCAACCGTAACCGGCTGCGATTGGAAGAAGCAGAAAGAGAATTTCTAACATATTAAGCGTCTACTTCTTTGTCAGCGCTTTTCACTGCCGCTAATTTTGACTGCTCTTGTGCTGCTTGCTTGTCTTCATATACAGTAAGTTTTTTGTTTGCACGCCGTAAAGACAATTTAAGTCCTGCGATATGATACATGGCAAATATCCAGCTCACCAAAAAGCCAGCCATAAAAACAAAGGCTAAAACAACAGGTAATCTAAATTCACCCTGAGCAACAAAATAACTGATAGTTACAATCTGCTCGTTTCGGGCACCAAAGATAAGCGCTAAGAAAAAAAACGCAGCGACTATAAAAGCAATGATAAATGACTTCACGTTTTGCTCCATGAACGCGTATGTGAGCTTTAATTATCTAAGAAAAAGAGAGAACTAGCTAGCGATACCTAAGTTTTAGGTATAAAAAAGCCTCCTAATGGAGGCTTTTAATACAATGTAAATTACGCGTTAATAGCATCAACACGTTCGCGCAGTTCTTTGCCTGGCTTAAAGTGCGGTACATACTTGCCTTCCAATTCGACTGATGTACCAGTCTTAGGATTACGGCCAGTGCGTGGTGCACGATAGTGAAGTGAGAAACTACCAAAACCACGGATCTCAATACGATCACCAGTTTCCAATGTTTCGGCCATTTGCTCCAACATCTCTTTGATAGCGGCTTCCACTTCTTTCGCAGACAGCTGCGACTGCCTAGTGGCAAGTTTTTCGATTAGTTCGGATTTAGTCATCCTATACCCTCTATTATCAAGCCAAACACAGTCACCTTTTAGGGGTGCAAGCACCCCTGAACTTCAAGGCGATTATTTACGAGCTGCTTTGAATGCTTCAGCCATAGCGCTGCTCATTACAGCGTCATCTTGACTGTTCAAGCTAGCCATTGCTTCTTTCTCTTCAGCTTCATCCTTAGCACGGATAGATAGGCTGATGGTGCGGTTCTTACGATCTACACCCATGAACTTAGATTCAACTTTGTCACCTACAGAGTAAACTGTTGATGCATCTTCGATACGCTCACGAGAGATATCTGAAACGCGAAGGTAACCTTCAACAGTCTCAGCTAGTTCAATTGTAACACCTTTTGCGTCAACTGCAGTAACAACACCATTTACTACAACACCTTTCTTCTTGTCAGCAAGGTATGCATTGAATGGATCGTCTTCAGTTTGCTTAACGCCTAAGCTGATACGCTCACGCTCTGGGTCAACAGAAAGAACTACAGCGTGGATTTCGTCGCCTTTCTTGTATTCAGCAACTGCGTCTTCGCCAGTACCGTTCCAAGAGATATCAGAAAGGTGAACTAGACCGTCGATGCCGCCGTCAAGACCGATAAAGATACCGAAGTCAGTGATTGACTTGATCTTACCAGAAACCTTGTCGCCCTTGTTGAAACGCTCTGCGAAATCATCCCATGGGTTAGTCTTACATTGCTTAAGACCTAGAGAAATACGACGACGCTCTTCATCGATGTCTAGAACTAGAACTTCAACTTCATCACCTAGGTTAACAACCTTAGATGGGTGGATGTTCTTGTTAGTCCAATCCATTTCAGAAACGTGAACAAGACCTTCAACGCCTTCTTCGATTTCAACGAAACAACCGTAGTCAGTTAGGTTAGTTACGCGACCAGTTAAACGTGTGTTTTCTGGGTAGCGCTTGCTGATTTCTAACCATGGATCTTCGCCAAGTTGCTTAAGACCTAGTGATACGCGTGTACGCTCACGGTCATACTTAAGAACTTTAACGTTGATTTCGTCACCAACATTAACGATTTCAGATGGGTGCTTAACACGCTTCCAAGCCATATCAGTGATATGTAGAAGACCGTCAACACCACCAAGATCAACGAATGCACCGTAGTCAGTAAGGTTCTTAACGATACCCTTAACTGATTGACCTTCTTGAAGGTTCTCAAGAAGAGCATCACGCTCTGCGCTGCTTTCAGATTCGATAACTGCACGACGAGAAACAACAACGTTGTTACGCTTCTGGTCAAGCTTGATAACTTTGAATTCTAATTCTTTGTTTTCTAGGTGAGCTGTGTCGCGAACAGGGCGAACGTCAACTAGAGAACCTGGTAGGAATGCACGGATACCGTTTAATTCAACAGTGAAACCGCCTTTAACCTTACCATTGATGATACCGATTACAGTTTCAGCATCTTCGTACGCTTTTTCTAGAACGATCCAAGCTTCGTGACGCTTAGCTTTCTCACGAGAAAGTTGGGTTTCACCGAAACCATCTTCAACAGAGTCAAGCGCAACATCAACTTCATCACCAACTGCAACTTCTAGAGCGCCTTGAGCGTTCTTGAATTGTTCAGCAGGGATTGGGCTTTCAGACTTAAGACCTGCGTCAACTAGTACCATACCGTTTTCGATGGCTACAACTACACCACGTACGATAGAACCAGGACGGAATTCAAGTTCATTAAGGGATTGTTCAAATAGATCAGCAAAAGATTCAGTCATGTTTAAGTTACTTTCTTTAATAAACCACGGACCTTCCTGGACGTGGAGTCAGATTAATAATTCGCGACATCCTTGTCACGAATAGTTAAGTACCTACTTACGCAGGTACTTGGAGCTTTTGATGAATATGGGTTAACGCTAAGTCCAACACATCTTCAATGTTTATGTTCGTCGTATCGATAACCAGCGCGTCTTCGGCAGGCACCAAAGGAGCGACACTACGATTCATATCGCGGTCGTCACGCTCTTTAATCTCAGACAAAAGTTGATCGATATTAACATCGAAGCCCTTGTCCTGCAACTGATTATAGCGTCTTTGCGCCCTTTCTTCCGCTGACGCAGTCAAATACAATTTTGCTGGTGTCGCAGGGAATACGATAGTTCCCATGTCACGTCCGTCAGCAATAAGACCTGGTGCTTCAGCAAAAGCACGCTGGCGACGTAATAATGCTTCCCTAACGCGAGGGAACGCAGCGACTTTAGATGCCGCATTAGAACACTCTTGACTCCGTATCGTCGTCGATACATCCTCACCCTCTAATACAACCTTTATTCCTTTACTTTCATTACCCGTAACGAACTGCACGTCCAAGTGCGCAGCAAGTAATGTTAACGCTTCTTCATTATCTAGTTCTACATTGTGATGAATAGCAGCTAACGCTAACACACGGTAAATTGCACCACTGTCGAGTAACTTGTAGCCTAATCGCTCAGCAAGTAACTGACTAATAGTACCTTTTCCCGCTCCGCTTGGGCCGTCAACAGTGACAACAGGCGCCCTTTCTGACATAAAATCCTCCACAAGAAATTCCATCTTCCTTGATATAACCGAAAAATGAGCGCGCGCATTATAAACCATGTAAGTTTAGAAAGCGGCAAAAACTTCAAATATTCGGGAACTTGGTTCAGCAAAGATTCAGGTTAACCACGACTAACCTGAATCTATTCGTTGCTTATAGGACGGTGCGCTTATTTAGCAAGCGCTTTAAATTGATTGAAATAATCGGGGAAAGTTTTAGACGTGCATTCTGGTTCATTGATGGTAATGCCGCAATCTGCAAAGGCCAGCATCGAAAAACACATCGCCATACGGTGATCGTTATAGGTATCGATTGCAGCGGTATTGATAACCGCAGGTGGCGTCACACTAATATAGTCATGCCCTTCATCTACAATCGCGCCAACTTTTCTAAGCTCTGCTGCCATGGCTGCTAAGCGGTCAGTCTCTTTAATACGCCAGTTATAAATATTACGGATATGAGTTGTGCCACTAGCAAACAATGCTGATGTTGCTATGGTCATCGCGGCATCAGGGATATGATTCATATCAAGATCGACAGCCTTGAGTTGAGCTTGGCGCGCGATGATATAGTCATCACCCCACTCTATCTCTGCACCCATCTGTTCGAGCACATCAGCAAACTTTACATCCCCTTGAATACTCAGCTTCCCCACACCAGTCACCTTGACTTCGCCGCCTTGAATCGCACCCGCTGCGAGGAAATATGATGCTGAAGATGCATCGCCTTCAACAAGCACTTTGCCTGGAGAAACATAACGCTGACCCGCTTTTATGACAAACGAGGCGTAATCATTGTTTTGAACTTCGACGCCAAACTGCGCCATTAAAGCAAGTGTAATATCGATATAGGGTTTAGAGACTAACTCGCCCTTAATCTGAATGTTCACATCGCCTTTGGCTAAAGGTGCAACCATGAGCAGTGCTGTGAGGAACTGGCTAGACAAATCACCCGCAATTTCAACGTTTCCGCCGTTTAGTCCGGTAGATGCGATACTTAAAGGTGGGAAACCATCATTCTTTAAATAGCTCACCTCTGCACCAAGTTGACGTAATGCATCCACAAGATCGCCAATAGGGCGCTCTTCCATACGTGGCTCGCCCGTTAATGTGAAATTACCTTGCCCTAGTGTTAACGCTGCGCACAAAGGGCGCATTGCCGTTCCGGCATTACCTAAAAACAAGGTTTGGTCTTCACTCGCATTTAATGGCCCCGCTAATCCGTCTAATTCACAAACGGTATTGTTCTCAGACAAACGGTAATTGACGCCTAACTGCTTCAGAGATGCCAACATATAGCGAATATCATCGGAGTCCAGCAAATTGGTGAGTGTCGTGGTTCCTTCGGCAAGAGTTGCCAATAATAAAGCACGATTTGAAATACTTTTCGAACCAGGAATATTAATGGTACCTGACACTTTTTTGATCGGCTCTAATCGTAATTGATTCATTGCATACTTCTTATTATTGCTGCGGGGCTCAAACTCGCCCGCGGGTTAACAGTAGATGTTCATGCTAGAAGACATTATGCGGTCACCACGACAAAATGACCGTCCACTGAGCGTTTGTTTGAACTTCGTATTTATAAAGTTACTCATTGCGCCGAAGGATTCAACACTTTTTTATTAAAATCGACCGTTAATAGACGAAATCTTCTCAAGTATCGATAAGTAACACTTTAACCTAGTTGTTTAAGGTCGATTTTTTATGCCATTTTTTTGAGTGGAACCAATAATTGCCAGTTCGAATGATGATGAAAATTTTCACAAACCCTATTCATTTTTACAATTATTAAGTTACTCTAAGTTCATAATGACTACGGCTCAAAACTTGCCGATAACAGAAGAGGTAATCTCAGACATGTTCAACAAATTGACCGCTATGCCTGCCGATCCCATCTTAGGTTTGCTTACTAAATACCGTGAGGACTCTCATGCACAAAAAGTAGATTTGGGTGTCGGTGTCTACAAGGATGAGTCTGGTCACACACCGATCCTCTCGTGTGTAAAAAAGGCTGAGAAATTCCGATTAGAGACGGAGTCAACAAAAGTTTACATCGGCCCGACCGGTTCAGCTGACTTTAATCGCCTTATGTCTGAACTTGCATTTGGCAAGGATAATCCAGCAATTATCGCCAATCGAGTCCGCACAGTATCAACCCCTGGAGGTACGGGGGCCCTAAGAGTCGCTGCCGACTTTATAAAACGTTGTAATCCAAACGCTGTTTTGTGGGTCAGCGACCCTACTTGGGCTAATCACACTGGATTATTTGAAGCTGCGGGTATTACAGTCAAGACTTACCCATACTATGACTATGACGCTAAATCATTAAAATTCGATGAAATGAAAACCGCTCTATCACAAGTAAGCTCAGATGATGTTGTACTGCTGCATGCATGTTGTCATAACCCGAGTGGCATGGATTTAACTATCGCTCAATGGGATGAAATCATCGCATTAACTACCGACAAAGGTTTTACTCCGCTTATCGATATGGCCTACCAAGGTTTCGGTGACGGCGTTGATGAAGATGCTTACGGCGTACGTAAAATGGCTGCGACAGTTAACAATATGATCCTATGCAGTTCATGCTCGAAGAATTTTGGTTTGTATCGAGAGCGGATCGGCGCCTGCACAATCATAGGCAACGATGCTAATCGGGCCGATATTGCATTCTCGGTGCTTTTGTACGTTGTCCGCTGTATCTACTCTATGCCGCCAGCTCACGGTGCAGCAATCGTTGAAACCATTCTAGGCTCAGATGAGCTCAAGCAAGAGTGGCTAGATGAGCTTAAAGTGATGCGTGAACGCATTAATGGTAATCGGGCAATGTTGGTTAACAAGCTTAAAGAGAAAGGTGTTCAACGTAATTTCGAATTTATCGCAGAGCAAAAAGGTATGTTTTCTTTCCTTGGGATCACCCCAGCTCAAGTTACTGAACTTCAAGAACATTACAGCGTATACATGGTCGACTCTAGCCGTATTAGTATTGCGGGCATTGGTACTGGAAATGTTGATTACTTAGCCGAGTCGATTGCCAAAGTCATCTGCTAACAATTTGTATTTCAACTAAACAAAAAAGCCGACACTTATCAGTGTCGGCTTTAATTTTAGGGCTCATTTCGCACTAGCACCTGCTTGTAGTACAAGCGTTTAACCATTTTTAGCTGCAAACGCCTTCATAAACTCAACTAAGGCATCGACGCCAGCTAATGGCATTGCGTTATATAAGCTCGCACGCATTCCGCCAACACTACGATGTCCTTTCAACGCGACGAGTCCAGCCGCTTGAGCCTCTGCTAAAAATTGACTATCTAGCTGAGGATTGGTTAGTTGGAATGTCACATTCATACGGCTACGATTTTCTTTTGCTACGCCACTAACATAGAAATCTAGCTCATCGATGCACTCATACAGACGTTTGGCCTTCTCGATATTGAGTTTTTCTATCTCGGCTACTCCACCAACATGTGATAGCCAGCTAAACACCTCGGCGGCTAAGTACCATGCAAAAGTCGGCGGTGTGTTATACATAGAATCGTTTGCCACTGCTAATCGATAATCCATGATGGCTGATTGCGGCAAACTTGGCAGAGCCAACATATCATCGCGGACGATGACGATACTTAAACCTGATGGCCCAATGTTCTTCTGCGCACCAGCATATATTAAACCAAATTGGCTTACGTCAATCTTGCGTGACAAAATATTAGAAGACATATCGGCAATAACAGGCCAAGGGCTATTAATGTCATCAAATATTTCGATACCATCAACAGTCTCATTTGGACAGTAATGAACATAGCGATAATCTTTATCAATTTTGCTTAAGTCAGGCAGAGTAACTTTATTCAAACCATTGACTGCGCTAACAAGCTCAATGGTATCGACATTCTCTTTACCAGCGAGTCTTTCTGCTTCTTCAACCGCGGCCTTTGACCAACTGCCATCGATTAAATAGAGGGCTTTACCATTGTTGCCAAGAAAATTATTCACAACAGCAGAGAATTGACCGCGACCACCACCATGCATAAACAGAACGTGGTAATTTGATGGGATCTCCATCAAGGCGCGTAAATCCGCTTCCGCTTGCTCAGTTAACGCGATGAACTCCTTACTACGATGACTTATCTCCATAACGGAAATGCCTAAGCCATTCCAGTTTAACAGTTCTTGCTGAGCCTTTTGCATGACAGCAGGTGGGAGCATGGCTGGGCCTGCACAGAAGTTGAAAATCGCGCTCACAGTATTGTCCTTCTATTATTATCTGCAAAAACATTAGAGTATGGGTATTTATACCAGTCAGTATATCCCAACTACTTGGCGGCTAACATTAAAAAATCAAGTAACGCGTCATAGATTAAACAATATCAATTCACTATTTTTTAATTTTTATATCTGTTTCTGTTAGCGTTATGGTTAAAATACGAGTCGGGTTGGAACCTGTCGCGATAAATTGTAACTAGCCATATTTAAAACACCGCGCCTACCTTGATCTAAACTAGGAAGCTAATCTTAGTGGACAGGACTGACATAGATAGCATTGTCAGTACAGGAACTCTTAAAAATATACTAAACAGACCGTTTTAACGGCACATTGGATTTGTACATGCGTTTAAAATCGATATTCCTGCTTGGCTCTTTATCTATCGGATCTTTCTTACCATCTCTGCACGTTTATGCTGCTGACTCTCAATATTCCGAGCTATCAAATACTTTCAATAAACGTTTTAACCATGAATTAAAAGACAACAAAATACCTGGCGGTGCTTTTGTTGTCGTTGAGGCTGATACCGTTTTAAAGCTAGGCACCTACGGCAAAAGAATAAAAGGTGGCAATCAAAGGATTAACCCCCACACCGTTTTTAGACTCGCATCAGTGTCAAAAACGTTTGCTGGTACCCTGGCTTCAATGTTAGTAGAGGAAGGTAAACTAGACTGGCAACAACCTATTATTGATTATTTTCCGGAGTTTACGTTAGCTAAGCAGCAAAACGCAGAGCTCATCAACCTTGGTCATATCATTGGTCATAGCACAGGTTTAATGCCTAATAGTTATGATAATTTAGTCAACGCCAATGTTAATCTCAGCAAGATTGTCAGCAAGTTCGATGAGCTGACACCAATCTGCCAACCGGGTGTCTGTTATGGCTATCAAAATGTGGCGTTTTCTTTTATCAAAGAAGCCATAGAACAACAATCGACTTTCAGCTATGCGAACTTTATACAGAAACGCATATTCTCTCCATTAAGTATGAGTTCTGCATCTGTTGGTTACGATGCCTTTCTAAATACCAGCAACCGCGCAGAACCTCATGTTAAAACTAAAACAGGCTTTAAACGGGTAAAAGTCAAACCAAACTATTATCAGCTGGCACCGGCAGCTGGCGTCAATGCCAGTATTACCGATCTTTCTAAATGGCTTATGGCGAATTTAGGCCAAAACCCCGAAGTCATCTCCACAAGTATGATCGAAGATTTAACCACGCCAGGCGTTAAGACAACAAAAGAATTACGTCGCCGAGATTGGCGCCCTTTCCTAGATAGCGCTCATTACGGTAAAGGTTGGCGCGTCTATGAATTTAACGGCCGGCCGCTTATCTATCATGCTGGTTGGGTTGCAGGTTATGTCGCTGAAATATCCTACTCACCTGAGCTTAATATTGGTATGGCAATGTTATTAAATGGCGAATCCAGAGTCATCGCTAAGTTAAGTGCGGAATTTTGGCGAGATGCCTTTAAACGCGCCGACAAGCTTGGGAACTGAGGCTTATGCTAATACTTAATGGCCGAAATCGTCACAGGCTGAGTTACGCCAGCTCCCCCCCAATAGTCGCTCTCTTCGAATAAATGCTCATTTAAAACTCAGATTATAAAATGCCAGCTTCTGTAGAAACTGGCATTATTTACCTATTGCGATGTTTACGCTCTAAAACACAAGTTATCTAATCTGTGTTTCAAGATCTCGTAAAGTCATCCCCCTGCTCTGCATGTAAATGCATAGATTAAGTATGAATTTATAAGCTTGCCCTACTGTTATAGAGGCTTCACGGTTACATTCAAACTGTGCTAAAACTCACTTAATAAGCCTTACAACCAATCTCGGTGGTGATCTTGCATCATATTATCTCTTTAGCAAGTCAGCGCTTAAGTAAATCAGCGCATAGCCAAATGGTCAGGAATAGCTGAGGTCTCAATTTTTAATGGTTTTATTTCATGGGCCGCCTGATGCACGATACAGCCCCTATGGAACCAACGTTATTTAGGATGGGGAACCGATAACAAAAAAGGATGCCAATGGCATCCTTTTTATTCAAATCAATCGTTCATCGAGTTTGATGAATATTAATCTTCAGTTTTTGGTGTTTCAGTTGCTTCAGCTTCGGCATTGACAGCTTCTGCTGCAACTTCAGTTTCCGCAGCGCCTTCATTGATGATAGGGTTACCCTCTTCATCAAGCTCCACTTCAGGCACCTGAATTTCGTCGATACGCTGTAGACCAACAACTTTTTCATCTTCAGCCGTACGGATAATGGTCACACCTTGAGTGTTACGACCAATACTTGATACGCCAGTAGCTGGAGTACGTACTAAGGTACCCTTGTTACTGATCAGCATTATCTCATCATTTTCGCCAACTTGTACTGCACCAACTACGGCGCCGTTACGTTCGCTAACCTTGATTGAAACAACACCTTTAGTACCACGGCTTTTCGCTGGATATTCGGCTAAATCGGTACGCTTACCATAACCGTTCTCAGTCACAGTTAAGATGTCGCCCTCACCCTTAGGTACAATTAGCGATACAACCGTTTGGCCATCTTCAAGCTTAATACCACGAACACCCGTAGCAGTACGTCCCATAGCACGTAGTGCAATCACTTCTTCGCCTGTTTCTGGGTCAATTTTAACTTCACCAGTTTCAGAGCTACGGGCTTTCTCGTTAAATCGAACCACTTTACCTTCGTTGGAGAACAGCATGATATCGTCATTACCATCGGTAATATCAACACCAATTAACTGGTCACCATCTTTCAGGTTAACAGCGATAATACCGTTTGCACGCGGGTTGCTATAAGCCGTTAGTGCAGTCTTCTTAACGGTACCATGAGAAGTTGCCATGATAATGAACTTGTCTTCAGCATATTCACGAACAGGAAGAATCGCAGTAATACGCTCACCTTCAGCTAGTGGTAACAAGTTAACAATAGGACGACCACGAGCTGTACGGCTAGCCAATGGTAACTGGTATACTTTCAGCCAGTACATCTTACCAAAATCAGAGAAACACAAAATCGTATCGTGCGTATTGGCAACCAAAAGTTTCTCAACGAAATCTTCGTCTTTCACTTTAGTTGCTGCTTTACCCTTACCGCCACGGCGCTGTGCTTGGTAGTCAGTCAGAGCTTGGTACTTCGCGTAACCAAGATGCGACAGTGTTACGACAACGTCTTCTTCATTGATTAGGTCTTCAAGACTCATATCAACTTCGTTAGCGTTGATCACAGTGCGACGCTCATCACCAAAGTTAGTAAGAACTTCTTCAAGTTCCTCTTTGATTACTTCCATCAAGCGCTGTGGGCTGCTCAGGATTAACAATAGTGCTGCGATAATCTCTAGAAGCTCTTCGTACTCAGCGATGATCTTGTCATGCTCTAGACCCGTTAGACGGTGTAGACGCAGTTCAAGGATCGCTTGAGCTTGTTGCTCTGTCAGGTAGTACTTATCGTCGCGAATACCGTACTCAGGTTCAAGCCACTCTGGACGAGCCGCATCATCACCTGCTTTTTCTAGCATGCCTTTAACATGGCCAAGTTCCCAGCCCTGTGCAACAAGCTTAACTTTCGCTTCTGCAGGAGTTGGAGATGCTTTAATAAGCGCAATAATTGGATCGATGTTTGCTAGTGCTACCGCTAACGCTTCAAGAATATGTGCGCGTTCACGAGCTTTACGTAATTCAAATACGGTACGGCGAGTAACCACTTCACGGCGGTGAAGAATAAAGCACTCAAGCATCTCTTTTAGGTTAAATAGTTTTGGCTGACCATTGGTCAGAGCAACCATGTTAATACCAAAAGAGCACTGCATTTGCGTTTGAGCATAAAGATTATTTAGAACAACCTCACCCACTTCGCCACGCTTGATTTCGATTACAATACGCATACCGTCTTTATCAGACTCGTCACGTAGACCGCTAATGCCTTCGATCTTCTTATCTTTTACAAGCTCAGCGATTTTCTCAATCAGGCGAGCTTTGTTAACTTGATAAGGAATTTCATGAACGATAATACGCTCACGGCCATTCTCTTCTTCGATATCGGCACGAGCACGCATAACCGCACGCCCACGACCCGTCTTGTAAGCATCGATAATGCCTTTACGACCGTTAATAATCGCAGCCGTTGGGAAGTCAGGACCTGGGATGTGCTCCATCAACTGTTCGATAGATAAAGCAGGATCTTCGATTAATGCTAAACAACCGCTGATCACTTCGTTTAGGTTGTGCGGCGGAATGTTCGTCGCCATACCTACCGCAATACCTGATGAACCATTAACTAATAGTGCAGGAATTCGGGTCGGTAATACCGCAGGAATAAATTCAGTACCGTCGTAGTTAGGGACGAAATCAACCGTCTCTTTATCTAAGTCAGCCAATAGCTGGTGCGCCAACTTATCCATACGGATTTCGGTATAACGCATTGCCGCCGCGGCGTCGCCATCGACAGAACCAAAGTTACCTTGACCATCGATTAGCGGATAGCGCATCGAAAAAGGCTGAGCCAAACGAACGATAGTGTCATAAACAGCAGTATCACCATGTGGGTGGTATTTACCGATTACGTCACCAACGACACGGGCAGACTTTTTATAAGGCTTGTTCCAGTCGTTCTTCAATTCATTCATCGCGAATAAAACGCGGCGATGTACCGGTTTTAATCCGTCACGAACGTCAGGCAGTGCACGGCCAACGATTACACTCATGGCGTAATCTAAGTATGAATTCTTTAATTCGTCTTCAATATTAATTGGTGTTATAGATGAAGCCAGATCAGTCATAAACTGCTCGATCCCCTGAAAATTAGCGCGCTATTTCTATTTCCTAAAATAGCTATGCTTGAAAACGTGATTTGGCATTCTAACACAGTTATTTGATGGCGCTAGACCCAAACATCGATTCATTTTAAATAACCAGATAAAGTCAATTCACTTGATTAAAATCAAGGCATAGGCGCAATTTTTCACCACATTGTTCGGCAAAATCATAACTTGTTTGTTTATTGCCACTATTCATTATAATCTGGCGCTAAAGACAGTTTTGTCACTGTGAGGTAATTAAAGTGCAAACACATAAAAATGTTGATCCACAAGAAATCGCTAAATTTGAAAAAATGGCCGCCACTTGGTGGGATCCTAAAGGCGAATTTAAGCCACTACACAATCTAAACCCATTGCGCCTTAACTATATAGACCAAACCGCAGGCGGTATTTTTGGTAAACAAGTGCTAGATGTAGGTTGTGGTGGCGGTATTCTGTCTGAAAGCATGGCAAGAATTGGCGCGAATGTTACTGGCCTTGATATGGGTGAAGAACCTCTGGATGTTGCAAGACTGCACGCATTAGAAACAGGTGTTGAGATCAATTACATCAAAAACACAGCAGAAGCCCATAGAGATGAGCATCGTGGCCAGTACGATGTTGTTACCTGCATGGAAATGCTTGAACACGTTCCTAATCCAAGTTCAGTTATCCAAGCCTGCGCCGATATGGTTAAACCCGGCGGTTATGTGTTCTTCTCTACCATTAACCGTAACCTTCGCGCCTATGTTGAAACCATCTTAGGTGCTGAGTACTTACTAAAAATGTTACCTGTTGGCACTCACGACCATAATAAATTTATCAGGCCATCTGAGCTAATCGATTTAGCCGACAATGCAGAACTGTTCTGTAAAGATGCAGTGGGGATCACCTATAACCCTATTACTGATATTTTTAGATATACCAAGAGTCTTGAAGTGAACTACATGATTGCCACGGTTAAAAATGACTAAGGCAGAAGCACTGAGGATCAAAGGCGTACTGTTTGATCTCGATGGTACTCTGGCCGATACCGCGCCAGATATGATTGAGGCACTTAACATAAGCTTAGAGGCCCATGGCCATTCTCGGGTGCCCTTTGAGCAGATCCGCGACAGTGCGTCCCATGGCAGCATTGCGATGATCAAAGCGGCGCTTCCGGCTATTGATGAGCAGTACATAGCCCAATTACAGCAAGCACTTTTCGACAATTATGAGCGAATAAACGGTGACGACTGCCGTTTATTTGAAGGCTTAGACAGATTGCTCGAAACACTTAACGGACTTTGTATTCCCTATGGTGTGGTAACCAATAAACCCGCTCGCTTTTCAAGACCGCTGCTCAATCGACTCGGTCTCACAGCAAAAATGCCAGCAGTGATAAGCGGAGACACCACGCTTTATGCTAAGCCTCATACCGCTCCAATGCACTTAGCCGCGCAGCAACTTGAGGTTTTACCTGAGCATATCCTTTATTTAGGAGATGCTGAGCGCGATCTTGTCGCAGCAAAAGCGGCAAATATGATCTCAGGTCTCGCCCTCTGGGGTTATATTGGCGTGAATGATGATGTTTCGCTATGGCCCGCCGATCTCAGTTTTGAAACAGGCGATCATTTAGCAGACTTTTTTACTATTGTGCAGCGAGGTTAATCTTCTAAGCGAACAGATTTTAGTCATGATGAATTAGGCTTTTGCACTTCATACTAAAGTCGTCAAAATGATCTGCTTGGATCGCTCAACTAAGTGGCGATCCGACAGATCATTTTCATTTGTATATTTGTTAACCTTTTAAAAGGAAATCAAACCAAAACAAGCTTTAACGGTTAGCCATTACTAACAGGCCAGATTATCCTCAAGATATCCACAACTTGTCCCCTAAATTCCCACTTGCAAAAAATCAATAACCTCACTATCTTGTAGCTATTGAATCTCAAAACACCATATATAGTGTGTGAGTGACAAAGACAGGCACTATTTAGTCGTTTGTGTCAACAAAAAGGAACTCTCCGTTTTACGGTTAAAACTGTTTGTTTACAAGGAAACGTACGGTGCACCTAAACAGGTCACTTTCATAAATATAAAAACCAAGGTTTATCTTTAATGAATAGCAATATGACAGTCACAAAGCGTAGTGGCGAACGTGAGACTATCGATCTCGAGAAAATCCATCGCGTTATCGAATGGGCGGCAAAAGGACTTAACAACGTCTCTGTATCTGAAGTTGAACTGCGCTCTCACCTGCAGTTTTTCGACGGCATTGCCACTGAGGCCATTCATGAGACTATCATTAAAGCAGCTGCAGATTTAATCTCGCCGGAATCACCAGATTATCAGTTTCTGTCTGCACGCTTAGCTGTTTTCCATCTTCGTAAAAAAGCTTTTGGTCAATTTGAGCCACCTAAACTTTACGATCATGTCGTTAAGTTAGTAGAGCTTGGTAAGTACGATCAGCACATTTTAGAAGATTACACCCAAGATGAGATCGATACCCTAGATAGTTATATCGACCACTGGCGTGATATGAACTTCTCTTATGCTGCTGTTAAGCAACTTGAAGGCAAATACCTGGTTCAGAACCGTGTTACCCACGAGATCTACGAAAGTGCCCAGTTCCTGTATATTTTGGTTGCAGCTTGTCTATTTGCTAAGTACCCAAAAGATACTCGTCTTCAGTACGTTAAAGATTTCTACGATGCGACTTCTACATTTAAGATCTCGCTACCAACACCTATCATGGCAGGTGTACGTACACCTACCCGTCAGTTCAGCTCATGTGTATTGATTGAGTGTGGTGACAGCCTAGATTCAATTAATGCGACTTCATCGTCAATCGTGAAGTATGTTTCACAGCGTGCAGGTATTGGTGTCAATGCTGGCCGTATCCGTGCCCTAGGTAGCCCTATTCGCGGCGGTGAAGCATTTCATACAGGTTGTTTACCATTTTATAAGTATTTCCAAACCGCGGTTAAGTCTTGCTCTCAAGGCGGAGTTCGTGGTGGTGCAGCTACCCTATTCTACCCAATGTGGCATTTAGAAGTTGAATCACTATTAGTGCTTAAAAACAACCGTGGTGTTGATGATAACCGTATTCGTCACTTAGATTACGGTGTTCAAATTAACAAGGTTATGTATCAGCGCCTAATTCAAGGCGGCATGATTAGTTTGTTTAGCCCATCTGACGTACCAGGTATGTACGATGCATTCTTCGAAGATCAGGAAGAGTTCGAGCGTCTATATCTTAAGTATGAAGCTGACCCTAGTATTCGTAAGAAGCAGATCAAAGCCGTTGAGCTGTTCTCGTTAATGATGCAAGAGCGTGCCTCAACCGGCCGTATCTACATTCAAAACGTTGATCACTGTAATACCCACAGTCCATTTGACTCTAAGGTTGCACCAGTTCGTCAGTCTAACTTGTGTTTAGAAATTGCATTGCCAACTAAGCCGTTAAACAACATTAACGACCCAGATGGTGAAATTGCACTTTGTACGCTTTCAGCGCTTAACCTAGGTGCAATCAAAAAGTTAGAAGAGCTTGAGCCTTTAGCTGATTTAGCAGTACGTGCACTCGATAACCTACTGGATTATCAAGACTACCCAATCATCTCTGCTAAGAAAGCATCGATGAATCGCCGTACACTCGGTATAGGTGTAATTAACTTTGCTAACTACTTAGCAAAAGAAGGCGTACGTTACTCGGACGGTTCAGCTAACGGCATTACCCACAAGACTTTTGAAGCGATTCAGTACTATCTATTGAAAGCGTCAATGAAGCTTGCTCAAGAACAAGGCGCTTGCCCTGCGTTCCACGAGACAACTTATGCTAAAGGTATTTTGCCAATTGATACCTACAAGCGTGACTTAGACAAAATTTGTGATGAGCCATTGCACCTAGACTGGGAAACATTACGTGAAGAGATCAAGACTCACGGTCTACGTAACTCAACCCTTTCAGCGCTAATGCCATCAGAGACCTCTTCACAGATCTCTAACGCAACTAACGGAATCGAGCCACCACGAGGCTTAATCAGTGTTAAGGCCAGTAAAGATGGTCAGCTAAAGCAAGTGGTACCAGATTTTGAAAAGTACCAATACAGCTATGAGTTACTATGGCAAATGCCTAATAACGATGGTTACTTGCAATTAGTTGGCTTAATGCAGAAATTCGTCGATCAGTCGATTTCAGCCAACACCAACTACGACCCTACCCGTTTTGAGGGTGGCCGAGTACCGATGAAGGTACTGTTAAAAGACTTATTAACCGCTTACAAATATGGTGTGAAGACACTTTACTATCACAATACTCGTGATGGAGCTTCAGATAGTCATGACGATATCACTGCCATCGAGAAAGAAGATGACAGTTGCGCTGGCGGCGCATGTAAGATCTAACCCAAGATATTAATCATTAGTATTAAACGTTAATTTAAGGGGGCCTCGCCCCCATTATCGGAAGATAGAAAAATGGCCTATTCAACATTTTGTCAAACTCCAAACAACGCAATGCTAGAGCCTATGTTTCTTGGGCAATCAGTTAACGTAGCGCGTTATGATCAACAAAAATATGAAGTATTTGAAAAGCTAATCGAAAAGCAGCTTTCATTCTTCTGGCGTCCTGAAGAAGTAGACGTTAGCCGAGATAAAATCGATTACGCAGCGCTGCCTGAGCATGAAAAACACATCTTCATCTCAAACCTAAAGTACCAAACTTTGCTTGATTCAATCCAAGGCCGCTCACCAAACGTCGCCTTCTTGCCATTGGTCTCACTACCTGAGCTAGAAACTTGGATTGAAACATGGTCGTTCTCTGAAACGATTCACTCGCGTTCTTATACCCATATTATCCGTAATATTGTTAATGATCCTTCGATCGTATTCGACGATATCGTTGAAAACGAAGAGATCTTAAAGCGCGCAAGCGACATTGCTAACTACTACGATCACCTGATCAAACTAAGTCAGGCATACCACCTACTCGGTGAAGGTAGTCACGAGATCGATGGCGAAATCATTGAAGTCACTAAACGTGAAATCAAAAAAGCCCTTTACCTATGTATGGTGTCAGTAAACGTACTTGAAGCTATTCGCTTTTACGTGAGTTTTGCATGTTCATTTGCCTTTGCTGAGCGTAAGGTGATGGAAGGTAACGCAAAAATTATTCGTCTTATCGCCCGTGACGAAGCCCTGCATCTAAACAGCACTCAGCATATCTTGAAGATCATGCACGCTGGTAAAGACGATCCTGAAATGGCTGAAATCGCTAAAGAGTGCGAGCAGACTGCTATCGATATCTTTGTCAAAGCAGCTGAGCAGGAAAAAGAGTGGGCTAAATACCTGTTCAAAGACGGTTCAATGATAGGTCTTAACGAACACATTCTTTGTCAGTATGTTGAATACATCACTAACGAGCGTATGAAAGCGGTTAACCTTGCTTCTCCTTACGAAGAGAAGAGTAACCCACTGCCTTGGATGAAGAACTGGTTAGAGAGTGACTCAGTACAGGTTGCGCCGCAAGAAGTGGAAGTATCTTCATACCTTGTTGGCCAAATCGATTCTTCAATCGATGACGATGAGTTCTCAGACTTTGACCTTTAAGCCTGTCAACTATAGTCAAGCAAGCTTTAAGAAGGCTCCGATCGTGAGCCTTCAAGGCATGCCGGTGTTGCTGTTTAATCAGCAACAACTGACTTTGCTCGAAGCACTCGAACAGAAGAAAGTTAAGATCTTTTCAGAATGTCGCAGTGGCTATTGCGGTCAATGCAAGACCAAAGTCAAAAGTGGTAATGTAACTTATATCAAAGAGCCGTTAGTCACGCTAGAAGCAGATGAATGCCTGCCCTGCTGCTGCGTACCCGATGGTGATATCGATTTAGCGCTTTCAGCCGAGGGAGCTGAAGTTGTTGGACGGGTTGCCAGTCCAAAACCTACTATGAATAGCGAAGTTGTTTCTACCAATCTGCCAGTACAGGGCTAAGCCCTAAACCTCACTCCTTACTGTTTCAACCTCAGCTTACATACTCAATTTAAGCTTCTCAGCATGAATTATGCTGACACCTTGTCAGTTGTCAGCTAGTTCAAGTGGCTCAATCACAGCCAAAGCTAATTAGCCTTCGAATGAAGCTTGGTTACATATATGCTTCTATCGTTGCTACATGACTGCTCACTCTAAATTATCGCTTTAGAGTGACTAATCGTCTGCCGCGGGTGCAGGAGAGGCAGTCCGAATGTCGTGATCACATGGTCAGTGATGTTCCCTACATAATAATGACATTTCCCATATCCCTATGGATCAGATGTGAAGGAACGATCGTATGTGCAGACACAGCTGCCAGTCGCTGCACTGCTTTATAAAATAAAGGCTCCTTCTAAGCTAGGCGATGACAAACAACATCCATGTTTAAAGGCCTGTTCGGCATCCAGCCTCTCGTTCGAAAGCTTGGTAACTTCGTTACCTCTCACCAAAACATGAACGGTCACGGCCGTATCTACACGGGGTAGTTGGTGTAATCATTTAGGTTGGTGTTGCTTGATATCTAACTTGGAAATGCCCCAAAGTAAGTTAGCCTGTGAATGAAGGTTCATTACATTTTTTATTTGTATAGTTGCTATGGGGTAGCTCGTTTGAGATTGTAGCTGAGTCGCTATTAATCGCCTCCAGCGGGGTATGTGCAGACACTGCTGCAAGACGCTGTGAATATGTCACTATACGCTCTGCGGTTTCATCCCTGAAACCGAAGCCCGCAGCCGTATCTACACGAGGTAATTGGTGCCTTCATTTAGGCGGAGTGGTTTCAGCTCTAACTTGGAAATGCCCCATTCCTTGCTAGGGATACAGCTCACTAGTTAACCGCAGCATTGCTTTTCTTATTGAAGCTAGGATCTGGCACAATTTGATTTGCCCCCTGCTATTAAACGAAACGCTTGCGAATGAACGGCTAAGGATGGCAATTCGCCGTTTTCAACTTACTGAAGAATTTTCAGTCCATTTGGGTAATAAAGGTTTGCTCGTCATCCACAAAAGCCACAAAGCCGCCGTGATAGATAAATACCCGACCACGCCCCTCAACTAGGCAGGCAAGCTGTGGGTTCAAATCTTCTTCGTTATTCTGGCTTTGAAACGTACCAGTATCGGTAATTACGCCGCTGAGTGTAGGCAAATATCCATAAGTGCGCTTGGCTTGGTCAATTAGGTTCAATTCGCTGTCGGTAGAGAAGCAAAAGGGGATCGCACCGGCTTCTTCGATAAATAAAGTTTTCAGTTCTTCAAAAGCTGTAATCACCAGCCAGTCGATGCCGTTAACATGATGGATATACATAAAGTTTCTCGGTAATTCTGATGCGGAGATTCTATCACTATCTGGGGCAGAACGTAGTAGAGATTTAGTTGCTAAAGGCGGTGATTCTGTGCTATTTCCGGACATTCACTAGGCCAATTTGTAAAATATGGGGTCAGAGTAAACTTTAATGGAACCCTATACATTTCCTAATTCTACTACCCATTTTTATCTCCTTTTGCACTAGCCCATTTTTGTCCAGAAATGAGTTTGTAACACCTGAGAGAACTAATTCGGAGAGATGATGATTCAGATGTCGGTACGGCTGTGTGCTTCGGTTTCAGGGTGAGGTATCTCAAAGAGATACTCTTCGAACGAGAGGCATGGATGCCGAACTGGCTGTTTAACAGGGAGGTTATAGGAAACCGCAGAGCGGCCAGGGACGGCTTTATAGCGTTCCACAGAAGTTACGACATCTGAGCTAACGGCTAACTGCAGCCTCTCTTCGTGTCTAGGGTGTTCCAATAACAGCCGTGTTTAATAGCCAGTTAGCTGTTGTCCCTACCTCTCGCTTATTAGTATATGGCTTCACCATATTCGCTGTGGTAAATAAGCTTTTGTCCACAACTTAAGTTAAAGCCCACTAATGCTTAATGGGCTTTATGGTATCAAGAAAAACTTGGCGACATTCGATCTAGTTCAAATCGAAGCATCACCTATTGCTGTAGCTAATACAGAGTTACTTAGCTAATTTAACTGTATCCACATCAATCGTTGAATAAGACCAACCGCTATCAACTTCACCTTGAATAACCACTTTGGTTTCAGGTGTTGCCTCTACGCCATTCCAATCATGATCGTCTATCTCAATGATGATCTCACCAGTATCATCCCTAAATGTATACTCTTCATCACCTAAGCCTGACACGATATAGCCCGTTAATGTCACAGGAGTGTCATCCTTTGCGTCTAAAGCCACAGCAACAGTCTGAACATTCACGTTACTTGGACCAATAAACCCGCCTTTTTGTTCATGCGCTTGAGCTGCGAACGCACTGGACGATAATAATATCAATGCACTTACCAATAATACTTTTTTCATGTCATTACTTCCTCTATGAATTAATACTGTAGTACATACTAATTTTAATGCTGCATTTAATATCAACACCATAGCGGACAGGCCGTGAAGAGAGTGTGAATTCTGGTTTAGAATATAAACTAATTACTTGTTCCGTCACAAAATATGAGCTTTCTCAACAGAGCCTCTTGAGCTAAGAATGGCTAAGAAATAGATTCGAACGGAAACAACACTGTGGTAGGCCCCTTGAACTGTAATATCCAATAAAAAACCTGCCCAGTTATTTACTGCGGCAGGTTTTATATTTACGATTTTCCCTTACTCTTAAAGTGCGATAGCAAGCTCCGCACCTTGACGAATTGCGCGCTTAGCATCGAGTTCTGCGGCAACATCTACGCCACCGATGAGATGCACTGGAATTCCTGTGGACTTCATTTCATCGACTAGCTCTGTGTTAGAGACCTGCCCTGCACATAAGATGACATTATCGACATCCAACAACTCAGGTTTACCGTCAACGGTAATATGCAAGCCTTGCTCATCAAACTTGTCGTAGCTGACGCCGGTTTTCATCACGACTTGATGTTGTTTCAGCACAGAGCGATGGATCCAACCTGTAGTTTTACCTAGGCCCTTGCCCATCTTGGTGGTTTTACGCTGTAACAGATACACTTCTCTATGTTTATCTTCAGGCACGGGGGCAGTTAATCCGCCAGGCTCTTTATAGTCTTTGTCGATTCCCCACTGCTTTAACCAGCGGTTTAGATCCAGTGTTGAAGACTCAGATTCACACAGGAAGTGGGCCATATCAAAACCGATCCCGCCTGCTCCGATTAACGCAACCTTCTGACCAATTTCGGCTTCACCATTAAGCACTTTCTGATAATCGACCACCTTCGGATTATCAAAACCAGGCAAGTCTATGGGTCTAGGTTTAACACCACTAGACATCACGATTTCATCGAACCTCTCATCACGTACCACACTTGCATCGAGTCGCGTGTTTAAGCGCAAATCGACCTTATGCAGTTTGATCTGGTTAAGGAAGTACCGAATCGTTTCGTTAAACTCTTCTTTACCTGGAATTTTACGAGCCAAGTTAAACTGACCGCCAACTTCTGCTTTAGCCTCGAATAACACCACTTCATGACCACGACTAGCCGCATAGATAGAAAAAGCCATGCCGGCAGGGCCTGCACCCATTACAGCAATACGCTTCTTGTTTTTTACTGGGGTGAAATTGAGCTCGGTTTCATAACAAGCTCGTGGATTGACCAAACAAGTTGCGCGTTTCAGGGCAAAACTATGGTCCAAACAGGCTTGGTTACAACCAATACAAGTATTGATAAGTTCCGGCGTATCCGCTGCAGCCTTATTGACGAACTCAGCATCAGCCAAAAATGGTCGTGCCATCGACACCATGTCAGCCTGGCCCGTTGAGATAATATGCTCGGCAATCTCAGGAGTGTTAATGCGGTTAGTGGCAATAAGCGGAATAGACATCTCTTTCATCAAGCGCTCGGTAACCCAGGCAAAGGCACCACGCGGTACGCTAGTAGCAATAGTCGGTACGCGAGCCTCATGCCAGCCAATACCTGTATTGATAATGGTCACGCCAGCTTGCTCTAACCATTTTGCCAGTTGTACCACTTCTTCCCAAGTCGAACCATTATCGACCAGATCTAACATAGATAATCTAAAAATAATGATAAAATCAGAACCGACTTTAGCGCGAATTTGTTTTACGATTTCAATTGGGAACTGAGCACGATTTTCAAATGCCCCCCCCCATTTATCATCACGTTTATTAGTACGAGAACTGATAAACTGATTAATCAAGTAACCTTCACTTCCCATCACCTCAACGCCGTCATAGCCCGCCTTTTTTGCTAGAGCTGCGCTGGTTGCATAATCTTTGATTGTTCCATTAACCTGTCTGTCTGACATAGCTGATGGAGTGAAAGGAGTGATAGGTGATTTAATCTTACTCGGTGCACTAGAGAATGGGTGGTAGCCGTAACGGCCAGCATGCAAGAGTTGCATACAAATTTTACCGCCAGCTTCATGTACCGCTTGGGTCACTTTGGTATGCTTGTTAACTTGCCACGGAAAACTAAGTTGGCAGGCGTTAGGGGCCAGTCTACCTCGTAGGTTCGGCGAGATCCCGCCGGTTACGATTAAGCCTACACCACCTAATGCACGTTCTTTGTAAAACGCTGCCAGTTTCTCAAAGCCGCCCTTTTCTTCTTCTAAACCTGTGTGCATTGAGCCCATCAATACTCGGTTTTTTAACTGGGTAAACCCCAGATCTAAGGGTTCTAATAAATGCGGAAACGACATTCAAACATCCTTTTTAAACAAGTGATTCAATCCAGCATACCCTGAGTAAACAATAACCTCAATAAATGTATGAATAGATTCCTTTACAATTGAGTTTTCCTTTCCAGCCTGAATTCAGTTAGCATTATGCTAACTCAGTGATAAAGGAGTGGCTGATGTCCACTAAACCCTCAATATTTAAAAGGATGTTCCTCCTTATTTGGAATACGATTAACGGATTAAGAAAGCTATTTCTTAATCTTATCTTCTTTGGTGTCATCGCCGTAATTATCGTCAGTCTGAGCGTTGATGATGGTGTAGAAGTTGAAAATGGCTCGGCTCTGGTACTAAATTTGGCTGGCACGATTGTTGACCAAAAACGTCAAGTCGATCCTATTGAAGCCGCGATGATGAGCGGTAAAGAAGCCGACGGAAGTGGCGAAATTCTACTTTCTGATGTGCTATTCGTTATTAATAATGCAGCATCTGATGAGCGTATTAGTCAGTTGGTGTTAGATTTAGGTATGTTACACGGCACTGGCATCAGCAAACTACAATCTATCGGTAACGCGATTGAATCATTCAAGGCTACTGGCAAAACTGTTGTCGCCAATGGTAACTGGTATGGTCAAAATCAGTATTTTCTTGCCAGCTTTGCCGATAAAGTCTATCTCAATCCTCAAGGTAGTGTTGAAATTGAAGGCTTGGGCCGTTATCGCCTCTATTTTAAGTCCGCATTAGAGAAGCTTAAAATTAATGCTCACGTATTTAGAGTCGGCACATTCAAGTCTGCGGTAGAACCTTTTATTCGTGACGACATGTCTGATGAAGCTAAAGAAGCAAACCTCGCTCTCTTAAACGACCTTTGGCTAAGTTATGCCGACACAGTAGCAACTAACCGTGGTATCGATAGCCAAGATTTGTCGCTTAGCGCAGAAGAATATCTCGCGCAGCTAGATAAAGCAGAGGGTAAGTCGGCTGACATGGCCCTTAATATGAAATGGGTCGACGGTCTTAAGTCAGCAGAAGAGTTTAGACTCTCCATGGTGGATTCAATCGGAAAATCGAGAGACGGTAACAGTTTCAAACATATCGATTTTTATGACTACCTGTCTGTCACGCAAGCTCATCCTTCATTATCTTTAAATGATCAAGTTGGCATCATTGTCGCTAAGGGTAATATTTTAAATGGTTCACAGCCTGCAGGACAGATCGGTGGCGACAGTACATCTGAGTTACTTCGCAAAGCCCGTTTCGACGACTCGGTAAAAGCGGTTGTACTGAGAGTCGACAGCCCTGGTGGTAGTGCCTTTGCTTCCGAGCAAATCAGGCAAGAAGTCCTCGCGCTAAAAGCGGCTAACAAACCTGTAGTGGTCAGCATGGGCAGCTACGCAGCATCGGGGGGATACTGGATCTCGGCGAGTGCTGACTATATCTATGCAACACCAACAACACTAACGGGTTCAATTGGTATCTTTGGTATGATCACTACCTTTGAAGACTCATTAGCAAGCATTGGGGTTCACACTGACGGAGTGGGTACTTCTGATTGGGCAGGATTTTCTGTAACCAAAGGCCTTACTCCTCAGATCCAAGCTGTCATACAACGCCATATTGAACGTGGATACTACGACTTTATCTCGTTAGTCGCTAATGAGCGTGATATGAGTTTAGACGAAGTTGATAGCATTGCTCAGGGCCGAGTGTGGACTGGACGTAAAGCATTAGAACTTGGACTAGTCGATGGTTTAGGTGAGTTACAAGACGCGGTAACTAAAGCGGCAGAAATGGCTTCGCTCGATACCTTCGATACCGAAGTGATTGAAAGAGAGCTTTCTCCACAAGAGCAATTCATTCAAGAGATGTTCGCCACAGCTTCGAGTCATCTACCACAGAGTGTGACTCAATCGAGTCTTCTTGAAACTATTCTCAGCCAATGGTCTGGTGTGATAGAAGAGTTTAAAGCTTTCGACGATCCAAATGGTGTTTATCTCTATTGCGATACCTGTAATTTCTAATACTTCACAGTAATTACTCCTACACACTTTCAAAGCCCGGTTATTACCGGGCTTTTTAGTCTTTCAACCTCACACGGCCCTTGGCTACTTCACTAATTTGGCCTTGAGATCTGCATATTCACAGGCTTTGGGTATATAATCCCTGCATCCGCGATTTAATCCAAAACTAAAAAATAAAATCCAATGACAAAACGATCTATCTACGTAGCCTACACTGGTGGCACAATCGGTATGCAAAAAACCGATCATGGCTTTGCTCCTGTTGCTGATTTTCTCACAGGCTGCGTCAAGGCGATGCCCGAGTTTTATCATGACGAAATGCCAAATTTTGTCATTAATGAATATTCGCCACTTATCGACTCAGCGAATATGAAACCGACCGATTGGCAGATGATTGCCGATGATATTAAAGCTAAATACGATCAGTATGATGGTTTCGTTATTCTCCATGGTACAGACACCATGGCCTTCACCGCATCAGCTCTCTCTTTCATGCTACAAGGCTTACAAAAACCTGTCATCGTAACAGGTTCGCAAATCCCACTAGCTCAACTTAGATCTGACGGTCAAACCAATCTGCTTAACGCACTTTATATCGCTGCCAACTATCCAGTTGCTGAAGTTTGCTTATTCTTCAATAACAAACTTTTTCGCGGTAACCGCACCACCAAGGCCCACGCCGATGGCTTTAATGCCTTTGCATCGCCAAACTTTCCACTGCTCTTAGAGGCTGGCATTAAAATCCGTTGGCATGCAGGCCAACGCGCTAAATTCGATCCCAAGGTTGAACTGCAAGTCGCTAAAATTAGCCCGCAACCTATAGGCGTAGTTACGCTTTATCCGGGCATAAACACTGAGATCTTCACAAATATTCTTCAGCAACCAGTAAAAGCGCTGATCTTGCTGACTTTTGGTGTTGGTAATGCGCCACAAACACCTGAGTTACTCAAAACCCTAAAAGATGCACAGGAACGTGGCATAGTACTAGTCAACCTAACTCAGTGTATGCAAGGTCGAGTCAATATGGATGGCTATGCTACAGGTAATGCACTAGCAGAAGCAGGCGTAACCAGTGGTTACGACATGACGACAGAAGCGGCATTGACTAAGCTGCACTACTTATTATCTACTGATATGAGCCCAGATGAGATCCGCACTGCGATGAAGAAGTCTATTGCGGGTGAGTTAACTGCTGATTAAGCAATTATTCAAACAAAAAGCCCGAAACGTTTGTCGTTTCGGGCTTTTTTATTTCTTGATATCAGTCATTAAAGCTCGTCTTGCTTAAACTCAGCGATCGATTCGCCTTTAAACTGCTTTTTAAGCTCTGACTTAGATAACTCGTTAACCTGCCCTGCACTATTAATAGTGAAGTGATCGGTCTGATTGAGTCTTCGCGCTTGATAGAGCATCACCACTTGCTGAGTCGATGAACGCTGCTCGGCAGTCAATACGCTACCATCTTCCCATTTACCCAGTTCAACAGCGCTTAGCAGGCGCTGATACACTTCGCTAGGCATGTCGTCGATAACTTTATTAATATCGGTCATACTTTCTTCCGTTTATGCAAAACGATCTGTATTCGAGTAATTAAATAGCCAACAAAGCCCAGTGAAAACGCACCAATCGCAATATACGATCTTGCACCTTCTGCAGGCTCTCCGCCCCAAAACCAAGTCACTACGCCACCAATAAACAGCGTTAATGCTAAAAAGCTCTGATTCATTAACTGATTAGAACGCTTGATGTGGCTAATCACTTTTAGGCTTTCATTGTCAGCAGAGATACTTGCCTTACAATGATTACACTCTTTAGCCATACTTGAGATGCGTTTATTACAGCTAGGACAATTAACTAAAGCCATTGGCTACCTCTTAGTGTACGTCTTAAGCCGACCGCTTGGGTCTTACTTAAGTTTATCAACTACTGCGTTCATCGCAATTAATGATGCTTCACCAAGGTAAATACAACGTTCTGGTGACCAGCCCGCCATTAAGTCAGGCATATTGGCATTGTCTTTAAATGGCATTTCTAGGGTGTTTGAGAGACAACCGAAGGTATGGGCAACCCAGTTCGACGCAACCGTTAAGTTCGCTTGACCAGGCTGATCTTTGTCATAGCCAAATTGATCTTGAAAATCTGGGCTAGCCATCAGTAATGCATCTACGAATGCTTGCTGGCGTGCCTCGTCTTTTTCAGTGAACGCAGGTACGCCTTCACAGCCTGCTAAAAATACGTATGGAAGACCTTCATCACCATGAACGTCATAAAACAGATCCACGCCAGTCTCTTTCATCTTGTTAACCACGTAGAGAACTTCAGGGCTCTTCTCTAAAGAAGGGGTTTTCCATTCGCGGTTAAGATTAGTACCAACAGCGTTTGTACGCAGATGGCCGCGAGCACTGCCGTCTGGGTTCATGTTCGGAACGATATAGAAGTTAGCCTTATCTAATAGCGCTTTAGCCGTCGGGCAATCACCATCAAGCAGGTTGTTCATTAAGCCTTCAACTAACCACTCGGCCATCGTCTCGCCTGGGTGCTGACGCGCAGTGATCCAGATGTTAGCTTTGTCTTCATCACCGTCGCCAATCTTAACCAAGGTCATGTCTCGGCCATCTAAGGTCAAACCTAAGTGCTCAAGGCTAACTTGTGGGTGAACTTGAACCGCAGCTAAGAGGTCTTGGTGACGCTCATAGCTATAAGGCGCAAAATAAGCAATTTGAATCGCGTCGCAGTCCAAGTCAACTTCAATAGATAGCTTACCGTCTTGGTATTGGGTCGGTAGTCTAAACCAATTTTGTCTATCGTAAGTCGCTACTGCTTGGTAATCCTCCCAACCTTTAGTGTAAGAAGCTTTGCCTGCATTAACGATATTCAGTGTGTATTGGTTACCCACCACACCTTCGAGTTTAAAGTTAAACCACTGAAAAAATTCACCACCTTCATCTGGGCGGATCGCTAACTGCACGTCATCTTTATTATCTAGATTGATAACTTCAATATTTCCACTATCAAAATTTGCGGTAATACGCATAACACTTCCTTTTACTTTTGCTGATACGGCATGACTATTACTGTTTGACGCTGCAAACAAGCCAACTCTCGTTCTTTGCGCTATAGAATAAACCAAAATGTGATAAGGAGCAGCCAAAACCCACTAAAAACCGCTAAATATCACAGCCATGACTATTCACATTCGACCCTAAAGCTGAATACAGAGCTTTACCCCTTACCTGAAATTCCATACAATCGCTGCAATTCGTAAAACAAGTGGGAAGTTAATCCCCTTGCAGTACCGCATTCGTTAAGGAACGGAGAAACTAATGACCCAAGCTAGACATTGTGAACTACTTATTCTGGGTTCAGGCCCTGCTGGCTATACAGCCGCAGTATATGCAGCTCGCGCAAATCTGAAGCCTGTATTGATCACTGGCATCCAGCAAGGTGGACAGTTAACTACCACTACTGAAGTTGAAAACTGGCCAGGTGATGCTGAAGATCTAACCGGTCCTGCATTGATGGAGCGTATGCAGAAGCACGCTGAAAAGTTCGAAACTGAAATTATTTTCGATCACATCAACGAAGTAAACTTGAACGTACGTCCTTTTCAGCTAAAAGGTGATAATGGCGAGTTCACTTGTGACTCTCTTATCATCTCTACTGGTGCTTCAGCTATGTACCTTGGCCTTGAGTCAGAAGAAGCGTTTAAAGGCCGCGGCGTATCAGCTTGTGCGACCTGTGATGGTTTCTTCTATCGTAACCAAAAAGTTGCCGTTATCGGTGGTGGTAATACCGCTGTTGAAGAAGCGCTTTACCTGAGCAACATCGCGTCTGAGGTTCATCTTATTCACCGTCGTGATAGTTTCCGCAGTGAAAAAATCTTAACCAAGCGTCTTATGGATAAAGTTGCTAATGGCAACATCATCCTTCACCTAGATAACACACTCGATGAAGTGGTTGGCGATCAAATGGGTGTAACTGGTCTTAAGATGAAGAGCACTAAAGACGGTGCGATTAAAGACCTTGAAGTTGCTGGTGTATTCGTAGCTATTGGCCACAAACCAAATACTTCTATGTTTGAAGGCCAACTTGATATGAACAATGGTTACATCAAAGTTGAAAGTGGCCTAAACGGCAATGCAACTCAAACTAGTATTAAAGGTGTATTTGCTGCAGGTGACGTAATGGATCAACATTACCGTCAAGCAATTACTTCTGCAGGTACCGGTTGTATGGCTGCATTAGATGCAGAGCGTTTCTTAGACGCGCAGTAGCATTAAGCAACACTATTCTTTTAAGAAAGCAGGCATTAAGCCTGCTTTTTTTGTGACTGTTAGATTCACTCTCAAGCGTACGACTATTCTTTTAGCTATTTGCCTTGAATTCATTGCCAAACAGCCCTCAGTGAGGTCAACTTCTTATGCTGGTTGGTAATAGTCATGTTATTTCAAAAGTGCAGCAGTGGTCATCATAAACTCGATTTTCATCCACAAAAAAAGGGAGCCCTAAGGGCTCCCTTTTTCAAAAGATTCTAAACTAATTACTTAGCTAAAGCGTCTTTTGCTTTTTCAACTAAAGTTGCAAATACAACTTTATCGAAAACAGCGATGTCAGCCAGGATCTTACGGTCGATTTCGATTGATGCTTTTTTCAAACCATTAATGAAACGGCTATAAGATAGACCATTTTGACGAGATGCCGCATTGATACGTGCAATCCATAGTTGACGGAATTGACGTTTCTTCTGACGACGGTCACGGTAAGCATATTGACCAGCTTTAGTTACTGCTTGAACAGCAACACGGTAAGTACGGCTACGAGCGCCATAATAACCTTTAGCTAATTTAAGTACTTTCTTGTGACGAGCACGAGCGGTTACACCACGCTTAACTCTAGGCATTGTTCATTGCTCCTTTAATTAAGCGTATGGTAGTTGACGTGCAATTGCTGGCACATCAGACTTAGCTACTTGACATTTTGCACGTAAGTGACGTTTACGCTTAGTGCTCTTCTTGGTCAAAATATGACGTAAATGGGCTTGCTTGCGCTTAAAACCGTTAGCGGTTTTCTTAAAACGCTTTTGTACACCCTTGTCTGTTTTCATTTTAGGCATTGCTAAAACTCCGCATTGGGACAATTAATAAAACGCAAGGCGAGCAGGAAACCTTAACAGGCCCCTGCTACTTTTATGGTTGCCTTACTATTTCTTTTTCGGCGCTAGAACCATTACAGCTTGGCGACCTTCCATTTTCGGGAAAGACTCCACGACTGCAATTGCTTCCAAATCAGCTTTGATACGGTTCAAAAGATCCATACCTAGGCTTTGGTGAGCCATCTCGCGACCACGGAAACGCAGCGTTACTTTCGCTTTGTCGCCGTCTTCTAGAAAACGAGTCAGGTTGCGTAGTTTTACCTGATAATCGTTTTCGTCTGTACCGGGACGGAATTTAATTTCCTTCACCTGTACAATTTTCTGCTTCTTCTTTTGTTCTTTTTGAGCTTTGGCTTTGTCAAAAAGGAACTTACCGTAGTCCATAACACGACAAACTGGCGGCTCAGCATTAGGACTGATTTCTACAAGATCTACGCCGGCTTCGTCAGCGATCTCTTGAGCTTCTCTAATGCTCATGATTCCCAATTGCTCACCATCAAGGCCGTTAAGACGGACTTCTGGCACACCAGTGATGAGTTCGTTAATTCTGTTTGGGGCCGCCTGGCGCCCTGCTGTTTTTTTGATCTTTATGACCTAATCCTCCAACAAATTGAGACTACGGAGCGAAATCTGGTTCTTGAGCTTAGAAGCAAATTCTTCGATTTGCATTTTGCCTAAGTCAACGCCTTCACGGGTACGCACCGCTACTTCCTTATTTTCCATCTCTTGATCACCAACGACCAACAGATAAGGCACACGCCTTAAGGTATGTTCGCGTATTTTAAAGCCTATCTTCTCATTCCTCAAGTCTTTAGTTGCACGAATTCCATGTTCTTTGAATAAATTAACGACTTCGTCCACATAATCAGACTGTTTATCGGTAATATTCATTACAACGACTTGAACTGGTGACAACCAAGCAGGGAATTTACCTGCGTACTCTTCAATTAGAATACCCAAGAAACGCTCTAATGAACCTAAAATCGCACGGTGGATCATAACAGGTGTTTGACGACTGTTATCTTCAGCAACATAAGTTGCACCTAAACGACCAGGTAACGCGTAATCGAGCTGCACTGTACCACATTGCCACGCCCTGTCTAGACAGTCATGCAAAGTAAATTCAATCTTTGGACCGTAGAACGCACCTTCACCCGGTAAAATTTCAAATTCGATGTCATTTGCTTTAAGAGCTTGCTTAAGCGCCTCTTCAGCTCTGTCCCACATCTCATCATCACCAATACGCTTTTCAGGACGAGTCGATAACTTAACTACGATGCTGTTAAAGCCGAATGTTTCGTATGTATCGTAAACCATCTTGATACACGCGCTTACTTCCTGCTGCACTTGCTCTTCGGTACAGAAGATATGTGCATCATCTTGAGTGAAGCCACGAACGCGCATTAGGCCATGTAAGGAACCTGATGGTTCGTTACGGTGACAACAACCAAACTCTGCCATACGTAATGGTAAGTCACGGTATGACTTAAGACCTTGGTTAAAGATCTGCACGTGACCTGGACAGTTCATAGGCTTAACGGCGTATTCACGGTTTTCAGAGCTTGTTGTGAACATGGCTTCTGAGTACTTGTCCCAGTGACCACTGCGTTCCCACAACACTCTGTCCATCATCAATGGACCTTTTACCTCTTGATAAGTGTATTGACCTAGCTTTTGACGAATAAACTTCTCAAGCTCTAGGAATAGACTCCAACCGTCGTTATGCCAGAACACCATACCTGGCGCTTCTTCTTGCATATGGTACAGATCTAACTGCTTACCAATTTTACGGTGGTCACGCTTAGCCGCTTCTTCAAGACGGTTAAGGTGAACTTTAAGCGCTTTCTTATCTGCCCAAGCGGTACCGTATACACGCTGCAACATCTTGTTGTCAGAGTTACCGCGCCAGTATGCGCCCGCTACACTCATCAACTTAAAGTTCTGACAGAACTTCATATTTGGTACGTGTGGACCACGACACATGTCGATGTATTCTTCGTGGTGATAAAGTGCTGGCGTAGAATCTTTTGGAATGTTCTCATCCAAAATAGCCATCTTGTAAACTTCACCACGTGATTCAAACGTATCACGCGCTTCTTGCCAGCTAACAACACGCTTATCTACCGCGTAGTTAGTTTTAGCAAGTTCAGCCATGCGCTTTTCTAGCGCATCGATGTCTTCCTGAGTCAGCTTATGATCTAAGTCGATATCATAGTAGAAACCATTATCGATAACTGGGCCGATAGCCATTTTGGTTTCAGGGAAAAGTTGCTTAATAGCGTGACCAAGCAAATGAGCGCATGAGTGACGAAGGATTTCAACACCCTCTTCATCTTTAGCTGTGATGATTGAAAGATCTGAATCGGTCTCAATCATATCGCACGCATCTTTTAGCTCGCCGTTCACGCGACCAGCGATACACGCTTTAGCAAGACCAGGACCAATATCGGCAGCAACATCTAAAGTAGAAACAGGGTTAGCAAACTCGCGTTTGCTTCCGTCAGGAAGTGTAATAACAGGCATGATTATTCCTTTTCCAGTGGTGACCCCTACGTAGGGCCACTTGGCTTTAAAATTAAGTATGGTTTTACGCCACTGGGACTAGACCTTACAGTAGTCTGTGTTTTCCAGCGCGCAAGCTGTCAATTCTAAGTGATAGGGACTGTATGATGCAAGTTTTCCGATACATTAGTTTTTCTTATCAACACACTAAAGTATTTAGGGTCTAATGTAATAAAAATAGTCACTTAACGTCACAGTTTGTTCACGTTAGCCAACTACTATGACCTCACCTAAATAAGGAGGTCGAAATGATTAATACATTGATGTTTGCCGCGGCGCTTTTTCAAGCCGAAATAAACCAAGTTAAACCCGTAACACAAGCTGATATAGATAAAAAAGTGATTGCTACTCAGATAGAAACTGAACTCAACAATGCCTTGGAACAGATGACACTGTCTTTGTTAGAAGAAAGCTCAGCCCTAAAGGAAGTAGAAACAGACGCCGAACTTGTTGAATTCAATTCACTTCAAGGCAGTAAGTTGACTCGCTTAGAGCAAGAAACCCGTCGTCTGTAACATGGGGAAAATGATACTTGCGACTTCTATTCACTCACACCTATGGCTATGATGTCCTAACAAAGGCTAATAGCTGACTCGTCGTTCTATTTTAGCCACCTCTTCTATCTGTAAAGAAAATGGGCAAAATATGACAACTTGGGTATTAGTGACTGGAGCAGCAAAACGGATCGGACTCGCGATTGCGTCTCAACTCCATGATGATGGTTACAATATAGTGATCCACTATGGGCAATCGACAGATCAAGCCCAGAGACTATGCGACAAGCTAAACACTAAGCGCGCCGACTCTGCAATGATAATGCAGGCCGACTTAGCCAATAGCGATGCAATCGACAGACTCGTCGCACAAATAAACTCATCCTCTATTAATCTCTCTGTCCTTATCAATAATGCTTCTTGCTTTTACCCGACTCCAATAGGAAAAACCTCTTTTATTAAAGCGCAGCAACTGCTTGCCACTAACCTTATCGCACCTTATCTGTTAGCAGAAAAACTCAGCCCGTTACTTGAAGCAAATAATGGCTGTGTGATTAACCTTTTGGACATCCACGGCAAGCGCCCACTAAAAGATCATGGACTATACTCTATATCAAAGGCTGCACTTGAAATGGCCACCTTGTCACTGGCTCAAGAACTCGCTCCCAATATACGTGTTAATGGCGTATCACCCGGCGCTATTTTATGGCCAGAGCAATCCGGCGAACAATCGCAACAAGCCGTGTTAAGTGCTATCCCGCTGGCTAAGCTTGGTCAAGTTGACGATATTGCCAGGCTTATTTCTCATTTAGTGAGCGCGCCTTATATCTCAGGCCAAGTAATTGCCGTAGATGGAGGGCGAAGCGCTGTAGGTTTTATGGGAGCGTAAATATGCGATTCATCAACAAGACGATTAGTTGCCCCCATTGTGGGCATCACCAACATATCAATATTGATGCAACTTGTGGTGATCAGGATTACTACGAGGACTGTCGAGTATGCTGTAATCCAATCCATATGAGATTACACATGGATGAAGCGCAGCATAAAATTGAGTTTTTCATTGATTCAGACGATGAGCAAATCTATTAAGCAGATCTGCTCATCATTTTTTGATACGGAAGCAAGCGTCAGTTATTGTCGAAACGTTTGGCAAGTACTCGCTCAACGGTGTCGACAATGGCTTGGGTTTGACTGTCTATCTCTATGTTAATTTTATCGCCCTTAACATAGCTGTCTAGATTGGTCAGTTTTAACGTTTCAGGAATTAAATGCAGCATAAAGGAGTCAGCGGTCACCTCTCCTACCGTCAAACTGCAACCATTTACACCCACAAAACCTTTATACAGAATGTAATTCATCCACTTAGGCTCAACTCTCAAACGAATGTCATAATGCTCATCAGTGACACTCACCAAATCTACCTCTGCCTGAGTGTGAACATGACCCGATAAAATGTGACCACCAATCTCACTACCGAAAGTTAATGAACGCTCTATGTTAACCTGTGAACTAACTCTCAGTTTTGATAGGTTAGTTAGCTTAAGGGTCTCTTCCATTACATCGAAAAACACCCTATCATCTTCTATTCTTGTGACTGTTAAACATACACCGTTATTTGCGACACTTGCCCCTAGTGAAAGTCCCTCGCGCAAATCCGGCCCAATTGCGATTTGTAGCGTGTTTAAGCCTGATTTCTTATCTATCGCCAACACTTCGCATGTTGCTTGAACTATACCTGTAAACATCTTATCTCTCGTTAGTATATTAAGGGCTGTACCCATGAACCATTCTGGCTTTCAAGCCAAACGCTTAGTCCAATTAGCGCTACCAGTGCTTATTGCCCAAGTCACACAAACCATGATGGGATTTATCGATACCGTTATGGCTGGCCGTGTTAGCGCGGTCGATATGGCCGCAGTTGCGATCAGTGCCAGTCTTTGGCTACCAGCATTATTGTTTGTTCAAGGCTTATTAATGGCCTTTACACCAGTGTTTGCTCACCATCATGGTGCCGATAATCAAAAAGCAATTCAACCATTAGCTTTTCAAGCAAGTTATATTGCCATAATTGGTAGTATTGTTGTGGTGCTTATCCTCTCATTTGCAGAGAATATTTTTACCATGATGGATCTCGAACCTGAAATGGCAAGACTCGGTGTCGGTTATCTAAACGGCTTCATGTGGGGCGTACCTGCATTCGTACTCTATCAAGTCTTAAGAGGCTGTAGCGAAGGCATTTCTTATACCTTACCGACTATGGTGATAGGTTTTGTGGGACTCGCAGTCAATATCCCGGCTAACTACATCTTCATTTATGGTCATTTTGGTATGCCAGCAATGGGAGGTGCAGGCTGTGGTATCGCAACGGCGTTAGTGTTCTGGGCAATGTTTATCGCCATGATCATCTACATGCAGCTACATAAAAAGTTTACAGAACTTGCTCCATTCAAATCTTTTCACATGCCTGACCTAAAAGTCATGTTTGACATGACAAAACATGGCTTCCCTATTGCTATGGCGCTGTTTTTTGAAGTGAGTTTATTTGCAATCATTGCTCTACTATTAGCCCCTTTGGGCGCAACGGTGGTAGCAGGCCATCAGATTGCACTTAACTTTTCATCAATCGTATTTATGTTACCGCTGTCTTTGGGCATAGCAGTATCGATTCGTGTCGGCTATTACTTAGGCCAAGACAAGCCTGAAATTGCAGCGCTAGTTACCAAGCTCGCATTGATTATCTCGTTTTCACTCGCGGCTTGTACGGCAGTGATCACCATCTTATTTAGAAATGAAATTGCGCTTCTATATAACGATAATCCAGACGTGATCACCTTAGCTGGCAGCCTAATGTTCTTCGCCGCTATCTATCAGTTATCTGATTCGGTACAGGTGGTTACTGCTGGTGCACTACGTGGTTATAAAGATACTCGCAGCGCATTTTATATCACGCTGGTTTCATACTGGGGCGTGGGAATGACCTTAGGTTATACCTTAGCACGCACCGATATTATCGTGCCGCATATGGGTGCTCAAGGTTTCTGGATAGGCCTAATAGCAGGCTTAACAACTGCGGCGGTTTTGTTTGCTGCGCGCTTACGCTACGTTCAAAAACAAGGTGTAGTGCACTCAGCAATTTAATCCGATGCCAACACCTAGCTAGAAATAAAAAGGCTATCTCACAAAGAGTTAGCCTTTTTCATTTTAAAGCCTACAAACTTCTAGTAAGCCAGTATATTTTGTACAAACTGAGGAAAACCGGTGTCAGTGTTTCGAAGGTCTTTGGACTCGTTTTTGGATAGAAGACACCTATTCATATCTACAACCTGACTCAATGTATTCAGCTCACCTTATGCTAGCCAGCTTATGCCTTTCTTACCCTATCTAAATCTCTTTATCTTTAAGCCGACAGGACAGCCTCTTCTCTAAGATTGAGAATCAACAATCTAACACTCTTTGGCTATCAGCTCATGAGCTCAAATCATGTTCAATTACCGAGTCAGTAGTAACATACTGAAATAAGAAGTAAAAAAACCCAGTTGATATCTTATGTCAAACTGCTAATAAAAAGACTGTGGAAAATAACAGTCTTTTTCGTTTTCCATTTTCGGTGTGATCTTTACCTCGTTTCCCCCCTCATTTAATCGCTATATTCTCGGCCACTTAAGGGCGTCATGCGACTTAATCGGGAACGTGGTGAGACTCCACGGCTGTACCTGCAACTGTAAACAGAGCGAAGCATTATTACCACTGGTGTAACCGGGAAGGAATGCTTCTAGATGCTGTAAGCCAGGAGACCGACCCATAAGCACTATTGACTCAAGCGGGTTTCTTGAGCAAATAGACGATGCAGGTTGCTGTTTCCGCATAATAAGCACACCTATATTTTCTATTCGTCGATAAAAAGAGTCATTCAAGACTTAATACGACGCATTTTCCCGCAAATTTCTAACTCAAAAAATAATTAAAAGGTTAATCATGAGTTTTAAACTGCGACTATCAGTACTAAGCATTGCTATATTTCAAACATTTTCTGCTCAGGCAGCAATCCCAGCTAATCCTGATATCGAGACGATAACTGTCACTGGCGATCGCTTTGACACCGCACAAGAGCAACAACTCGCGGTTGTGAATACGATTGAACGTGAAGAAATAGACAGATTAAGTCCTAAATCTGTAGCAGATTTACTAGAAACACTACCAGGTGTGAGTGTGACTCGAAACGGCGGTGCGGGTCAGTCTGCCTCTATTAGTATGCGCGGAACTAATTCTAGCCATGTGTTAGTCCTAGTGGATGGTGTACGAGTTGGGTCGGCAACGCTTGGCGCCGTTAGCTTCAACGCATTGTCACCTGAGAACATCGAACGTATCGAAGTCGTTAAAGGCCCGAGAGCGGCAATATGGGGTAGCGATGCAATTGGCGGTGTGATTCAAATTTTCACCCGTAAACTTGAAGGCGGTGAATGGTTTGCATCAGCTGAATACGGCAGCGATGAATATATGCGCGCCACTGCAGGTGCAGGCATTAGCCATGGTGATGGCCACACCAGTATCAGCGTTAACCACGAGCAAAGCGAAGGTTATAACGTTAAAAATGACGCTGAAGATGATGATGACGGCTATGACCGTATTGGCGTAAGCATTAACGGTGAGCAAACGTTAAGTGAGCTTTGGTCGCTTAACTGGAATGGACAGCTAGAAACAGGCCATTATGAATATGATAACAGCCGCGCCAATGAAGCTGATTATGACAATTACCTTTGGAGCCTTGGTGCGAAGTTTGAAAACGAAAAGCTAACCATTAAATTAGCACTTGCCCAGTCTCAAGATAAAAATGAAAACTTCCGTTCTGACGTAGATGACTACCCGGTAACGCTTTATAAAACAACACGGGATCAAGTCAATTGGAGCAACAAATATCTAGCCACATCAAACTTGACCTTTATTGGTGGTATTGACTGGACTAAAGAGTCAATTATCGGTGATTACGCCGTTGATGAGCGTGATATCACAGGTATTTACGCCCTTGCACGCTACCAATATGGCAAGTTATTGCTTGAAGGTATTGTTCGCTATGACGATGTTGAAAACATCGCCAGCGAAACCTCTTATAGCGGCAGTGCAGCTTACCAATTTAACGACCAATGGCGCCTTGCTGTTAGTACAGGTACTGGATTTCAAGCACCTACCTTTAACGACCTATACTGGCCAGGAACCGGTAACCCAGACTTAGTCTCTGAAACATCAGAAAACTATGATATTACCCTTCACTACTCAAACGATAACCTCCGCGGTTATATCAGCCTATACCACAACACCATTAACAACCTTATTCAATGGGCACCAACACCTGAGTTAGATGAAAACGGCTATGAAATTTGGAAGCCTGCCAATATTCAAAGCGCAGAGATCACCGGAGTCGAATTATCGCTCAACTACAACACTTGGGGAATTGAGCATCAATTGGGTTATAGCTATGTTGATGCGATCGACAAAGAAGGTGATGAACAACTTGATGGTCGAAGTGAACATGAGTTTGATTATGCAATGAGCTACAGCTGGGATGCAGTCGATGTTTTACTTAACTACCACTATCAAGGTGAACGTAAAGCATCAAATGACTACCTAGATCCTTACCATCAAGTCGATTTAAGCATCGGCTACAAAATTGCTGAGGCATGGCAGCTAAGACTCAAAGCCAACAACCTACTGGATGAAGAGATCATTTCTGACAGAAATTACTTCAGTCCAGGTCGTCAACTGTTCTTAAGTGTTAGTTACCAAGCATTTTAATTTAGATTAAAACAGATAGCGCCGATTGTATCGGCGCTACATTGGATCCCAGTAATGCAAATTACCGCTCAAAACAACTCCCATATGGAAGTTAAGCAACTAAGTTGGTCAACATCGACTAAAAAGGTGCTAGACAACTTAAGTTTTACCATCGAAAGAGGCAAGTTCGTTGGGATCTTGGGACCTAATGGCGTAGGAAAATCCTCACTTTTACGCTGCATGTATAAGTACATGAGTCCAGATAGTGGAGAAGTGTTATTCAATAATCAAAATATCAAGACTATTTCACACAAGAACTTTGCTTCCAAAGTTGCAGTCGTGCTGCAGCACACTCCCATCGGCTTCTCTATGACAGCAAGGCAATTGCTCGCAACAGGCTTAATTAATCAACAAAAGTGGTGGCAACCCATTAACCACAGCGCCGAAAAAATCGAAATAGATCGTGTGCTATCCCTAGTGGGCCTAACGAGTAAGGCTGATCAAATATTTGAATCCCTTTCTGGTGGGGAACGTCAACGTCTGCTTATTGCCAGAGCACTATTACAAAAACCAGAGATCTTACTGCTCGATGAGCCCACAAATCATCTAGATGTTGGCTATCAACTCGAGATCTTAACCTTAATAAAAAGCCTTGAGATCACTGTGGTGGCTACGATTCATGACCTTAATTTAGCCAGCGCTTTTTGCGATAAATTACTCCTGTTGAGAGAAGGCAAATTGATCAAGAGTGGTTCCCCTGCACAGGTATTAACGCCAGCCAGTATCGAGACGATTTACGGCATCAAAACCGAAGTAGACAGACATCCTCACGGCTGCCACCCAAGAGTCACCTATCACTTTGATGGAGGACGAAATGCGGCTGTTTAATCCAAAATTATTATTACTGGTACTCATTCCCTTAGCACTCCTCTCTCCTTTAACAGCTATTGCTTTGGGCACAGCTGACATTAGTCTTAACGAAGTGATAGGCGCGATTTCTCGTACCTTAAGTGCACAATTTGATCCACAAGTAAGTACTTCGCTCGCTGATCGCATCATCATTGAACTCAGAATGCCGCGCGCAATATTGGCGATGATCTGCGGCGCAGGCCTCGCAGTATCGGGTTCGGTCTTGCAAAGTGTTACCAAAAACCCGCTAGCCGACCCTTACCTGTTCGGGATCTCTGCTGGTGCATCACTAGGCGCAATTCTTGCCCTAACTGGCGGCTTGACTCTGCTCCCTTTGCCTATTAGCGCGTTTTTAGGTTCATTAATCGCCGTTGCAGTGGTGATCGTAATGGCTAAAGATGGTCAGGTAGAAACACTCGTATTATCGGGTGTCGCCATTTCGTTTTTACTCTCATCAATAGCCAATCTCATTCTCTATTTTGCCGATCCGCAAGCAATGCAAGCCGTACTGTTTTGGTCTATGGGCAGCTTTAGCAGAGCAACCTGGAGTTCTTTGGCTGCACCAGCGTTAATTGTATTCATCGCAACCGTCATTATTTACCAGTTTCAGCGTCCCTTACAGGCATTGATGGTTGGTGATGAAAGTGCCCATACCCAAGGCGTTGCTGTGCTACCGCTGCGTTTAGGCATGTTACTCCTTACCGCTCTTATGACTTCATCATTAGTCGCAACTTGCGGTGGTATTGGTTTTGTCGGCCTTATGGTTCCACATATCGTACGCATGCTAATTGGCTCAGCCTCTTCGAGTTCTCTTATTGCTACAGCTTTGCTCGGCGGCATTTTAATGGTGTGGGTTGATCTATTTGCTCGATTACTGCTGCCATCACAGGAACTGCCTGTTGGTGTCATGACGGCCATGTTAGGCAGTCTGTTTTTCATTGGGTTGTTGGTTAAACGTAAGCAAGGATTTAGATAGATGAAGCAATTAGTTATTGGCGGTGCTCGCAGTGGTAAGAGTCGTCTAGCACAAGAATATGCTGTCACTTGGCAGGCTCAGACCCAAGGTGACGTCATTGTTATCGCTACCGCAGAGGTAAGCGAAGGCGCAATGGCGAAACGTATTGCCCATCACAAAAGTCATCGCCCTAAAGGCTGGCGAGTTATCGAAACCTGTTTAGATCTACCTCAAGCGCTAATTGAACACAGTAAATGCAACAATCTTATCCTTGTTGATTGCTTAACTCTGTGGTTATCCAATTGCTTACTGAGTGAGGTTAGCTGGCAACAGCACAAACAAGCTCTGCTCGCGGCGATGACACAATTGCCTGGAGAAGTCATTTTTATCAGTAATGAGGTGGGTCAAGGCATTGTGCCCCTTGGTGAACTATCGAGGGAATTTGTCGATGAGTCTGGCTGGTTACATCAGGCTCTAGCTAAGCAAGTCGATAAGGTCACTATGGCGGTGGCTGGTTTACCGCTAGTGTTAAAGTCGCCAGCCCAGACTCTGCTTGAGCCTATCTGTGAACAAACAAGTTCAGTTAACACTCACGCTGCAATAAATCAGTCGATGGAGGCCTAAGATGAAATCTGCATCTTCTGCGCTTTCTACTACGAAATATGCCACTATGGCTATTAGCCTGTGTCTTGCACTCGGTGTCAGCTTACCCGTCAATGCAGAGAAACAGCCTCGTCTTATCGTGTTATCTCCCCATGCGGTAGAGATGATATTTGAGATAGGCGCAGGCGACTCTATCATTGGCACGGTCGAGTATGCTGATTACCCCGCTGCGGCGAACGATATTCGCCGCATCGGTCGACACGATTTTATCGACTATGAAGCGCTAATGCTGCTTCAACCCGATGCGATTATTGTCAGCAGCACTACCACTGCCAGCATGCAGTCACGACTAACAGAGCTGGGGTTCACTCTGGTTGATGCGAGCGTTAAAGATCTTAAGCAGATCCCAGAGCGTCTTATTGAACTGGGTAAATTAACAGGCCATAACACTGAGGCGAATAACAGTGCCGAAGCGTTTAATCAGACTCTTACCCAGCTGAGAGACACCTACCAAGATAAGGCGCCAGTTAACCTCTTTTACCAAGTCTGGCCAACGCCGCTTACGACAACGGCTAGCCCTTGGATGAATGAGATCTTTACAGGTTGTGGCGCTAATAACGTGTTTTCAAATAGCGTCAGTGAATATCCTCAAGTGAGCCTTGAGCAAGTGCTCTATTCCACTCCAGAAGTCATCATTAAACCTGTGTATCACGGTAATGCCGATCAAGAGTCCGTCAATTGGGCAAAGTGGCCAGAGATCCCAGCCGTGGCCAACAATCACATCATTACCATTGAAGGCGATCTAGTGCATAGAACTGGGCCTAGGGTTTTACAAGGTATGGAGCTGGTATGTGAAATCATCGACAAAGTCCGTCGCGCTAAGCAGAGTCCTGCTGAGCCTCTCATTAGTAGCCAAGTGAATAGTCCAAGCAATAATAAGCACGCGCCAACCGAGGGCTCATTATTATGATCAGCCTATATCTTGGTGGTGCAAGAAGCGGAAAATCTGGACTTGCCGAGCAAGAAGTCATAAATGCCGCATTACCCACGACGTATATTGCCACCGCCACCGCGAGTATTTCGATGGCATCGCGCATCGCCTTGCATCAGGCTCAACGCCCCAGTGAGTGGTCAACACGAGAGGTACCATTGGAGCTGGCAAGTAGCCTCAAACAATTAGACGGCAAGCAGAGCATCATTATCATCGATTGCCTTACTCTATGGCTAACTAACCAATTGATGGCCAAACAGGAGTCTGTAGAGCACGACTTGATGCAGCAGATAGACTTGCTTTGCCACACGCTGGCCTCGCTTGAAAGCCACATCGTATTAGTCAGTACTGAAGTCGGTCAAAGCTTAATCCCAGATGATGCAATGAGCCAAGAATTTGTTCATTACAACGGACTGATGCACCAGAAAATTGCCCTGCTCGCCGACAAAGTCTTTTTTTGCCAAGCCGGTATCGCGCTTAACTTAAAAGATGCCAACGTTACAAGAGGCTGTCAGTCCCAATTATCACTATCTCAACAGCTGGGTGCCTAAGATGAGCTACACCCAATTTACCCTGCTTAGACACGGCCTTCCCGAGCAAGCCGACTGCCTACTCGGTCGCACCGATCCGCCATTGACTACACAGGGTTGGCAGCAGATGCTGCGCAGCGCTGAGTCGATTCAATTTGATCTAATCATCAGCTCACCGCTTACTCGTTGCCAAGGTTTTGCACAGCAACTAGCCGATATAAGACAGTGCCCGCTAATTGTCGATGATGCGTGGCAAGAGCTTGATTTCGGACTGTGGGATGGTAGAAGTATCGCCGAGCTTTGGCAGAGTTCTCTGCACAGTACTGGAGCAAGTACTAGGCAAAGCACTGGAGCAAGTAATAGACAAAGTACTGAACAAAGTACTGAACAAAGTACTGGAGCAAGTATTAGACAAAGTACTGAACAAAGTACTGAACAAAGTACTGAACAAAGTACTGGAGCAAGTATTAGACAAAGCACTGAACAAAGCACTGGAGCAAGTACTACACAAAGCACTGAAGAAATTGTTGAAGAAGGCACAGGAGACAGTTCTGTACAAGGACCCTTACAAGCTCAAACACAGTCGCTCCAGCAAAAGCCGTCACTAGAATATAGCCAATATTGGCATGCACCTTATGAACATACGCCACCAGAGGGGGAATCAAGCCTATCCCTTTTGCACCGTGTCACCACAAGTATCGAGGCTTTAAGCGATAAGTACCGCGGAAAACAGCTATTAGTCGTCAGTCACTCTGGCGTGATGCGTGTGCTCTTAGCCTGGCTTCTCAACGGCGGCCAAGGCGGAAACGCACACCTAAGCCGTGTCCAACTCGATCATGCGGCGCTATTGCACTTCAACACCTATATCGATGAGGCGGGGATCCTTTGGCCTCAGCTACAAGGTTTTCACAATCCTTGTGTCTATCAACACCCTCTACAGGATAATTAAATGAAAACCATCTGTTTCAATATATTAAACGGTGCGGCAACTCAGTTACCGAGTCTTCATCAGTTATCTGATGCCGGTGTAGGCCAAAATTTAATGCACCTTACTCCTACTAGAGATACTGAGCTTATCGTCTGTGGCCAAAGCCAGACACCATTGCCTGGAATACAGCGGCGTGGAAATGGATTGCTCCCCAACCGTGGCGTAAGTCCAGCGGTACTGACCCGTGGCCTACTGAGAATGTTTTATCAGGCCGGTTATCAAATTGAATTTAATAGTTTCAATTTCAATGTGCCAAAGCCCCAAGTAATTGAACAGGAGTGGCTAAGTGTTAACCAACATTTTGGCGGCGTTAATAGCGACTGTGAAACCTTAGTCACCAAACACCTTTTGCCGACATTAACCTCTCAAGCTGAGCGTGGTTGTATCAGTGTTTTGGCCGAGTGCGGCGTTGGTGGCACCACCTTTTCCACATTCTGGTTGCGACTGCTAACCGGGCTAAGACTGTCTCCTGCAGGCAGTACAGTAGACAAAGACAAACTGGCCAGTAAATCACAAATTTTGGCTGACATTGAGCAGCAATACCTAGCACAAAATCAGCAGTTCGAACTCGACGCCATACTGGCTAACAGTCTGTTTCATGATGATATTCAAAAAGCGATATGTGCGCTTGTTCGTCAGTGGCCCAGTTCACTGCCGTTGCCGCATTTTGCGGGAGGCATGATGTTTGTCGCGCCATTGCTGGCATCAAGACAGGCAAAGCACCTTAACCAAGCTGTTAAGATCTCTACCACCCGTTGGGTACTTCAAGGGGACGGATTTCATGTATTGCAACACTTTAAATGTGACGACGAGATCAATGCCAACGCCACCAGTTTCAATGTCTCAAAACTTGAATGCTTAAACGTGTATGAGCAAGGAGTGGTTGTCGAAGGCTGTGGCTTAGGCGGCTGCTTAGTCATTGCAGAAATACTTGGCTGGGATGAACAGCAGATTATTGAGTCACTAGAGCAGTCTGTTGAGTGTCATCTTAGTCATTTTATAAATGAAAACAATTTAGTAGAAGAAAACCTTTTGTTGGAATCAAACCCTTTTTTAAAGAGAAGTATTGCATGAGCGGATATAAATTAATGGTGCAAGGCACCACCAGCGACGCGGGAAAAAGTGTCATGGTTGCCGGACTGTGCCGTGTATTAGCACGCAAAGGAGTTAAAGTTGCGCCATTTAAACCGCAAAATATGGCACTCAATAGCGCAGTCACCCCTGATGGCGGTGAGATTGGACGTGCACAGGCTGTACAGGCGCAGGCTTGTAACCTGCCCTTAAGTGTGCATATGAATCCAGTACTCCTTAAGCCTAACACTGACACTGGTGCGCAGATCATCATTCGCGGCAAAGCCATCGAAGATATGGACGCCGTCAGTTACCACAGCTTTAAGCCTCAATTACTTGAAATGGTGTTAGAAAGCTTTGACATTTTAGGTGAAGGTACCCAAGCAAGGTTAGTTGAAGGCGCGGGTAGCCCAGCAGAAGTGAACCTTCGTGAGCACGACATTGCCAACATGGGTTTTGCCTTAGCGGCCAACACACCCGTCGTTATCGTAGCCGATATAGACAGAGGTGGCGTATTTGCTCATCTCTACGGTACCTATGACCTACTTTCAGACGATGAGAAAAAACTGGTAAAAGGTTTTATCATCAATCGCTTTAGAGGCGATGTGACACTGCTTGAAAGTGGCCTAACTTGGTTAACCGAAAAAACAGGCGTGCCGGTAATTGGCGTCGTACCGTATCTTCACGGTCTTTATCTAGAAGCCGAAGATGCCATTAATCAGCAACAACTCGATGATGATACTCAGTTCAAAATCGTGGTACCGGGATTACCTAGGATCAGCAATCACACAGACTTCGATGCGTTAAGGCTACATCCTGGAGTCGATCTTTGCTTTGTAAAGCCAGGCGATCCCCTTCCTGCTGCAGATTTGATCATACTTCCTGGTTCTAAAAATGTTCGCGGCGACTTAGCAGCCCTAAGAAATAGAGGCTGGGACAAGCAGATCGCTCGACATTTACGATTCGGTGGCAAGATCATTGGGATCTGTGGCGGGTATCAGATGCTGGGGCTGAGCATTGACGATCCTCACGGTGTTGAGGGGGAAATGAGTCAATGTGAAGGACTTAACTACCTTAATGTGACCACTACACTTGAGAAGCAAAAGACATTAAAACAAATCGGAGGCGTACTCACTCTTAACGGCAACACATTTCCAGTTAAAGGCTATGAGATCCATGCAGGAGTTAGCCAAGTCAACGAGCAACAGCCTATTACACTGCAAAGTGGTTCAGACTGCTACCCTGATGGCGCGCTGTGTGCAAACGATCAAGTGCTTGGCACCTATCTTCACGGCATATTTGATGAGCCTGACGCCTGTAATGCGCTACTTAACTGGGCGGGTTACCAGCAAAACCGCGCTCAAGATATGACCCAACTAAGAGAAGACAATCTTAACCGACTCGCCGACAGTCTTGAAGAGTCGCTAGATCTTGATGCGCTATTTACTGGCATCGAAGGTTGGCACGCATGAGTGAGAAAGAAGCCTATTGCCCTGCACTCTTCATAACGGCGCCAAGCAGTGACAGTGGCAAAACAACTCTTGTCTCTGCTATGGCTAGGTACTGGAGTAACCAAGGGAAAAAGGTCAGAGTCTTTAAAACTGGACCAGACTTTATTGACCCCATTTTTCATGAGTTCGCCAGCAGTCAAGCTGCCCACCAGCTAGATCTTGGTATGATGGGCGAAACCATTTGTAGGCAGCACCTGTATCAAGCTGCCATTGAAGCCGACCTGATCCTCATTGAAGGGGTAATGGGTATGTTCGATGGAGACAATAATAGCGCCAGTTTAGCCGCTAGATTCGGCATTCCCATGCTTGCAGTGATCCCAGCAGACAAAATGGCGCAAACCTTTGGCGCAATAGCCTATGGACTCGCCCATTACCGCAAGGATGTGACCCTATTCGGGGTAATTGCTAACTATGTAGGCAGTCCTGGCCATGCCTTGATGCTAAAAGATAGCTTACCTGATCCCATTGCATTTTGTGGCGCCATGCCAAGGGATCCAAGTCTTGCCCTTCCAGAAAGGCATCTAGGTTTAGTACAAGCCCAAGAGATAGAGGCAATTGATGATTGGCTTGAACACACGGCGAACGTGCTAGGTGAAAACTGCGAGCTGCCCTTGCCTGAGCCTGTTTGCTTTAAAGCGCCTGATTTAGGTAACGCAGATTTTTTACTAGGAGGACTTGCCTCTAAGCCGTTAACAGCTGGAACTTCAGTCACTAAACCTTCAGCTGCTAGGCCATTAGCAGGGCAAACGATTGCCGTGGCTAAAGATGCGGCCTTCTCGTTTATCTATCACGATAACATCACCTTACTAAAACACTTAGGGGCCGAGATCTGTTACTTCTCGCCCATTAAGGATACAGCAATGCCAACAGCAGATAGCCTTTATCTTCCTGGTGGCTATCCGGAACTGCACCTTAACCTGCTCAGCGAAAATAGCACTATGTGTCGGTCAATCTTAGAGCATATCAATAGCAATAAGCCCACATTAGCCGAGTGTGGTGGAATGCTCTACCTGCTTGAAGAGTTGACGACTAAGAGTAAGACAATGGCTAAATTAGTCGGCGCACTACCCGGCCGAGCAGTCATGCAACCAAGACTTCAAGGTTTAGGTATGCTTAGCGCCGAGATAAACGGCCACACCATGACAGGTCATTGCTTTCACTACTCGAAATCTAGCCTTGAGCTAACACCAATTGCCATCGCCTCACAGGCAGGTAAAACCAAGATGCAGGAGAAAGTGTTTTTACAGCACAATACATTAGCCTCTTATGTGCACTGGTACCTGCCAAGCGCACCAGAGTTAGTGTGTCAGCTCTTTTTAGGACAACTTTTATTAGGTAAGCGCCCCCTAGAGCAAACTCACTTAAAACAACAAGCACCTCATTTGGATCAAAAGCTCCTCTATGGAGCCACACAATGAAACGTCATCTAGGTGCAATTCTTGCTGCCGCCAGCTTTCTTACAAGGCTGCCTATGCCAAAGTGGGTAGCCAAAGATAGCGATGCCATTGCCAAATCTAGCCGTTGGTTTGCTTTCGTTGGGTTATGGATTGGTGTGATTGCAGCGAGTTTGCTTTACTCATTTACCGCGTTAATGGGGCAAGAGTTAGCTGTTGTATTAACTCTGCTGTTAATCATATTACTAACAGGCGCATTTCACGAAGATGGTCTGGCGGATCTGTGTGATGGTTTTGGAGGCGGCTGGGAAAAGAGTCGTAAGCTTGAGATCATGAAAGATAGCCAGATTGGCGCCTACGGCGTATTAGCCCTAGTAAGCGCGTTTGCGCTAAAGCTCAGTGCACTCACACAATTGCCACTGACAATCGCATGTATCGGCTTAATCATGTGCCATGCAGGTAGCCGCGCCATAGCAGGCTTAGTCGCGGTTTACCTGCCCTACGCCAGAGAAGACAGTAACAATAAAACCCCACAAAAAGATGTCACATTGCCAATCAGTAATCGGCTAATTCTGTGCGTGAGCGGCGCTCTACCTCTCGTGCTTTTACCCTTCGGCTGCGCATTGATGTTACTCGCTGTTTGGCTGATGACCTTTATCGCCATGATTAAGCTAATGCAGCGCCATATTCAAGGCTACACCGGCGATACATTGGGCGCTACGCAGCAGATCATGGAGATCACAGGCTTAATCACTTTAGTGATTTATAACTTTCAAAACCCACTTGCAAGCTAATGCTTCCTAAAAGTGAATACAAAAAAAGGCAACCTAATGAGCTATCACCCTAAAAAGCAGCAACAGCATAAAGAGAACGTCGAAAAGGCAATGGAAAATGCCCAAGAAGAGCGCGGCCAAATACTGGTGATCACCGGTAATGGCAAAGGTAAGACAACCGCTGGCTTTGGCAATATCACTCGGGCCCTAGGCCACCTGCAAAAAGTCGCCGTGGTGCAATTCGTTAAAGGTGTCGGTGAATGCGGCGAGCGCAACTTACTCGAGTCTCTAGGTGTGCCCTTCCATACCATGGCAACAGGCTTTAGTTGGAACAGTGAAGATAAAGCCAAAGACAAACTCGCCGCAGAGCAAGCTTGGCAACAAGCCAAGCAGTGGTTGCAAGATCCCACGCTAGATATGGTGCTATTAGATGAGTTGACCTACATGATCACATGGGACTTTCTCGAACTTAACGACATTCTCAATGCGCTAAAACAGAGACCGAAAGAGATGTCAGTGATCATCACTGGCCGCGCCGCGCACCGCGAACTAAAAGAGCTTGCCGATACCGTAAGTGAAGTGCGCCCAGAAAAGCACGCTTTTCATCAAGGACTCATGGCACGTAAAGGTTTGGATTGGTAGTCCTTTAATACAGATAGCCATCAATTAACAAAGTCGACTCAGGTTTAAAAGACTGCTTTTAAGCAGCAAGGAGAAGCAATGCAGCAGTTAGCCAATATAACCGTAACCCCAAAACCGGGTCATCTGTTTGACTCATGGGCTAACGCGGGCCAATGGCTCAGTAATATGCAGTTATCGGGTTTTGAGATCTATCCTCACGGTATCGTTAAGGCCAAGGATATTCCGACAGACTTAGTAGGCGGCTTTCATCTGCAATCTTTCCCCATTTTAACGCCGCTGCTTTACAACGACAGTAAACGGCTGATGCAGATCTTTGGAGACTGGCAAACCGTTGAGCAGTTTTATGGTGGCACCGATGCCGACCATATCGTCAAAATCATGGTCAGTCAGCTTAACATTGCCGCAGAACTTAATGCTCCTTATGTGGTATTTCATCCTATGGACTGCGATATGGAGCACCTTTTTTGCCAGCAGTTTCCATGGACGCTTGAGGATACATTTAAGGCTTGTAGCGAGCTGCTTAATCAAGCTTTAGCCCAGAGTCATTTCAAAGGCTGGCTGCTATTTGAAAACATGTGGTGGCAACAAAGTTTTCGTCTAGATAGCCGATGTGAATATGACAAGTTAAAACATCTAGTAAATTACGATAAATGCGGGATCTGTTTCGATACGGGCCATATGATGTCGACAAATTCTAAGCTCACAAATGAAACTGACGCCGTTAAATTTTTACAACGCAGCTTACAGCAGCTCGATTTGAATCAAGAGATCAAAACACTCCATCTTAATAGCAATTTACGCAATAATCGAGGCGGTCATGAACAACATAACAATTGCCATTCTTACCACTCGCCATCGCATTATGAAAACTGCCAAGGATTCTGGGAGCAATTTGACGTTGCCCTAAAACATATCACTCGGTTAGATCCACACAATGGATTTCATAATGTGAGGCTGACAGAGCTAGTGGAAACCATTCAACCCAGTTACCTTGTTCATGAAGTATCACAAAACAGCCTATTTGAGTGGAGCCGAACCATCAATCTGCAGCGGGCTTGTATGGATAAGCAAAATGGTGCCCTTCAAACACAGCAGATGCCAAGGGAAAGGTTAACAGCTTAACGATATGATTGGCTCAATGACGAGTATGCTTGCCAATAGCAGCAAAAACGACTTAAGTTAAAGCTTTAAGATTAAGGAGCAACTCAATGGCCTTTGCGCTTTGCGAACTCACCGTTTCTAGCACAGCTTTTGAGCAACTTGGTTCAATTCCGAACAGACACACAGGAGAGGCAGAAAACCTCTCCCCATACCTCAGCTGGGCAAACATTCCAGAGGGCTGTAAATCATTTGCGGTTGTCTGTCACGATCCAGATGCCCCTCGAGTGAGCGCAGACGGCTCATACGGTTTTGTACATTGGGTGCTTTACAACATCCCTTCGACTATTCGCCAACTCGAAGAGAACAACAAGCTTTATACTTCAGGCCACAACGATTTTGGACGACTTGGTTACGGCGGCCCAATGCCACCTAAAGGCCACGGCATCCACCTATATTACTTTTTGGTATTAGCATTAAATAAAGAGTTAGACCTTCCTGAAGGCCTAACCATGCGAGAGCTATTATCTAAAGTAGAACCAAACTTAATTGGCATGAACCGATTAGTTGGCAAGTATCAAAGGGACTAGGCTCAACCTAGTGAACAAATACTTGTGCAGGCTAATAGGCATAAAAGCAGCATTATTAATTACGGGATTAGAAAGCTAAAACAGCATTTTAAGATCGACAATATTTAAAGCACACTCTTTGATCAAAAGGTGATTACGGTTCACCGCATTCAAACTTCCCTTTAGCACGTCAAGATGATAATCACCCCCTCTTCGAGTAATAAAGAGTTCCTCAGCAACCTGTGCAGAATCAAGCCCTTCGCCTAACATCTGTAACACTTTTTTCGACTTGCCAGAGATGAGCAACGTACGACTCTACTACAGCAATGATAATACGGCGTATCTTCTAAACTAATTAGCGTACTTCTAGCGCGGGGCATAACAACCTCCAACTCCAGTATTAACTAAAGTTTGGTCGGAAGAAGTCGATCTGGTTAATTATACTGGGTGTCAAGGTTTAAGCTTCAAGGTTTGAGCTTTAGATAAACATACGGCCCCAGCTCTGCCGTTAATGGTTTGAACCTAAGGTGAGCAAATTTTTTTGAGAATTGCGCTAGCAATAATTTTAAAGGTCCTTTTTCAAGCACAATATGGCTAATTTCACTTGTATCATTTCGTAAATCTTGCCTTTATTGTGTTCTTGATTAACTATTCAATATTTATAATATTTCACAGTTCTACAGCTAAGCTCTTCTATTAGCTTAAAATTTAAATAAAGTAACAATTTACACCTGACTAAAGATTGTTCTATTGAGGCGATTCACTGTTTACATTTATGTCTAATACATATAATTTCACTGTTCATCTAAAGCGGGGGAAGAAACATGTTTTGTAAAAATAATAGAAAATTTTCTTCTACCGTTGTTGTCGTCGTGGTTACTATTTAACCGGGGCTGGCATCCTTTAACCGTCAGCGAAGCTGACGGGCAAATCAACACATCCCCTTAGCTAGCTGAAAAAACAAGGCTAGCACTTTGAAAAAAACTGAACTCATCGCCATCGGATTTATGACCTTCGCCCTATTTTTAGGTGCTGGAAATCTAATCTTTCCTCCCCTAATGGCGCAGCAAGCAGGTGAGAATTGGATCACTGCCACCATGGGCTTTTTGATCACCGCTGTAGGCATTCCAACGCTTGCGCTTGTCGTACTTGGAAAGCTATCTTCAATGCATGAATTAAGCGCTGGATTGCCACGCTGGATGGATCGTGCCTTTTGGATAGCAGCCCTAACGACACTTGGTCCCGCATTTGTTCTGCCACGAGCCGTAACTGTTGCTTATGAGATTGGGATCAAGCCATTCACCGCTGAAAACTATCTTTTGCCATTTTCAATTATCTTTTGTCTTATTTGCCTAATATTTGCGTTAAAGCCAGGGAAACTTGTTGATTACATCGGAAAGATAATGACGCCATTGATGATCATCATGCTTTCTGTTTTGGTTATTGCAGCGATAGTCAGCCCTCTAGGCACTACGACTGACGCTATTGGCGAATATGTAAATCAAGCAGGAACCAATGGCCTAATTCAAGGTTATATGACGCTTGACGGCGTTGCGTCGGTAGCCTTTGGTTGGGTTATCATCAAAGCAATTAGAAGCCGTGGCGTAACAAAGCAAGAACACGTCTCAAAATATAGCAATTACATTGCTTTGATTTATGCGGTTCTCATGTCTACTTGTTACTTTGCAATGGGATATTTGGGTTCAACTTCATCAGGTATTGCGCCAGGAGCAACAAATGGTGGCGAAATATTATCCCTCTACGCCGCTGGTGAATTTGGTCGAGCAGGGCAAATGCTTCTCGCCGCGCTCACAATCATGACGTGTCTATCAACTGTTGTAGGCCTGACAAATGCAAACAGTGAATATTATAAGAACACCTTCAATACACCAGTTGCTGCAACTTCCATTATTATCATCCTGCTAACAACGATTATTTCAAATTTTGGCTTAGAAACGATTATTGAAATAAGCCTGCCTGTTATCTTAATTCTTTGCCCAATAGCAGTGACTCTGATTGCAGTTTGCGCCGCATTACCAAAATCAAAATGGCATAGCATCGCGGTTATTGTGGCTGCGATATTTGGCGGAATTGACACCTTGAACATTCAAGGCATTATGCCTGGTAGCGACTGGAATCAACTATTTCCTCTGTATGATTTCCATATGAGTTGGTTATTACCTGTTTTAGTCGTTATTTCTCTGGCTAAGCTTTCAACGATAAAAGCAATACCATTTTATAAATCTTAACTTATTATAAAGCATAACTTCATAGGGGCATTGTGCCCCTTTACTGTTTTACTTGTGTCACATCCCAGCGGATAGAGAATTGCCCTCAATCTAATACCACCCTCCCCTAATTCAAGACTGACAGAGCTAACGACAAAAGAGCCAAAGCAAGCTGCACTTTATCCCGGTTAATCAGTCTATTATAACTCCAAGATTAATTACCCATAACTTTACTGCTTACAAGATCCACCAAGAATCTTTATACTCTCGTTTGCATGTCGAGTTACTAAAAACTGACTTGCCCCTTTTATGGTATATTTCTTACTATGCGGGATTTAGCTGTTCAATTGATCGCATATAGTATGTGCGATTGCGTTAAAGTTTGTACCATAGATTAGCTTCAGGATCCCTCTTGAATAAAATCAGCAAGCGATTGAAAAACACCTTTACCACCCCAAAAGTCAATTACCTCTCCACTGGTCAATGGTTTTTTAGATACTTTACGACGGTACTTAACGAGAAACTCTTGTACTTCATTGTTCTTTTCTAGGACTGATACTGCTACGGCTTCACATAGTGACATCTTACTTATGTTAAAATGTCCCTTAAGCGCTAGTGCTAATGCAATAACACCACCAAACGAATGCCCCATTAAATGTATTGCTTCCTCTGTTAAAGAACTTACTACTTTCTCACTCATTGATAGCCCTGTTTCGACACTTAAATTGGAAAATCTTTTGGATCTGGGGTACCACAATGACCAGAAAACTTTATTTATATACAGCGATAATGGTACATATGAGGAGTCTGATTACAGTTGCAAAAGAGTATGCTTGAAGCTGCTTTTTTAAATAATTAGTGACAACAAAAATCGGCTACCAACTTAATTGGAGGGAAAAATGCTCACTACGAAGAACGCAGAGGGCCGAAGAAATGAAACAATCTAAATGCCTATCGCTTACCGCTGGCTGTAAATGTTAGAAATAACAAGTGAAGTGCTGATAAATAGCCTGCCAGTCAAATACCAAGCCAACTCAAACCTAATCTATCCAAATAACAGGCCAGCGATTAGCTAATTTTCGGGTTTTTACCGAGTACATTTGCTAGAATCCGTTCCTATTTTAGTGGCGGTAGTTATTACCGCACTCAGTTTGGAGTTGAACAGTCTCGATCCGTTCATATAAGACTGAGTATTCAGGTTTTACATTTTAAAGGCAGGCTATGACCGTTCTTCTAATGACTCCCCCTATGACCCAGCTAAATACGCCTTACCCGGCTACAGCGTATTTAACCGGCTTTTTACGCTCTCGCGGTTATGAGGCGGTGCAGCGAGATCCTGCGATTGAGCTATTTCTAGAGATGATGACAGCGCCAGCCCTTGAGGTTATTCGTCAGCATGTTGAAGAAAACTACGAACATTTTGAAGACGACGAACTGCCTGATGTGATCTTTAACTTTCTCGCTGAATTTGACCGTTACCTTTTAGCAGTAGAACCTGCTATTCGCTTTTTACAGGGCAAAGATCCAAGCCTTGCGGTGCGTATTAACTCTCGTCGTTTTTTACCTGAAGGCCCTGCGTTTGATGCGATTGCTCAAATGGAAACCGTTTCAGGCGATGTGTTGCAGGCAGCCTTTGGTAACCTAGGCGTACAAGATAAAGCCAAGTATCTTGCAACTCTGTTTATTAACGATTTATCCAACGTTATCACTCAAGGGGTCGACCCTTATTTTGAAGTGAGCCGTTATGGCGAAAAACTCGCCGCAGCAAACCCAAGCTTTGACAACCTCTACGATACCTTGATGGATGAACCAAGTTTCAGCTCAGAAATCTTGGAGCAATTGGTCGAACAATATCTGGAAGAGACTCAACCGAGTGTGGTTGCGTTAACAGTACCCTTCCCTGGAAACATGCTTGGCGCACTGCGTATTGCACAAACCTGTAAAGCCATTAACCCTGAGCTCCCTATTGTGATGGGCGGTGGCTTTATCAATACCGAGCTACGTGCGCTGAAAGATCCTCGAGTGTTTGAGTTTGTCGACTTCATCTGTCTCGATGATGGCGAGCGCCCTCTAATCACTTTATTAGAATATCTTCAAGGACAACGTGAGGTCGATGCCTTAGTACGGACCTATTTCCTCGCTGAAGATGAAAACGGCGAGCAGTTCGTACACTTCAATGAAAATGCCGAGCTACACGATATTCCACAAAGTGATGTCGGCGCGCCTATATACGATGGGTTGCCATTAGGTGAATACCTATCTTTATGTGAAATGCTCAACCCTATGCACCGTATATGGAGTGATGGCCGCTGGAATAAGCTGACTATCGCTCATGGCTGTTACTGGCGTAAATGTAGCTTCTGCGATGTGAGTCTAGATTATATCGACCGTTTTGACGCTGCCGGCGCCGATGTTTTAGTCGATAGGATTGAGCAGTTAATCGAAGAAACTGGCGAGACAGGTTTTCATTTCGTCGATGAAGCCTTACCACCAAAGTTATTGTTTGCACTCGCAAAACGCTTAATTGAACGTAAAGTAGTGATCAGCTGGTGGGGCAATATTCGCTTTGAGAGAACCTTTAGTCGAGCCCGCTGCCAGTTGCTAGCAGATTCTGGCTGCATCGCGGTCAGCGGTGGACTTGAGGTCGCGTCTGATCGCCTGCTTAAACTGATGAAAAAAGGCGTGAGTGTTGAGCGAGTCGCCCAAGTCACCAAAGCTTTTAGCGATGCGGGTATATTGGTTCACGCCTATTTAATGTATGGCTTCCCTACACAAACCGAGCAAGAAACAGTGGACTCACTTGAAATGGTGCGTCAGATGATGCAACAAGGTTGCTTCCAATCTGCTTACTGGCACCGTTTTGTTGCCACGATCCACAGCCCAATAGGTATCAATCCTGAGCAATTTGGTATCACCCTCGCCGAGCGTCCTGAGATCTTATTCGCTGAAAATGATGTCGACTTTACCGATCCTACAGGTACTGACCATGAAATGCTGGGTGAAGGACTTAGAAAGGCAATTTACAACTATATGCACGGTATTGGCTTTGACCAACCGATGAGCTTCTGGTTTAACCAAAAAGTTACCCGTACTCAAATGAAGAAAGACCTGATCTCAAAAGCGATTACCAATCTAATTGAAACAGATTAAGTCCTTAAGCAGAGTCAACAGAACCCCATAGATTCAATAGAAACTAAAGGCCACATTCTTATTAATAAGTATATGGCCTTTTTATACCAATTAATGACACTTAAGCTAATAGCACTTGAGCTGATGGTATGTAAACTAAAACCACTTGAGCGGTTTAGCTTTTCGCTAGCGCAGCTCTTTTATTGATAATGCCTAAAGATAAAAATATTGTCGATAACAATAAAAAGCTCAATGAACCCAACAGATCACGCTCTATTAGATTATAAATTAAACCTAAAAACATGATGCTCGATCCCATAAAATATCTCGATGAATTTGATAAAGAATTTGTTTTCATTTCGACTCCCTTCTGTAGAAACAGCTTTTATGATCTTTTGAAGTCTATTTAGACGAATTCTAATAGACACTCAGGCAGAGTTATCTGTGCAAACTCACACGGCGTTATACCAGTCAGTTTAAGAAGTTGATCGACTCAGAGCGTTTTTTGGCAAACTAATTCAAGGCGAATAACTGAAAGAATGGCCATTCCCTTGTGAGGTTATTCAACACAGAAGCAAGCAGCCAAAACCACTCCAGAATAGCGACCAAATCTTTCTACTACTTGGTATTACTTATCCACAACAAGGTTAACAACTTACCATCAGGACTAAAGATGGACAATGAGCCTTTTGAGTATAGAACTTGAAAGTTTTGATGTTTGCATGCTAGTTAGTTGGTGATTAATGGTTGATTATCGATGGTTATTGAAACTCTTACACTTTACATAACAAGCTCACGCCGAAGTTAGAGCTAAAGCCAATAAGCTTAAGCCTCCCATGTGGCGGCTAAGCAATAACCGACTCATTAACTCCATCAATAATTTATAATTTAGAGTGCCAACTCAAAATACTCACAGTTTGCTGGCACCTGCTGTTGTTCAGACCAAGGAGCATGGCCAATGGCGACATTTTGCAAAACCCGTAGCCACTCCCCATGACCAATCACGACCAAGGTATTGACTCCAAGCGACTCTATACTGGCAAAGAAGCGCTCTACTCTCGCTAATACTGCTGTGGCTGACTCGGCATTTTTGATGGCGATATGATTTGCATTAAAACGCGCATCATAAGCTTGCCATAGCTGCGGATTTAGCTCCTCTTGTCTTAGCAGGCCTTGCAGCTCACCGAAGCATCTTTCTCGTAATAAGGCATTGAGCTTAATGGGCACATTCAAGTGCTCATTAACCAATTCAGCCGTCGATATGGCTCGGCCAAGATCGCTCGATATTATAAGCTCAGGCCGAAACGGCACCAGATGATGCCCTAGTTGCTTTGCTTGCTGCACACCTTCTGCAGTAAGTTCACTGTCGAGGTGGCCCTGTAACTTGCCAAGTTTATTCCACTGCGTCTCGCCGTGACGGCAAAAGAGGATTTTCATACTATTGTGACTTCCTAGAAACCTGAACGAATGAATCACTATTAGCGTGATTGACCGCCTCTTCCAGCACCTCTGTTAGCCTGGTCCATTGGGTTTCATCTGCGGGTAATCCAAATCTTATCCCGTCTTGCTCATCGGTCAGTCGAGCCAAAACCTTATGGTTACAGAGAAACTGGAACCATTCAGGGGCGGAAGATAAGTAAAGGGTCTGAAATAACGCTGTACCGACGATACCTCCCGGTAACAGGGATAACAATTTAGCGAGCCGATTGCTGGCCAAAACTAAGCGCTCTTTTTGCATCTGTTGCCAATGATTATCACTAAACGCCTGAGTGCAGACATGCCTTGCTGGGCCATTTAGGCACCAAGGGCCGAGGTGAGTCTGAAGCGCTAGCTGGATATTTTTCGGTGCAAATACAAAGCCAGCCCTTATCCCAGCCAGTCCAAAGAATTTGCCTACTGAACGAAGCACGATCAAGTTATCAATGCCTGAACCGACTAGGCTCTGTTCGGGCGTCATATCCATAAAAGCTTCATCAACAAGCAGAAAGGCATCACGACTTTTAAGTAGATCTAACCAAGTGCTAAGTTGGGCTTTTGGTATTAGGCAAGCTGTGGGGTTATTGGGATTAATAACGACTAATGCATCACATCGCTGAATTTGTTCTACTGTCGGATAGGCTGGACTGCTGTCATTTGTGCTTTCATCTTTACTAGCATAGCTGTTCGCATCGCCTTCTCGCTCTAAATCAAAACCCAAGTTAGCAGAGACGTGTTCCTCCTCAGTTAACCGAGTGACATCGCATCCATAGTATTCAACCTGCCAGCCCTGCGTGCGCCAAGCTCGTTCATGCTCCTTGTAACCTACCTTTGGTAACAGCACAACACCCGGCCCGCCGCGCTGAGCGGCTAACACACTAGGTAAGGCCTGAATTGCAGCCTGAGAACCAGATACAGGTAAGGCGTTGTGTCCACCATAATATTGGTCAGCAGCAGCGATTAAGCCATCTTCCTCTTCCGGTAAACGGTTCCAACAGGCAACGGGAATTTCTGGGATTGGATAATGCCAAGGACTCACGCCCGTTGATAAATCTAACCAATCTTGTGCATCGCCACCAAACTCACTGATTGCACTTCGTAGTCGGCCACCATGGTGTAAAAGGCTCATATTCTAGATACCACTTATAAAATATTCATTAATACTGCCAGTAGCAACAAGGCAATAATCCAATATATAGCGCTTAACCAGACAAGGTTTGCAGCCCTATTAATATCTTTTGCCTCTGCGGGACGGCCTTGTCCTAATACTGGTTTATCACATATATAGCCGTCATATTCTGCCGCGCCGCCCATGGTAATATTTAAGCTACCAGCACCCGCAGCCATCACAACTCCGCCGTTTGGACTAGCACATTTCGGTGCTTGCACACGCCAACATTTAAGCGCTATCACCGTTTTACCACCGAGGGCATAAGCCATAGCACACAAACGTGCGGGAATAAAATTCAGTAAATCATCGAGTTTTGCCGCACACCAACCAAACTCAAGATAGGTTTGGTTTTTATAACCCCACATGGCATCTAAGGTATTACTAAATCGATATAGCAAAGCACCGACCGGGCCTGCGACAGTAAACCAAAACAGCGCCCCAAAAACGGCATCATTACCATTTTCGAGCACCGACTCGAGCGTGGCATTAACCACCTGCTGTTCTGTTAGGTTTTCAGTTTTACGGCTAACGATCATGCTAACTTTGTGCCTAGCAAGAATTAAATCGCCAAGCTTAAGTGCGTCACCTACTGCATTACCATGCTCTGATAGACTTCGCGCACCGATAACAAAATACAGTACCAGTACATCTAACCACCAAAGTCGCGGCAGTAATAACAAAGGCAATAACGGCAACAACACTAGAGATACGGCTAAAATGCCTCTGGATTTTGTTGATCGCCACAGCTTCAGTTTAATCCAACTCGCATAACGGCCAAGCCCCACTAGGGGATGAAAACGGGGGATTTCACCCACTAGTTTATCGAGTAGTAGCGCAAGGGAAATTATCCCTGCGCTATAAAGTGGATCAAGCAACATAAGAGTATCGCTCCCACTTCTGCTGAATCTCTGCGGCAAAATGCCCCGTAGCGGCTAAATATAAGTGCCAAGATATGAAGCTACTTACTATCGTTCTATGGCTAATGGCGAACAGGGCTGTTTGTATCGCGCCAACAATTACGGCGTAGAAAGATAGACCAGTACCTAGGTCAACATTTGAATAGTGATTCATTGATAGTTCTGCATCATAAATAACCCAACGGATAAAAGATGCTGAAAACAGGGGCGAAACACACGCGTGAGCAACAGATGCGTGAATTTACAAAACCGAGAGCGCCCGCCCAGTTTTACAGCTTTGACTATCAAGGTGGGTACTCTGACTTCAAGCTTTCACTTTGCACTTTTTTACTAGAGCCCGTGATGGCTAACTGGATAAGAAAATGAAAATGTGCCGGTTACAGTTGCGGGTACAGTCCGGAAATTTCATCCGATTCCCCCATTAGCCTTACGGCTCCTTGCTAACGTAATATTTTATAATAAAAACGGTCGGTTAATCACTGTTACTTTCAACAGTAAAATTCATTCAAACCACTCAGTGAGATCTGAGTCACCGTTTTAAGCCTATTAATTTTGAGCTGGGTAGGCAGTAGGAAAATCAACAATCAAACAAAAAAAATCAGGTGAGTTTCATACGATTATAGTGCTCAGTTTAACTAAGCTAAGGTTAAACTGAACGCTTTAAATTATTTTATTAATACAAGCTAAAGAAGAGGTGCCAATCGTTTTGCTGAAGATTTTACACTTTTACTGCAACTGCTCACCTCACCCTTTAAAGCTAAAATATAATAACTTCCTGAGACCTCAAAGCGGAGCATAACTCCCCCTTTTTCAGCGTTATACAGAGGTACGAGTTCCAAATCCAGCTCTAGTTGAATAAATTGTTTTGCAATAGGACAACTAACACCTAACAGCTCACTACTAGTCGCTACCACGAGAGGCTTATCAGCTTGGTATAAATAACTTTCACATTGGGTTTGCTCTTTAATATTATTCATCTCTTCTTGCAATATAGGGTCAGTCATCAGTTGTTGTGCACTTTTTTCCTCCAACAATGGAGCGCCTGCTTGCACGGCATATGGATAGAAAAGTACCGAGCCCAATAATGCAACGCTGATATATTTAAACTTGAACATATAGTATTCCTATAAAAGTATTATCTTATATAGCTGTATGATGGAGGTTACTCCCCCTAAGTGAGCCTATTGGCCCCTGATAACTTCCAGAGTCTATAATAATAAATAGCTATTTTTCGCTGTTACATTTAACAGTAAAATTCATTTTACTTACTCAATGCGAACTGGCTCACCTATTTTAATTAATACGAAGGCCGCTCATCGAAATAGCTTTTAGTCACCGATAAAAATTAAATAAAATACAATGAAACATAAAAAAACCGAGAATAGATGCCTCTATTCTCGGTAAAGATGGGAGCAAGTTTAATGAAACTTACTTTTTTTAGCTCGTGCACTTAAAAATGCCGCTCTTAAACAGCATTTAAAAGCGCCTTGCTTTTTTATATGATCATTTTTGTGTACCACACTCAGTTACAGCTAGTATGCCTTGCAGGGACGACAATAGCGCAGCCTCGTGAGTTACAGATCATTGCATCAAAAACGATACTGCACAGTTGCAAGTATTAAATGGGCTTTGTAATTATGATCTAACAGACCAAGCGTCGTTAACCCAGTCGGGCCTGTTCCAGGGTAATAATCAACTGGTAGTTGAGTATCATCGCTGTCTTCATAGGCTTCAAACTCATAACGTAGTCCAACAACAAACTTCTGATTAATAGCATAATTTACGTATAAGTTTGCGTGATGACTTGTCGACTCATACATGCCAAACACATCATTGCCATCGAGGTAGCTGTCACTGAATGAGATAGCGAAATTGTAGTCACCACCAATGGTGATCCCCGCATCTTTAAAGCCGCTATAGGTAAAGCCAGCGCCAACAAAACCAAACTCTTCATTGGTATCAGCAGCCCAGTAGCCGATATATTGACTCTTGCTACTTGCTTGTTGATTATCTAACCATTGATAACCACCGTCTGAACTCAGTAACAAGTCCTTAGTTACCTGCCAGCTTAGGCCTAAATCAAAACCATAATTGTTCGATTCAGTTAAACCTATGCTCGAATTGGTGTAGTCATCAAGCGAATAGTAGCCATGTGCGCTAATGGCAATACTGTCGATTGGCGTATGCGTAACAAATACTTCTGCTTTGCTGCTCTTTTTGTCCGCTAGATAATATTTACGCATTAACTGATCTTCAGAGCCATTAACCGCGTCGTTATACAAGAACTGCGAACCGCCCTTATCTGCATAACTGCCTTTTACACGTAGATCCCACATGTCAAAGCCAGTCGCGCGCCATTGGGCCCAGAAGATGTTGTCATCGGTTTCTTCACGGTCTTGATTCGTACGCTCTGTTTCAATGCGATCATAGCCCACTTCAATGCGTTGACCCGCCATTAGCTGGTAGTTTGCACTGAGTTTGTAAGCACTGCGAGTTGTGTCATATGGCGTATTTTGAACAAGCTCTCCAGTCACACCATCGATACTTACCTGCTCATATTCATGAAGATCTGTGTTGTTATCTCGATCTGAATAATCTACCGATGCATTAAGACGAAGTCCTTTCATTACGCGACTAGAGAACTTTAGGTTGGCATCTAAGGTGTCAACCTCAGCATCGGCGCCTAGGTTACCGTCAGCAACACCTGTTAAGGTGATAAAATCACCATCTTGGCTCATATTACCGCTGGCCACGCGCCCTGCGATATAACTACGGTCAAAGATATAATTTCCTTGCAGAGTCACAAAGTGGGCTTGGTTATCAACAGCTTGAGCCGCATCAGCAAAACCAGGCTGCTCGATTGACAGTTTATCGATGTTATTGTCAAACCAACTGCCGTTATAACTTAACTCAGTGAACCAATTGACTCCCTTAAGGTTAATGCCGGCACGTAAGTTTTGCGTTGTGTGATCGACTGGCGCTGCAATGTTAATCGCATCAATGCTGCCGTTTGTCATGCTGCTGCGCTGCTTACCGGTTTTATCTTCAGTACTCATGGCCACATAGCTACCAAAGCGGTTATGACTAAAGTCTGCTTCAAGAGTAAACTTTTGACGTTCAAGGGCTAACTCTTGAGTGGTTAACCGCTGTTGCTCAATCAAGTTGCCACCATTGGCTAACCAACGACTTTGAGCATTGTCAGCATCATACTGATTACTTGCTTGATAGCCCGCTTCAACACTCCACTGACCTAAACGGCCAGTTTTTAATTTAGCTAACGCTTGCTCGCTGCCCAGTCCATCAGCGTAGACCTTGGTGCGGTAGCCATTATTATTCATCACCGTATCGGCATTAACACCAACAGCAAAGCCATCGGTATAGCGTAGGCTGTTAGCTGCGTGGTCATCATCACTGTCTAACATGCCCGCTTCTAAGCTAACACTGCCTAACACCTGCGAAGGACTCACACACTTACTGCACTTCCAGCTGCTTTCTTGTTTCGCAGATTTTGCGGCTGTGACACCGAAATCGAAGGCACTTGCCCCACTACTGATAGTCGCTAATGCTAAGGCGACGATACTTAATTTGAATTTCATATACTTGTCCCCTTAGAACTGAAAGGCTTTGCCAGATGGATTGTTCGAACCATGAATTTGGCTATGGCAATTTAAGCAACCTTGGCCGCCAGTTTGAATACTTTGATTATCACCAGGTGCTGTTGACGCATGAGCGTCACCGGCGTGGCATTGCTTACACAACATAGGGACTCGAGATTTCAGCAAGTCGGCATTAACACTGCCATGAGCATCATGACAATTTGCACAATTCTCCATCACTGGCGCATGTTCCCATAAGAATGGACCGCGTTTTTCAGCATGGCACTCATAGCAAGTTTGGTTGGTATCAAAACCTTTAAGTTCATGCTCGCTCATACTGCCATGTGGGTTGTGGCAATCGCTACACACCATGGTGCCCCATTTCAATGGATGAGCACTGCGCTTGTTCATGTCAGCTTTAGCTTTAGTGTGACAGCTCACGCAAGTGTCTACTTGCAGGCTTGGATTCATGACAGGATCTTGAGCAACGTGGATCTCGTGGCAACTCACACAACTCACATCTTGCTCTGCGTGTAAAGAGGTGTGCCACGCCATTTGAGCAGTGTCGTTATGGCAGGCAGTACAAACTGAATCCTGCATCTGCGCGGTTAATGGTGAATTTTCACCAAAACTAACCATAGGTTCGTTCTTGCCTTTGTGCTTTCCTTGCGGACCATGACACGCTTCACATTGAAGACCCGCCATTGGGCCCTTACTGCCCGCTTGACCATGCACGCTGTCGAAGATGGCCATCACTTTATCAGAGCGTTTGTGACACATAATGCATGTGTCTGCACCCTTCTTAGAGTAATTCCCCTCTTCAAATTTTTTCATTAACGTATCGAGAGGATCGGCTGCGACCCCCGTAGATACTCCAGATAAAAGCACGAGCACCACACCCATAACATTAAATATTTTCATCATCATCTGCCGTAAAGTTTTTTAATTATTAAAATCTAACTAACTGAAATATAGTTATTTCAGCCTAAGGCTAGAGGATTAAAGAAATATATACTCTATGATTTATGACAGCTTTTGCCAAAGTGTTAACTATGCTGTTAAATATTTTCACAGCTAGTAGTTGCTGCGATATTGACACAGTTTTTACACCTTTGGCAGTTATGCACTGTAGAGCAATTATCTACAGATAAAGCGCTATAACCGTTTGCCACAAATCAAAAAATAATATGACTTAACCTCTAAATATTCCGCGGCTTAGCACTCTAAAAAGTTGCTGAGCCGCTCGAATTAATCCCAGCGAAAACTGCGGCTCGCCGCCCCTAAGCAGACGAGGATAATCGCAACCAAAAATAGTAGGTGATCACCAATATCGAAGAAGCCTGCACCATCAATAATCACAGCGCGATTGGCATCATTCATATGTGTTAGGGGTAAGCAGTCAGCTAGGAAACGGACCCATGGTGTACTCCCTTCAAGAGAGAACCAGATCCCAGATAGAAACATCATCGGCCAAGAAATCACGTTTAGCAGGCCATTACACAACTCATCCGAACACGTACGGCTGGCAACCAACAAACCGATACTGATCATCGCGGCGCTGCCTAACAGGGTATTGAGAACTAATAACAAGACATTGCCTTGAGAGCGGATATCAAACATCAATGCGATCACCGCAAATACAATAATCGCTGATAATACCGTTGCGCCTAGGCGAGAGAGCAGCTGCGATGCCAAAAATTGCCACGCTGATAAAGGGGTCACTTTAAGGCGCTTTAATACGCCCGTTCTGCGATATCTCACCACGACATATCCCACACCATAGAGGGCAGAAAACATCATGTTCATCCCGATAATGCCGGGCAGTAGCCATTCAACATGTCGAACAGCCTTACCTGTGATCGCACTCTTTTGTAATTCCGGCAGCTTCCCCAAGATCACTTGCTCTAAAATGTAGCCTTGAGCACTGTCAGGGTTGACCCAGTAGTTATCACCACTGACTAAACCATCAATTAGATGACGAGAAACCTTGTGCTTCGCCTCTTCTAAATCTTGGTAATAAATGATTTCAATATGCTTAATCGATTTCAGCGTATCTAGCTGCGCCGAATAACCAGTAGCGTCACCATAAACGCCAACTTGATACAAGGTTGAATTATCATCGTCAAAAACCAGCACCAGCGCCACGACTATGATAATTGGGAATAGCAGTGACCAGCCTAAGGCGGAGCGGTCTCTAAAAAACTCAATGTTACGCGCACTGATCAGTGCAAACAGTGCATTCATATACGAAGCTCATTACCGGTTAACTTTAAGAAGAGATCTTCAAGATTAGGTTTACGTATGGCCATACCATTGGCAGCAGATGTGTTCATACTAAGCGCAGGTAAAAGATCGTTAAAAGAGTGACATTCTACCCGCGTTCGCCCTGCACATTGGCTTAAGCGAACGGGAAGTGCACCGAAGTCTTGCTGCGAGTAAATACCATCAAGCTCGACAATTTGTGGTAGGAAATTATCCCCCAGCAAAGCTGCTGGTGTCCCCTCTGCGATAAACTCCCCCCTGTCCATAATCGCAATCCGATCACACAGTTGCTCAGCTTCTTCCATGTAATGCGTGGTAAGAATGATGGTTTTACCTTGCTGTTTTATCTCTCTAACTAACTGCCAAAAGTGCAATCTAGCTTGGGGATCTAGCCCTGTTGTGGGTTCATCGAGAAACAGTAAGGTAGGATCGTTTATCAAGCTCAGCGCAAGTAACAGGCGCTGTTTCTGACCTCCAGACAGGTTGTAATGTAATTTGTCGGCAATCTCGGTAAGCTGACACTGGTGTATCAGGTGTGCGATAGGCATGTGACTCTGATAAAAGCTGGCAAATAGCTTGAGGCAATCAGATACAGTCAGGTAATCGGGCAAGGTTGTCGACTGAAACTGAATGCCGACCTCTTGCTTAAAGTTTTTCCCGATAGGCAGGCCTCGGTACAGCACTTGACCTTGAGTTGGCTTTAACAAGCCTTCAAGGATCTCCAGCGTTGTAGACTTTCCGGCGCCATTAGGGCCTAGTAAGCCATAACACTCACCCGCCTGAATATCTAAACTTATGTTATTGACCGCAGTAAAATCACCGTAACGGTGAGTTAGGTCACGCACACTCAATAATACTGACAATACAACCTCGAGATTGCTAATAAGGGTTTGTATTGTCTGCAGTGTTCTTATAAAAAACACTGGGGTTTTTAACAGACTTTTATTCTTAGATTCATATTTGTGTGCTGGTACGCAAACCTGTTTTGACTCACTTGTCTTTATTGAAGATCTGCTCATGATCGCTACATATTCGTAATCTCGAGATTTACCATGCGCCTACTTAAGATCTTACTCTTAGCTTCACTGCTACTGGGTCCGCAATTTGCCTTCAGTGCGGACAAACAGTCACTTAGAATTGTTTCACTCGCACCTAACTGGAGCCATACTGTGGCAGAGATTGGTGCAATAGATGACTTAGTGGGTGTGACAAGTTATGCGCGTTTTCCAGCAGAAGTCCCCTTACGTGTTAAACAAAAGCGGATTGCCGTAGTTGGCGGATTCACCGATATCACTGTTGATAACGTCACACGCTTAAACCCCGATCTAGTACTCACCGCCACCAGTTTACAACTTGGCTTAAAAGCCAAATTCGAAGCACTAGGTTATTCGGTGATCCATATGGAAGAGTCCAGCCTTGAGGAGGTGTACCACAAGATAGATTTATTAGGGGACGCCATCGGGCATCAAGCACAAGCAGACGAACTAGTAACATCGATTCGAAGTGAATTAAATGAAATCGCAGTCCACTACCGAGCTCAACCGTCACCAAAAGTCTACTACGAGATTAATTACTTCTATAAATGTGTCCCAGGTAAACATTCCTATATGACAGAGTTACTTAAACTTGTTGGCGCAACGCCTATCTTCGCCGAGCGTGAAGGCATAGCACCTATGGTGAGCTGGACCGAGGTCGTCAAAGCCAACCCTGATGTGATCTTACTGCCAATGTGGCCAGATGCCACAGGCCCAATATTTCAAGGCCCAGAAGCTGGGAGCGGAACAACGACAATAAACGAAGTAAAGAGCCGTGAAGGTGCGGCTAAGGTCAATGCGGTAACCAATGACGCGGTGAGATTTATCGACTCTGCCGTCACCAAACAAGCAGGCCCTAGTATCCCTCAAGCAGCCAAACTGTTGGCTGAAGCGATTTATGGGCCGAAGCAAAACAAATAAACCAACGTGTAAACATTGATATAATTCAAAGTTACAGCAAATACACAGTAGAAGAATCAAGCTGATATTGGGTTCACCTCCTTCTACTGTTAGTCTGCTAATCTATTCAACTCACATACAAATCTTCTATGCATCAGATCACCCTAGACGACATTAAATTGATCAATCAAATTGCGCGTCTCGGCAGTTTTGCTCGTGCAGCAGATTCACTGCAGCTATTACGCCCCAACGTCACACGTCGAGTTAAACAGCTAGAAGGTCATCTTGGTGTCATCCTGTTCCATCGCTCAACCCGAAAGCTAACCTTAACTCATGAAGGAAAGGCCTTTATGGAGCATAGTCTCTCTATCGAAGAGCGCTGGGCAACGGCCATAGAGCAGATGAAAGTTGCTGGAGTTGAGCCTGCAGGAACCCTTAGAATAAGTGCACTGGGTTTATTCAATCGGCTTCTCGCTGGCCCAGTGCTTTCACGCTTTATGGAAGCTTACCCAAGTATTCGACTTGAAATGAAATCCACCTGGGCAGCTCCAGATGCGACTAAATTTGATGTCGACATCATGTTCAACACTAAGCCTATTGATGATAAAAGCTTTATCTGTGAGCCTCTAACTCTATCCTATAGAGACTTCTATGCGAGCCCTGTATACCTTGCGCGTAAAGGCTCACCAAAATCTATTGAAGACTTTAGTCTGCATAACCTTATCGCATTGAACTATACCGATTTAGCTGAGGGTGAATGGCTTTGGCAGGACGGTGATGACAAGAAGCTGCTTCAAGTAGAGAGTCAGTTATACCTCGATGAAGCTGAAGCCGCTTTAAAAATGACACTCTTAGGCCATGGGATCTGTTGGCTACCGGACTTTTTCTGCCATGAACATGTCGCCAGTGGCGAACTAGTCCCCCTGTTTGATCGCCGCCACGCAAGTCTTGGTCCTCTTTGGGCTATTTATCCTAGAACGCCCTACGAAAACCAAAGATTGAGACTGTTTATTGATATGGTCAAACAAAGTGAATTAATGGGTAAACCTGCCCCCATTAAGCCTGACAAATGTGCAAGATGCTAAGTTTACGCGTTTGCCATAGGCGTTGTTCAACACCTATGGCGCTGATTTTGAAAGTATCGCAGTACTGTACAAACACCTGTCGAGTTTATTGCTTATATTAGATCAGCTGTAGCTGAGTCGCCCTATATACCAATTGCGTCGTTGTGAAGCTTCCTAGGGATTGTTTCAATGAATTCAAATGGTAATTAATTCCCCCCGCACTCAATCTAAGCTGGCTCGATATTTCACTTCTAGTGTGCCCTAATACCATTAATTTCAGTATATAGACCGACATAGGACTGACGATATTGTAATCGAGCAGCGGGTTAATCTCTTTAGAAAGTTCAATTGAGATATCTCGCTGAACTTGAACGAGTTTTTCTTTCAAAACCTCTAATTTTAATAAATTAACCTCGCCCTGCTGTTCAGCCATTAATAGCGTAAATCGTCCTCTGAATTCAGTTGTTAACGGACACCGGACGGTAATCGATACCAAACTGGCCACCCCTGCATGTTCAAGGGCCCGGTTCATAAGCATTGTTAGTTCATTCATCGGCCAAAAGTAGATCTCATTTTGCCAAATACCTTCCATTACATGCTTTAATTTTGGGTAATGTTCCATCTGCTGGTACCAAAGTGCGATGCTCGAACTGCTACTAGCGTAAAGTCGGCGCCTTCTTACAAAACGCCTGATTGCAGTGCTTCGACTCTTCGATAGGGGAGACCAATTGTCTGGGTGAGCTATATCATAGCAATACCAGATCCCTTTGAGTCCTAGCTCTTCACGTAAGCTATCAAGAATATAATTTGGAAATTCCTGTTTGCACTTGCGACCGACAACCTTATTTCTCGGGTCGTTTTTGATTAGGGCAATAGTCGCGTTCATGTCTGCATTTGAATGCTTATTAATGTGCAAGTCCACGCTAGTAACTCGTGGTCATTTCAAGACGGAAAACTCGGCGATCCTTAGCCTCAATACGCTCAATGACTTGTGTAATTAAGTCTAATGGCAATGCAGAACTGATCAGCTCAAGTTGTTGTTGAGCCCTAGTGAAATTGCCTAGTTGACGATAAATTTCAACAGCCATCAAAGCCTCTGAAGTGGCCGCCATGTCCAACTGCTCCAGTAGCCTTGTAAGGTTACTAGCCTCAACATCACTCCATTGAATGCATTTTTCATTGAGTCGATATGCATGATTACTGCGCTGCCATAACTTTTGTCGAATATACAGCTGATGTTCGGAGGGCGTTGCGCCATTTTCAATCAGCCAAGCAAGCATCTGCGGTTCAGTTAGCGCGCTATACTCCTTAGCATCAATTGGATTATCACAGGCTATCAGTTCTGGGATCCAAACTGTACTTTGGCAATGACCACAACTGGCAACTAAAATAGGCTCGGGAACCATAGGGCTATCGAAGTAGCCATCACTCCATAAATCCGCATGGCGGCCATCGACACTGATCATTGGGTGATGAGATAAAGCTTTATTACAATGATTGCAGCTTAAGTAAGTAACATGTCCAAATTTCACTTTATGATCTCCAAGATTTTTCAAAGTTAATAATGACTCGTGAAGTAAAATCATCAGCAAGTAGCTGCTCAACAGATTCGATAAAAAATAAACCTATAAGTACAAGGGTGGTGATACTTAACACTTTGCTAATTACGCTTGAATCATCGCGGTTTCGCTGTCTAGACATAGCCGTTCCTTAAAAATGTGTGCTCAGGCAATAGAATGAGCAGGCATAAATACTTAATCTGAAATTGATTAGCTAAATTGCTTTTTAAAACGGTTTAGTGCCTTTCTTCTTAGTTTGACTGACTCGTTAATAATCAGCCCTACAGGACAAAAATATCGACACCAGAAATCTGGAATGAAACACGCGCCAAACAATGACAATGGCAAGATATACCATTGCAATCCAACGCCTTCCAAAGCGAACATCATAGAAAAAGGTTCATAGCTGCCCAAAGCCGGATGCCCTGAAAGAAAAATAAGCATGAATGCAGTCCAAATCATTAATAAAATAAAGCTACGTCCATGCTTAATTAACCACTTAGGCACCTTCATATTAATGCCCGTTATCCTGTGTAGCAGTGATTGCACCGCAGCATATGGACAAAGCTTATTGCAATAGAGGTTACGCCCCATCAAGACAATGCCAATAACAATAGTGCCCATTAAGATCCACCAGATAGGGTGTTGTTTGAGCCCCGGGAAATACCCCAAGAAAAGACCGGCAAAGCTACCCACGCTTAGTGATGCATTGGTATAAAACCCGACGAAGATCAAAGCGGCTATTGGCAATATAACTTTCAGAGAATTAATAAATTTATGCTTGCTCTTAAGACTAATAACCAGGGTTATTGCAACCAGTAAAAGCATGCCTAATTCTTGCCAGCCAAATCCCCAAGGGTCGTCGGTCCACGTAGGAGCTAAACCCAATTTATCGGTCGCCATAACATGTACCGAGCTACGCATTGCCTGACTTACAGCCCTTGCTGTGACTGTTGCACCTGAATAAGCGTCAACCCCCTGCCCGAGTAAGAAATCATCGGATACAGATCGATCATTTAGTTGACGGAAGAACTGTTTCTTCACTAAACGTTCCACATATGGCGGTGTTTCTTTATGGGCAAGTAAGCGAACGTCTTGGGTTATTACTCCTGATGCCGTTTCACGTAGCGATGTTGCCACCACTAATGGTCCACCATAACCTTGTGCCGTACCAACAACGATCCACTTGCGCTCGTCTTCCGTTACGGTTTTTAAATCTGTGGATTTAACATCATAGAGGAATAGATCCCCGTTATCCGTTACAGACTTTTGCAAGTGGCTATCTGCAAATGCCTGCTGAAGTAACTCATCGTAATCGACTTGATTACTCACATGGCCTATGACAAAGGCTGCAGCAAGGCTAAGCCAGGCGAACGCTTTTATATAAGGAAAGAGGTTAAATTTCATGTTTGCTATAGCTCAGATTTTAATAGGGAGTAAGGAACGGATCGCTAAGCGCCATCCGTCCCATAAAGACTTAGGTGCTAAAACCTAAACCCTTTAGGTACAAATTTCCGCCAGATCAAGGCCATAAGTAGCAGTGCTGGCATACAAAATATCGCTAAGCCTAGTGCGCCAGATTGCGGAATGTCTTCAACAAAGGAACTCCCAGCCCAAGCGAGCCCAAATAAGAAAAGTAGACCACCACCAATCATTCCTGCCCAGGCAAACCAAGGCATTGAGATTTTAATAGACATGTAAGCCATGGCAAATACGCCAACAGTGAACATGACTCCTAGTATGAAAAATTCAAGCAATTCCATGTGTTACTCCTTAAGATTGGCCTACGGCACCGAATACATTACGGCTTGTTGGGTTAACACGCATCCCCTCACCTGTATTCCAGAACTTAGTCACTTTGGTAGGATCCTCAGTCGCACCGTAACCAAAGGCTGGATGCATCTTTGACATAGCGCTATGCAGTACTGAGGGAATAAATGGATTAGCTGCAACTATCATCCAGTGATGCCAGAAATCAGGCTCATTAAAGGTACAAGCTGCAATACAGGCGCCACAGTCACTGTCACTCTCAAGCCAATAGTCAAAACATTTCTTTGAGTCACCGTGGAATTTCTTAATCCCCTCATGATTACTCCAGCTGTAGCCCGGTTGTTCTGAATGTTCACCTGCGAATTTAAAGGTAGGTTCATCATCCATAGAAACCGCATCGGATGGGCAAGCGTGGGCACATTCTTTACAGCTCTTGCAGAACTCTTCTATCCCCCATGAGTGTGGTTCGTCATATTCCACAAATTCAAAGTCAGTGTAGACTTTACACAAGCGAATTCGTGGCCCGTAACCTGGTACAATTAAGCTACCAAAACGAGAACCTTCACCCAAGCCTGCGGAGATTGCATATGCCACGTTGTTACCTAAATCATTACCCGAGGCAACGGCATGATAACCAAGACCGCGGATAAACTTGGCCATTTGTGAAGCCAATGTCGCCATCTTGGTATAACCGTCACCCACTGTGCCACCCGAGGTAAAAGAAGGTGCCGACGCCATGTTGTCGTAGTCCATAGGGACAGCCATGACAATGACGCTTTTCGGCTCAAACGGAAAGTCCTTCTCCCACGACATTTCCTTTTCTACTGGCTTAAACTCTTCGATTAACGCCTGCATAGCAACCGCCATCTCAGCTTGTCCCTCTAACTTATGGATCTTACGGTTATGTAGCTCTTCAAACATCTCTTTTGAGGGGCCGGCATGATAAATCGGGTCATAGTCCCAGCGCTTATCGCGTCGCGTAATACCACAACGTGCGGCACCAAATAGACGGGCAGCGCTGCGAATAGCGTTAGCTGCTTGATGCTGAGTTTCAAACTTATATTGCTCGTGCTCTACATCTGACTGATCCCAAGAATAAAATACCGTCTGTGGCACACCAAAAGCGCCGAGACGTAGATCCCATTTAAAACCGGGTAGCCAAGATGCATGGGAAAGTGAACGATCTAACTGAGTGAAGCCGATGCGTGAATTGTCCCAACCTTTTTCTTCGAAACGTGGTACTTGCAACTGGAAGTTATAATTGGGATTCCCCTTAACTAAACGCCCAAATTGCTCGTTTATCTCTGGTCGTCTGAGCATTTGAGACGGACTCGCAGCATAAGAGAACATCAAGTTTTCTCCACGAAACGGCTTGAAATCATCCGCTAAAATAGGCCACTGTTTATTGACGCTTCCCTCAATCGCCATTCGCCCAGCACCATAAACTCCTATCCCCGCAGCCAGTACCGCTCCCCCACCAATAGCTGCACGTTTGAACAATTTACGGCGCTCAGGATTATCAAGCTCATCAGTGTCATGTGAGACTGAATGTTCATTCTCTCGATATCGACTTTCGGTCATTATACTCTCCAGCTTTATTTGTAAGTTGTTAATACAAAACAACTTACGCTTGTAATTAACTATGTTGGCCGAGTATATGTGAGTGAAATTAAGAGAAATATAGGATCTAAGGAAACTGATTATTTCCGATTTGATAACTTAAGAAATGAAACTGATACAACCCTGAACCAGATTGGGTTTTAGTGTTGGTATCGATATAAAGATGTACGGAATCAATATATGCTTTTGTGAACTAGCTTGCGTTTATCAACCTCTTCCCGTTACTAAAATATGCTGAGGCGCTTGGGTTTCTTGACTGATATACACGTTAAAATTAGAGCAAGATCACAACTACTATTTCGTCAAAAAAACCTAACAGATCCATTAAGGTTTTAGAAAAAAAGATCATCAACAGCAGCTCTATTCCATGCTGTTTAACGGCACTTGTATTACGCAACTTAATCCAATCACTAACTATAATTGTCTCTCGGATAAGAGTATGCAAGTGCTACAACTAACCGAAGTGGGCTTATCTAGTGATGAGATAGGTGAAAGGCTGGTGATTTCAGAAAGTGGCGTTAACTATCATCAAAATAAGCTTAAGGAGTTATTTAACGCAAAAAATCGCGTGCAACTAATCAGCTTTGCCCATACGTTAGGTGAATTGAAGTAACCTATTGCAGGCCTATATTTGTCCATAACACAGGGGGAATTTTGAAAGCCCCCATTAATAGCATTGCAACATGTGCCATCCTAATAATAATTAATTTTTAGCAACATAAATACAGGCATCACGAGTTACTCCTGACAGTAACTTTGTGTTATCCATGCTAGCTTTTAATCATCATTAACAGATAATGATGATTAAGATGCACAAGAAACAGCTTTCGTTGGCCTACATAACAATCACTTTAATTGATTCGTAAAAATTGGTTGCGGGAACTGGATAGCTTTCTATAACTGAATTGGCAACGACCTTCGCTACGCAGTTATAAGAAGTTGAGCCCGACGAGCTAGCAAACTGCTCCATCTCGCGACTGCATTTTACTTAACGCTAATATCTGCTTTAATATTGTAAATTTCAGGCACAAAAAAACCAGCTTTCGCTGGCCTACACATCACTCACTTTAATTGAACCGTAAAATTGATTGCGGGAGCTGGATAGCTTTCTATAACAGAATAGGCAACGACCTTCGACAAACTGTTATAAAGAGCTGAGCCCGACGAGCTACCAAACTGCTCCATCCCGCGTCCATGTTGCCTTTCGCTGTAGGAGTGAACTCACTTCTTGAAGCAACAAGAGCTTCATCCATGAATTTCAGATACAAAAAAACCAGCTTTCGCTGGCCTACATATCACTTTATTCTTTAATAAAAGAATTGGTTGCGGGAGCTGGATTTGAACCAACGACCTTCGGGTTATGAGCCCGACGAGCTACCAAACTGCTCCATCCCGCGTCCGTAATAAACGCTAATAACTGTTTTTATTCTGCTATAAAAGAATTGGCTACGAGAGCTGGATTACTTTCTATAAAAGAACTGGTAACGACCTTCGCCTAGCTTTTATAAAGAGTTGAGTCCGAGTAGCTTTTAAACTGCTCCATCCCGCGTCCGTATTTTACGTAATAACTAATTTAATTCTGCTATAAAAGAATTGGTTGCGGGAGCTGGATTTGAACCAACGACCTTCGGGTTATGAGCCCGACGAGCTACCAAACTGCTCCATCCCG
>NZ_CANMIO010000006.1 GCF_947497935.1 uncultured Shewanella sp.
GTAGGCATAAATGCCTACCCCCTACGTCGACCCGCCGTTGAGCTTGGCCAGAAACTGCATCCATGCGTTTCTGGCATTCAGCACATCCATGTGCTGAATGCCTCCAGCTTGCTGGCAGTTATATTGCTCCTGCAATAACTGCATTTCCGCCATCCTTGGCGGTCACTGCTGCTACGCGCGACAAGATTGCAATGTACTTCGTACATTAAGCGCAACCTCTTCGCTCCCATGTGTTCGCTGCGCGAACCGAAGGCGATTATATGCTCCTCGGTAACTGCTCCTGCGTTACTCTACCTCCTATATCCATACAGTCGTGCATAATCGACACTTCCCACATCCATGTGGGGCGTCGGTCATTTCCAGTCGCACTGTAAATTCAACTGTGAAGGAGCCACCGCTCTTTATACGATAAGAGTCGGTACAGGAAGTCATTATTCTTGAATGCCATGGATGGCTTAGGAGAGGATTTGTAATAAATTACACAAATACGGCTACCTTATATTCAGATGTTGGGAGGCTGGCGTTTACGTGGGGTTACAGAAATAAAAAAGCCAGAGAGATTCTCTGGCTTTCTAGCATCTATATAGTGAAAGAGTTGCTTACCTGTCTTCTTTCAACCACTGAGCGGCACGTTTAGCAAAGTAAGTTAAGATGCCATCTGCGCCAGCACGCTTAAAGCATAGTAGCGATTCCATAACGATTGCCTTCTCAGCTAACCAGCCGTTTTGAATGGCAGCCATATGCATGGCGTACTCGCCACTTACCTGGTAAGCAAAAGTTGGTACTGCAAGTTCAGTCTTCACACGATGCACGATATCTAGGTATGGCATGCCTGGCTTAACCATAACCATATCAGCACCTTCTTGAATGTCTAAAGCAACTTCATGTAGTGCTTCATCGCTATTTGCAGGGTCCATCTGGTAGCTATGCTTATTGCCACCTTTTAGGTTGCCAGCAGAGCCTACCGCATCTCGGAAAGGTCCATAGTAGTTAGAAGAGTATTTAGCCGAGTATGCCATGATCTGTGTATTCACATGCCCAGCTTCTTCTAACGCCTTACGTATAGCGCCAATACGACCATCCATCATGTCTGAAGGAGCGACGATATCGGCACCGGCTTCAGCATGAGACAGAGCTTGTTTAACCAAGATCTCAGTGGTGATGTCATTCATGATATAGCCAGTTTCATCGATGATGCCGTCTTGACCATGTGTTGTGAATGGGTCGAGTGCAACGTCTGTCATGACGCCTAGCTGAGGGAATGCTTCTTTTAGCGCACGAACTGCGCGTTGGGCTAATGCATCTGCGTTATAGGCTTCTTCAGCCATTAAGGTTTTCTTCTCAGCTGGAGTGACTGGGAATAATGCAATCAGAGGAATACCAAGCTCTACAAGCTCTTCTGCTTCTTTAAGTAATAGGTCTATTGAAAGGCGCTCTACGCCAGGCATTGAAGCTACTTGCTCTGTGCGGTTGTTACCTTCTAATACAAACATAGGGTAGATTAGGTCATTTACCGATAGCTGATTTTCAGCCATAAGACGACGACTAAACTCATGTTTACGCATACGGCGCATTCTACGTTGTGGGTAGGCACTAGTAATAATATTCACATTTGGCTCCAGACGATGGTGATATTAATCTTGATTAGGGCTGTAGAGTCTTACTCGATTACGCCCGTCATTCTTTGCTTGATAAAGTGCTTTATCTGCTTGTTCTAATAGTAAAGTAGTATGCTCTTCCGAGGTAATGATTTCGCTACTCACCCCTATACTAACAGTTAGAGGGATCCTGTTCTCCCCCCAGCTTATAGGCAGTTCACTGATAACTTTTCTTACAGTCTCAGCTACTTGCTGTGCACCTATTTTATCAGTGTTGGGTAATATAATAGCAAACTCCTCACCACCAAAACGTGACACTAGATCGGTTGGTCGCTTTAAAGTTTCTTTTAATTTATCGGCAATAACACGTAACGCTTGGTCGCCAGCCAGATGACCATAGGAGTCATTAATTAATTTAAAGCGATCGATATCTAGCATTAAAACTGACAGTGGAGTCTGCTGCCTTCGGCTTATTCGTCCTTCTGCAATAATACGTTTATCGAACGAGGCGCGATTCTTAACGCCTGTCAGACTGTCGATTCTCGTCTGTTCTGTTAGCTTCTGATTTGCTTCATTGAGTTCTCGTAGGGCTATCTCTAGTTCTAGGGTACGTTCTTGAACCATTTGAGATAACTTTTCACTACTTCTTGCTTCGATGCGTAATGCCTCTTCCTTGGCATCTTGGGCTTTCTTTGCTTGAGTTAGTGCTTCTTTCTGAATGTTTAATTTGGCTAAGCGTTCATCGTTATAGCGGATCGCAAGTAGAGCCGCCATAAACATAACCTCTATGCTTAGACCTATCATGAAGGGGGATTTAGCTTGAAAATCCCAGTGAAGCAAGCCTAGATATATTGCACCAGAAATTAATGCTCCTAGCATCATACTTGCCCAGCCTATAGCAAAGAGCTTGGCTAGCTTATTGCCTTTGAATGCTTGGGCGAGAGACATATACATTAATATTATGCTAGTAAGTATTACTGAATAGATGTTAATCGTTAATGCTGTTGAATAGTTGAGTAATAGTCCTATAAAGAGTAGCAGTGCAGACATTGCAGCGCAGACTCGACAGAGGCGTAGCATAGTCTGATTGTAATATTTTAAGTGCATAGCCTTCTCTGAGAACAAGAAGGCAAACAACATAGATAAGCTGAGTAGAGCAGGCATCGCAAACTCTTGCATGCGTGGCCATTCTGGCCAGAGAAACCTAAACGCTAATCCGTGCAGGCATGCAACAAACAGGGTGATGGAGAGAACATAGCCAGCATAATAACTATAGCTAAATGACAGGGATGTCACGGCTATTAATAGGCTGAAGATACCAATAGCGATTAAGACACCAGTCTGAAAACCATAAAAGATCGAGTGCCGTTCGGCATCTTGGTAGTAGGCATCACTTGTCCATAGGGTTATTGGTATATTGAATGTACCGGACGTTTTCACTTGCAAATAGAAGTCATGGCTTTCTTGTTGGTTGTTATTAAACGAATACAGAAAGTGAGTACTTATAATGGGTCTTTGGCTGAAAGGAAAGCTGTCGCCTACTTGTAATTGTTTGAGTAGATTTTGACCACTAAAGTGATAGAGCTCGATATGATCTAAGTGAGGATTTGCGATAGATAAAATTTGCTGTCTAGAAACACCTGCTTCATAGCTAAGAGATAACTTAACCCAATAGGCTTTATCATTAATGCCCCGCATCGCTTTCGGTTCATATTTTTTCCATAGCACGGCAGAGGTTACTAGCTGCTCGATATTGGCATTAGCATGAGTTTGAGTAATATAGATTTGGGGTTTTAACTCAATTTTGTTGGCGCTATGCTGAGTGATAATAAGCCTTTCTCCAGCTGCTAGGGAACTGGAGACTAAAAATAACGTGATAAGGATAAGTTGCAAAAAGTAACCTTTCATTACTCGTCTAAACCAAAGAATCTGCGACTATTTCTGTAGCTTGCCTCTGCAAAGTCGTTACTATCTTGTTGTCTTAGATCGGCAACATACTGAGCGATGTATGGCAGATACTTAGGCTCATTTTTACTGGATTTTGGCTTTGGGCGCATACTTCTTGGTAATAGATAGGGGCTATCTGTTTCAATCAAGATTCGTTCGTCAGGAATGTAAGGCACTAGGGATGCTAGCTCTTGCCCTCTGCGTTCATCGCAGACCCAACCCGTGACTCCTAAATAGAGATCGAGTTCTATATAGGCATCGAGTGATTGCCTATTCCCTGTAAAGCAGTGCAACAGAGCCGCAGGAAGCTCAGAACGGTATTCTTTTAAAATTGCCAGGAAATCATCATGAGCATCACGCTCATGCATTAGCACGGGCATTTTGAGCTCAACAGCGAGTGCTAACTGCTCTGCAAATGCTTTACGCTGCATATCTCTGGGGGAGAAGTCGCGATTATAATCTAAACCACATTCGCCCACAGCTATCACGCTTGGAGATTGGGTTAATTGTCGTAATAGAGCTGCACTGTCTGTTTGCCATTCACTTGCGTGATGAGGGTGAACGCCTGCGGTACAATATAGCTGTTGAGGGAATTGTTCACACAGGCTGATAGCCTGCTCACTCTCTAGGAGGTGGCTGCCAATAACCACCATAGAGGTGACTGACTGGGCGGCGGCATCTTCGACGACTCGTTGAATGTCTTTTTCAAGCGAGCTGCCAACTAGGTTGACAGCTATATCCATATATTCCGGCATTACTTTACACGTTTTACTCTGATGGTTGTGTTGCGATCATCTGAGCCTAGCATAAAGGAGCCCAATGCTGCTTTCTCGATATAGACGGTTTGTTCTGCTTTTAATCTAAATGAGCGGCTGTCAGTCTGCTTCCAAACCTGTCCGTTGCTAAAGTGGATTTTCATTGCGCCGTAGGGATCTTTAGATACCTTGCTAACATCGAGATAGATCTTGCTGACTTCTTCTGCCTCGGCCTTTTTCACTTTACCAAAGTCGGCATGTGAACTATCAGTTGAAACAACCGCGGCTGTTGAAGCTGCCACTGTGACAGTTTCTGTTACGGGCTGTTGCTTGGGTATGGCAGTATTTGAACTTAGCGATGAAGAAAGCTTGTCGTAGCAGATTAAGCGTTCGAGTTTGTCACCGATTGATGCACATTTAGTTAACTGTGTTTCGATGGATGCATGGGCAGCGCTCGAGAGCATTAAAGACGCGGTAGTAAGTAAGGCTAGGTGTACTTTTATCATCAATAACTTCCTTTATCCCGTATAAATAGGTTTGGATTGATTTTACATTTTATTAAGGTAATTGAAACACAAAAGTAATTGATTGAGCGGAGAATAGAAAACAAAAAAGGTATTATCTACGTTGAGTTATCACGAGATAATACCTTTTCTAAACACGACTATTTATCGAAAATACTACTTATTGATAGTACTAAGACTCAGGTTTTTCCTGCTCAGTTTCATCTTCATCTTCATCTTCGTCTGGCTTGCTGTAGAAACGCGCTGCCAATAAACCGCCTTCAAATAGAATTAGCATTGGGATTGCTAACATAGTTTGAGAGATGATGTCCGGTGGCGTTAGTAGCATGCCGATAACAAATGCACCTACCACTATATATGGTCGTTTCTGCTTTAGCTCTTCAGGGGTAGTAACACCCGCCCAGCATAGTAGGATAACCGCTACTGGGATCTCAAACGCTAAACCAAATGCAAAAAACAGTTTTAGAATGAAATTCAAATAACTGCTGATGTCCGTCGCTACTTCAACCCCTTCTGGGGCCACGCTGGTAAAGAATCCAAAGACTACAGGGAAAACGATATAATAGGCAAAGGCGATACCTAGATAGAAGAGCAGCGTGCTGCTCGCTAGTAGAGGTACAACCAAACGTTTTTCATGCTTATATAGACCAGGTGCGACAAAAGACCACACTTGATAAAGGACATAAGGTACTGCAACAAAAAACGACAGAACTAATGTCAATTTAAAGGGGGCAAAAAATGGCGCAGCAACATCCGTTGCAATCATACTGCTTGATTCAGGCAGTGCTTGCATTAATGGGGTGGCCATATAATGGTAGATATCGTTTGCCCAATATACCAAGCAAATAAATACCAAAAGAACACTGCCAATAGCTCGCAGTAACTTAGTGCGCAACTCGAGCAGATGGCTGATTAATGGCTGCTGTTGTGACATGGACTACCCGTTAGGTTTGTCTGAATTAGCACTCGTTGTCGTACTAGTCTCTGGAGTCGATGCTTCTTTGGCTGGAGTTTCTTTTGCCGCAGGCACGTCTTCTACTTGATAAGGACGATTAACAGATTGAGCCGCTTCTTTTAATTGATCGATTGAATCCTGTAACTCTGGAGAAAGGTTCTTTAAACCCTGACTCTCTGCATTTTTCAAATCAGAGTGCAGTTGCTCAATTTTAAGCTCTTGCTCTAATTCGTCTTTTACCGAGTTAGCCATTTTTTTCATGGCGCGGATCCAGCTAGAGATTGAGCGCACAGCGGTTGGGAGTCTTTCTGGGCCAAGTACAACTAGGCCCAAGATCCCAATCAGCAGCAACTCCATAAAGCCGATACCGTCGAACATAGTCGATTACGCCTGTTCTTTATCCTTAGACTCAGCCTTTTTTTCGGCTGTCTCTGCAACTTTTGCAGTTTCTGTCACTTTAGCAGTGTCAGCAGCTGGTTTGTCAGTTGCGTTTTCTTCTAGAGCTTTCTTCTCTTCTTCAGAAGACATGGCGTTTTTAAAGCCCTTTACTGCACCACCTAAATCGCCGCCTAGTGAACGTAACTTCTTAGTTCCAAACAATAATACGACAATTAAAGCAATGATAAGAAGTTGCCAAATACTAATGCCACCCATGGATGAATCCTCTTGATTAGATACTGGTTCTATTATGAACCTTTGGTTATTTAGGTCTAGCTAAATTTTGCGATTCTTTGGTCTCGATCGCCATCCCAGCATCCACAGAGTGATGCCTATGCCAATACTGCCATAAGAGGCCCATAGTGTAGCGTCTTGGTTTAACAAAATAGTGCCACAGATCACTAAAATGGCCGATGTAATCAACAGATAGTTACTTTTATGAGCTTTTTGCTGATGTTTGAGATACCGATCTAACAATTTGTTTTGATTTTTAGATAGGTCACGACCCATTTTTAAGTTGTCATAGATAAGTTCTGGCAGTTCAGGTAAATGTTCCGCCCAATATGGTAGCTGCTTCTTAACTTTTGCTGCCATGGCTTTAGGGCCAACTTGTTCGGCCATCCACTGCTCTAAGAAGGGCTTAGCCGTTTGCCATAAATCCAGCTGTGGATACAGCTGACGCCCAAGCCCTTCTATATACAGAAGGGTTTTTTCGAGTAAAACAAGCTGTGGCTGCACCACCATGTCGAAACGACGCGCGGTTCTAAATAGCTCTAGTAGTACATGGCCGAATGATATTTCATCAAGTGGCTTATTGAACATCGGCTCACAAACAACTTTTACCGCCTGTTCGAAGGCGCCCACATCGGTGTCGGCAGAGACCCAGCCTGATTCAATATAAAGTTGAGCAATACGGCGGTAGTCGCGGTTAAAGAAGGCTAAGAAGTTCTCTGCCAAATAGCGCTTATCCTCATCGGTAAGCGTGCCCATGATGCCGCAATCTAAACCAATATAGAAAGGATCATTAGGATGTTCTCTGCTGACGAAGACATTGCCTGGATGCATGTCTGCGTGGAAAAAGTTATCACGGAATACTTGGGTAAAGAACAACTCTACGCCGCGTTCAGCAAGCAGTTTTAAGTTAGTACCTTGGGCTTCTAGTGCCACTTTATCTGATACTGGTATGCCGTCGATACGCTCCATAACGATTAAGCGTGTAAAGCATAACTCTTCATACATATAAGGGATGTAGAGTGCATTAGAGTCGATAAAGTTATTGCGTAACTTAATGGCGTTGAGCGCTTCAAGCTTGAGGTTTAGTTCGCCTTCGATGGTCGTGCGGTAGTCTTCAACCACTTCGGCTGGACGTAAGCGGTTATTGGCACCCAGCAGCATCTCCAGAAAATCGGCGGCTTGTGACATTAACAGTAGATCTGCATGAACCTTCTTCTCAACATCTGGGCGTAATACTTTGAGTACGACTGCGGCACCATTAGACTTCAGTGTGGCAGTATGGACTTGAGAGATGGAGGCCGAGGCCAGCGGTGTGTCGTCAAAGTCATTAAAGTAGCTATCAATTGGGGCATTAAGCTCCTTCTCGATAGACTCCCTTGCGATAGCTGAGTCAAATGGCGGCACTCTATCTTGCAACATAGCAAGTTCTTCGGCCCACTCATCAGATAATAGATCACGACGAGTCGACAGCATCTGTCCAAACTTGATGTAAACAGGCCCGAGTTCCTGCATGGCCAATTTTAAGCGTTCACCACCGACTTTATCTTTGTGTTGATTTCGTAGCCAAAAGAAGCTGTGCCTTAAGAGTTTGAAGTACCAAGGCGTTAACTTAGAGGGAAGTAAATCATCCAGTCCATAATGCAATGCAGTACGAATAACGTGATAAGCGCGCCTGATACTTTTTACTGTCATGGTTGTGTTTTTACCCTGTTGATAAGCTGGTCAATCCGTGTAGCTGTCGCCTCGACATCGGCGGCTAAGTCATCGATTCTATCACTTAAATAGATATATTCGAGCTTATGGGGAGCAAGCCGATACTCTTCAGTGGTGAGTTGCCCAAGATGTGAGCGAGTCTTAAGTAGAACCTTAGTTACATCTTGCTTGGCCCGTTTGAGGCCTTGATGAATAAAGTGGGTCGGCGCATCACCAATGTAGTGCGAAAGGGGCTCTGCAAAATCGACTTCAACCTGCTGCATATAATGGCTGAATGTCTGTAATAGGCTGAGATCGCCCTCAAGACTGAGCTTATCTTGTTTGATCAGTTCGGTGAGATTTGCCCCCTCCGTTAGCTGGTAGAGGGTGGTGGCATCGGCATTGACTTTGGTCGTTACTTCGCCTTCATAGCGTGAGAAGACTTGGATCTCTTTGGCAAACAAAAAGTATAGCGGCCAGTTAAGCTGTGAAAGCTGGATACATAGCACTTTGCCATGAAGATTGCGTAACTTAGCGTAATCTTCAGGAGATTGAGAGATCAGCTTGTTTAAGCTGATCTCAATCGCGGCACAAGTCAGTAGTGACAAGTCACGAGACATAGTGAGCCCTATCAGAATTTATAACCCTTGTGTAAGGCAACGATACCGTCAGTCATATTGGTATAATTGACTTGCTCAAAGCCAGCATCTTCCATCATCTGCTTCAAGGTGTCTTGATCTGGGTGCATACGAATTGACTCTGCTAAGTACTCGTAGCTGTCTGCATCTTTAGTGATTAAAGAACCCATTTTTGGTAGTACTTTGAAGCTGTAGATATCATATACCTTGCGCATGATTTCATGCTGAGGCTTTGAAAATTCAAGTACTAATAGCTTTCCGCCAGGTTTCAGTACGCGCAGCATAGAAGCAATTGCAGCATCTTTGTTGGTCACATTTCGTAGACCAAAAGCGATGGTGATAATATCAAAATGATTATCAGGGAAAGGCAAGGCTTCAGCATTAGCTTGGACGTAATTAACGTTACCAACAATACCTTTGTCACGTAGCTTTTCACGACCGACCTTAAGCATCGAGTCGTTAATATCGGCTAAGGTCACTTGACCTGTTTCACCGACGATACGAGAAAACTTAGCCGTTAAATCACCAGTACCGCCAGCAAGATCTAATACTTTCATGCCTGGACGCGCGCCTGCACTTTCGATTGTGAAGCGTTTCCACATGCGGTGGATACCGAAAGACATAACGTCATTCATAATGTCGTATTTTGCTGCGACAGAATGAAATACGCCAGCAACCATGTCGGCTTTCTTTTCAGCTTCGACAGTTTTATAACCGAAGTGAGTGCTGTTTGAAGGGTCGTCTGACATCTATCTGTTCCTATACATAAGCAATTAAATTGGTGCGATTGTAAGCCATTGAAGCGGATTGCTGAATCTTTCATCTATCAGTCTGTGACGAATGTTAACAATCCACTTTATGATAATAAGAAAATGAGTGATTACGCGGGCTATCGCAAAATTGACAGCGCATTACAACACACTATTTGTCATTGTTGAATAATTATTAATGGCTATAGTGCATTAATACGTCCACTGATGTAGGAGTAGATCAATTCACTGATACTTTGGCCTGTTTCACGGTGACCAGCCGCCGCTCCGGCAACGTGACAGCTTGGCGCTGCCTCTGCTAAGTGCAGGTAAGCGCTTGAGCAATGCTTGGCGATATAACTGACGTAAAACAAGGCATCGAGTAGCGGTATACCGGCGGCGGTAGAAGCGCTACTTGGCATATTGGTTATAGCATCGAGATCTAACTCTATTGCAACCGGTAGCTGAGTGTTATTCAGATCCTTAGCTATGCACTTTAATGCGCTTTCTAAGCTCTGCTCTCGTCGGACCCAAATTTGTTGGAAAGTATGCCATTGGCCACCAAAAGCTTTAAGTTGATCGAGTGTGGTTTCACTATTTTTAAGTTCATGCAGGCCAAGCACATGATAAAAAGCCAGTGCACCTGATGCGGCTGCATAGCTGAAACCGTTGCCGCTATGTCGACCCTCTTTAGGTCTAAAGTCTGAGTGTGGATCAAGATTGACTGCGGCAATCGGGCGTTTAAGGCTGGCTTTTGCTGCCATCAATAAACCGTAAGCATTGTTATGGCCACCGCCGATAACGATAGGCTCTAAACCTTCACTAAATACGGCGGATAATAGCTGGATCACTCGTTGATCGAGTTTCTCGACATTGTCTCTTAAAGCGTCGGCACTGGCGTTAGCGGGAAGTTGCAAGTCATCTGTATCTACTTGACCCAGCACTAGGCATTGTTCGCCAGTGAGAAAACGGTTTGACTGTAAATTGAGGAATTGGCCCATGGCGCTATCGAAGGCATCGGTTGCCCCCCCTCGACCTAAATTTGCGCGTGGACCGATATCCTCTCCTATTCCTATAATCGCAAAGCGTGCCCCGTTTGATTTTGCTTGGGCTAAATTTGTCGCTAAATCCTGTGAAGCCTTGGGTTGCTGAACGACTTGCCCTAGTTTTGTCTCACCCTCGCGGGTGTTGAGTAGTTGGGTAAGCTTAGCGGCATTGAAGAGGTTTAAATACTGCATTTTGTTATTCTTATAGTGAGCTCATCATAGGACCTTTAGTTTAAGCACTTAAATTTTGGCTGCAAGCTTGGGTTACCAGCGGATACAAAAAAGCCAATCACAAAGGATTGGCTATTATTCACTAAGCGGTTTACAGCGACGCTAATTAGTCGATGTCTAGTGGCTCTGGCGACAGGATAATACCTGTGTTGTCTGCGTATACATGATCGCCTGGTAGGAAAGTTACACCACCAAAGTTAACAGGGATCTCAAGCTCGCCAACGGCATTGCTGTCAGCGCCAACAGGAATCGAGGCTAATGCTTGAATACCTATGTCTAGATCTTCGAGTGCATCCACATCGCGAACTGTTCCGTATACAATAATACCTTCCCAGTTATTGGCTACCGCAGCTTCTGCAATTCTAGCATCTAGAAGAGCGCGACGTAGTGAACCGCCGCCATCAATTAGTAGTACTTTGCCTTCTCCATCTTCTTGCACTGCATCAATGATAAGACCGTTATCTTCAAAACATTTGATGGTGCTGATAGAGCCACCAAAAGAGTTACAACCCCCATAATTACTGAACATGGGTTCGACAACATCTACAACATCGATATAAGTGTCACAAAGTTCTGAGGTGTTGTATTCCATAAGAACACTCCTGATAGATAGAGATGCTCAGAAGTCCGAGCAAACAAGTAATTGCACTCAGTATATAAGGGATTCTTAAAAATAAAAGCGTTATCAATCACGCAATTGTCCAATAAGGCACGCTTTGAGCTGGTTGTAGTAATATTTCTTCTTACTGATTAATAAAAGTACTAAAACATGATTCAGGTCATTATATGACGTTTTTTTATTACCATTGGTGAACATTTTTGTTAGCATGTCATCAGATAATTTAACTTAAACTTTAATTTTGACCCGCTTTAGGGGCACGGATCCCCCAGTTAGCATAGGGAAGGCATAGGGCCTAAAAAAGGTGCCTTATGGAAGCTGTTAATACGATTGAAATCATTGGTTATGCCGCCTCAGTGATGGTGGCAATTTCACTCATGATGAAAGACATTATTTGGTTGAGATGCCTGAACTTTACTGGCTGTACCCTATTTGTCATCTATGGCGCATCGATTGAAGCTTGGCCAGTGGCAGGTATGAATGCCTTTGTTGCTTGTATCAACATTTACCACTTACTAAAGCTATACCGTAACCGGAATAGCTCCGAGCTAGTTGCGGAATAAGCCAAATCATTTGTGTTAAGCCAGCCTACTGCTTTTGCTTTAGGTTGGTTTAGATTGACCAATCATTCACTCTATACAGGTTCGGGTCCTGCCAGATGCTCCTGTCTTATTAATGCAATTCTTCGCATAAATTCAATGTCATAAAACTATATATAGTCTGTCACCGTCGTGTCATAGAGTTTTCATAGCTTCCTATCATAAGACAGAGGGAGGCGGAAATAATGACTTCAATAACGTCGTTTGACAGAAAGCTCTACTACTATGTTGTGCAACAAGGCCAACAACACGGACTGCAAACACTCGCATTAAGGTTATCGGCATCAGGCAATGGGCCTGTGTACTTATATTTAGCAGTGGCATGTCTAATCATAGATAGTCGAGGCGAAGCGTTATTAAACACTATGGTTGCTGCATATCTTCTTGAGCTGCCACTGTATTTTGCGCTTAAGAATATGATCCGTAGGCCTAGACCATGTCACGCCTTAAGCGATGGAACGGCCAGTTTCGAGCCAGCCGACAAGTTTAGTCTTCCATCTGGTCATACGGCGGCGGCCTTTGTTATGGCAACCAGTATCTACCTCATTTATCCGCAATTATTTTATATCGCCGTAGCTTGGGCGTTAGCTATAGGTTTGGCTCGTATAGTGCTTGGGGTTCACTACCCAATGGACATAATCGCTGGTGCAATTCTTGGAATTGTTTCTGTTTTACTGAGTCAGCAATTCATCTAGGAGGCAGTTTGCGAATTCTTTATGGTGTTCAAGGTACAGGCAATGGCCACTTGAGTCGCGCACGAGTCATGGCAAAAGCACTGCAGCGACAAGGCGTCGATGTTGACTTCTTCTTTTCCGGGCGTACGGCGGAACGTTTCTTTGATATGCAATGTTTTGGTGAGTACCGAGTCCAGTCTGGACTCACATTTGCGACCGAGAATGGCCGGGTAAGCGTGGCAAAAACTGCAAAAGATAATGCCTGGTTTGGTTTCTTTAGGGACGTAAAGAATCTCGATCTTAGTGGTTATGATCTTGTATTGAATGACTTTGAACCGGTATCCGCTTGGGCGGCAAAAAATCAAGGCATCCCCTCGATAGGGATCAGTCACCAGGCTGCATTGAAGTATGCGGTACCAAAAGTAGGTGATAATTGGCTTAGCGATGCGATGCTAAATTACTTTGCTCCGGTGGATGTTGCCCTAGGTTGTCATTGGCACCATTTTGGCTTTCCCATTTTGCCGCCGTTTGTCGAGGTCGATAAGATCGAACAACAGCTAGCCCATCAGATATTAGTCTACTTGCCGTTTGAGTCAGCCGATGAGATCGTCAAGTTCCTCGCGCCTTTTGGTGAGTATACCTTCTTGGTTTACCATGCAAGCGAATCTTCGCAAACTCTTCCTGAGCATATTCAGTGGCATGGTTTTGATCGAAAGGGTTTTAAGGCGGCGATGGCTAGCTGTGGTGGCGTAATCGGTAATGCAGGATTTGAACTGGCAAGCGAAGCGCTAACCTTAGGTAAAAAGCTATTAATAAAACCCTTACTCGGTCAGTTTGAGCAGTTATCTAATGTCGCAGCGCTGGAGTTGTTGGGGGCGGCAGAGTGTATGAAGCAGAGTCTAGAGCCCGATGCCCTACGCCGCTGGCTAAAATCCCCTATGCCTGAGCCGATTTGTTATCCCGAAGTGGGCGATGCGCTAGTCACTTGGTTGTTAAAAGGGGATTGGAGTCAACCCGAGAGCTTGTGCCTATCATTATGGAAAGAAGTCTCCTTGCCAATGAGTTGGCAGAAGAAAAGCCCTTAGCGGCATGGAGGCATGGAGGCATGGAGGCATGGAGGCATGGGTAAGTGTGGTTCGTGGGGTCAATAAAAGTCCTTAGCAGTATGGGGGAATGTGGTTAGCGGGACCAATAAATTTCTCTATCGGTCTGAATAAAAACCGTCAGTTTAGGTGGGCTATTACCTATCGCTCACATAGGCGTATAATTACTATATCTATCGCCTGAATTTCAATTAGATCACTATGCAGCTAAAACCACTCGCTAAAGGACGCTTCCGCTCACTGTGGGAGCAAGAACATGACGCTATTGAGCAGATCATGCGAGAGTGTATTACTGAAACAAAAACGGTGGCGGCGCAGCATAAGTTGATGGAGCAAGGTCAGCAAGTGAATGCGCTTATTCTTGTGAAGAAAGGCCGTATCTCTATGGGGTACACAGCTCGAAATGGTCGTAGTTTTCAGCTTGGAACCATGTCCTGCGACTCACAGCTATTTGGTGAGATGGAGTTTTTTACTGGCTATTTATGTCAACTCGATATCATTGCCGAAGAGACGTTGGATATTTCCATTATCAATGGCGATAAACTGCAGCAAGCATTAGTTAAGTCACCACAATTTTCACTGTTTTTTGCCAGTGCGATCGCCATCGATTATCAAGACACGGTGGATATCTTTACCCGCCGAATGCTCTACCCCATTGCTTACAATATTGCTTACGATCTATATCATCAGTACCTGAATGACCAACCTGTGGAAGGTTTTACTAAGTGTTATTTAGAAGCTGAACGATTCGCGACAACTGATAGAGTCTATCGTCGCGCAATTAAGAAACTCGAAGACCTGTCACTTATTAAGCGGGAGAAAGAGGGGCTGATTATTTGTGACTTAGAGGGGTTAAAAGCTTTTATCGAATAGCTCCTAGGCAAACTTCACCTAGGAGCTTCGAGTGTATTTACTGTGACTTATCGTCTTACGCTGCTTGCTGAGTTAATACCATTTTTTTGCGGTTAGATAACAGCAGCATTGCAATGATCAGTCCGTAGATCACAGGAATGGCATACATCACAGTTTGTAGGCCGATGATACTTTCAAATAGTGAGCTGATTGCCGGGCTAAACATGGCGCCGGCACTACCACTAATTAAGATATAGGACACATTACGGCTGCTGGCATTTTTCACAAACGATACACCGTAAGCGATAAATGCGTTATACAGAGCGGCACAAGCAAAGCCATAACCATAGGTTAAGTAGCCAATCCAGCCAAGGTTTTCAGTGGTTACAATAAGGCTGGTGATCACAAACGCTAGCGAAATAACGCCCATCAGGAAGTGCTGGATCTTAACTCTAGTCACAATCACTGTTGAGACAAGTGCCCCCACGAGTGCGGCAGACCAGTACTGGGTAATGATATTGCCTGCATCTTCAAATGGGATATCGAACTTAGTCTTAACGAACATCGGCGCCCAAGTCAGGAAAGTATAAAGCGCTAACATACCGAGGAATAAGCCTAAACCGCCGCTGATGATCCCAAGGTTCCACTCAGATTTGTCTTCGCTTTCTTCTGTCTTTCCCTTGGCTTCGCATAGTTCGAAGTTAGTCGCCAGTGCAATCGCAGCTGTAGCTAGGGCTACAACACCCACGGCTAGATAACTGTAACTCCAAGATAGTGCGTTGCTAAGTGCATAAGTAGTGATCAATGGGAATACTACGCCAGCCACGTTAAAGGTGGCATCTTGTACCACTAACATAGTGCTTTGGATCTTGTCCTTCCAAACTGAAACGACAATGGTACCTGCGATACAAAGGCCGACACCACCACACAGGCCAATCACTGTCATTGCTATCATGACCACACTCAGAGAGCTGGTGAAGTGTAGGGTCGCTGCGCTGAGGGCAATGCTGACGTAGCTCAGTAGGGTAATGCGTTTTACGCCGATTCTTTCAATTAAGAAGAAGGCTGCAATGGTACCAGCTAGGGCGCCACCATTGAGTAATGAGAATATTGAGGCAACTTCATTGACGTTGGCTGAGAACTTATCACTAATAGGCTCAATGAGCATACCAAATTGCGTCGCAAAACCCGCCATCACGAAGTTGGCGAGAAAGCTGAGCAAGGTTAAGGAGATTTTATTTTTCATCATCGGTTCCTAATTTTGCTGTATCAAGAGCTAAAAGCTAATTACTAAAACTAATCATTAGAACTAGCTAATAAAAACTAAGCCGCAGGAAGCTAGGCTTCGAGCGGCTTATCTAGGATTTACTGACAGGCTGTTTCTAATGCCAGCTCGATCATTTGATTAAAGGTTAACTGGCGAGCCTCTGCACTGGTCTCTTCGCCAGTTAAGCAGTGATCCGATACCGTTAAAATTGCGAGTGATTCAAAACCTTTGTGGTGGGCAAGACCATATAGGCCGGCAACTTCCATATCCACACCGAGTACGCCGAAACGTTCGAGGGCAGGGATCATGTCTTCGTCTGGGTCGTAATACATGTCGCCGCTAAAAACATTACCCACTTTAACGTTGATCTGCTTTTGCTGTGCAATCATGTAGGCCTTGTGTAGCAGGTCAAAGGTGGCTGATGTTGCCATCTGATAGCCACTGCTGCGCTTAGCATTGGTTGGAGAGTCTGTTCCTGCGGCTTGAGCTAGAATGACGTCATTGATTTTCACATCGTGCTGAGTCGCACCTAAGCTACCCACACGTATGATGCGTTTTACACCAAAATCTGCGACAAGCTCATGGGCGTATAACACCATAGATGGGATCCCCATACCGTGACCCATTACAGATATACGCTGACCTTTATAGAAGCCTGTGTAACCTAGCATATTGCGAATGTTGGTGACTTCCACCGCATCTTCTAGGAAGTTTTCTGCGATGTATTTTGCGCGAAGCGGGTCGCCCGGCATGATAATGGTTTCAGCGAAATCGCCTGCTTTGCCACTGATATGTGCAGTCATGAGTAATCCTCTTTTTTGATTACAGGCGATAGTAATTGTCATAGGAGAATGCATAGAGGACATTAGTCCGCATCGAGCGATATACGTGCAATTTTTTCTTATACTGATTGTTATTTGGCTCACCGAAAACTTGCTTTTTAGTCGGGGTTTTGTGTTGTTGGGCTGGTAGTAAAAGTCTGTGGCGAGACTGCGGGCTAAGAGTCTGGGGGGGCGGTATTATTAGCGCTTACAAAAGATCGCCAAGATAGAGGCGATCTTGAGTTCTTTAGAGCGGACAGGGATTACTTGTGGTACTTCACTGCCATATCGATCAGTGGTTCGCGACTAGCTTTAGCGGCGCGAAGTCGAGCAAGGTATTTTTCCCATAAATCCACTTGATGAGTGGCAAGGTCGTGTAAGACTTTCCAAGAAAACAGTCCGGTATTATGGCCGTCATCGAATGTGATTTTAACGGCGTAATTCCCAACAGGATCAATTGCGGTGATATTGACGTTTTTCTTGTGAGTTACAAGTACTGGATTACCGTGACCATGCACTTCGGCCGAAGGCGAATAAACTCGTAGCATTTCACAACTTAGCTGGTGGGTTTCACCGTTATCGAAAGTTATCTCAAGCTGGCGAGATTTACGTTTTAGCTTTAGCGCTGAAACATTAGGTGTGCTGTTATCTTGAGTCATCTATTAACCGATATGATTTTAAGAGTGTTAGAAACACAATAGCGATTAAGTCCGTAGATGTCCTTAATCGCTATCACTAATTTTGCCATTAGATTGGCAATGAACTTAAGCTTATATTCTTAGCCTTAGCTTAAAGAATATAGCGACTTAAGTCCTCGTCTTGCACTAAGTTATCTAGGCTTGCTTTAACATAAGCCGCATCGATAACCGTAACAGAACCTGACTTGTCAGACGCTTCGTAAGAAAGCTCTTCCATCAAGCGCTCCATTACAGTGTGTAGACGACGTGCACCGATGTTTTCAGTGCGCTCGTTAACTTGCCAAGCCGCTTCTGCGATGCTGTCGATACCGTCTTCGGTAAATTCGATCGTGACACCTTCAGTACCCATCAAAGCAATATATTGCTCAGTCAATGAAGCGTGTGGTTCAGTCAAAATGCGTTTAAAGTCACCAGCAGATAATGCATCTAATTCAACACGAATTGGCAGACGGCCTTGTAGCTCAGGAATAAGATCCGACGGCTTAGACATCTGGAATGCACCCGATGCGATAAACAGGATGTGGTCAGTCTTAACCATGCCGTGTTTAGTGTTAACGGTACAGCCTTCTACAAGAGGTAGTAGATCGCGCTGCACGCCTTCGCGAGACACGTCAGGGCCTGATGATTCACCGCGCTTACAGATCTTATCGATCTCATCTAGGAACACGATACCGTGTTGCTCAACAAGCTCAATCGCTTGCTCTTTTAAGTCTTCTTGGTTAACCAACTTAGATGCTTCCTCTTCAATCAACAGCTTATAAGCTTCTTTGATTGGCATCTTACGGCGCTTGCTTGCACCCGGTCCCATGTTTTGGAACATGCTCTGTAGCTGGTTAGTCATCTCTTCCATGCCAGGAGGAGACATGATCTCGATGCCGGCTTGTGGTGCGGCAATATCAATTTCAATTTCTTTATCGTCTAGCTGACCTTCACGAAGCTTCTTACGGAAGATCTGACGAGTTGCGCTGCTATCTGCTTTTTCGCTATCCCAATCTTCTTTTGGCTTAGGCAGCAATGCATCTAAAATACGCTCTTCAGCAGCTTCTTCGGCGCGGAATTTACACTTTTTGATCTGCTCTTCACGGGTTAGCTTGATAGCTGAATCGGTAAGATCACGAATGATCTGCTCAACTTCTTTACCGACATAGCCCACTTCGGTGAACTTAGTCGCTTCTACCTTGATGAAAGGCGCTTTCGCTAGGCGTGCAAGACGGCGAGCAATCTCAGTTTTACCTACACCGGTTGGGCCAATCATTAGAATGTTCTTAGGCGTCACTTCTTGACGAAGGTCGGCAGCAAGCTGCATACGGCGCCAGCGGTTACGCAGGGCAATCGCGACAGAACGTTTGGCTTTTTGTTGGCCGATAATATGGCTATCTAGCTCGTGAACAATTTCACGTGGTGTCATTTCAGACATAATCTTTCCTCATGCTTTACAGCATTTGTCGTATAAACGAATAAATCGCTTAGTACTTTAATTCTTCAATTGTCTTAAATTGGTTGGTGAATACGCAGATGTCACCAGCAATAGTTAGCGATTTTTCAGCAATTTCGAGTGCACTTAAATCAGTGTTTTCAAGTAGTGCAGTCGCTGCCGATTGGGCAAAGTTGCCACCAGAACCAATCGCAATAAGATCATTCTCAGGCTGAACAACATCACCGTTACCGGTAATGATTAATGAAGATTCAGCGTCGGCCACGGCAAGTAAAGCTTCAAGCTTGCGCAGAACTTTATCTGAGCGCCAATCTTTAGCCATTTCAACTGCGGCGCGCATAAGGTGACCTTGGTGCATTTCAAGCTTAGCCTCGAAACGCTCAAATAGGGTGAATGCATCGGCTGTACCGCCAGCAAATCCGGCAAGCACCTTGTTGTGGTACAAGCGACGAACTTTTCTAGCATTGCCTTTCATAACGGTGTTACCGAGAGAAACTTGGCCATCACCGGCGATAACAACTTGGTTATTTCGGCGTACTGATACGATAGTGGTCACAATAAATCCTCTTCTCTAGCCAGCGACATTATGCCTGCTGGTTGACGATATTAAAGATATGGGGATGGTGAATTGAATATCAAGGGGTCGGTGGGTTGTAGGCATAAAAAAACGCTGCAAAGGCAGCGTTTTTATTAGGGTTGGCGGTTTAGCTTTCCCAGAACCAGATCTGACAACCGTTAGTACCAGAATTTTGCAGCACATGTCGTTGCCTTTCGGCATCACGTTTCTTGTCGTAAGGACCTAGCACCACCTTATACCAGATGCCACTGCTGCCTTGAACTTTACGCACTTGAGCCTCTAGACCTTGGAAAGCGATAATCGCTTTTAACTCATTAGCCTGAGACTCTTTTCTGAACGAGCCACACTGCATCTGATAAGGACGCTTAGGTTTATCAGAGACTTCAGGGAGATCGACCTCGACCTTCTTGTTCTCTAGCTCTTCAAGATAGGTCCACTCTTCCTTTGGAACAGGAGGAAGCGCGTCAGGATCTTTCTTGGCAGGCTTTGGTTTTGGCTTTTCTACAACCACTGCGGCTGGAGTCGGTTCATCACTGCTGGCTAAAATCCATAGTAAATAGCCAAAGCCACCTATGCCTGCAAGCGTGATAAGCAACAGCAGAATAGGAAAGCGCTTAGGAGCGCTCCCTCTTGAGCTCTTTTTGCGAGCGCTGTTCTTACCTTTTCGAGCAGGCTTACGATTTGCGTAATCACGATTTGTCATGAGCTAAAGGTTACATCCGTTCTAAGGTTTCTAGACCAAGAAGGTTTAAGCCTTGTTTTAGTGTCTTAGCGGTAAGCTGTGACAATAATAAACGGCTCTTCTTCAACTCTTCCGTTTCTGCGGCCAATACTGGGCAAGCTTCGTAGAAACTTGAGAAGGCGCCAGCAAGTTCGAACAGGTAACCACAAAGTGCATGAGGCTGACCCTTGCCAACCATACGCGTCATGACTTCGCCAAACTGTGCCAGTTTAGTACCTAGATCTTTCTCTTTCTCATGATCAAGAATGATTTTCGCACCGCTTAAATCAACGTCTTGAGCACGTTTGAAGATCCCCGCTACGCGGGTATATGCATAAAGTAGGTAAGGTGCCGTGTTACCTTCGAAGCTCAGCATCTGCTCGAAGCTGAAGATGTAATCACTTGCACGGTTCTTAGAAAGGTCGGCGTACTTAACTGAGGCAATGCCGACAACACGGGCAATCTCAGCAAGCTCTGCTTCATCCATATCAGGATTCTTGCTACGAACAAGCTCTAAAGCACGAGTATCGGCTTCTTTTAGCAAATCGATAAGCTTAACCACACCGCCAGAACGTGTCTTAAATGGACGACCATCTTCACCGTTCATGGTGCCAAAGCCCATGTGCTCGAAGCTCATCTCTTCGCGAACAAATTTAGCGGTTTTGGCTAGCTTAAACACTTGCTGGAAGTGCAACGCCTGACGTAAGTCTACGAAGTACAGTGCGCGGTCAGCATTGAGTACATTTGAGCGGTAACGCATGGCAGCTAAGTCGCTGGTGGCATAGAGGTAACCGCCATCGGCTTTTTGGATAATAACCGGTAGAGGCTCACCTTCTTTGTTCTTAAATTCGTCTTGGAATACAACTTTTGCGCCGTTGCTTTCAGACAATAGACCTTGTGAGTCTAAGTCAGCAACCACTTGTGCGAGGTCACTGTTATAAGCGCTTTCGCCGCGAACATCAGCGCGAGTCAAACTTACGCCTAGACGCTCATATAGCTCATGACAATGGCTTAGTGAGATATCATTAAATTCGCGCCATAGTTTGTTGCAGTACTCGTCGCCCGATTGCAGTTCAACGACTAGCTTACGTGCGCGAGTTGCAAATTCTTCTGACTCATCGAACCGCACCTTAGCGGCGCGGTAGAATGTCTCTAGATCAGACAATTCCATCTTGGCTTGCTCGCCATTGGCGGCGCGTAGCTCTTCCATATAGGCAAGTAGCATACCGAACTGAGTACCCCAGTCACCCACGTGGTTTTGGCGAATAACTTTGTGACCCATAAATTCAAGGGCGCGTACCACACTGTCACCGATAATGGTTGAACGTAGGTGACCTACGTGCATCTCTTTGGCTAGGTTTGGCGAAGAGTAATCGACAACAACAGTTTGTGATGCCGGTAATTTAATACCTAATGTGTCGCTGTTTAGTGCAACCATTAGCTGATTAGCTAAGGCGTTATCATCGATAAAGAAGTTGATAAAACCAGGGCCTGCGATCTCTACTTTCTCAACGTGAGCAGATTCTGGCAGGTTATCGATAAGTAGTTGTGCAATTTCACGTGGATTCTTGCCCGCAGCTTTAGTCAGCATCATTGCCAAGTTAGTTGCAAAATCACCGTGGCTCTTATCTTTCGTTCGGTCGACTTGAATGCGAGCTTCAAAATCAGCAGGAACAATCCCTTGTTGTTTAAGGGCATTTAAAGATTCAGCGAGTAAAGATTGAGTATGTGATTTCATTGGCGTTTAATCGACACTTACATAAAGAAAATTAATAAGGGGTAACCGACTATTTTAGCCGCTAGTGGCGGTGAATTACTATCCTCTAGCGAATTTTTTCTGCATTGATATAGATAAAGTCGATTTAAAGCAGATCCTGCGGGTCTCGATCTATGCTCCAACGACATTTTTTAGCCAGTGGCAGTTGCTCTATTTGAGGCAGTGCACGCTCAAATTCTAGCTGGAGTCTGTTACGGTTTTTTGTCTGAAATAATAGCTGGCGACGATATTTACCCGCTTTCCTATCCAGTGGCGCAGGCATAGGGCCAATCACTTCACACTCATCATCCTGCGGTAGCAAAGCACCTATTTGATTCAATAGATTATCGGCATCAATGGCTTGGTGGGCTTCGGCGCGGATAAGAATCATATGCCAAGCTGGTGGTAGTAAGGCTTGAGTACGTTCAAACAGTTGGTTGCGGGCAAATTCGCCGTAACCTTTGTGCATGAGCTCCCGTAGCATGGCGTTATCGCTTTGATGAGTCTGTAGCAGTACAGTGCCGGGTTTAGTAGCGCGGCCTGCACGACCCGATACCTGAGTGTAGAGCTGGCCGAATCGCTCAGGCGCTCTAAAGTCGGCGCTGAACAGGGCGCCATCTACATCGAGCAGGCCCACCAAGGTCACATCGGGGAAGTGATGGCCCTTGGCTAGCATCTGAGTGCCAACAAGTATTTTGTACTCGCCTTTGTGGATGGCATTGAGATGCTCTTCGAGCGACCCCTTGTTGCGAGTGGTATCTCTATCGATACGCACCACTGGATGATTTGGGAACTCTTTTTCTAAAAATGAGGCCAGCTGCTCGGTACCCACACCTTGACCTGCCAGCATGGTGCTGCCGCAACTGTGGCACTGTTTCGGAATAGCATATTGATTGCTGCAGTGATGACAGCGAATTTCGCCGAGAGCCTGATGAACGGTAAAGAAGGCGTCACAGCGGTCACACTCATGCAGGTGGCCACACTCATGGCAGATCAGCGCAGGGGCAAAGCCACGGCGATTTAGAAACAGAATAACTTGGTTGCCTGCATCGAGATGAATACGCATCTCATTTAATAATGCGTGCGACATGCCCGAGCGTAGAGGTTGATTGCGAATATCGACAATACCCTGACGCACTTTTTCGGCCGCGCCGGCACGTTTGGCTAGCTGCAGATGCTGGTAGCGACCATTGAGTGCATTTTGCAGCGTTTCTAACGATGGTGTGGCTGTGCCTAAAATCACGGGGATCTGTTCAAGGTGACCACGCATCACGGCTAAGTCTCGAGCGTGGTAACCCACACCTTCCTGTTGCTTGAAGCTCGAATCATGCTCTTCATCTAAGATAATCACCCCTGGGTAGGCCATAGGGGTAAATAGTGCCGAGCGGGTGCCAATGATAATCGCGGCTTCGGCCGACTTTGCCTGACGCCAGGCATCCAATCTTTGGTTGTCGGTTAGGCCTGAATGGATCACCGCCACTTTGACATTGAACCTGCGTCTAAAACGGTTAATCGTTTGCGGTGTCAGACCTATTTCCGGCACGAGTACAAGCGCTTGTTTGCCCTGCTTTAACACGGTTTCGAGCATGGCGAGATAGACTTCGGTTTTGCCCGAGCCGGTAACGCCTTCGAGCAAGGTGCAGTGGTAGCCCTGCTGTTGGGTTAAGGTGGCAACAGCGATTGCTTGCTCAGGGTTGAGCCTGTGTGGCTCTTCTGTCATCTCAAGCTCACTGCGCCAGCTTAAGTCGGCTTCTAGAATGCGGGTTTTCTTCTCTATCCAACCTTTTTCATCTAAGGCTTTAACTGCCGCCTTGCTAAGTTCAAGGCTAGTGATTTCGCTAAGCTCTAAATCTCGCTCGCGTAGGCTGTGTAGCAACTTACGTTGCGCAGGAGCACGGTTTAGCTGATCAATATCCGCGGCTTTACCCGCCTCCGTTAGCGTCCAATAGCTGACGCTCGATGCTTTGACTTCGGCGCCTTTACGCAGTGCCACAGGAATAGCCTGCGATAGCATCTGCCCAAGACTACAAAAGTAATACCTTGCGGCCCAAGCGGTTAATTTATAGAGTGATTCAGGTAGCAGCGGCTCAGTATCAAGAATGGCTACAATAGGCTTGATCTGTTTAGGCGTGAGCGAACAACTATCACTGGTAGCCGTAATGAGGCCGATGAGTTGTTGGCGACCAAATGGAACTTGTACACGCATGCCTTTTTGAGGCGTAATGGTGATATGTTCTGGCACTTGATAGCTAAAGTTTTGTCGCATTGGAACGGGAAGTGCGACCTCAACAAACAAAGGCATAGGATTACAGGCTCGAAAGGATACTGCCTTTAAGTGTACCGAGCCTATTTAATCAGAGCTAGCGACAATTTATTTTATTAGTTATTGCACTTGCTTATCTAAGTTTTAGGTAGCAACAGTAGTGCCAAAATTATGGGACGATGTGAGCCAAAAGTCGTCACAGTACTTGCATCTAGTGCGATAAGTGTCGATGTTAATAGCTAAAATGTGCGATTTACGATTTATAACAATAACTAATAAACGATTTAACTAGGAAACACTTTAATGAAAAGAGTCATATGGGCGTTAGCTGGCATGATGATGCTGTCAACAGCCCACGCGCAGGTGTCCCACGTGAGTATTAATGAGCGACAGTTTGAACTCGGCCAGCATCCCAGCCTAAAACTCAATATTGTTTCATCTCACAGTAACTTGAAGAAAGTGCAGTTTTCTATTCGTCAGGCGAGTGGTGAAGAACGACTCATTTCTAGGCCTTTGACTAGTTTTATGGTTGAGGTGACGGGTATCGAAGATGTCGTCGATAAAGATGCGCTATTAATTGTAAAGGAGTATCGAGTTAACCGCTGGTATCAGGTCAAGAGGTTGAGCCTTTTTAACCCAAATACGCGGGAACTGGAAATGGACAGTCAACATAGCACGATGCGTTCTTTAACTGGTGAAAATAGAACCCAGTCCGAAGTAAAGGCGATGGCGCTAAAGAGTGGAGTTAGAGTTAGTGGTGCTGATGTCATCGTTAGCCGTGTAGATGACTGCCAAGTTGAGTTCAACGGTAAAGAGAGTCTGTGGCGCATCGCGAATCGACAGTCACAGCGCTGGGGAATTAGCCCTTACGGATCCATGCTGGCTATCTTTGAGGCGAACCCTAAGGCGTTTAACCGGCAGAGTATTCATGGCTTAAAAGCAAAGGCGAAGCTGGAATGTCCATCGATGACTACCTTGGAAAAGTATGCCGACGCTAAGGCTGCAGAGAAGCAGTTTGATGCAATGAAATAGCATTTTTAAGATGAGTATATAGACTCGGGCCTCCCTTAAGCGTAGGCTTTGCGCGGTGGCGAGAGATTATTTATTGATCACGCATTGCATTGCTTGAATCTATCATTTATATGCTGTAGTATTCGCCGCCTAAATAATTTTATTAACTGCATGTGGTGTCCGACTTCGGGTTGGAAGAGCGACATGGCCTTTTACTGAGGTAATTCCAATGAAACCAGGCATTCATCCTGATTATGCAGAAATCACTGCAACATGTACTTGTGGTAACGTTATCAAGATTAACTCTACTGTAGGTAAAGATTTACACCTAGACGTATGTGGTGCATGTCACCCATTCTACACTGGTACCCAGAAAGTTATGGATACTGGCGGACGTATCGACAAGTTCAACAAGCGCTTTGGTGCACTTGGCAAGAAGTAATTACTTCTGCAATGAATTTAAAAAAGGCGCCTTCTGGCGCCTTTTTGCTATCTGGAATAAGCGTTCAAACTGCGCATTAGTCTTACACTGTCGGATAGCTATCGGTCGTGGGATTGTGATACTTTCAAACTTTTACAGAGTGGCATTAGTGTATCTATGCTTTTCGTGAGCCAAGAAAGGGAATGCTTTTAAAGGGAGAGCTGTGACATGAGGCTAATAAAAATATTGGCAGTCATACTGTTAGCTTTGCAGGCTTTTACGCTGCAAGCGAGTCAGTGCATCCCAACTCAGTTTGATGAAACTGTTACTCTAGATTACGTTAATGATGGCGATACCCTCACCTTAACCGATGGTCGACTGCTCCGTCTTATAGGTATCGATTCGCCTGAAATCGATTTTAAATTTCCTATACTTTCTCAGCCTTACGCGAATTCTGCAAAAGAGTATCTATCGGATAGGATTAAACCCGGTCAAACTCTGTTACTGGCTTTTGATAAGCGGCGCTTAGATCCTTTTGGGCGTACACTCGCCTATGTTTACACGAAAGAATTACAGCATCTGCAAGAGTTGATGCTAGCTAATGGCTATGCCAAGGCAAGAGTCTATCAGAATGATTATTTTTGGCATTGTTTGAGTCAAATAGAGCAAGTTGCCCGCGAAAATCAAGTGGGACTTTGGGGGCTTAAAGATTACCAAGCTAGATCAACGGATGCACTTTCACGCAATGATACAAATAAATGGCTAGAGGTCGGAGGTGTGGTCACTGGTTATGAAAGAAAAGGTCAAAATTTTGAGCTTAATATCGACAATAACTTAGTGGTGATGATGTCTCAGCAAGATATTGGTAAGTTTAGTAACATTTTAACGCTAGATCTGCTCGGAACTGGCGTAATTGTCCGGGGGGAGTTGTATTTTTCTTACGGTAAATATCGGCTAAATGCGACGCATCCATCCCAGATAACCATGAAAAATAGGCCTTAGGAATAATATATAGCGATAAAGTTAAAAAATGAGAAGAACTTATTTGAAATGACCTGAGATTCAAGTATCTTAGCGGCTATCAACTAACTGTTTTTTGCTCAATAAAAGTACATTGAAAATGTATCTTTCTTGAACAGAGTGATTAACCTTTTAGTTGTCGACCTTTCGCTCAGGATATTATTAGTCGCACTCAGGATTAGAAAAATGGCAGATCTTCGTCAACAAGCCCTCGATTATCATGAATTCCCCGTTCCAGGCAAAACAGCAGTTTGCCTAACTAAGCCAGCAGAAACCAGCATGGACCTCGCCTTAGCATATAGTCCAGGCGTAGCTGAACCTGTCCGTGAAATTGCGGCTAATCCAGACAATGCATACCGCTTTACAGGTAAGGGCAATACTGTTGCTGTTATCTCAAATGGTACGGCAATCTTAGGTTTAGGTAATTTAGGCCCATTAGCCTCTAAGCCTGTAATGGAAGGTAAAGCGCTACTTTTCAAACACTTTGCGAATATCGATGCGACAGACATTGAAGTTAAACACAGAACGTCTGAAGAGTTCATCAACACAGTTGAAGCGATTGCCGACACGTTTGGTGGTATTAACCTTGAAGATATCAAGGCTCCAGAGTGTTTTGAGATTGAAAAAGCACTGATTGAACGTTGTAACGTACCAGTGTTCCACGATGATCAGCATGGTACTGCGATTGTAACTGCGGCTGGTATGATCAACGCTCTTGAAATTCAAGGCAAGTCTATCGAAGAAGCCGTGTTTGTATGTATGGGCGCCGGCGCAGCTGCTATCGCCTGTATGACTATGATTGTGAACTGTGGTGCTCAGCGCGAAAACGTTTACATGCTAGATAGAAAAGGCGTTATTCATACTCGTCGTGACGACATTAACGAGTATAAGGCGCTATTTGCCAACAACACTGACAAGCGTACTCTGCAAGATGTAATTAAAGGCGCAGACGTCTTCCTGGGTCTTTCAGGCCCAGATGTATTAGGCGCTGAAGATGTGGCAATGATGGCCGATAACCCAGTTATTTTTGCTTGCTCTAACCCAGATCCTGAAATCAAGCCTGAGCTGGCTCACGATGTACGTAAAGATTTGATAATGGGCACGGGTCGTAGTGACTACCCTAACCAGGTTAACAATGTACTTTGCTTCCCATTCATTTTCCGTGGCGCGCTAGATGTTCGCGCTTCATGTATCAATGATGAGATGAAGATTGCAGCTGTACACGCTATCGCCGCGTTGGCGAAAGAGCCTGTTCCTGCGTCAGTGCTTGCAGCATACCCAAATGTTGACTCTCTAGAATTTGGTCCTGAGTACGTGATCCCTAAACCAATCGATGCACGTCTTCTTCCAAACGTGGCTAAAGCCGTTGCTATTGCAGCGATTGAGTCGGGTGTTGCGACAATTAAAGAGCTACCTGAAGGCTACATGGAGTCTTAATCACTTCGTGCTATGTCATAAAATAAGGGCCTAAGGGCCCTTTTTTGTTGCCGAGAGTTTTTCGATTACTGTATAACTGAGGGATAGGTTGCCTTAATCTGCATTTTCCATCATCTTGCTATGGATAAAGCAGATTTAGACAATAAAAAGATCCTGCAGGAAGCGGACTGATGAAACTGACTCGAATTCTAACTAAAAAATTGACTAGCTTTTGGCTGATGTCACTCGCCGGTGTGGCATTTATCAGCTTCTTGACTGCCATGGTTAGCTTTATTCAACTAACTTACACCTTTCAGCAGCAAAAGGTGACCGAACTAGAAACCCTCATTGAGCAGCAGTTTTCTCAGCAAGCGGGTGACCCCCTAGACGCATGGTTAACGCCTTTACTGCGCGCTTATCGAGCAAATTCTTTTACTTTATCCCAAAGCAACCAACCCATTTTTAAATATTTGCCGTCGACACCTACAAAAGGAGGCGTTCACTACCAGAGCTCCCTAGCCGATGGAAAGTTAATGATGAAGCTCACCTTGCCTCAGCCATTTAGTAAAGCCGATGTGAGTTGGGGTGAACTCTTGATCATCATCATAGGCTGCACGGCGGTATTTGTGTTTGTTCGCTTCGGTTTTCGTTGGTTTTCGGTGCACCTCACCGGTATTGAGGATCTGGCGCTACGCTCCAGTCTGATCCTGTCGGGTAAGCATGATAAGGCACTGGCAGAAAAGGGCGATGGTAAGCCTAGATTAATCAATCGAGCACTCACGCACCTACTGTTAGAGTTAGATGATGCCCATAAAGAGCGGGCACGCTTCGATCAGTTTATTCGCTCAAATACCTTTCTCGATGCCAGTACCGGTATTGGTAATCGTCTGTTTTTGAAAAATCGACTCGATGCCCTCAGTAATCACTCGGGGATGATGACGCCAGGGGTATTGTATCTATTAGAGATGGAAGATTTGGACCTGTTAAGCAATGAGCTTGGCGAATACCAGATTGATGAGCTGTTATCTCAATTAATTGCCACTATTAATCAAATTTTAGGGGATAAGGCCAACAGTATTTTCTCCCGACGTTCATACAATCAATTTGCCGTGATTGTACCGCAGATCTCGCAGCACGAAGCCGATCAGCTAGTGGCTAAGCTATTGCGCTTAGTCTTGAGTCAGATGAATGCCCTCGTTCCGCTGCCAGATGATTGTTTCCATATCGGCGGCGCATACTTTAAGGTCGGAGACGATAAGGATGCGTTAGTCGAAGAGGCGGAGCTGGCATTGCGCTCGGCGCAGTTTCAAGGCAGTAGCAGTTGGTTTATGTATGATAAAGGCGCTGTTGATGGGGATTTGTCGAAAGGTTCTGTGCGTTGGCGTAGCTTTCTCGAAAACGTTTTGGTTAGCAAACGGATTTTCTTGTTTTCACAGCCAGTTGTGGACAGTGACTCCCATGCTCATCATCAAGAGGTAACCTGCCGATTACGCGATACACAGGGTAACCTTGTCAGAGCCACACTGTTTCTACCCATGGCAATAAAGTGTGGTCTAACCCCGCAAATTGAGCGTCAGGTCATAGAGATGGTTCTGTTTGATCTGTTGCCAAAACATAAGGATAACAGTCTCAAGTTTAGTATTAACTTAAGCTTAGATACCTTGAACAGTCGTGCTTTTGTGCGCTGGTTGAAGACCACACTACTCGAATATCGTCATCTAGCCCCAAGGCTTATCTTTGAGGTGAATGAAGATATCTTAGTGAACCATCAGGAGCAGCTCGTAGCACCCTTGGAAATGCTCAATAAAATGGGGGCTAGCATCAGTGTCGATCGTGTGGGACAACAGGTGGTTAGTACTGAGTATATTCACCATTATCCCATCTCATTAATCAAGCTTCATCGTTCTATCGTGAATCAAATCCATTTGCGTGCCGAGAATCAATTGTTTGTTCGGAGCCTGATTGCAGGTCTGTTTCGAACGGGAGTGCAGGTGTGTGCAGAAGGAGTGGAAGTATTCGAGGAGTGGCAAACCCTGCAAATTTTAGGGGTGAGTGCGGGTCAGGGAAGCTTCTTTAGTGAACCGATCGAAGAAGTATAGTTTGTTTCATTTTTGTGTGTGATTGTTACACACCATTCCTAAATTGGGGCTTTATCTATAATTATCAGGGATAAGTCGCTACACTAATGGCATAATAAGTGCCTTGCGCTGTTTAGATAAGTTTTCACAGTCGTAAATAAATAAATTTAAGTGGTCATCTGAATCTTACAAGTTCATCTAGATAAGATTTTTTGATAATTTTTAAGGCATAGATAAATGAAAGAAAGCCTGTTGGATAATATTCAGTTTTGGCGCAAACCTATACCAACACTCGAGTTAGGCATTTATATATGCGCAGAAAAAATATCCGTCTTTCAAGCCCCAGCAGCTAAAGTGGGCGCTAAAGCTATGACATTTTCATTTAAGCATCACGACTGGGAGAGTGCATTCTCTCAGGTAGCTAAAGAGTTTGGTATAGCAAGAATTCAAATTGTATTAGCCTCCGATTTCTATCAACTTTTACTGGTCGATAAGCCGAACGTGCAAGATGAAGAGCTCAATGCCGCGCTGCTTTGGTCCGTGAAAGATATTGTGACTCAGCCTGTCACAGACATTCATTTGGATTACTTCGAATCATCAAAACAGGCCAGCAATAAAGTAAATGTGGTCGTCACTGAAAAGTCGTTATTAACCGCTCTGTTGTTGGCGGCTAAGAGCGAAGGTTTTCAAACAATGGGTGTTTCAATCGAAGAGATGGCGATGAGCAACCTGTTCAATGACAATCAGGCCCGATTGGTATTAAGCCATCGTGAGGGGCAAGAGTTGCTACTGACGGTTGTTAGAGCCGGTGAAGTCTTCATGCAGCGTCGACTCAGAGGATTTCAACAGCTTGAAAAAATATCTGCAGAAGATTTAGCCTATGGCGTCGCTGATAACTTAAGTCTAGAGATCCAGCGTTCTATGGATTACTTTGAGAGTCAGCTTCGTGAGGCTCCCGTTTCATCAATTGAGTTAGTCATTGATGGGGAGCGAGAGCAGCTTGCGAGTCTAATTAGCGCTAACTTTAATCAAGCCGTCACTCCCCATAAAGGTGCTTCTGTTGACGTAACGTTTGCTGAGCTGGCCTTAGCTGAAAATTTGCGAGGTCAGCCGCAATGAAATTAAGGGTAAACCTCTATTCCGATACATTGTTTCCACCAGAATTACGCTTATCTTTCTTAAGATTAAATCAGGCGATGCTAGTGATTGCGGTGGGACTGTTATGCGCGAGCGCACTTGTCTTTGCATTGAATACTAGCCTTGAGTCTGACAAGACTCAGCTTGTGCAGGCTAAACAAGCTCTCGATGCTGAGAAAAAAGATCTGGAAGCCGCACTCGCGAAGCGGGGGCCGAGTGAAGCCTTGGTTGACGAAGTGAATCTAAAAGCGCAGCAGTTGGAATTGAAGCAGCAGCTGTTCGGTAAGCTTAGCCAGCAAGAGGTGTTAACAAGTTATGGTTATTCACCATTAATGACTGATCTTGCCAGTGTCGCTGACTCGAGTCTTTGGCTCGAACGTATTCAGGTTAATGAGAAAAGCTTTGTTTTTGAAGGTTTTACTTCTAGCCCTAAGAGCGTGCCATTATGGATTGAACGTTTAAAAACGACAACGACGCTAAAAGGGCATGCTTTTGCAACTATGACGATGAATCTAGGCGAAAACCAGCCGCTTGCTTTTAAGCTAACAAGCGCTGCGACTCCTACGGATAAGGAGTTGATTAAATGAAACAGCAATGGAAGTTAGTCGCTGAGAAGTTTGATGTCTTAAGTCAGCGTGAGCGGATCTTAGTGGCTGCGGCCGTGCTAATTGTTGCAGGCTTACTGTTTTATATACCACTCGAGTCGGTTTTAAAGCAACACGGAAAACTTAGTGAGCAGATCCAAGTGCTTGAAAGTGAAAACAGGATCTCTGAGCAGCAAATACAGCTATATGAAGAGAGCTTTCGAAAAGATCCCGATGAAGATTATCGTCAGCGTTTAAACAATATTAATCAGCAAAATATATCGATCGATGAACAGCTGTCTTTTCAGATGGTCGATATGGTTCCTGCCGATCATATGCCGACCCTGTTGGCGGAGCTGCTTTCAAAGATAAAAGGCATCAAGCTAAAATCCTTTACCTCAATTGCTCCCACTCCGTTATTAGAGGTGGGTGAAGATAAGAAGGTAAATTTATACAGTCACGGTATTCGTCTCGAATTTGTGGGGGATTACTTTGCGGTACTGAGGTTTATTGAAGCCGTGGAAAATATGCCTAACAAACTGTATTGGCGCAGCATGGACTATCAAGTCGATACCTATCCTAAGGCCTCTGTTTCATTAGAACTTTATACCTTGAGTATTAATAAGGACTTTATCAGTGTTGCCCAAAAAGATTAGTGCGCTATTGATTGCGTTCCTGTGCAGTACTTTAGGGTTAAACCTTAATGCTGCTACGCTGCGGGATCCGACTAAGCCAGGTTATTCATCAGGGAATTCAACCTCGGTGAAATCGACTACCAATAATAGCTTAGTGCTTAATAGTATCGTGAAGAAAGATAACTCAGCTTACGCTGTGATAAATAATCAAATTTTCACCTTAGGTGAAAGTGTAAAAGGTGTCAAAATTGTGCATATAGGTAAAGACAGCGTGTCGTTAGCCGACGGCCGTAAACTGACAATGTTTCAAGCTATTACAGACTTTAAGGGACTATAATTAACATGCGCTCAATGACCTATATCACTCCTTTGCTGTCTTTATTATTAGTGGCTTGCCAAACCGTCGACAGACCCAATCCTGTCGAGTCTAAGCAAGCCCTGGCTGAGTCTCTAGCGACTAAAGAGGTGGCTGCAGCAACGCCACCGCCAGCAGTCATGCCTGATGATGTTCAACGTGAACTGTCATCAAACAACTTGCTAGAAGGGTTTGCCCCAGCAAGACCTACAGAACGTCGCTTCGATGTGTCGGCTAATAATGTCGATGCTAAAGTCTTCTTTCCCAGTCTTGCTCAAGGTACCCCTTTAAGTGTCGCAGTGCATCCAGACGTCACCGGTAAGATCTCTTTGTCATTAAAGAGCGTAACCTTAAAAGAAGCCCTACAAGTTGTAGAAGATATTTACGGCTATGAAGTCAGCCGCGAAGGTCGTGTATTGCGTATCTTCCCTGCAGGTATGCGCACCGAGACTTTCTCATTAAACTACCTGTATATGGAGCGTCAAGGCCTGTCGTTGACTTCGGTGAACTCTGGTCGTATTTCAGATAATAACTCCAACTCTGGTAGCAATAGTAACAGCAGCAGCAATAGTAATTTCAATGATTCGTCGAACTCTAGTTCTAGCTCTGATAGCAATAACAACGAGCAAACCAACGGCACCTTTATCCGCTCTAAGACTAAGTCTGATTTCTGGGGCGAGTTACAAGAAACGCTAGTTTCTATCATAGGTAACACTGGCGGCGGACGCCAAGTGGTGGTGACACCTCAAGCGGGCCTGGTGACGATTAGGGCTTACCCTAATGAGATCAGACAGGTGCGAAGCTTTATTAAGACCGCGGAAAGTCATTTGCAACGCCAAGTGATCTTGGAAGCCAAAGTCCTCGAGGTGACTCTGTCTGACGGCTATCAGCAAGGCATTCACTGGGAAAGTGTATTGGGCCATGCAGGTAGTACCGACATTAGCTTTGGCACCAGCCCAACTTCTGGACTGAGTGACACCATCACTAACGTTTTGGGTGGAGTGACCTCTATTAAGCTAGAGGGATCGGATTTTAGCACCATGATAAACCTGCTCGATACTCAGGGTGATGTCGATGTGCTATCTAGCCCACGTGTCACAGCATCGAATAACCAAAAAGCGGTCATCAAAGTCGGTACCGACGAGTACTTCGTAACGGACGTTTCTTCAACAACCGTGGCTGGTAACACGCCTGTGACTACCCCAGAGGTTGAGTTGACTCCTTTCTTCTCTGGCATTGCCTTAGATGTGACGCCACAAATTGATGAGCAGGGTAATGTGTTACTGCATATCCACCCATCCGTTATCGATATTAAAGAGCAGACTAAGACTATTAAGATCTCAGATAACACCCTTGAGCTACCTCTAGCACAAAGTGAAATCCGTGAGTCAGACACAGTGATCAAGGCTGCTAGCGGTGATGTTGTGGTGATCGGTGGTTTGATGAAGAGTGAAAATATTGAACTGGTTTCTAAAGTTCCTCTACTGGGTGATATTCCATTCTTAGGCGAGGCCTTTACTAACCGCGCCAACTCTACGGTTAAGACAGAGCTAGTGATTTTGCTTAAACCAGTCGTTGTCGGTGCCAATACTTGGGAGAGCGAACTCAAGCGTTCTCAAGAGCTACTCGACCGCTGGTATCCTGAGGAGCAGTAAGCTTGTATCTGCAGCATTTTGGATTAACAGAAACCCCGTTTTCGCTTACGCCGAATACGGGATTTTTCTTTGGCCTTGCGCCGCATGTAGAAGCCTTACAAGTGCTGCAAACGGCACTGCAAACTGGCGAAGGCTTTATCAAGGTTACCGGTGAAGTCGGCACGGGTAAGACGCTCATCTGTCGTAAATTGATGAATGATCTGCCTGAGCGTTTTCATTGTGCTTATTTGCCTAACCCTTACCTCACTCCAGATGAGTTGCGCTGGGCGGTGGCGATGGAGTTGGGGCTCAAGCATTCAAGCCAGATAGATCAGCAACAACTTACAGGCCTTATTCAGCAGCAACTTCTAGCCTTAAGTGCGCATGGACATTCGATTATCTTAGTGCTCGATGAGGCGCAGGCTCTGCCTGATGAGAGCCTCGAAGCCTTGCGTCTGTTTACTAACTTAGAAACAGAGAGCCGTAAATTGCTTCAAGTTGTGTTATTCGCTCAGCCAGAGTTGGACGAGCGTCTGGCGCAGAGTAAGTTTAGGCAGTTAAGGCAGCGGATCACCTTTAGCTATTGTTTACGTCCGTTAACGGTTGAAGAGTCTATGGCGTATATTCAGCATAGGTTAACCGTTGCTGGCAGCAGCAGTGAACGCTTATTTAGTGAGTCTAACGCTAAGCGTATCGCGAGAGCCGCTAGAGGGATCCCAAGGTTGATTAACGTGTTAGCTCATAAAGCTCTGCTTGTAGGTTTTGGTGAAGGAGCTAAAACAATTGAGCCCAATCATGTCGATGCCGCTATTACCGATACGGCTGATGCCATGAAGCATCAATACGACATGGTTAAGTGGTTCGTGGCCACTATGGTCGTTATTGGCAGCGGTTTAGCTGCATTTTTCTGGTTTAAAGGAGGCGTTGCATGAGCGTAATCAACAAGATGCTCAAAGATTTAGATGAGCGCCAACAGCCACATGGTATCGAGAGTATGGCCACTCCACAGTTGGCATTTAAGCCTAAGGCTTCATCGAAGCGGACCTTATTGCTGACCAGTATTGTTTCTATAGCCGTCGGTGGCTTGGTTGTGTTTTTTGGCTTAAATCTGATGCAAACAGAAACAGCTAAGACGGAAGTCGCTATGACTGAAGCAGTTAATGCAACAGTGGCTGAGACGAAAAAGGCCGAGACGGTAACAGCTGAGACGGTAACGGCTAAGACGGAAACGGCTAAGACGGAAGTCGCTATGATTGAAGCAGTTAATGCAACAGTGGCTGAGACGAAAAAGGCCGAGACGGTAACAGCTGAGACGGTAACAGCTGAGACGGTAACGGCTAAGACGGAAACGGCTAAGACGGAAACGGCTAAGACGGAAACAGTTAAGGCCGAAGCTGTGCACTCGGAAGTCGCTAAGATAGAAAAGCCAACGCCTGCCGAGTTAAATATTGCGCCAGCGAGTCGCTCTAACCAGTTACATAACAGCGGCAATATGGCGGTTAAGGAAGTTAAGCTTTCACCTGAAGAGCTGGCTCAGAAACAGATGATTTTGGCTAGCGATGCTCAGCAGCAAGGGCTGCATAGTGATGCGTTAACTTATTACGAAGCGGCGCTCATGTATAACCCTGCGCTACACCAAGCGAGACGACAAGTTGCGGCGCTGTATTATGGCCAGAATAAATTAGCCAAGGCTGCCAAAACGCTAGAGCAGGGACAGTTACTCTTCCCGCAGGAGTATGAGTTCTCATTGCTATTAGCACGGGTTCAGCAGGCGGGCGGACAGAGTGAGTTGGCGCTTAAGAGCCTAGCTATGATCCCCGACAGTAGCGGTTTGGCGATTAAAAAGTGGCATCAACAGAGTGATTTAGCACAGAAGCAAAAAGACTTCCCAGTTGCGGAGCAGAGCTTTCGTCAACTTGCCAAGCATGAACCTTTACAAGGTCGATGGTGGATGGGGCTGGCTTACGCGTTAGATGCTCAGCAAAAATATACCGAAGCCAAATCAGCCTATAACCAAGCTTTATCCCAAGGTAACTTATCGGCTCAGGCTAAAGTCTACGTTGATAATCGATTGCTGCAGTTAGGAGCGTACTAGTGAAACCCAAGTTAAAGATGCGACTCGGTGATCTGCTTGTTCAAGAGCACATCATCTCTGAAGAGCAGTTACAGCAAGCATTAGGTGAACAGCGTAATACGGGAAAAAAGCTTGGTCGTACACTAATCGACTTATCATGTATCACTGAGCAGCAATTACTGCAGTTTTTGTCGCATCAGCTCAATATTCCTTTTATTGATATTAGTAAGCGTGCCATTGCGACGGAAGTCGTGAGTCTGCTGCCTGAGGTGCAAGCTCGCCGTTATCGCGCTCTGGTTGTCGAAGACACTGGTGAGGGCGTGCTGGTGGCGATGAGTGATCCTGCCGATCTACAGGCCATGGATAACTTGGAGCTATTATTGGCACCAAAGAGTATCTCTATTGCGGTAGTGACTGAACAGCAGCTATTACATGCTTTCGATAACCTCTATCGTCGTACCGACGAAATTGCACAAATTGCTGGTAAATTAGAAGAAGAGTATGCGGCAGATGATCTATTCGATCTAGGTAGCCTCACCGAGGGTGACAGTGACAACGAAACCACAGTGGTTAAGCTGTTGCAGTCTATCTTCGAAGATGCCGTGCAGATGCGCGCCTCGGATATCCATATTGAGCCTGGTGAGAAAGCGCTACGTATTCGCCAGCGTATCGACGGCCAGTTACACGAAAATATCTTGCCAGAAGTCAGCATCGCAGCCGCCTTAGTTTTGCGCTTAAAGCTGATGGCAGGTCTAGATATTTCTGAGAAAAGACTGCCCCAAGATGGTCGTTTCCATATGGAGATTAAAGGGCATAAGATTGACGTGCGTATGTCGACCATGCCGATTTACCATGGTGAGTCAGTAGTGATGCGTTTGCTGGATCAATCGGCAGGCCTGTTAACCTTAAATGAAACCGGGATGCCTGCTGAAATGCTGGCAAGGGTGCGTCGGCAGATCAAGCGCCCTCATGGCATGCTACTAGTAACGGGCCCGACGGGTAGCGGTAAAACCACGACGCTATATGGCGTCTTGAGTGAGTTAAATACTGCAGATCGCAAGATCATCACAGTTGAAGATCCGGTTGAATATCAATTACCGCGCATTAATCAGGTGCAGGTAAATCACAAGATTGGTCTCGATTTCTCAAATGTACTGAGAACAACATTACGACAAGATCCCGACATCATCATGGTCGGTGAGATGCGTGACCAAGAGACAGTAGAAATTGGTCTTCGCGGCGCTTTAACTGGTCACTTTGTATTATCTACCTTGCATACCAACGATGCAGTAACCAGTGCCCTGCGTTTGCTAGACATGGGCGCGGCGAGTTATCTGGTTGCGAGTGCGCTGAGGGTCATCATTGCCCAGCGCTTAGTGCGCCGAGTGTGCCAGAACTGCGCCATCGATTATCAGCTTTCAGCCCCAGATAAAGCCTGGCTATCTAGCGTGAGCAAGCTCGATTACTCAAAAGCAACATTTAGAATCGGTACTGGCTGTCAGAGCTGTAATGGCAGCGGCTATCGCGGTCGAATCGGTGTATTTGAAATTCTAGAACTTGATGAGCCTATGATTGAGGCGATGCGTACGGGCAACCCGCAGGACTTTACTCGCGCCGCTTATCAGAGCCCTAATTTTACGCCGCTTGCAGAATCAGCGTTAAAGTACCTAGCTCAAGGGATGACGACAATCGAAGAGGTCGCAAAACTTGTTGAAGATGTTAGTGACACTCAAATAGAACCTAGCGAGGCTTAAGTATGCCTACATATCAGTACCGCGGCCGAAGTGCTCAAGGTGAGCAAGTCAAGGGGCTTGTTGACGCAGCCTCTGAGAGCGCGGCTGCCGATCAACTGATGTCTCGTGGGGTGATCCCGCTGGATCTCGTGTTAGCAAAAGAGGTGAAGGAGTTTAACCTTAAGGCTTTATTTAAAGGTAAGGTTGCTTTAGACGAGTTGCAGATTTTCACTCGGCAGATGTATTCACTGACGCGATCAGGGATCCCCATCTTACGAGCGATCGCAGGTCTTTCTGAGACGACACATTCAGTTCGTATGAAAGAGGCGCTCGATGATATTTCAGAACAGTTAACCTCTGGTCGCCCTCTATCTTCGGCGATGAATCAGCATCCAGATGTATTTGATGCGCTTTTCGTTTCTATGGTTCATGTGGGTGAAAACACGGGTAAACTTGAGGACGCTTTTATTCAGCTTTCAGGCTATATCGAACGTGAACAGGAGACCCGCAGACGCATTAAGGCGGCGATGCGTTACCCGATCTTTGTATTGATCGCGATCGCGATTGCCATGGTGATCCTTAATATCATGGTGATCCCCAAGTTTGCTGAAATGTTCTCCCGGTTTGGCGCCGATCTACCTTGGGCGACTAAAATATTAATTAATACCTCTAATGTGTTTGTAAACTACTGGCCTGCAATGCTCCTTGTGCTGGTGGCTGGATTTGTTGGCATTCGCTATTGGCATAGCACCGAAAAAGGTGAGAAGCAGTGGGATAAATGGAAGTTAAATATTCCTGCTGTCGGCAGCATTATTGAACGTTCGACTCTGTCTCGCTATTGTCGCAGTTTTTCAATGATGTTGAGCGCCGGTGTACCCATGACCCAAGCCCTGAGTCTGGTGGCGGATGCTGTCGATAACGCCTATATGCACGACAGCATTGTGGGGATGCGTCGTGGCATCGAGTCTGGTGAGTCTATGTTAAGAGTATCGAATAACAGCCAGCTGTTTACGCCACTAGTGTTGCAGATGGTCGCAGTAGGTGAAGAAACGGGGCAGATCGATCAATTACTCAACGATGCCGCCGATTTTTACGAAGGTGAAGTTGACTACGATCTGAAAAATTTGACCGCAAAGCTAGAGCCTATTTTGATTGGTTTTGTCGCCTGTATCGTGTTGGTGTTGGCACTGGGTATCTACCTGCCAATGTGGGACATGCTCAATGTGGTTAAGGGCGGAAACTGATGAAGCAGGAAAAGCGCCGTGCTTAGTCAACATAAAGCCGATGCAAAGCTGCTCGATGTTTATGGCAAGCTTATTGCTTTGATTATTTTGCTAATCGTATTGTTTTACTTGAGTTTTAATTACTTTGGCAGTATTAGACTGCTTGGGCAACCTCGCATGCAAGTGGAGCATACGCGTTTGCTCAATGTGCTCGGAGTGGCACGATCTCAATGGTTGATGCGCAGTAAGCCGGATATTCTATTGCTTGACTGGTATTCCGATGACCAAGAACATGCTTCATCTACTGGGAAGGTACGTATGGCCCGAGGGGGCTGGCCTATTCCAGACGAGACAAGTGTTGCGGGTTGTCGACAATTATTGATTGAATTGTTGGGCCCTGGTTATACCAAACAAATTGACACCCGATTCAATCCAGATACTGGTGTTTGCCGTTATCTTGGCGAGTCGGGCGAAAGTATTAGCTATCAAACCACTTCTGGACGGGTCATTTTTTTGACGCCTGCCCGCTAAGAGCGGCTGAATAGTGAAATTATCTGTTTTCTAATTTTAACAAACTGCTAGAATAGCCGCATACAAGATTGGGGGTAAAATGAAACAACAGTATCAAAAAGGCTTTTCTCTTATAGAGTTGGTCATAGTTATCGTGATTTTAGGTCTGTTGGCAGCAACTGCTATCCCACGTTTTTTAAACGTAACTGATGATGCTGAAGACGCTAGTGTAGACGGTGTAGCAGGCGGTTTGAGCACTGCTGTGAGCTTTGTACGTTCACAGTGGGAAGTCGATGGTCGTCGTAATAATACCGTGTTACTGGACGGAACAAGGGTTGCTCTTGATACTCGTTTTGGTTACCCAACGGGCGCGAGCAATACCGATGCGAAAGGCATGAGCCAAGACTCTTGCCAAGAAGTGTTTGATCTTGTTTTACAAAATGCACCACGAAGCGTAGTTTCAGGAGAAGACGCGCGTAAAGCAAGGTATGTAGTGAGCATGGCAAAAGGAGCGGGTGGCAATTCAAACAGCATAGATGGCGAGCTTGTTAGCGATCTAGACGTTTGTTTGTATTACCTAGCCTCATCACTAGTGTTGAATCCACAGACGGGAATACCGACTGAAGATTTAACCAATTTAAGTAACTTGGCGGGTAAAGGGGTGACCTACAACCCAGGTTCTGGTCAAGTGGCTAGTTTTATTGATTAAAAAATCTTTATTTATTGAAAGAATTAGTCGTTAGTTATTGATATAAATAGTGAATAATTTTCGGTAGACAGGTTTAACCTGTTTGCCGTATTTGATATGTGATTGAGGATATGAATATGCAAAAGCAAAATGGTTTTACACTAATCGAATTAGTGGTTGTTATTATCATTCTAGGTATTTTGGCTGTTACTGCGGCGCCTAAGTTTATCAACCTACAAAGCGACGCGCGTGCATCTGCACTGCAAGGCGTTAAAGGCGCAATCCAAGGTGCTAACGGTCTAGTATTCGCTAAATCAGCTTTAGCGGGGGACGAGAAGAAAGTGGGTTCATCTTGGGTTGGTGATACTGGTGTAGATATTGGGGCTGAAAATCTAGCTAAAACTAACTTTGGCTACCTACAGGCAACACTAGCAGAGTTTAATAATGCGATCGATGCTGACTTTGGGTTGTCAACCACAGATCCACTTCCTGAGTGGGTTGTTGTTGCAAATGGTGGAACACCAGCAACTATGACTATCAAGCAAGCGGGCTCTCCAGCTGATAATTGTCAACTAGTATATACAGAGGCTGAAAGCACTTCTGTTGTACCTACTTACCTAATCACTGATACAGGCTGTTAATCGAACCTGTTTAAGAGAAAATGAAAATGCAAAAGCAAAATGGTTTTACCCTAATCGAATTAGTGGTTGTGATTATCATTTTAGGTATCTTGGCAGTCACTGCTGCGCCTAAGTTCATCAACCTACAGAGCGATGCGCGTGCGTCAACTCTTCAAGGCTTGAAAGGCTCAGTGCAGGGAGCTAACTCGTTAGTTTTTTCAAAAGCGGCTATTGCTGGTAAAGAAAAACTACCTGATACCACTGTGCAAATTGGTGCAGATGCTGCCGATACGGTAAAAATAGCTTATGGTTACCTGCAGAATGACAAGCAATCACTTTTGGATGCTTTAGATATTAGCGAAGATGATTGGACATTTGTTCCAGGCACTTTGTCTACAGCTACAGTTATTTATCAGAATGGCTCTCCATATGACGGTACCTCTAATCCTAAGGTAGATTGTCACTTTGAATACACTCCAGCTCAAAGCTCAAGTGTTGCTCCCAAATATGAAGTAAAAGACACGGGTTGTTAATCTTTGCACCCATTTAAAAGGCCTGCCTCGCAGGCCTTTTTTGTATCTAAGGCGTTAGTGCTGGCTTTATTTGCCATAATTATTAAACTGTTGGAAAATCAGGTTTAAGATGGTGAAAAGCCGGAAAAGCCGGAAAAGCCGGAAAAGCCGGAAAAGCCGGAAAAGCTAAAATAGACACTAGCTTGCCGTTAAATCTTTTCTAGCAGGGCGTAGCCCGCTCTAGCCGTCGCAACGCGGCGTCCTAGGATCTAGATTCTAGTTTTAGCTGTGAAGCGAAACGGTAATGAATACAACTAAACACTGCTGAATCAATCAGGAAGTTCAATGCATAGAGTGCAGCGACACGCAGGCTTTACATTAGTGGAGCTGGTTACCACGATAATCCTTATTGCCATTCTTGCTGTGGTGGTTATTCCACGCCTACTAACCTCTTCCAGTTACAGCGCGTTTACCCTTAGAGATGAGTTTATCAGTGAGCTGCGCAAGGTGCAGATCATGGCGATGAACAATCAAGATCGCTGCTACCGTTTATCGGTTACCGATACCGATTATCAAGTCTCTCGTTTTAATGGTGCTTGCACGGGGACCCCTGTGCGTACCGATGCTGCGCAACTGTTCCAAGGTGGTGCCAACTTAGCTTTGCTTAATGGTGGCGCTAGCAGTTTTAATATCGAATTTAATCTCCAAGGCGTGCCGATAGTGAATGGTGCTCGCTGCAAGGGTAACTGCATCAGTGTTATCGCCGATGAAACCCTATTTTTAGCGATTGAATCTGAAGGCTATATCCATGATGGGCAATAGATTGTCAGCCATGAAGTGGCAAGCTCAGAAAGCCTTTACCTTAGTCGAGCTAGTCGTGGGCATGGTGGTGATAAGCATAGCCTTTGTTTTGCTCAGTACCATGTTATTTCCGCAGGCCGATCGCGCCGCCGATACCTTGCATCGCGTGCGTTCTGCGGAGCTCGCTCACTCTATTTTAAATGAGATCTGGGGTAAACGTTACGATCAAAACACCAATGCCAACGGTGGAGTCCCCGCTTGTGGCGCTCCAGCAAAACCGAGTTTAGGGCTGCCTGCAGGCTTAGCTTGCACCGCATCTGCAAATCTTGGCCCCGATAACGTTGCTGGCGTGATTGAGACTCGAAATACCTATAACGATGTCGATGATTACAATGGGCTGACAATTAACAGCCCTATGCTCAATAGCAGTGAGACCTATGCCCAGCGTTACATTAATTATAAGTTATCGGTTAAGGTTGAATATAACGATTTACCAAGCCTCAATACTAAGTTAGTCACTATCGATATCACTACACCAAAAGGTGAGCTGATGACCTTCAATGCGATTAGGAGTAACTATTAATGAATGCGTTAATACGTCCTGCTTTTAGGCCATTGAATCAGCTTAAACAGCTTAAGTCTAAGGGCTTCACCTTGGTCGAGATGGTCACTGTGATTATCATCTTAGGGGTGTTAGTGCTTGGGGTGAGCAGTTTTCTTATTTTGGGCACCCGCATCTTTATTGATGCTACCTCTGTAGATCGAGTGATGAGCCAGAGCCGTTTTGCTATCGAGCGTATGACTCGAGAGCTGCGTAATGCTGTGCCAAACAGTATTCGCGTCCGTGATAGTGGTGATGGTGCTTGGCAGTGCATCGAGATGATGCCCATCACCTCAAGCGCGTCTTATATGGATATGCCGATAGCGCCAGCATCTGCTGCTAATATTGGTACGGCGATGCAATCCAGTGCCAGCGCACCTTTAACCGCGGATCAATTTTTACTGATTTATCCATTGTCTCCAGCCGATGTTTATACCTCAGGAGCTAACACCCAAGGTAAGCTGTTTAGTATTGATAGTGTTACAGCGAACGCAACAACCAATGATCTTACAATCGATTTTGGTCGTGGAATACGCTTCGACGAAGCCTCGCCAAGACAGCGTTATTTCGGTGTTCAAGGAGCGGTGAGTTACTGCTTTGAGCAAGTGACAACAGAATTGAGCTTCTTAAAGCGTTACGCGGGTTATGGCTTTAATCATCCTAATTTACAGCCTGCGCCAGCGGATATGGGCACTGGGGTGCTGATGGCTGAGAATGTGGTGAATACCATAGCAAGAAACAGCCCAATGGCTTATACCCCAGGAACATTACGCAATAATGCCATGGTGCATCTAAACCCGCTGTTCGATGTACAAGGACAGACGTTTCAATATCATCATCAAGTGCAGGTGATCAATGTCCCCTAATCGAATGCTTTCTCTTAGCCGAGCTAGCAAATTACCACAACGCTCTAAGCAAACGGGAAGTGCGTTAGTGATTGGTATATTTATTATCACAGTCATGTTTTTGCTGGCAGCGACACTGATCAATATCTTGGATGATGCTGATCAAGAGATAAGTCTTGAGGTGTGGGGCACCCGCGCTTTTGCGGCGGCCAATAGCGGCGCCGATCGCGCTTTAGCGACTCTGTTTCCTGTTGATGGTAGCGGGGGGAGCTGTAATGCGCAAACTACTTGGAACATAGGTTCTGATACCAATTTAGTCGGCTTTCATGGCTGCGACGTGGTGATGACCTGCTCAGCTGTGACCACCAACTTACCGCAAAATAATATGACTCAATATCTGGTTACCAGCACGGCAACCTGCAGCACTGGACAATGTGATTCAGGCAGCGATAGCGATGCCAGTTGTATTCGAGTCAGTCGTCAGGTGGAGGTCGAAGCACGTGATTAAACTTAGGCTACTCTTGGGCAGCTTATTCGCTATCCTTGCATTCACTTCGATATCTGCTTTTGCGGTTCCACAGTGTGATGAAATATTTACCAATCCACCTTCGGGAAGTCATGATCCCGGACTTACACCTCCACCGGATTTGCCGAATTCGGGGGAGCTAATATGTAATAAACATGGTTGCAATCCTACTCATTTTTTCCAACCTGGAGATTTTTACTTTGGAGTTGGTGACCTAAAACAAGGGAATTTTATTTATACCAACGGTGCAACTACTCGCTTGTACTTTGATAATCTTTCTTTGAATGGGGCACACCTAAACGTTTATGGTGAAACTCAAGATCTTATTATTTATGTCTATGGTGACTTCGATGTTGCGGGACAGAACACGATAAACGGTATTGTTTACGTAGCCGGAGACGTTAAATTATCGGGTAACGCGAGTATTGAGGGGGCACTTGCCTCTGGTGGTAATTTAACTATTGGTGGTAATGGCGACGTAGACTTCGATGAGGATGCAATTGAGGATGCGGACTTTGGAGGCATGTGTAGTAACGATCCTGTCAACCCTGCCATTCCTGCTCAATGTCCAGCAGGCCAAAGTAACATTCAGGGCTTAACTTATCGAACCTATGATGCTCGATCTTGGTATTCCGATAACTACAGTCCAGCGAATCCGAATGAGTTTAAAACATTAGTTAATTTGGTCCGAACGACAGAGAAGCAAATCGGGGAGTCCATTGAAACAGATTTAAATCAGAAAGGTAACGGTATTAACCCACATTCAAACGCCGCAGTCGATCAAGATCTATATTTAGGTGTGTTTGAAGGATACATAGAGGCGCCTGAAACGGGCGAGTATACCTTTGCTATCGATGGTGATGATGCTATTGAGCTATTGATTGATGGTGAAGTGATAAAAGGGTTTTACGGCGTTCACTCGACCTGTGATTGTACTAGGTACCAAGGTAAGGTATCCCTTGAGCAAGGGGCACATACCATAGAGTTAAGATTTCATGAAACCTTCGGTGCAGAGGCTTTTCGCCTGTATTGGAAAACGCCCTCTTCAAATCGTTTTGAAACCGTCCCCGCAAGCCAGTTGCTAACCTGTCCTGCGCCGCAGTTTGAATTTGGCCGTGCAGAGCTCGATAGCAATGGTTTAGCCACAATCAACTTCAACAATAACTATGCAGCAGCACCTGTGATTATGGTGATGCCAACCATTGATATTACCAATAACGATGATGACAGCGATCGCCCATCAACAGTGAGAGTTAATCACCTCAATAACGGTTCTGCACAAATTCAGCAAATTAATTCAAATTGGCCTTATGGGCTGAAAAAGCCGATGGGCAGCATTGATTACTTTGTAATGGAGCCGGGTTATCGTTTTCTGGAAAGAGGTAAAGCACTGCAAGCTGGTAAAGTGTGGACCGATAAATACCAAGGCAAAAACCTGGCTCAATCAGGACGAGGTTACCAAAATGTCGTTTACCCGCATAAATTCGGTGATAAACCGGCCATGCTTGGTCAAGTGCTTAGCCACAATAATAACCGCTTTATAACGACAGCAATTAATAGCGTAGATAGCCAGGGGCAGTATTTTGATATTGCGATCGAAGGATCTGAAATTAGCACGCCCATTACGACTCATGAGTGGCTAGGATATGTCGCGGGGTTAGGCAAAGGCAGTATGGTGGTCGATGGCACCTCGCTGCAGTATGAATTTGTTAATGATGCACTTAACCATGGCGATGGCAGTCGTACGCGTTATTTGCATCAGCAGTGTAACTTTTTGAATCGATATGAGAATGACTATCCGGCTCAACCCATAACCATTGCTAATAAAAACCAGCGTAATGGTGGTGATGGCGGCTGGGTGCGCCGCTGCCTAAAAGATGGCTTTAATGACCATGTGAGTTTTGCTGTTGATGAAGACCAGGACCGTGATTCTGAAAGAATGCATCTAGCAGAAAAAATCGGTTATTTTGCATTTGAATATGCCGCCGAGCCGCCTGCGGTGAACCATTATCGAATTAGTTTCGATTCAGGTGCGCTTAGCTGCGCTGCGAAATCGGTGACGATTCAGGCCTGCGCCGACAATAACTGTAGCTCGCTGCTAACCGATCCTGCTTTTGTGACCCTGACTAAAAACGGTGCCAACTATAACAGTGAGACTTTTACAGGGAGTACTACTACTGAGGTTTGGCACCCACAGGGGGGCTTGGTTACCCTAGGCTTAAGCTCGACCGTACCTAGTGCAGACTACAGCTGCTATATCGATGGCAACTTGGTTGCCAATGCTCAATGTCAGCTCAACTTTGAAAACAGCGGTATCTACTTCGATATTGATGACTCTACTGCCTGTAAAAACTCCAGTAACTTCGAGTTATTTGCGGTTAAGCAAGATGAGACATCAATAGTTCCTCAATGTGTGCCGTTATTTGCTAATCAAACTAAACCAATAGACTTTGCATTTAACTACATTACGCCAGATGCAACAGAGGTTAATGATGCGGCTAAGCTCAGCGTAAATAGTTTACACGGTACTACCACAAGCACTGAGATTGCAGGGGGCAGTAGTAAGCAGTTGCAGGTGCAATTTGACGCCAATGGTAAAGCACTGCTAAATGTAAACTACCCTGAGGCGGGCAAAGTGGAACTGGCGGCAACGTTAACAGAAGTGATTGAGTCACCAGATGGTAGCACTAGCGAGACTCTGGTGCTTGAGCACAGCGATAGGTTTGTCTCTAAGCCTGATGGTTTTCACTTCTTTAATACGTCAGGAAAAAATGGCTGCACAGGCGCTAATTGTGACTTATTTGCCAAAGCAGGTGATGACTTTAACATGAGTGTTAAGGCTGTGTGTTTTGACGATACTAAGCCTTATAAAGATCGCGATGCACTGAAAAATTTCAGGTTTACAGATATGAAAATTAAGCCTGTGCTGCAAGCGCCTTTAGTCTCTAATGGAGATGACAAGGATGGCGGCCTTGGAGTACTAGGACAAACAAGCTTGAGTTTTACCAAGGCAAACAGCTCACCATTAAAGCTGACTAATCAGAGTTATTCAGAAGTCGGAGCAATCAGCTTCGCACTCGATGGCGATGTAAATTATGTCGGTGCTTCTATCTCTGAAGCCAATTCAAGCAGCGATATCTTTGGCCGTTTTTCACCTTATTTTTTAAGTGTTAGCGCTAATGAACCTAGCCCCGATATGCAATGCGGCAGTTTCACCTACATGGATCAGCCCTTTGGCTTTAGTTCTGGTAGTGAGCCGACGCTGTCGATTAGCGGTAAAAATAAAAGTGGTGCTGAAACTCGCAATTATCAAATAGGTGACTGGTGGCGCTATCACGGCAAGCAATGGTTAGATCGCAGTTATAGCGATACCTCAGGCGCAAAATCAATGGATGGTATCGAGCTGCAAGTGTTGGATGAATCGCCTATCTCCGGCATTGTCGATTACTATCCGATTAGTGATGAAAACAGCAGACAGCGGGCTTATCTGAGCGGTGCCAAGCTGCACTATGCCCGAACAGCTTCAGCTGCAGTGCCGTTTAGTGGCCAGTTTGATCTTGCGTTGTCAAAGAGTGATGTGACCGATAAAGATGGTATCTGTTATCGAGATACCGCCAGCGATAATTGCCGTGAGTTTATTTTTGAAGATATTGCTAAAGACGATGCCTTTGCTTTGCGCTACGGTCGCTTCGTGATGCAAAATGCCTATGGCCCGTCATCAGAGGAGCTGCGTTTAGATGTTGGTAGCCAATATGTGGCTGCCGATATTAATGGCGAGGCGCAGTGGCTTACCAATACGGCTGACAGCTGCTCGGTATTTGATACCTCCAGTGCCGCGGAGTCTGCCGATATTGGATTACACTTATCACCCGATGCGGGACTAGAAGGCGTACAAGGTTTTACGCGTTCGGGTGGTACAGGTAAAGCGGGGCTCATTGGTTTGGGTAACAGCTTTATCTATTTCCCTGCCCCGAATACCGACGGTGAAGTGGGTTTGCAGCAGCATCTGGATAAATGGTTGCAGTGGTATTGGAATTTTGATTCAGTAAACGGTTTACAAGATCCACGAGCAACAGCTTACTTTGGCACCTACCGCGGTCATGATCGTATTATTTACTGGCGAGAAGTTAATTAAATGTCAGTAATTGAGGGCGAGACAAGTTATTGACTCGCTCTTTAGCGGTTATATCGCAAAAAATACAGTTTCATTAGCAATTGTTAACCTCTGCGGTCTTGTGGATTTTAAGAAGCGTGATAAAGTTACCTGATTTCTTTTTTCTACGATTCCACATAGACAGGCTGGTTACATGTTCAAGAAGCTACGCGGCATTTTTTCTAATGATCTTTCGATCGATTTGGGTACAGCAAATACGCTAATTTACGTCCGTGAAGAAGGCATTGTGCTAAACGAACCTTCAGTTGTTGCTATTCGTGGAGAGCGAAGCGGTTCGGGTCAGAAGTCGGTTGCGGCCGTCGGTACTGAAGCAAAGCAGATGCTAGGTCGTACACCCGGAAACATTCAAGCAATTCGTCCGATGAAAGATGGCGTTATCGCCGACTTTTATGTCACCGAAAAAATGCTTCAGCATTTTATCAAGCAAGTTCATAACAATAGTGTGTTCCGTCCAAGTCCTCGCGTTCTGGTATGTGTACCTGTGGGTGCCACTCAAGTTGAACGCCGTGCGATCCGTGAATCTGCAATGGGCGCTGGCGCACGTGAAGTGTATTTGATTGAAGAGCCAATGGCAGCTGCAATCGGTGCTGGCCTGCCAGTTTCTGAAGCGACGGGTTCTATGGTTGTCGATATCGGTGGTGGTACAACAGAAGTAGCGATTATCTCGCTAAACGGTGTGGTTTACTCATCGTCTGTACGCATCGGTGGTGACAAGTTTGATGATGCGATCATCAACTATGTTCGTCGTAACTACGGTAGCTTAATTGGTGAGGCAACGGCTGAGCGTATCAAGCACACAATCGGTACTGCATACCCAGGTGATGAAGTATTAGAAATTGAAGTTCGTGGTCGTAACCTTGCTGAAGGTGTACCACGTAGCTTTACATTGAACAGCAATGAAATCTTAGAAGCACTGCAAGAGCCACTATCGGGTATTGTGAGTGCGGTTATGGTTGCACTTGAGCAGTCTCCTCCAGAATTGGCGTCAGATATCTCTGAGCGCGGCATGGTACTAACTGGCGGTGGTGCACTTATTCGTGACCTAGACAGATTACTGATGCAAGAAACGGGTATTCCTGTGATGATCGCAGAAGACCCGCTTACTTGTGTGGCTCGTGGTGGTGGTAGAGCTTTAGAGATGATCGATATGCATGGCGGCGACCTGTTCTCTGAAGAAAACTAACCACGGTTAAAAAGGGCGGTTATACACCGCCCTAGTTTGTTATGAAGCCTATTTTTGCTCGCGGTATTTCCAACCAATTTAGATTAACACTGGCAGTCATTATGTCGGTGATCTTGCTTGTCGCTAACGACAGGCTAGAGCCTGTGCGTAATTCCCTCTCTTCACTATTAAGCCCTTTGCAATATGTGGCTAATATTCCTGGCGCCTTACTGGATCTTTCCGCCGAAAGTCTCGCTACGCGTAATATGTTGGCCAAGCAAAATAAAGAGCTATTACGTCATCAACTCTTGATGAGTGAACGCTTACAGCGCTTTGAACATCTTCGCCAAGAAAACGATCGTTTACGCGGATTACTCGGCTCTCCTGTACATATGGATGCCAAGAAGGTGGTTGCCGAAGTCATGGAAGTGGCAAGCGACCCATTTCGTCAGTATGTGGTACTCAACCATGGTTCACGTAGCGGCGTATTTGTTGGCCAACCTGTGGTTGACGCTCAAGGTGTCGTGGGACAGGTTGTGCAGGTGAGTGAGCTCACCAGCCGAGTGTTATTACTTTCCGATACCACCCACGGTATTCCGGTACGAATTACCCGTAATGATGTTCGACTGATGGCATTTGGCACAGGCGTGCTCGATGAGCTAGAGCTAAGGCATGTCGCAAAGAGTACCGATGTTCGTGTCGGCGATCTACTGGTATCCTCCGGTCTGGGTAAGCGTTTTCCTGAAGGCTACCCCGTTGCTCGAATCATGAGTGTCGAAAAAGATGATGGTAAGAATTACGCTACCGTTATCGCCCAACCTCTAGCGGCCTTAGACAGAATTCGTTATCTGTTACTACTTTGGCCAGATATTGAATCTGACGATGGCGAGCTCACACCACCGCAAGGTGTTGAAGAGGCGATAAAGGCCAGTCAGGAGAGCACTCAATGAGTTTACATGTCGCAAATGGCCGTTGGGTCGTTTGGTTAAGCCTATTAGTGGCTATGCTGTTTCAAATTATGCCCTTACCAGATGTGGTAGAAGCATGGCGCCCAGATTGGCTGTTACTGGTTATTATCTACTGGGCGATGGCACTACCTCATCGATATAACATTTTAACGGCATGGCTACTTGGTGTGATGCTAGACATCTTACTCGGGGCAACCTTAGGTATTCGTGCCTTTGCTATGTCAGTTGTGGTGTATGTTGTGGTATTGCACTTTCAGCGCTTACGTAATTTCCCTATGTGGCAACAAGCTTTATTGGTGGCCATGCAGGTCGCAGTATATAACCTCGTGGTATTTTGGGTACAGTTTGTTACCGAGTCCGCAGTGTTTGATATTAGCCTGTTCTATCCAGCAATATCCAGTTTGATAATGTGGCCATGGATCTTCTGGCTCTTGCGCCGTATAAGACGCCTGTACAAGGTGAGATAGACGCCAGTTCATTAGCTCGCAGATTCAGATTCATCTTTGAATTTGTTAGCTTAGTTAGAATCAAAAAAAGGTACTCAATATGCAGTTAGTACTCGCTTCGGGCTCGCCTCGTCGTAAAGAATTGTTAGGCCAGTTAGCTTTTTTAAATACTAACCGTGCCATACCATTCGAGTTTGAGATCTTGGCGGCCGATATTGATGAGAGTCATCAAGTTGGTGAGTCTGCTGAAGAGTTTGTGCTGCGATTAGCACAGGAGAAAGCCATGGCAGGCCTGACCTTATACGGTACAGGTAAACAAGCCGTGGTGTTAGGCTCTGATACGATCGTGGTGCAAGGCGAAACCATTTTGGGCAAGCCTATCGACGAGGTTAATGCTGCGGAGATCTTGGCAAGCCTATCGGGTAAGGCGCACCAAGTGATGACAGCCGTAGCCCTAACCGATGGCACTAAGACGGTAAGTCGATTAGTTAAAACACAGGTGCAGTTTAGCACCCTAAGCGAAACTGATATTTTGGCTTATATTGCCACGGGTGAGCCGATGGATAAGGCGGGTGCCTATGGGATCCAAGGCTTAGGTGGAAGTTTTGTTGAAGCTATCGAGGGAAGTTATTCCGCGGTAGTCGGGTTACCTTTGGTCGAAACCCGTGCGTTGTTGTGTGAGATGCAAGTTTTATAGCGATAAGAAACAGTAATAACTAGGCCTGAGTAGCCAAGCTATAAAATATCAATCATTGCAGACTTTAACTCGCTGGTGGGGATGTACCTCCCCACTTCGCAGGATCACAATCTACGCCAAATCCTTTTTAAATTAGCTATTTCCCTAAGTGGGGTGAGTTGTGAGTAGAAGTCGATTCGCGCAAAACAGAGTGCAGAGAAAAATAGGCTCTGAACTCTTAATCAATGTAACACCAACCGAAGCTCGAGTAGCCTTAGTGGAGCATGGTGTTTTACAGGAAGTCCATATTGAACGCCGCATGAAGCGCGGCTTAGTTGGCAATATCTATAAGGGTAAAGTTAGTCGTGTTTTGCCCGGTATGCAGGCTGCTTTTGTCGATATCGGTTTAGATAAAGCCGCATTTTTGCATGCTTCCGATATCGTGCCCCACACAGAGTGTGTTGCCGATGTTGAGAAAGGTAACTTTGTGGTGCGCGACATTGCTGAGCTGGTGAGGCAAGGCCAAGACATCATGGTGCAGGTGGTTAAAGATCCATTAGGCACTAAAGGCGCGCGCTTAACTACCGACATTACCCTTCCTTCTCGTTACTTAGTCTTTATGCCAGGCTCAAGTCATGTTGGAGTCTCTCAGCGTATCGAGTCAGAGGAAGTCCGTGCTCGACTGAAAAAAATTACCCAGCCATTTGTTGATGACGATGGTGGCTTTATTATCCGCACCGCAGCAGAGAGTGCGGGTGAAGATGAATTGGTGCAAGATGCTGGCTTTTTAAGGCGGGTATGGGCCAAAGTTTGCGAACGTCGTAAGCGTCGTGGCGTGTCATTGCTGTATCAAGACCTTGCATTGCCTGTGCGTATCGTGCGTGACTTTGTCGGCACTGAACTGGATCAAATTCAAGTTGATTCAGCGCAAACCTATGAAGAACTGCAGCAGTTTGCACAAGAGTTTATGCCTGAGATTGCCGATAAGCTTGAGCACTACAATGGCCCAGTGCCTATTTTTGACCTATATGATGTCGAGAATGAAGTGCAGCGCGCACTCGGGCGTAAAGTTGAGCTTAAGTCTGGTGGTTACCTGATCATAGATCAAACCGAGGCCATGACCACGGTCGATATTAATACCGGGGCGTTCGTCGGTCACCGTAATCTAGAAGAAACCATCTTTAACACTAACCTCGAAGCCACTCACGCAATTGCCCGTCAGTTACGCTTACGTAATTTAGGCGGTATTATCATTATCGACTTTATCGATATGCTCAATGGCGAGCATAAGAAGCGAGTGCTAGCGAGCTTAGAAGGGGCGTTGGCTCACGACCGCGTTAAGACCAATATCAGTGGTTTCTCAGGTTTAGGCTTAGTTGAAATGACACGCAAGCGTACTCGTGAGAGTTTAGAGCATGTACTTTGTGGTGAGTGTCCGTCTTGTTTAGGTACGGGGAGCTTAAAAACGGTTGAAACGGTTTCATATGAGATCTTTAGAGAGATCATTCGCTTAAATCGTGGCTATGATGCCGATGAGTTTTTAGTTTATTGTTCGCCAGCCGTTTATCAAAGCCTAAAAGGTGATGAGAGTCATCTGCTCGGCGAGTTAGAAGTCTATATCGGTAAGCGAGTGAGGCTACAGAGCGAGCCAATGTACGCGCAGAATAAATTTGATGTGGTGATAATGTAGTGCCATCAGATACCTGTGCGCCTAAAAAGCGTTCCTTTAATTTGACACGTTTTTGCTGGCAATTTTTAGCCATTATTCTAGTGTTATTTGCGCTAATGGTCAGCCTCTTTAGGGGGCTGTTGCCGCAGCTGGATCAGGTCCGTATGGAGCTGATTGCGTTTGTCGAAGCCGAATATCGAGTCGAAGTCGAAGTCGGTCAGCTCGCGGCAGAATGGCAGGCTTATGGCCCGGCATTAACGGTTAAAAACTTTGTCTTACCCGCACAGGAAAACTTACCTGTCACCCTGCTTTTTGACCGAGTGCATGTGAAACTTGATTTCTGGCAGACGCTGATCACCGCGACACCACAGATTGAAGATGTCATCTTTGATGGCGTGAATGTTGCCTTAGATCTTGATCGATTAAAGGCGCTTGAACCTCGGGATCCTGACAGCAAGTTGCAAACGGACTGGCTCTATCAATTACTGCTTGAGCAGCTAGATCGTTTTTCGATTACCGACGCCAGATTTCAGCTTTTAAGCAAAGATCAAGACTACCGTCCTATCTTCATCAAAGATATGAAGTGGCGTAATACTAATGGCCGTCATCGCGGTGAGGGTAAGCTGTTTCTCGATCAAGATGCCTCTGAAGTTGAGCAGCTCGCACTGAGTGTGGATGTTAAGGGCAGTGGCTATCGCCCCGAATCACTCGTCGGACAATTTTATCTCGCCGCTCGCTCTCTCGATATCGGCGAGTGGGCCTCGAGACAGCCAAATCCTTTCGATACCAGCAAGCGTTTGCCGTTAGAAGGCGTGGTCAATCTACAAGCTTGGGTTGGATTTTCCAACCGGATGTTCGATGGCGCGACCGTAGAGTTCCAGCCAAGCTGGCTGGAATGGTCCTTAAATGATGAACCACAACAATTTACCATCGAGTCTGGCACACTATCTTGGCAGCCTAACCAGCAGGGTTGGTTATTAGCGAGCCAGGATCTTAACTTTTCAACCAATGAGCAGCCTTGGCCTAAGGCTCAGCTGCTTGCGAGACAGAATGAGCAAGGGATAGATGCTAGTCTCAATCAACTTGAGCTGAGCAGGTTACTGCCGCTGCTGCCTTTGATCCCAGGCGTTGAGCTTAATGGGCTTAATACGTGGCAGTCTCTAAAGCCAGCGGGTAAGGTTACTGAGTTGCGAGCACATTGGGATACTCTGCTTGAGCAGCCGCTAGTCACACTGAATTTAGAGCAGATAACCTGGCAGGCGAGTGGTGCCATTCCTGGACTGAAACCTATTGATGCCAGTTTGAAAATGTTGAATGACTCACTCAGCTTTGAGTTGCCACAGCAGCAGTATATTGTCGACTTTAATGGCGGCTTCTCGGCGCCCCTTCAATTTGCTGGGGATGCATTGACAGGTGATTTTAATTTTAGCGACTTAGGACTTTCTTTACCTAAGGTACATTTTAGTAATTCAGATCTCGATATTGATGCAGGCGTGCGACTGGAGTTTGCCAATGCAGTACATATGGCGTTACTTGCTAATATCGATATCCATGATGTTACCAAGGCGCATCGCTATTTCCCATTAAATGGCATGAGCAGCGGTCTAGTCACTTACCTTACCGAGGCGTTAAAGGCAGGTAAAACCGATGATGCGGTTGTGGTATGGCACGGTGCCTTTAGTGACTATCCTTATGCTCAACATGATGGCATTTTTCAGGCTGGCTTTACTCTGACTGAAGCTGAGTTTGAGTTTCAAAATACTTGGCCTGCCGTCGATAAGCTTAACCTGTCGGCATTCTTTGAAAACGATGCCATGGATCTCTGGGTTAACCGAGGTCAGCTACTCGATGTTAAGGCCGACGGCGCTTATATCGGTATTCCGGCCCTAGGCGAAAAGAGTCTGCTGTCGGTTAAAGCCGATCTTGCTACTAAAGCAGAAGCAGCCAATGAGGTGATCAAACAATCGCCCTTGGTTGACTCCGTAGGTGCCACCCTAGATGTGGTACAAATTGCAGGTGATATTACCGGACAGATCGATTTAAGCATTCCTCTGTATGATGGTGAGTCAGAGGTAATTAAAGGCACGGTTAACTTTAAAGACACGCCCGTCTACATCACAGAGCCTGGGATCCAGCTAGAGAAACTCACGGGACAGATCCAGTTTATTAATGATGTGGTAACGGGGACAGACCTCAATGCCATCATGTATAAGCAGCCCCTGCAACTGAGTTTCAATAGCGAGAGCATAAGCCAAAATTACGGTGTCGATGTGAGTCTGAAAGGGCAATGGCAGCTCGCCGATTTACCTGCAGAGCTCGATAATCCGTTGAGCGAGTATTATTCGGGGGAGGCCGATTGGTCTGGCGATCTTACGCTGATTTTCGATCCCATAGGTTATCGAGTTCAAGCTCGAGTGGAAACCGAGCTTATTGGCACCGAGCTTAATCTTCCTGCCCCTTTTGCTAAGCAGCAAGGTGAAGCTAAGCAGTTGGTTGCCGAGCTGATTGGTGACAATAAGCAGGCCTCTCTAGGTATAAAGCTCGACAAGCAGTTAGAGTTTTGGGGTGGTTTCGATGCCGAGTCGGGCAATGCTCTGTCGCATTTTGATCTTCTTTTAGGCCGTTTATTTAAGCCTGGAGATCAGCTACGCAAAACCCAAGGTCACTTACAGATCGATCTCGATAGCACTGAGTTTTCTCCTTGGCTGCCAATCATTCAAGGTTTTGTTAGCCAAAGTGATGTCACCAAGCTGGCGACAGATACTAGCGAACAAGAGAAGGCATCGTTCTTTCCGCCTTTAGTGTCGATCGATGCCGAGTTTAATCAATTTGATTTTATGGGGCAGCCACTAGTGGATATGTCGTTTAGCGCAGCGCCAACCGAACATGCTTGGCGTTTTGATGTGACTTCACAGCAGTTTGATGGTCGTATCGATTTTTATCCTGATTGGGTCAATCAGGGCTTAAAAGTGGTGGCGAGTAAATTCCATATGGCGCCTAAAATGCGCAGTGAAGAGAATGCGCATTATAAGTCAGATACCATCATGGCTAACCTGCCTCCGTTGGCGGTCGATGTCGATGATTTCTCCCTTTATGGTCGCTCCTTAGGCCACTTGGTACTGCAAGGTACGCCAAAGGGGGGATCCTATCAGATCCAGACCGTTTCTTTGACGACTCCAAACGTTGAGCTTAAGGGGCGAGGTGACTGGGATATGAGCGAGGGCAAGAACTTGACCTCATTTAAGCTCAACTTAGATGCCACTAAATTTGACTATCTCTCTGAGCAGCTAGGGATCGATCCTGGACTTAAGAATGCGCCAACAGAGGTCAAAGCCGAGATCTCTTGGACTGGAGCACCTTATGCGTTTTCACTCGAGACACTTAATGGTGACGTGAGCTTCGAGCTTGGCAAGGGCCATCTATCAGAAGTCAGTGATAAGGGCGCACGTATCTTCTCGCTATTTAGTTTAGATTCGCTGTTAAGAAAACTGTCCTTAGACTTTTCCGATGTCTTTGGTAAAGGCCTCTACTTTGATTCTTTTAATGGAACGTTAAAGCTAGATAATGGTGTGGTAAAGACCACTGATACCGAGATGAAGGCGGTAGCGGGCAATATGCGAGTGCGGGGTTATACCGACTTGACCACAGAAAGCCTAAATTATGATATTCGCTTCGTACCGCAACTGGCTTCGAGTGTGCCGACGGTTGTCTTGCTCAGTACCGGCGGTTGGACATTTGGTCTGGGGGCATTTGCACTGACTAAGGTGTTAGAGCCTGTGATCGAGGTGATCTCTGAGATCCGCTTTAGACTCACAGGTACCATGTCTGAGCCTAAGCTCGAGGAGCTAGAGCGTAAGAGCAAAGAGATTGAGATCCCTGAGTCAGTCCTGCCTAAGAAGGCTGTAGAGCCTGGAAGTCAGCAAGTGCCTATGGGTCCACAAGTTATGGGGAAAGTGGCCACAGGTGTGAGCGTCCAACCTGAGCTTAAGGCTGGCGCAGAGGTGACAGCTGAGCCAAAGGTTATAGCCGATCAAGGTGTGTCTGCATCAGGAGTGGAACCGAAGGCTGTTTCGCCAGCGAACACTGATTTTGTTGAAAGTCGCAAGGAGCCTGCAAAGCTAACTGTGGTTGAGAGTCAACCAAGCGAGCAGGTAGAGCAGAGTAAGACCGAGTCCGAATCGTCAATTCGTGAGTCATCACAGGGCGAGTCGCCATTGAGCGAATCGTTATTGAACGAGACATCGGACGGGAAACTAGAGGGAGATGTAGATGCAAGTCAGCCTACTGCAATGTCAAAGCAGCCGCAGCGTATTGGACAATCTAGCGTTTATCGAGTCGCAGCTTAAGCAATTACCGCGTCATAGCGATGAACCACAACTGGTGGTTTTGCCAGAATGTTGTCTGCTATTCGGCGGGCATGAAAGCCAGCAACTGCAATATGCAACCGATGCCGAGCAAAGTCCGCTAAAGCAGGCACTGTCCGAGTTAGCGAAGCGCTATCGAGTGCTGATGGTAGCGGGGAGCATTCCCATTTTAGCCGAAGATGGTAGGGTCTATAATCGCTGTTATGTATTCGATACAGACGGTAGCATTTTGGGCCAGTACGATAAGCTACACCTGTTCGATGTCGAGGTAACAGATGGCACTAAACAGTATCGCGAGAGCGATGCGTTCTGCCCAGGCGAGCAGATAGTTGTCGTTGATACACCTATGGGTAAATTGGGGCTGGCAATCTGTTATGACATACGTTTTCCCGACCTTTTTAGAGCTCTGCGAGAAGCGGGAGCCGAGCTTATTGCTGTTCCAGCCGCATTCACTAAGGTGACGGGGCAAGCCCATTGGCAGGTACTACTACAGGCCCGAGCCATCGAAACTCAATGCTTTATTTTAGGCGCAGCCCAATGGGGGCAACATAATCAGGGTAGCCGAGAGACCTGGGGGCAAAGTATGATAGTCAGCCCGTGGGGAGAGGTTATTGCGCAAAAACCGCAACAAACCGGATGGCTACAAGCGAAAGTGGATCTGCACAGTTTGCACGAGATCCGCGCTAAAATGCCTGTGATGACCCATAATCGATTTGCAGAGCCAGTGCTGAAGTCGAACGACTAAGACCAAGTACTAAGAGCAAGTCGAACTATGAATTTAAGGCAAGTTGAGGTTCACGATGTGAGGCTCAACTTGCCAAAATGTTTTATCGAATCAATATGAAGAGAGAAGAGATGCCATTTTTAACTCAAGTTGGACAGAGCTTATTGCAAGATGGGCTAGCAATAGATGATCTACAAAGCTATTTAAAGCGTATCCATAAGCATCAAATTGACTTCTCAGACCTTTATTTTCAAGGCAGCCGTCATGAATCTTGGGTACTAGAAGATGGCATCGTAAAAGACGGTAGCTTTCATATTGAACGTGGCGTGGGTGTTCGAGCTATTACTGGCGAGAAAACCGGTTTTGCTTACGCCGATGAAATTACCCCAGCGGCACTAGAGGCCGCTGCTACGGCGGCGCGTGGTATCGCTATCGCTGGTGGTGAAGGTAAGGTCAACGCTTGGAAGCAGCAGCAGAGCAAGGCGCTTTACATTAGCTCAGATCCTATCGCCGCGATGGAAGAAGTGAAGAAGATTGAGCTGCTTAAGCAGGCTGATGCGTATATTCGCAGCCTAGACAGCCGCATTATTCAGGTTGTGGTGAGTTTGTCTGGTGTCCATGAAGAGATCTTAGTGGCGGCGAGTGACGGTACTTTAGCGGCAGATATTCGTCCGTTAGTGCGCTTTAACTGTAGCGTGATCTTAGAAGAAGACGGCAAGCGTGAACGCGGCGCATCTGGTGGCGGTGGACGTCACGATTACAGTGTGTTGCTTGAAGATGATGCTGACGGCTTACCATACTGTTTCGGTTTTGCCCGTGAAGCCGTGCGTCAAGCGCAAGTGAATTTACAAGCCATCGATGCTCCAGCAGGCGAAATGCCTGTTGTACTCGGTGCAGGCTGGCCTGGTGTGCTACTGCACGAAGCCGTAGGTCACGGCCTAGAAGGCGACTTTAACCGTAAAGGCAGCAGCGCCTTTAGTGGTAAGGTCGGCCTGCAGGTGGCGTCTGATTTAGTGACAGTGGTTGACGATGGCACCCTAGCTAATCGACGCGGATCATTAACTATCGACGATGAAGGTGTACCTACTCAGAAGACAGTACTGATCGAAAACGGGATCTTAAAAGGCTACATGCAAGACAAGCTTAACGCACGCTTGATGGGCGAGCTGTCTACGGGTAACGGCCGTCGTGAGTCTTATGCTCATCTGCCGATGCCACGTATGACCAATACCTATATGGAAGCGGGCGAATCAGATCCTGCTGAGATCATCAAATCGGTTAAGAAAGGTGTGTACGCGCCTAACTTTGGCGGCGGTCAGGTCGATATCACTTCGGGTAAGTTTGTATTCTCTGCGTCAGAAGCTTACTTGATTGAAAATGGCGAGATCACTCAACCGATTAAAGGTGCAACTCTGATTGGCAACGGGCCAGAGTCGATGAGCCAGATCTCTATGGTAGGTAACGACTTGGCCTTAGATAAGGGCGTGGGTGTCTGTGGTAAAGATGGTCAAAGTGTTCCTGTCGGTGTGGGTCAACCTACATTGAAGCTAGACAAGTTGACCGTTGGCGGTACGGCGTAAGCCCAAAGTGTAATATTCATTGGCGTCGGCCAGCCAAGATTAAAACTGGATAAGTTGACCGTTGACCGTTGACCGTTGACCGTTGGCGGTACGGCGTAAGCTCAAAGTGTAATATTCATTGGTGTGGGTCAACCTACATTGATGCTAGACAAGTTGACCGTTGGCGGTACGGCGTAAGCCCAAAGTGTAATATTCATTGGTGTGGGTCAACCTACATTGAAGCTAGACAAGTTGACCGTTGGCGGTACGGCGTAAGCCCAAAGTGTAATATTCATTGGCGTCGGCCAGCCAAGATTAAAACTGGATAAATTGACCGTTGGTGGTACAGCTTAGTCAACGGCAGAAAAGCTAGGATTTAGCGAACAAATAATCGACTAAGTCCTAGCGAGCAAAACTTAGCAATGCTAGTATCTACTAATTAATTAGAGTAAATACTCTAGAGGTGTCGATGAAACGTTCGTTGTGTGCTCTTTTGCTAGTCTTGCCGTTAACCGCTCAGGCCAAAACCATGGCCTTCGACCAGGCATGGCAGCAGCTGATTACCGTCAGTGATAAACTGCAAGCGGGGGCTCAAGAGGTCAATCGTGCAGCGGCCGAACGAGATGCGGGTGAAGATATGAACCTGCCGTCGATTAACCTCACTGGTAGCTATACGCGCTTAGAAAAACCGATAGAGTTAGATCTACGGGATCTAAATCCGCTTGCTTCCCTCGATCCCGCAAGCTTACCGCCAGCTCTTGGTGGCGCTCTCGCTGGGATCCCGGGTTCAATGTTTGTCACTCCCTTTACCGAACAAGATATCTTTCGCTCAAGCCTACAGGCTATGTGGCCTATCTACACGGGCGGAAAAATTACTGCGGCTCAAGGGATCCACGAAGCCCATGTTGCCGAGAAAGAGCAGCAACTGAAGCTGACAACTCGCGATCTATTTGTGCAGTTGGTCGATAGGTACTATGCGGTGGCCGTGACTGAGGCGCTAGCACAAACACAATCTGAGCTGGTGGACTCACTCACGCTACACGCATCTCAAGCTGAAAAGCTGGAAGAGCAAGGGCAAATAGCCAAGGTGGAGCGACTCAATGCGCAAGTCGCATTGGAAAATGCTCGCGTCAGTTATGGCAGTGCAAAACGTCAGTCTGAAATGGCGATGATCGCCTTGTCTAGAATGCTGCATGAGCGAGCTGTCGATACCACCTCGCCATTATTTATGTTGCACAGTGCACCCTCATTACCGCAATTGACGCAGCTCACTCTTAATCAACATCCGGCATTGAGGTTACTCGAAGCTAAAGAAGAGCAGGCCCAAGGCTTGGTTGATGTTGAGAAAGGCAGCTATTTACCGACAGTTTTTCTCTATGGTAATTACACTCTCTACGAAGATGACAGCCTATTTGCCCAGATCGAACCCGATTGGATGCTAGGTGTTGGGGTTACCGTGCCACTACTGAGCCGTGATGGGCGTGGTGGAAAGGTCGAGGCGGCTAAGAGCGCATTATTACAAGCTAGGTACACCAAGGCGCAGACCCAGCAAGATCTGAGCTTATTGTTGGATCAGAGCTATCGTCAGTTATTGCAGGCGCAAGAAGAGGTGGTGTCGTTAAACACTTCCATGAGCCTAGCGCAAGAGAATAAAAGGCTTCGAGATATCGCCTTTAAGCAGGGCCTGTCGACCTCAATCGAAAAGGTGGATGCGGAGCTAAAGCTTAACGCGGTCGCCACCCAGCAGCTTGGGGCACAATATCGATATGTACAAGCATACGCAAGACTGATGGCGATAAGCGGTCAGGTTGATGAATTTATAGGTAGAAGTATTAAGCAAGGGGACACCAATGCGTACTAATCGCATCTTGGCCGCAGTGGCATTCATCGTTTTAATTGGCGCTCTGGTATATGGATTAATCTTGGCTTATTCACCTAAGCCACAAATGCTACAAGGGCAGATTGAGGCGCGTGAATATAACATCTCCTCAAAAGTGCCTGGTCGAGTCGAAGAAGTATTGGTTCGTCGCGGTGACAAGGTTACTGAGGGCGATCTGTTATATGCGATCTACAGCCCAGAGCTAAAAGCTAAGTTGATGCAGGCTGAAGGTGGCCGTGATGCCGCGCTGGCCATGCAGCAAGAAGCGGACAATGGGGCGCGTAAGCAGCAAGTCGCCGCTTCTAAAGAGCAGTGGCTAAAAGCACAAGCAGCGGCTAAGTTGGCCCGCACCACCTTCGATCGCGTCGAAGTGCTATTTAACGAAGGTGTACTCGCAAGGCAGAAGCGTGATGAAGCCTTTACTCAGTGGCAAGCGGCTAATTATACCGAGCAAGCTGCACTGGCCATGTACCAGATGACAGATGAAGGCGCTCGAGTTGAAACCAAGGCCGCAGCTGCAGGTAATGCGCGTATGGCCGAAGGCGCAGTTAACGAAGTCTCAGCCATTCTTGCTGATAGCCAAATGCGTTCACCTAAAACCGGTGAGATAAGTGAAGTACTGCTGCAGGCGGGAGAGTTGGCCCCAAGTGGCTTCCCTGTGGTCAGTTTAATCGACATGAATGATGCCTGGGCTGTGTTCCAAGTGCGTGAAGATCTGTTAAAGCAGTTTAAGCAAGGTGATGTGCTTAAATTAACTATCCCTGCACTGGCTCGAGAAGTGGAATTCACAGTGAGTCATATTAGCGTTATGGGGGACTTTGCTACTTGGCGTGCAACTGAAAGTGGCCATGACTTCGATATGCGGACTTTTGAGGTGGAGTTGCGCCCGAATGAAGCTATTGCAGATTTAAGAGTGGGTATGTCGGTTCTGTTCACGCTTTAAGTGGTGAGGGCTACTATGAGGTTAAGGCTGTGATAAAGGCGCTTAAGAGAGAGTTCTCCGCCCTGTTGGACGACCCGTGGCAGTTGGCGTTAATTAGTTATATTCCACTGCTGAGCATCATCGGGCTATGGCTATTATTTAGTGCAGGTCTGCCAAGACAGCTTCCTGTTGCTGTGGTTGATCTGGATAACAGCCAAGTGAGTCGATCTTTGGCACGTCAATTACAAGCTAACCCAGTGACTAAACCTGTAAGTTATAGCGAGCTTTCAAGTGCAGAAGCGGCAATGAAGCAAGGAGAGGTTTATGCCTTGCTGGTTTTGCCCTATGGCCTTAACCGCGATCTACTTACCGCTAAAACGCCAATCATTGATATCCGTTATAACAGTCAATTCCTGCTAGTGGGTAAGTTATTATCAAGCCAGCTATTAGCCACTATGGCTGATGGGTTGAAACCTTTGGGTGAGCTGAAACTGCTGGCTGCTGGGGTCTCGCCTGAACGAGTTGCAGTTAACCTCAGCCCTGTCAGTAGTCAAACAACGGCGCTATTTAATCGTAATACTAACTATGTGGGCTTTTTAGTGCCCCCAGTGTTGATTGCGCTACTGCAGCTTTTGGCCATGATGGTGTTTGCTAATAGCCTTAATCGGGAACTGCGCTGGAATACGACTAAGCAGTGGTATGAGCTTGGCTTGTGGAAAGTGATTGCGGCTAAGGTGTTATTTTATACTCCGCTGGTATTGCTCCATGGTAGCTTTATTTTAGCGCTTATTTATCTGTTTCTTGAGCTTCCTATCGCAGGTAGCATAGCTGTGATCTTGTTGGCGCAAACCGTGATGTTATTGGCCGTTTGGTTGATGGTACTCACCATCTTCTTTGCCTTAAAAGATAGCGCGAGAGTGATAAGCTTCTGTACCGCTATGTTTGCCCCGGCGTTTGCGTTTATGGGGGTGACTTTTCCTGTGCATGAGATGCCTATCCTTGCCCAGTGGTGGCGAGTCATTATGCCGACCAGTCATTATATTGAAACCCATATAGCGGTTGTCAGCTATGGCCAAGGACTGCTTGCTAGCCTTAGCCAAATGACGGGCTACTGGGGATTTTTATTGCTGTTAATTCCAATCGCTGTTTTGGCTAAAAAAGACTTTCCCGTGACTGAAGAGAGCGAGCTCTGTACGCTGGTAAAGGAGCAATAAGATGAGCTTACTACAGTTGTTCTGGGCTGAAATCAAAGCCGTATTGGCGGATAAGACTATCGTTATTACCGTGTTTGGTGGTGTCCTTTTTTATTCGATTCTTTACCCGTTGCCTTATCTCAATCAAGTCCCCACAGAGCAACAGTTAGTGGTGATTGATCATGACCACTCTTCACTCAGCCGAAAGCTTATCCGCGATGCAGATGCCAGCCCCAAAATTAAGGTGATTGCACAGCTTGGCTCTATGGATGAAGCCAAGCATTGGATTGAGACTGGCCGTGCTCACGGTTTACTGGTGATACCTGCAAACTTTAGGCGGGATCTATTACTAGGCTCGGGAGTGACCCTAAGCTATGGCGGCGATGCCAGCTACTTCTTGATTTACTCAGCGGTTGTTGAGGGACTTATCTCAGCGGGTTTAGATATCGGCAAGGACATCCAGCGTATAGGCTTATTGGCTAAGGGAGAAAACGCCACGGCAGTTAAGCAAAGCCTTAATGTGGTTAAGCTCAATAGCATTCCGGCCTTCAATCCAAGCTTAGGTTATACGCCTTATGTGGTACCGGGACTATTCCTGCTGATTTTGCATCAAACCTTGCTTATCGGCACCGGTATACTCGGGGCTAGCCAATGGCGAGAGCAAGGCTATTGGCGTAGCGTGAGTCCGCTTAAGCTCATATGCGGGCGTATGGCAGCCTTTATGTTTATCTACAGTCTGCTTAGCAGTTATTACGTGGGTTATTGTTACTATTGGTATGACGTTAGCCTGCAAGCCAGTTTAGGTCAGGTTTGGTTGCTAATGTTGCCATTTTTGCTTGCAACCAGTGCTGCTGGTATTGCCTTTAGTAGCTTGTTTACCCGCCGCGATCTGCCCACCCAGGTTTTGCTGCTGATCTCTATGCCAATTCTGTTTGTGTCTGGCTTTGTGTGGCCGACGGCGCTTATTCCCGATGCAGTGGTCGCCATCTCGCAAATCGTGCCTGCAGTGCCAGGCATTATGGCGATGCTGGAATTAAACCAGATGGGCGCCTCATGGCAGAGCATTATGCCCCAGTGGCTACAATTATGGGCGATGGTGGCTGTTTACTTTGGCTTAGCCTATTGGGGCGTATCAAAGAGATTAATGCCGACAGCTTAATTAACGGCTCATCTTGATTTGATTTGACTCAGCAAGACGCGGTGAACTCATCCATGAGGGCTTAACCGCAGCATCCATGCTGCAGATACTTGCTCCCTCAATACCAAGCTGATCTTCATTGGACTGTAAGATTCATCGAATTAGGCGATAGAATCAGATGAACCAGTGATAACTAAAAAGCCCGCAGTAACTTAAGTTACTGCGGGCTTTTTAATTCATGTTGAGATAAGTAACTGGTTTAGGTGCCGCTTAGCTCAACCATAAAGCCAATGCCTGATTCGACTGACTTTGGGGTTTTAACATCAATCGATACCGAGCTGCTTTTAGCTGGCTCGCCAACACTTGCCGGATCAATATCATTGGTTAGGGTAAAGCTGGTTACTGAGCCGTCTCTGCCATTACGATTAGGCACAGTAAAGGGTGATGCATCAAGCTCACCTTCGCTTGCTGTTGTGGCTAGTGTGGTTTGCGCTGGCATGATTTGATTTTTCTTATCAAAGAAACGTATTTCAAATGTGGCTGTGTCACCTGCTGCAATGGGGCTAGCGGTAATGTTATTGCGTGGTTTATTGGTATTAACCGTGCCATCTGGATTCAACTCAGTGAAAATCACCACATCATTTTGAGTTATTTCAAAATAAGCATCAGAGCCCGACATTGTCATTACTAGGGCTTTACGGATATAGGTCTTAGTTGCTTGTGAGTTGCAAAGACTTTCACATTGAGGGCCGTTAAAGAAGCCATCTGCTGCACTATATGGTTGATCTGGCTTGGTATTGAAATAGGGCTCACCTGAGTCATGTACGCCATTTTCATTATTATCTCTAAACGCATCGCCAAGGTCGCTAAAGCCACTCTCATGATAGGTTTCTCGGTCAAAACCATTACCTTTACAAGCTACCGCAGACCCCTTGCTATCGACACAGGCAAGTGCAATCGCACCGCCATCTTTGGCATCGAATACATTATTGCCATTAGTATCAAAAAACGTCTCATGTCCTAGAGCATAAGCGAGCACTGTAATGCGGTGATCGGTTGGGCGTGGCGTAGTAGAGCTCCACTCAACACTGCAACTGCCATCGACGATTAAGCAGCTAGGCTCAATTTGGCCGCCTTCGGCGGTAAAGTTAATCGTGGTGTCATCGGGGGCAGGGTTACCAAAGCTATCTGAAGCAAAAGCGGTAATTGTCGCTTTTACGTTATTAAAGTCACCGGCTTCAGGGTTAAGCAGGTTGCTCGATAAGCCAAAACCTAACTGCTGTGGCAAACCAGTGTTGATGGTGAGTTGCTCAGACTGAGTCGTTACAGATTCGCCATCACTGCTTGTAGCTGTTGCTAATACGCGCACAGGTGTTGGCATAGTGCCAGAAAGCACGGTTGTACTTACAAGACCTGCTGAGTTGCTGGTGTTGCTGGTATTTGTGTCGCCATTGGTAAATTTGATGCCGCCAACACTGGTGTCGAGTGAGAAGTCTACTGCTTGCTGTGCGATAGGCTGACCATTAGCATCGGCGACTTTAAACGTGATTAGCGATGACTCGCTTGAGCCTGTGCCGCCAGCGCCTTTGATGCGAATTGATGTTGGTTCCGCCGAGATAAAGCTCAAGTTGGCTAAGGTCTGGCTTGCGAGTGAAAAATCAAGTTCTGCGGTTAGGGTTTGGTTACCTGCAACGACGGATGCAATGATTTGGTCATTTCGCTCACTATTGCCACTGCAGCTAGTGTTTTGGAAAGTTGAGCTAGCGGTACCAGATAGGGTGGTCACTGGTGAGTCTATACTGGCGTTATTGCTTGATACACAGCTAGAGCTGAAGTTTACGCTAGTTGGAGTTTGTAAGCGGGTGTAGCTAGCATCGTCATTCTTAATGGCTAAATCGGCGGTCACACCGAAAGTACCGCCCGCGCTGACGGTGTACTTATCAGCCTCTAAAGGTAAGGTTGTCGCCAGTTCGTTCTCGGTAAAAGAGCTGCCATCTGCAGAGAAATGCCCGATAACAATAACACCATCTTCACTGACGGCATCTTTTGCTAGCACTTCGTAGAGACCTGAGCTTTGGTAGATTTTATCATTGTCATCTAAGGTCACTGAGAAGTTAGCCGCGCCAAGGTCGCTATCAGTAGGGGTGTAGCTGACCTGGGCAATACCGTTTGCTTTGGTCAGAGCAGAGCCAGGGTTTAAGTTTGCACTACCCGCCGTGAAGCTCGCCATCTTTCCAGCTATGCCTTGGCCTTGCTCATCTAAGAACTGAGCTTGTAGTTGTACTGTTTCACCCGCCTTGAACTGAGTCACAACGGCTGTGCCGTTGATGATGGCACTATTTAAAGTGAACTTAGGTTCAGATGGTGCAGTTGCCGAGGTCAATTCGAAGTTGCGGTTAGCATTGGCTGTGTTTGTCCCTTCGGCAAAGCTCGCCGTTAAGGTACCCGCTCCCTCAGCTCCTGAAGAATTACTCACAATCACTTCGGCTAGGCCGTTTGAGTTGGTGAGCTTGGTAGCAACAGAAAGTTCACCAAAAGTTGTTGAAAAAGAGATAAGCTGGCCGCTACGGTCGCTATTGTCTTGCTTTAAATGAGCGACGGCGCAAAAACTGCCATTGGCAGCAAAGCTGAGTGAGTCTGTTGGCTCGGCACAGGCACCATTTTCGACCGTTTTATAGCTTAATGAGAGAGAGTAGGTACCGCCGTTGTCGGTATCACCATTGTCATCCGATGCGCCATTACAGCCACCGAGTAAAGAAAGACAGAATAAAGATAGGGGAAGGCTAGCCAGTTTTGAGGGCGGGCGCATTTGCATATTCCTTAATGCTACATGTTTAACTGTATGTTTAGGATGGGCGCTTGCGTATTAAGCCTAGGAAAGACCAATAAAAAAGCTCCCAAAGTCGTGTTAAGACTTCGGGAGCTATTGTGTAGTTATATAGAAGTGATGTCTATATATGTAACGATTAATCTTTGATCTCGTTACGTAAATATTTACTTAATTCTTTAGCTGTCTTTGACGCTTCCATATCAGGGTTTTTCGTTAGTTCTTTTTTTGTCTGACGAATGTACTGACGAAGTTTCTGTCTATCAAATTCAGGGTGCTGCTCAATTAAGGCTTGTACTGCTGGATCGCCTTCAGCTAATAACTGATCACGTGTCTTATCAGCCACATTGGTTTTAGCACTTTCGTTGCTGTTTTGGTTCAGTACGTTCTTAATCGCGATCTCTAACTCTTCGAGATCAACATAACGCATTAGTTTACCAATGTACTGAATGTGACGACGGTGCGCTTCGGTATTAATTTTGATTGTTTTAGCTTTCAAAATATTATCGTAAAGCGTTTCATCAAGGTTTAGCTTCTGTACTTGGGTCTTACTAAGTGCAACTAATCTATTGCCATATTCTTGATAGATGGCGATTTCGCGTTTAGCGTCCGCTCTACTTTCGTAGTTCTCATCTTTGTCATAGGGCTGGTGGAAGTGTTCTGAGTCACCGACAATCTTCATATCTAAAAATCTCTTACAAATTCTGAGTTAATAATAACATCTATACTTGCTTATTTCCTTTCCTATTTTAGTCGTAGCACCAGCCAAAGCGGTGATTTGTTTATTGCTTCGCGCCGCGATTGTGCCTGTCGTAGAGGGATTATTTAATGTGATTGGTATTTGGGTTTGTTATGCTATCGCTATTGCCGACAAATAAAGAGTAGATCTGTGTCTTCACCTAGCATTGATATTGAATTGGATTCCTTGAAAGATGCCGTTTCGATGGCGCTGGAATATGCAAAAACATTAGGCACTTCTGGTGCAGAAGTTGCGATTAGTAAGCAGCAAGGCCTGTCTGTTTCGACTCGTATGAAAGAAGTTGAAACTGTTGAGTTTAATAAAGATGGCGCCTTAGGTATTACGGTCTTTAGAGATGGTTGTAAAGGCAGCTCATCGACATCAGACTTGAGCCCTGCCGCCATTCAGCAAGCGGTAAAAGCCGCCGATGATATTGCACGCTTTACTTCTGCAGATCCATATAATGGCTTGGCTGATAAGTCTTTGATGGCGACTGAGTTTCCAGATCTTGACCTATACCATCCACAAGAGATCTCTCCAGAAGAACTGACTCAGTTAGCGGTGCTTGCCGAAGAGGCTGCGCTAGATACCGACCCACGTGTAAAAACTTCAGATGGCGCCAGCGCTAACGCCCATTCAAGCGTTAAGGTTTATGGTAATAGCTACGGTTTCCTAAATGGCTTTTGCAGCTCTCGCTATAGCTTAAGTTGTGTGGCGATTGGTGAGCATGAAGGCGGTATGCAACGCGACTATGACTACACGATTTCGCGTAAGTTTAGCGAAATGGCTGCGCCAGAGATCATAGGTAAGAAAGCGGCAGAAAAAACAGCTGGTCGATTAGGTGGTCGTAAAATTGCTACGACACAACTACCTGTGTTGTTTTCACCTGAGATCGCCACAGGTCTAATTGGACACTTAGTTGGCGCTATTAGCGGTGGTAGCTTATACCGTAAGTCGAGTTTCCTCCTCGACGCTATTGACACTCAAGTCTTCCCTGATTGGTTCAGTATTCATGAAGATCCATTACTCGTCGGTGCATTGGCAAGTTCTGCATACGACAGTGAAGGTGTTGCTACCCAAGCGCGAGATATTATCGATAATGGTCGCTTAGCGACGTATCTGCTAACCAGTTACTCGGCGCGCAAGCTTGGCTTGACCAATACCGGCCATGCTGGCGGGATCTACAACTGGACCCTATCGACTACGGGACAAACCTTTGACCAATTGGTTAAAGAGATGGGTACTGGGCTTATTGTCACCGAAGTGATGGGCCAAGGCGTGAATACGGTCACGGGTGATTACTCTCGTGGCGCAGCGGGCTTCTACGTCGAAAACGGCGTGATCTTGTACCCAGTAGAAGAGATCACCATCGCGGGTAACTTGAAAGATATGTACCAGAATATCGTTGGTGTTGCTAAAGATCGCGATCTACGTTCGTCGATCCGCACTGGCGGGATCTTAATGGATAAGATGAAGATCGCCGGTAACTAAGGCATTTGCTGAATATTTTAAAAGGCTTCCTTCTGGAGGCCTTTTTTGTTGCTAGCAGCTTTTATCATTATCTGTTTTTTTATTGTCAGCCATCATGCTTAGCCGCGTGTTGCTTTTCAGTCTGTAGCCAAAATTGATGCAGCGCCTCAGCTAAGTTGTCGTTACTCAAAATACTGACATGATCTTCATTTAAACCGTAAACCCGTTCGGCCTGCTGCTGGGCCTTGTCTCTTAGCTGGCTATCTAAGCTAATCACCCCATCGCTGCTTTTCTTATTGATAATGCCACTGACTTTATAACCGAAAATCAGTTGGTGTGCTGGACGGCTTAAGTCGTTGCTATCGTCTGTCAAATCCTCTGCCAATCTATCTGTAAACAGCGTAGCAATAAAATCACTGTTTGGTGCTAGGTTACGCCATGCAGGCATCACTACGGGGGCGTAATCCACACCGCTTTGTGCCGACTCGACACCTGCAAATGGTGTCGATATAGAGGTAAAGCTGGCGATATCATCACAACCAAGCTGATTGCGGCACAGATCTAAATAGGCCTGAGTGACCAGGCCCCCCATGCTGTGTGCGACTAAGTGAAAAGTTTTAACGTCATAACGATAATCGATGATTTTTATCAGGCTATTGAGTCCGTTTGCCAATAGCTCGATAGACAAACCGCTAGGGTAGTTCATGACCCAAACCTGATATTTTTGCCTGTCTAGTTTAGCGATAAGTGGCGCAAAATCTCGTGCGGTACCGTTCATGCCATGAATGAAGAGGACGGGGATCTTACTTGGATCGAAATCATCGATAAAGAATAAGCCGCTGTTGCCTTGCTTGAGGTGGGTTATGGGTTTCCACATGCCGAGTTCTGCTATTTCTCTATCAAATTGCGGTGCATCCAAATCGGCTGGCTCGCCTATCTTCGCTGGACTGAACTTAACATTGAGTAAGTTGTTTAAGGGAGCACCGACTAAGGCTTGCGGATAGTTGTCTTGGGTCTTGCTAAGGTGCAGAAGCAGAGGTTTACTGGTGTCTTCAGGTAAAAGGTTAATGGAGAATGCTTCACCGACTTGAAATTGCAGATCGTTATTGGTGTCGTTAAACGTAAAAAGGTATTGGCTCTTGGTGTCGCCCGTCACGGTAATTTGTTGATTGCCGATCACGACTTCATAGCCATCGATTGTTTCGGCGTCGAGGCTTTGCAGTTGCACGAAGACAAAAGATTCAGCCTCATGCAGTGACTGAATTGTGACCCGATATTCGACATAGACACTGTTGAGCATATCGACCTCTTTCGCTAGATGACGAAAGTTGGCGCAGCTGCTGACGAGTATCATCAAGGTGATCGAGACAATTATTTTAAGCTTCTGCATCAGGAGGTCGTCCCTTGGCGGGCAGTGCCAATATCATTTAAATCATATAGATAACTTAGCAGTATTTTCACTCCATGTTTAATATTTTGCCTTTTCCATTCTAATCGTTTAAATACGACTTGAATATACGGTAAAACGTATATATTATTTTTCGTATATACTGTGTCCAGTAAATATTGAGTTTATCGAGAGATGATGATGACACCTTTAACTTTTTTTAAGGCGCTAGCCGATGATACGCGGTTACGTAGTCTGCTGTTGATCCAGGCTGAGTCTGAGCTATGTGTTTGTGAGTTGATGGCCGCGCTTGATGAGATCCAACCTAAGATCTCTCGCCATTTGGCGCAGTTGCGTAAGCTTGGCCTATTAGTGGATAGGCGTCAGGGGCAATGGGTTTTTTATCGTATTAACCCTGAATTACCTGTGTGGGCGAATGAGATCTTACAGACTCTGGCAAAAGAGCAGAGCGAGATGGTCGCAGTAAATTTAAATAAGCTGCTGCAGATGGGAGCTCGACCAGAGCGAGCTAAAAACTGCTGCTAATCAGAGTTTTGTTTGACTATTTATAATCATATTAGGCGAAATGTAATGGGTATTTTTGAGCGGTATTTAAGTGTGTGGGTAGGCTTAGCCATCCTTGCTGGTGTGTTTTTAGGTAATTTATCCCCCGATACGTTTGCTATCGTTGCAGGGCTTGAGTATGCCCATGTGAATTTAGTGATCGCTGTGCTGATCTGGGTGATGATCTATCCGATGATGATCCAGATAGACTTTTCGGCCATTAAAGATGTGGGGAAAAGTCCTAAAGGATTAGTGCTAACTCTAGTCATTAACTGGTTGGTTAAGCCCTTCACTATGGCAGCCCTAGGTTGGTTGTTCTTTAGAGTGTTCTTTGTCGACTTAGTCGACCCACAAACAGCTAATGAATATATTGCAGGTATGATTTTATTAGGCGTCGCGCCTTGTACGGCGATGGTGTTTGTCTGGAGCCAGCTCACTAAAGGCGATCCGAATTACACCTTGGTGCAGGTCTCGGTAAATGACTTGATCATGGTAGTGGCATTTGCGCCGATTACCGCCTTATTGCTCGGCGTGAGTGATATTCAGGTGCCTTGGGCAACCTTGTTATCTTCAGTGGTGCTATATGTGGTACTGCCTCTTGCCGCAGGCGTGCTAACGAGGCACCTGTTGCAGAAAAATGGCGATGAAACGCGACTGAATGGGTTTGTGGCTAAGTTAAAACCTTGGTCTATGTTGGGCCTTCTGGCCACGGTGGTATTGTTATTTGGTTTTCAGGCTGAAACCATTATTGCTCAGCCACAAAATATCGCACTGATTGCGATTCCTCTGTTGATCCAAACCTATGGCATCTTCTTCATTGCCTTCTTTATCGCCAAGCGGATGAAGCTGACTCATAAGATAGCCGCTCCGGCTTGCATGATTGCCACCTCAAACTTTTTTGAGCTAGCTGTGGCAGTAGCAATCTCACTGTTTGGCTTACACTCGGGGGCGGCACTTGCCACTGTGGTTGGCGTACTGGTAGAGGTGCCTGTGATGTTATCGTTAGTGGCGATAGCCAATCGCAGTCGTCACCTATTTGCTGAAGACGCTGTCACTCAGCAGTAGCTGCTCGCTCAGAACATAAACTTGCACTATATATTCGAGAAAGAATTCTAACTCTAAATTAAACTTAAACGATTTAATCACAGATTAAGAGACGACTATGACAATCAAAATTGGTATTAATGGCTTCGGTAGAATGGGGCGTCTAGCGCTAAGATCGGCATGGAGTAATGGCGATGTTGAATTTGTACAGATCAACGATCCTGCCGGTGATGCAGCGACATTGGCTCATCTGCTGACATTCGATTCAATTCATGGTCGCTGGTCTGAGGAAGCGACGGCTGACGGCGATGACATAGTGATTGGTGAAAGCCGCATTGCCACAACCCGCAATAAAGCGATTGCCGATACCGATTGGTCAGGCTGTGACGTGGTGATTGAAGCATCTGGAGTGATGAAGACGAAAGCATTGCTACAAGCCTATTTAGTTCAAGGGGTGAAAAGAGTGGTGGTCACTGCGCCAGTGAAAGAAGAGGGCGTGCTCAATATCGTTATGGGAGTGAATCACGATCTTTATAACAAGGAGCTGCACCCTATTGTGACGGCCGCATCTTGTACCACTAACTGTTTGGCGCCTGTGGTTAAAGTGATCCACGAAAAAATTGGTATCAAACATGGGTCGATGACAACCATTCACGACATTACCAATACCCAGACCATTCTAGATGCACCTCATAAAGATCTGCGTCGCGCTCGTGCCTGTGGGTTAAGCCTGATTCCAACCACAACGGGCAGCGCAACGGCTATTACCCATATCTTCCCTGAGTTAAAGGGCAAGTTAAATGGCCATGCGGTGCGTGTACCTTTGGCTAATGCCTCAATTACCGATTGTGTATTTGAGCTTAACCGTGAAACCACCGAAGCCGAGGTGAACAGCTTGCTAAAAGACGCGGCTGAAGGTGAGCTTAAAGGCATTCTTGGTTATGAGGAGCGTCCGCTGGTATCTGTAGATTATAAAACTGACCCGCGTTCGAGCATCATAGATGCGCCATCGACCATGGTGGTTAACGGCACCCAAGTGAAACTCTATGTCTGGTATGACAATGAGTGGGGTTATGCAAACCGCACCGCAGAGCTTGCCATTATGGTTGGTAAGATGGATCAGGCTTAAAGGGAAAAGCAGGACGCTTCGCTTCTAGGTTCTAGGAAAAGCAGGGAAATCTGAGACGAGTGGCCTGCGGCCTTACGGAACGTTCGCAGACTCACTCACGGAACGCTTAGCTTACGGTAAAGAAAAGATAGAAAATAGGTTGTAGGTTGGGCTTTAGCCCATCAAGCAGAGACGATGCAAGCTAAGACGGTTAAAGTCGGGAAAGCTGAGACGGTTAAAGACAGAGCCTGTCTGCTGTTATAGCTTTTGACTTTGCTTTCCTAGCAGCGAAGCGTTCTAGTAGTGGCGCAGCCACGTCCTCGTATCCTAGTTCCTTTTTTAAAGGTGGTAAGCTGTGTTAACAAAACTTCGTTCTTTGCCTGAAAGCGTTAAGCAATACTTAATCGTTACAGGTAACTACTGGGCATTCACGCTCACCGACGGTGCGCTACGCATGCTGGTGGTGCTGCACTTTTATGATTTAGGTTATACCCCGCTGGCGATTGCCATGCTATTCCTGTTTTATGAAATTTTCGGCGTGGTGACTAATCTCATCGGTGGCTGGCTAGGGGCGAGGTTAGGGCTCAATCGCACTATGAATATTGGCCTAGGTTTGCAGATTGCAGCCCTTTCGATGCTTTTGCTGCCAGCGGCTATGTTGACGGTTCCTTGGGTGATGGCGGCGCAAGCGCTTTCAGGGATAGCTAAGGACCTGAATAAGATGAGCGCCAAGAGTGCGATTAAAACCTTAGTACCGAAAGATGCAGAAGATAAGCTTTATCGCTGGGTTGCCATATTAACGGGCTCTAAGAATGCGCTAAAAGGAGCTGGATTCTTCTTGGGGGGCTTGTTGTTGTCTGTTGCTGGCTTTACTGGTGCAGTGGCTATAATGGCTGCGATGCTATTGCTAGTGTGGCTTGGCAGTCTTGTCAGCTTGAAAGCCGACTTAGGTAAGGCTAAGTCTAAGCCCAAGTTTACCGAGATCTTTTCTAAGAGTGATAGTGTCAACATCCTCTCAGCGGCGCGTCTGTTTTTATTCGCAGCCCGAGACGTGTGGTTTGTAATAGCACTACCTGTATTTCTTGCCAGCCAGCTTGGCTGGGAGCACAGCAGTGTCGGGGCATTTCTCGCTATTTGGGTTATCGCCTATGGCATGGTGCAATCTATAGCGCCTTCTTTTTCCGCAAGAAAGCGTGCGCCCGATGGCAAGGTTGCCACGCTTTGGGTCGGCTTACTGACATTGGTCACCGCAATATTGGCTGTGGTGATGTTTACTGGCTGGATCGCGCCACAATTGGCCTTGATTGTAGGCTTGATGATTTTCGGTGCCGTCTTTGCTATTAACTCTTCATTGCATAGTTATTTGATTGTCAGTTACGCCGGAGAAGATGGCGTATCGCTCGATATTGGCTTCTACTACATGGCCAATGCTATGGGGCGCTTACTCGGTACTGTGCTTTCCGGCTGGGTCTATCAAGAGGCGGGGCTTGCTGCTTGTTTGTTTATTTCGACTGCCATGTTGTTTGTTACTTTTGTTATCTCGTTCAAATTGCCTCGGACTAAAACTCAAATTAAAAGTTGAGCGCTGCTGTATTGCCATAGTGCCGCAAGGCGCTATGGTAAAACCATTAAAGTTTATTTTTCAACCTTCCCAAACGTTAACAATTCGTTGTACTCTGTTTGAAAGTTTGAGTCGGTTAATCATTCTTGAGAGCCTACTCGCTTTATTAGGACCTTTTGATCTTTCTAATCTAATTCAAGATCAAAAATGGAAGATCAAAAAGCCCTAGAGACACAATTATAAATATAAATAATAACGATAAATTCTCTGTATCGACGAGGTTTGAATGGAAGCTATTACGAATTTTATAAGCATGATCAATGGTGTGGTCTGGGGGACGCCCATGTTGATTATGATTCTTGGCGTCGGGTTATTCTTGACTGTTGGTTTGCGTTTGATGCCGATCTTAAAACTAGGCACAGGTTTTAAGCTGTTATGGTCGGGGCGGATCCCTGACAAAGATAAAAATATGAAAGGGGAGATCAGCCCCTTTAATGCCTTGATGACTTCACTGTCGGCCACCATAGGTACGGGTAATATTGCCGGCGTTGCTACCGCGATTTTCATCGGTGGTCCTGGTGCACTGTTTTGGATGTGGTGTACGGCGCTGGTGGGGATGGCGACTAAGTTTGCCGAAGCCGTGCTTGCCGTTAAGTATCGTGAAGTGGATGACAATGGTAACCACGTTGGTGGTCCAATGTATTACATCAAAAATGGCTTAGGTGCTAAATGGGCTTGGTTAGGTACCGCCTTTGCACTATTTGGTTCTCTTGCCGGGTTTGGTATCGGTAATACGGTGCAGGCTAACTCTGTTGCCGATGCACTCAGTAGTAATTTTGGCGTACCAAACTGGATTACTGGTGTGGTACTTATGGTGCTGGTTGGCGCTGTACTTATGGGCGGTATTAAGCGTATTGCCGATGTTGCGGGCAAACTTGTGCCTATGATGACCATTTTCTATCTCGCTGCCGGTGTTGCGGTTTTGGTCGTCTATGCGTCAGAGATCCCCGCTGCGATCGAGCTGATTTTGCATAGTGCATTTAATCCAGTTGCAGCTCAAGGCGGTTTTGCTGGTGCGGCGGTCTGGGCCGCGATTCGATTTGGTGTGGCGCGTGGCGTGTTCTCTAACGAAGCGGGTCTAGGTAGTGCTCCTATTGCCCATGCGGCAGCGCAGACTAACAACCCTGTGGCTCAAGGCTTAGTGGCTATGTTAGGTACCTTTATCGATACCTTGATCGTTTGTAGTATCACGGGTTTAGCTATTATCGTATCGGGTGCTTGGACGTCGGGCGAGAATGGCGCCGCATTGACTTCGTTTGCCTTTTCTCATGCCTTCCCGCTCGGTAACTATGTGGTGGCTATCGCTCTGAGTATTTTTGCCTTTACCACGATTTTGGGCTGGAGCTTTTACTGTGAGAAATGCGTGCAGTTCTTGTTTGGTATTAAAGCCATTAAACCATTCAGAATCCTTTGGACAATTGTGGTGCCGCTAGGAGCCGTGAGTTCGTTGGAGTTTATCTGGTTATTGGCAGATACGCTCAATGCCATGATGGCAATTCCTAACCTTATCGCCTTGGCACTATTGAGCCCTGTGGTATTTGGGTTAACTAGAGAGTATTTTCTGAAGAAGCGCCAGACTGATTTAGAGTCGCAAAAGGCCAAATAATCGCAATGTAGTTTGGTGGTATTATTCCTCATAAACTAAAAAAGCTCCTAGATATTATCTTAGGAGCTTTTCTTATAAGGGCTAAATGTTATTTATGCCCAAAAATCATCTTCACTTAAATCGCGTTTTAATTGCGCCATTTCAAGATAGGCTTCGAGGCGTTTTTTCACCTCTTTCTTATGTGCTAACTCGTCAGCAGCTTGCTTATTTTTTGGCGTTGTTAACGCCTCAATTTCTGCATCGTTGGGCACAAAGTCAATAGTCTGAGCCATCACGAATTCCTCTTTGCTAGGTATCCATTGGCCCGGTCGCTTTGTTAGCGGAAAAGGGTAATGCTGTCGATACCATCAGGTTAATAACTAAACAATGTAAGCGCTCATTGGCTTGCTTGGTTAAACCTTATTAGTGAGTGCTTATTTTGGAATTTAGCAGGATGTGATTTAAAAATATGCGATCTACGTAACAAAATTACATTTATAGTTCATAATTTATAAAAATAGCTATTTTTTAGTTGTTTGATGAAATAAAGCAACTAAAAGTGTCTGGTCACTCCTTTGGCTATTTATCCTAAATAATAGAGTAAATAGCCTTTTTAACAGTGAGTTATAGCTCAAAACTGTAGTTATAACCGAGCAAAACTTTTGGATCGTCATTTTTAAGATCTGTATCACTGACAGTAAAAGAGATGGTACCAAAATCTGTGTCTTTACTCAGGGCTAACGCGTAATCGGCATAGCTGTCTTCATCGTACCAAGCCGTGACGACATCGCCGCTAGAGTAACCATAATGGACTGAAATCGATAGGGTTTCAGAGATGGGGTAGGTGAGGGTCGTTTGCAGATAGTCCATGTCGGTATTATCTAGGGGTTCTGTTACCACCTCACTGCCTGCGTTTACTAGGTGAGAGTAACTGACAGCTATCCATTTCCAACTAATGGCCGCACTGACTTCACCTAGGTCAATGCTATCGTCAGCATCAGGGTAGGCGTAATAGAGGTAGCCGATGTCATACTCGAAGTCTTCGCCTATGCTACCAGCAAAGCCGGTATAGAAATCAATCTCGTAGCTTGTATCATCGCCAAAGTCGACATTAGAGGCCCAAGTGCCTGCATAGAAGCCCGAGTCATGGCTATAGTCGATGCCCCCTTGCACGGCTACAGCATCATTGGTTTGGGTGATACCACGCCATAGGTAGTTGGAGGTTGCGCCAATATTAGCCTCAACAGCGGCTTGCGCTGATGTACCGACTAGCGATGTAATAAGGATTATTGTGCCATTCATGAGTAACTTGTTCATTCTATTCCCCTTTAGCGAAACATTATTGTGTTTTTGATTCGTATTAGGATTAGCAAACTCTAAGCCAAAATATAATGTCAATTAAAACAATTGCTTAGTTTTGTTTGTTGTTTTTGTGGGAGCAGGAATGATTCATACTAGGGCAACAAGCACTGTGATAGGGCAGACTGGTGAGGGCAATTTTGATATTTTACAGATATAAAAAAACCTCCTAATGGAGGTTTAGTTATTAACTGCGGAAACAGTGATTTAGTTAACGCTATCTTTAAGCGTCTTACCTGCTTTGAACTTAGGTACGGTAGCCGCAGGGATCTGGATCTCTTTACCAGTCTGTGGGTTACGACCTGTACGCGCTGCGCGCTGCGTAGTTTCGAAAGAGCCAAAACCAACGATAGAGATTTTATCTCCATTCTTCATTGCTTCCGCAACTGTTTCTTCAAAAGATTTTAAGGCGCGAGCGGCTTCAGCTTTAGTTAGTTCTGCAGATTCAGCCATTTTTGCAACAAGTTCAGTCTTATTCATTTGAATAGTCTCTTCTTTCCGTAGATTTATTTGTTAGTAGCGTTATGTAACATGCCACAAGCCTTTGCATTTTAAAAGTGCTTTAACCCTATGAAATAGCCCTTAAAGTCAAAAATAGGGGCGATTTCTCAGTTTTTTACTCTTCTAGCAGCTGATAAATGATCTGTTTCACGGTATTTGGCTCAAAAGGCTTGTCGCACAACGCATTTACTCCAGCCTGAGATACGTTATTTAAATGGGTCTCATTGGCCTCCGATGACACCATCAAGATAGGTATGTGGGATTGCTGGCTATCGTTCCGAATAAACTGAGTCAGTGCCAAACCATCGACACTTGGCATATTGTAGTCGGTGATCACTAAGTCAAACATCTGCTGTTGCATCAGTTCAATGGCTTCCTGACCATCTTCTGCCTCGGTGATGAGCCTTAAACCTAGGTTGCTAATGGTGCGCTTAATGACGTTACGGGCCATCTTGCTATCATCGACCACCAGAACACGTAAGTCCTGTACATCGAAGTGGGTCAAGTCTAATTCGTCATGGCTGAGTAGGTCGATAGTGGCGTTTAATGCCTTACCTAAATGTTCAGCGGTAAAAGGTTTAGGCAGTATGGCGACAACGCCTGATTGACGATAGTCCTCAAGCTGCTCGCGGCGACACTCGCTAGAGACCAGCATAAATTGAATATCGCTAAAATGTTTTGATGACTTGATCTGTTGTAGCAACTCTAATGCGGTGCCGTCTTCATAATGCATGGCGCTGGCAACGAGATCCGGCTGGTGACGATTGATGATCTGCAGAGCCTGAGCAAGATTCGTGGCGGTTTGGATCTGTTTGACCCCTTCCTGTTCGAGGCGCTGACAGATGATTTTTCTTTGGGTGTCTGATGGCTCGACCAGCAAGATTGATAGTTCGCTTGGCTGTAAATGGCGCATAAATTAAGGTACCGATTTAATTGTATTTCTATTATGGGGGGCGCTGATGAAGCGTAAATGGAAATGATTGCCCATTAATGCTTATTCGGCGACCTCTTCTGGCTTTAAGTAGTGACGAGTTTTAGGGCTAAATGCTACCCAGAACTGAAATGTCATAGCAATAAGCGCTGCAACCACAATCGCGCCGATAGGGATATTCTGACCGTTAACGATGACTTTGACGTCTTCTGGGGTGATTTGGTAGGCGATAACGGCGGCCGTCGCCAATGCGAGTAGGGCTACCGTTTGAATAGTCAGATAGATCTTTAGCACTACCCCAGCCCAAAATCGGCGCATAAAAAGCCCATAAAGCACTGGAAATACCCCAAGGGTTAATAGATCGAAAGCTTGAGTCGTAAAGGTGCGCCAGAGGGCGGCAACTGCGAGTAGTGTGTAGATGAACATCAAAATCGCTAACAGTGGATGTGGTTTTGTCATTGGGTACCTAAGGTCGTCATATTTTTTATATAGTTGTTGCTTGGAGTGTAAAAAAAACCGCGGGTCGCGTCTATAACACAACTTATTCATCAGTGAGATTGTTTAGCTAAGCTGGCAGGGAATGCGCTAGAATAGCCAACATTACACCGTACTATTAGAGAATCCGATGACAGAATCTGAGTTTTGGGCGTTAGTGACCCGAACATCACCACAACAAGATCAAACAGAACTAGCCGAGGCCCTCAAACAGAAATTGAGCCCCTTGAGTAATGATGAACTGCGTGATTTTGATAAGATATTTGGTCAGCAGATGCGTCGTTCTTATTCTTGGGCTGTGTGGGGCGCAGCTTATATTATTACAGGCTGTGATTCTGAATATGCCTTTGCTGAGTTTCGTTGTTTCTTAATCTCTTTGGGCCAGGAGTGGTACGACAAAGTGGTTGAGTCGCCAGATGAGTTGGGCAATTTACCACAATGGCCAGAGAAAGACGGCTCTGCCTATCCTTTCGTCGATGAATACGATCTGATTGCGGGCCAACTTTATGAAGAGCGTGCCGATGATGAGCTACCTTATGTGCCATCGGGTCAGGCAAGTCCTGCTGGGAAAAAGTTCTCGCATAAGAAGAAGCAGCTTAAGGCTGCTTACCCACAACTAAGCGCGGCATTTCCTTTCTAAGTTGAATCGCTAGCTGTGAGATAAATAGCAAAACGAGGCCAAATGGCCTCGTTTTTTTATTGACCCCCTCTCTAGAGCTGGGCCCCTATGACTATTCGTCGTGAACTCATGTCATCGTTATTCGTGACAAACTGTAGATTCACTATCGAATTCTAGTCCATGAGTAGCACAAGCGAGCTCCATAAACTCTTGCTCAGAATCATGCATCTGCTCATCGAACTCCGCCTGTAGCTTTGACTCTAACACTTGGTCTGACTCTGCTTGATGTTCGGCAAGAATTTCGTAGTGTTCTGCAATGGCGGCTTTCTCTTTAGCGGTAAATTCATTGGCGTTAGCCTGGCCGATAAAGCTGAATGACATTAATAGTGCGGCGATAAATGCCATGCGGCCAGAAAAAGGGATTTTGGTAATATTCGAGTAGTTCATATTTGACTCCAAATAATAAAATGGGTAACCCGCTTCAGAAATCCTGACTCTTAGCTGCATAAATGTTGGCAAGCTTAGGAGCTTTCCTCGGTGGTACGCTTTAACTTGATACGAATGTTAGCGGATGTAACATGTACCGGAGCTGAATAAAAAGTGAACAGGTTTGTTGGTGGATATATACAGGCTGATTTGGCTTAAGCTAAGGCGAAGATCTATAAGACAGGTTTAAAGCTGAGAAATGTTAGCGTTAAATTAGAGTGAGAGGGCTAAACGCAACAGGCATTCACTAGCTATTTTTATTGGCTATTATTTATTCATTGGTCATGGTTTCACAATGAAAGCCTTGGCGCATGGAATCAAAGCCACAGTTTAAGCCGCATTCCCAGGGGGCACCGTTAAGCTTGTCGGATTCTTGCTGGGCATAGGCTTTACAGCTTGGGTAGCTGTCAAAATCGTCTTTCTTGTCATATCGACCGGAGTTGTAACCGTTTTTATAGATAAAAGCCGACCAGCTTTCAGACTGTGAAGCTGTTTCAGAGTGGTTGATACTGAAAATGGCAGCGGCCAGCCCACTAAATAAGACGATGACAAAGATGATAGGCGTTAATTTTTGCATGACTTTAACTTTGATTCTGACGAGGTCATCTTAGCTTAACGGCTAAGCAGGCAAAGCTAAAGTGGCATTTTGGCTGCGCCGTTAGACTGAGATGCAATTTGATGCAACTAGTTTGTTTGTAATATGGTCTACTAATATGACTATGTTAAGTACATTAACTAAATTATCTAGTTAAGCTGCGATACAGCTTTTGTATTATATAGTTAAGTTATTAATGATTAGCTTATATTCAACCGTGGAGGCACATATGAATGTTAAACATATACTGGTAGCGGGGATACTCGCATCTAGCTCAGCTTGGGCGGCAGATGAAGCGGTTGAAAACCCAGTGACTGAAGACGGTATCGTAAAAATTGAGTGGCAAGACCCAGATAGTTTTCGTGATATCCGCTCGAGTGGCGATATTCAATCCCGTTTCGAGCAGCGTACCTTCGATCAGATGACCAAGAGTTTAAATAAAGAGGCGAGCAAAATTCTTAAGCCCGAGCAGAAGCTGGAGATGGTGGTGACCGATCTGGACCTAGCCGGAGATGTGAGACCGACATTTGGTGCCACGACTAACGATCTAAGAATGGTCAAAGATATCTATCCACCGCGCATTACTTTTAGCTACAAAATACTTGATGGTGATCAGGTGGTTATGGCTGGTGATGAGAAGCTGACGGATATGAACTTCATGTATTCAATTAATAAGATGAATAATCAACCATATCGATATGAAAATGCGCTACTGGCAGCTTGGCTTAAAAAAACGATTAAGCCGAATCTGTAGTTAACTTAAGTTTTCTATCATCTCATTTTTAGTGTTATTAGCGTAGTAAGTCCTCGTTGCGGCTTATGCGCTAATCTCTGTTTCTAGCGAAAATACACTAATTGAACTTTCAGCTTGTTTTGCCTGCTTTTTTGCCTGTGCACTATAGAGTGACAGTTGATGTTCATTACAGTCGATGGTGATTGAGGGCGGAAGTATTCCTACGCTAAGAGAGATAAGCTCGTGGTAGCACTGTAGCCCATTTCTATCTTCCGCTAACATCTGTTGATCTTGCCAATGTTGTCTAGAATAAAAAGATGACTTCGCTGTCTCGAAATCATCAATAATTCTCATTGCTTGGCGTTCAATATCCGCACATGTACTGATAATGACAAAGTCATCCCCTCCCACATGGCCGATAAAGTTACTACTGGTTTGCTGGCATAAGAGTAGGCGAGAGACCTCCATTATCACTTCGTCGCCTCGGCAGAATCCGTAGATATCGTTATAGGGTTTAAAATGAGATAGGTCAAAGTAAGCTAGGTAGAAAGGCTTGTTTTGTTGGCGTAATCTCAGCAGCTCTTCTTGAATGGGAATATTGCCCGGGAGTCCTGTTAACGGGTTTGCGTGTCTCGCAATAGCAATTTTCTGATCGGTGATTTTAGCTAACAGATCTTTGGTGTGGCCAATACCTAGCAACTTTCCTCGTTTGAGAATAATAAATTGCTGCACCACAAGATCGGTAGACTCCTTAGTTAGGCGTTGGCTGACTTGGGATATGGGCATATTGGCTTCGATACGAATAAGCTCAGCAGTCAATACCTCATCGACGGCTCTGTGTTCGTGAAGCGCACGGCCGTAGGGGGTGCTAAACAGCTCTATCACTTGGCTTCTTAGTACTAATCCAATCACCAATTCACCTTGCATTACCACTATGGCTTGAAGGTTGGGTTGCTGGTTAAATGTCTCACCTATCTGTTTAAGTTTGCTATTAAACTGGCAGGTTGTGGCTCTGCTACAAAGGCTTTCAGCTGATTCGGCAAATCGTACCTTTGGTGTAGTCGCTTCCAAAGTGGGTTCAAATGGAATGTAGCGATTGGGAGAGTCGGTTGGGCGGCCGAGTAGAAAGCCTTGGCAGTAGATAATTCCTAACTGTTTTAATACTGCTAATTCCGATTGAGTTTCAATTCCTTCGGCGATCACCTTACAGCTTAGGTTTTGGCACAGGTTGATGATAGAGCGAACAAATTCCTGCTTTACCGATGAGCTATCTATCGACTCGATAAAGTGGCGATCAATCTTCACATAATCTGGTGCCAGTTCAGACCAGAGTCTTAGACCAGAATACCCAGCTCCCAAGTCATCGATCGCCGTGAGAAAGCCTTGGCTGCGGTAGTGGTTTAGGCAAGATTTTAGTAGATCGATATCGTCGGCAGGGTATTGCTCCGATAACTCAATGACGACCTGAGATGGATGTAGCCCTAGCTCTTGAACTAGGCTCAGGGTGAGGCCTTTAGCGTGATTTGGCTCTAACAGCGCCTTGGGTGAAATATTTAGGAATAGCTTGCCGGGTAACTGAATATTTTTAAACTGTTGAATGGAGATCCGTCGACATAAGGTTTCAAGCTCTGATAGACGACCTTCGTAAGCCGCAGTTTTAAATAGTGGTACAGGGGAAAATAGTGGACTATGCTCAGGTCCGCGGCTTAATGCTTCAAAGCCATGAACTTTATGGGTAGAGATATTACATATGGGTTGAAAAACGGCTCTGATTTTTTCCTTGTCGATGATCTTTGACAGTTCTAGTTGCAGATCGATTGCGGACATCCTTTCCTACCCAATATTGTGTTAGGTAGCAAAGTGTATGACACCGGTGTGACAGCTAGATGACAGATATCAATCCGTTAATAACGGATTGATATTGGCTTGAATTACTTTGCGTTGGATTTAAAAGCCTGCATGGTTTGCAGTAATAAACCAAGCTTAGGAACGTAGCCTTCGAGGCCCTTGGTCATTGACTCAGGATCTTGAATAAAGCCTTCCATCTCGGCTGCAAGCTCTTGCACATAAGGGGTAAAGCGGTTGCTTTTGGTGGTAAAGCCTTCTGATGCACTGAAGATAGCATCAAATTTTACGTGGCCCGCTTTTTTAAGCTCATCCAGTCTCGCGTCAGCATCGATGGCTTGGCGGTAGGCGGTTTGCAAACTGGCTTTAAGTTGCTCGATAACCTGTGTGTGTGGCATAACAGCCTCTCAATTAGAAATTTTGCTGAATTATAAGGGGCAAGGATGATAGCAACAAGTGTCGTTAGGCGTTTATTCACCTCAGTAGGGCTAGCCATGCTGTTTGTGTCATTGGCCACTAAAGCTGCCCCCAGTGATAAACCGCCATTTTATCAAATCTCATATCAAGGACAGATAGCCTACCTTCTGGGCTCAATCCATATTGGCGAGGCCAACTTTTTCCCTTTGCCTGAGCAGGTCGAGCAGGCGTATCAAGAGTCTGCGGGGTTAGTCGTTGAGGCTGACATAAGAGATGCCAATGTACCAGCCCTACTCGCTAAGTATGGCTTAAAGCAGCTGCCTATCGATGTTGAAACGCAATCCATACTGTCCCAATATTGCCAAGATAAGCTGAGTTTCTGTGCTGCAATTCAAAGCTATGCACCTTGGCTACAGTCGATGCAGGTCAGCATAGGGCGTTATGCCGCATTAGGCTATAGCGGGGCCTATGGGGTTGACGCCGTGCTGTTGGAAAAGGCAGGAGCCAAGCCTATATATGAACTCGAAAGTGCCGAGTTTCAATTTGAACTCTTGTCATCATTCGATGCCGATACTCAATGGAGCATGGTGCGAGAGGCGATAGAGGCTCCTGACTCCGATATGCTTAAGTTAATTTCAGTCTGGCGTAGTGGTGATGAAACCGAGCTAGCCGATTTGATGGAGGGGGAGATGCTCCGCGAAGGCGAAACTGAAATGGTTGAGAAAATGCTCTGGGGACGTAACCAAACGATGGCGCAAGAAATCATTAAATTGATGCAATCACCTGAGACTGCGCAGCCACTGTTTGTTGTCGTGGGGGCGGGTCACTTAGTTGGTCAAAAAAGTGTTCAGTCTTATTTACTGCCTTTAGGGGCAAAGACTAAAAACTGTTGGAAACAGCAGTGTTTATAAGATGAGTTTTCTTCACTCAGGTCGCGATTATCGAGTTTGGTAGTTTTGAGGTATAATACGCCGCCTATTTTGGTTTCCCTGTCATTTTGAAAGGTTTTATCGGTTTGAATAAAGAATACTGTATCGATTTAAAGGCGTTGCCGTCGCTATTCACTCTTTATCGTAAGATATTTTTTGGACGCAAGCCCGGTTGGGACGAGCAGCCGCTGCCTATGATCAAAGTGACTAGCGAAAATGTGGCTTTGTCTCAGGACAAGGTGGCTCAGTACGCCAAAGTTTGTGGGTTCGATTTTGATGGTAAGACATTACCACCGACTTACCTATATGTGATGGCGTTTAGGCTACATGCGGTTATCTTTACCCATGACGCTATTACCTTCCCGTTGCTGGGGATGATCCACCTTAAAAATAGCATCACCTTACACCGTAGTGCTTGCGTCGATGAAAAGTATAATATTCAATGCGCGCTGACTTGTAGTCGTATAACAGATTCTGGTCTTGAGTTTGACTTGGTTTCTAAAGCCTACGTTAGCGATGAGCTTGTGTGGGAGTCTGTGTCGACTTATCTGTACCGTATTGAAGGTAAGACTAAGCGCGTTCGTCCACCTAAGGCCAATGACATGGCTTGGCAAGAGCCTGTGAGCTGGAGTCTAGCCGAAGATTTAGGTCGTCGTTACGCCAAGGCATCGGGTGACTATAATCTTATCCACCTGCATCCTGTCATGTCGAAGCGCTTTGGTTTCGATCGTGTTTTGGCTCACGGCATGTGGTCGAAAGGACGTTGTATCGCTCAGCTTATGCCAAGTATTGGCGATCGTGCCTGCCAGATCGATGTGGCTTTCAAACTGCCGCTATTTATGCCGAGTAACGTTAGTTTTGCCGCCGAGCAGCTTGAGGATAAAACCGTATTTGAGCTCAGAGATCAAAAAGGGCGTCGTCCACATCTTAGCGGTGAAATTACTTTCTTATAAGCCTTGTCTAGTCCCGAAATAGGTTGACGGTAAAAGGGCGCTTTAAGCGCCTTTTTTGCATCATGAAAATCCCTCATCTAGCAAGTTTGAGCGTAAAGTCGGCAAAAAAATAACCAGTTTGTTGACGTAGATTACAAAAAGCTAAAATAACAATGCTTTTGTGTTTTCTAGCTATCTGAGATCACCTATATTGCAGCGGTAACTACCCTACATAAAAATAAAACGTGGAAAATCCGAATGCATTCAGATATTGAAATTTCGCGCCAACACACCTGTTTACCTATCACAAAGATCGCTAATAACTTAGGCCTTGAGCCTGATGAATTCTCCCTTTGTGGTGCCAATAAGGCTAAGGTTTCGCTGTCGGTCGCCAAACGACTCGCAGACAGAGAAAATGCCAAGTTGGTGATTGTCACTGCGGTGACGCCAACACCTTTCGGCGAAGGAAAAACCGTGACCACTATTGGCTTGACTCAAGCCATGAATCTCAATGGCATTAAAACCTGCGCCTGTATTCGTCAGCCTAGCATGGGACCTGTATTTGGTACCAAGGGCGGCGCGGCGGGGGGCGGTTATGCGCAAGTCGTGCCGATGGAAGAGTTGAATCTACACTTAACCGGTGATATCCATGCGGTAAGCAGTGCCCATAATTTAGCGGCGGCGGCTATCGATGCGCGTTTGTTCCATGAAACGCGTTTAGGCGCCGAAGCCTTTACTCAAGAGTCTGGTTTAACTGCGCTGAATATCGATGCAGAAAATATCCTTTGGCGCCGAGTGGTCGACCATAACGAACGCAGCCTAAGACAGATTAAGGTCGGATTTGGTGCGGTTAACGGTCCAGTACATGAATCCGGTTTCGATATCACTGCCGCGTCAGAGTTGATGGCGATTCTTGCTCTGAGCCAAGACTTAAAAGATCTTAGGCAGCGGATTGGTCGCCTCGTATTGGCACTTAATACCCAGGGTGAACCTATCACGGCCGAAACACTAGGCGTTGCTGGTGCGATGACGGTGATTATGGCTGATGCGATTGAGCCAACCTTGATGCAGACTCTGTCTGGTGATCCATGTTTTATTCACGCAGGACCCTTTGCCAATATTGCTCATGGTAACTCTTCGATTATTGCCGATACCATAGCGGCTAAGCTTGCCGACGTCGTCGTGACAGAAGCTGGATTTGGCTCAGATATGGGCTTTGAAAAGTTCAGTAACATCAAGGTGAGAGAATCAGGCTATGCTCCGAGCGCATCTGTCGTGGTAGTGACACTAAAAGCGCTTAAAGCTAACAGTGGTATTGAGTCTGACAAAGATATTAACGAGCCAGATATGGATCGCCTAAAGGTCGGCTTTGCTAATCTTGAATGGCATATCAACAACGTCAGCCAATATGGCGTGCCAGTGGTGGTAGCAATCAATCGTTTCCCAACTGATACCGATGAAGAGCTTGAGTGGCTTAAGCAAGCTATTGAGCAAACGAAGGCTTTTGGTAGCGAGATCAGTGAAGCCTTTGGCAAAGGTGCCGAAGGAGCGACTAAGCTTGCGGATATGGTGTATCTTGCGACGCAGACGCCGTCAGACTTCAACTTGCTGTATGAGAGCAACACCAGTCTTGAGTCTAAGTTAATGACGCTTGCAGAGGTGGGCTATGGCGCATCGAGCGTAACTCTATCAGATAAAGCCAAATCACAACTTAGCTGGTTGGCTAAACATCACTATGGCGAGCTACCTATCTGTGTCGCTAAGACGCCGATGTCGATAAGCCATGATCCGAATATCAAGGGGATCCCGACAGGCTTTGAATTGCCGATTACCGAGTTAAGACTGAATGCCGGTGCAGGCTTTGTTACGGCGCTGGTGGGGCAGGTGATGACCATGCCTGGGCTGGGAATTAAGCCTGGTTATCTTAATGTCGATATCAATGATGATGGCGAGATTGTTGGCTTAGCTTAGCTGGTATAAAAACTGATATAAAAAAGCCCCGATAACCTTAGGTTGTCGGGGCTTTTTTCATTTTATCTTTAGAGCGACAAGAGTTACTTCTCTATAGCCGTTTGGTAGATATGCACATCGCGCTGTGGGAACGGAATGCTAATGCCTTCTGCATCGAAGCGCATTTTAACCGTGCGAGTGATATCCCAGTATACTTCCCAATAATCTTCAGGCTTGGCCCAAGGACGAACGATAAAGTCGACTGAAGACTCACCTAAGGTATGTAGCTTGATCATAGGCTCTGGATCTTTTAGCACTAAAGGATGTGCCATTACGATATCGTGAAGCACTTTTTCTGCGTGCTCGATATTATCGCCATAGCCAATACCAAAGGTCATATCCACACGACGTTGATGCTCAACAGTGATGTTGTTGATAGTATCGCCCCAAATCTTGTTGTTTGGCACAATCAGTCTTTGGTTGTCTAAGGTCTTAATGGTGGTTGAAACTAAGCTCATATGGCTTACACGACCGGTTACACCGCCTGCGTTGATCAGGTCACCTACGTCGAATGGACGGTAGACCAAAATCATCATGCCAGATGCGAAGTTAGATAGCGTATCTTGCAATGCAAAACCGATGATCACACCCGCGATACCGAAACCGGCAAGCAGTGGAGCAAGTTCAAAACCAAGCTGTGATAACGCGATAAGTAGACCCAGTGCAAACACCACTTTACCCGATAGCGAGATAAAGAAGTCTTGTAGCAGCATGCTAAATTTAAGCTTAGAGTTACTTACTGCTTTCTGAACAACACTTTTAGCCACTCTGCCTACAAGGCTAGATAGGAATAAGATTAAGCAGAAGATAATTAGCTTAAATAGAATGCCGGCACCATTTTCCATGGCTTGGTTCTTAGCGATAGTCATCCACTCAGATAACAAGTTACTCGCTACGTCAAAGTTCAATACGTCTTGGGTGATGTCACCAGACACACTAAATAGTGTTTGTTTGTAAAGTGCAGTGTTTTGACCGTAAGCATCTAAGATCTCAATCGTTGAATTTAGGCTGCTTGAGCTTTGATCCAAACGCTCTTTTAACTCAACAACTAATGACTTTTGATCTGCGCTAACATCTGCGCCAGCAATTTGCACATCGGCAACAGCTTGATTCAGGCGCTCTTGGTTGTAGTAAACAAAGCTATTTAAATCATCAGCACGAGATATTAGTGCTGCAACAAAGGCTTTGCCTTCAGCATCAACATTTATCCCAGCTGTTTTAGCCCAAGATAGAAGTTCGTGTTCTGAGGTGAATAACTTATCTTGTTCACGCTGGATCTGCATTAGACCAAGCATGATCTTACGATCGCTGCCAGGACCCACTTCACCCATTAGCTCGGCTTTTTGTTTAGCAAAATAAGCTTCTACAGCATTAGTAAAGGCAAGTTGTTTAACAATATATGGCTTTAAAAAAGCAACATCTGGATTTGTTTTATCCATTTGTTCCTTTAGAGTTTCTTGCAGCAAGCTCGCATTACGACCAATACGGTACTCAAGAAAGTTTTTAATTTCGCCTTTAGTACTTGGTAGTGCTTTAACGTCACTATCAATAAGGCTTTGTATTTTGTTTAAATTGTTGGTTAATTCTGTATTCTCAGCCGCTGCTGTAAATGAGCATAAGCTTAGAATAAGCATTAAAATTGGGGGGAGCATTTTATGCATTTGCTGTGTCCGATAGTTCCCTGAAGCTAGTAATAATATTACGCCTTTGCAGAACTGTCGATTTGTTATTGAAATAGCGATAAGCAAAATAGCGAATACACCGCTAAATCTGTTAAACTTTGCGGCCTTAATATTGGACGAAAAGTGAGCCAATATGCAGCTTAAGAGAGATACTTTTAGTGATATGCGCCCATTGTTCTAAATCATTTGCGATAGATAAAATTGAAAACCAAAGAGGAAAGGGATTAAGCACTGAGATTCAATGCCCATTTTGTCAGGCTTGGCTGGGTAAGAGTGTGGTTTTATCTTGGATTAAAATTATCAGTTTTTATACTGGCGCAGTGCTATTTGCGTGGAGCTACTTTGATACTGAGGTAAGAAGTATTGGCATACCGGTCGCCATTTTTTCTATTTTACTGATGTTGCTGAGTCATATCATGGACAACCTAAAAGTAAGGCAAGCGCCTGAAGTTGAGGTTGTTGATAACAGTGAGCATCTAAAAAAGTATCGCTAACTGTGAATACTCAGACATACACTCTGATGGTATTAGGCCATCAGAGAGACGCTGGGTGGCTACTTTGTTGAGAGCTAAATTTTAGTCAATAACTTGAACTTGTGCTTCAAGTGCCGCTTCCACGTAGTAAATACCGCCGAGTATCGCAACAAAAAATAGCGTTGTCATGATGATAAACTTTAAGTTCTTACGAATTACTTCAAGCATGATATTTGCGCCTTAATAAAATATAAACTCTTGTTTAATATCACTATGGATATCATTTCACGCTAGCAATATTAGAGGTTAGAGCTTAAGACAGTATTAAATGCTATTCAAGTTTAGGTGATCTGCTTCACAAACGGTTTGTAACCTTCATCCACTTCAAGGCTTGACTTCAATTTTCATCCACATAAACTTGTCATGTTTTAACACACAAGGTTAACACTGTGATTCGAATGAGTAACGTAAAGCAGAAACTGGTAATGGGGCTTGTTGCCGTATTCCTGTGTCTGTCATTTGCAGCGTCCGCTCATAGTCTGAGTCATTTGGACGATGGCGCTAAAAACCATTGTACTCTGTGTTATCACCAACACCAGGTCAATAACCTGCTGCCAAGTTGTGAATTTCATATCAATGTTGAGCTTCAGGGAGTTGAAAGCCAAGAGTACATCCTTCCACAATCCAACTCGCGTCATGTGAGTTTCTTTAATAGCCGCGCCCCTCCCGTTTCAGCGTAATTCTTCACTAACAACACTTAATAAGAATTTTTAAAGTATTCCCACAGGGAAGGCTTAGCTGTATTTCGGAGAATAAAATGACTATTTCAACTATGCGCCTAACAGGCGTAGCCGCTGCATGCGCACTTATTTCGACTCAAGCGCTTGCAAGCGATCCTAGCCTAACCAATCCAGCCATTAGTGCAGTGCTAGATGGATATTACCAAAGCGGCGAGCGACCGATGTCAGAACGTGTCGAAGGCTTTGGCTTGGGCCATACAGAGTTGGCAATGAGCGCCAATATTGACGATATGTTTTACGGTAAGTTAACCGCGGTTGTCGAGATGCATGATGGTGAAACTGAGCTTGGTTTAGAAGAAGCTTTCATTCAGACCTTAGCCATGCCTGGTGGCTTTTCAATCCGTGCAGGTCGTTTCTTGTCGGATATTGGTTACCTAAACAATCAACATGTACATACTGATTCGTTTTCAGATAGACCTGCGGCTTACCGCGCATTCTTAGGCAGCCATTATTTCGATGATGGTGTACGTTTGAGCTATGTCGCACCGACTGATCTGTACTGGACTATGGGTGTCGAAGCATTTAAAGGTGACAATATGCGCGCCGCAGATGAACATGGTGAGCGCGACTATGAAAACTTGGGGGTCTATACCGCCTTCACTAAACTCGGTGGAGATGTGGGCGCTAATGGTTCTTGGCAAGCGGGCTTGAGTTATCTACGTAATGAAAATGGCCGCATGACTGCCGATGAACATGAAGAGCCTGTTGTGAACGATGAGCACGATCATGAGCATAGCCATAGTGCGCAGTATACAGGTGAAAATACCTATGTCGCCGATTTCGTTTATAAGTGGGCGCCTAACGGTAACTACAAGTATCAGCACTTAACCTTGAGCGGCGAATACTTCCGTGTTACCGACTTCAAACCGCTTGATGAGCACCATGATGATCACGATGACCATGAAGAACATGGTGATGAAGGCAAAGACTATCAAGAAGGTTGGTATCTAAGCAGTGTTTACCAGTTCTCACCTCATTGGTCTGCAGGTGTTCGTTACGGCCAAGTCGATACCCAAATGATGCATGGTGATCACTTCGATCCACAAAAGTTAAAAGAGACTGAGGTGAGCCTAGCTTGGCATCACAGTCACTTCTCAACTGTGCGTTTGCAGTATACCAATCAGCAAGGCACCAATTTTGATGGTTTCGAAGATGACAACATCATCACTCTACAATATGTCATGACTCTGGGGGCTCACGGTGCGCATCAATTCTAAGCAGTCATTAACTAGAGGGGCAAAAGCGCTAACACTGGCCTTAGCACTCGGTATGACCAACAACGCTGTTGCAGCCTTAAATATTTTTGCTTGTGAGCCTGAATATGCCGCATTAGCCAAAGAGTTGGCGCCGGACGCGAAGATCTATTCGGCCACGACGGCGATGCAAGATCCGCATCAGGTTCAGGCTCGCCCAAGTTTGATTGCTAAGATGCGTCAGGCCGATCTGGCTATCTGCGCCGGAGCAGATCTGGAGGTAGGTTGGCTACCCATGCTGCAGATGAAGTCGGCAAATGCTAAGGTGCGCTCGACGGACCAAGGTTTGTTCTTTGCTGCCGAGCAGATCGACACTCTGGATCAGCTTGACTCAGTGGATCGCTCTATGGGTGATGTACATGCAAAAGGTAATCCGCATCTGCATTTCGATCCCAATCGTTTGCTGCTGGTGGCTGAAAGTTTAACCAACAAACTTATTCAGCTCGATCCTGAATCGAAGGCGGATTACCAAGCGGCATTGATAAACTTTAGCGAGCGTTGGCAGGCTGCGATCCCTAACTGGCAGGCAAAAGCGCAAGCTTTACAGGGCAGTAAAGTGATTGCCTACCACTCTAGCTTTAAATACTTGTTTAACTGGCTTGGGCTAGAGCAGGTTGCAGATCTTGAGCCAAAGCCTGGGATCCCACCGAGTAGCTCCCATTTAGCAAGCTTGCTAAATCGTGCTAAGCAGGGGGATATATTGGCGATCGTTATCGCCTCATATCAGAGTGAGCGTGGCGCCGAGTGGTTAGCTGAGCGTTCGGATCTGCCGGTGCTAGTATTGCCAATGTCGGTTGGTGGTAACGATCAAAGCGTCGATCTGTTTACGCTATACGATAGTGCTATCGCTCTGTTGTTGAGCGCGAAGCGGTAATCGTAAGTTGCAATGCTATCTAGCCTAATCAGTCAAGATTAGGCATCAATAGGACGGATCGTGCTTAAGGGATCCGTTCTAGTTTTATCAATTATGATATGAGTCATTACCTATGTTTGATCTCGATCTACTCTCTATCTTGTTGCCTGCTTTCGCCGCGGGGATCTTGGTGTTATCCACCCATGTTGTCTTAGGCCAACAAGTATTAAAGCGAGGCATTATCTTTATCGATTTGGCCATCGCTCAGGTTGCCGCGCTAGGTGCGATCGTCGGCCATTTAAATCACGACATAGAAGCTTTGCCATTTTCAAATGTGTGGATGCCTGCGCTATTTGCTATCGCAGGAGCCGCTTTTATCGCTTGGCTGTCTAAGCGGATGGCCGATGAACTGGAAGCGATCATCGGCTGTTTCTATGTACTTGCTGCCGTAGCAGCCATGTTACTACTGTCGAACGATCCCCATGGCGCAGAGATGTTGAAACAGTTAATGTCTGGCCAAATATTATGGGTGAGCTGGAGTCAGTTAATCCTGCCAGCCGGTATCTATTCGGCGATATTGCTAGCTTTGATTTATCGCCCCGCTCTACTCGAAGGCCGAGCTTTTTATCTGCTGTTCGCTGTGGTGATCACTCTCTCTGTCGAGTTAGTGGGTGTATATCTGGTGTTTAGTAGCTTGATCTTGCCTGCGCTTGCGGTGAATCACTTCAGCGGACGTTTTAAGTTGGGCTGGGCCTATTTGGTCGGTTTGGTGGGTTATGTCGCAGGCTTAGTCTTGTCTGCGAGTCTAGATCTTCCTAGCGGCGCTGCCATCGTGGCAACCTTAGCAGTGACTGCAGTACTGTTTAGATTGATGCTCCATATAAAAGGAAGGTATTTGGCTGTGGAAAATGAGCTGAGGAATTAGCATTACAGGCAGGTCAGACCTTATGGGGAAAGTAACTAAGCTAAAATCCTCGGGTTAAAATGCGCGAAATTAAAGTTCACTTAAGCTATGTCAGCTAGAGTCGCGCAGTTTGAATCACCGTTAGCTTATCTTCAGGCTACACGTGTAAACTTATGTTCATTTGAATGAAGTCGTATTTATATTGAGTCGCACTTAGTTGGTGATATACTGGCGCCAATTAAATCGCGGGAGATTATAGTGCTGTTAATCCTTAGATGTTTGATCTTGTCTATCATGCTGCTGTTAGCCTTTATTATCGGTGGCTTAGCTTGTATTTTACGTCCTCGTCATCGAGATAATGTACACATGTTCGCCAAAGTGTTTTCTTGGGCGGCACCTGTGTTGGGTATCAAAGTCATTGTGCGTAACTCTCAACAGCAGGGTGATAAGCCGTGCATTTTCCTTGCGAACCATCAGAATAACTTCGATATGTTCACCCATACCGCAGTCGTACCAAAAGGCACGGTGAGCCTAGGCAAAAAGAGCCTAGCTTGGATGCCGTTATTTGGGCAGATCTACTGGTTATCGGGTAATATTTTGATCGATCGTAAAAACCGTAGTAAGGCATTCGATACCATGGCTGCAACGGCACGTAAGATTAAAGATAAGTGCTTGTCCGTATGGATTTTCCCTGAGGGGACACGTTCACGTGGTCAAGGCTTACTGCCTTTTAAAGCGGGCGCATTCTATACGGCAATCGCAGCAGGTGTACCTATGGTGCCTGTGTTGGCTTCAAACCAGTGTCATATCAAGCTGAACCGTTGGAACAATGGTGTGGTAATCATCGAAATGATGGACCCGATTGAAACGACTGGGATCGACAAGACACAAGTGAAAGAACTTTCTAAGCGCATTCACACTTTGATGTCGGAAAAATTGTCACAGTTGAATCAAGAAGCTTCTGCATTAATGACTAAAGCGGTATAATCGATCGCGAAATTTTTGAGGAGTCATCGATGTCTATTGAACGCCAGTTAAACGAACAGAAACAAGAAAACCGCGAGATCGTTGAAGCGATTCTTGCCGATGGTTCATTACCCGATGCCGAGTACACCATCGAGCATCATTTTTCATCGACCAACTTCGATCGTTTAGAGAAGGCGGCTGTTGACGCGTTCAAACTAGGCTATGAAGTCAATGACGCCGAAGAGATGGAGCTAGAAGATGGCTCTGTGATTTACTGCTTCGATGCAGTAGCAAGCCATGAACTAGAGACAGCTCTTCTAGATGAAGCTTGCGAAAAAATGATCACTTTAGCGGCTAAGCAGAAGATTGATTATGACGGTTGGGGTACCTATTTCATCGACGAAAATGGCGAAGAAGTCAGAGACGAAGATGAAGATGATTATGAAGACGAAGAACTGCACTAGTTTTTGCTCATAAGCTTACCAACTAAAATGCCCATCTAGATGATGGGCATTTTTGTTTTTAGCGTCTATCACCCTTTGGGGAGTTTTACTCGTGAGTGATAGTGCAATTTCGGCCAGCTTCCTTCGCTTGATAAAGCGCTTGGTCGGCTAATGACAACCAAGTATCGCTATCCATGATCTCTGGCTTAATTTCGCAAATGCCTAAGCTCACAGTGATCTTAATGATGTGTTCTTCATAGCAGATCTCTAATTGCTCAATTTTCTTTCGCAAACGTTCGGCAAAGAAACGAGCATTAGCCGCAGGGGTATTGGCCAATACCACACCAAACTCTTCGCCGCCATAACGGCCAGCGCAATCGGTTTCTCGTAGCGATTTTTTAATGGTGTGAGACACATTCTGAATCACCCTATCGCCTGCTTGATGGCCGTAGGTATCATTGATCGACTTGAAGTGATCGATATCGAGCATCACTAAGCTGGTATCACTGCCATAGCGAGCATGACGATCAAACTCCTTTTGTAAGCACACTTCCCAATGACGACGATTAAATAACTGAGTCAGTCCATCTATCTGGCTTAAATGCTCAAAACGTTCATTGGCAGACTTTAGCTGTAGCTTATTGATCGCAACATCGGTGACGTCATAGACGATCATACTGATATGAGTCACCTCACCTGTGAGTGATGACAGAGGTAACAGGGTGACGTTCTGATACATGAAGTCCGCTCTACCTGTAATCGGTCGATAGTTTTTGAACTGGAACACAAAGGGTCTCTGTTCCCAGCTGATAAAGGCTCGGTTCTTAAGCAGATAAACCGATTCCATCTTCTGCTTGAGCCAGGTAGCGGGCAGATAATCAAACTGCTCAAATAGGTTTTTACCTTTGATTGAATTAGGCGCTACGCCGCTGTGGTTTTCCATAAAACCGTTCCACAGCTGGATGTTGTAATCACGATCGAGCACGACTAAGCCTACCTCTATGGTTTGCACCATATCGATTAGCCAGTGGAGTTCGTTCATCGCGCTGTTGTCTACAGCTTTCTGATCTGTTGCCATCCTAATATCCATTTCAATCTAGCAGGTAGCCAAGCTTATAATTGAGCGTTGGCAGTGAGTCTTCGGTAAACAGCAGTAATAAATCACACTGAATATCATGATCTTCGATGCGGTAATTAATCTCCATCGCCAGAGTGCGGCTCCATTTATCAGAGTTTTCGCTGATCAGAGTATTAACGCTGCAGTGTCTGCCAAGCACAACGGGGTGGCTCTGGCTGAACTTCATGTGTAGCTGCTCTGATATCCCATTAAGGAAGGCGCCAATCAGCACATTCGCCGTGTCTATCATGACTTCAATTTCAGTTTCTTCATCTTCTGGGTTTTCAAGCTTCATTAGCTTGGCCATATCTTGAAATGAAGAGTCATGGAAGAGTAATAGCGCTTCTCCGGCCACACCCGCGCCAATAAAGCCTTGGCACAGCGCCGATACGGTACTCTGCTCCTCAGTGGCCTTCAGCGTCATGGTGAGTTCGCTGACTTCGAGTACATTAACGTTAGGAATAGGGAGTTTTACAAAGACGTTTAACAACTTAGACAGTAGATCGGCGGCGCGTCCCATAGCGACGTTAGCGACCTCTTGGCAGGCGTCACGCAGATCGACTTGGATCATGGGGGCCTGGTTGTGTTCAACACCCTGAGCTAATTCTAAAATACCGTATTCTTGCAGAATATGGCTAATCGCATCGGCACTAACAGGCTTCTGAATAAAGTCGAGGGCACCGAGATTTCTAACTCGTTCATGAGCCTTAATCTGAATATCCCCAGAAACCACAATAACCAGTGCAGGCAGATCTTCTTTCTGAATAGCCTCTAAGACTTGGTAGCCATCCATTACCGGCATGTTTAGGTCGAGAAAGACCACTTCCCCCTTGCCTTCACGAATCGCCTCAATGCCCTCTAAGCCATTAGTCGCATAGGTGATCTCGACATCCCAGTCTTTAGGAAGTGTGCGTGCCATTTGCTTTCTGGCTAACGCTGAATCATCACAAATTAATATCGGGAGAGACATTGTTATTATTATTTCCTATTTATCCATTTACTGGGTAGTTACTCGCCGCTAGCTTAATTGGCACTGTTTGAAATCCTTGTCACATTTTCGAACCAATAGCTCTCCACCGAAATACAAAGCATTGTATTTCAGTCTTAAATCCTTGGCTTATGCTTTCGAAATGAAATCACATGGGGTAGCTTCCATGACATTATCCCTTATGAGAAGGGGATGCGCTACGACCCGATTATTAAATATCAACTCACCAATAGAAAGTCACATTTAATGACAAAAAAATGACGAACGCCATAATCTCAACGCATGTTATCGCTATTAACGAAATATTCCAAATGTGTTAACTTTGCTTTCTGGACAGACCACTTGAGAAGTAAGGACGCAAATATGACTCATGATTTAGTACGTATCACCAAAGAAAATGGCATTGCTTTTGTGAGTCTGAATCGGCCAGAAAAGTATAACGCATTGAATTATGAACTTTTCCTGCAAATTGATCACTGCATAAAAAAATTAGCGCGAGACAAAACGCTTACCGCTGTAGTGCTTTTTGGTGAAGGGGGAAATTTTAGCTCAGGTTTAGACGTAAAAAGTGTAATGAGTTCGCCGTTAGATGCGGTTAAATTACTGTTTAAGCTGCTTCCCGGTAACGCCAATCTTGCTCAGCGGGTTTCTATCGGCTGGCGACGATTGCCCGTTCCTGTTATCGCGGTGCTTGAGGGGATTTGTTATGGCGGCGGTATGCAAATAGTCTTAGGTGCAGATTTTAGAATCGCCGCACCAGACTGCAAGATGTCGATAATGGAAGCTAAGTGGGGGCTAGTGCCTGATATGGCTGGATTAGCCGGTTTGCGAGAGTTAATGCCAAGAGATCAGGCGCTTATGCTAACAATGTCTGCGGAGGTTATCTCTGCTGAAAAGGCTTTGTCTATGAATCTGGTCACGGCTGTGGAGGAGGACCCCATGACTGCAGCCGCGACATTGGCGGCCAAGTTAGCGCAAACTTCTCCCGATGCAAATGCGGCAATTAAGCGCAGTATTAGTAAGAGCTGGTCGGCTCCTATTCGTCAATTACTCGGCCGTGAGTCTTGGTATCAGGTGCGATTATTATTGGGGAAAAATCGAGTGATTGCAGCGCTAAGGCAGACTAAGAAGCCGGATAAAACTTACCGGAATAGGCAATCAGGCTGGTAATTATTAGAAAAGAATATTAAATGTGAGCTGGTTCACGAAAAAATATGTTTTTAGTGTGGTGATGCATCGCTTATTTTACACTCCCGTCGATTTAGTGATTCCGATGGTAGGGTATTAATTCTGCTATCGTTTTTAATAAAACCAACTGAAACTCATTGGAACCTTAATACTGATGCGTGAACTTTTTGAACGTTTTCTCTGGAGCAGCCGTCTGTCGGTTATGTTTGGTGTCTTGTCATGTATCGTGGCAGCATTTGTCGTCTTTGCCATGGGGCTAAGAGATGTTGTACACATGATTGAGCTTATTCTTGGTTATGTATTCAGTGGCAGCCACGCGGTGCGCAACGATCTGGTGATGGTCGTAGTTGAGATCTTAGATACCTTCTTATTAGGCGCCGTACTGCTGATTTTTGCATTCGGTCTGTATGAGCTATTTATCAGCAATCTTAATGATGCGAGTAAGAGTGACGCAGGCGGTAAGATTTTGATCATCAGCAGCATAGATTCATTAAAGAGTAAGCTGGGTAAGGTTATCTTAATGATGTTGATCATTAAGGTGTTTTCTTTCTTTACCGATATGAAGCCTACTTCTATGCTGGATCTACTTTATATGGGCATTACCGTAGTCTTGATTGCTGGAGCCTTAAAGCTGAGTAAAGACTAACAGCATACACCTTTTTTCGTTGAATAAAGCCTATCCATTTGGATAGGCTTTATTGATCCTGCTGGCAAAGCCTTCGATTAATTCAAGGCTGTTGCCCCAAGTTACCTCAAGGGTTAAATCCAGAGCTAAGACTTGCTGGCTGTATCGAGTCGGCGCATTAGCTGGCGCCAAGATTCTTCTCTGCACTTGAGTGGCAATCGATGCCGCAGTGCCATCCTTAGATTGAAGATCTAATATCGGAATAGGCAGTGCTGCCAACTTTGCTGGCAGGGACTTGTTGACCGCCTCTAGCTCGCTATAGGGATTAACTATTACCATCAAATCGGGCATAGGCAGACGTTTGCTCGCTAACAGCTCTATGATTAGATTGGCACTATCGCCCATAGTCACTAGCATTCTTTTACCTGAAAAATGTTTACCTAGCGCATCGAGCTGGGCCATGGAGGCGAGCATAAAATCTTGCTGTTGTTTGAGCTTAGCGAGTTGCTCATCGGTGAGTGGAATATCACTAGCTTGCTCTGGCTGCTTAGTAAGCTGATTGCCGGTTTCTATTCCCGTGTCTATTTCAGTGTTTGTGTCGGCAGACTCTGGCGGCGTCAGGGCTAAGGTTGCCCAGCCCGTACCGTTTAGCTCGCGTCTTAGGTAGCTAGTGAGACCAGGAGCATCGGCGCGTTCGCCTAAGGCTGGCACGATAATGGCTAAACCAAGCTGCTTGTGGCCTAACCAGGGCCGTAATAGAGCCGGAACGCTCTGATCCTCGACCTGTAATTGCTTGACCTCACTAGCTGGAAGGTAGCTGTAATCAGCGTTAGATGCCGAAGCCATAAATGAGCTGATGCAAACTAGCGCACCACATATTTGGCTGATGAGTGGCAGTGGTTTTACTAAAAGGGGCTTAACTAAAAAGGCTAACAACTTCATACTTGCGATAATATCCACTGAGATCAGAAAGCTGCTGCAGTATATACCTTTACACTGTGTTTATAAAAACAGGGCATTAAAAAGCCCTGAATCATCAGGGCTTTTTGGATTGGACTGATATCTGTTAGCTAAATGCTAATATCAGCACGACTTAAGCGTGGCTAACTAACACCAGTCTAATAGCATCGAGCTGTAGCTGGCTGCTGTCTAAGTAACGGTTTAGCTCACCCATCTGTTCGGTTAGGTGACTTAGCTCTTCATCACGAATGTTAGGGTTAACCGCTTTTAGCGCCTTCAAGCGTTCAAGCTCACCAGATAGCTGGCTGGTCATCTTCTCGCGAGCGCACTGAGTAAGGGTTTCAAGCTGAGTCGTCGCAAAGCTCTCTGCCTTAGCAAATAGTGGGTGCAAGATAGCCTGTGAAGCATTAACCAATTTGCTGGCGATATGACGATTCACCGCGCTTAGTTGCTTGTTAAAGCTCTCGTAAGTCACATTGTCAGACAAGTTGTTGCCGTTCTTATCCAGCAACACACGGATAGGTGTTGGTGGTAAATAACGGTAAAGCTGGCTCGACTTAGGTGCAGAGGCATCGGCTAAGTAGATAAGCTCAAGGAACACGGTACCCGCTGGCAGCGCCTTGTTCTTCAATACTGCCACGCTAGTGGTACCAGTTTCTGAAGAAGTGATTAAGTCTAGACCTGTCTGTACTAGCGGATGCTCCTGAGTGATCAGCGCGATATCATCACGAGACAATGCCATCTCACGATCGAAGGTCACGGTAATACCATCTTCAGGTAGACCCGGATAGGTCGGGAACATCATGTGCTCGCTTGGATGCAATACGATGGCGTTCTCGCCGCTATCTTCTTGCTCGACACCGATAATGTCCCAAAGACGGATCACAGAGCCGATAAGTTGGGTATCTTCATCTTTGTCCGCTAGAGTTTTCACTAGCTGGTTGGCACGCTCGCCGCCGTGAGAGTTGATCTCAAGCAGCTTATCGCGGCCTTGCTCCATTGCCACTTTCAGCTCTTGATAACGTGCCTTTGTGCTATCTAGTAGGCTTTCAAGAACCGCTTCATCGTTATTAAGCAGGCTCTCTAATAGCTCGCCTGAGAACTCGTTAAATAGAATGTGACCACTTGGGCAGGTGCATTCAAAGGCATTTAGCCCCTGGTGATACCACTGCATCAATCTTTCTTGTGCCGTGTTGGCTAAGAAAGGTAGGTGGATCTCAACATCGTTCTTCTGACCGATACGATCGAGACGACCTATACGCTGTTCTAGTAGATCTGGGTTTAACGGCAGATCGAACAGTACCAAGTTGCTGGCGAACTGGAAGTTACGACCTTCTGAACCGATCTCACTACAGATAAGCGCCTGTGCACCACCTGACTCTTGCGCAAAGTAGGCTCCAGCCTTATCGCGTTCGATGATCGACATGCCTTCGTGGAAGACTGTCGCTTGAATACCTTCACGGGTACGCAAGGCTTCTTCTAAGCTCAAAGCCGTTTCGGCTTGGCTAGCGATGATAAGCACTTTCTTGCTGCGGTTGTTCTTTAGGAAGTCAATTAGCCAATCCACACGTGGATCGAACTTCCACCATGCCGCGCTGCCACTGTCGAAGTCTTGGTAGATCTTCTCAGGGCTTAATACTTGGCGAACTTTAGCATTAGTGTCTAAGTGCTTGTTCATCATCGAACTCACGCGGTAAGCAGTAACATACTGCTCAGGCATCTTTTGTGGATGCACATGCAAGTTACGCACAGGGAAGCCTTTCACCGACGCACGGCTGTTACGGTAAAGCACGCGGCCTGTACCGTGACGATCGAGCAGATCTTGTAGCAGTTCGTCACGAGCTTGGAAGCGGTTGTCAGCATCGGCTGACTCGTCTTGAATTAGCGCGATTGACTCGACGATGTCTTTTTCAGACAGAAGCTCAGTTAAGCTGGCAATCGACTCGCTTGATAGCGACTCGCCAGAGGCTAAGGCGTCGGCAGCGGTAGCAACGTCTTTGTAGCTGTCTTCTTCTTTTAAGAAGGCTTCATAGTCGTAGAAACGGTCCGGATCCAGCAAACGCAGACGAGCAAAATGGCTCTGGTGGCCTAGCTGATCGGGTGTTGCGGTAAGCAATAACACCCCAGGAATTTCTTCACTCAAGGCTTCAACAATTTGGTAAGCACGGCTTGGCGCTTCTTCCGACCACTCTAAGTGATGAGCTTCGTCGACAACCATTAGATCCCAGTCGGCATCTAGGGCTTGATCTAAACGACGCTTCTTACGCAATAGATCTAGCGAGCAGATCACTAGCTGCTCGGTATAGAAAGGATTGTCGTGATCGGCGTATGCCTCTACGCAGCGATCTTCATCGAACACTGAGAAGCGTAAGTTAAAGCGGCGCAGCATCTCTACTAACCACTGATGACGCAGTGTGTCAGGCACGATCACTAAGATACGCTCGGCGCGGCCAGTCAGTAGTTGCTGGTGGATAATCAAACCCGCTTCGATGGTCTTACCTAGACCTACTTCATCGGCAAGTAATACGCGCGGCGCAAAACGTTGACCGACTTCGTGTGCAATCCACTGCTGATGCGGGATCAATCCAACACGTGGCCCTTGCAGTCCCAGCAGATCGGATGTCGCTAACTTATTTCGTAGTAGTTGGCACTGGTAGCGCACATTGAATCTATCTAAGCGGTCGATTTGGCCGGCAAACAGACGATCCTGTGGCTTATTAAAGCGGATGTTGTGATTCAACAAGGTTTCGCGCAGGCTAACTTGTTCACCAGTTTCGCTATGGGTGCCGTGGTAAATAATCAGTGAATCTTTTTCTTCAACTTCGGTTACCGTCAACTTCCACTCTTCGTGGCTCTCTACGGTATCACCTGGGTTGTAAATAACACGAGTGAGTGGGGCTTCTGTACGGGAGAACAATCTGTTCTCGCCAGTTGCAGGGAAAAGAACGGTCACCATGCGACCCTCTACTCCAACTACGGTACCTAAACCTAATTCTGATTCGGTGTCACTGATCCAACGTTGACCTAAGGAAAACGGCATTTAAAACTCTCATATACTGGGTGAATCACAAGGGGCGCGTATGTTATACCAATCGTGAGCATATTGAAAATTGAACCCACTAATATTCACCCCAATCTGAGATAATAGTGTACAAAATAATCAGTTGCACGGGAGGTTTTTTTTGTTTCACAGGACTGTCACATTCCCTCGATATTAATGAATCAAGCTTTGTTGGTCAAAAAGAAGTCGGCAGCATTGAAGCCGAGCAACATTGGTGGCAATATGAGATTAGGGTTAACAATTTTTTTACAATAAAAAGGGAGCTAAACCGATCTCGTAATCAAAAAATGAATGCACAATTGGAGGCGCCATGGAACAAGACGACAGAAAGTTGTTTGTACTGGATACCAACGTATTACTGCATGAACCTTTAGCTATATACTCGTTTAAGGAACATGATGTAGTCGTGCCGATGACAGTTCTGGAAGAACTGGACTTGATTAAGGATAGAAAACGAGACGTTAGTCGCGACGCGAGAGTTGCGATTAGAGCATTAGAAGATATTTTGGGAGGACAGACGACACCTGAGCAGATAGTGCAGGGCGTTCCGCTACCAAGAAGAGAAGACCACGGTGACGTTTCCGGCACCCTCTCCATTTTCCCTGACCATCAGATAGAGTTCACCATAGGCAGTATGCCTGGTGATAATAACGATAACCGCATCATCAATACTGCGCTGCATCTACAAGAGTTGCATCAACCCCGTAAAGTGGTTCTGGTCACCAAAGACATCAATATGCGTCTTAAGGCCAAAGGCGCGGGTATTCAACAGGTAGAAGATTATCGTACCGACCAGCTGATCGATGATATTCGCTTCCTGACTAAAGGTTTCCACCGTTTCGATGGTAACTTCTGGGAGCGTACCGATGATGTCACCACCGAGAGTGATGGTCGCCATACGGTGCATAGCGTGCCGCTCAATAAGCTCGGCGACGAACTGTTCTACACCAATCAGTACCTACTTGACGACAGCGGTGAGTTTTGTGGTCGCATCGTCGAGAAAACGGCTACCGAGCTTAAGTTTTTAGATCTCGGTCAGGAAAGGCTGCTTAACCTAGAAGCGTGGGGAATAAGGCCTAAGAACGTCTATCAGGGCATGGCGATGCAAGCCCTGATGGATCCCAATATCGACTTAGTGATCTTAACTGGTCCCGCAGGTTGTGGTAAAACCTTGCTGGCCTTGGCCGCCGCATTGGAGTTGGTGGTTGAGCGTGGTCAGTATGAAAAGGTGATTGTGACCCGTAATACGCCAGAGATTGCCGAGTCCATCGGTTTCCTACCCGGCACCGAGGAAGAGAAAATGGCACCTTGGCTGGCGGCAATTACCGATACTCTTGAGGTATTGCACAAGCACGATGTGAATCCCAGTGGCAGCATGAATTACATTATGGATAAGGCCAATATCCAGTTTAAATCGATTAACTTTATGCGAGGACGTTCTATTCAAAACTCTGTGGTGATCCTCGATGAGTGCCAAAACTTAACCGCGTCACAAATTAAAACCATGATCACCCGAATGGGCGAGGGAACCAAGCTTATCTGTAGTGGTAACCTGGCGCAGATCGACTCAAATTATTTAACCGCGGTCACTTCGGGACTCACTTATATCGTCGAGCGTTTTAAGGACTTCGATGGCAGCGCAAACATCTATCTAAATGGGGTGGTACGTTCACGTTTAGCCGAGTTTGCAGAAGAAAACCTCTAGCTTACTCTGTTCTGACAAGCTTCAACTTAGCTTAAGCTAACAGATGATTTAGGCCTCATTAATGATGAGGCCTTTTTATCACCTATTAGTTACATTTTTAAGCTATGATTGAAAGCTATCTTCCTGATATTATTGCTCCCTAAGCCCGTAGCGGCTTTTGCAAATATTTTGATTACTCACAAGAGTATTACCAAGGGTTGTAAATGAAACGGATTGAGCCGACTCTTCAGCTAAAGTCAACGATTCAAAAGAACTATAACAGAGCGGTTTTTTACACCTATATCGGCGTAATCATCATGGCTTTGGCGACGGCTTGGGTGTCATTCGACCGGCAAAAGGCTCAGCTGATCGAGCAGACAGAAGAGTTGGTTGAGCGTCATGTACTACAAGTAGACTTGCTGCTTGAGTCGAGTATGAAAGCCGTGACCAGTCTGCGTAACGTTGCCGTCGACCATTTACGTTTAGGCGAATTGGTGCGTAAAGACCGACTGCCGCAATATGAAAAGTTTAATGAAAGTGGCCAATTCTTTACCTTGGAGCCTGCCTACGCCAAGAGTGGTGAGCCGTTTACCAACATGGGCCGCATTACCGGTTCTGGCTCGCTAAATGGTCGTAGTGACAAGTTCTATCAAGAGCTTGAGATGCTGTTTGAGCTTTCTCTGTCGTTCCCAGTGGCTAACGAAGCCGCGCCAAAAGCCTCATCGATTTACTACATCTCTAAGCGCCGCATCATGTCTTATTTCCCGTGGCCGTCAGATGAACAGCGTTTTCGCGATGAGCTGCTTAATAAGAAGCAGTTTCAGCTAGTCACGCCATCTAACAACCCTCAGCGCAGCGTCGCCTGGAGCCCTGCTTACGTTGAAGCTACGGGCAAAGGACTACTGACCACACTCGGGATCCCCATCTATCTAGAAGATGAGTTCATCGGCTCGATCAACTTAGATATGACCCTGGCTTCATTGCGTAAGCAAATTCGCCTCTATTTTAAAATGCCCGGCACAGTGATCTTGCTGGATCAGAACAACAATATTCTGACCCATAGCGATATCGATACCTCAGATGTTAATCGCGTCTATCACATCAGTCAGAAGATCCCATCGGAATTACACTCGATTCCTGAGTCTGAGCTATTCGATGCCCACGAAGGCATCATTCGTAACGGTTATTATATTCACTCTGTGGCACTACATAACGCGCCGTGGCGTTTGCTCTATCTGCAAGATGTCGATGAGCTATTTAAAGACTCATGGGAAAAACTGGAGCTAACTTTCGTGCTGGTGGTGATGGCGCTGTCGGTGCTAGTGACCGTGGTTCACTGGCTGACTCGTCGCTCGTTCGTTAATCCTGCCTCCAGATTGTTGACCCATCTAGAGGAGTGCTCGGCCGAGCCCATTAAGCCGCCAGAAAAGATCACCGTAGGTTGGGCCCCCTGGTTCCAATTGGTGAGCCGGATTTTTGAAGAGAACAAACAGTACACTCGTCACCTTGCGGAGCAAAATAGGCGACTCGATAAGCTGGTGGCCCAGCGTACCGAAAGGCTAAAAGACACCACCGAGCGCCGTGAGCAGGAATATGCCTTGCTGCGATCCTTACTGGATTCGATCCCAGAAGCGATTGTCTTTAAAGATAAAGAGGGGCGCTACCTAGGCTGTAACAAGTCAGCTGAGCGCATGCTGGGCTTTAGCGAGAGTGAAATGATCGGCCAGCTCTCAGATGCCTTGACGGCCGATGAGCAGTCGGCTCGTATTCGCGCCGAAGATGAGCGCGTGCTGACCGAGAGAACGCCGCTTCGTTACCAAGAGAAGGTGGAGCTTGCAGGTAAGCCTGTACTGCTCGACACCTTGAAGATCCCATTCTATAACCGCCGTGGTGAGCTACTGGGTTTGATTGCAGTATGGCGCGATGTGACACGTGAATACGAGTCGGCAGAACAGCTACGTTTGTCGGAAGAGCGTTATCACCTTGCCATGGACGCGGTAGAAGACGGTCTGTGGGACTGGTATTTAGACTCAGAGCAGATCATTTGTAACCCGGCTTACTATTCGATGCTGGGCTATAAGGTTAATGAGTTCCCAGCCTTAGTGTCGACTATCGATGAGCTTATTCACCCGGACGATCGCATAAGAGTAGAAGAATATCGCGAGCAGTACCTTGCTAACCCAGTAGGTGCCTACGATATCGAATTTAGAATGCTAGGCAAGAGCGGTGAGTATCACTGGTTACTTTCTCGTGGTCGTGTAGTGGAGTATACCCCTAACAACCAGCCTAAACGTATGTTGGGTACTCACAAGGATATTACTCGCCATAAACGCAACGAAGTGGCGATGCTCGAGGCTAAGCAGGACGCTGAGATGGCGAATCTATATAAGAGCGAATTTTTGGCCAACATGAGTCATGAAATTCGTACGCCGATGAACGCTATTATCGGTATGTTACAGCTAGCGCAGCGTACCTCGCTCACGGCGCAGCAGAAAGATTACCTAGAGAAGGCGGGCTTCTCGGCGCACTCACTACTGCGGATCATCAACGACATCTTGGATTTCTCTAAGATCGAAGCGGGTAAGTTAGAGCTTGAGCGTGTGGCATTTCCGCTGGATAAGGTGCTGGATCATGCGCTGGATCTTAACGCGCTGAAGGCGCAAGAGAAGGGCGTCGAGTTACTACTTTATGCACCTGTTACCGCTGGCTTGATCTTAGAGGGCGATCCGCTGCGTCTCGGCCAAGTACTGATTAACTTATTGTCGAATGCGGTGAAGTTTACTCAGTCCGGTGAGATTGAGCTTGGCTGTGAAGATGTGGGTGAGCGCGATCATCGTATTACGCTTAAATTCTGGATCCGCGACACCGGGATCGGGATCAGTAAAGAGCAGCAAGCAACCTTGTTTGATGCCTTTGCTCAGGCCGATGGTTCTACCACGCGTAAATATGGTGGTACCGGACTTGGCTTATCTATCAGTAAGCACTTAGTGTCGCTGATGGGCGGTCAGATGCAGGTCGAGAGTGAAATGGGGGTGGGCAGTACCTTTAGCTTCACCATTAGCTTCGAGATTGCCGAAGAGGGTGAGGTGTTACCGCTAGTAGTGCCTGAGACTTTAGGCAACTTAAAGACCTTAGTTATCGACGATAACCCGACGGCGCTGCAGATCTATTCGAGTGTGATGCGAGACTTCCACTTTAATGTCGATACCGCGGCCAGTGGACCAGAAGGCTTATATAAACTGAGTAAGAGCCCTGTGGATCTGCTATTGCTCGACTGGATGATGCCAGAGATGGACGGTATCGAGGTGATCAAAGAGATCGATGAAATGGTGGCTGATGGCCGATTAGAAAGGCGGCCAATCATTATCATGATGACGGCTTACACCGCAGAGCCGATGCAAAAAGATGTAGAGGCGGCTAACGTTTTCGCCCTATTGCAGAAACCGTTTAAGGCCTCATCGCTATTCGATGAGATTATCTCGGCATTCGCCGATGAGCCGAGTTTAAATCCGCTACCAGAGGCTAATGAAGAGGAAGCCGACCAAGACGCAGGCTATGTGCTGTTGGTGGAAGATAACTTTATTAACCAGCAGGTGGCGACCGAGCTGCTTAAGAGTGCGGGTTACACGGTCGACGTTGCCGAAAACGGTCAAATTGCCCTGGATATGCTCGATAAGGCCAAGTATGACGCTGTGTTGATGGATATTCAGATGCCGGTGATGGATGGTCTTACCGCGACCAAGGAGCTGAGAAAGCGTTACTCTGTCGATGAACTGCCAGTAATAGCAATGACGGCTCACGCCATGTCTGGTGACAGAGAGAAGAGCTTGGCAGCCGGAATGAACGCCCATATTACCAAACCCATTGTGCTTACCGAGTTGTTTGATACCCTGAGCCACTGGATCGGTGAGTGTGGCAGGAAATCTTAAATCGGAGCACTTAGCAGCGGCTTGAGCCAAACCTAAGTGATACTTGCTCAAATTGACCAAGATAGGCTTGCTAAAGTGCAAGCCTATTTATTAAGCTAAACACCAAATCACTTTCAAGCTACTCATTAATAATAAAGGCTATTGTAAGTAAGCGAATACGATAGCGACCAACAAAGATCAAGGAGATCGAATGAGACCTTATAAGCTCGCGCTGGCAATCGCACTCGCCGTTGTGCCTATGACCAGTGCTGTGGCTGCCACCACAAATACAGCAACACTCATTAAACAAAGTCAGGCAGCGACAGGTTTCATCAATCTGTTTTATGACAAAGCCTCGGGAGAACTTTACCTCGAAGCCAATAAGCTAGATCAACCTTTCCTAATGCTAACCAGCTTGCCTCATGGTGTCGGCTCTAATGATATCGGGCTAGACCGAGGTCAGTTAGGCCGCACTCGCATGGTGCAGTTTGAGCGTCATGGTCCCTACCTGATTCTAAAGCAGCTTAATACTTACTACCGCGCCGATACCGATAATACCGCCGAGCAGCGAGCGGTAAAAGAAGCCTTTGCCGAGTCGGTTTTATGGCGTGGCAAGCTGATTACCGGTAAGCGTAATCTGGTGGCGATTAATGATCTGGTGGTTAAGGATCTGCACGGTATTAGCGATGTTTTAGAGCAAACTAAGCAGGGCAGCTATCAGTTAGATCAATCTAAGTCGCTGATCTTGCCTGAAGGGGTGAAATCCTTCGAGCGCAATAGCGACATCGATGTGCTGCTAACCTTCGATGGTGCCAAAGCGGGTGAGTATGTTGCTCAGGTAACCCCTGATGCGAAACATCTCTCTGTGCGTCTGCGTTACTCATTTATTGCACTGCCAGAAGAGGGCTATCAAGCTCGCGCTTATCATCCTCTAAGCGGTTACTTGTCGGATGAATACCTCGATTACGCCACCCGTGTCGATGAAGACATTCGTCAGCGCTTTTTACTGCGTCACCGACTCGAGAAGCTGACTCCAGGCTCGGCGCCAAGCCAAGTGGTTAAACCTATTACCTATTACCTCGACCCTGGCGTTCCAGAGCCAATTAGAACCGCGCTGTTAGAAGGGGCAAGCTGGTGGGAAGATGCTTTCACCCATGCCGGTTTTATTAACGGATTTAAAGTCGAGCTATTGCCAGAAGATGCCGATCCACAGGATGTACGCTACAACATGATCCAGTGGGTGCACCGTGCGACTCGAGGTTGGTCTTACGGCTCTGCAGTAACAGATCCACGCACAGGTGAAATTATTAAGGGGCATGTCACTCTTGGCAGCCAACGCGTGCGTCAAGATCATCTGATCGCCCGTGGCCTCACCGCAGGTTGGGAGGATAGAGTCGCAGCCGATGATGCCTCCATGGATCTCGCGCTGGCGCGTATTCGTCAGTTATCAGCCCATGAGGTGGGACACACTTTAGGACTGGATCATAACTTCTCGTCATCGAGTAATAGCAACGCCTCGGTAATGGATTATCCACATCCTATGGTGACTATCAATGGCGATGAAATTGATATCAGTAAGCCTTATGATGAAGGCATTGGCGCTTGGGATAAATACACCGTAGCCTACGGTTATGGCGAATACGGCACTGTTGAAGAAGAAGCGCAAGGGCTTGCTAATCTCAGAGACGATGTGGCTAAGCAAGGGCTCAGATATATCGGCGAGGCAGATTCGCGCTCGGCTGGGGCGAGTAATGCCTATGCCAGCCTTTGGGATAACGGCAGCGATCCCGTGGCCGAACTGGTTAGACTCGGCGAAGTTCGCGCTAAGGCGATTGCAGATTTCTCTGCCGATGCACTACTAGCAGAGCAGCCACAAGGTGAGCTACAAGATGTGTTTGTGCCTATCTACTTGCTGACGCGCTTTCAAATTGCTGCGGCGGCCAAGATGATTGGTGGCACCACCTATGACTATGGTGATGGAGTCGACAGCAAAACTTGGCACTATGTTGCCCCAGCGATTCAGTTGCAGGCACTTGAGGCCTTATTAGCGACCCTATCGCCAGATGAACTTGCCGTGGACGAGAAACTCGAGCAAGTGTTAGTGCCTAAGGCGGGTAACTATTATAAAACTCGCGAGAGCTTTGACTCTGGCCTAGGTGTGATAACCGATCCCTTAGGCATGGCGGAAGTGTTGAGCCGGTTAACCCTGTCGCAGATCTATGCTCCGGAGCGAATTAACCGCGTCAATCAGGCCTATTTAAGTGATAAGGAGCAGCTATCTGTTTCTAAGCTGACCGATAAGGTGCTCGCGAGTACTGTGTTTAGCGACATCCCTACCGGACCTGAGCTCGGTGTGTGGATGCGAGTCAATACCGTGACCATAGATAGCTTATTAGCGGCTTTGCATAATCCTAAGACAAGACCTGAAGTGAAGGCACAATTAGCCGAGCGCTTAGCGTATACGGTAAAGCAGCTAAAGCGTAAGGTTAAGCGAGTGAGTGCCTATGAAGCCGCGCACTATTCATGGTTACAGCAAGGCATTGAAAAGGGGCTTAAGGATGCTAAGTACAAGCTGATTACTAAGCCGTTGGCACTGCCGCCGGGCTCGCCGATTTAAGCTAATTGCTAATTTAAATGGATAAGTTTAAAGGCGCGATTTATCGCGCCTTTTTGCACTAAAAATTCAATAACTTGCTCTGTTAGTGGAACTATCTTCCTACCCCTAGGTCTACTGGATAGATTTCATTTTACTTCTTCATTAATGGCCAGACATTTAACTCATTGGGTATTACTCTTCTCCTTGCTGGGACAGTTTCTTCTGACCCCAGCAATGGCGTTGCCCGATCAGTTACATCAGCTTGAAGATCACCTGCCACAATCCATTGTTCTGTCCGATATTGAGGCAAACTTTGTTAAGAACGAGCTTGCGCAAAATGATGTGAGTGCCACCAATAAGGCCTCGAGCCTATTTAGCTTAATTGCAGAAATTGGCGACCAAGTTAACAACTCGATTTGTGAAGCAAGTTGCCAGATGTTGGCTTCGGGCCACTGTATGAATCACAGTACTTGCGCTCCAGGCTTGGGTTCAATGTGTGTTTTGTCGCTAAAACAGAACATTAGCCGAGGTGGAGTCGACGGGCCAAGCTGGTCGGTTAAAACCGTTAAACTTCACATTGTTACGCCCCCTCCAATTGCATAAAGAGTCATTTTAAACCGATATTTTCAGGTTCAAATTGTATCAAAATGCAAAATTTGTGTCTTTTTTATTCTCTAAAACAAATAGATCATGTAGGCTGTTTGTTAAGTGAATGTAGGCAAATAAGATTGGAGTTGTATATGAAGAAGTTAACCAGCGTAGCCTTAACACTAGCGATTGGCTGTATCTCTACCTCAGCAATGGCAGAACGACCAGACTTTTCGAAGACATCAGCTGCACGTGCTGATTATGATTTTTCTAAAAATGTATCCGCAGCATCCCTGCAGTATAACAAAGTTGAACGCACCTCAACTCGACACGATTTTTCAAAGACGTTAGCCGCAACTAGTGGTTATAGCTTTGCTAAGAATCCACATGTTGAGCCAGTGAAACACGCACATCCCTCTAGCCAGCACGATTTCTCTAAAACAGAAGCACTGCTCGATGCAAGTATGTAACGGTTAGATGTGAGTGAAGAGGGCTACTGACGAGTAGCCCTTTTTTATGGCTGTAATTTAATGGCTGTAATTTAATGCCTGTAATTTAATGCTAGTGGTGGCTAACCTCTGCATCATCTAGTTTTTTACCTAGCCGATAAGCGTCAATGACGCCAATCCCCCAAGCCAGAATAAAGCCGATGGTGGCAATATTGATCTGCAGCGCCTCGCTACCCACTGGTGCCTGAGTCACAGCGCTATAGATAGCATCGAGTTGCAGCGGGATCTCTCCATTGAGTATCTGCTGCGAGATCTGCTGTGCGCGCTCATAAGCATGCCACAGCAGAAAAGACAGAGCGGCAAGGGTACTCACTAATAAGATGTTACCCATGGCGCGTTTTTTTAGATAAAAATGGCCACTGCCGGGGCAGACAAAGGCTGATAGCAGTGCTGCTTTTACAGAAGTTTTCATGGTGTCTTTATCGGTACCTTGATGAATAAGCTAATAGAAAGATCATTCGAGATCGATACGGCGGATCGCGAGTTTAAGAAAGTCGACTTTCTGCAGCAGCTTAGCTTTTTGCTCAGCTTGGATCTTATCTAGATTATCTGAGCGATAGGCGCCTAGCTGACTCTCTGCCCCCTGCAGTTCCTGCACTAACCAGCCGCGGATCATTACATAATATCGGCTGTCTGTACCGTACTCGCTAATTGTGGCCAAGGATGCATTAGATGGGTGCTTAATTGCATTATCGAGGGATTTTACCATCACGCCGATGCGGTATTCATCGGATGGTGTCGGCTCTGTGGCCATGGCTGGCAGAGTGAGTACCGAGCTTAATAGGATAAGGCTAGAAGCTATATTATTACGATAAGAGAAGAGCATCTATCTACCTTGTATGGCAAGTTATGGATTAACAGTAACAGCCACGTAGTAGAAATACTCATAAATTTTTGTTTAATCGCTTTGGTTAGAGAAGAAAGAGAAAAACCCTGACTAAGTGATAGCTCACTTAATCAGGGGCGCCGGGAAGCAATTTGGGGTTGATGTTACTTTTTACTTAAGTGTCGACCTCCTTATTCAGACCTGCTTACCTGGATAAGGAATTCTGAAGGCTAAGGTGTAGGTCACCGGCAAAACGATTAATGTGAGTACAGAGGCAAAGCCAAGGCCGAAGATGATGGTGATCGCCATGGAGCCGAAGAAGGCATCAGACAAGAGTGGTAGCATACCGAGCATAGTCGTAATGGCTGCCATCAAAACAGGCCTCACACGACTCACTGCAGAGTCGACAACCGCTTGGTAAGCCTCTTTGCCCTGAGCAAGTTCTAGATTGATCTGATCCACTAATACTATGCCGTTCTTGATGATCATGCCGGTTAAGCTAAGTAAGCCTAACAGCGCCATAAAGCTAAAGGGCGCATCGAACAGCAATAGACCAGAGACCACACCGATAAGCGACAGCGGTACGGTAAACCAGATCACTAGCGGCTGCCTGACCGAGTTAAACAGCAACACAGTGATAAGGAACATGGCCAAATAACCTAGCGGGATCGAGCTAAATACCGACTCCTGCGCCTCCATTGAGGTTTCATATTCACCGCCCCATTCAAGCTCGTAACCCGCAGGAAGTGGGATTGCCTCGATATCGGCTTTGATCTTTCTAAATACCGAGTCCGCGGTTTCATCAGTGCCGTTAACCGGATCGGCAAGCACTGAGATCACTCGCTTGCGATCTCGGCGCATGATCAAGGGATCTTCCCACTCGGTGGCAAAGTCTGATACTAGCTGTGTTACTGGTACAAAGGTATTGTTCTCGCTGCTCCACACCTGTAGCTTCCAGATGCTTTGAGCATCGAGTCGCTCTTCGGCTGGGGCACGGGCAATGATCGGCAGCAGATGGCTGTTTTCACGATAGGTGCCGATCTGCTGACCACTAAAATTGGTTAGCAGAGCGTTGTCGAGATCTTGCTTACTGATCCCGGTTTCTCGCGCTTGTGCCTGTGCCAGCTGCGGACGCACTAAGGTCACCTGATTACGCCAGTTGTGTCTCACTCCTACGGCTGTCGGCTCAGCTTTTAATATGGTTTCAGCCTGCGCTGCTAGCTGACGCAACACCCGTGGATCTTCACCAAAGAAGCGGGCCTCAATCTTAGCGGCAGGGCTGGGGCCATTTTCCATATACTTGAAGCGGTATTCCGCCTCGGGATATTTAAGACTCAGTTCGCGCTCAAGCACACGCATATATTTATTTAGCGTTTGCAGATCTGTCATCTCCAGCAAGATCTGGCCATAAGCCTTGTAGCCTTTTTCTGGCACATAAGACAGCACGAAGCGCTGAGCACCTTGGCCAATCACAGTGGTGAGGTTGACTAGGCCTGTGTCAGTGGTCTTTTTCTGCTCGAGTAGATCGGCCTCGATACGACTCAATAACCTCTCAGTTGCCTTGATATCTGAGCCTTCAGGCATCCATACATCGATAAAGAACATCGGTGTGTTCGATGCCGGGAAGAACACGTTCTTCACATGACCAAAACCGATAACCGAAACGACTAGTGCGGCGATAACTAAAGTTAAGGTTAGGCCTCTAAAGCGCATGGCGAAGTTTAAATTGTGACGATATAACTGAAATAGCCAGCCTTTGTAAGGATTGTCATTTTCTGCCTCCGCCTTAACGCCATCCTTAAACATCAAGTTGCAGAAGAAAGGCGTTAAGGTCATGGCAGTGATCCAGCTGATAAACAGCGAGATCAATAAGACTTGAAATAGGGATGCACAAAACTCGCCGGTGGCGTTATCCGACAGACCAATAGGCGCGAAGGCGATGATGGCAATAATGGTGGCACCAAGCAGTGGCCACTGGTTTTGCGCAATCACCTGCTTGGCAGTTTCTAAACGAGTTTGACCCCGCTTTATGCCGATCAGTATGCCCTCGGTCACCACGATAGCATTGTCGACCAACATACCTAGGGCGATGATCAGTGCCCCTAGAGAGATGATCTGCAGTTCGATATTGAGCACATTCATCATGATGAAGGTCCCCAAAATTGTTAATAGCAGCACTAGGCCCATCAATAGGCCAGAACGAACGCCCATAAAGATGAGTAATACGCCAATAACGATCGCAATCGACTCGGCCAGATTAACCAGAAAGCCATTGACCGTCTGGTCCACCATCTTGCTTTGATCGTAAACGGTATCCAGTGCCATACCGATAGGCAATTCGCCGTTAAGCTCACTCATGCGTTCATTGACTGCTTCGCCGACCTTAACCACGTTAACGCCGCTAGAGAAGGCGATGCCGATAGACAAGGCCTTATTACCACTGGCGTGATAGATGTTCGATGGGGTCTCTTCGGTGTCTTTGTAGATCTTAGCGATATCACCAAGATAGATAAGCTTAGCACTGCCTGGTGGGCTGATGATCAGACGCTCCATCTGGCGTACGTTATCAAACTCACCGGTTGGGTGAATACGGATGCGACTATCGCCCACCAACATGCTACCGGCATTTGAGACCACATTCTGGCTGTTGATAAGACCATAGATATAATTCTGATCTAAGCCAAGCGCATTCAGCTTTTGCTGGGAGATCTCGACCACTACCTGCTCATTGACTCTACCTGCTATGGTGACCTTCTTGATCCCATCGACCAGCACTAGCTCACGGCGTAATAAATCGGCGTAGTTTTGTAGCTCTCTATCGCTGTAGCCTTCGCCGCTGACGTTAAGCAAGATGCCGTAGACATCGCCAAAATCATCGATCACCGAAGGAGCGTGAACCCCTGGTGGCAGTTCAACGGCTTTGTCGTTGACCTTACGGCGTACCTCATCCCAGACTTGTGGCAGCTCGCTGGCATCAAAATTCTCTTTGATCTCAATTTCAATTTGCGACAGACCGGCGCTGTTGACCGAGGTGATGTGTTTAATGCCATCGAGTTGCTGCAAGGCATCTTCGAGGGGGAGAGTCACTTCCTCCTCCACCTGCTCTGGCGAGGCTCCGGGATAGGCAGTGACGACTAAGGCTTGTTTAATGGTAAATTCGGGGAACTCTAATTGGCCTAAGTTTAAGAACGAGATACTGCCACCAATTAGCAAGAGTAGGGCAAACATCCAGCTAATGACTTTGTGGGTTATGGAATATTCAGCAAAATTCATCGATTAAATCTCTTGTAAAGCATGGTCACAACATCTGAGTTTTGACCAATAAAAAGTGGCGACAACAGGGCACCTTAATGAAGTACTCTGATTGCGTGCTGGCATAGGCTAGCCTCAAGGCGTACTGCCATGGCGTTAGCGAATGGCTAGCGATTACACGCCTCGCTGCCAACGCAGGGGCTTTACTTCGAGACCTTCAGAAAGATATTGCACTCCGGCAACCACCACTTGGTCGCCAATTTTGATGCCATCGACAATCTCTACGCCGTCGGTTGTCACTTTGCCAAGCGTCACTACCTGTTGGTTAACTTTGCCAAGCTTGGCATCGAAAGCCCAAACTACGCTAAGGCCGTCTTCATCGCGTTTGCTGATGGCACTAGTTGGCAATACGGCAGTTAAGGTGCGTGATGTATTGTGGCTGATATCCATGGTGAGTTCGGCGCTCATACCGGGCAGTATTGTCATGTTACTTGGACGGGGCAGGGTAAATACCACTTCATAGCTCTGGGTTCCCGGCGTCACTTGAGTCGCGTGCTCTTTCAATAACGCGCCGTAACTGCTGCTGGGGTCGTTAGCGAATCGCACCACAGGCTGAGTGATGGCATTGGGGTTAAATTGAGTGACCTTGCTGGCGAGTGACTCAGGGACCTGGATCACTACATCGATATCACTGTCTTTTTGTAGCATCAGCACTGGCTGATTAGCTTGAACCATTTGGTAGTTATCAATCGAGATCTTAGCCACTGTGCCGTCGTAAGGGGCGGTTAACTCGGTATAGCTAAGCTGATCTTGGGCGCTGGCAAGGTTAGCTTTCGACGATTTTAACTGCGCCGAGGCTAAGTCATATTCGGACTGAGAGATAAGCTCACGGCGCAGCAGTTCCCCCTTACGCTTAAAATCAGCCTTAGCCAGTTCATGGTCGGCTTCACGGTTAAGTAGGGTATTTTGTGCGTCGCGTCTATCTAAGCGAGCTAATACAGCGCCTTTTTTAACATGCTGACCTTCGACAAGATTAAACTCGACCAAGTGTCCCGAGAGTCTAAAAGCGAGTTCAGCTTGTTTAGTGGCGGCCACCTTAGCAGGGAAAGTACGCAAGGTGCCTGCATTAACGTCTGTGACTTCTAGTAATTTAACCGGACGAATACTTGTCGGCGTAACCTCGGTAGATTCCGCGCTACAACCGCTAACGATTACCGTCAACAAGAGGAGTGAAACAGAAATCGTCAGCTTATTCATAGTGCAAATATCCATATAACGTGTGGCTAATATTTTGGGAAAGCAAAGATATCAGGCATTAGAGTTGAGTAAAATGGAATTATATGGAACCATGGGTTCCATATAATGAGACTATTAAAGCTTGCTTTAGACTAGTGAGTGTGAGCAAAGTGATAACCGCCCGTAGTCAGCGAGTTAAATGCTAGAGATGTATTAGATGAAAACCGAAGATATCACCCTGTTCCATCGAATTGTTGAAACCGGCAGTTTAGTGGAGGCCGCAGACATATTAAACCTGCCAAAATCGACCCTGAGTCGCCGCCTGCACGGACTAGAAGAAGAGCTTAACGTTAAGCTGTTTCATCGTCAGAGTCGGGCGATGACCTTAACCGCTTCGGGTAGTCATTTTTATGATAAAACTACAGTCATGTTAGCCACGCTAGAGCAGACTCTATCTGAGCTAAGTGGTGAAGAGTCAGAGGTGACGGGACACCTACGTATCTTAATTTTTCCGGTGCCAGAGCTTATCCATATCACCCATGCTATTTTCGAGTTTATGGATCTGCACCCTGAGTTAACGGTAGAGATTATCGTTAGTACAGAGCCGCAGGATATGATCCGCAATAACATCGACTTAGCCTTTATGCTCGAAGATGCCTTCAACGAGAATGAGATGGTCGCACGCCATATCATTAGCGAAACGGTGCACTTTTTTGCCAGCCCTGACTACCTAAGCAAAGCGGGTCGTCCCACGAGCCCAGAAGAGTTGCCGCAGCACAATTCCATTCTATTTCGTTACCCTAATGGTCGCATTTTTAATGAGGTGCCCTTCGGTAAAGATCGCACCCTGTCGGTAAAAGGTAACTTATGTGTCAATAGCCTTGCGACCTGCTTAGAGGCGACGCTGATGGGCCGAGGGATCTCTATGATGCCATTGCCATTCGCAAAAGAGCATATCGCGAGTGGAGAGTTAGAGATGCTGTTTGAAGATGTCGAACCCTACGAGGGCAAGTGTTTCTTAGTATACCCATCGAGGCGCTTTATCAGCTTAGCCAGCCAACGCTTTATCGACTATATGATGACGGCGATGGAGGCGTGCATGAGCAACGGCACTGGCCGCTGCGATAGGGAAGTGAAGATCCGCGGGGCGATCAAGTCGATGATTTGAGTCTTTACGTTAGTCTGTGCAATTAAAAGTAAGCCAATGCCACTTATCGGTGACATTGGCTTTTCTGTCTAATTGTCTTGAGCGCCTTCTTCGATCCACTCTTTAATCACTTTTATCTGCTCGCTAGTTAACGGCTTACTTGTGCCTTGGCTTAAATGATCATCATGATGAGGTGGCATCTGGATAGAGGAGTCTAGTTGATGGTCGATAGCCAGATACAGGGTGCTGGACGCGGGGCTACCGGCAACAATCACTGGGCCATTTTTAGTGCCTCGCATCACAGAAGCATAACTATCGAGCACCAAACCTGAGCGCTCAGAGCCTTCCCCCGTACCTGAGTGGCATTCGATGCAGGAAGCTTGAAATATAGGCTGCACTTGATGTTTAAAGCTGATGTTAGGCTTTAGGCCGAGGAAAAAAACCAAAAATATTATCGCGGTCAGCAAGATTATTTTGAGGGCGGTCATGGGGACCTCCTTTGGTACGGCATCGCGGTGGCGAGCTTAAGCTTATCGTTTTCTTAAGTATAGTCGCGCATGCTAATTACTGTGCTGGAGTCAGCGGTGTGGTTGGTTTCAGTGGGCGCAGATAAGCTAAAGTTTGATGTTGGACAATTTTTAAATGATAAATGCTTTCTCCAAGAGCCTAGTCCGGTGTCACAATAAGCCCTAGTGGCGCCAGCAGTTGCTCCTGCTGCCACTGGTTTATCATCACTCCATCGAGCTCCACCACGCGTGGATCTAGGCCATCGAGTTCAATTCGAGTCAGATTAGCGCCTGTTAATTCGAAGCTGCCCCACTGCTCAGGGGAGAACTCGCCACCACTCAAGTCGCTGCCTTTCATCGAAACGCCCGTTAAGTTGGCGCCGCGCCAGCGGTTATCGAATAGTTCGCACTCTTCTAATAACAGCTCGCTGAGATCGGCATAGGCCAAATTACAGTGAGTGATGTAAGCCGAGCAGAAATAGCTTTTAGCGGTAATATAGTTAGCAAAGCTGGCACGGCTAAAGTCGCTGCCTTGCAGGTTACATTCGCGCATTTCAAGGCCATAGCAGCGGGCACCTTTAAATAGTGCCATGCTCAAGTTGCAGTGCTTAAAGCTGGCGCTGGTTAAGGTGGTGTAGCTAAAGTCGCAGCCTTCATCTTCGCCGGGCGCGATAAATTTACACTGGATAAACTGAGCGTCGGTAAGATCGGCATGGTTAAAGCGGCAGTGGTAGAAGCTACAGCGCTCGAAGCGGGCATCTTGCAAATCTTGATCGCTAAAGTCTTCATCATTAAAGATTTGATCTATGGCTTGCATGGTGCTGCTCCTTAGCGTGGTGAATTAACTCTATAGTTCTAGCGTGATGCATTGAGTGTAATGAATGAGTTTTTTACTTGGCTTGAGTCATTAACTCTGGCTAACACGAATATCGGTCTTCTCAGGCTCAGAGATCCGTGTCGCCAATACATAACAGGCGATACCCATAATGGCGTTTGTGATAGGCAATGCCAACAGCAAACCTTTAACGCCACCTAAGTATGAACCTAAAGCTGCCAGCGGTAACATGATTAAGAACAGGCGACAGACGTTGAGGATCAGCGAGCTCATTGGCCTATGGTAAGCATTGAGCGAGGTCGCCACTAAAATCACAATGCCTAACGGGCCATAGGCCGCTGGCATCACTAAGATATAAAAGCTAAGCCACTCGACCACTTGTGGGTCGCTACTAAACAGCTGGGCTAGCGGTTGGGCTAAAAACAGCAGCGGCAGATAGATCAAGGTCTGGAATACCAGCACAAACTTAAGCGATAGCAAGAGGGCGTTGCGGGCGCGCAAGGTTTGCCCTGCACCGAGGTTTTGCGCAACAAACGGCACTAGGCTCGATGACAATGCCATCACCGCAATTAGCATCACAGATTCAAGCCGCGTTCCCGCGCCAAAAGCCGCTACCGCGCTATGATCGATACGCGCCAGCATAGCCATAATAATCGCATTCGCCAGTGGGTTTAATAAGTTCATCATCGCTGCGGGTTGAGCAATATGCGCCAGCTGCTTCCAGTTGCATTTCAGGCGTTTTAAATTAGGCTCAGCAAAATCCACAAGGTGACGCTTAAAGATCAGCAGATGGGTCGATAGCGACAGTGCCACCACCCAAGAGATCACCGTCGCAATGGCCGCGCCCTCGATCTCTAATCGAGGAAAAGGCCCGATACCGAAGATCAGCAGCGGATCGAGAATAAGATTAATCAAGGCGGCTAGCATCATGATCTTAGCCGGCGACTTAGTATCGCCAGTGGCGCGTAGACCTTGGTTACCCACCATCAAGAGCACCAACAATGGCGCCCCCAGATACCAGATAAACATATAGTCGTGAATAAGCGGTAGGCTAGAATCATTAGCCCCAAGCAGGCTAAAGAGCGGATCGATACACAGGCTGCCGAGCAGGGCGATAAAGGCAATTAACAGAAACGTCAGCATCAAGGCGTCATGCAAGAATATCTTGGCCTTATCTGCGTGGCCGCCACCAATTAAGCGACCTAGATTGGTCGACACCCCAGCGCCAATGCCAATGGCGATGCTGGAAATAATCAGAGTCACAGGGAAGGTAAAGCTAATAGCAGCGAGGGATTCGGTACCTAACTGGCTGATAAAAAAAGTGTCAACGAGGCTGAACCCGAGAATGGTTAGGATACCAATCAGGTTTGGAAGGCTCATATTTAGCAGTACACGACCAATTGGCTGAGTTAGCAGCCCGTGTCTGTCTCGCATAGGGAAGTCTTGCCTAGTCTTTGCTCGGAGGGCGAATTCTATCAGGAATGGTACGATTTTTATAAAACACAGTTAAAAAAAATGGATTTATTTTGTAAATGGGACTTGGAACCGAGGACATTCACCCCCATGTATCGAACATCAAGCGACAGTTTTGCTTTCACTAAAGTGAATTCAAGCAGAGTCGTTACTAACTTTACTCGCCTGACACACTGGATCAGGCAAACAAAAAATAATAGGAGCATCCATCGATGAACATTCGTCCATTACATGATCGTGTCATTGTTAAGCGTTCAGAAGTTGAATCAAAGTCAGCTGGTGGCATCGTACTAACAGGTAGTGCTGCTGAACAATCTAGCCGTGGTGAAGTTCTTGCTGTAGGCAATGGACGCATTCTTGAAAACGGTAACCTAATGCCTTTAGACGTTAAAGTTGGCGATATCGTTATCTTCAACGAAGGTTACGGCGTGAAGAAAGAGAAGATTGATGGTGAAGAAGTTCTGATCCTATCTGAATCAGATCTAATGGCTGTAGTGGGTTAATCCCATACTCTTGCAACATACAAATCATTAATGCCGTTGTTGGCGCAACTGTGTAACCACGGCTAAAAAGAATTGAAAGGATATTAAAGATGGCAGCTAAAGAAGTATTATTCGGTAATGACGCTCGCGTTAAAATGCTAGCAGGCGTAAACGTACTAGCTAACGCAGTTAAAGTAACCCTAGGCCCAAAAGGTCGTAACGTAGTACTAGACAAGAGCTTCGGTGCTCCGCTTATCACTAAAGATGGTGTGTCTGTAGCGAAAGAGATCGAACTAGAAGACAAGTTCGAAAACATGGGCGCACAAATGGTGAAAGAAGTTGCTTCTAAAGCCAACGATGCAGCCGGTGACGGTACCACTACTGCTACAGTACTTGCGCAGGCAATCGTAGCTGAAGGCCTAAAAGCCGTTGCAGCTGGCATGAACCCAATGGATCTTAAGCGCGGTATCGACAAAGCCGTTGTTGCTGCTGTTAGCGAACTTAAAAACCTTTCTCAAGAATGTGCTGACACTAAAGCTATCGCTCAGGTAGGTACAATCTCTGCTAACTCTGACGAGTCAATTGGTGAAATCATCGCAACTGCGATGGAGCGCGTGGGTAAAGAAGGCGTTATCACTGTTGAAGAAGGTCAAGCACTAGAGAACGAACTAGACGTAGTTGAAGGTATGCAGTTCGACCGCGGTTACCTATCTCCATACTTCATCAACAAGCCAGAAACAGGCAGCGTTGAGCTAGAAAGCCCATTCATCCTTCTAGTCGACAAGAAAGTATCTAACATCCGTGAATTGCTACCAATCCTTGAAGGTCTAGCTAAAACAGGTAAGCCACTGCTTATCGTTGCAGAAGACGTTGAAGGTGAAGCACTAGCAACACTAGTTGTGAACAACATGCGCGGTATCGTTAAAGTTGCTGCTGTTAAGGCGCCAGGCTTCGGTGATCGTCGTAAGGCAATGCTACAAGATATCGCTATCCTAACTGGCGGTACTGTTATTGCTGAAGAGATTGGTCTAGAGCTAGAAAAAGCGACTCTAGAAGATCTAGGTACTGCTAAGCGCGTTGTTATCACTAAAGATGACACGACTATCATCGACGGTACTGGTGAAGAAACTCAGATCAAAGCACGCGTTGCCCAGATCAAGATCCAAGCTGAAGAATCAACTTCAGACTACGACAAAGAGAAGCTTCAAGAGCGTATGGCTAAACTTGCAGGCGGCGTAGCCGTAATCAAGGTTGGCGCAGCGACTGAAATCGAAATGAAAGAGAAAAAACTACGCGTAGAAGACGCACTACACGCAACTCGCGCAGCAGTTGAAGAAGGTGTGGTTGCTGGTGGTGGTGTTGCACTAGTACGCGTAGCAAGCAAAATCGGCGAAGTTGAAGTTATCAACGAAGACCAAAAGCACGGTGTTGTAATTGCACTACGTGCAATGGAAGCGCCACTACGTCAAATCGCGACTAACGCGGGTGAAGAAGGTTCAGTTGTTGCTAACAACGTTAAGAACGGCACCGGTAACTACGGTTACAACGCGGGTAACGACACATACGGCGACATGCTAGAGATGGGTATCCTAGACCCAACTAAAGTTACTCGTAGCGCACTACAGTTCGCAGCATCAGTAGCAGGTCTAATGATCACTACAGAGTGTATGGTAGCTGAAGTTAAAGAAGATGCACCTGATATGGGTGGCATGGGCGGTATGGGTGGTATGGGCGGTATGGGCGGCATGATGTAATTTTTACTGGTCTAAATCGTTTATAGCGGCGTTACCTTGCCACTCGTTTATGAAAAACTAAACGTCATGGCAAGAAGCCTTGCTCTAGAACGATTTTTCCTGCGTTAGACGTAAAATGCTCAATCCCCATAGGCCTGAGTTCTTGGTTTAAAAGCTAAGAGCAAAACCTAAAAAGAAAACCCGAGACTGGCAACAGTGTCGGGTTTTTTAATGGGAAAAATTAGTCAAAATACGCTGCTGGTCTTAGCCTAAAAGCTTAAACCACTTCTCGTAGAAGAATAGAAAAAGCCCCGATACCTAACGGTATCGGGGCTTTTTGTTTTCTGGCGAGCAGTGTGGTTAGTAACACCATCATTTCGGTTACGGTTTAGCGGAGTCTAGATTAAGTTAACTCTGCCGACTTAATTTCCTAATGAGGAAAAAAGAAAAGGTTATGCAGTCCCCATTTGTGTTAAATTCATCTTGCCTAAATGAAGATGTTAATATAAAAAGCTGCATAAATTTATACCCTCCTCTTGATAAATTACACTATAGAGAGGTTTTTTTATAATCTATAACGGTGTATAACTAGATTAGTTGGGCTCTTTAAGAGGCAATTGTTATGGATAAGGATATTGTAAAAACCATGCAGATGAATCGTCGCGGTGAGTTCGAGCTGAATTTGAAAGATGAAAATACCCGCAAAGCAGTTATGGATGTTTTTAAGAAGTTTGAAGGTCTTGAGCTAAGTAAAAAGAATGCCCAGAAGACTAAAAAGCGTGAAGACTATACACAAGATCAAGTTCCTGTAGCTGTTGCAACGTTATGGGGGCAATAATCTTAGTTGTTTGTTTTCTTTCTGGCTATGTGTACATAAAAACCTCTAAACACCAGCAACATTTAACTTCAAGAGAAGATGGACATCGATATTACTTTAGATGTGGATATCGTGGCTTTCTATTTTGTTTATTTGCCGTTCTGACTGCTTTTATACTCGATTATTTCAATTTACCTAGTGCTTTTCTAAAGCATACCAATTGGACAACAATTGAGAGATTGATTGGACCTACATGGAAGCTTAAACCTGGAGAGTATCGGAATATTAAGTATTTCTTAATCTCTTTTTTGGCTGTTCCATATGCAGTGATATGGGCAAATATATGTAATTTATTCCGAAATGCAGAAAGATCTGATCAAATTGTCTTAGAGCGAATAGGTACTAGTTTAGAGAAGTATCTTTCCGAGTTAGGAAACTCTTATAAAACGGTACTTATAACGCTTAATAGCCGTAAGACATATGTCGGCATTGTTAAGAATACTGCATTAGAGGCTGGTGAAGTTCAATATATTAAGCTGTTACCAATTTTAAGTGGTTATAGAGATGAGAAAACACTTAACCCACAGTTTACAACAAACTATTTTGAACATTACTCAAATAATTTAAATGACCAAGGTGATCCAAATGATAATAACGGAGCCAAGCTAGAAGATTTCGTTGTTTTGCTTCCTGTCGCTGAAGTTAATCAAATTGGTCAATTTAATATTGATACTTATCGACAATTTATTGGTCAAGATCCTCTTAGCGAGGGGACTCAGCAGGTAATTGGTACAGGCTATAGCACAAGTATTAATGTTTAAAACTAGCCTTAACGTTATTAACTCAGAAGCCTCATTCTACCGCTTGTCTAACTCAGTGTAGATGCTAGAGCCAATCATAGACACCCATCCTTAATGGCATGTTTTGCAGCCTCTTACTAAGCTTTAACTGTTGATTTAGTTATTGCTGAAGTTGGAGGTTGCTATGCCCCGCGCAAGAAGTACGCTAATAAGCTTGGAAGATACGCTGTATTATCATTGCTGTAGTCGAGTAGTTCGACGTGCATTTTTATGCGGCGATGATAAATATACAGGTAAGAATTATGACCACCGTCGAGGTTGGGTTGAAGCGCAAATACTGAAATTAACAGAGGTGTTTGCGATAGATGTGGCTGCGTATGCAGTGATGAGCAATCATCTGCATGTGGTGCTTTATATCGACTTAGAAATGGTGAACCGCTGGTCAGATAGGGAAGTCGTTGAACAATGGCATAAATTGTTTAATGGTACTGATTTAACACAGAAGTTTGCTAAGGGGGATGTGGTAGAAGAGTACATGGTTGCTACACTCAAGCACCTCATAGCCACATACCGCTCACGCCTTAGTGATATCAGTTGGTTTATGCGTTGCCTCAACGAGCCCATCGCTAGGCAGGCTAACTATGAAGATAACTGCACAGGGCATTTCTGGGAGGGGCGCTTCAAAAGCCAAGCATTACTTGATGAAGCTGCAGTGTTAGCTTGTATGGCTTATGTTGAGCTCAATCCTATTCGTGCCAAGATTGCAAAGACCCCAGAAAAGTCTGATTTCACTAGCTTGCAACTTCGAGTTACCGCAGCCTTAAGGGGTAAACAACCTGCTAAGTTATTGCCGTTTATAGGTAATGAGACAAAGCTCCAATCAAAAGGCATTAATTTCTCGCTGAAAGACTACCTCACACTTGTCGACGAGACAGGGCGAATCATTCGTGATGATAAGCACGGTGCTATTTCCCAAAGTGCTGCAAGGATATTGGAAAGGCTTAATATTCCTAGTGAAAATTGGCTCAAGTTGGCTACAGATTTTGGCAAGTTGTTTCATGGTCCCGTTGGGTCATTGCAGGAGTTAACCTATTATTGTGAACACTTGGAGAAGCGTCGAAGGCACTTTGCTAACAGTTGTCAGTATCTTGGATAGATAACACGGTTAAAGCTCACCACCGAATATTACTCATAGCCTTATCGTCTATGTTGGCTTCTTTCGTCTAAATCCTATCATTTTCTGCTCAAATCATGGCTTTTAAAGCTTCTGCGCTATTCGTACTCTTTGGATATGAAAAAATTGAATGCTGATTACTCTTGCAAGCAGCACTTATTAAGAGAGGTTAATATGTTATTGATTAATAATGGGTGGCTTTGCTTTTTGCTGATATTGTCTTGGTTAAATGGAATATACATATCAGCCTGCCCACGACTCGTTAAACGTTTCAATTGGCACGAATTCAATGCCCGTTGGATCATGACGCATGATCTGATTGACGATATCTTTATGGTAAAAGGTGTGGAACCCCCAAGATGTATCGCGGAACACCAGCCTTTTGTATAGTGGGATCTGCGCTAGCTTATCGGAGTCTATAACAAGTGTTTTCATACCTGATATATAGCCCCGTTTGAATCTTTTAAATGTGCTTTGCTGATGACAAATGACGTCGACTTCATGTGCTAATTGCAACATCATGAAATCGTGTTCACCCAGATCAATCAGCTTTATCGGTATCCAGTTCGCACCATACAATTGCTCTAGTTGCATCAAATCAAACAGGCGCTTAGATATAGCCAGTTCGGGCTCTAATATAACGTCTGGGATCTGATACGCTTGTTTTGGCTTATGTGTTGCGACAACCGGTATTGGGGCACTTGGAAAGGTAAACCGAGTACTAAATGCCGCCTCTTCAAATTCTTCAGCGACTGCATATATGGGCGCAGGCTGGTTCTCTTTTACAAAAAAATAATCACTCATGTTTTAACCTTTAGCTTGTTGGGCTCGATTATCTTACAGCCTGAATGCTTCCTATTTTCTTAAATCACTCGCTGGCCACAACCACACGCATTGCAATTTAAACTGTAGGTTTCTTTGCTTTTGTTAACTTTCGTATTCTTGCTTTGGCTCTCTGTTTCGAGAATTACAGTGTATGTAGGCATCTCTTAAGAAGGCGAATTTGCCATACTCTGGCGTGTAATTAATTGATTATTAGTAATGTTTGCATCGAAGACTAGGCTAATATCACCAGCTGCAATGTTGCCTTTCACAAGGCACACCATCACCATCGCCATCCATTTGAGTGCCGGGGCAGTATTTGATGTAAAACTTGGCTTCATTGCATGAACTCATATGACTGCAATGGGTTTTTCCTGCTTCACAGCGGAAGTTCAATACTGGATTAAGCTTCATTTGCTCAACATCTTTATTGGTCAGTATTGGCGTTGCAGTCATCTCTTCATACTTTTTGAAACCTAGTGTGCCTAGGCCTAACAGGATAAGAAGAGAGATAAGTATGCTGCTGAAAGAGGAAGACTTTGCTTGGTGTTGGCGCTTGCGAGGATGCAGGTTGCTAGCTCTATTCGCAACAACTGCCACGCCTTCAATATTGGCTTTGCTGGCCTTAAGTTTGCCATCGGCTTGGCGCTCGCTATGAAACTGGATTTGGTCGCCCACAACGGGTTTACGAGCCATATGCTTTAGTACCGATATATGAATAAATACGTCGTGAGCATTTACGGCATCAGGCTTGATAAAGCCAAAGCCTTTGTCCTCGTTCCAACGCACTAATGTGCCTCTTTCCATGAGCATCTTGTATGGCTTCCTTGGTATTTATAGCGATTTAAATTTTATTGGAAGATATTACCTGACGCTTGGTTTTTCTGCCTTAACTATGATCAAACTAATTGATTAATTTCAAAGTAAAAATAACTAAAGTTGGCCGTTGCAATCCATCATAAATGGCAAGCTAAATTGCCAGTTAGATTGAATAGGTGCGAGAGGAGATTAAATGCTTGAAATTACTTTTAAATTGAAATAATTCACTATTCCCTAATATTTGCTGCTACTTTTCTGTTATTTGCCTAGATTTTATTCCTACTTTCGTATGTGTTAAAATATCGCCCCTTTTACAGCCTCAACCTTTGCAAACTTGCTATAAGTCTTTGCAATAGCCGAGGAAAATTCACCGTTCAGCTTAAAATTTGCCGCACTAATTTATAGTGTCGGAGCTCATATTTTATGGCTGACGACGACAAAAGCGAATACTTAATGTCGAATTTGACACAATCTGTTGAGCGTAAATCAACTGATGAAAATTACCTTGCGGCACATCCGCCAGAGCGAAGTGACGCATCAACCTCCAACGCCTTTGCCAGCCCTGTACTCTGGTTAAGTGGCGGCTTTCTCGTTCTCTTCGTACTGCTTGCTGTTTTCGACACCTCCGCTCTGTCCAGCGTCATTCAAGTTGGATTCTCTAAAGTCACCCTATGGTTTGGCCCTTTCTGGCAAGTTCTGCTGCTGGCTAACTTTGTTATTGGTCTCTACTTAGCCTTTGCTAGAACTGGTGATGTTACCTTGGGTAACCTTAAAGCGCCGGAAATGGATACCTTCAAATGGTTGGCGATTATCCTGTGTACCCTATTAGCGGGTGGTGGTGTATTTTGGGCTGCCGCTGAGCCTATCGCCCACTTCGTCTCCTCGCCACCGTTTTACGGTGAAGCAGAGGGGCGCACCTTGGCAATCAATGCCTTATCACAGTCTTTCCTACATTGGGGCTTCTTAGCGTGGGCGATACTCGGTAGCTTAGCGGCAATCGTGTTGATGCACCTGCATTACGATAAAGGTTTGCCATTACAGCCGCGCACCTTGCTGTACCCCATTTTTGGCGATAAAGCGCTTAATGGCTGGATTGGCACCCTAACCGACACCTTCTGTATTATTGCAGTCGCCGCTGGCACCATTGGCCCTATCGGTTTCTTAGGATTACAGATCAGCTATGCACTTAACGAACTATTTGGTGTTCAAGACACCTTAATGACGCAAAGTTTAGTGGTGGTGTTTGCCATCGCTATGTATACCTTGTCGGCATTGAGTGGTTTAAGTCGTGGTATCCAGTTAGTCAGCCGCTACAACATTCTGCTTTCAGTTGCGCTCATTATCTTCATTCTATTATTTGGCCCTACCAGCTTCATAGTTGATGGTTACTTGCAGGGCGTAGCGAGAATGGTGAATAACTTTGTGCCTATGTCGCTCTATCGCGGTGACGCTGACTGGCTAAGTTGGTGGACGGTATTTTTCTGGGGCTGGTTTATTGGTTATGGCCCTATGATGGCTATCTTTATTGCGCGCATTTCTCGTGGCCGTACTATTCGCCAATTGATCCTGTCGATTTCTATTATCGCACCGCTGATCACTTGCTTCTGGTTTAGTGTTGTTGGTGGTTCTGGCCTTGCGTTTGAACTTGCTAACCCTGGTGTTATGGCTAATGCATTTGAAGGCTTTAACTTGCCTGGCGTGTTGCTGGCGATTACTTCACAGCTGCCTATGCCGACGCTGATCGCGATACTGTTTTTGATCCTCACTACCACCTTCATTGTCACCACGGGTGACTCGATGACTTATACCATCAGTGTGGTTGTTACAGGGTCTACCGAGCCAAGCGGCGCAATGCGTGCGTTTTGGGGGATATTAATGGGGCTGGTTGCTATTGCATTGATTGCAATGGGCTCGGGCGGTATTTCCGCCTTACAATCCTTTATTGTGATCACCGCGGTACCAGTGTCGTTTGTTTTGCTACCTTCACTGTGGCAAGCGCCTAAAATGGCTAAAGCAATGGCGGAGCAGCAACTTGGTAAAGCAGTGCTTCATCAGCAGGCTAAGCAATAAAAAGCCAATTAATAAATAGCTAATCAGTAAATGGCGAATCAATTAAAGCCAAGCCCTAACGGGGATCTGTATTAGCTTAATTTAAGCCTCGTTACTGCAAAGTGGCGGGGCTTTTTATTGCCTATAGTCGTCCCATACTGTTTTGCTATGTTAAATGTGGATTTCCAGATCCTTGAGCTGGGCTACACTTGCAGCCATCTAGAGTGGCTTATATGCAAAGTGTGCTCACTTGAGTCATAGGGCTGGGGTATAAGGGTTTGCGCGACTTACATCTCTTCTGTAACGTTGCACATGCCTGTAAAGGCTGCTTGATCTGCAACTTGTACCGTGGCGAGCAGCTCGTGATCTGCTAGTGGGTATTGAGTGTAAGCAATATAGGTGGGTGTTTCGCTAATGTCTTGACCATCAACGCCGTCGATACGGTAAATATTATTCATAATTGGTGATGTGTAGCTGCCATCAATACTGACTAAAGCCTGATTTGAGCGCAATATCTCAATATTCTTCATAATGATATCGTCGCTGCCTTTGACCTTACAGATGAGATCGCCTGCTTGGGCTACGCCGCCTAGTGCTGCGATGCTGATGGTTGAACTGATTAATAGTTTGCTCAGTGTATTCATTCAATCTTGCCTCATTAGTTTGTTCATTGTCTGCACTCATACAAATTGGCAATATATGCTGTTAAGTTGAGCGCCTAATTGTTGTAGCCAATACAGGTATTTCAAATACCTATTTAGCAAGGGTAACTAATATGAGCGCCCTAGTGCAATAATAGTTCCCTCTAATGTGCTGTCAATTTGGCATGTTGACAATCTAAATGAATAAATGAGACTTGAGTGCGTTTTTGCTGGTAAGCGATGAGATGTTAGTGCGTCATTAGCGATTTATTAAAGAGCTGAATTGGATGTGTGGGAGCAGGAATAAAGCCTATTTTATATAAGCTTTACTCTGTGGTTACTGCGCTAAAAAGTAGATTACCTGTCCATTGCCCTAACTGCTTTAGCATAAGCCATTAGGCTACCGTCTCGTGGGTATCGCTCAAATATGTCAAACAGGGCTGCAGTTTTGCCTTGCCACTGTTGCTCGTACCAGTCGTGCATATGCTGTTCTTTGTCGTAATATAGCTGGAGAAAGATATCTTCATCGCTAAATACACCAGCGCCTCTGAGCTTATCAATAATGGTAATACCTTGTTCATCCTCATAGACATCTGCTGAAACAGATGTCGTCAGAGTTGGCTTATAGCTATTCAAGATTATTTGCAGCGACTTGTTGTTTTAGTTCATTCATTTTACAGGCAGGCATAGTGACTCCATCACTTAATTACGGTACTAGCCAAGGCTATTTACGTATTAGGTAAGAGTATCGAAATCCTATTGCTCTCCACAGATTAACGCTTGAGTTTTATGACCTATAAGTCATTTATATTAATGGTTACTATCGCGAAGGTGATTTGGCTTTAATCAGTTAAATTAATAGGTTATCTTGCTCGAATTATTTATTACTCAATCTATACATTGGGTCTGGGCTTGGGTTTGGGTTTAACATTCAGAGTTTCATGGTTGATACGGGGAGACTATGCCAAGACTTTTCTTTTGTCGTTTTTCCTTTTTTATGTCTGCGAAGCAAAGCTTCGGAGCCTGTTTGCTAGCAATATTGGCTTTAATCGGCTGTAGCAGCCAGCAAGGCGTGGAGCCACCACAGGTCAATGAATTACAGCCAAAGTTATTTGACCCTTGGTGTGATTATGCCGTGGCTGGGCAGGCTGATGTAGTGTCGTCAGAGTGCATCGACAATGCTAACCAAGGAGACGTTGATGCCGCTACCAACCTCGCGTATCTCTACGCTCAAGGGATCCTTGTCGAGAGAGATATTCTCCGGGCTATGGACTTTTATCGAATAGCGGCAGAAAAAGGCATGCCGGAGGCGCAATATTCATTAGCTGAGTTATATCGAAGCGGTGCCGCTGGGGTCGCGCAGCCTAAACTGGCGCGTTATTGGTATCAACAGCTGGTGCAGCAAACAGTAGAGACATTTCGATACCAGACAGAAGCTCAGTTTATGCTTGGACTGATGTACATGGAGGGCAATGGCGGTGAAAAAGATCTGGTTACCGCCGCGCGGTTGCTTAAGCTAAGTAGCGATAATGGCCACAGTGAAGCGCCATATGTGCTTGGTAACCTTTACTTGGAAGAGTATGCCAACCCTCAACGGGCTGTTGATTGGTACCAGCTGAGTGCTGAGCGAGGCTTTGCCCTAGCGATGCGTCAATTAGCGACTATTTATTTAGAAGGATTATTGGGAAAAGTCGACAGCGTTAAGGCTGAGCAGTGGCTTTTACAAGCGGCAACTCATGGATTGGTTGAAGCGCAAGTAGATCTAGCAACCTTGGAGTATAACGGCGTAAATGGCGAGCCTGATTTAATCAAGATATATGTTTGGTTAGCTGCCGCTCAGCATCAAGGTAATGAAATCGCTACTCAGCGTCTCGCATTTATCACAGGCAAGCTTAATGGGTCGCAGTTAAAGCAGGCGAAAGCGATGAGCCAGCGCTGCATTCAGAGTCAGTTTCAACATTGCCAAGCGTCCACTTTGGTAAATTAGTCTCAAATATTATCTTTTAATTTTTAATCTAGGCCTCAGGTTGGCTGATTATTATGGGTCGATTTATTATTTATCTTTGTCGATATAAGAGGGATTTTCATCTTGGATACACATAATACTAAAGAGACTCGTCGCAAGCCTTTAATTGCTCTTGGAGTCGTGGTTTCTATCGTGGCGCTGTTCGCAGCCTTAGTGATGGTGATGCCGAAAGGATTTAAGTCGACCCATGAAGAGATCGGTACGGGTAAGCCCGCGATTGTGTTTGTCTATGATAATGGCTTAGCGATGAGCAATAGTCAGACCGAGCAAATGAACGAGGCCCGAGATTATCTTGGCGATGCAGTCCATTTTCTGATTGCAACTACGGGCACACCTGAGGGTGATAAACTTATCCGCCAGCATCGTGCTGATTCTGCCGAGCTATTATTATTTGATGCGTCAGGCAAGCTGACAAAAAGACAATATGGCTTGAAAACTGCGGGTGAGCTAGTGAATTGGGTACAGTAAGCTAACTATCACTAGATATAAAAAGCGATTGATAAAAGTGTCTGATAACAGCGAATAGTAAAAGTTACCAAAAAGGCACTAGTAAATAATTTGTAGTAGCAAAAAACCATCCACCTTAACCCATCTTATGGGGTATTGAGTGGATGGTTTACTTGTTTTACAGCTAACGAGCCTAAACTCGGGATTAGCCGTAGATGCAAAGGTATGCAGTTTGGGTTGCTACTTTGACTTGAAACTTAGCATCGCCGATCACATCAAACTGTTCACCAGCGCTGAAAGTTTGCCACTCAGTTTGGCCCGGTAATAGTACCGTTAGCGCGCCAGAGATCACTTGCATCACTTCTGGTGCAGCAGTTCCGAATTCATACTCGCCAACTTCCATTACACCTACCGATGCTGGCTTGTCAGCACCGTTAAAAGAAATAGATTTAACCTGACCTTCAAAATATTCATTTACAGCTAGCATTATTATTCCTCGTGATAAGAATGTTGAACACAGGCTAAACAGCCAGAGTCTAGGCCCTGTGGCTCAACGGCGGGATATTATCACCAATTGCATTATTACCAATAGCTGAATTTGACAGTGATTAGTTGTGCAAGAGTAGTAATAGAGCATAAAGATTCTTAGCGTATAAACAGGGTGATTTTATCCATTATTTCAAAGCTTAATGCTACTCGCGTTGACTTGTTGCAGCTCTGTTATAGAATATTGTTTTCAAGGATTGAATAATAGAGTTGGAATACTATGGGTGGCTTGGACAAGATCAGTAATAAGCGATTTACCATTCGAGTGACAGTGGTGGGGATCTTTATTTTAGCCACAATTGTGACCGCTGTTATTGCCATAGGTTTGCAGTATTACTTTAGTAAAAACATGGCCACCGATGCCGCACTTAAGCTCTATAATCATACCGCTAAAAATACCAGCAGTTACCTCACTCAAGTCGATAATCGGGCGATAAATACCACTCGCTTGCTTTCAAATTTCGACGATATTGTCATCGATGGCGCCTTCAATCCTGAGGTTAGGCAAGCCTTTGCCGATGTCATGCAAATCAATTCATTGTTTTATGCCATCTATATCGGAATGCCCAATGGCGACTTCTATGAACTGATTAATTTGGATGCCGCTCCGAATATCAGAAAGCAACTTAATGCCTCCCATTTAGATCGCTGGGTTATTATCACGATAAGCGGTGAGGGAGCGCTACGTCAAAGAGAGCAGTCCTATCTCGATGAGCAGTTTAATCTACGTGTTACCCATTCCGAAGCTAGCGAATATGATGCCAGAGCCAGGCCTTGGTTTGTCGGTGCGAATCCAAAAAACGTATCTAAGACAGAGCCTTATCTTTTTCAGCATCTGCAATCGCCAGGGCAAACTTATTCGATAAAGTTAGCTGACTCTGAGGCGGTATTAGCCTTAGATATTGCGCTTTCAAGTCTGTCTGACTATCTACTTATGCATGGGGGAGACGCTGCAGAGTTCGATGATAAGAAAATCTATCTCTATAAGCAGAGTGGTGAGTTGATCGCATCGAATCGGGATAGAAAAACTGGCGTTACAATACCTGAGTCTAAACCGTTAACTTTAACTGCCAATCAGCGAGCCTTAGTAGAAAACACCGAGCCCTTGTTAGTCTCTAATGAAACCGATTGGGCGCCGATAGACTTTGCCATATCGGGCATGCCCCAAGGTTATAGCATCGATCTACTTAGCCTGGTGGCCGATATGACAGGCTTAGAGTTGCGTTATATCAATGGTTTTAGTTGGAGTGAATTGACTGAAAGTTATAAAGCTCATGAATTAGATATGCTGCATTCTGTAATAAAAACTGACGAGACGCGTTTACTCGGTGAATTTAGTGAGCCGTTTCTTGAGCTTCCTTATGCACTGGTTACCCAGCAAGGGACGGCGAAGATCACTCATATTGAGCAACTCAATCGTAAACAAGTTGCGATACCTGCAGGGTGGTCGATTATTGAGGTTATTAGGCAAAACTACCCGCAGATTGAGGTAGTTGAGATGCCATCAACCTATGCGATATTACATGCGGTTGAAAAGGGAGAGGTTTTTGCTGCGCTCGATAACAGCATTATTTTGCAGTATACGGCGAAGCAGTTTTTTATTGAGCAGATCCAATATCATGAACGAGTAGACTTCTCACCAATAAAACTCAATACCGGTTTGCATGTTGTGATGCCGACTCACAGAGCGGACATTATAGAGGTGATAAATCTGGCGCTTGCCAATATCACCCCAGAGCAAACCCAAGCATTGAGAGCAAAATGGTTTGGTGAAGGGGTGAAACAAACGTTGCTGACGCAGGGAACCGTTCCCTATGAGGCGCTGATTCACCTTGCAAGTGAGCCTGAAAATCAAAAAAGATTGATCCGCCGTGAGCTTAATGGTGTCGAGGAGTTTCTCTATGTGACCCCTCTTAGAGCTCCCTCAGCGGGAGGTAAGAAGCCTTCAGCGAGAGGTAAGAAGCCTTTAGCGGGAGGTAAAGAGACCTCAGCAGAGGAACGAGATCTTTCTGCTGAGAGTCAAGAGTTCTTGGCAATAGTCGTGCCTACCAAGCAACTACTTGCGACGAGTGTTGAGAAAGTCCAGCAATCTATTCTACTCACCAGTATCTGTTTATTGATTATCTTGCCTGTATCTTGGCTGTTTTCATCACCCATCATTCGCCCAGTAAAATTGCTGGCCATCGAAAATGATAAGATTAAAAATCGTCAATACGATGAGGTGAAGCGGGTTGAAACCAATATTAAAGAGCTGGATGAATTGGCGCAGTCCATGATGGAGATGTCGACTGCGATTCAAACCTATGAAGAGAATCAAAAGGAGTTGATGGAGTCATTTATCAGGCTCATAGCGCAAGCAATCGATGATAAATCTCCATATACTGCAGGGCACTGTAACCGCGTACCTGAACTTGGTTTAATGTTAGCTCTGGCGGCTGAAAAATCAGAGCTTACACCGTTTAAAGACTTTAAATTTAGCTCTAATGATGAGCAGCGAGAGTTTCGTATTGCTTCCTGGTTACACGACTGTGGCAAAATCACCACTCCTGAGTATATCGTCGATAAGGGCACTAAGCTTGAAGCAGTTTATAACCGCATTCATGAAGTTAGAATGCGCTTTGAAGTGCTGTGGCGTGACGCAGAGATAGACTCTCTTAAGCGGCGTTCTTCAGGAGAAGGGTCGAGTGAATTTTATCATGCTGAGCTGGTTGAAAGACGCAAGCAATTGATCGATGATTTTGAGTTTATCGCTAATGCTAATGTTGGCGGCGAATTTATGGACCAAGAGGCCAAAGATCGCCTAGCGCAGCTGGCAGGCATGACCTGGCAGCGTCATTTTGACGATAGGCTGGGCCTATCGCCAGTGGAAGAGCTTAATCTTGTTGAGCGAGAAGCTGAGGACGTTTATCCGGTCACTGAGTCGTTACTAAGAGATAAGCCAGAACATATAATCAAGCGGGTCAACAAGGTGGAGTTTGACCCTAAGTTTGGTATTAAGATGGCGATCCCAGAGCATCAATATAACTTAGGTGAACTCTATAACCTTACTATCTCCCGCGGTACCTTAACGGCGGAGGACAGATTTAAGATTAATGAGCACGTCACCAGTACCATTAAGATGTTGGAGAACTTGCCGTTCCCGCCAGAGCTTGCCAGAGTGCCGCGTTATGCATCGACTCATCATGAAACCTTAAAAGGCACGGGTTACCCACGCAAGCTTAGCGCCGCAGACTTATCGATCCCTGAGCGGATCTTAGTGGTGGCTGATATTTTTGAAGCCCTGACCGCAGCTGATAGACCCTACAAGAAGGCCAAGCCCCTCAGCGTTGCCATCGATATACTGCATAAGATGGCGCTCGATGAACATCTTGATATGGATATCTTTAAGCTGTTCCTTTCAAGCGGGATTTACCTAGAATATGCGCATAAATTCTTAGATTCGGCACAGATAAATGAGGTCGATGTGGCCAAGTATTTACAGCCATAATCGATGAGAAAGCGTGGTTAAATGATGACGGCCAAGTTCTATATCGGACAGAATTTGGCTGCTTTAATCTCTAAGTGAATAAGTTATCAGGGGATTAATGGCTGATTAATCCTTAATCAAAAAAAGTCATTGTTGAATACGCTTGTAATGGTAGAATGCCGCCCCTTAATTCCCATTATCTTCGTTACTGATTAGAGTATTTATGAAACGGATTTTGTTGTTATCCCTATTGGCCTTATCTCATCAAGCCGCGGCAGTTGAACCTTTATTTGAAACACCGAAAGATATGCAGCCGACTTGGGTTGATGACATCTTGTCGGTGTTTGGTGCCGACGGTGAGTTTGATGAAACTAAGCCTATCGATATGAGCTACTTACCAACGGCATATTACACGCCGGAGAAGAAGTTTGGTGTGGGGCTATTGATGGTGGGACTATATAAAACCGATGGTGCGGCCAGCGACGAGCAGCCTTCATCACTGGTGTTGAACTCATTTGTGTCGATGAACAACTCTTATGGCGTCGAAGTTGAAAACATGACCTTTTTCAACGGCGGTAAGCAGCGTTTGCAGCTAGGGCTAGAGCTACATAACGAAGCCGCGGTCTATTACGGTCAAGGTATTGAACAGGGCAATATTGACGCGAATCATCATGAGTTTGAGGAGCAAGTTTATAGCTTTAAGCCTCGCTTTATGACTGAAGTTGCCGATAACTATTTTCTCGGTGTTGGGGCTGACTTTACCTATGCCAGTGCTGAAAAGTTAGAGTTAGTTGAAACAGGGCTGCCTGTGGATTCTGCAGATATTTTACCGAATAACTTTAGCTCGGGTGTGGTGGTAACCAGCATTTATGACTCTCGCGACTATCGACTAAATGCCACTAAAGGTTGGTTATTTCAGATCGACGCCGGTCTTTATCAAAACAGCGAGTACTCATCGTTTTCGACTTACAACCTCGAGTTAGCGAACTATATTGACTTGAGTTCAACCTCTCTGTTGAGTTCTGCGCCAGGGCTTATCGCCTGGCAAGTGCAGGGGCACTTTACCAATGGCGATGTGCCTTGGAACATGTTGCCAGACTTAGGTGGCTCAGGAGCGATGCGTGGCTACATTAAAGGTCGCTACCGTGACGAGCAGATGATGATGAGCCAAGTTGAATATCGCTTACCTATCTTCCAGCGTTACGGCATGGTGTTTTGGGGGGGAGTCGGCAGTGTCGCCTCTAAGGTCAGCGATCTTAATGAGGAGTTGATGACCTCTTACGGCACCGGGTTCCGTTTTAAAATCAAAGACAATATTAACTTACGCTTAGATATTGGTGTAGGTGAAAATGAAACCAATTTCTACCTTAATGTGAACGAAGTATTTTGATCATGCGTGGTTTCTCTGCCCGTTTATCTAGCGCGTTGGGGCTGGCATTAATGCTAGCTTCAGCGAATAACGCCTTTGCTAGCGATGCAAAGACGCTGCCAATAGCACCTTCTGCCACGTCGTTGTCAGAGCCCGTAAAACAGTGCAGTCGTAATGCAAAATACGACATTTACCTCAGTGGTATCCATACCGGCACTATGGATCGCACCGAGACTTGGCAGGGGAAAGCGGCGGTTGTCACCTCAAACAGTCAAGCCAGCATCTTAGGTATTGGTACTAAGTATCAACAAAGGGCTGAGCTAGTTTGGTCGAATGACAGCGGCCAGTGGCTTACCAATAAATTTCATCAGAAGGTGACAGGGTTTCGCGCTAGAGATATGCAAGCGACCTTCAGTGATAACGGCCGTGAATCGCAGGTTGATATTGATGGGGATATCGAAAATTATGTATCGGCAGATATCCCATTACGAGATGTCGATACTTTGGCGATTCAGATGCGTGAATATCTGCTGAAAGGGCGACAACAATTTCGCTTAATCAGGCAAGCTTCAGATGCCATCGAGCCGTATCAATACTATGTGCAAGATCAGGTAACAGCTAACATCGCGCCTTGGGGGGAGTTAAGCTTAATTCCGGTTAAGCAGACCGGTGCCGAAGAAGTGACCTACTATTTTGCGCCCGCTATGGATTATCAACTCGTTAAAGCTCGCTATCACGGCATTATATTACGTGGGCTTATCCAGCTTAATCAATACAGCTCATCCTGTGGCTAAGCTTGTTTCATAAGTAACCTTACCTCATTGGGTAAGGTTACTTGTTATAGCCGCACTGATTTAAAGCTCACATCAATTAAATCAGCCACATCAGCCACGCTAATTACATCAACCACATCAATCACATCAACCACGTCAGTTACACCAATTACACCAATTACACTAATTAAATCAGCCACATCAGTTACACCAATTAAATCAGCCACGCTAATTACATTAACCACATCAATCACATCAACCACGTCAGTTACACCAATTACACCAATTAAATCAGCCACACCAATCAAACCAATTACATCTGTCATATCAATATCGACAGTACAAGCCTCCGTACAGAGTCACTATTCTTTCTCTTGAGTTTAGATTAAGGACTCATTGCGATTTACCCCCTCGACAGGCGCTAAATTGTATTGTGTATACAATGGCTAATCTTTTGATTTATAAAGAACAGTAAGCATTGATTGTTTCGATTGTGATATGTATGTTACAGCTTGGTGTGAGGTTTATGGATACTCGCTTTAACTAACTATGTGAGTTTTAAGGATGAAAAAAGCACTAATAGCTGTAGCTATAATGTCATTAGTTGCCTGTGGCGGCGGTGATGAAACGACTCAAGCGCAGCCCAATACCGCTCCGAAAATGTTGATATCAAATGGCATAGACCATGAAATGATATTAGGCCAAGAAAATAGTGCATTGCCGTTAGCGACATACTTCAGTGATGCCGATGGTGATGTGTTGAGTTACAAGTTGTTGAGTACGGAGTTAGATCTGGTGATTAGCGGCCCATCACTGACTTTCGGCTCGGCGATGACGGCGGGCGTCTATGATGTTCAAGTCATAGCGCTTGATGATAAGGGCGCGCAGTCTCAGCCTCTCACCATTACGTTGAATGTGGTCGATCCCGCCATTCCCGATTTGACCGTTAACGGTGCCAATAAGGCCTATATTGCCAATGAGGTTGTGACCCTCGCGGTTAAGTTGGGCGCAGAAGCTGTCTATCCGATTTCGTACTCCTGGGTGCAAGAAACGGGTCAGACTGTTGAGGTCATTGATACCGATTCGACGACACTAGAGTTTAGTGTACCAAGCGATATCAGCGCGCAAGCATTAAGTTTTAAGCTGACTCTAGAGTCAGATTATGCCAGTCACTCTGAGATGGTTAATCTTGCCGTTTACTCTCCATTGGCGATAGATACGATAGACGCAGCGCTGACCGCCTTTGGTGAGCGAGTTAGATTAGTAACCTCTGGTGGTAACGGTAACGCCTTGAGTTTTACTAGCTCCGATGAGGCGATAGCCAAAGTTGATGAGAATGGTGAAGTGACCCCGTTGAATGCTGGCTCTTTTACGATTCGCGTTACTCAAGAAAGCCTAGACTTGATCCCAGCCCTTGATGCCGAGGTGAATTTAGTTGTTTCAGATCCCGAGGATCTTAGGGTTTATTTAGATGTTCCACTGCAGGTCACCAATGGTGTGAGTGCCTTTTCGGCGCCTAATGTGCCGGCGATTAGTGAAGGCAAAGACACCAGTTTTACGACTTTTGCCAAAGTGAGCTTTGATGATAAAGAGTTGGTGACTGAACTGGAAAATATTGACGGGGTGTGGAGTGGAGTGTTGTTGCATGTCCCTGCCGATAAGTTGCTAACATTAACGACCCATAGTGTTGATTTTGCAGGGGAAGAAACATATCAGCAATCTAAAGAGCTAACCCTAGCGGAAGAGGGAGAGCAGACGGTACAAGTTCAGCAAGTCGCCGTCGAGGTTGAACGCATTGTGTCAACGCCAATCGACCGATGTGAAAACTACGTGGATGATAAGGGAAATATTTATCTCATATCTATGCAGGAAAGTATCGATGCTTCAGGGGTGAAACTTCAAGAATGGGGCTATGAAATTGAGCAGCAATTTATCCGCCATCACGATTGCCAACCAGCCTATATTGAGTACTTTATTTCCGGTAATGTATCAGAGCAAATACACTTCTTGCATGGCATAAACCATAATAACGGTCAGATCTCGTATCGCAGTTATTATGACGCTCTTGATGCTTTTGGCGAGCCGATTAAGAAAATCGAGTCCCGTGAAGATGAGAGTGGGCACAGAGTTGTATTAGATGATCAACCTTCAGTCTATGAGTATTACCCTAGCGGTAGGATCCGAGTTAAACAATGGACTGCTGGTGCTGCTGAGTTATTTGTCCGTGCATTTGGTCCAGATTTAATTACTTATGCCGATGATGATGCATCAACATACAGCAGTATGGTTTGGCATGATGCTGAACAGACCCGTGAAAAAGAGAAGGTATTTAGTTCAGATGGTGGTCCGCAGTGGTGTAGCTATTTAGACCCAAACACTAAACAAGACGTGCTTTACACTCGCTGTGAGTTTGATAATGGCGCAGGGGGCGTTAAGACAGAGCTCGATTTAGATAACCAATATGCTATCGATACCAATGATCAACCTATCATAGAGCCTATTAACGAGTGCCAACACTTTATTGATACAGACGGTACGGTTTACCCCATTCAGCAGCAAACTGACAGTGCCGGTTATGTTACTACGGGTTATGTTAAGGATGGCCAGTATACCTACCATAACCAGTGTGAACCTGCTATGACTCGGTTTTATTCATCGGGTAACCCCGAGCATGCATGGACATTCCGCCAAGGTATAAATACTCACCCTGATGGCTATACCTCGTTTGCTTATTACGACCTTTTAGATGAGGAGGATAAGCCAATACTTGAGATGGAGTCTAAGGTTGAAAATGAGCGGTATGTTATATCGTTCGATGCGCCCTCTGTGGTTAAGTATTTCACTAATGGTGATATTCAATATCAAGCTTGGATGCAAACCAATGACTCAGGTGATTGGGTTTATGGGCGTGATGCTGGGCCAGATGTGATCACTTATGGTTACGGCACAAATGGTTACCAGCAAAAAAATGTTTATTGGTATAGCGAGACAGGACATAGGCTGAAGCGTAAAGACTTCGACGCAGAAGGTGAGCTTGATGTTTGTCATTACTATCAGCTCGATCAATTGGTGCAGTCGGATGAGACATGTTTGAATGAATCAGAATTAGACATCGAATTCGAAATTCAATAATCGCCATTTAGTCTCGTCATTTTCAAAAAGGCCGAGTGATTTTCACTTGGCCTTTTTTGCTGTTTGTTGCCCAGCCATTCGTCTCGAATTAGTTAGCCAAAAACACTCTGAGTAGAGCACTTTCTTATTCTGATAAGTATTAGTCTTGATTATTCCGTGTTAAGTTATTGAAAAATTAGGGTTTGCCTGTTGATTTTTATAGGGGCTTTGAGAATGAGTTGGTACGTTTTGCGATATAAATGGCAAAGTTAAAGTTTAATTAATTATAGATTTTCTGATTTCTCCAATATAAATGCGCTTAATTACTTTAATGCGCTAAATTTTTTAGGAGTTATTGACTGGGCTGATCCACAAGTATCAGTTTTAGAAAATAAAACACACGATGGAATTTCTGCTTGAACCCCAAATTTGGATTGGTTTAATTACCCTGATCATTATCGAGATCGTACTCGGCATCGATAACCTTGTCTTCATTGCAATTCTAGTTAAAAAGCTTCCGCCAGAGCAGAGAGATAAGGCCAGAACCATCGGCTTATTTCTGGCGCTTATCATGCGACTAGGTCTGTTGAGTATTGTGTCTTGGCTAGTTACGCTGACTCAGCCGCTATTTAGTGTCTATGATTTCAGCTTCTCGACTCGAGATCTGATCCTAATTACTGGTGGTCTGTTCCTGCTGTTTAAGGCAACTCATGAGCTCCATGAGCGTCTGGAAGGGGATTTACATCAACAGCAAGGCGCCAATGTGTATGCCAGTTTCGGTGTGATCATAGCCCAGATCTTGGCCCTTGATGCGGTGTTCTCATTAGATTCAATTATTACCGCCGTCGGTATGGTCGACAGCTTAACCGTGATGATGATTGCGGTGATTGTTTCTATGATAGTGATGTTGTTGGCGTCAAAGGCGATTACTAACTTTGTTAATGCGCACCCGACCGTCATCGTATTGTGTTTAAGCTTCCTATTAATGATTGGCTTTATCTTGGTTGCAGAAGGTTTCGGCTTCCATATTCCTAAAGGCTATCTGTATGCTGCGATTGGTTTCTCAATTTTAATTGAGATGTTTAACCAGATGATTAAATCTAGCCACGCTAAACATGCAGAGAGAGTACCTCTACGTCAGCGTACAACCGAGGCTATTTTCCGCTTAATGGGTAATAAACATTACAATGTTCATAATGACGATGAAGGCGCAGAGCCTGCCCCTGTAAGTTTTGGTGATGCTGAGCGTGAGATGGTCACTGGCGTACTGTCGCTTTCAGAGCGTAATGTACGTACGGTTATGACCCAAAGAAGTGAGACTGTTTGGTTAAATACTGAGGACTGCACCGATAAAATTAAGCAGACGATTAAAAATAGTCGCCACCAAAATTTCCCAGTGTGTAGTGGAACCTTGGATAATTTAATCGGTATTGTCCGCAGTAAAGACTTGCTGCTAGGCATTGAAGCGGGTGAAAGTTTGGCGGATGTTGCTGCAGGCTTCCCCGCGTATATTGTGCCAGATAGCATTAACGTGATTCGTTTACTCGATGGCTTTAGAGAGTCAAGAGCGGGCATGGCAGTACTTGCCGATGAGTTTGGTAGCATTCAAGGGATCGTGACCTTGCATGACTTACTCGAGTCGATTGTTGGTGAGTTCCCTGACATTGGTGAGACCCCAGAAATCAGTGTGTGTAACGATGGCTGGTTAGTTAAAGGCTCTACTTCACTGCACGACTTAGAATCTCGCCTAGAAACCATAGGCTTAATCGATAAGCAGCAGGAATACATTACCGTAGCAGGCTTACTATTAACTTTGAACTCAACCATTCCTAAGGTGAGTGACGTAGTTGAATTTGCCAAACTAAAGTTTGAAATCGTTGAAGCTGACGAATTTAAAGTCTCTCTCGTTAAGGTGAGTCATATTCAAGCGAGTTAATTCGTTTTACGCAAAGAAAAGGGTCTGCATTGCAGACCCTTTTTTATTGAATGGTTTGTTCCTTGCTGGGATTAAAGCATTACTAAGTAGGCGATAAAAATCAGAGATAAAGCATAAATGATTGGATGGACTTCACGGCCTTTACCTGCCACCACCATAGCAAATGCGTAACTGATAAAGCCCATCGCCATACCGTTAGCAGGAGAGAAGCTTAAAATGGTGAACATGATAGTGAAGAAGGCGGCAATGCAAGACGGTTTATGGTCCCAGTTTATTTGCCCTAAGCGACCAACCATGTAAATACCGACAACAATCATAGCCGGGGCAACGATAGCGGTGGAAAACATGGAAAATATTGGGTAGCAAAATAGCGCTAGCAGGAATAAACAGGCTGTCGCTACAGCGGCAAGGCCAGTTTTGGCGCCTTGAGCTGACGCGATCCCCGATTCTGAAAAAGCCGTAATTGAGGTGGTGCCCAGTACGCTACCGATAACCGTGCCGCCCGCATCGGCCACTAACGCTGAGCGAGCGTTCGGCACCTTGCCGTCTTTATCGATAATACCCGCGTCTTTACCCACGCCCACAATCGTCGATAGGCCATCGAAGAAGTCGACGATAAAGAAGATGATCACAATAAACAGTAGATCAAATAGCTTATCTACAGTGAGAAATTCAAAGTTGAATACTTTACCAAAGCTCGGCTCTATACTTGGCGGCACGCTAAACCAGTTTTCAGGGATGGGAGCATACTGAGTGCCTAACACTGCATCGCTGATAAGTGTCAGGGTAATAGAGGTCATAAAGGCGATAAAGGTAGCCAGCTTGATATTGCGCACCATACAGCCTACCGCGACAAACAAACTGATAAAGGCGATGGCAACTTGGGGCTGGGTAATATCGCCCATGCTAACCAGAATGATGGGGTTGGCTACGATGATCCCAGCATTTTTAAGCCCGAGGAAGGCGATAAACAGGCCTAGAGAAACGGTGATGGCAAGCTTGAGATCCTCTGGGATCGATTCGATCATCTGTTTGCGAATTTTAGTCATCGAGAAGATCAGATAGACGATGCCTGAGAGGAATATGCCAAATAGCGCTTCGTGCCAAATCAGTGCCACAGAGCTCGATGCTAACATGCCCTTGAAGAAGCCGTTCATGCTCATTCCAGGCGCTAACATCACAGGATAATTACCGAAGAAACCCATTATTAGGGTGGCTAATGCGGCGGCTAATGCGGTGGCGGTAAAGATCGCGCCCTTATCCATGCCCTCAATGCTACCTAAAATCGCTGGATTGACCGCCAAAATATAGCTCATGGCTAAGAAGGTAATAAAGCCTGCGTAAAGCTCGGTGCCAACATTGGCATTGCGCTTAGATAGTTGGAAAGTATTTTCCATATAGCGGGACTGCCCCGCACGTTGAAGTAAGCTAGAGATCGCCACAGTGATGCCTTATTAGTGATTATTGATGCGCTCATTTTCTTAAGCGCTAAGAGTTCAATAAATTTATTGGCAGATACCACTGGGCTGCCAAGTGTTGTAGACGTTTGGCAACGGACGGTGATTGGGCTGTAGTCACAAGATTAGGTCTTGTGGTAGAGACTTCTGGACCAAATTTCCAGCGATATACAGCACAATAAATTGTTGGCGCGGATTGTACGCAGCTGCTGGAGTTGCGCAAACAATTACAATCAAAGTGTGCGATTGATCAATCTTTTGAACAAACAAAAAATAGATAGAATATCAAAGTAATGCTTAGCTTCTACCCGCCGCTGGCTTTGCTATTTTTTGCCTTAGCATTTGGATTAAAGCCGGTGAAATGGAAGCTAAAATCATGCCCGCCATCAGTGCATATTGATGTGGACTATAAGATTCACCCACTAACAGCATGCCACTGATAATCCCAGCGATTGGGTTCGCGATACTGCCAAAGGTAAAATCAACCACACTCATACGCTGCAATAGCCATACGTATAAGCCATAACCGAGTACAGTGTTCAGAAGCACAATCCAGCTTAAGCCAAAACCATTCAAGAGAGTAAACTCGGCAGCCAAATGCAGATACTTATCGGGTGATATCAGCGCCTGACAACCCGAGATAATAAGCAAGATCCCCCCGCCAATAATCAGCTGCCAAGTGAGTACCGTCCACCAGTGAATGCGCGTGCCTAACGCTTTGGTGATGGTGCTACCGATAATAATGCAACTGATGGCAGCGAGCATGGCGGCTAAACCAACAGGGCTCAAGTTGATTGAGCTTGGGTCAAACAGTAACCAAGCGAAGATAATAATCATTGCACCAGACAGGGCTTGCAGCGCATTAGGGCGCTGTTTACTGAACAGCCAATGAAATAGCATGGCAAATACTGGTACTGACACCATACCGACTCCAGAAATGGCTGATGGCAAGGTGAGAGCCATAATAAAAATAAGGCTAAAGAACAGCGCGATATTGATAGCACCGAGTTTAATCAATATGGGCCAGTCGGCTTTGTTCGGTAAGTTAGGCTTAATTACCAACAGGATTAAGCCAGCCGGTAGGGCGCGAATCGCGCCCAGCAAGAGTGGCGGCCAGTCTGGCAAAGTGAGTTGGGTCATTGCATAAGTGGTACCCCAAAAAAATGCGGGGATCATTGCCAGAAAAACATTCATAAACTACCTTTATGTTAAGTATCTCCATGTGGAGATATATTTCATTGTGTGCCCATAATTTATTTTTGTAAAGTATCTTTACGTTAAGCTATATTAGTCCGTCAGCAAATGATTGATGCTAAGTTAAGGTGAAAAATGGAAGATATCGACAAGGTCATAGCGCAGTGGAGCAAGGAAAAACCGCATTTAGATACGCTGCCGATGGCAATTTTTGGACGCATTATGCGTTTGCAAAAACATATCGAAGCGCAAATTGCGACTTGTCATAAGCAGTTCGGTCTGACGATGGGTGAATTCGATGTGCTGGCGACCTTAAGGCGCTCGGGAGAGCCATTTAGCCTTACGCCGTCAGCTTTGTTATCTTCGATGATGCTGACTTCTGGTGCGATGACCAATCGTTTAGACAAGCTAGAATCTAAAGGCTTAATTGAGCGAGTACACAGTAAACATGATCGCCGCAGCGTGTCGGTGGCCTTAACGCAAAACGGCTTTGATACCATAGATAAAGCGATTGAAGATCACGTGCGTATTCAGCATCAACTCGTTGAGCAATTATCAGCTACTGAAAAACCAGAGCTGAATCAATTACTCAAGACTTGGCTAGCAGGCTTTGAAGGCATTAAATAACGGCAAATTCCATAAAGTAAGGCCAGCATGATTGCTGGCCTTTTTTATTAACGCATTTAACCCTTGTACGTTAAGCCTGTTGCTATCTTCGACAGAGTATTTGCTTTAGCATGCGCAATACATTGTTGCTATTGGCTATTACTCTATGACGTTTGCTAAAACAGTTATCTTTTTTCCTTTAATCTTAGCGAGTTTGCTACTCGCTGGCTGTAGCCAAAAATCGGCTCAACTTGAGTGTGAAACCTTTGAACGCTGTTACTTATTAACTTTGTTTGCGGCGCAAAAGTCGGTGCTAAGTCATACAGAGTTCAGTCAGTTAAAAGTGGTGGTTGCAGTAGATTATGACGCTGAAAAAAGTACTGAAGTACAAACTAAGATTAAAGAGTCTAGTGGTTCTGCTGAATTTGACGCGTTTGCCAAGCGAGAATTACACCATTCAGTAGAGGCGTTACTCCCGGTTTTGGCGACGCTGCCAGAAGAGGAACAAGAGAAAGGCGAGTCATTCAGTACTGATTTTATTATGAAAACGGCCGATTACCCCGTCGAGCCCAAAATCGAGCCAGAACCTGAGTTAGTTGAAAAGTTTTATGATAATGGCCAATTGAAGATCCGCGGTTATGAGCTAGGAATTGATAGAGTGGGTCATTGGCAGACTTTTTATGAGGATGGCACGCTGCGTTATGACGAGCACTACCCTGCAGGAATAAGAAAGCGTTTTCATGAAAATGGTCAGCTCGCACAAGAGGGCTATTTTGACGAAGGTATAGAGCAGGGCGAGTTTACAGATTACCACGACAACGGCAGCCTAAGAGCTAAGCGTAACTTTAAAGATGGCCAGATAGTCGGCTTCGCTGAATCTTATTCAGAGGATGGCACACTAGATCAACGAGCCAATTTTGATGCTCAAGGTAATGGCACACTACAAGAATTTTGGCCTAATGGACAACTGAAGTGGGACACGGCGGTTATTAATGGGCAGCCCAGTGGTCAGCAGAAGTATTACGACCTAGAAGGTCAGTTAATGGTTGCAAAGGCACTCGCCGCCGCCAAGGTGTTTCAGCAAAGCATCAGTGATAATGATGTTGATACGTTCATGCGCTTTATTCTCGATGAAGAGATAATGTTTGAAGGCGCAAGAGTCGCTTATCAGCGAATTATTTGGCAGTTCACCGAAAAGATGAAGTCAGGTGCTTTTAGTCAAGATCTAGCTACCTTTACTGAGCCCACCCAAATGTTTATCGATGGCGAGGAGTATTGCGCTTATTTGCCGATGACAATTACTACACAAACTGCAGAAGGCAAGATATTCAGGAACTCTGCTTTAGTGGGATACTCTGCCGATATCGGTAAAACGTGGAAGTTTGTTGATGCCAGCGATGGCCACGATGTAATTGGTGCTGTGCTACCTATCACGCCTAGTGATTTGACTATCCCTAAGTTTGCAGAGCCTAAGATAATGGCGCGTGATTAAAGCTTGAGGTTTATTAAGGGGGCGAACGCAGCACTTACCTAGAATGCCTATGAATGACACTAATGATTAGTGCATACGAGAAATGTTTACTGCTAATGGCCGTTATAAACAAAAACGCCTTGTAGCTGCACAAGGCGTTTAGGATGACTTCTGTTGCAGTATTCAAGCTGCTTGCTGCAAGAGCAGACGCTTTTACTTTTGCAGCTGGGCTTTTGCCGCTTCAACTTTTGCAAAGTCTAAGCCTAGCTCTTCAACCGCTTCTTTAATCAAAGCCGGGTTTTGCATAACAAGACCCATTAGCTGCTGTAGCTTCTCTGGTGGAATACCAAGTTGGCCAATTACTGCCATAGCCATCATTGGATTTTCAGTTAGCGTTTGGAACAGCTCTTTAGCTTGCTCATCACTGACGTTATGTTCTTTTAAGATCGCAAGAATCGGGTTCATTGCATTACCTTTATATTGGCTAAAATAAAATAGGCATAGATTCTAGCACTCATCGACGTCCAAGGTGGAGTGAGTTTTATCGCTCAGTGGGGGGGGACTTTTACAGCGGTTAGCGTTAAGCCGAACCTTGTATTAATTTTGGCCGGTTAACTCGCTGTTTATTGACGTATTTTGCAAAGTTAATCTTTAGTGATATAGCTAAATTTAAACCTTAGTTAAGCTGCGCAGCAGTTGGCGTATAACGTCGTATTATTGCTAGGAAATAGCTTACATGGAAAATTCACAAGCAGGCTTGAGTCATTATTTATCTGGGCTGTTTTTAAAAGATAGAAGCGTTAGCAAACGAGTGTTCAACTTAGTGATTGGCTTAGTGCTAATTTGGGGCTTTGCTACTAACTACCTGACAGTTGTTTATTTCCCGACTGAGTGGATTAATGCTATTAATCCTTGGTTTATTTTGATCGGATTTTTGGTATTTTCGACGCTAGGCTTCCTGATAATGTTTCGTTATGAGGCGCCATTATATAGCTTTTTAGGCTACAACATACTCACGTTAAGCGTCGGTTTATTGCTTAACTTGTGTTTACAACAATTCTCCTACAGTGAGATTGTAACAGCGATTCAATATACCGCGACGATTACCTTGTTAATGATCATTACTGCGACGCTGATGCCGAATCTATTTATTCATTTTGGTAAGGTGCTGGCAGTGATCACTGGTTGGATTTTGGTGATTGAGCTGAGTTGGTTAGTTATTTTTGGCCATAGCCATGATGCTATTCACTGGATTGTAGCAGCTTGCATGTGTGGCTATATTGGCTATTTCTGGGCGACTGCTTGCAAGTACGGCGATACATTAGATCAAGCGATTGATTTTGGTGGCATGCTTTATATGGAGATCATTAACCTGTTCTTACGTATATTAGAGCTGATATCAAAGAAATAAGTTAAGGCTTATCCAAAAAAGCACAGCTTAAGCTGTGCTTTTTTGTTGGGCTATTAAATCACTATAGCGGATTAAGGTAGGCTTTCACTGCGGTCAATCGTACTGTCGCGCCGCCAATAATATCGAGAAAACCTAATATCGACAGAGGCTTATCTGCGCTTATCCAAGCAGAACCTGTTGCGCCAATGGGGAGCATCGCCATGGTGGCTTCATCGACTTCTAGCACGACAGTGCGGCCAACAGGCATAGAGCCTAAGTTGATATGACGCGATACCATCTGCTCGCGCGGTAAAATATCGCCCTGAGCTTCACCTGTGGCTTCAACCTTGCTGTGCACTCTGGCTCTAAAAATCTGCCCCGGATAAGCATCAATATAAAACTCGGCAAACTGCCCTGGCTGAATATAGGCAAATGATTGATCCGGAATACGCATTTCGACAAATTTACGCTTGATATCCCATAAGTGCATTGCACCGACTCGTGAGCCATCGGCGATATAAACATGGGTGACCATGCCGTCAAACGGTGCGCGTACCTCTAGACGTTTGAGCTCAAATTCTTGCTTTCTTAACTGAGCATATTGCACCTCAAGTTGTGCATGCTGCACCTTGAGTTCGGCTTTGATTATCTCAACATTATCCTCAGCATTTTCTAAGTCACGCTCACTAACATGTTGGCCAAGTTCGGCCTTACGTTTATGGGTGCGCTTAGCTTGGGCGAGCTTCACCTCGGTAGCTTCTATGCTGCGCTCAACCTCGTTGATCCGCGCGTTGATCTCATCAATGGCACTACTCACCTTGTCATCGACCAAGGTGTAGATAAGCTGTCCTTTTTTGACTTGTTGATTGTGATCGACTTCGATTGATTCTATCTGCTGACCAATGGCAGGTGACAAAATCGCATGGGGGGCTCTCACTGTCGTGGAGTTGGTCAAATCAGCAGGCGAATAAAAGCGGTGAGCTAAAAATAGAGTGAGTGCAATTAAGCAACCTACAAACACGCTGATAAAATAGTTACGCGGCCTAGATTTGATCACCTTGAACTTGAACAATAACCAGACAATAAAAATATACGGCAGCATTATCTCTTTCATGCGCGTGTCCCTCTAATCCACTCTTGTGCTCTATCCCAATCGGTGACGATAGCGATTACAGCCAGTACCCAAAGCGGCTTCCAGAACAGACCTAACATACAAAGCCAAAAGACCAACTTAGCCTGTCGCATACCGCGCTCTTTCGCTAAGTACTTGGGCAAAGAATGTAGGTGCCATAACTTTAACGCTAACCAGCTAAAAATACCGATAGTGATTAGGGTAACTACCCACATAAAGGCAACTGAATCAAGCAGTACCATTACACTGGGTAAGTGTTCATAAACTAGCTCGGTATCGTGGATTTTCATTCAACTCTCTTAGATGGATCATCATCGGCTTCAATTAATTTCGATGCCTGATGTTAACGTGGGCTTGCTGAACCCAAGTTGAACTCTTAGGGGGCAGTCGCTAATAAATTGTTGGTTATAGAGTTAGGTGAGTATAAATTTTGGTTTTCATTATTTTTATCCACTTTTAATCAGTGGTTTAGTTGTGTTTGTTTTAGCTTTTGTTGCCTTATGCTTTCTATTTTAGTTTGGTGGTCATTTTTGGGGCTTTTATATAGGCTTGGATAGGTTTTAGTAGCACAAGAATGTGATCTTGATTGCAAATTAGTCTTGAACCACTAGCGAGAATGAGCAATTAATACGAATATTGCTGAACATATTAATTCAATAATAATAACTAACTATGCAATCAGGTTCTTTCAAGTTAAGTCGTCGTCAATTTCTTTATGCAGGTGCTGCTGCATCTAGCTTAGCGACTTTAGGTTGTAGTTCAAGCGCTGTTTCTACGCAAACTCCTGCAGCTGCAACAGTGAATACCACTGAAGCGATACCGCTTAACTTTAACGAAAATCCATTGGGGCTCGCACCTAAAGCACAACAAGCAGTTCTTGAAGTATTGCCTAATGCTTGGCGTTATCCAGATGCGGCACGTAGCGATTTAATGGCAACGATTGCTAGCAATCTATCATTAGAAACCTCGCAGCTTATTTACGGTAACGGTTCATCTGAAGTACTAAAAATGGCACTAGATGCACTGGTGCAAACTAATACTCAGTTAGTTATGCCTGACCCGAGCTACGGCGTGATTATCGATTACGCCATGGCGCGCGGTGTACCAGTGGTTAAGGTTAAGCTTGATGGTAATTGGCAAACAGATCTTGATGCGATGAAGGCTAAAGTCGCGGCGCATAATGGTCCGTCAATCGTGTATCTGTGCAACCCGAATAATCCAACTGGGGTGTTGTTACCGCAAAGCGAGTTAAACCAATGGTTAGATCAAGCATCGAGCCAACTTAGCTTTATTGTTGATGAAGCTTACGTGGAATATGTGGCGCAAGCTGATTTTGTTTCTGCGGTAGACAGAATCAAGCAAGGGCAACAGCATATTGTGGTGTGCCGTACTTTCTCAAAGATCTATGCACTCGCAGGTTTACGTGTCGGCTACGGTGTCGCTCATGGTGAGTTAATTAAGCAGATGCAGGCGCAAGCGAGTATCGATAACGCTAACTTAATTGGTTGTGTCGCCGCAAAAGCCAGCCTTGAAAGCCTGCAATGGCTTGAGCTAAGTCTTAAGTCAAATAGCCAAGCTAAAGAATTGGTCTATGAGCAGCTTAAAGAGCTTGGTTTAGATTATCAACCGAGTGAAACCAACTTTATCTTCCATAAGGTCAATGGCGACAGTGAGCTGTATATGCAGCGTATGGCAAAGGCGGGGATTTTGGTTGGTCGTCCGTTTAATCACGGCGAAGGCTGGAATCGACTATCGATTGGCACGCCAGCGCAGATGCAATACTTCTGCAAGACTTTGGCAAAGTTCCGCGAGTTAGGCTGGGTGTAAAACATCATTCAAACTTGCAGCTCGTTCGTGAGGTTGGCGAGCGGCTGCTAAGCTTAGCAGTTTGATGGACTTGGTTTTAGTGTTTTCTGTGACTACTATTGTAAAAACTAATATTGTAAAAATTAAGACCATAAAGAGTCCCACCCTATGCCAACTGTATCTAAATCCGATCCAAGTGCTTCAACAAGCCGTCCCTTTATTTCTAGCAATGTCACCGATCTTATTGGCAATACCGATCTGCTGCGGATCAACAGCCTCAGTGATTTGACAGGTTGTGAGATCTTGCTTAAGTGCGAGCAACAAAATCCTGGTGGTTCGATTAAAGATCGCGCCGCGTTGCAGATGGTTGAAGACGCGATCGTCAGCGGCAAATTAAAGCCAGGCATGACAATCGTTGAAGGTACCGCAGGCAATACCGGCATCGGCTTGGCCTTAGTGGCTAAAGCATTAGGTTTTAAGATGCTGGTGGTGATGCCTAAAGGGCAAGCTCCAGAGAAAGAGCAGATGATCAGCTTGTTTGATGCCGAGCTTAAGTTGGTCGATGCCTGCCCGTTTGCTAATCCCGATCATTTTTATCATACGGCTAAGCGGCTTGGTGAAGCCAACAGTGATTATTGGTGGGCCGATCAATTTGAAAACACCAGTAACTTTAAAGCGCATTATCGCAATACTGGTCCAGAGATCTGGCGTCAAACCCAAGGCAAAATTGATGCCCTAGTCTCTGTTGCGGGGACAGGTGGCACGATCGCCGGTAACTCTCGCTATCTGTCAGAGCAAAATCCACAGTTACAAACTTGGCTGGTGGATCCCGATGGTTCAGGGATCTACGCTTATTTAAAGGATGGAGAGTACCGCGCAACGGGTAGCTCGTTTACCGAAGGGATCGGGATTATGCGCTTGGTTGAAAACTTCCGTCAGGCCAAGATAGATAAGGCCATTACTTTACCGGATCGCGATCTCGTGGCCATCGCCCGTCATGTGAGAGAGTACGACGGCATAGTGCTTGGCAGCAGCGCCGCGCTTAATGTCGCTGGGGCTTTGTACGCCGCAGCTAAAATGGGCCAAGGCAAAACCATAGTGACCTTCTATTGTGATCTTCCAGAGCGCTCAGCATGTAAGCTCTACAATGAACAGTTTCTTAGCGAGAAAGGCTTTGCTGGTGACAGTGAAACCATAGCGGCGATGTTTACTCGCTACCAAACAGAACCTGCTTCAAAAATTGTTTCGGTTGATGCCTGTAGCAGGCTTGATTAACTCATCGAGAGCGTGATTGATACAATATTTGCCGCAAACTTAATTGCTCTTTTTTAGCTAAGGTAACCAGTCATTTCTGGCCGTATATTGGCGTGTAAATAGCCGTTAGATGGCTTTTATTAATAGCCCTTATGGTTAGTGCTGAGATCGTTGAGAGGGTGTTGTCTTATTGACTGCTCTTTATCATTTTGACATTTATTTTTGCTATCAAAAAGACAGTGTTAAATTTATTGCCACCCTTGTATATCGTTTAGAATCAATTGGTTGGGATGTTGGCACGTTCGCTGCTATTACAGCTTCAGGTTTAGTGTTAATGCACGATTTGAATTTTAGTAATAGGTGGCAATATGACAATCCATGTCAAAAACAACATTCATTGGGTAGGACAGCGTGACTGGGAAGTACAGGACTTCCATGGTACCGAATACAAGATGACTAAAGGGACTAGCTATAACAGTTACCTTATTCGTGAGCAAAAGACGGTATTGATCGATACGGTTGATCATCGCTTTAGTCAGCAGTTTATCCAAAATCTTGAGATGGAGATCGATCTTAATGAGATCGACTATATCGTCATCAATCATGCCGAAGAAGATCATTCTGGCGCCTTAGTCGCGCTAATGGCCAAGATCCCCAATACCCCAATCTACTGCACTGAAAATGCGGTGGACTCCATTGTGGGTCACCACCATCACCCTGAATGGAATTTTAATGTTGTAAAAACTGGCGATACCTTGGACATTGGTAATGGCAAGCAATTGATTTTTATCGAAGCCCTAATGCTTCACTGGCCTGATAGCATGATGACTTACCAAACCGGTGACGCTGTGCTGTATAGCAACGATGCATTCGGTCAGCACTATTGCGATGAGCGCCTGTTTAACGATGAAGTCGATCAAACAGAGTTAATGGATCAATGCCTGCGTTACTACTCGAATATCTTAACGCCATTTAGTGCCTTAGTGACTGCGAAGATCCATGAAGTGCTTAGCTTTAATGTTCCGGTCGATATGATCGCAACGTCACACGGTATTGTATGGCGCGATAACCCAACGCAGATCATCCACCAATATCTTGAGTGGGCTAATGATTACCAAGAAGATCGCATTACTCTATTTTATGATTCGATGTCGAATAACACCCGTATGATGGCCGATGCGATTGCTCAGGGGATCCATGATGTGGATCCTAGTGTTGCAGTGAAAGTCTTTAACGTATCGCGCCAAGATAAGAATGACATTCTAGCCAGTATCTTTAGATCGAAAGGGATCTTGGTGGGGTCATCGACCATGAATAACGTGATGATGCCGAAAGTAGCTGGCATGCTAGAGGAGATCACAGGTCTACGCTTTAAAAATAAGAAGGCGGCTGCCTTTGGTAGTTTTGGTTGGAATGGCGGCGCGGTCGATCGTATTCATACGCGCTTAACCGATGCAGGCTTTGAAACGACCTATGGCATGAAAACTAAGTGGCGTCCAGATGGCAAAGCCATGCGTGAATGCCGTGAGTACGGCCAACATGTCGCTAAGCAGTGGGCGCTTAAAGATCTGTCTGAGCCGCTTAAGCAAAACATAGTTAACCGTGAACAAGTTACAACAGATAGCAGTGTAGAGTCGTTTACGCCTACTGCTAAAAGTGGCGCAAGCGTTGCGGTTGTTGATAGTCAAAAGATGTTGTGTACCGTATGTAATTGGGTTTATGACCCTGCCATTGGTGAGCCGAATCAAGATGTCGCACCTGGAACCACTTGGTCTGATGTGGCTGAAGATTTTCTTTGCCCTGAATGCGGCATTGGTAAAGAAGTGTTTCAACCAATAGCTGGAGCATAACTTGATGAGCGAACAACGTGATGTGCCAATCGTTATCATTGGTAGTGGCTTTGCCGCCTATCAGCTTATTAAGGCCATTCGTCGTAGCGATCAAACGGTAAAGATCCAGGTTTTTACTGCTGATAATGGCGATGATTACAATAAGCCAGACTTAAGCCATGTGGTGTCTAAACAGCAACTGGCGAGCGATCTGGTGAGAGCGTCTGGTTTAGAGATGGCAGAGCAACTGAATTTTGAGTTGTTTGCTAATACTTATGTAGATTCAATTGCTCCTGAACAGCAGCAGATCATGGTCGCGGGTAAGGCATATCGATACACAAAGTTGGTGATTGCGACTGGTGCTAAGGCTTTTGTACCACCGATGTCAGGTAACGCTATTGAGCGCATTGTGACACTCAATAGTTTGCAAGAGTATCAAGCCGCTGAGCAAGAGCTTGCATTGGCTAAGCGAGTGTTAGTGATAGGTGGCGGTTTGATCGGTACCGAGTTATCGATGGATCTTACAACTGCAGGTAAGCAGGTCATCACAGTTGATCCTTGCGATCAACTTATGGCCAATTTGCTCCCTGAATACATAGCGACTCAACTAAGTAAGCAGATGCAGCAATTAGGCGTACAGTTAGCGCTTAATAATAAAGTGAGTAGCATTAACTCCAGCCAAGAAAGTGGAGCTTTGCAGGTAGAGCTGGCAAATGGTGAGTCGTTAATTGTTGATACTGTTATTTCTGCCGCAGGTCTCCAGGCTAATAGCCTGTTAGCGCTGCAAGCGGGTTTAGCGGTTAATCGAGGAATTGTGGTGGATAATCAAATGCAAACCTCGGCAATGGATGTTTATGCTTTAGGTGATTGCGCCGAGATTGACGGTAAGGTACTCGCTTATTTGCAGCCAGCCTTAGTTTGCGCCAATGCACTTGCTAAAACCTTATTAGGCCAAGCGACGGCCGTCGTATTGCCTGCCATGTTGATAAAGGTTAAAACGCCGCTTTATCCTATTCAGTTGGCAGGACAAGCTGTGCAACAGGTTAATCGCTGGCAATTAGATATCGATGGGCAGGGAAGTTGTGTACAAGCATTCGATACAGATGAACGCTTGCAAGGTTTTGTGGTTGCACAGCAGCATATGAATAAGGCTTTTGGCTTGCTTAAGAGCTTAGGTAAAGCGGAGAACTAAGCTTGTACGAGTTAACTTGAGTTTCAAGTCGCTTTGTTTAAAATAATCGACTTGGCATTTTTGTGCTATCGAAAACCGGGAAGTAGAGAACAATAAAATTAGTCTTATTGGATGAGTTTTACTCCACAATACCGGTCAATAAAAAAGCCAGCTTTGCTGGTTTTTTTTATTGTTTTTTTACTGAACATTTTGCTGTCACTTGTCATTTTTTTGACATGTTTTAACACTGTTTCCTTGTAATAAACAGCTTGTTAACTATCGCTTATCTATATGTTTTAAAATACTAATTTTAATTTTGTTATAGTAAGTAAATAAATACTATCACGATTGCTAAAATTGCTGCCTACGTCGTGGACTTAATGTTGACTCAAGGTATACTCCGTGGACTCAAATTTTACCTAAACGATTCTAAATTTGTCAGGCTCTTATGAAGGTGTTTCAAGTGAAATCAAGGTTTATAATCCAGCTGCTGGTGCTTATCTGTGGGATATCGACGGCTCAAGTCATGGCAAGGGATTTAGCCGAGATTAAAGCTGAAGGAGTGTTACGCCACCTAGGCGTTCCCTATGCAAACTTCGTTTCTCAGTATTCAGAAGGTAACAAGTTAACCCACAGTGGTCTTGATATTGAGCTGATGCAAAACTTCGCCGATTATCTTGGTGTTGACTATGAGTTTATCCCCGCTAAATGGACCAATGTTTTTGGGAAGTTGACTGGGCGCAATGGCCAGTTTATCAATCATAAAGTCGTTTATGGTGAGCAGGAGCCAATAGTTGGAGATGTCATTGCCAATGGTTTAACCATATTGGATTGGCGTGAAGAGTTAATCGATTTCTCTGATGACTACTTTCCCTCAGCTGTATGGTTAGTTGCACGCACAAGTTCCAATCTTAGCCCTATCAAGCCTACAGGCTCTGTTATTGACGATGTTATCCAGGTAAAAGAATTAATCAAACATCGCGATATCATAGCGATGAAGCAGTCCTGTCTCGACCCCGATCTGTATAATCTTGAGGCTACTCAGGCCAATATCATCCTGCCTGCGAAACAGTTACAGCTTAATGAGATGGTGCCTTTTTTGCTAAGCATCGAGGCTGAAGCAACTTTATTGGATGTGGCTGACTCTTTGATCGCGATAGATAAATGGCCAAATTCAATCAAGATCATCGGCCCTATTTCTGAAGAGCAGAGAATGGCGATAGGTTTTCGTAAGAACTCACCTGAACTTAGAGAAGCTTTTAATCAATACCTTCACCAGATCCGTGCTGATGGGAGTTATCGAAAACTCGTAAAAAAATACTACCCTACAGTGTTCCATTATTACCAAGACTATTTTGAACAAGCCGTAGCAGATGCTCACAAGTAACATGAAACACTTTAAATGGTTTAACAGCAAAACCGCTATCATCATTGCAGGCATCCTATTAAGCGGCTATTTAATCCTTATTTTGACCGTGACCAACTTAGGTCAGAGTCGCTTGAAAGAGTCACAGAACAGCGAGCTTAACTTAAGGGTGAGTAATTATGCTGAAAGCTTGAGTTTTTTCTTAAATGCCAGTGAAAAAAACATTGCTAACCTCAGTCAGATTCGTGACGTTAATACCTATTTCTCCAACTTAGCTGCAGGTATGTCACTGCAATATGGCTTAGGTTCGAGTCTATTTAGCCTGACTCAAACAATAGAATCTTTTACTCAATCAAACATGATGGATGAGCAGCAGATCTTCTCAAGGGTGATGGTCGTCGGGGTGGGGCAAACCGTTATTGTTAATACCCGACCAGAGGTGGCGTTTGATATTAACCAACTTCCTCTGAAAGAGATGGAAAGTAAAGATCATAAACTTCAGGTTGTTAAAGGTGTAGAAGGGGTCGCCATTCAGTTACTGCAGACGATTTATCATCAGAATAAACCGGTTGCGATCCTAGTGGCTACCTTAAATACAGATCTGCTGATTAAGTTGCTCTCGACCCAGGAGCACCTGGATAGTAGCAGCTGCTTGACCTTGGTAACCCCTATCGGAGACATACTGGTTTGGAATTCATTACAAGGCTGTGAATCTGACGCAGAACTGGGTAAGACTCGCTATTACAATGATAATGCTAGGATCATCTACTTTGAGAAAAAGGTCGCGTCGACGCCACTTGTGTTAGAAAGTTGGTTTAAACCGGTTAGTGAGCAAGATATTTTTACCTCGACCTGGTTTATTGTTGGGATTTCTCTACTGGCGCTGCCCGTCTTTCTAGGGCTGATCTACCTGATGCGGGTGAATAACGCTAACTTAGTGCTACAGACCCAGGTGGAGTTATCGTCAGAGCAACAACAAAAACTGGCGATGCAAAACACTCAGCTACATGAAGAGATCTCTAAGCGTAAGGAGTCTGAAAGTAAGCTGGAATATCAGGCGACTCATGATGAACTAACCAACTTAGCCAATCGCACCCATGGCATGGCTCGCTTGCAGGAGCTGATCCGTACTGCTCATGTGAAAAAGACGCAAATTCTGTTGCTGTTTATCGATCTAGATAATTTCAAACAGGTTAACGATACTGTGGGCCATCACGCCGGAGATCTGCTATTAAAGCAAGCCAGTAAGCGCCTGCTAAAGTCTATGCGTACGAGTGATATTGTCGCTCGTTTAGGTGGTGATGAGTTCTTGGTAATTGTGCCGGAGATCCAGCATCAAGACTCGGCCAAATTGGTCGCTAGCAGCATTTTATCTGTATTTGAAAAGCCGTTTCGTATTGAGCAGCAAGAGTTTTTTGTCTCGGCCAGTATCGGCATGTCTGTTTATCCTAAAGATGGTGCAAATGCTTCGACTCTGCTGAAACGCGCCGACACCGCCCTGTATAGCGTAAAAGATATGGGGAGAAACGGTTTTAATTTTTATGATGAGCAGATGAACCTGGATGTGCAGCGTAGTTTTGCCCTCAACGTACGTTTACATCAGGCTATTCAGCAAAATGATATAGAGATCTACTATCAACCGATCTTAGATCTTACTACCCGTAAGATTGTCGCTGCCGAAGCCTTAATGCGCTGGACCGATAGTGAGCTTGGCTTTGTTTCGCCAGAGGATTTTATTCCGTTAGCGGAAAAAAATGGTTTGATCCATCGACTCGGTGACATTGTCTTACACGAGGCTTGTACTCAGGCGGCAAGCTGGCAAGCGATAAGCCCGATAACGATTGCGATTAACTTCTCTAGTGTGCAATTCAGATATTGCGAACAACTTCAGTCGCGAATAGTTGATGTCTTGCGTACAACTGGCTTGCCTGCCAGTCAGCTCGATATGGAAGTGACCGAAAGCTTATTGATTGACCAAGGGCATGCCTTGATGCAGATGCTATCTTATTTAAAGCAGCTTGGCGTAGGCTTATCTATTGATGATTTCGGTACTGGTTATTCGGCGCTTAGTTATCTGCAGAAGTTTTCGTTCACTAAACTTAAAATTGATCGTGCCTTTATCAATAAGATGACAACGAGCTCATCTGATGAATCCTTGGTATCGGCTATATTGGCGATGGCTAAATCGTTAAAACTTAAGGTGGTTGCCGAGGGAATTGAAAACGATGAGCAAGCCCTGTTTTTACAGCAGCACAATTGTGAATATGGTCAGGGGTACCTGTTTAGTCGCCCTGTTCCGGCTGCCGAGTTTACGCAGTTGTTGCTTCGCGACCAGAAGAATGCCTGTCTAGCGCAAGAAGCTGAGCGAGTCAGTTAGCCAAGGCTAATTGTCAGATAGCAAGATAAAAAACGGCCCAGCTTGTTATGTAAATCATAACAGCCGGGCCGTTTTTATTGGCTCATATTTTATAGTACTGGTCTTATCTCATTTCACGATGTAGTTGCTTCATCGCCTTTACTAAGCCTTTAACATCATCTTTGTTGTGGAAAAGGTGAGTCGAAATACGTAAAGTGTGAGTCTTGATACTGTCATTTGGATCTAAGTAGAAAGAGGTGGTTCTAACGATGTAACCGTACTCTTCATGTAAACGGTCGCGGAACTCAGTGAGTAGCACACCATCATTGAGATCATCGAATGGGTTAAAGCTGGTTAGGCCGCTAGAAAGCTCACGAATATTAGGAGCGAAGAGCATCGCGTCAGGGAACTTCTTAGCTAACTCTTTTTTACATAGCGCGCTTAAATCTAGAATGTGCTCCTCAATCGCATCACGTCCAATTTCATCCCACAGTGCGCAAGCATTGGCTAGTGCGCGTTTGGCTGGATAGTTATCTTGGCCAACAGATTGTAATTTAGACTGTATCGCTGTTGCTGATGATGAACTGTTGATAAACCAAAGTGGTGTCGCGCGGTCACTCCAAAATTCGTACAAACGGCTGGCATTATCACGCACATACAAGAAGCCTGTAGCGCCAGGGCCGCACTGCCACTTGTGACCTGCACCCGAGTAAAAGTCACAATCGATATCGTGGAAATCTAAGTTAAACATGCCAGGGGTATGCGCGCCATCGATTAAGGTTACGATACCGTTTGGAATAGCGACTTCTTGGCAGATGCGCTTAGCTGGAAGCGTGGTGCCTGTGGTGTAAGTCACGTGAGAGAACACCATCATACGTACACGATTGCCATATAGGTTTACCGCATCGTTAAAGAGTTGCACGAAATCATCACTGCTGACTTCATTGTTTGGCGTGTAGACAGGTAGAGCTAATTCAATGACTTCGACGCCATAGCGTTCTGCTACATGCTTTAATGGTACAGTGACAGCAGGGTGTTCATGGTTAGTGGTTAAGATGATATCGCCGTACTCAAACTGTAGGCCATTAATAATGGTACACACACCATCAGTTGTGTTGCGACTTAATACCAATTCATGTGCATCGGCGCCAAAGCTTGGGGCAATCTGCTTGGCATAATCTAAGGTTGGAATATTGCTGTTCCAAGGATTAATAGAGATTTGCTCGTTAGCATGATTATAGTCTTTTAGTACACGTCTTGGCATGGTGCCAGATGTGCCAATATTCATATAAGTTGTACGCTTGTTTAGGATAAACTCATTGCGAACCTTATTCCAGAAACCCTGTTCAGATCCATGGCCACGGAAAGGCTCAACATGATCGCTACTGCTCGCATGTGCAGCGCTTGGCAGTAAACTTGTTCCTACCGCAGCAAGTGCTACGCCTGTAGTGGTTTTTAGAAAGCCTCGACGTCCTGCGTTAGCTAAGCTGGCTTCAGATTTATGGATCATTGTTTTTCCTTGTTATTTTTTATGTTTTAAAATAATGATTTATATTTATTGTTTTATATTTTTTGTTTATTGGGAGTTAAGCAAGTTACTGGGGGGAATTTTATCGAGTTATTTCGATTTTTAACGTGATTTTCACCACATTTGGACTTGGCGGCCTGTGACAAAAATCTTTATTTATCAATGCTTGAGTCATTTTTTTGACGTTTTGTGTTGTAATTTAGTGTTATCTATTTATATGGCTTAAAAGTAGACATTTTAGTGTGGGTGTAGCTAGCTTGTGAGCTAAAAATATAGTTTTTTCCTTAACTCGGAGTAAAATATTTCTTTGGCCGCAATAAGCGCATGATGAGAGTGTGAGTACTATGATTATTTTTACCACCAATTTAGGCGATATCGAGATTGAACTGGATCTGGACAAGGCGCCTGTTAGCGCCAAGAACTTTATTAAGTACTGCCAAGATGGCTTTTTTGAGGGCACGATTTTTCATCGCGTCATAAAAGGCTTTATGATCCAAGGTGGCGGTTTTACTGCCGAGATGGAAGAAAAGCCCACTCGAGCGGCTATCGTCAACGAAGCCAACCGAGGCCTTAAAAATGTGCGTGGTAGTATTGCCATGGCTCGCACTGATGCGCCCCATTCGGCGACTGGTCAGTTTTTTATTAACTTAGCCGACAATAGCTTTTTAGATCATACCGCGACCACCAATGCAGGCTGGGGCTATGCGGTGTTTGGTCAAGTAACTAAAGGCATGGATGTGGTGACTAAAATAGGTCGTGCTAAAACAACGTCTAAAGGCGATCATGATGATGTGCCAAGAGAAGCTATAGTTATTGAGAAAGTGACAATTAAGCAATAACTTTTAAGGCATAATTTGTATGCAGTCTCGTGGCAGAGACTGCATTTATTTCTAGGTTAGGGAAGGTAGCTCTTACCTATTCGAGTAATTTTATTTGGCGCAACAGCGACAATATATCCAGCACCTCCGTTACTGATAATTAATCCTTCATAGGCCCCTTCAATATAATCAGCCTTTTCTAGATTAATATAAGCACCAGTATCGAGCGAGAATGTTTTGAAACTTGGCTCCCAGTTGCTTCCATGTAGCTGATAAACTTTATTTAGTTCACTACTAATTATTAAAGGGTATGGTTTAGCTTCCATCCAAGGCTCAAAAGGCGCACTCCATTCTAAATTGAGTGTCTCTGCATTAAAGAACTTTCCTTTTTCTGTAAACACTAGGCCATTAGCACTGCCCATTAAAATGATGTTGTTTGTACTTTCACCATCATCAGCTTTAACTTTTTTTATAAACTCGATAGAGCCTGCGTTTAGTTCAAACTGACTTAACCATTGATCGCTGTTATTCCTCTCTTTATGTAGGGTAAACAGCTTGTGATCTGCGTCGATGGCTAGGCTAATTCGATCACCGTACCAAACAGAATTGTTATTATCTATTATTGGTGAAGAAGCAACGACACCATTTGTGTCTAACATCAACAATTGGTGTTTATCATTTCCACCTATTGAGAAATAAGCGACTGCAAACCAAGTGTCATTTTCTGTCGGGGAGGTAATGATATCTGAAATCGTTATATTAGTGGCTTCGCATGAATGACAAGTATCCTTAATGATTTGATTAAAATCTATACTCGAAACCTTGGACAGATTTTCGGTGCTATAAATACTAACATTTGAATAGTCGTAGCCTTCGATTGTTTCAGTTTTCTCTAGCAGATACAGTATGTTACCATTTTTTGAAAGCTGAGCTAGCTTGATAATACCTTGAGTCGATACAAGCTCTTTTGATTGCATGGTCGCTAAATTAACTTTGTGGATATTGCCCTTCGAGCCGTCGCTGAAGTTAGAGCCAATGACATATGCAAAATGCTGGAGACCGTCAACAATAACTGATTCAATCCGCAGATCTTGTATGTTTGCTGTTGCTAGATCAAACATAAAATCCATAGAAATCTGCGTAATAGGTTGAAATAAATCCCCTTCAGTAGTGTCTTCAAAATGATGAGAAAACGTAAAAGTTTCTTGGTTGTTAGAAACGCTACCTACACCATCTTCCTCGGTCTCAAGTGAGTTTTTAACGTGTAGTAGTGAGTTCTCTCCTCCATAGCAGTAGATGGAAAATATATTAGGTTCGCCGTAAATTAAGCCAGATACTTCATCTTTCGTTTCACAGCTCACTATGCTTTCTAAACCATCAGATAAAAGTTGGAAATTAAATGTAATGTCATAAGTTTTATCGATGTTGTTTATGGATTTTTCAACAAATAACGTAGACCAAGTATCAGTCATATCTAAATATGAGAACTTAACATCGGAGCTATGTTCAACTGAAAGGTAATCTTGGCTTGTGCTGTTACGGTTTAGCACTTTAAACGCGCCTAAAACTTGGGTGATATCACCATTAGACTCACTGCTAATATCAAAATCAGAGATCAGCTCTGATGAGTCTGAAGATAGGGCATTAATGAGTAGGTGTTGCTTGCCACTTACAATAGTATTCAGTGCTTTGCTTTGGCAATTAGCGTAATCAATATTGACTTCATCTCCAGTAGAAACACCATTCGAATTGTCTTTATCTAGCAGTTCTATGGATGCACTTCCGTTATTTTCACAGATATGCTCGACAGATAAATCATTGCTTGCTAGCAATATATTTAAGTGATTATTTGTGAGCATTCCCAGCTGAATAGACGCCTCTGGAACAGTCCAAGAGAAAACATTAATTAATTCATAGTTTGCAGAACTGATTATCACTTTACTTGGTTCGGGTGTTACGATATTTGGAGGTGTAGTCTCTGTTACTGGAGGTGTTTTTGCATCATCTCCACTGCCTCCACAGGCTGATAGGAGGAATAAAATAGTGAGCGCAGTTGGTGTATGCTTCATGCCAAAGTCCTTTTTGGCCATATGCATTTTGTGTTCAATGATATGGCTCATTTTTAATTAGTCATATCGTACACATTTTATTCGTTGATAACAAAGCGGCAACAACATTGTTTGGTGTTACCTAAGGTTTGATATTAGGGCTTAGGGGGATTTAAAGCCTTATAAAATCGATAGCTCATTGCCAGAGCGATACAGATCGCTGCGGGGGCAAGCAGGGCAAAGAATTGCAGCTTAGTAAACAGATAAGCGCCTAAGGCGCCGCCAGAGATAAAGCCTGCGATGATAAGCAAAAACAGTATGGCTTTACGCTTATCAAACTTCTCTCCCTTTAAGATGCCGCCGAGCATGATGCCTAAGTCGGTAAAAATTCCTGTTACATGGGTGGTGCGAACGATAGCGCCGCTATAGGTGGTCGCCAGCGCATTTTGTAAGCCGCAGGCTGCAGATGCCATGTAGTGGCCGTAATAGGTGCCATCTTGCAGCAGATAGATGGCAAACAGTAGTAAGCCAGCCTCGATAAGTAGCAAGGTGTCGTAATGACGTCCTAGTTTCACGCTGCTGCCGGATAAGAAGGCGCCAGAAATTGTTGCGCCAAACATAAAGCTAACTAAGATCCCCAGCAGATGAAACAAGACTGTGGGTGACGAGCTTAAAAGCTGAGTGCCAACTAAGGTAGCTGTGCCAGACAGGTGAGAGACTGACTGATGCTCGAACCCCAGCAAACCAATGGCATTCACGCTACCCGCCGTAAAAGCCAGAATAAACGCGCCATACTCAACCCATTTAGGAAGTCTAGAAATCACAGTCATGCCTTAGTTGCACCCAATAGATAGCACTACTTGTGAGGTAAAGTATGCGGGTTATTGAGTCATTGAGTTATAGGTAATATGGATGTTAAACCCGCCAGCGGTAAGCTTTCGGATTAAGGCCTATATTTTGCCAATGTTCAACATACTAAACTGCCGTGTCGATCGCAAAAGTAGCGGTAATTTTCTCCTTATCTACACAGACTATTGTGCAAGAGTCAGCAATGCTATTCTCCTTATTGCTTGCTGACTAAAGCTAATGACGTTAGCGCTTTTTGAGCGTTAACCCTGTACAGATAAGCGCACTGATTAATAGTAGCTGGGCTAGATTCTGACTGATTGCCGCGACTGCCAAGCCTGCGCCTAATAGCAGATAATAGGCCAAACCAAATAATGCGCCAGCAGTACCCGCAGCCTCTTTATAATCGAGTAATGCCTGACTTAAAATATTGGGAATCGCGATCCCAAATCCGAATACGGTTAACATCATTGGCAGTAAAAATAACAGGCTAGACTGACTCAGGTACACGCCTATTGCCCCTAATAAAGTTGCAATGCAGGCTAAGGATATCAATGTCTCGACTTGCCAACCCTTACTGATTAAATGTTTATTGCTCGCGCTACCAGCGAGCACGCCAATGGCGAGTGCTATACCGCTCATGCCGAACTGTTTCTCGGTGAATCCGAGCTGGTTAAACATGAAAGGGGCGAGAGAATAATAGCCAAATAGCATCAGGTTAAAGCTCGCAACTAAGAGAGCATTACGCCATAGCATGATGTCTTTACACATTTTTATCGCGAGTGGTTTCATGGGGGCGGCCTTGCCGTTTGTGTTCTGGGTTTCTGGTAGTCGCCAAACAGATAACAGCATCAAGATCACCGCCAATAACCCAAGCGCTAAAAACACGCCTCTATGGCCTAACTCACTGGCAAGAATGCTGCCTAAGATCAGCCCTAGCGCAGGACTAATCCCTATCCCCATTCCCATAATTGAAAATACTTTGCTCAGTTCAGGCCCTTGAAAACTGTCACGCAGCATGGTCTGTGTCACAATGGATCCCACCGCTGCGCCAAATGCACTCAAGCTACGCGCAAATAACAGATATTCAAATTCTAAGCTTTGGATCGCAATAATGGAGCCTATGCCGTAGCTCAGCAAGCCCAGTAACATAGTGCTTTTACGGCCTATGACATCGGCTAAGCGTCCCCAAACTATGATACCTAGAGCAAATGCGACAAAATAAATTGATAGCGTTTGTGAGGCGGCGTGCTGGCTGACATTAAAGGCTGTAGCAATATTGGGTAGCACAGGGCTGTAGATGGTTTCAACGATTTGTGGAAACATCATTAAACTGGTGATTAACCAGATCTCGGGTCTTTTTTTCATGATCATTCCGTCATATTTAAGGCTGGTAACTCATTAGGGCTGAGAGTATAGCGATATCGCATTAGGGCGATTACAATAAGAAAGACTAAAAACAGCTGAAATAGGACAAGGTCATTAATGGCTGTAATTGATCATGAAACAAAGTTTGATGTTGATAGGATGGAGGCTAGTGTCGTTGGTATCGCGGCGGATGTGGGCCATCATGACTCGGGAATGCATCACCATCAAAAAGCTCAACTTTTGTATGCACCATACGGGTGTATGTCGATAACCTTGTATGAAGCAGATTCAAGTAAGCGCCAATGCGTGCTACCACCAACCAAGGCCGCGTGGATCCCTGCGGGGGTAGAGCACTGTGCAAAGATGCGAAATGTGGTGGCCTACCGTTCAATCTATTTCGATATTGACGTATTCAGCGATCTTCCTCGCACGGTTAAGTTACTCGGGGTCAATCCTTTGCTTGGGGCACTGATCGAGCGAATGGCCATGTGGCCCTGGGATATGCCGGAGCAACAACAGACTGCACTTATTGCACTATTTGTTGAAGAACTCCATTCAGCTAAAGAACTCAAGCTATCGCTGCCTATGCCTAACGATAAACGCTTACAAGCTTGGCTCAAACGGCTGCAGGCAGGCCAACATCAAGCTGAGCAGCTTAAGTTGATGGCGGGTGAGATAGGCGCCAGTGAAAAGACTATTTCGCGGATTTTTAGTAAACAAACTGGTATGAGCTATCAAGCCTGGCGCCAGCAGTGGCGCTTGCAGACGGCGATAGAGCAATTAGCCGAGGGTAATAGCGTTTCTACGGTGGCATTTTCACTGGGGTTTGCTAGCGACAGTGCTTTTATCAGTTTTTTTAAGCAGCACCTTGGCAATACGCCAAGCCAGTACTTCAAGAAACATTATTGAAATTATTCAAGGTGCTTGAGTCTAAATTAAACCACGCCTGCACGACTTAAGCGCGCAACTTTGACCCCTTTTAACGCGGAGATTCGGTTAACTATGGCGTTAAGTTCCGCCGCTTGCCCTTTGATAATGATGGTCTCTAGGCAGTTGTGGTGGTCGACATGGACATGGGTGCTACACAAGACATGTACTAAGTGGTTATGTTGGATCTCAATCAGTTTCTCAGTGAGACCGCGTTGATGATGATCGAAGATAAGGGTCAGCACACCGACCACATCCTCTTTACTCTCGTTCCATTGTTTATCGACTAAACGGTCTCGGAACAGATCGCGAATATACTCAGAGCGGGATTGATAGCCTCGCTGTAATAGATCTTGTTCAATCTCTTCAAACTGGGACTTAGGCAAAGAAACCGTAAAACGAATCGTGTCGTTAGGCATAGAGTAAATTCCATAAAACTTAATTACTTTTAGTATCTTATAGGTATAAACAAGATGCATGACTAGAAAACTGATCTAGGTCAACGATGCTGTATTTAGTTTTGTTGAGGAGCTGTTTTACTGAACAATTGAGTGTAGTGTGACGATTCTAAAAATAGTATTACTCAAAGGATTGCTGGTGATCTTGTGAAGTCGTTAATTCTATTCATTCTCTCTATTTCGTTGTTGCCCCTACCGAGTGTGGCTAGTACAGATAAAGTGCTGACACTTGCCTTAGGCGCCGAGCCCGAAACGGGCTTCGATCCTATTTATGGCTGGGGTAAATATAATCGTCCGTTATTTCAGTCGACTCTGATCAAACGTGATAACGCCTTGGCCTTGGTGAGCGATCTCGCACTGCAATGGCAGTTGAGCGATGATCGTCTTGTCTGGTCTGTCGAGCTACGCCAAGGGGTTAAGTTTAACGACGGCACAGGGTTAACCGCTGCGGATGTGAAATTTAGCTTTGATACAGCCAAGAAAAGCGCCTCACTGCATGATTTAACTCAGCTCGATAGAGTTGAAATCATAGATGACTACCGTGTTCAATTCTATCTCAAGCAAGCCGACATCACCTTTATCGATAACTTGGTTAATTTGGCTATTGTTCCCAAGGCGAGCTATAGCGCTCAATATGGTCTCAAACCTATTGGTTCCGGTCCCTTAGCCTTCGTGCGCTGGGATAGAAGTCAGCAGCTTATCATGGAGCCAAACCCTTACTATTACGGACAAAAGCCAGAGTTCTCCAAAGTTATCGTGACCTTTAGCGATGAAGATAGCCGTTATGCCAGGTTGCGTTCTGGCCAGCTGGATCTCGCTGCGATCGCCCCGCGATATGCCAAGATATTGCCGCCGAATTATAAGCTGTGGAGCATAGGTAGCGTCGATAACCGTGGCATCGCTTGGCCTATGGTGCCAGCCCAAGCAGATAATATAGGCAACGATGTCACATCCGATGCGGCGATCCGTCAAGCTGTCGATATGGCTGTCGATCGTGATGTACTGGTGCAGCAGTTGCTCGATGGTTTTGCTACTCCAGCCTATTCGATAGCCGATGGCTTACCTTGGGGGCCTGTCAAGACACCATTGAGTCAGCCGGATCTCGCTGCGGCTAAGCGGTTACTCGATCAAAACGGTTGGCAGGTTAAACAAGGCCTACGTTACCGAGATGGTGTACCAGCCAGCATGACTCTCTATTACCTCGCGGGTGACACGGTGCGTCAACAATTGGCACTGGCGGTCGCGCAGATGGTTAAACCGTTAGGTATAGAGATCAAACCTGTAGGTAAGAGTTGGGAGGCTATCTATCTGCAGATGCATCGCCAGCCTGTATTGTTAGGTTTTGGTAGTCACAGCGCCACTGAAGTCAGAGCTGTCTATCATAGCGCGAGCCGAGGTAAAGGTTATTTCAACTCGGGTTACTATAGCAATCCAGAGGTGGACAGGGCGCTAGATAGTGCTCAGGGGGCTGCGTCATGGCCTGAATCACTGCCTTATTGGCAACAAGCACAATCTCTTATCGAGGCAGATCGCCCTTGGACTTGGCTAGTTAATTTAAAACACCTCTACGCGGCGAATGAATGCCTAGATCTTGGTCTGCCCGGCATAGAGGCCCATGGGCACGGTTGGCCGCTCGCCAATAATATCGAGCAGTGGCATTGGCAGTGTCCTAGTCGATGAGCAAGTTATCCACCTCGATATTGCATACTGGACTGCGTCTGCTGTTATTGCTTTTCCTCGTCGTCGTGTTTGCCTATCTTTTGCTGAGTTGGTCGCCACTGGATCCGATCAATGCCTATCTTGGCGGCAATGTTTTTGCCGTCTCGGAAGCACAAAAGTCTCTGTTAGCGAGTCAGTTAGCGTTGGATCAAAGCGTTGCAGAGCGTTTCATCCACTGGCTGGCGGGTTTAATGCGTGGAGATCTTGGTTACTCGAGCCTCTATCAGCAACCTGTGTCGAGTGTGATTGCAGAGCAGTTGTCGCTATCACTACTGTTGATCGGCTTAAGCTGGATCAGCTCTTTGGTTTTCGGTTACTTGCTTGGTTTAGTCGCGGCAATCTATCGCGGCGGTTGGTTAGATCGCATCATTCAAAAGCTGGCATGGTTGATGGTCTGTATGCCATCGTTCTGGCTGGCTATGTTACTTATTAGCCTGTTTTCTATCGGCCTTAGCCTGACTCCCGTTTGCTGCGCCGCCCCGATCGGCATGACCTTTATGGAGCAGTCGTTAGGCAGCATGGTGCAACACTTGCTACTGCCCGTCGCGACTTTGACCCTAGTGAGTATGGCGCCAATCATGTTGCACACTCGCGAGAAGGTGATCGATGTATTGCAGTCAGATTATGTGCTTTACTCCTTAGCCCATGGCGACAGTTTATCTAGGGTGGTGCTGTTTCATGTGATCCGAAATAGCCTGCTGCCGGCAATTATCTTGCAATTTGCCACCATCGCCGAGCTGTTTGGTGGCTCCTTGATTGCCGAAAGTGTGTTTAGTTTTCCAGGGCTTGGGGCGAGTATCGTTAAAGCCGGTTTAGCTAGCGATACTGGGCTGCTGATGGGCTGCACCTTGATCTCCGCACTGTTAGTGTTTTCCGGTAACTTGATAGCTAGTTTGCTATCACGTCACTTTATACCAGAGGCTAAAGATGCTTAGTCAAATAGCCAAGGAAGTAACGAGCTGTGTCAGTCTAAGTTCCTCTTTTTTACTGGAGGTGAAACTTGCTTAGCATGTTACGTCAGCCTAGATTTATTCTTGCCTCTAGCTGTTTATTACTGCTCATTCTGCTGGCATTTTTCTGGCCTTGGCAGGGAAATGAACTCAACCTACTCCATAAATATCAGGCTCCCTCTATGGCCTATCTCTTTGGTACGGATTGGTTAGGACGAGATCTGTTTAGCCGCAGTTTACAGGCACTGGCACAGAGCATCTATGTTGGTGGACTTGCCGTGCTGATGAGTAGTTTCTTGTCACTGGCAATGGCGATGTTTGCCATGTCGCACCGTTATTGCCGTTGGGTGGTCGACTTGCTGGTGGATCTGTTTATGTCGCTGCCGCATCTGCTACTACTTATCTTACTATCGCTGGTGTTTGGTGGCGCCGAGTGGGGCTTAGTGATCGCCATAGCGCTGAGTCACTGGCCAAAGCTAACGCGACTACTGCGATTTGAGATGCAGCAAGTGCAATCGACCCCCTATTATCGTCTTGCTGGCCAGTTTGGCTGCTCGTCTTGGCTACGACTGCGAACACATATGTTGCCGCATATTCTGCCTCAATGGTGGATTGGTGGCTTACTGCTGTTCCCCCATGCATTGACTCATATGGCAGCCTTAACCTTTCTGGGCTTTGGATTAAATCCTGATAATCCCTCTATGGGGGCGCTGTTAGCGCAGGCCAGTCAGTATGTGCTTACTGGCCATTGGTGGCTTGGTGTGTGCCCTGGGTTATTGCTACTCATTTGCTTATTGCTGCTGTCTTATATTGCCCAGCAGCTATTAACAGCGCTGCGTCAGGGGCCGCAGACTCACCTTCAAGGAGCATGCTAAATGTTGACTGTCGATGATCTGAGTATTCAATCTAGGGAGATCTGCTTGTTATCCCCCTTAAGTTTCTCGATTGCCAAGGGGGAAGTGCTTGGTGTGGTGGGAGCCAGCGGTAGCGGTAAGAGCCTGCTGGCACAGGCACTGTTAGATCAAGTTCCAGACGGTTTTAGCTTAAGTGGTCGGATAACTTATGCTGCTGGTGATAGACGGGTATTGGCGGCGCAGTCAGCGTCAGTACTCGACCCCTTAAGGCGGATCTCCTCACAGCTCAGTTACGCCTTGAAGAGAGTGCCTAAGGGGGCGACACGTAAGCAGCGTTTCCCGTTAGCGGCTGACATTAGCAGTTGTTACCGCCATCAATTGTCTGGAGGTATGGCTAAGCGAGTATTACTGGCCCAAGCCTGCTGGCAGGCGAGTGAGATTATGATCGCCGATGAGCCTTGCTGCGGCCTAGATAATCAAAGTGCAGAAACGATTTATCAACATTTAGCTTATCTAGCACGCAGCGAGAATGTAGCCGTGATGGTGATAAGTCATAACCTAAGGCACCTTCTTACAGTGGCTGACCGAATTTTAGTGTTGCGTGATGGCCAGCTGGTTGAGATAACGACCAGTGCCAATATTCGCAGCGGAGCGTGCCACAGTTATACACAAAGCCTATGGGCGGCGCTGCCGGAGCATTGGGGGCTAACAAATGCTAACGCTGCGTAATGCTTGTTTGTGGCGCCGCGAGCAAAAAATCGCATTTCCCGATCTTAGCTTGCAGCGAGGTGAGGTACTCGGGATCTCCGGCCCTAGCGGTGTGGGCAAGTCATCGTTAGCCAGTGTGCTGGCGGGTATGGTTAAGGCTGATGGCGAGTTGCTAAAATTGCCAAGAAGGCAGGCTCGCGAGGCCAACCCTGTGCAATGGCTTATTCAGCAGAGTGAGTTTGCCTTTAATCCACGCATGAGCTTAAAAGATTCGTTATTTGAAAGCTGGAGAAGTGATGCCTATCTGCCTTTGTTAGAGGAATATGGCTTAGCTCCCGCATGGCTAACGAGGCGACCCAACCAGCTATCGGGCGGTCAATTACAGCGATTTAATCTGATCAGAGCCTTGGTTCCGACCACTGAGTATTTGATCTGTGATGAAGTAACTGCTCATCTGGACATGGTGACCCAGGCCCAGTTATGGCAACAGCTTCTAGCCAGTGCCAAGCGCCGCAATTTAGGCCTGTTGGTGATCTCCCACGACGAGTATCTGCTTAATGCTATTTGCCATCGAGTCATCAACTGGCCGTGTACTCGCTAATTATCCAGTCATCTTGGCGCTTATGCAGTTGATGTTTATAAAACGAACGGTTATTTAGACTTGGCGAATATTTTTGACTGTGATTCTCGCCTCAGTTTGCATCGAAAACATACCCAATAATAGTCGTTACTGGCGTAGGCCAATAACTGCTGCAAATACTCACTGGATAACAGTGCAAAGTGCGGTCAATTAACACCAATGAATGCATTCCAACCAATTAACCAGAGGGCTGCTTGTTATGTCTAGACCCAAGAAGTGTCGGCATCTTAGAAGCTGTGTGCCATGTAGCCTGTTTAAGCCTAATGGCATCCCATCGACTCAGCTTGAAAAAATTCAGTTAGAAGCTGATGAATTCGAGGCTTTGAATTTAGGGGATGTGCAAAAGATGAGTCAACTGGATGCCGCCGCATCTATGGGGATCTCACGGCAAACTTTTGGCTACTTGTTGGCGAGTGCTCGTAAAAAAGTGGCGACGGCTGTCACTCAAGGCCAGGCGCTTTTACTTCCCCAAATTGCAAACAAGGATTAATCATGATCATTGCTATTCCTATGAGTCGAGATCGTTTGGCGACTCACTTCACTAAAGCCCCACAAATCGCTTTTTATGATGAGCATCTACAGCTCATCGGGCGTTATGACAATCCTGCCATGAGTGGTGGATGTAGCGCCAAGAAGGCAATGCTGAATCTTATCATCGACCATAAAACCGATATCGTTGTGGTGCAGCATATTGGTGAACGCATGTTAGGCAAGTTGCTCGATGCGGGTATTAGTGTGAGTCAGGCTGATAATGCTTTGGATATAGCCGAGCTTATCAACAGGGCAAGAGATCTCAATCATCGTCTGTTAGATGCTTCACAAGGTCGAGCGTCATTAAACCATGAGAAAAAGGGCGGCTGTTGTGGTGGTGCGAGTGGTGGCTGCGGTTGCAGTGGTAAAGCAACCGCGAGCAATAGCCTAGATCCTAGAATACTGAAAACACCTTATCAATTGGATCCACAATCGACACCAACTGCTGTGCAATACGCAGGCTTTAGAAGCGTGAAGTAAAGGTTTTGAATTAGCTGTCGTTATCACAGAAAACTTTGACTGAGTTATAACAGATCTTTACATCTTTCGAAAAATACCCGATGTTAATACAAAAGTTGGATGATTTTTCGTCAGTGGAGGACGTTATGGCTGTGATGGCATTAGGTTTTATTCTTATGTTTCTGGGGTTAGCCTTTATGGGCTTACCAGAGCTTAACCGAGTGTTAAAGCAACATGATAGGGCGCTATGGGATTCTTTGTTGGGATCTCAAGCTAGCTTGCTCTCCTCTTCTGATCGTATGACGCTCTTTACCTGGACACTGGGTCGAGGGTTTGAAAACTCTGAGAATATCGATATTCAGTACGCTGGTTTATTGGCCTACAAACGTGCGACTCGGGTTAAGTACACTATCTTAGCCGGGATATCTTTGATTATCATAGGCTCAGTCACTGCGCTGATAGGCCTATAATATCAATGAGCCTTTAAAGTGATTTAAGCGCTCATACTCGTTAATTCAGTCAATCAAAAAAGCCGCCAACACAGTAGTGTGGGCGGCTTTTTAGCATTTTTTATGTAGACTAATATTAGTCTACAGCAACCATTACGTTGCTTGCTTTGATGATCGCGTATGCTTGACCACCAACAACTAGACCTAGCTGCTCGCAAGACTTCTTAGTTACAACAGAAGTGATTTCAACACCTGGTGCTAGTTCGATAACAACTTCGTTGTTTACAGAACCTTCTTCGATTGACTTGATTGTGCCGTTTAGGGTGTTGCGTGCGCTGATTTTCATGAGTATATCCTTAATAATAAAGACAATATTATAAATAGCTTTATAGGGTAATGATATTCATATTGGACAATATGACGCATTATCTTGGTTCGGGTCACGTTTGCTTGTTTGAAAGTCATTTTATTGTAGGTTTGATCACGCTTTGTCATGGTTTGTTTATATCTTACTAATTTATCATAAGTTAATTAGCTAGCATCTGAGAACTTGCTTGTTTGAAAATTGAGTGAAGAAAAGAAGAAAAGAAGAAAAGAAGAAAAGAAGAGGCAGGCTTAGTTTCAAAGTGAACTCAGCCTGCTTGGTATTGTTTAGACTAGCTGGACTTAATTAGCAGGACCAGTACTTCGAAGTGGTCGGTATGCGGGAACATATCGAATAGCTGTACCTTTTGAATGCGGTAACCCTGAATATGGGCTAAATCTTTGGCCAAGGAGTGTGGATTACAGCTCGAGTATAAAATGGCTTTAGGAGCAAAAGCTGACAATGACTGGCACAAGCTTTCACCAATGCCACGCCTTGGTGGATTGACTATGATCACATCAGGTTTATCTTTGGCATCACAGCCTTGAGCAAAGTCAGTAGAGTCCAGTGCGGTAAAGTTAACTTGAGTTAAGCCCATTGCCTCAGCCGATAGCTTAGCGCAGGTGATAGCCTCTGCGGAGATCTCGATTCCGGTCAATCCAATATCTTTAGACGCACAGTGCAAGCCAAACCCTCCGACGCCGCAGAATAGATCCCAGAGGGTGTTAGGTTTTAGTTCTGCTACCCACTCGCGGGCCGTTTGGTAAAGCTTTGCGGCTATTTCAGGATGAGTCTGAAAGAAGCTCTTAGGGCGAATAAACAACGGCACATCGTTAAATTGCTCTGATAAGCGGGTCTCTTCGGTTAAGAAGAGCTCCTCCTCTCCTTCGAGAATAGCCATATGCACAGGCTGAATGTTCACCGACACCACTTTGATCTGCGGGTACTCGCTTAATAGCTTAGGTAGCTCACGTTCGATGCGCTCGATAGACTTATGAGACTTGAGCACAAAGCGTAGTAGGTATTCGCCCTTGATTTGACTACGGGTGAGTAGGATAAATTTAAGCTCACCCTTGGCTTTATCGACATTGTAAGGCGGTATACCAGCTTGACGCACAAACAGTTCTAGACGATGCAGCAGCTGCTGCATATCGTCTGGATACAAGTTGCAATCGCATAAGCTGACAGGCTCACCTGTCGGGGTAACGATCCCGAGGATTGGCTGATGAGCGGCGCCGAGTGCGACCATTTTGGCCTTATTGCGAAAACCACTATCTGGGCCAAATACAGGCTGGTGCCATTGCTCCACGTCAAAGCCACTCAGTAGTTGGCTTAGCACTTGCGATTTAGCGTCGACTTGCGCTGACATGGGTTGTTTAATATGGCGGCAAGAAAGGCATTGCTGCTGATCAAAGTGGGCACATTTCACTGATTGGGTTCTCTAAAGCGTTGGGACGATAAGTTTGCTAATTTGGCTAGAAACGTTTTCGGCTGACGGTAATAGCTATCTGTAATGGAAAACCATACAGGAAGTATTTTAGTGCTTTTTCACTAAAAAATCGCCCCTGTAGTCCCCAGAGATTTTTGAGCATAGTTTTTAGATAGCAAAAGCGCAGCTTTCGCTGCGCTTAGTGTGCTATTTAGTGGCGGTTAGCCAATAGCGGGGGTGTGGCCACTGCGGGTATTTTGCAGGCTTTTAATCAGCATATAAATCGACGTTGTGGTTAACACTACGGCTAAGTAAGTGATCAACGAATGCGCCGAAGTACTGCTGTGCTCCGCGATAACAGGGCCAAATACTGAGCCGACACTATAGCTAAGTAGCATAAGCTCGGTTGCAGCAACAATCTTCTCTAGTGCCATGGTCTCACAGGCGAGAGTAATGGCAATAGGGTAAAGCGCAAAGCAACTTGCGCCGAGTAAGAAATAGCAAGTGGTAACAAAAGGCACCGAGGTGCCATCGGCAATACCAACGATACCGATTGTCCCTAACAAGCAAAATAGCGCCATCAATAAGCTCTTGCTGATCCGAGTCGATAAGTAGCTCACCAAAGGCTGCACTAACATACCGCCTAGAATAATGATCGCCATTAAGAATGCTGTACGCTCGTTACTGGCAAATTGGCCATTAATATAGCTTGGCATTAAACCGTAAATTGGGCCTAACAACATGCCAGACACTAAGCAGCCAATAACCGCAGGTAGGCTGATTTTCTTAACTTCACGCAAGCTGATCTTTTGGTGAGCTAATGCTTCTGGCTGGCCTTTTTTGACTAAAAGCGGTGGCAAGATAGCTAACATCAATAGGCCGATTACCCAGTAAAATGGGGTATTACCATTGACGCCTAAAGGTCCAATCGCTAGCTGACCTAATGCACTGCCGCCGTAAAGTGAGGTCATATATAAGCCTAAACGCTTCGCTCTTTGCTTAGCGTTGTCAGCCATGAGTAACCAGGATTCAACCACAACAAATACACCTGCAACGGCAAAGCCTGCGATAAAGCGGGCGATCAACCACACGGTTGAGGTCGGCACGGCAAGCATGGCGACAATCGTTAGCGTTAGCATAGCTAAGAACAGCATCAAAGAAAATCGGTGACCAAGTTTAGCCACGATATTTTGAATACAAGTTGTGCCAACTAAAATACCTAAATAGAAGATGCTCGCTAACCATGCGACCAATGAACTATCCATGCCAAATGATGCCAATGACAGTGGAATTAGACTCATTAAGAAGCCAGATGCAATTGCGAAAAATGATAAACCAGCAACAGGTACGAACGTACTGTTTTTGTATGGTTGGCAGGCAGAATTTTCCACCTCTATCTCCTATTGGTTGATACTTTTTAAGGTTTGATTGTTGAATTAAGGATGCGGATTTTATGCTTTTAATATAGAAAGTAAAGCTTAATTTATATACAAGATGATAAAAAACAAGTTTTTATCAAAAATTTCTTTTATCTTGTTAATAGTAAAGGTTTTAATTTTATTTTGCGTGGCGGTGTGTGTTAAGTTTGGTAGCTTGTTTTACGCTGTTTTTATGCAGTTTGGATTAAGCTGCTATTTTGGCTTTTTTAAATTTCTTAACTGGTGTTTATAGTGCTTAGGTAGGGATGTTAGGTTGGTATGGTTAAAAATGCAGGTTTAACGCCTGCATTTTTAACGTTTTTTAAGTGGTAGTTAGCTAAGTTGCAGAGCCACAATTTTCAGTGGGTGGTTACCATCAAACGAAGGGAAATCTTCGTGGCAATCTAACCAGGTGTGCCCAGCGACTTTACGGCCTTGCTTTTCAACGCAGCGCACTAAGCTTGCAAACCATTCATCGCGATCAACTTTGGCAACGTTATTACAGCACACGATAGTGCCACCAGCTTTAGTTGTGAGTAGTGCTGGCTTAAATAGACCCTGATAGTCATTAACTAAGTCGACAATACCAAATGGGCTCTTGGCATATCTTGGTGGGTCAAGAAACACTAGGTCGAACTGAGTCGCAGCTAATTTGGGGTAGGCTGGTAGCTTTTGGTTACGACGGCCGCCGACCTTGAGTCCGGCAAGTTGCCTTAAAGCGGGGAAGGCATCACTTTGGATAAATTCACACACATCTTCAGCTTGGTTTAGCGCGGCATTTTTACGTCCAGCAGCCAAAGCGAAAGAAGAGAAGTCGACGTTAACCACGCGTTTAGCCCCACCAACAGCGGCAGCGGTGCCGATACCACAGGTATAGGAGAAGAGGTTTAATACACTCTTACCTTGGCTATTCGCTGCTACGTATTCGCGACCTATACGCATATCGAGAAATAGCAGGGGATCTTGGCCTTCATGACGCAGCTTGCTAGTAAATAGGACGCCATTTTCTTGCATCTGCTGCTCACTCTCAGCAAAGGCTTGTTGCTCCTCTGATAATCGGTTCAGCACTCGAGAGTTTTTGTCTGAACGATCGTTATAGATCACGGCGAGTTCGGCAACTTGGGTTAGCAGCTCTGTTACCTCTTTTAATTCATCAACTGTAAGCGATTGATGGAAACTTTGAATGAGCCATGCATTGCCGTAGCGATCAATATTGAGTCCATTACAGCCTTCAACCGTACCGTGGAATATGCGGTAACAGTCAGTTTGCTGGGTTGCAGAGTACTGTAAAAAATCTGCACGCTTAGCTATGGCTTGAGTCAATGCTTGAGAAAGAGTTAAAGCTGCAGGGTCCGATGTAGTGATCGACATAAATATTGGGCTCATTTGAAATACTGTCAGAGGTGACGGCGCTAATGATAGCAAAAATGCACCAATAAATACCCTCAATCTTGATGAAAAGGCGATGAGAGTAGGGTTAAGGCTACTTGGTATATGGCCTGCTATGATTTGACTCTCGGGGTAAATTGGCGCACAAATAAACGCTACATTATTATAGGGTCTAGTCAGGAGCAAACGGATGAAGGTGGTGTTAGTGCATGGCATCTTTAATACGGGGCATGTTATGCGCGTGCTGCAAAAAAGGCTGCAAGCCTCTGGACATGAATGTTTTTCGCCAACGATAAGCCCCTTCGATGGTCGCCATGGCATAGAGCATGCGGCAAAAGAGTTGGGCCAACAAATTGATGCAATCTTCGGTGTTGACGCTAACATTGTGCTGGTGGGGTTTAGCATGGGAGGCATTGTCGGGCGCTATTACATGCAGCGGCTAAATGGAGCTCGGCGAGTGAGCCAGTTTTTCAGTTTGTCGACTCCCCACAACGGCAGTTACTTAGCTTATCTACCTTATCCGTCAAAAGGCATTAAACAACTCAGGCCTAACAGTGACTTGCTTGTTGAGCTTGCGAAATCGGAAGCCGTTTTAGAGGGGGTAAAGCTTTATTCTTATTGGACGCCCATCGATTTTACGATAGTGCCAAGCTCAAGCTCTTGTTGGCGAGTGGCTGAAAACAAGAGCTTTATCATTATTTTGCATTTATCAGTCATTTTCAGCCGACGGATTGCAAAAGAGATCTGTAATGAGATTGTGCTGTCGTCAGCAGCTTAAGCTTGGCACTAATGCTAAGTGGTTATAACAGAGAGTCTTATTGGCTTTCTGCTATTGGTAAAATCAGTCGAGCACAGCAGCCTTTAGGTGTTATGTTTATAAGGCTAAATTGCCATTGGTAACGCTGACATAGGCTATCGACAATCAGTAGCCCTAGGCCGTGACCTTCTTCATTTCTGTTTTCCGACGAGCTAAGCCCTCGGCCCATATCGATAATCTCTATCTGTTCTTTATCTATACGGATGGTTATTTCGCCCGAGTCACTGGCATTGATTGCATTGCTAATGACATTGCTGAGCAGCATCCTGAGTACGGCGGGACTGGGTTTAATTCTTGGCGCTTGTTTGAAATCTAAGATGATTTGGATATTTTTAGCATTAGCTAACAGCGATAAAGGAGCGATTATCTGTTCGACCTCTTTGAGCTCTAGGGCTCTATAGTTATTACTCGCTGTGCCTTTTTCCTGTTTAACTATGCTCAGCAGTGCATCGACGGTATGTTGCATCTCAAAGGCTGCGCGTTGGATCCTATCTCGCTGGCGAGCCTGAAACTCTGGAGCATCATTGTGCTCCTGCAGTTTAGCGGCTCCGCTAATGACGGTAATGGGAGTGCGCAGCTCGTGGCTAGCATAGCGAGCAAAGGCTTGCTCCTGTTTTATCATTCGCTCATTTTGCTGGCGATAATCATTGAGGCTATTGGCAAGCTCACTAAACTCGGCGGCTGACTGTGGCGGTACATTAAAGGTCTTGTGGGCCGAGGGGGATTTTAACTGCTTACTGAGCTGCTCCACCGGCTCGACTAATCGGCGGCTCAGCTTATGAATGGCGAAGCCAAAAAGTAGGAAGAGCACGCCGATAAAGCTGAGAACAAATAGATTAATCGATTGCCATTCACTGTCGCTTAGCTCCACGCCCTCAGAGGGCATGATGAGGTAGAGGGGGTGCATGGCATCGTCGAGTTCAAATTCGCTGCGATAGAGGAATAGCTCTTTGTTTACCCCAAGCGAATCACTATCTACCAAGCTAAAATTAACAATTTCGTGCAATAGCCCACTGGCATTGCGATCGACAACCTCACCTGAGAAACCGTTTGGAAATTGGCTTAAGTCACCATAATACTCAGGAATAAGTTCTGCTGAATAGTAGGCCTCAACATGCAGGCCTATCTGCAAGGGTTGTTTGGCACCTTGCTGGAATAGACTGATGGCAAAGGGAGCGCTGGACTCGAGTTCATGTTGGTTGACCTCATCTTCAATCCACTGCATCAGGCTCAGCATAGAGATATAAAGAGTCAGACCTATCATTAAGGCAATACTACTGAAATAGATCAGCAGTTTTTGCGGTAGCTTAGAGACAGATGGTACGCGGTTGAACAAGCGCTTTAGCAAGTCTATTCTCCCAGTTGTAGCCTAAAGCCAACTTTAGGCACTGTGGCGAGCATTGGCTGCTTAAAAGGTTTATCGAGCTGATTGCGAAGCTGATACATATGACTGCGTAAAATATCGCTACTCGGTGGCGATTGCCCCCAGATCTCGTCAATAATTTGTTCGCGCTTAACAATATTAGGGGCATTCTTAATCAAGAGTAACAAGATTTGGTAAGTGATCGGGGTGAGCGCAAGCTGCATATTTTGTCTTGATGCTTGGTGTTTAGCGATATTGATTTCGATATCGCCAAACTTGAGCACTCCTTGGGCGACTTGGCCGCGGTGGCGCTTTATTAACGCTTGCACGCGGGCATCGACAACATCGAGATCGAAAGGCTTGCCTAGGTAATCGTCGGCGCCACAATCAAAGCCAGTAAGCAGGTCGCTTTTATTATCTAATGCCGTGAGCATTAAGATCGGCGTGCTACATCCCAAAGATCGCAGCGCCTTACATAGGCTTAACCCATCGAGTTTAGGCAACATCAGATCGAGAATGATCGCATCGAAGTCAAAAGCTTGCGCTAGAGAAAGGCCAAGTTCACCGTTACCGGCAAAGTCGAGTTCCATCCCCTTGGCTTCAAAGTAATCGCCAAGGATCCCCGCTACATCGCTGTTGTCTTCAATAATCAGTAGTTTGATTGTCATTTTATATAGGACCATTACCCGTTACGCTGGCTAGATATTACCACTTTTATGTGGAAAAAATGTCAATGACATTTTGTTCACTCCCACTTAGGCATGCTAGCGCAAAACAAGCCATTGCAGGATAAAACATGTCTTACTCCTCACCCGAACAAGCAAATACTCATAGCGAAATCTGCCTGTCTGTTGTCGTGCCGTTATTTAATGAATCTAAAATGATAAAGCCGTTAATTGAACGCTTAACCGCAGTGCTTTCAAGGCTTGATGATAGTAGTGAAATCGTGTTTGTCGATGACGGTAGCAGTGATGACTCTTGGCTACAGGTGAGTCAATTACCGCTCGTGGACAATGAATACCAGTGTATCAAGTTAAGCCGTAACTTTGGTAAAGAGGCGGCGATGTCGGCGGGGATCGAACACGCCAGAGGTTTGGTGGTGATCATGCTAGATGCGGATCTGCAAGATCCACCGGAATTGATCCCAGAGATGTTGGCGCAGTGGCGAGCGGGATACGATATCGTCAATATGAAGCGCAGAAAGCGATTGGGAGAGACCTGGTTTAAACGTTTTTCAGCCGCTTGTTTCTATCGTTTGATGAACTGGGTTTCTGACTCGCCGGTGCCGGAAAATGTTGGTGACTTTCGTCTGATGAGCCGTCAGGTTATCGACAGTATAAAGGCGTTGCCGGAACGAAATCGTTTTATGAAGGGCCTGTTCAGCTGGCCGGGTTTTTCGCAAAAAACCTTAGAGTTTGACCGAGACCCTCGCTTCATCGGCGAAACAAAGTGGAACTACGGTAAGTTGTTTGGCCTGGCGATGGACGGAATCACATCTTTTAGCTTTAAACCTCTTAGACTGGCGACCTGGTGTGGAGTGATAACTGCATTATGCGCCTTTGGTTATGGTGGCTGGATAGTGACGCAGACTTTGATATTTGGCGGCAATGTAGCTGGTTATCCGTCACTGATGGTGGTGCAGCTGGCGCTAGCAGGGATCCAGCTGTTAGCCCTTGGCCTTATTGGCGAATATTTAGGACGAGTGTTTGTTGAGGTGAAGCAAAGGCCTTTATACCTGATTGAAGAGGTGGCTTATCGACAGTCATTAGCGCAAGTGAAGGCCAGAAATAGCGATGCAAATCTAGGTAACGTGAGCTACTTGGGGGCTAAATAATGCAGAGCATACGAGGTACCCAGAAGGGATTGATAGTACTTTTGATTGTGGTTCTTACTCGGCTGTTACTCCTGCCTTGGTATCCACTTATGGATACCACTGAGGCGCGATACGGCGAGATGGCACGCTTGATGGTAGAGACGGGAAACTGGGTTACTCCACTGTTTGATTACAATGTGCCGTTCTGGGGCAAGCCACCTTTACATACCTGGATGAGTGCGAGCTCTTTAGCGGTATTAGGTAGCAATGAGTTTGCTGTGCGTTTTCCGCACTGGCTAGCAGCGATGTTTACCCTCGCTGTTGTGGGCTACTTTGCCAAACGTCTACGTTTACCGGTTATGTCAGTGTTAATCATCTTGGCCTCTACCGTAGTGTTCACCATCAGTGCTGGCGCGGTAATGACGGATATGGCCCTTACCCTTGGACTCACTCTCGCTATGTGCGGATTTTATCTGTGCTGGCAAGGGGACAAGCTGTGGGGATATATCGGTTTTAGTGGACTCGCGATTGGCCTGCTTGCTAAAGGCCCGGTGGCATTAGTCTTGTTCGGTATAGGCACTGGGCTTTGGCTGCTCTGGCGCTATGGTCCGCACAAGAATGGCCCGATAAAAATGTGGCAGCTGTTATGGCAGCGAACACCGCTGGTGACGGGCACACTGCTGATGCTGGCGATTGCATTGCCTTGGTATGTGATGGCGGAGCGAGCGACTCCTGGCTTTTTAAATTACTTTATTGTGGGAGAACATTGGTCCCGTTTTGTCGATAGTGGTTGGACTGGCGATCTCTATGGTTCGGCGCATGATGAAGTTAGGGGCACGATTTGGGTGTACTTTGTTGTAGCAGCTATGCCTTGGTCACTGTTCCTACCTAGGGCAATTTATAAGCTAGTTAAAGAGTCAAGAAGCTCGGTAGTAAAACCGGGTAACTCAGTGGTAGAGAATGATAGCTCGGTGATAGGAGTGCTGGAGGCTGAGGGGCAAGCTCATCAGCAAAATGAGCAGCAGAGTAAAGGACTGGTCAGTTATCTAATTTGCTGGATGATAGCACCTATGCTGCTGTTTACTCTCGCGGGTAATATTCTACCTGCCTATGTCTTGCCGGGGATCCCTGGTTTAGCCTTGCTGCTCGGTTTTGCTTGGCGCAGAAGTCGCCTACCTGGGCTGAATGTTATCGCCTTATGCATTCCTGCACTGCTATTGATCACCGTGGTTGTGCTGAACTTGGGGCCTGGAAAAGATAAGAGTGAGCGCTGGTTATTGTCACAGCGCAGTGAAGCGTTACCGACCTATTACTGGCACAAGCAACCGTTTTCAGCGCGTTTCTATAGCGCGGGTCAAGCAGATAAAATTGACCGTTTAGATGAGGTGGACTCGAAGAGGGACTATTACTTAGTCGCTGACAACAAGGTTTTACAAGAGCCTAAGTTTGCTCACTGTAGTGAAGTGACGCGTAACAAGTATCGAGGTCTGCTCCATTGTCGTCGAAATTAACCACTTTCTCTGTGCCCAACTTGGAGTCTTTATGGGATAAGCATGGACAAGGCATACGCTTTTTGCTGGTAGGCGGTGCGGTATTCGTGTTTGATGCCGCCCTGTTTTATGGCTTGCTCAGCGGATTTGAACTGCCCTTAATGCTTGCCCGTTGCAGTGCTTTTGTTTGTGCAGTCATAGTGTCTTGGCTGGCTAACCGCTGTTGGACTTTTGGCGATCGCAAACAAGCACCCAAATCCAAGCAGTTACTGATGTCTGTTGCCGTTTCAAGTTTAGCTGCATCGGTAAATTTGATGGTTTTCTATCTATGCTCCACGGTGCTAAGCAATAGCCAGTTTAATGCCTTGCTTAGTTTTAGCCTAGGCATATTAGCGGGGCTTTTCATCAATTGGTTCGGTGCTAACCGTTGGACTTTTAAGGCTGCTGCGGTTGAATAATTCTCAAAATGGCCAAGCTTATGTTACAAACTGTTAACCAGTGGTTTTACTCTTGCTCGAAAACCGCTAGTTTCACACTCTGGAGTAATAATGCTGAGGTAGCGGCTATGATGGGATTCTTTAATAATAGATCGATTTTAAATAGAAGCGGGGCAGCCTTGTTGGTGCTCGGTTCTACAATGCCGCTATCCGTTCAGGCAGCTTCGGGAACGACACTCAGTTTTACTGAGTCGACAATTGATGCGCCTTTTGAGCTGACTCACCCTATCATTGCTGCCGATTTATTACCTGAGCCGGGTAAAGAGCTGGTGGTATTTGGTGTAGATGGTTTGAGTCACCGTTGGATGGCCATTTACGCCTTTGAAAAGGGGCAATACCAACTTGTAATGAAACGAGAGCTTCCTCAAGCGTTACACAGTTTCGATATCACTGAGTCTACATCCGGTGGGCTGCAGCAATTGTATTTCTTATCTCAAGACGAGCTCAAACTCTTAGTCAGCAAGGAAAATAGCGCTAAGCTATATATTGAAACGGTGGCCAAGATTAATTCGTTATCTTTTAAAGACCGCCCCGATTTTATCAGCCGCGGCGAGTTTATTAAGGATCTTAATGGAGATAGCCGCGATGATATCTTGATCCATGACTTTAATCAGGTGCATCTATTCTTAGCGGCAGAGCAAGGCTTTGAGCGTCAAACCCTGCCGATTAAGCCACAATCTCGATTATTTGATGATGGCGCCACCTATACCCAATCTAAACTCTATGTGTCTGACATCAACTTAGATGGCTTGGTGGATATCGTTAAGATAGGTGAGGGGGAGTTAGAGGTTTACAAGCAGACGCAAGCTAAAGACTTCGATCCCATTGCCGCGTTTATTTCAGTGCGTCAGCCCATTAGTGGGGTAGATTGGTGGAATAAACGCGATGCGTTTGGGGAGCAATTAGATCAGAGTGAGCTGGTTTATCGTAAGGTGGAGCAGCTTAAAGATCTCAACGCTGATGGGATTACCGATATGGTGATCCGCTATACCAAAAGCAGCGGCGTGTTCGACAGGGTAAATGACTATGAGATCTATCTCGGTGAAAACAACAAAGGGGCGTTAGCTTTCCCCAAAGAAGCTAGCAGTGTGATCAGAGCCGAAGGCACCTTAACAGGGTTGGAGTTTATCGATATCGACAGTGACGATAAAGATGAGGTGATGGTCGCGGGGTTTGATATCGGTGTGTCACAGATTATTGGTGCGCTACTTTCGGGCAGTATCGACCAAGATGTGCATCTGTTTAAGATGGATTCAACAGGCCGTTTTAGCGACGATTCCAACGTGACAAAAGAGGTGGAACTTAATTTTAGTTTTAGTTCGGGGCAAGCTGGCAGCCCTGTGGTCAAGCTTGCGGATCTGAACGGTGATGGGCTAAAAGATCTGTTGCTGTCAGAAGATGAGTCGACCTTGAAAATCTATTTGGGTAAGCGTGGTGATGCGCTGTTTAGTCGTGATGCACAAGAGCATGAGCTGAAGCTGCCTGTCGAAGGTGGCATGTTAAAGGCTGAGGATCTAAACGGTGATGGCAGAGAAGATCTGCTGATTAAGTATGGTCGCCAAGACGATAAGAAGCTCTCTAGGCAGTTCAGGGTGCTATTAGCCAGTTAGTCTGCATTTCCCAGTATCGATATCAGTAAAGCGACTCTAATCGGGTCGCTTTTTTATTGCAGCATTACTTCTATTCGAATTAACACTAATTTACAAAGCTATTCATTACCTTGCCGTTTATTTCATTGTCTGACAGTTCTTGACGCAAATATTAGGTCATAAGAAGTGCAATGATTACCAATTAAGGAAGATAGATGAAATTAACAACATGGCGATATTTAGGCTTATCAGCAATTATGGCGACGCTTGTTGCCTGTAGCTCCGATGACAATGAATCCACGAGTAACAGTAGTTATATCCAATATTATAATGCTTCACCCAATAGCACTGAGACGGCATTAGTACTAGATGATTATGCCTACTCGGTGGTGAACTTTGCCGACTCTTTGCCAAGGTATGAGTACGGGACTGGAACGAGTGAACTGGAGATAAGTGGGCTTGATGCCTCAGGCGAGGAGCTGACCCTGTATCAATCGAGCATAGAGTTTGCCAATACCGACAACCATCTGTTTATGTTAGTGGGCGACTATGGTGAGCCGGAGGTGCTTGATATCGTCTATCGCCGTAGCGAAATGGATGAGCTTAACAGTGATGAAAGTGGTGACTATAGCAAAATGCAGGTGCTAGTTGCTCACGCCGCGATGGGGGAGTCGAGCTTTGATGCGTATTTGGGTAAACAGGGAGAGGAGTTTAGCTCGGCGACTATGCTGGGAGCGCTTAATTATAAAAGCTATAGCAATGAGCAGATGTTCGATACCGGGGACTACGTACTGTATCTGACCGAGAGTGGCAAAACCTCGCCAATCTTTACTACTGCCACGCTGGAGCTGACAGCTAACACGGTATACAAGTTAGTTGTCCGTAATAGCTTTGGTCCTGGAGTCCCTAAGCTCATGGTCGATAATGTAGACTCAACCGGGAGCCCTGAGCAATACAGCAATATTGATGCTAATGCCGAATACCGTCTTTTTAATGGCTTAAATAAGACAAATATGGTCGATGCAGAGCTAGTGAGTCATCAGGAGTCTCAGTATCTGTATGAACTTAGTCAGAATCAACTAACAGAGTTTAAGGCGATAGGTTACAACGACTATGGGGTTAGCATCTCAGACAGTACAACGAGTGAGGTATTGGCCAATAACCTATTGATCACTTTCAATCAGGATGAAAGTAAGTCCATTGTGCTTTACGAGGATGAGTTAGGTGGAACAAAGGGGATGACGATTACCCATGATCACCGACCTAGAGCTTTTGAACATCAGATTAGCTTAGCCAATCTTGTTGCTGACTTTGACGAGCTGACCATCTATTTTGTGCGTTCGAGTGAGACCATTGAGTCTGCAGAGTATCAGATCTCTGGAATCGAGTTTACCGAGCTGGGCAGTATCAGCTTACCCTCCGATGACTATGAAATCAGTGTGGTTTATAAAGATGACAATGACACGTTAACTTTAGTGTATCAATCGGATGTGGTGCCGTTTAATCAGGCGGGAAATTATACCATGGTGCTGAACCGAGACGATAGCCAGCCACTGGGTTATCGACTGACCACTTTTCAATAGACGGTATTGAACTGATAATGGGGTGCAGAGGCGAAATTCACATTAAGCGTATTTTATTTGTATAGAGTTAGCGCGTTAATTTTTGATTTCGTTGAGGCGAAAATAGTGTTTTCCGCCTCTGCTTAACAGGGTACAGCCTGTTAAATTTAACGGCGACTGAGCAGCTGTTTAATACGTAAACTTAGCTGCTTAGTCTGCTTCAGAATAGGTAGCGAACCTTTAGTGGTTCTTTGCTCACTTTCCTGAACAATCTGGTAAACGGTTTTAGTCGATAGGCCATAATCTTTGGCGACGTCCGATAATAAACGGCCGTTATTTTTGACTTCGTTAATGACTTTTAGGTTAAGGTTCATGGCATCCATCGGCATTCTCTTCTCTAATTCTAATGTTTAAACATCAGTAGCTTGTACGTCTTTGAGCGTGGTGACGGAGTTCCCTTGGCAAGGCGGTAAAGCTTAGCCCTGTCGTGACTCTCTGAGCATGGTTATTAATTATTTTTATTGCCAGTGAGTACTCAATAATGAGTATGCTTAAGGTGTGCCAACTTGTTCTTATATATTAAATCATTATTTTTCATGTGGTTAATAATAGTGGTACCAACTTGGGGCAACATTTCTTAATATCTTCGCCCTAAAGTGGTGCGGTGTGCACGATTGTGGTGCGTTGAAATTATCTAGAAAACCTATGGTGTGTTTATTTTTAAACCACTTAGTAGCTAGGCCATTGTCTAATTCACCGTGGTTTATATACTGCTAAAAAAATACAACTTATTAGTCGTCGCTTTTGTGACAGACAAAAGCAGTTAGGAGTGGTACAAATGAGCGTTAAACGTAGTTCTATTCTTGCTGGTGGTCTTATCGCCGCCATTATGGTGTCTGGTTGTCAGACAACCAATCCTTATACCAACGAATCTCAAAATGGCAAAGCGACTAACGGTGCCTTGATTGGAGCTATCGCTGGAGCAGCGATTGGTGTTGCATCATCAAGTAAAAATGATCGCGGTAAAGGCGCACTGATTGGTGCTGCATCTGGTGCGGCCTTAGGTGGCGGTATTGGCTATTACATGGATGTGCAGGAAGCCGAGCTTCGTAAGCAGCTGCAATCATCAGGTGTGAGTGTTACCCGCAGTGGCGACAATATTATTCTTAATATGCCAAATGACGTGACTTTTGGTGTTGATCAAACTGACTTGAGCCAGCGTGCCCAGCAAGTACTAAACAGTGTGGTGCTGGTGGCGCTTGAATATGATGAGACTAAGTTAAACGTGATGGGCCATACCGACAGCTCGGGTGCGGAGTCATATAACCTAAGACTGTCGCAAGTGCGTGCAAGTGAAGTGGCGAACTATCTTACTAATCATAAAGTGCCAGCTCAGCGTGTAGCTTCTCATGGTATGGGTGAATCAAAGCCTATCGCCTCTAACGAGACTAAGCAGGGCCGAGCCGAAAATCGTCGCGTAGAGATTATCTTAAGCCCAATGCCAAACGCTTAACCGTGTTAAATTGCGTGAGTAATGAAAGCCACCCTAGGGTGGCTTTTTTGTTGTCAGCTTTATATCTGTGATTCTAGTCGGGGGATGGGGTATTTTGGCTTCTTGCTAGTGCAGGATAGCGGTCTCCAGCTAGAGGGAGGGCTTTGTATCAAATGAGAGAAGCCCTCTTCATAACATGGCTTTTTTGTTGTCAGCTTTATATCTGTGATTCTAGTCTGGGGAGGGGGTATTTTGGCTTCTTGCTAGTGCAGGATAGCGGTCTCCAGCTAGAGGGAGTGCTTTGTATCAAATGAGAGAAGCCCTCTTCATAACATGGCTTCTTTGTTGTCAGCTTTATATCTGTGATTCTAGTCGGGGGATGGGGGATTTTGGCTTCTTGCTAGTGCAGGATAGCGGTCTCCAGCTAGAGGGAGGGCTTTGTATCAAATGGGAGAAGCCCTCTTCTATAACATGGCTTTTTTGTTGTCAGCTCTAACCTTATGAAGTTGATTGCCATGCTTTTATGAGTGGGACTATTTGTCTTTGCTATCCTTGGAGGGGGTGACTTAAGTCTCGGCGTTAATCTCTTGATAGAAGCGACTCGGATTAAGCCATTGTTATTCAGTCTCAGATGCTTTTTCATTGGAAAAAATCTTAATTCACCTGTGTGAAAATAAATCTTAACCATGGACAAAATGATGAAAAAATGGATTCTCGTTTCGCTTTTAAGCCTACCTTTTGCCGCCAACGCTGAGCCTATTGAACTAAGAGCGGCAGGCAGCTTAAAAAACGCCATGAATGATATTGTGACGGCTTACCAGCAAGCCTCAAACAAAGATGTTCATGCCGATTTTGGGCCTTCAGGCTTGCTTAGAAAGCGCATCGAGAATGGCGAAAAAGTGGGAGTATTTGCCTCTGCCAATATGAAGCACCCACAAACACTACAAACTGCGGGACAAGGTGACAATGTAGTGATGTTTGCCCGCAATCAGATGTGCGCTATTGCGCAGCCAAATGTGAAGATCGATAGTGAAGGTTTACTCGCTGTGATGCTCGATCCTAATGTGCGTGTGGGAACTTCAACGCCAAAAGCCGATCCGTCTGGAGACTATGCTTGGAAGATCTTCGCTAAAGCGGGTCAGTTACAAACTGGCGCTCAAGAAAAACTTGAAGATAAAGCGTTACAGCTCACTGGTGGTGAGAATAGTACTAAAGCCCCTAAGGGTCGTAATACCTATGGCTGGGTAATGGAAAACAAGCGTGCGGATGTTTTCCTGACTTATTGCACCAATGCGGTATTGGCGCAAAAAGAGGTGAAAGATCTGCAAATTGTGCAGATGCCTGCGCCCTTAGCTGTCGGTGCTAACTATGGTTTGATCGTGCTCGATAATGCCCAAGCAGATGCTTGGAAGCTGGCGATGTTTATTCTGTCAGAGCCTGGACAGACGATTCTTGCTGATTACGGCTTCGATGCGCCGCTTAAGCAATAGCAGATAGAAAACAGGGTACTGCAGATCACTAATGGAAGTTATTTAGAGAAACTCGATAACTTTCAAAGATAGGAATGAACCACAAAGGACACGAAGAGCCCAGTTTGTACTGGGCTCTTAGTTTTTATTTTGAACAGGGCTTGGGCTGAATTTACCAGCATTGCTGAGATAGCGGCTTTTTATACAGGTTTAGTTCATTAGGAAAATAGTAGCCAAGCCGAGGAAGGCAAACAGACCAATAACATCGGTCACTGTGGTTAATACCATACCGCCAGCGAGTGCAGGATCTATGTTCATCTTCTTTAATATGAGTGGAATACTGGCACCCGCAAGTCCTGCCACCGTCATATTGATTAGCATAGCCCCCGCAATCAAGCCACCTAAGGCGATATCGCCTTTCCAGACCCATACAGCTGCAAAAACTAAAATGGACCACAACAAGCCGTTAAGGAAGCCAATCGCGAGCTCTTTACCAATCAGCCAGCGGGAGTTGCTTTGGCCGATTTGACCGAGTGCAATACCGCGAATAACTAGAGCTAAGGTTTGGTTACCTGCAACGCCGCCCATACTCGGTACAATTGTCATTAGAATCGCGATAGTAGCAAATTGCTCAATTGTGCCTTCGAACATGTTACTGACCGACGCCGCGAGTAACGCTGCAAATAAGTTAACCGTTAACCATAATGAGCGACGGAAGGTACTTTTTAATACAGGGCCAAAGGTATCGGTATCGTCATCCATACCCGCCATACCCATCATGGAGTGTTCGGCATCTTCACGAATAACGTCGACCACGTCATCGATGGTAATACGGCCAAGCAGCTTGTCGTTTTCATCGATAACAGGGGCTGACATCCAGTCATGGCGTTCAAACAACTGCGCGACTTCGCTGTCTGACATGCCTACGGGGATCGCTTCGAGATCTGATACCATAATCTCGCGTACGGACGCGTTGGGATCGCAAGTAAGAAGATCGGCAATTCGTACACCGCCCAAAACACGATCGTGTTTATCAACAACATAAAGCATATCGGTGGCATCGGGCAGTTCACCACGAATTCTTAAATAGCGCAGTATTACATCGATATTGACGTCAGGTCGTAGGGTGACGGTATCGGTATTCATTAAACTACCGGCGGTGTCATCAGGATACGACAAAGCTTGCTCGACTCTAACTCTGTCTTGCTTACTCATAGACTGCAAGACTTGTCTAAATACGCTATCTGGCAGACTACGTAAAATATAGGCTAAGTCATCGGTGTCCATATTCTCGGCGGCTTTAGCGACACGCTCAGGACTCATCTGGGTGATCAGGCTATCTTTTAGTTCTTCCCCAAGTTCATCGAGGATTTCACCTGTGTGCTCTTGGTCAATCAGCTGCCATAGCACTTGACGGGTACGAGGTGGAGAAGATTCCAGAATAAAAGCAATATCTGAAGCTGCCATGTCCTGCAACATATTGCGGACATGGACAAACATACCGCTGCCCAATGCTTTTGTTAGCTGATTGAGGCGTTGATCTGTTGTTTCATTGTCTAAGACTTCAATCGGCATGGCTCCCTCACAGGGTCGTTTAAAAGGCGCTTATCATAACTTAACTAAAGAGTATTTGTGTGCGCTAACATAGGAAATTAAACAGGAACATTACGAATTAATTGTCTTCATCAAACTTAGCGTTAATTAGCTGACAAATCGCATCGAGCGCTCTTTGGGCATCGGTTCCCGTAGCAAGGAGTTGTACGGTCTTACCCATGCCAGTTTCTAACATTAATAAGCCTAGTACACTCGTCGCTGAAGCTTGTTTTTCACCTTGGATAATGGTGATTTCCGCATCAAACTCTGAGGCTAGCACTACCAGTTTTGTTGCTGCGCGAGCGTGGAGTCCTAGTTTGTTACAGATGGTGACTTCACGCTTAATGGTTGGCATTGTTTAGCTCACGATGGCGGGCATTGACCTTGTGTTTACCTTTTTTGAAATGCGCTGCGAGGCGTTCGGTGATATAAACCGAACGGTGCTGGCCACCTGTGCAGCCAATCGCTATGGTGAGGTAGCTGCGGTTATTGCGCTCCAGATCGGGCAGACAGCTTTCGAGTAGTTCTTCAATTTGCTTAATAAACTGATTGACTCGCGGGCGTTCGTTTAAGAAGTCTTGCACTGGTTTATCGAGACCCGTCATTGGGCGAAGTTCTGGCTCCCAGTGTGGGTTTGGTAAAAAGCGGACGTCAAACATAAAGTCGGCTTCGATGGGCATACCATGCTTAAAGCCAAATGACTCAAAGTTGATCATCAGTTCTTTATCAAGGTTACCTAGTAAGATCTCACGCACCTGATCGTTAAGGTCGTAGATGTTTAAGCTTGAGGTATCGATATAATGATCGACGATATTGGCCAGCGGCTCAAGCAAACGTCCCTCTAGCTCAATCGCCTCTTTCAGCGATATATTATCGTGAGATAATGGATGCAGACGGCGTGTTTCGTTATAGCGTTTAAGCAGCACTTCATCGGTAGAGTTGAGGAAGAAGCTTAATAGCTCGACGCCATCAGGCAGAAAGGTAAGGTGCTTAGTCAGCTCACTCTCTTTCTCTGGAAGGTTACGAATATCGACGCTGATCGCGACAAATTGAGTGTTACCCGACAACTCTTTTAACAGAGTGCCCATCATAGGCAAAGGCAGGTTGTCTACACAATAGTAGCCGAGATCTTCGAGCATTCTTAATAGAACAGATTTGCCTGAGCCGGAGCGACCAGAGACTAAAACAAGCTTCATCGTATGACTACCTGATTGAGGTTAAACTAATTGTTTGGGGTTTATCACTATGTTACGTATGTGTATAGAGTAACTTTTTTAAGACTGAAAGCAAGAAATTGAGCAGATGATTATGAGAAATAATATTGCTGTAATAATTACTTAGGTCTTTAAATCATCTATTTTCCATTTTGAAAAAACAAATAACTTAAAGACCTGAGTAGCTAATTATTGGGTAATGACTTGGTATAGCTCTGACTCATTACTGGTTTTTCTCAACTGCTTGACTACCGTTTTATCGTTGAGTTTTTCTGCCATTAAGGACAGTGTCGCTAAATGCTGTTCACACTGCTCTGATGGCACCAATAGGGCAAATAGAATGTCGACAGGTTGTTTATCGATAGAGTCGAATGCGATTGGATCTTCACATTTAACTAAAACCGCAACAGGGCGCTCTATATTTGTCAGCCTTCCGTGAGGAATGGCTATACCGTTACCTATACCCGTGCTACCCATTTTTTCTCTCGCCAACAGACTTTCGAAAATCTCTTGTGAAGAAAGGGTAGGGTACTGGACAGCGGCAATATCACTGATTAATTCCAATACCTTTTTCTTACTGCCCGGAGTGGCGCAGGTAGTGCACTCCGGCTGCAGGATGGTACTTAGTTCCATCGTTAGTGTTTAATTAGTTTCTCTTTGTGTTTAATAACCTGACGGTCGAGCTTATCGATCAGGGAGTCAATTGCGGCATACATATCCGCATGTTCCGAAGTGGCAAATACTTCCCCTTTCTTAAGGTGGATTTTGGCTTCGGCAATCTGTTGCATTTTTTGTACATTCAAAATAACGTGCACATTATTGATCTGATCGAAATGTCGTTCAAGCTTTGTGAATTTCTCTTCCACATAACCGCGCAGTGAATCGGTAATTTCGATGTGATGTCCTGTCAGGTTGATTTGCATATATCGATCCTCCAAGTGCCTAATTTTGAGCTATAAACTCTTACGTTGGTTTGAGGGGGGGATCAGCATCGCCTCTCGATATTTAGCTATCGTACGTCTAGCAACTTTAATCCCTTGTTCAGCCAAAAGTTGCGCCATTTTGCTATCGCTTAATGGTTTCTTCTGGTTTTCTGCTGCGACTAACTTCTTAATGAACGCTCTGATAGCGGTCGACGAACACTCGCCACCATCGTCGGTTCCTACATGGCTCGAGAAGAAGTACTTTAGTTCAAAAATACCTCTTGGGGTGTGCATATATTTTTGGGTGGTTACCCGTGAAATGGTCGACTCGTGCATTTCAACTGCTTCGGCAATATCATTGAGTACCATAGGCTTCATGGCTTCTTCGCCGTATTCGAAAAATCCTTGCTGGAACTTTACGATACAGTTGGTGACTTTGAGCAAGGTATCATTACGACTTTCTAAGCTCTTGATGAACCATTTAGCTTCTTGCAGATGACCACGAATAAATTGGCCATCGGCCTGATTAGTGGTGCTGCGCGCCATAGATGCATAATGTTGGTTTACATTAATCTTAGGCATATAGTCAGGATTCAGCTCAACGACCCAGCGACCTTTTTTCTTGCTAACTGAAACGTCAGGGATAACGTACTCGTCTTTACTACGCGCTATCGCTAGTCCTGGTCTAGGGTTGAGGGTTTGAATAAGAGTTATTGCGTCGCGAAGATCATCTTCTTTTAGCTTGGTCTTACGCATTAGCTGTCTAAAGTCTCGACCAGCGATAAGATCTAAATAGTCTTTGATCAACAATCTAGCGTTTTCAATGTGCGGCGTATCGGCGGCGTATTGTGCCAGCTGTATGAGTAAACACTCACTCAGGTTACGCGCGGCAACACCGATAGGATCAAAGTGTTGTACACGTTTTAAAACGGCTTCAACTTCATCGAGTTCAGTTTCAGGATCGCCCATCGCCTCGAGGATATCTTCACAGCTTTGGGTTAAGTAACCACGCTCATCGATAGCATCGATAATCGCTGTCGCTATAGCTAAGTCGTTATCAGAGAAAGGAGTGAGGTTTTTCTGCCACTCTAAATGTTCGTATAAGCCTTCGCTGGTTTCACCTTGAAATGGCATATCCTCTTCACGACTCACGCCTGAGCTTGAATTAGAAGAAACGGTATAGACTTCATCCCAAGTGGTGTCCATTGGCAGATCATCTGGCATGGAGTCTTGGGTTAGGGCATCGGAGGTTTCAACGCTAGCGCTATCTTGATCTAGGTTATTTGAATCACTTGAAGATGGATCGTCACTGCTATCCATGTCGCCATCTGATTGCTCTTCATCCAATTCCAGTAGCGGATTAGAATCTAATGCTTGTTGGATCTCTTGTTGCAGCTCTAAAGAAGACAGTTGTAACAGGCGAATAGCCTGTTGTAACTGGGGAGTCATGGTGAGCTGTTGACCCATTTTGAGCTGGAGTGACGCTTTCATTTTACCGCTATTCCCTACACTGTAGTTAAACGTTAAAGCTCGCTGAACTGGCGAAGGTCGCTTGAAAACTCAACACGTTGATTTTATTTGGAAGTAAATCCATATTGAGTTTTTCAGCTTCCATACTATGAATTAACTATAGCCTGAATTGTTCACCTAAGTACACTGCTCGAACCTGTTGGTTGTCTAAGATTTCAGCAGGTGTACCTTCGGCAATGAGATTTCCGTGACTTACGATATAAGCGTGCTCACAAACGTCTAAGGTTTCGCGAACATTGTGGTCAGTGATCAGTACGCCTAGACCACGGCTCTTAAGTTGCTCAATGATCTTTTTAATATCGATAACTGAAATCGGGTCGACACCGGCGAATGGCTCATCCAATAAAATAAACTTTGGATTAGCGGCCAATGCTCTGGCAATTTCCACTCGGCGTCGTTCGCCGCCTGATAATGCCATGCCTTGGCTATCGCGAATGTGAGTGATATGGAACTCTTCGAGTAAGTGTTCGAGTTGCTCTTCACGTTGCTCGTTATTGATATCACTGCGGGTTTGTAATACCGCCATGATGTTGTCACGCACCGATAGCTTTCTAAAAATACTAGCTTCTTGAGGCAGGTAGCCAATACCTTTACGAGCGCGTAGGTGCATAGGATCTAGAGTGAGATCGTCGTCATCGATAAAGATTTGACCTTTATCGCTCTGTACTAGGCCGACCACCATGTAGAAGGTTGTTGTCTTACCTGCGCCGTTAGGGCCGAGCAGACCGACAATTTGTCCTGTTTTTACGGTAAGGCTGACATCTTGTACGACGGCGCGGTTTTTATAGCTTTTAGCAAGATTGGCCGCTTTTAAGGTAATTTGGGTCATTGCTGTTCCTGCTTATTCACTGGCGTGTCTGGCTTCTCTTCCTGATAGGTTTCAGGCTGAATAATGGTGATAACTCTGTCATCGCCCTTGCCAGTACTTTCAGCAATAAGTTGCTGCAGACTAATGTTGTACTTAATGCGGTTACCTGTGACTTGGCTGCCGTCTTGCGCTAGGGTCGCTTCGCCGATTAAGGTTAATGTGCGGGTCGCAAGCTCGTAGCGGATCTCTTTCGCGCTAGCGGTTGCAGGGCGACCATCCTCCATCATTTGGGTGTAGGTGGCTGGATTACCAGTTGCCACAAGCGTTTTACCGCTCTTGTCTTCCTTTGAGAATACACGTAGCTCATCGGCATTCATCTTAATCGAGCCCTGAGTTACTTCTACAGGGCCAAAGAAGATAACTTGGTTATTCTTAATATCGGCTTCTTGGCTTGCCGCTGCAATTTTCACTTCCTGCTGTAGATCATCGACTTTAGCAGCAGAGCTGAAACTTAGCAGACAAAAAAGGCCTGCAAGGATAGATTGGTTGTATTTCATAGTGTCCTTCTACTCAACTAAAGCGATTCGTCTAGTTAGTATGAGTGTAAAAGTGTTCAATTTATGAGTGTTACTTAGCGTCGTAGATGCCTTCTACTTGGCTGACTAGTTTTACACTCTGGGCATTCAGGTCAGCGTACAAGCCCAAACCTTGAATGGCGAATTCGTTGCCAGTGACGTGGATCATTTCATCAGAGGTCATGATCATGGTATTTAAGTCAAGCTCTAAATAGCTTGTGCTTAACGTCTGGATCGGCTCTTCTGGACTTATTGAGTCGATAATAACATTGTTTTCTAAACTTACCTTGCCAGTGATTTTATTATGGCTGCCTTTAGCACTTTGCAGGCGCCATTGGGCCTGTCCGTCATCAGGGAAGATTAGATAAACAGGATCAGTAAAATAGGTCATGTTGATGCTATCAAAATGTTCCATGTGCTTAGCCGATACTTTGCTGTTGACTAAACCTAACTCGTTATATTCGATACTGCGCAGGTCGTCGATGATATAGTCGGGTCGCTGGCTCATATCAATATCCAGCTCTTGCTCACTTTTTTTAGACTGCACCTGCCAATAGAGCAAAAGCGCAGTGCCAAATAAAGCGATAATCGCTAGGGTAACGCGGTTCATATACTCATCCCATGGGCCGAGTCAAACTTGTCTTGGCTTAACAGTAGTAAGTCGGTTAGCTCTCTTAGGGCACCGTGACCACCTTTAATATTGGTTGTCATTTTCGCGCGTAGTTTCACGTAAGGGTGGCCATCAGCGACACATACCGATAGACCCACCTTCTGCATAACCGGTAAGTCCACCATATCATCACCAATATAGGCGACTTCTTCAGGGCTTACATTATAAAGCGCGAGTAGTTCGTTATAAGGAGCCAGCTTATTGTCGACCCCTTGATAGATATGTGTGACGCCAAGCGCGGTAAACCTGTCTTCGACTATCTGTGATTTACGACCAGTTATAATCGCAACCTGTATGCCGCTGGTGAGCACCGAGCGCACACCATAACCATCACGTGTGTGGAAGGTTTTAAGTTCTTCACCGCTGTTGCTCATGTAGACTAAGCCGTCTGAAAACACGCCGTCAACATCGCAAATGAGTAGTTTAATCTTGCTCGCCGCTTGCCAAACCTCATCACTAATCGGGCCATAAAAGCCTTGGTGAGACATATTAAATTACTCCCGCTTTTACCATATCGAGCATGTTTAATGCGCCGACAGGTTGCTGCTTATCATTAATGACTACTAGGCCATTAATGCTCTTGGTATCCATGACTTTTAACGCTTCTGCTGCAAGTACATTATCAGTAATCGTCACGCAGCCTTTAGTCATCACATCGGCAATCGGTGTGGTTCTTAAGTTAACGTCCGCATCGATAACTCGGCGTAGATCGCCATCGGTGAAGATCCCGACCAAGGTATTGTTACTGTCTACAACGGCAGTCATGCCTAAGCCTTTCTTAGAGATCTCGTATAAGGCATCTGTGATGCAAATATCATCTCGAACACGCGGTAACTCATCGTCTTTATGCATGACATCGCTGACTTTTAGCAATAACTTACGACCTAGGCTACCGCCAGGGTGTGACAGTGCGAAGTCGTCTTGGGTAAAGCCGCGAGCTTGTAATAATGCAACCGCAAGGGCGTCGCCCATGACTAAGGTTGCGGTGGTGCTTGACGTTGGCGCTAGCCCTAATGGACAGGCTTCCTCAGGCACTTCGATGCAAAGGTGTAATTGAGCCAATTTGGCCATATTCGAATCTGGCTTACCCGTTACCGAAATCATCGGTAATCCCATACGCTTAATGACAGGCATTAGGGTTAAGATTTCGCTCGATTCGCCAGAGTTTGAAATCGCAAGCACGATATCGTTCTCGCTCAGTACGCCAAGGTCACCATGACTGGCTTCACCTGGGTGAACGAAAAATGCAGGTGTACCTGTGCTAGCTAATGTGGCTGAAATCTTGTTGCCAATATGACCCGATTTACCCATGCCCATCACGATAACTTTACCTGTGCATTGCAATATTAATTGGCAAGCTTGGGCAAATTCAGAAGAGTCGATGTACTGATACAGATTATCGAGTGCTTGTTTCTCGATATCGATAACCTTAGTACCCCATTGGCGTAGTTGATTTTCATCTACCATTTCTTGGTCTCTCTTTAAATTTCTGCTTAACGTACCGCATCCACAGCTAAGATAGGAAAAGTAATGCTTGGTATGCGATAAATGTAATAAGTAATACTACGCCATGCCAGGGTTTTAACTGTCTAGCACGGCCAGATAATAAGATCAGTATTGCCAGTGCACTGCTCGTGGCAAGCACCATATAAAAGTCTCGAGTACTCGCCGCCGCATCGACAGCGCCTGGCGCTATGATGCCAGGTATAGCAAGTACCGCTAAAATATTGAATAAGTTTGAACCAACTATGTTACCGATCGCAAGGTCGTCTTCCTTTTTTAAGACTCCGGCAACACAAGCGGCAAGCTCTGGTAAGCTGGTACCCACGGCAATAATCGTTAGGCCGATAACGAGATCCGATAGGTGATAAGCCTTGGCTATACCGACCGCGCCTTGAACCATCCAGTCTGCCGATAGCGGTAACAATACCATGCCGACCACAAGCCATAAAATTGCTTTCGCTGTAGGCACATCTGCAGGGATCTCATTTTCAGCATCTACTGCTAAGGCGTCACGATTTTTACTGTGAAATCCGTGCCAAATCAGATAGCCCATTAAGCCGATGAACATCATTAATAAGCTAATGCCTTCGAAGCGCGTTAAAAAGCCATCATGTAGGAAGTAACCTACAATTACGGTGGCTATGAGCATCAATGGGATCTCACGCTTCAGTGTCTGAGAACTGACTGAAATCGCTCCGAGTAAGGCTGTAATACCTAAGATTAATGTGATGTTAGCTATGTTAGAGCCCAGTACATTGCCGATTGCGGTATCGGTCATGCCTTCGAGGGATGCGGTGGCCGCAACAAACATCTCGGGGGCTGAGCTACCCATGGCGACAATCGTTAAACCAATTAACATTGGCGGTAAGCCAAGGTTACGAGCAAAGGCGGCTGCACCGTAGACAAACTTATCAGCGCTCCAAACGAGAGCCCCTAAGCCTACAACTAACATAAAAATATTAAATAACATCGATTCTTAGTATTTTTGGGTATAGCGGGGTATTTTCGCTGTAAATGAAGAAAAATGAAAGTATTGAGGCGAGATAGTATCGATTTGGTTGTGCCCCTGTGGTCAATTACGTACAATTTCTCCCTTTCCGGTACGGAAAATGGAAGTTTCCATAATTTAGCTGCAGGGTGCGTGTATGACTCAACCCCCGAAAACATTGGTTAAAACCCAAAACATGGCATTTAGTCGTGGTGAGCATGTCATTTTTGAAGATGTGACCCTGTCTATTCCCCAGGGAAAAGTTACTGCGATTATGGGGCCTAGTGGTATCGGAAAAACTACGCTGCTTAAGCTTATTGGTGGCCAGTTAACGCCCGACAGTGGCTCGGTATTATTCGATGGCGTTGATGTGCATACTTGCAGCCGTAATGAGCTTTTTACGCTACGTAAGCGTATGAGCATGTTATTTCAAAGCGGCGCTCTATTTACCGACATGAATGTGTTCGATAATGTCGCTTTCGCCCTAAGGGAACATTCAGGCCTACCCGAAGCGATTATTCGAAGAATCGTTCTGATGAAGCTTGAGGCCGTCGGTCTAAGAGGCGCGGCGCAATTGATGCCGACAGAGCTTTCGGGCGGAATGCAGCGGCGAGCAGCCTTGGCTAGAGCAATAGCATTAGAGCCAGAGATGGTGCTTTACGATGAGCCTTTTGCAGGTCAAGACCCTATTTCCATGGGCGTGCTAGTGAAGCTTATTCGTGAACTTTCCGATGCGCTTAATCTAACCTCTGTCGTGGTTTCTCACGATGTGGCAGAAGTGCTCGGCATTGCTGATTATGTTTATGTATTAGCTGACAAACGTATTATTGCTCACGGTACACCGGAAGAGTTGCGGTTATCGGATAATCCGCAGTTAAAGCAATTTATTGGTGGTGAGCCAGACGGTCCTGTACCGTTTCATTATCCTGCACAAGATTACAAGAAGGAACTTCTCAGTGAGCTTGATTGACCAAATAGCTCGACTAGGTAGGGCTGCAATTGAGTTAGTTATTGGGCTGGGACAAGCCGGTTTAATGCTGTGGGGCGCTATCGTACATCGCCCCAGATTGCGTAAAGGTACGCCTTTATTGCTAAAGCAGCTGTATGTTGTTGGCGTACAGTCTATGGTGATCATCTTAGTCTCCGGGCTGTTTATCGGCATGGTACTAGCGCTACAAGGCTATAATATTTTAGTAGGCTTTGGCACCGAGGAGAGCTTAGGGCCTATGGTTGCCCTAAGCTTATTGCGAGAATTAGGCCCTGTGGTGACTGCATTGCTTTTTGCTGGGCGTGCTGGCTCGGCATTAACGGCTGAGCTCGGTCTAATGAAGAGTACTGAGCAGCTATCGAGTTTAGAAATGATGGCGATTGACCCATTAAGACAGATTATTGCGCCGCGATTTTGGGCGGGGGTTATCAGTTTACCATTACTGGCACTGATGTTTACCGCCGTCGGGATCTATGGTGGTCACATTGTTGGTGTCGAGTGGAAAGGCATTGATAGCGGTAGCTTTTGGTCAATACTTCAGGCGTCTGTTGAGTGGCGAGAAGATATCGTTAACTGCATTATCAAGAGTTTGTTGTTTGCGATCGTGGTGACATGGATTGCGCTTTACCGAGGCTACCATGTCATTCCTAATCCTGAAGGAATTAGCAGAGCGACAACCCAGACCGTTGTGCAGTCAAGCTTAGCCGTTTTAGCACTGGACTTCTTATTGACTGCGGTAATGTTTGGTAATTAGTTGATATGACGAGTGTGTATTCCTAGTCGTTAATTATTATTTAGATTTGTTGAATAGAGTGGTAAATGAGTTATGTTGACAAGGAAAATTGAGATTCTAGTCGGTCTATTCTTATTGTCCGGACTGGCAGCCTTCTTAGTATTAGTCTTTAACGTTGCCAATGTTGAGGTTAAATCAGGCGATAGCAGTTATACCTTATATGCCAAGTTTAGTAATATCGGCGGCCTCAAAGTTCGCTCACCAGTGAAAGTTGGTGGTGTTGTGGTCGGGCGTGTAAGCGCAATCGATCTCGACCCTGAAAAGTTAGTGCCAGTAGTGACGTTATCAATGGATAAGCGCTATCAGTATTTTCCTGAAACAAGCACCTTATCGATTTTAACTTCAGGCTTGTTAGGCGAGCAATTTCTAGGGTTAACCCCCGGGTTTATGGATGATGATATTGAGCTATTAGCCGATGGCGACCGTATCGAAGATACCCATTCGGCGCTGGTGTTAGAAGACTTAATTGGCCAGTTCCTGTATAGCACGGGTTCAAAGGATTAACCTTTCAGGATAGTAGTTGGAGTATTTAAAAAATGTTTAAAGGTTTCTATCGAAGTGCGAAGTTAGTCATTATGGCGCTGCTTAGTTTGAGTGTGAGTATTAGCGCTTATGCAGAGGCAAGTACCGATATCGATCAAACCAACCCTTTTACCTTGGTTGAGGCCGTTGCGAATAAGACCTTTGAGCGTTTTCATCAAGATGAGAAACTCATTGCTGAAAATCCCGATCATTTAAAGGTTATCGTGACTGAAGAGTTGATGCCTTATGTTGATTATAAGTACGCCTCTTATAAGGTATTGGGTCAATATCTACGTGATACCACTAAAGATCAGCGTAACCGTTTTGTTGAAGCGTTTAGAGGCTATCTGATCTCGACTTACGCCCAAGCATTTACCGAATATACTGACCAAACGGTACAATACGCCAAAGCGGGAGACTTTGAGGGTGAGAAGTTCGTTAACGTTAATGTGCAGATCATCGAGCAAGGGCGTCCAGCGATCAAGTTGCAGTTTAAAGCGCGTCGTTTGAAAAACGGTAATTGGAAAGCATTTGACTTAATTGCTGAAGGCGTTAGCTTGTTATCATCTAAGCAGTCCGAAATCACTAACCTTGTACGTCAACAAGGTATCGAATCTGTGATTACTATGCTCAATGAACGCACAAATCAACATATTGATTTAGATGCGAATGAGAAAAAGAGCTAGTGGCATCATTTAAACAGCAAGGGATTAATTGCACTGTATCTGGGTGTTTGGACCAAGAGGCGGTGCGCAGTCTATGGAATGGACGAACGAGTATTTTAGATCCAGATACCGCATTTTTGAGGCTTTCTGAAATTGAATATTGTGATAGTGCTGGCGTGGCATTTTTACTTGAGTTAGTCAGTACTTTTGCTGCGAAAGGCGCGAGCTTAAAGCTTGTGTCGCCTTCAGAGCAGCTTAAGAAATTTATTGTATTATACGATTTAAACGACTTCTTTATCGAAGAAGCTAAGTAAGGTGAACTGTTCCATGGAATGTAAAGAAATTGAAACCATCCTTTTAAACGAGCTTTCTTTAGAGGAAGTTAAAGTGACCCAAGAAGGGACACACTACAAGATTGTTGCTGTAGGTGAATGCTTTGACGGTATGGGACGAGTTAAGCAGCAACAAACAATTTACGGCCCATTAATGGCTCACATTACTAGCGGTGAGTTACACGCTATTACGATTAATGCATTCACGCCTACCCAATGGAAGCGTGAAAAAGTCTTTAATATGTAATTGCGGATTTAGAGAGTTAAAGTGGATAAATTAAAAATTGAAGCAAGTGGTGCACTTGCTGGAAACGTGGTTATCTCTGGCGCTAAAAATGCCGCTTTGCCTATTTTAATGGCAGGTGTGCTAGCCGAGACCGACTTCAATGTTTCTAACGTACCAAATTTAAGAGATGTGAATACCAGTTGCGAATTACTGCGCTGCTTAGGTGCCGAAGTGACTCGCTCTGGCACTGACAAGGTGTGTATCTCTACGACTAACCTTAATGAGTTTTGTGCACCGTATGAGTTGGTTAAAACCATGCGCGCATCGATTCTTATTCTAGGTCCTCTACTTGCACGATATGGCACTGCCGATGTGTCTTTGCCGGGTGGCTGCGCTATTGGTGCTCGTCCTGTAAACTTGCATCTGCAAGGCCTTGAGCAGATGGGCGCACAAATTGAAGTGCAAGAAGGTTACATTAAGGCCCGTGTCGATGGACGTCTAAAAGGCGCGCATATCTTTATGGATATGATTAGCGTTGGCGCAACAGAAAACTTACTGATGGCTGCATCTCTTGCCGATGGTGAAACCATTATCGAAAACGCGGCACGTGAACCTGAAGTTGTCGATTTGGCCAATTGCTTAATTGCAATGGGCGCTAAAATCGAAGGTGCGGGCACCGATACTGTGCGCATTCAAGGTGTCGAGTCACTTAAAGGTTGTGATTACCGAGTGATGCCAGATCGCATCGAAACCGGTAGCTTCTTAGTGGCTGCAGCGGTTACCCGCGGTAAGATCCGTTGTACTCAAGCCGATCCTAAGTCGCTTGAAGCGGTATTGGCTAAGCTTGAAGATGCAGGTGCAAGCATCACCACTGGTGATGACTGGATTGAGCTTGATATGCAGGGTAAGCGCCCTAAGGCAGTTAATATCAAGACTGTGGCATATCCCGGTTTCCCAACTGATATGCAGGCGCAGTTCTGTGTACTTAACGCATTAGCTGAAGGTACGGCTACGATCACCGAAACCATTTTCGAAAACCGCTTTATGCATGTACCTGAGCTAAGCCGTATGGGGGCAACCATGGAGCTGGAAGGCAATACCTGCATTATTCATGGTATTGAAAAGCTAAATGGGGCTCAGGTGATGGCAACGGATCTACGTGCGTCAGCAAGTCTTGTGATAGCGGGGCTAGTGGCAGAAGGCACGACAATTGTCGATCGTATCTATCACTTAGATCGTGGTTACGAACATATCGAAGACAAGTTTAAAGGCTTAGGCGGACACGTTGAACGTGTTAAGTCGTAACCCTTAAACTGTTATCAATGAAAAGCCATTTAAGTATATTCACTTAAGTGGCTTTTTTGTTTTATGAGCTAGCGCAAATAACAAACAGGTGAAACAAGAAGCAGATCAAATCAAACTTTAGTATTGGGTGCTATCTTTGTGTCATGCCAGTATTTGTCACGTTTAACATCTATCTCTTTTATGGGCTCGTTTTCTTCTCGATGGGCTGTGCCGTAGTGTTTCGAAATTTTCGTTACAGCCAATTAAAGGTGGCTCCCACACTTTGGGCTCTGGCCATATTCGGTTTTTCCCATGCTTTTCATGAATGGTCAGAGCTTTACGTACTTATCTTTTCAGACCATATCGCTCCTGAATACCGCTTATTAACCCAATGGCTCTGTTTGGCTAAGCTGTTCCTATCCTACGCCGCCTTAATGGTGTTTGCTTGGCAGATCCTAATGATCAGTAATAAACGTCTAGCATACATAGGACACGGGATGATTATTGCCCTGTTACTGAGTTACGCCTACATAGTGCTCCCTGATCTGCATCATTTAGCGGTGAACAAGACTGGTTTTGAAGAAGCTAGCCGATATACTCGAATATTAATTGGCTTCGGCTCTGCTGCTTTGGCTGGTGTTGGTATGGTTGTTTACGGCAACAGTTTACGCCAAGAAGAGCACAGTTATGGTTTTTATTTTGCACTGTGTGGCATAGGTTTAATGATTTATGGTGTGCTATCTGGGCTAGTACCGACGGAGTATCACTATAGCGTACCTATTTACCGGACATTGGCGGGTGGCATTATCCTAGTGGCTTTATTTAAGGCACTTAAAGTCTTTGACCTAGAGAAAGAGCGTAAGACAGCAGCTAAGCTTAAGCGGGCGATTGAAGCGGATAAATATAAGGCTATTGGCCAATTGGCTATGGGAGTCGCCCATGAGATCAACAATCCATTGGCTTCCTCCTCCTTAGCGCTGGACCTTTGGGAGCGAAAGCACTCACAAGTTTCTGAGTCTGAAGCTAATTACCTAAGTCGTGTTCGCTTGGGGATTGAACGCGCATCATCTATCAGTAAAGAACTGTTGAACTATGCCAGGCCTGCATCGGGTAAGCGCTGTTTTGTTGCCTTGAGAGAAGTTTTAGACTCCGGTGTGAAGTTACTGTCACACAGAACTAAGCAGTATAATATTCAGTTGGATTGCAGTGACAATATCGTCTTATATGCCGAGAGAATTAAACTAGAAGAGCTATTCATAAACCTGCTGTGTAATGCCATTGATGCTTCACCCGCGAATAGTTCAATTATCGTCAGTGCTAAACAAGATGAGCAACAGGTATTTGTGGTAGTAGAAGATTTCGGCTGCGGCATGGGGGAAGAGTTGCTGGCTCGAGCTACAGAGCTATTTTACTCGACTAAGGCTGTAGGTCAGGGGACGGGATTAGGTTTGGCAATTTGTGAACAAATCGTATCACTACATAATGGGAAAATGCATATTGTGAGTAGCGAAGGAAAGGGCACGCGCGTAGAGCTAACATTTTATCGGGAACATCACTCATGACTGCAATTTTGTTGGCGGAGGACGATAGGGAACTGAGCCTGAATATGGTCGAAATTCTCGAGCTTGAAGGTTTTAGTGTTACTGCGGTTGAAAGCGCGGAGGAGGCAATCCTTGCCAGTGAAAAGCAGCACTTTGATATTGCCTTGATGGACTTGTTAATGTCAGGAATGACCGGGGTTGAAGCCATTTCTAATCTGCGCCAAAACCAGCCTTTAATCGCAGTCATTATTATCACTGCCTATGCTACTGTCGACACCGCTGTGGATGCGATGAAAAAAGGAGCTGATAGCGTGATGACCAAGCCTTTTAAAAGTCATGAACTCATAGTGACGATAAGGCGAAGTTTGGCGGAGAAACAACTGTTCAAGAGCCGTGTCGATCTTGACCCTGATTTAGTTTACGGTGCGCTGGCTAATCCTTTTCGACGTAAAGCTCTTACAGTGCTTGCAACACATAAAGCGCTGAAGTTTATGGATCTATGCCGTCTAGTTGAAATTGAAGACCATACTAAGTTTAATTTCCATCTGCGCCAGTTAAAGAAGGCTGGGCTTGTTACGCAAAATGAGAACAAGATCTACATTTTGACAAATACCGGTCAATTTGTGATAACAAATCATAACATTTCTCAGGGTTGATTTTTTTAATTAAAACAATAGCTTAGATTGCTGTTGATAACTATAGTTCACAACTTTCTGATAGTGGTGAATTCTAGTTATCTATCCCTTTAGTAGTAACTCTTCAATACTTGAAACATGTCCATAGAGGCATATCAATCGCCATTCCCTGCAACGTTGGCGATGTGAATAGCAATGTTGAGGATGAACTTATGAACGCACAAATCCCATGTAAAAAACTACTTCTTGCCAGCATGATCACCATGTTGGTTGCTTGTGGTAGTGATAACGATAACGAAGTAAACCTACCTGTTGAGAACACTGCACCCGTAGCGGTGGCTGATTTTGCCAATGTCTTGGCTGAAGATGTCGTGACAATTGATGTACTTGCCAATGATACCGATGCCGACGGTGATACATTATCCATCGTGTCAGTAGATTCAGATAGCGCAGTGATTAAAGATGGCAAGGTCGACTTTACAGCTGGTACTGAAGCGGGCGAAGTGAAGTTTAATTACACTATCACCGACGGTACCGATGAAGCATCGGCGGTAGTGACGGTAACTGTTGAGGCACTGCCAGTACCCGAGCCTTTAGCTTATGTTGGCAGCGCCGCTTGTGCAGGCTGTCATAGCGGTCAACATGAAACCTTTAGTAAGACAGGCCATAACTTTAAGATCCAAAAGATCGCAAATGGTGAGCAACCAACTTTCCCCTATACACCTGAAGCAACCATTACAGGTGCTATCGACTTGCTACAGTTTGCTGGTCCAGATGGCGATGGCACAACTAACAACGCCTTAGGCGCGCCAACCAGCTACGACGATGTCACTTATGTTGTTGGTGGCTACCACTGGAAGATGCGCTGGTTAGATGCTGATGGTTATATTGTCACTGGCACTAACGTGCAATATAACATTCGTAATAGCGCTGATGAGTTGAATACTCCGGAAAACCACCCTAATGATCCTGATGTGATGGGTAACTATAAAACCGGTGATATGAACTATCAGTATAAGTGTGGTAACTGCCATACAACAGGTTGGAAGCGTACTACCACTGAAGATGGCGATGTAAGAAATCCAGATAGACAGGATGGTCTACCTGGTATGGGGGGCACTTTTGCTGAGCAAGGTGTTCAGTGTGAAGCTTGTCATGGTGCAGGTAGTGACCATATTAAGGCGCCTTCAAAAGCCAACATTACTAAGCTTGCTGTAGCACGCTCTACTGAAGACTTCTTGTCTGAGGATATGGCATTTGGTAAAGCGGTAACCTGTGCTGAGTGTCATACACGTGATGGTGAGAAGGATTACCCAACTTACATTAGCGCCTATAACGCAGCCTTCCCTGATGGCAGTCAAGTGGGTGGACGTATTATTGCATCAGGAGGTGGTTTATCTAAACACCACCAGACCGGCGATGAAATGTTAGGTGTCGTACCTGAAGCGTACGGTGACTATAAAGCTGGTGATGAGATTGGTCCGAAACGTAATATGAGCTGTACTACTTGTCATGACTCACACAAGTCTACCGTGAATCAGGATAGTGATGATGGTCTACACATGGGAGCAGTGAAAGAGTGTACGGCTTGTCATGAAAAGGAGTTTGCGGAAAATACTTGGGCTGCTGGGCCACATGCAGCGGCTGAGTGTACAACTTGTCATATGCCAGAGCAGGCTAAGAGCGCAGTCAGTAAAGTGGTTAACGGTGTAACCTTTGGCGATGTGAAATCTCACTTATTCACGATTGACTTAGACCCTGCGGCTAAGCAGTTCACCGAAGATGGTAAGTTCCAGATGCCTTGGTCAACTGCGCAGTACTCTTGTGGTAAGTGTCATGCAGACTATAGCGATAGAGCCGCGGCACTACCTAAAATCCATAAATAACAATAAGCTCATCATTATTTAGTCCCTGCCGACAAGCCACGCTAACGTATTTAGCGTGGCTTTTTTTATGGGGGAAGCACTAGCTTGGTCTGGGTGAGAGTTAATTAAGTTTAATCTGAAATAAGTGAGTGATTGCAAGCAGTTTGCTAGTGTTAGTCTAAATCAGCAACGGAGAGCATTATGGTATCATGGATGAGAGTGGCTATTTTAGCCGCCTTGATTAGCGCAGCGATAGGCTGTTATGCGGCAGGAATGGCAAAAGGGGCGGCAGGCCTAATTATTATTGGCGTATTACTTGAGCTGGCATTTTGGATTGGCGTGTTCAAGCAAAGTCGTAGGTCCTAGGAAAAGCAGGAAAGCTGAGGACGTCGTTTTAGCAAGAAAGTCGAATGAAATGAAAAAGGCAAAACAGCTGATACTGTTTTGCCTTTATGGGTTTTGTTTAATGCTAGAACCTAGGTTCTTCTTTTAAGTAGGTCGGTATTTATGCCGTCATTTATCTATATTAAATCCAAGATTAATGGGCTAAAGCCCAACCTACAGTTATCAAGCTTCTTCAGTGACGTTGTCACATCCGTTAGGCCGTAGGCTAGGCCGCTCGTCTTAGCTTGTATCGTCTTTTCATCTCAGCTCTTCCTAAAACCTAATTATAATGAACCGGCTTTTCGGCTATCACTACAGGCACTTCGTAAGATTTACCATCTCGAATAACTGTCATCATCACCTTTTTTCCTGGAGTGGTTTCAGCAATTCTATCCATTAGCATCTCAACACCAGGGATAGACTCACCCTCATACTTAGTGATCACATCGCGGGGTTGAAGCTTAGCCTGCGCTGCCGGGCCGTTACGGTCAATACTGGTAATAACAACACCAGTTAAGTCGGGTAGGTTTAAAATTTGCGCCATCACAGGACCTACGGGCTCACCACCAATACCAAGGGCACCACGAATAACACGGCCATTCTTTATTAGTTTACCCATAATGCTGTGGGCTAGCTTAATTGGAATCGCGAAGTTAATACCGTGGCCACCACCTTCACCGCCAATCTGGAAGGCTGCAGTGTTAATACCAATAAGCTGACCTGTGGTATCGATTAGTGCGCCACCCGAGTTACCAGCATTAATTGCTGCATCGGTCTGTAGGAAGTCTAAGTAACCAGAACTTAAGCCGTTACGGCCTGTTGCACTGATGATCCCTTGGGTTATGGTTTGGCCAAGGTTGTATGGATTACCAATAGCCAGAACGACATCACCGACACGTGCGGGGATCTCTAAACTGACAGGGACAACAGGAAGATTATCACCTTCAACTTTGAGTACGGCTAAGTCGGTTTCGGGATCGGAGCCCACGACTTCAGAGGTGAACTTACGGCCATCTTGTAGGGCGACGACGATTTCATCGGCCTTCTTGATAACGTGATAGTTGGTAAGAATGTAACCCTCTTTACTCATTATCACGCCTGAACCGAGTCCTTGAAGGGAACCTGGGTTTAACGGTTTAGATTGATCTATGCTCAAGCTATAGATGTTGACTACAGCAGGTGCAGCTCTACGCACAGCTTTCGAGAAAGAGAGTTCGTTGCTACTTGTCGAAACTCGGCTAGTGATGCCATTGGTTAAGCTCTGGCCGGTAATAAGTGGCAAAACAAAAATAATAACTGCAGCCATGATAAGGCCAAACAGAATGGCTTTACCGACATATATGAGAGTGTCTTTAATGATCATGTCTGAGAATAAATACTGAAAAGATGAAATATATTAACATGATTGTACTAGCTTGTACGCAATCATGAAAAAGCGCTTTAAATCCAAAAAGAGAGCCGAGCAAATGGCTCGGCTCTCGACTGGACGATTGGAGTGCTTATCTAAGGATTAAATAAAGACTGGTGTTATCGCGCTTAATCTTTAGCGCTACAGAGCCTTTTTGATCCTCAAGCGCAGATTTAAGTGCCTTAAGGTTTTTCACCTTAGTACGATTAACACCAACGATAATGTCACCTTTTATTAAGCCACTTGCTGCAGCTGGAGAACCTTGAGCGACATCGGTGATCTCTACTCCAGATGAACCTGCAGTTTCTAGTTTAGCCCCTTGCAACATAGGGTGCACCGCACCTGCTGCAGCCTCCGCTGCTTGGGTTGACTCACCGAGTACTGCGGTAACAGTTTCTTCGTCACCATCGCGGATTAAGCCAAATTCCACTTTCGTTCCAGCGCCCATGGTAGCGACTTTTGCACGTAGCTCCTGGAAGCTCTTAATGCTGCGTCCATTAACGCTGACAATAATATCACCGACTTTTATGCCCGCCTTGGCTGCGGCACTGTCCGGCATCACCTCGTTAATAAAGCCACCGTGCTGAGTCTCGATACCGAAGCCTTTAGCGAGTTCACTGGTGAGATCTTGTCCCATCACACCGAGCACGCCGCGGCGAACCTCACCGTGTTCGATGATCTGCTTAACTAGGTTATTCACCATGTTGGCTGGAATTGCGAAACCAATACCAACGTTACCACCACCGGGAGCCACAATCGCGGTATTAATACCGATAAGCTCACCGTTAAGGTTGACCAAAGCACCACCTGAATTACCGCTGTTAATGGCCGCATCGGTTTGAATAAAGTTTTCTAGCATCTCGATGCCAAGACCGCTACGGCCCATGGCGCTGACGATGCCAGAGGTCACCGTTTGGCCAAGGCCGAATGGATTACCAATGGCTACGGCAAAGTCACCGACCTGTAATGCGTCTGAATCGGCGCGCTTTAATGCGGTTAAGTTTTTGGCCTTGATTTGCAATAAAGCGATATCCGACTCTGCATCTGTGCCAATCAGTTTTGCTTCGACTTCTCGGCCGTCATGCAAACCAATAAGAATTTCATCAGCACCCTCAATCACATGGTTGTTAGTGACGATATAACCTTGTTTGGCATCGATAATAACCCCAGATCCCAAGCCTTTAAATGGACGCTCCTGCACTTGCTCACGCGGCGCATTAGGGCCGAAGAAATAACGGAAGGCATCGGGTACCTTCTGCTTAGAAACATGGGTACCAGAGACTGCGACAGCTACGACAGCTGGCGTTGTTTTTTGTAGCATGGGCGCTAAGCTTGGTAGCTCTTGCCCATCGACGGCTAAAGGAATGGCAGCTTGAGAAACCACTGGGGCTAGTGCCAGGGTAGCGCCTAATATTGCAGCTGAAAGTAAGGATAATTTAGTCTTCATTTATATATTGCTCCAATCTTCAAAACTAAAATTGTAAAAATCAAAATTTTTACAACCAGGCTTCAAAATCAAGATTTAAAAAATCATGAAAATGGCTACTTACTGGCCAGTACTGCGCTAGTTACTGAGTATCAGTATGCCGTTTCACTCAATATTGATTCGGACTCAAGTGAGTATCAAAAAGTTCATCAATTATTAACAAAGGTTAATTTATCCCCACACATTTATGCTGGAGCTAGCTTTTGTTCCTCAATGGACTCAGTTTTTTCATCATTCTTTTCAGTGTTGTGAACTCCTAGTTCAGGTAGTTGTTTGTCCGTCACCGGCGATGTGAACAAACTAGCCGATGCATTCCACTGTTGATTGACTCTATTTAACTGGGCAGTTAACTCCGCAAGTTGCTTATAATGGTCATCGAAATGGTCAGATACTTCTTGCTTGTATTGACTGAGTTCTAGCTGTGTTTGCTCCAACTGCTCATTATTATTTTTATGGCGATTGTTTTTAGCCAATAAAGTATGGCCCACGTAGCCAAATACGCCACCAATCACAAACGCGGCAAAGGTTAATGCCCACTCCATATAGACTCCTAAATTTACTTATATGATGCTGATTGAGCCAAATATACATCGCGGATTTAAGCCGCGGTACTGTTTACTTAAAAATAAGTCAGCAAATAGCATAAATTGAACTGTTCTGTATCTATCCTCAGCAAGTATCGAATAATTTATGGAACTGAGTGGGTGATGCATTGTGGCTTTCTAGCGTGATACCATTAACTGGAAATGATTAAAAATACCTCGTCAAACGGCTCTATCTTTAATTTAAGTGGGCTGATTTGTGTATTCCCCTATAAATAGAGAAGTATTTACGTGTCGCAATTAACTCCATGGCAGCATTATCAGCAAGATTTAACTCGAGATGACTTTTCATATGACGCCGCTCAAGAGCTGGCCGTAAAACAGTTACAGCGGGTCTATGATGATCTGATTGCCATAAATAATAATCAGAGTAAGGGCTTATTCTCTCTGTTTAGCAAAAAACGTAAGCAAGGCGTCCAAGGCTTATATTTATGGGGCGGGGTGGGCCGCGGCAAGACTTATCTCATGGATACCTTTTTCGATGCCTTGCCCGGTGATAAGAAGCTACGAGCACATTTTCATCGTTTTATGCATCAACTACATATCGAGCTTGCTGAGTTACAAGGGCAAAGAGACCCTCTCATTGTGATTGCGAAGAAAATGGCTGCACAATATCAGGTGATCTGTTTTGACGAATTCTTCGTTTCCGATATTACCGATGCCATGTTACTCGGTACCTTATTTGAGTCACTTTTTGCCGAAGGCGTAGCACTGGTAGCAACTTCTAACATCATTCCTGATGAGCTTTATCGTAATGGGCTACAGCGTGCACGCTTCTTACCTGCTATCGCAGCGATTAATAAGCACTGTGAGGTACTCAACGTTGATTCCGGTGTTGACTATCGCTTAAGAACCCTAGAGCAGGCTGAAATTTTCCACTCGCCTTTGGATATTAAAGCCGAGCAAAATCTAAAAGAATACTTTGAGAAACTTGCGCCAGAATCTGAGGTCTCGACCCAAGGTTTAGAGATAGATAGTCGAATGATAGATATTCGTCAGCAGGCTCAAGGGGTGCTGCTAATTGACTTTAGAGCCTTATGCGATGGCCCGAGAAGTCAGAGAGATTATATGGAAGTAGCAAGGTTATTCCATACGGTTCTACTGAGTAATGTCGAACAGATGGGTGAGCATCTAACAGGGGATGATATCGCACGTCGTTTTCTCGCTATGGTGGATGAGTTTTACGAGCGTAATGTAAAACTGATTATCTCATCGGCGGCTCCTCTTGAGGAGATCTATACTGAAGGCTTATTAAACTTTGAGTTTAGACGCTGTCGCTCACGGTTAACCGAGATGCAATCTCATGATTATTTGGCTTTGGAGCATATCCCGTAGATTTTCGGCTGAAAATTAATAGTAAACTGAAGCGGAATCGCTTATTGTTCGCCACCAAAATTTTCATCAACGACAGTGCATTGCCCCATAAGGGTGATCTTTTGCACTGTTTTGCTGGTTTATTTTTGAAATTGAGTGAGCAAACGGTCGGAACGAATTAAAACTGATAAGAATTAAACTAAAAAATTAGGTGATTTTTAACTCAGCTTTGTCTATAATCCGCAACCTGCCCTCGTTATCCACCAATTAGGTGGAAGTTGTAAAGCTTATTCTTTGCTCGAAGGGGCGGGGAATGGCACTTTTTGTGTTTTTGCCAATAGTGGCATAAACATGTGAGACAGAATTTTAACATTGGGTTTTTGTAAATGAAGACTACTTTTACTGCTACACCAGAAACAGTCACTCGTGATTGGTTCGTCGTTGACGCCGAAGGTAAAACTTTGGGTCGTATCGCTACTGAAATTGCTACTCGTTTACGCGGTAAGCACAAGCCAGAGTATACGCCTCATGTAGATACTGGTGACTACATCATCGTTATTAACGCTGAGAAAGTTGCTGTGACTGGTAACAAAGCTAAAGGCAAAGTTTACTACTCACATTCAGGCTTCATCGGTGGCATTAAGCAGATCACTTTTGAGAAGCTACAAGACCATAAGCCTGAAATGATCATCGAGAAGGCTGTTAAGGGTATGCTACCTAAAGGTCCATTGGGCCGTGCCATGTTCCGTAAGCTTAAAGTTTACGCTGGTACAGAGCATAACCACGCTGCACAACAACCTCAAGTTCTTGATATCTAAACGGGATTATAGCAATGGCTGCAACTCAATACTACGGCACTGGCCGTCGCAAAACATCTACCGCTCGCGTATTCGCTAAAGTAGGTACTGGTAACATTATCGTTAACAAGCTACCTCTAGACGAATACTTCGGTCGTGAAACTTCTCGCATGGTTGTTCGTCAGCCTCTAGAGCTAGTTGAAATGACTGAGAAGTTAGACATCATGGTAACTGTAAAGGGTGGTGGTAACACTGGCCAAGCAGGTGCAATCCGTCACGGTATTACCCGTGCGTTGATGGAACTTGACGAGTCTCTACGTCCTACTCTACGTGCTGCTGGTTTCGTTACCCGTGATGCTCGTAAAGTTGAGCGTAAGAAAGTTGGTCTACGTAAAGCACGTCGTAAGCCACAATTCTCAAAGCGTTAAAATTTCGCTTTCAGAGTTCAAAAAACCCAGCTATATGCTGGGTTTTTTCTTATCTAAAATCTGCTTTTGTAGCGCTTCGCACTTATCACAGGTTATTTTGCAATAGGCAAATATCAATAAGTATAAAGATTTGGCCCCTCTGCGAGAGCTGAGTGGTTATGAGGCAAGGTGATTAATGGCTCTTAGGTAACGACTCCTGAGCTACTCTCGATAATTGCTCCTGCATGATCTACCTTTGCTCATCCCTAGTCTCGTACCTCCTATATCTGACTTCCAAGGAAAGGAAGAAATGTCTTATTTTGTATGGAACAAAATAGACCATATAGTCGTGCATTGATAAGATTCACTACATCTGAATCGTTAAAACTTACCACTGCGGAGCATTTTTTGCTGCCCACTTCTTCGTTGAACAACTTCACAAGCGAGTATTCATTCTTTCAGCTATTCGTTTTGAATTAGTTTGTCAAAAAACCTCTGAGTCGATCAACTTCTTATACAGATTGGTATAACCTTTACGGTAGAAAATGCTTCGAATAGGCACGACTTATTCGCTATTTTTACTTATTTTAATCTGAAAGCTCCATGCGCAGTTTTGAACTACCTAGGTTCAAATTCTAAGTCTTATTCTCTGGATTGTTCACCTAAAGGAACACTTTGTTATGTCTTTTGAGTTAATCATGCTTTCGTTAGGTTTAGTCTTAATAATTGAAGGAATTGGTCCACTTTTGTTTCCAAATCGTTGGCGAGCCTATCTAAAAGAAATTTCTAATCAAAATCAGCAACTTTTGCAAAGACTTGGTGGTTCCTTAGTCACAGTAGGCATAGTGATATTGATTATTTTTTCATAAATTACTTGCCTATAGCCCCCATAGATCTGCTAAAATCCCGTTTTAACCACTACCGTGCAGCAAATAATGGGCAAAAACGTTGTAGTTCTCGGCACCCAATGGGGTGACGAAGGAAAGGGTAAGATAGTTGATCTTCTTACCGAACAGGCTAAATATGTCGTTCGTTACCAAGGTGGCCACAATGCGGGTCATACTTTAGTAATTGATGGCGACAAAACCGTTCTTCATCTTATTCCATCAGGGATCTTACGCGATAATGTTAAGTGCATTATTGGTAACGGCGTGGTGCTAGCACCTGACGCACTGATGGCAGAAATTAACATGCTTAAAGAGCGTGGCGTACCTGTAGAGGAACGTTTATTAATTTCTGAAGCATGTCCTCTAATCCTACCATTCCATTGTGCTCTAGATATGGCTCGCGAAAAAGCGCGTGGCAATAATGCTATTGGTACAACTGGTCGTGGTATTGGTCCAGCATACGAAGATAAAGTTTCTCGTCGCGGTTTACGTGTAGGTGATCTGTTTGATGCAGAATTGTTTGCCGTTAAGCTGAAAGAAGTAATGGCTTACCATAACTTCATGCTGACTGAATATTACAAGTGCGAAGCTGTTGATTACGAAGAGACATTGAAAGATGCTCTAGCAATTGCTGACTACTTGAAGAGCATGTGCACTGACGTTTCTGAGCTTCTTGATCAGGCGCGTAAAGCAGGTGAACCAATTCTATTTGAAGGTGCTCAAGGCACGTTACTAGATATTGACCACGGTACTTATCCGTTCGTAACCTCTTCTAATACTACCGCTGGTGGTGTTGCGACAGGTTCAGGATTTGGTCCACGTCATCTAGACTACGTTTTGGGTATCATGAAGGCATACACCACACGTGTTGGTGCTGGTCCTTTCCCAACAGAATTGAAAAACGAAATCGGCGACTACTTAGGTACTAAGGGTCACGAATTCGGCGCAACTACTGGTCGTAAGCGTCGTCCAGGTTGGTTAGACGTTGTCGCTATGAAGCGTGCAGTTCAAATCAACAGCGTAAGCGGTTTCTGCTTAACTAAACTAGACGTTCTAGACGGCCTAGAAGAAGTTAAGATCTGTGTTGGCTATCAGTATCCAGATGGAACTGTAGCGACTACTACTCCTCTAGCGGCTGAAGGTTACGAGAAGGTTACCCCTGTTCTTGAAACTATGCCAGGTTGGAGCGAGTCTACTTTCGGCGCAACTTCTGTTGAGCAATTGCCACAAGCGGCATTGAACTACATTAAGCGTCTTGAAGAGTTGCTAGAAACGCCAATCGATATTATCTCAACGGGTCCGGATAGAAACGAGACCATGATTCTAGTGAATCCGTTTAGTTAATAGAAAAGGCCGCAATTAGCGGCCTTTTTAATGCCTTCTCTATAAGTGAGAAGCTAGCTCAAGAAATACGTTATACTGCCGATGACTGATACCAATCAGTATAAAGGTTTGGTCGCTCAGCGAGAGTTTATCGGTTCTGAGGCAAGGCAACGAGTGAAGAGCATAGTTGTTCTACGGTTAAGCTCGTTAACACAGCATCAGAACCGCTAAAACTCGCCATTCTGGAGCGTTTTTGGCTGCCTACTTCTGTGTTGAACAGCTTCACAAGGGAATAACCATTCTTTCAGCTATTCGCCTTGAATTAGTTGCCAAAAAGCGCTCTGAGTAGATCAACTACTTATACTGATTGGTATTAAAATAGAGTATATTCAAGTTATCCTTTATTATTGGTAGCTTGATGAAACGGCTATTAGATTAACCTACTGTCATTGAGAATCCTTATGCTGCGTTATGTATTGATTACAATCTTGTCGATATTGTCTCTACCAAGTTTTGCGACTATCAAGGCTATTGATGTCTATACTCAGGAGCAATTGGTTGATCTGATTCGAACAAAACGCTATTTGACGCAAGTTCAAGGGGATGACTGTCAGATAGTGCAGGATATTGAAGCAAGGGCTGAGGTGCTAAATCAGCCTTTGTATCAGTATCTTTGGGCGGAAATGCTCAATTATGGCATCTGCGTAAAGGCGAATCCGCCGCGTGGGATTGCTATGTTAAAAACCTCTGCTGAGCAGGGGAGTGCTGAAGCCATGGTAAGAATGGCTGAGTATTATCACGATGGTAAATTTGTCATCGAAGATAAACAAAGGGCTGTGCAATATACATTGCCAGCTGCCGCGACAGGAGATTTACCTGCGCGGATGATGTTGGTTCGGTTATTTGGTGAGGGCTATGGTAGTCCTCGAGATTACGAAGTGGGTTTTCATTGGCTCTACAATGAAGTGTTTAGCGATGAAACCACGCAAGCCGAAGCAATTAACTTGTTAAAGGTGTTAGAGGCAAAGATGCCGCCCAGCGCAGTTGCTAGGGCAAAGAAAGAACACCTTAGGACGCCACAATAAGCACGGCCTAGAGATGGCTGTGTCACTAATTTGGAAAGTGAATGATACAAGATCCGCATATTAAGCGTGAGCAAGAAAAATACGAAAACCCTATCCCTAGCCGTGAGTATATCTTGGATTACTTGCGCTCACAGAAATCCCCGTTAACTCGTGAACATATTGCTGTCGCACTGCAAATTGAAGGTGAAGAGCAGCTAGAAGCTATTCGCCGCCGCTTGAGAGCCATGGAGCGTGATGGAGAACTAGTGTTTACCCGTGGCCAGTCATATGGCTTGCCAGAGAGAATGGATTTGTTAACCGGTACCGTGATTGGTCACCGTGATGGCTTTGGTTTCTTGAAATTAGAAGAGGGCGGCGACGACCTTTATATCAACAACCGTGACATGCTGATGTATTTCCACGGTGACAAAGTGTTAGCGCAAAAAGCGGGTGTAGACCGTAAAGGACGCCGCGAAGCGCGAATCGTACGTCTAGTCGAAGAGCGCAGTGCTGCATTAGTTGGTCGTTTCCATCTAGATGCGGGTATGGGCTTTGTAATTGCAGATGATCGCCGCATTACCCAAGAGATTCTGGTTCCTGAAGAAGACCGTAAGGGCGCACGTCAGGGCGATATTGTCGTACTTGAGTTGACCCGTCGACCTGGTCGCTACGTTAAAGCTGCCGGTAAAGTCACCGAAGTGCTAGGTAAAGAGATGGCGCCGGGCATGGAGATTGAGATTGCGCTGCGCAATTACGACCTACCACACACTTGGTCAGGCCTAATTGAGAAGAAACTACGTAAGATCCCTGATGAAGTGACCGAAGCGGATAAGCAAGGTCGTGTCGACTTACGTCAATTGCCATTAGTGACTATCGATGGCGAAGATGCGCGTGACTTTGATGATGCGGTTTACGCCGAGAAGAAAAAGTCTGGCGGCTGGCGCTTATGGGTAGCGATTGCCGATGTGAGTCATTACGTACGCACAGAGTCTGCACTCGATAAAGAAGCGCGTGCACGTGGCAACTCGGTGTATTTCCCATCGCAAGTTATCCCTATGCTGCCAGAAAAGATCTCTAATGGTCTTTGTTCTTTGATGCCTAAGGTCGATCGTCTATGTATGGTTGCTGAGATGACTATCTCTGCAGCAGGCAAATTGTCGGGTTATAAGTTTTATCCAGCAGTGATGCACTCACATGCGCGTTTAACCTATACCCAGGTTGCTGACATGCTAGAAGGTGGAGAGGTGAGCGAAGAGCTCGAACCGATATTCCCACATCTACAGACATTGCAGTCACTATACCTGACATTAGAAGAAACCCGCGCCGAGCGTGGTGCAATTGCGTTTGAAACCACTGAAACGCAATTTATCTTCAATGAGCAGCGTAAGATCGATAAGATCGTGCCTCGTCATCGTAATCAAGCACACAAGATCATCGAAGAATGTATGATTTTGGCTAACGTGGCTTCGGCTAAGTTTGTTAAAAAGCACAAAGGTGAAGTGTTATACCGTGTGCATGAGGCGCCTTCAGAGCAAAAGCTAACTAACTTTAAGGATTTCCTTAAAGAGCGCGGCTTAACGATGGAAGGTGGGCTTGAACCTGAGCCTAAAGATTACCAAGCGGTAATGGAGCAGATTGCTGATAGACCCGACGCTGAGCTTATTCAGGTGATGTTGCTGCGCTCAATGCGCCAAGCGACCTATACACCCGATAATGAAGGTCACTTTGGTTTGGCACTTGAGGAGTATTCACACTTCACCTCGCCAATCCGTCGTTACCCAGATTTGATTCTGCACCGCGTGATCCGCTACTTACTTGCTAAGCAAGAAGGTAACTTAACGGATCAGTGGACTGCCGATGGCGGTTTCAATTATAAGATTGAAGAGTTGGATCTGTTAGGTGAAGAGTGTTCGACTACAGAGCGCCGCGCCGATGAAGCGACCCGTGATGTGAGCGACTGGCTTAAGTGCGAGTTTATGCAAGATCACGTAGGTGACACCTTCGAAGCTGTTATCGCTTCGGTTACCCACTTTGGTATGTTCGTGCGTCTAAATGACCTGTTTATAGATGGTTTAGTGCATATCTCAAGCTTAGGCAGCGACTATTATCAATATGATAATATGCGCCAGCGCTTAGTGGGTGAAGCATCGGGTCAGGTTTATCAAATTGGCGATACGGTAACCGTTAAAGTTGCTGGCGTTAATCTTGATGACCGTCAGATTGACTTGATGATGGAAGGTGACTCTGCTGGCGGACGACGTCGCAGACCAACTAAGCCATTGACTGCTCGTGAGCGAGTGAATCGCGAAGGCGCTAAGCTCGGTAATCGACGTGACTCTTCACATGGTAAGGGCGCTGAAGCAGGTTCTGAGTCAGAATCTAAAGCAGGTGCTAAACGTAAACCTAGTAAGAGTCGCTCAGGCGGTAAGGCGAGCGGCGGTAAATATAAGAGTGGCAGCAGTGCTGCAGCTAAAAAGACAAAGACAAAAGCTTCGGCCAAAAAATCTTCAGCGAGTAAAGCTAAGTCAGCCAAGCGTAAAGCGAGTAAGAAATAGATGAAAAAGCAAGATATGACCTTTGGTTTACACGCTGTTGAAGCGGTACTTAAAAATAGCCCAGAGCGTGTTATTGAGATGTGGGTGCTCCAAGGTCGTGATGACGCGAGACTGACACCTATTCTTGAGATCGCCGCTGAGTGGGGAGTCTCTGTACAGTATGCTTCTCGTAAAGCTTTGGATGAAAAGTCTGATGGCGGCCAACACCAAGGTGTAGTTGCTAAAGTTAAGCCTGCAAAAATCCTTAACGATAACGATTTAGCGGCAATGCTTGAAAAGACGGAAGTACCATTCTTACTGATTTTAGATGGTGTGACCGATCCGCATAACTTAGGCGCATGCCTACGTAATGCTGACGCTGCAGGTGTACACGGCGTGATCGTACCTAAAGACAACTCTGTTGGCTTAACGCCAGTGGTGAGCAAAGTAGCTTGTGGCGCAGCAGAAGTGGTGCCGCTATACCAAGTGACGAACCTTGCGCGCACTATGCGTAGCCTGCAAGAGAAAGGCATTTGGATTATTGGTGCAGCCGGTGAAGCTGATTGTGAGCTATACCAAGCTAGCCTAACTGGCCCTTTAGCTATCGCAATGGGCGCAGAAGGCAAAGGTCTTCGCCGTTTATCACGTGAAAGCTGTGACACTTTAGTGTCTATCCCTATGGCGGGTAGTGTTTCTAGTTTAAACGTGTCGGTAGCAACCGGTGTTTGCTTATTTGAAGCCGTGCGTCAACGTCTAGCCTAATACTCGCCTATGTGAGTGACACTGGCTTTATTGATAAATGCCGATAGGGTTTAACCTTATCGGCATTTTTTATGCTTTATGGAAATGCTTTGTTACAGGAGTTATGAGCGCAGAACCCTAGTGCTATTTTATTGCTGAGCAATATGCAGTAGGTTAAGAACACAAATTCTAATAACAGGATGTTTACATGCGAAATCAGATTTTATCTTTGTGCGTGATAGGGGCGGTCGCTGCTGTCCCTGCTCATGCTGAGGACGATAACTATCTTTGGCTAGAAGATGTTGAAGGTGCGAAGCCAATGGAATGGGTCAAACAGCAAAATGCTGCCTCAGCCAAAGAAATTAAGGCATTCGAAAACTTTGATGATTTAGTGAGTAATAGTCTGGCTATCCTAAACGACAAGGAGCGCATTCCGTATGCTAGTCGTATTGGTGATTACTTATATAACTTCTGGAAAGATGAGAATCACGTTAGAGGGATCTACCGCAGAACCACTATGCAGGAGTATAAGAAGGATTCGCCTAAGTGGGAAACCGTACTCGATATCGATAAGTTAGGCAAAGATGAGGGGGTTAATTGGGTCTACAAAGGATTTAATTGCCGTTACCCTGAAAATGACCGTTGCTTTGTCTCTCTTTCTCGTGGTGGTGCCGATGCTACCGAGGTGCGGGAGTTTGATCTCGATAAACTGTCCTTTGTTGATAACAAACAGCATGCATTTTTTCTCGAAGAAGCTAAGTCGAGTCTGAGCTGGATTGATAAGAATAATGTTTTTGTTGGCACCGACTTTGGTGACGATAGCATGACGGACTCAGGTTATCCTAAAGTCGTGAAGCTGTGGCAGCGTGGTACTAACTTGTCTGAAGCAAAAACGGTTTTCAGCGGTGATAAGGCTTCGGTGGCAGTATCTGGCTATGTGTTGTTTGACGGTGATAATTCCTTAGAGCTAGTGTCGGAGGCGTTAACCTTCTATACCGCTGAACATTATGTTTATCGCGATGGAAAGCTCACACTGCTACCTCTACCAAAGGATGCAGAGCTTAAAGGCTTCTTTAATGGTCAGCTCTATATTGAGTTAAAAAGCGATCTTAAGGCTGAGGGCGACAGCTTCAAGCAAGGTAGTATCGTTTATGCTCCTGTAGAGAAACTGATTGAGCAGAAGCCAGAGTTTAAAGTGTTAGTGGAGCCATCTGACACCGCTTCTATCTCACAAGTTAAATTTACCAAGAGTGCAATTTTCGTCACTTGGTTAGATAACGTTAAAGGCAAATTGGTACGTTACTCTCAAGCAAAAAACGGCCAATGGAAAAGTATGCAAGCGCCGTTTGATGCCAATGGCACCATTAGCGTATTTGATGTCGAGCGTGATAGTGATGAGTTCTTCGTTAACTATACTAGCTTCTTAGAGCCTTCAAGTTTATATAGCTTTAATGCTGTGACCATGAAAGCTGAGAAAGTTAAGGGCATGAAGCAGCAGTTTGCTGCCGAACAATTTGAAACCAAACAGTATTTTGCTACATCCAAAGATGGTACTCAGGTGCCATATTTTGTAGTGATGGCGAAAGATCTTAAACGTGATGGTAGAAATCCGACTCTGCTTTATGGCTATGGTGGCTTCGAGGTTTCACTACGCCCTTCTTATTCGGCAACAATCGGTAAAAACTGGTTAGAGCAAGGCGGCGTTTATGTTTTAGCCAACATTCGTGGGGGGGGGGAGTATGGCCCTGCATGGCATCAAGCGGCGCTGAAACAGAATCGTCATAAAGCCTATGAAGATTTTGAGGCGATTGCAGAAGACTTGATAGCCAAAAAGATTACCTCTAGTGAGCATCTAGGGATCCAAGGTGGCAGTAATGGCGGATTGCTAATGGGGGCGGCGTTTACTCGTAAGCCTGAGCTCTATGGTGCTGTTGTGTGCCAAGTGCCACTGCTGGATATGAAGCGCTACAACAAACTGTTGGCTGGTGCGAGTTGGATGGGTGAGTACGGCGATCCTGATATTCCTGCTCAGTGGGATTATATTAAGACGTTTTCGCCTTACCATAACCTAAAAGCAAATACGGCTTACCCAAAGGTTTTTTTCACCACCTCGACGCGTGATGACAGGGTTCACCCCGCTCATGCTCGCAAGATGGTTGCCAAAATGGAAGGTATGGGCATTGATGTCTTGTATTATGAGAACATTGAAGGTGGTCACGCAGGCGCTGCCGATAATAACCAAGCGGCGGAATTGAAGTCTATGGTTTACGCCTATCTTATGCAGCAATTAAGATAAGTCGGCTTAAATTTAGTCTGTAATAGCGGTACAAACTATATTGGTTTGTACCGCTTGAGACGCGATAGGCGCTATTGAAAGGTGTACAGTAGATTAAAGGTCGTAATAGTGTCGGTCTGTTTTGAGCCAACAGGTACCACAGATGTGTACTTAACGTTTACGCCTATTTTAAATGCCCAGTCTTGGAAGAGGGTGTTTTTATAGCTCATATCCAGCGTCAGTGTATTGTTGTCTTCACCTGTCTCGGCGGTAAGGTCGGCATTAAGACTGGTGTATTCTTGCAGCTTCATTTCAAATTTTGCTGCAGTACGTAGAATAAGGTCTTTATTGGCTTCGGGAAGCGGCTCCTCGTCTGTAGCAATCGGCAGGTTATAACGATAACCCGGGCCGACTTCTAAACTGAGGCTAGTCTTCGAGGTGCTAACCGCGTCGAAACCGTAACCACCTGACACCGTAGCGATGCGAGTGTAACTACCAAATTTATCCCAGGTAAAATCACCACGTCCAAAAAAGTAACCACCGTTAATCTTATAGTTTGACTGAAGTTGCAGGTCATACTTCTCTGCTGTTGTTTTCTCATTGTCGGCAGCAAAGTAGGCTTTAATTGTGCCTTCTTGTTTAGTCTGAGTCGTGTCGTAAACCAACTTGGTTCTACCATTAAAGCTACTAGACTCAGTATTACCTGTATTTAGCTGGAAACCCGCCTCAATTTCGGCGGTGAGATCGCTCGGAGGCTCTTGATAGTCTGGCGGCACTAGGGCAAAGGCGGCTGGTGAGCACAAAAGACCAAATACAATGAAGAGAGTTTTTAGCATTATTCTTATTCTTGATGTTGTTTGGAGGGGTTATCATCACTTTGTCGTAGCAACATAATACCTAGAATCAGCTTAGGCGCAAACTAGATTGTATTAGCCTTTCAGACTATAAAATGGAGAACGTGACCCAAGTAGCGAGTGATACTTTGGTCGGTAGTCTTATTCAATCCAATAGACTATCGAAACTCATTATCAAAGTGGTTAATAATTGCTTGAATTTTTGCTTTGGTTTATGTAATATTCCGCGGCTTAATTCAGTCACTTTAATTAGTTCCTTGCCTCTATTAGGTTTGACTGAGCCAACAACGAGGCTAGATAACCGTAAGGAGCAAAAAATGCGTCATTATGAAATCGTATTTTTAGTTCACCCTGATCAGAGTGAACAAGTGCCAGGTATGATCGAACGTTACACGGGTATTCTTACCCAAGCTGGCGGTCAAATCCACCGTTTAGAAGATTGGGGCCGTCGTCAATTGGCTTACCCAATCATCGAATTGCATAAAGCTCACTATGTTCTTATGAACGTAGAGACTACTGCAGAAGCGGTTGAAGAACTTGAAACAGCTTTCCGTTTCAACGACGCTGTTTTGCGTAGCATGGTTATGCGTACTAAAGCTGCCATCACTGAAGCATCTCCAATGGCTAAAGCTAAAGACGAGCGCGACACACGTCGTTCATCTGAAGAGCGTGCACCTCGTGCAGAAGCTACTGAAGAAGTAGAAGAAAGCGCTGAAAACACTGCTGAGTAAGTTTTTTTGACCACAAACAATTTGGTATTAGCAGGAACCATTACGCGTTCCAGGCAATTTGATAGTCCTGCAGGCATTGCCCATACGGTAGTGATGTTAGAACACAAATCGCAGCGTTACGAAGCAGAAATGTTACGCAACGTTTATTGCCAAATCCAAGTTGTATTAAGTGGAGAACGCTTTAATAGCGTTGCAAAAAACCTAAAAGCCGGCGTGGAAATACAAGTCGAAGGCTTCATTAATCTGCAACAGAGCAGAAATGGTCAAAATCGCTTGGTTTTACACGCTGAAAATGTCGAATTGAAAACTTAGGAGACTGTCACATGGCACGTTATTTCCGTCGTCGCAAGTTCTGCCGTTTCACTGCAGAAGGCGTTACCGAGATCGATTACAAAGATATCGTAACTTTGAAGAACTACATCACTGAAAGTGGTAAAATTGTTCCTAGTCGTATCACTGGTACAAATGCTAAATATCAACGTCAACTAGCTCGCGCTATCAAGCGTGCTCGTTATCTTTCTCTACTGCCGTACACTGATTTACATCAGTAATACTGCAATAATTTAGAGGAATATAAAATGAACGTTATTTTACTTGATAAAATCGCTAACCTAGGCAACTTGGGTGACCAAGTTTCTGTAAAAGCTGGTTACGCACGTAACTTCCTTTTACCACAAGGTAAAGCTGTTGTTGCTAACGCTGCTAACACTGAAGTTTTTGAAGCACGTCGTGCTGATCTAGAAGCTAAGTTAGCTGCTGACCTAGCTGCTGCTACTCAACGCGCTGAGAAAATCTCTGCACTTGAGTCTGTTGTTATCGCTTCTAAAGCTGGTGACGAAGGCAAGCTATTCGGTTCAATTGGCAACCGTGATATCGCTGATGCAGTTACTGCAGCAGGTGTTGAACTAGCTAAGAGCGAAGTTCGTCTTCCACTAGGTGCTATCCGCACTACTGGTGAATTCGAAGTTGAAGTTCAAGTTCACACTGAAGTTAAAGCAATCGTTAAACTATCTGTAGTTGCAGAAGCTTAATAATTTGCTCTGAGCAAATGCTTTAATTAGAAACGCCGTACTAATTTATTAGTGCGGCGTTTTTTTATGTCTGAAAAGCAGGAAAAGCAGGAAAAGCAGGAAAAGCAGGAAAAGCAGGAAAAGCAGGAAAAGCAGGAAAAGCAGGAAAAGCAGAAAAAGCAGGAAAAGCAGAAAAAGCAGGGCTTATTAAGGAGAAGAGGGTGAGCATAAAAAAAGGGGCACAAGCTGAACTTGCGCCCCAAATAAGGGAGTAATGTTTTTTAAATTTTAGAACTTAATATTTGCACTAATACGTACGTATCTAGGCTCTTCAAACTCCTCTGGCAGGCCATAAGATGGGTCATATTGACCACCAATGGTTAATGACTCTGAAGTTTTTAGTACATTGGATGAATTGAACACGTTAAACACATCTAGACGAAGATCTGCTTGAACGCTATCGCTGAAGTCGATGTTATAAACAAGGTTCAAATCCATCTTAAAGCGCCAATCTTCACGTCCCATACAGCCACGCTCACACTTCTGATCATATGGATAATATGTTGCACCGTATTCATACGGATCACCATAATCTGCAGGCAGAGTATCTGCAAACGCACTCTTTGGTCGTCCCGATTGTGCTAGCAAGTTGGCACCAATAGAAAGGTTATCAATGATTTGATAAGCACCGTAGGCCTTAATGGTGTGGCGTCTATCGTTAGGTAGGTAACCATTAGCGCCGTCCATTAAGTAAGGGAAATCCCAGTCGGTAGTTAGACCTGCATCATCCTGACCGTTGTCTGACTTAACGTAACCTTCTGCATTACCGTAGCTTTGCGCCCAAGTGTATGATGCGTTAAATGCCCAATCATCATTCCAAGTGCGGTTTAGAGTCAGTTCTACAGAGTTATAAATACGTTCTGGCTCTGGGTAACCTAGATCAGCAGCTGCAATAACCACTTGCTCTAGAGTACCATCACCATCGGTATCGTACGATACGTGCACATCGGTATTTGGGTTGGTTAACACATATGTGTGAGCACTGCCTTCTACCCAACCATTTGCTCGGATACCTTTGTCGATGGTGACATCATCAATAATACTTTTAAGATCACGGTGAGTGAATTTGATACCAGTAGACCAATCTTCATCAAGGTTACGTTGATAACCAATAATCAACTCATCTTGATACATAGGGTCAATAGAGGTATCGAGTATTTCTGCTGGATCGGCGACAGTACCGTCGGCATAAAACTGCTTTTCACCAATTGGCGCGCCAATACCTGTTGGTAAATCATCAGGACCAACACTGAGTAGTTCATTCCATTCAGCGGTATATAGCTCTGAACCGGCTAAACGAACGTTGGTGTTTGATGCGACTGGAATGTGGTATCTCCCCCAGTTAGCAAAGATCTTAGACTCGCCATCATCCATTGGATCCCAAGAGATACCTAAGCGTGGTGCAAGTTGATTCTCAATCTCAATAAAGGTATTACCATCAGCATTTAAATTTTCGAAAGATTCAGAACGTAAACCAATACGCGCTGTTAAATTAGGTAAAATGCTCCAAGTATCTTCGATGTACCATGCGGTTGATTTACTCGTAAATTCACCACCATTTTCGTAGATTCGAGTTCTGACATATTCAGTATCTTCACTCATTTCTACACCGTTTAAGGATTCACCTGCGGCTGCAATGCCGTAACGATAGTAAACATGGCCAGAGTAGAAGCTACTTTCGAATGAGGTATTATTCTCGTAGTCATAACCCACTTTAAATGCATGGTCGTCGAAGTAGTCAATGTTTAGGTTAACCACAGTTTGCTTACGAAGATCACTCTCAGCTGACGAACTAAAATTCTGCCAACAACCTTTAGGATCCCAGAAACCCTCTCGGGTGTCATATACTGCTGGACAGGTTTCGTCTTCTGGTGCTTGTACTGTAGAGTTAAATTCAACCTCTGCATATAAAGCATCCATAGATAGCCAATCAGTGAATCGGCCAACGTATTGAGTAGACCAAGTAGTACCACCGCGATCTTCTATTGATAGCTTTTGAGAATCCATATCAGTATATGAATTGTCGTTGTAAGTTACCTCTTCTGAATCGGAGAATCCCCACGCCATCAATGAGTGATTATCGGTGATCTGCCAGTCGACACGTGCTAGCCATAAGGGATCGTCATATGAAGTTGTTGTATAACGGGTTCCATCTGAATTTTCGTTATATGACTTGTAGTCCTGTGCTTGAACTAAACCATATACAAATAACGTATCTTCAATGATGTCACCTGAAACTGAAAACTCAGCTTCAAAATCATCTAGCTCATCGGCATCATTATTCCAATAAGTATCGAATGGCTGAATCGTACCAGCAGCATTACCTACAGGATATTTTACTGTTGGACGCTTTTCACGTAATTCATCTGGCTCCCAACGAGCTGCAACACCAAAATCCCAACCGTTATTACCACGCTTAGTTACCGCATTTACCACACCACCAGTAGAGCGGCCAAACTGAGCGGAATAGCCACCCGTTTTTACTTGGAATTGATCGTAAGCGTTAAATGGAATGTCGGCGATAGACGTACCGCGACGGAAACTCGTTACATTCACACCGTTAATGATGAATGTGTTTTCTGCGACAGATGAGCCACCAAATGAAGCGAGGTTACCAAATGCCGAGTCACCTTGTGTGGTGCCAGGGGCGAGTAGTGCTACAGATACCACATCTTGTGAAATCGGTAAGCGAGCGATTTCATCGGCACTGATCGTTAATGAGATCTCAGGAGATGAGGTGTCAACCATCGCAACTCTTGAACCTGTAACTGATATTCTCTCTACGTCACCAGTTGTCATTGGTACTTCAATTGAGACTTCATTACCGATAGTCACTTTTGCACTTTCAATGACTTGAGTTTCATAGCCCGGTTTTGTGATGGTTATTTTATAATCACCAATACTGAGCGAGGGCACTTTAAATGTCCCTTTATCATTGACCGTTACAGAAGTAGATGCACCGTTGTCTTTGTTGACGATTGTTACAGTTGCACCCGCTAGCGCACTATGGCTAGATGCATCGGTAATGGTTCCTTTCATGGAGCCTGCCGTATTGTTGGCGGCCATTGCAGGGGAGCTTATTGCTAGCATTGTCGAAATAGATGCTGCTAGTAATGAACGTTTGAAGTTGACTGTCTTCATGTTCAATCCTTTGTTAATTTTTATATTGTTATTACTTATGTAATTAACTGTTATTATTTTGTTACAAAAATGTAACAAGTCGGATGTTATATCGTTGCATAAGATATATCAAATGATTATTTGATTAATACTTGCTCAGTCGGATGGTGTATATGTTTTATATGTTGAATTAAATGCAGTTGACAGGGGGATGGCGGGAGGATGGGGTGGTGGGGAGTTTAATTGTCTGTTTTAGTTCGTACTATCGGCATAAACTAAAAAGCGGTAGGCCCTGGGAGGGACTACCGCTTTTATCGTTTAGATTTCAGGATTAGTTGTTAACTAAGTCTAACTCTTCAATCAAGTTTTGCGCATTATCCACCTGATCCATCATCCATAGAATATAGCGAATATCCACGTGTACGGCACGGGTGATGGTTGGGTTAAAGAACCAGTCTTTAGTAATAGCTTCGTAAGTCGAGTCGAAGTTAAGGCCGACTAATTCACCTTTACCGTTAAATACTGGTGAGCCAGAGTTACCACCTGTGGTATCGACACTCGATAGGAAGTTAACGGGTACTGAGCCAAAGCTCTCAGGCTTATCTAAGCAAGAAAACAATCGGCATAACCATGACGCAGGATCTTGATAAACGGTTTCAACAGCATGGCTGCCGTAACGTTTAGCTTCAATGGCCTCTAGCAACTTAGTTGGCGCGTTAAACGGCTCTTCGCCTGTATGTTTAGCGGTAATGCCTTCTAAGCGGGTAAATGGCTGCTTATAAAGCGCATCAGTTGACTGGTATCCATCGACCATGCCGTAAGTAATACGTAAGGTACCGTTGGCGTCAGGGTAGACTGGCCAGCCATTGGCTTTATTGTAAGCAATAATTGCCTGCATATAGTCAGGACGTGCTTTTGATAGCTTACCCGCTAAGGTCTTAGCATCAATCTCTGCTTGCATATTCTGATCATACAGGGCGACAGCAAGACGAATAAACGGATCGGCACTTGTTTCAAATGCTTGTGCATCGGCACCCATCCAAGCAAGGCGCTTTTGTTTATCGGTCAGTGAGCTAAGGGCATAAAGCGCATCAAGTTTGTCGCTCAAACTCACATCGCTATCACCTTCGTTTAGCATCGCATCCAGCTGAGGAACGCGGTTGTCTTGGGCAAGGTAGGCTTCTAAGTCTTGCATCCAAAGCGTTTTGTCGACGCTAATGGCAAAGCTTGAATCAAGGCGCTTAAGACGGGCCTTAAACATTTTCATATCGCGCTCTTGATAACCTTCTTCACGCTCTGCATCGCTCTTTTGCTTCTCTTTGGCTAAGCGATAAAGCTTATTAGCTGTCGATAGCAGGGCACTGCTTTGAGCATTTTCAAAGTAGTAGCGTCCTTGACGTTGTTGGCGCTGTTCTACCAATAACGTTTCTAGTTCATCAAACTGAGTTTGGAAAGATTGATAGCTAGGATCCTTGCTAAGCCAAGCGCGGAAATCATCTTCACGGCTTTGCTTGATGCCTGCAATATCGGTAGCCTTAAAGCCATCTAACAAACCATTGTATTTTTTCATACGGTTTGCCATGCCAGCCAGTGTGCCAGCATACTTAATCTTAACGTCTTTATCGTTAGCGCTCATGGCTTCGATAGTATCGATGCGTAGCTGATAGCGAGTGGCTAACGTTGGGTATAACCAATCGCTAGCAAATTTTAGTTCGCTAGTTAATCGGTAGCGACTGGTTGAACCTGGGTAACCGGCTACGAATACACCGTCACCGGCCTTAACGCCGTCGGCATTAATCTTTAAGTAACTCTTAGGCATATAGGGGACGTTGTCTTCAGCAAAAGCTGCTGGTTTGCCGTCTTTACCAACGTAGGCACGCAGGAAGGTAAAATCGGCCGAGTGGCGTGGATATTCGTAGTTATCGATATCACCGCCAAAGGCGCCTGCACTTTCAGGTGGCGCATACACTAGGCGCACGTCACGAATAATTAGCTGCTTGATAAGGTAATACTCAAGGCCATTATGGAAACTTCTTACTGAGCAGCGGTAGTTATCATCGCTTTCACACTCTTTGATTAAGGCTTTGCGATTGGCTTGGATATTCTCATAGCGCTTGAGCGGGTCTTCTCCGATATCTTTTTTGACTTGCTCAGATACATCGGTGACCGCTTCGGTAATGTAGAGTCGCTCGTTTGGACCCGCTGTTGGTTCTTTATCTTTACTGGTTGCTAAAAAGCCATCTGCAAGATAGTTATGCTCTTTTTTGCTGTTATATTGAATGGCTCGATAGGCGCAATGATGGTTTGTCACAACTAAGCCTTGGGGCGAAACAAAACTGGCGGTACAATAGCCCAGTCCGACTACTGCGTTCATAGGGTAGCGGGTTAAGTCTGCTAACTGTTTAGCCGGAATATCGATGCCACGCTCGCTGAGTTTATCGGCGATGGACGGCATTTGATAGGGTTGCCACTGTCCTTCATCAGCCAATGCTACGGCTGACGGCAGCATCCCCGTAGATAGAGCGATGGCTGCAATCAATGCATTGCGCATGTTCTTTCCTTAATATTGTTATAGTGTATTTTTAGTTGCAGGTCGTATGATGTTAAAAGCCTGCTCTGTTTTACCACTGTTTTATACCACATTTTGCTTAAACGTTGGAATTTTGGAGATTTAATGTCACAACAACGCGCCTTTAAGGGCAAAGAGAAACCAAGAGATCTTCAGATGGACGCGCTGAAGATGCCGCCGCATTCAATTGAAGCTGAGCAATCGGTTCTCGGTGGTTTGATGTTGGACTCGGACGCTTGGGACAGAGTGGCTGAAGCGGTTGTAAAAGAAGATTTCTATTCCCGTGCCCACGGCACCATTTTTACGGCAATGGAATCTTTGATCAGCGCAGGTCAGCCAATCGACTTAATTACCGTATCTGAGCAGCTTGAGCTTGAAGATCAGCTTGAAGATGTTGGCGGCTTTGCTTATATCGGTGAAATCGCTAAAAACACGCCGAGTGCTGGTAATATTCACTCGTACGCCAATATTGTGCGTGAGCGTGCGGTTGTTCGCGATATGATTAAAGTTGCCAACGAAATTGCCGATGCGGGTTTTAATCCCGAAGGGCGTAATTCGAGTGAGCTACTTGATTTAGCCGAAACCAAAGTATTTAAGATTGCCGAGCAGCGCGCCAACGCTAACGAAGGCCCTGAAGGCATTAAGGCGATTCTTGAAAAGACCGTCGATAAGATTGAAGAGCTGTATAATAACCCGACCAGTGGTGTGACGGGGGTGTCGAGTGGCTTCGGTGACTTAGATAAAATGACCGCAGGCTTCCAATCTGGTGACTTGATTATTGTTGCGGCGCGTCCATCTATGGGTAAAACCACCTTTGCGATGAACTTGTGTGAGCAGGCGGCACTGCACGAAGATAAGCCTGTGCTCATTTTCAGCTTGGAGATGCCTTCAGAACAGATCATGATGCGTATGTTGGCTTCACTTGGCCGTGTCGATCAGACAAAGATTCGTACTGGTCAGCTTGATGACGACGATTGGGCGCGTGTATCCTCAACCATGGGGATCATGCTTGAGCAGGGCAAGATGTATATCGATGATGGCTCAGGTCTAACGCCTACTGAAGTACGAAGCCGTGCACGACGTATCGCACGTGAATATGGCGGTCTGTCGATGATTATGATCGATTACCTTCAGTTAATGCAGGTGCCAGCGCTTAAAGATAACCGTACCTTGGAGATCTCGGAGATTTCACGCTCGCTTAAGGCCTTGGCGAAAGAGCTGGAAATTCCGGTTGTTGCACTGTCACAGCTTAACCGCTCGCTTGAGCAACGTGCTGATAAACGCCCGGTTAACTCGGATTTGCGTGAATCGGGCGCGATTGAGCAGGATGCCGATTTGATCATGTTTATTTATCGTGATGAAGTGTATAACAACGATTCTGAAGATAAAGGTACCGCAGAGATCATTATTGGTAAGCAGCGTAACGGCCCAATCGGGCGTGTGCGTTTAACCTTCCAAGGCCAATTCTCACGTTTTGATAACTACGCTGGTCCACAATTCGAAGAGGATTAATTATTGTCCATAAAGTCATTTACGGACCATGATTAATTACAATAGAGCCTCATAGAGGCTCTTACTTTTTAATAGAGATAACAAGGTTACTTGTGAAACCATTTCCACGAGCAGAGATCAGTCGCCAAGCATTGAAGAATAATCTGGCTCGGCTGCATGAATTAGCCCCATCAAGCAAGGTGATGGCGGTTGTAAAAGCCAATGGCTATGGCCATGGTTTACTTAATGTCGCTCAATGTTTAGATAATGCCGACGGTTTTGGCTTAGCGCGTTTAGAAGAGGCATTGGCGCTACGTGCCGGTGGGGTTAAGGCTAAACTTTTACTATTAGAAGGCTTTTTTAGGCCGACTGATTTAGTGACTTTAGTTGAGCATGATATTGAAACCGTAGTGCACCATGAGTCGCAAATTGAGATGCTCGAACAGGCTGAGCTCGATAAGCCTGTGAACGTGTGGATGAAGGTTGACTCAGGTATGCATCGTTTAGGATTTGTACCCGATGAATTTCATCAGGTTTATCAGCGCTTAGTGGCGTGTAAGAACATAGCTAAACCGATTAATTTGATGACTCACTTCGCTTGTGCCGATGAGCCAGATAATAATTACACTGCCACTCAATTAGCGACATTTGAGCAGTTAACCAAAGACTTACCTGGAGAGCGCACTTTAGCGAACTCCGCTGGCGCGCTATTTTGGCAGCAGAGCCAAGCTAACTGGATCCGCCCTGGTATTGCGCTCTATGGTGTATCTCCAGTGGTTGGCGACTTAGGTATTAAACACGGGCTAATGCCCGCGATGGAATTAGTATCACAACTAATAGCCATACGTGAACATAAAGCGGGCCAGCCTGTCGGCTATGGCAGTCATTGGGTTGCCGATAAAGATACCAAGCTTGGTGTGGTAGCCATAGGTTATGGTGATGGCTACCCACGTAACGCCCCTTTGGGTACGCCAGTATTAATTAATGGCCGTTTAGCACCAATTGTTGGTCGTGTGTCGATGGATATGTTGACGGTGGATCTTGGCGCTGATGCCAAAGATTGTGTCGGTGATAATGCCGTGCTCTGGGGTAAAGACCTTCCAGTAGAGGAGGTGGCAGAGCACATTGGGACTATCGCGTACGAGCTTGTAACTAAATTGACTCCTCGAGTCGCTGTTTGCCTAGATTGAGCAAATAAACAACTTATTTATGTTGATATTGCAAGTTGAGGCGGGATGCCCGTTGCAGTTGAAGATGTCTTAAATTGAAAATAAATCCATTAACTATATTTGTCGCTTTGGGCTTAATGTCTCCCTTTGTGAGTGCAGAATCAACAGCAGAACAACTAGATGGTAAACCGTCTGGTGAAGAGCAAGTCATTATTGAGTCAGTTGAATCGAGTGCTAATAAGCAGAAAAAAACAAACGATAACCAACTACCGGATTATGAATCTGAATTTGTTGCTGTGCCTTTTGCGTTTTCAAGTGAGAGCTTAAGTACTGCTTTTGGTGGCGCCGGTGTGCTTAAACATGCAGGGCAGATTCAATCCTCTATATTGGGTATTGGTGTGTATAGCACCAATAATAGTTGGGTTAGCTATTTGCGTTTTAACGACTATCAAATTCCTACCCTTGATCAATGGTTGTTCTCAATCGAAACCTACAACGCTCGCTTTAAAGAAGGCGTTTATTATGTGCCTAATCAGGCTGACATTAATGGTGACAGCGAGCGAGTGGTGACGTTAGGTGATGAGTCCTTTACCAAGTTTCATGCTCGATACGTGCTGCCTATTGGCCGTGGTAGTCAAGGTGCGGCGCGTAGCCTAGGCCGTGCGCGAACAGATATTAGCTGGAATCCACTAGAGTCAGGTGTCACCAGTGTTAAATTCAGCCCTTTTACTCAGAGCAGAGAACTCGAAGGCTTTGAGTTTTTAGAGGATGAAGCCAAAGGTTTAGCTGTTGAGCTCGAGTGGGATAATCGTGATAACGGTAAAAATAGTACTCAAGGTGGGCAAACAAGCTTTAAGGTTACCCGCGACTTTGGCAGCGGCTCACGCAATAGTTGGACGACCTGGGAGTTTGACCAAAGCACCTTTGTTTCTATCGACTCTAATGAATGGTTTGGTCAGCAAATTTTAGCGTTTAACTTTTATTTAGCCGATACACCAACTTGGACATCAGGCTCAGATGATAACTTGCATCAACCGCCTAGTTTTGCAGGTGTGAGTTTAGGTGGATTCGAGCGTCTGCGCGGTTATAGCAGCAAGCGTTTTACTGGTCGTTCGGCCGTGCTGTATAGCGCAGAGTATCGTGTACAACCTAGATGGCAACCATTGCAAGAGTGGCCAGTGTTTAACTTATACGACATTCCTTGGTGGCAGTGGGTTGCTTTTGCTGAAGCTGGCCAAGTCAGCGATGAGTTTAGCGCTAGTGCATTACATGATGACTTAAAATGGTCGGCGGGTATCGGTGCGCGCTTTGAAGTTGAAAGCGTAGTGGTGCGTGCTGAGCTAGCCTTCAGTGAAGAGTCAAATCAGTTCTGGATTATGGTCAATCAGCCGTTCTAAGTTGCTTTTCGTTTTAATCCTTGTGGTGAGGGGCTGTTGTATATACAGCCTCTATAATGCCGGCTATTGACTTGAATGACCTTGATTGAAAACTGCCGATGCAACGATCAAGGATGGAGCATGCTTTGATGAGAGTTTCAATTCTATAGCTGAAAAATGTTTGCTCGCGTACTGGTTTTGCTGAAGCGCTAACTGATTTAGATATGAGAGAAGATAGTTTTTGAATTAATGAGCGGAATAAGTAATCTGACACTTAATAACCCGCTATTTAGTTAACGCTTATATTCAGCCGCTAATTTTATTTCTGGTAAATTAAAGTAATTATAGGGTAAGCAACGTCAAAATTGCGTCAAAATAACTTCCCTCTAAATTAAATTTTATGTTTCTGTTGCAAGGTTAGAAAATCTCCATCAAGAATGTTTATCCGTTAATACTATTTGAGTAAAGTGATTTTTTATAGGCTTTACCTTGGGTAATTTTGCCGCTTGTGACCACGAATAGTTTGATTGGGTGTAGAGTGATGGGACAAATAAATAGCAGTGCATGGTTAATAGATGAAAGTGACTTTGATCTCCCCCCTTTAACTGATGATCTCCTCAATACAATTAAATCCCCAATTGCTGAACTGGGTTTCGGTGGCTTTTGGTTTCAAGGTATTGCCAACAGCGCTTACCAATCCTATCTAGGTAACAACCGTAAGAGTCTACTGACACGTAAAGTGTTAAGAAGCTGTGGCGGCGTCATCGCGTCATCGCCAACAGTTAAATTGCTGCATCAACAATATGTGACGCGTGTTGCTTCTACCGATATAAATTTTGCTGCGGCATTAAAGCTTGATTCTCCTTACTGTTATGTTCTTTCGGAAGATGGTCAGCCGACTAAAGTACAGAAACTATTTAATAGCCATGGAATTAATACAGTTCTCAGTTGGCCGTTGAAGAATTTTGCATCGGATACTTGGAGCGGTCGATTTACCTTATTGTCAAAGTATCCATATGAAGAGCTCAATATTGCAGAATTAGAGCAGGCGTTAAAGCAAGCTCAAATGTTAATATTTGAACATTTTCATAATGAAATAAATCCCTACCGCCAATATAACTTGTTTAATAAGACTGCAATTAGAGCGCTGGAAATGGCTGCCACGGGGTTGCATAACCACGAGATTTCCGAGCAATTGGATATAACTGTTCGTGGGGTGGAATATCATCTTGAATCTTTAAGAAGTAAGTTGTGTGCCAGTAATAGGGCCAATTTAGTTCATATCGCTCATCAACTGGAAATTATATAGAAGATGTTGGTTCTCCTTGTCGAAGATAACCGCCTATTGGCGAAAAATATCATTCAGTATCTGGAACTCAATGAGATTGAATGTGACTATGCGGAGACTCTAGAGCGGGCTGAGGAAAGCATATTTAACAGCACCTTTGATGCGATAATTTTAGATCTTAATTTACCTGATGGTGATGGCATTACGGCATGCCAGAGGTGGAAAGAACGGTGCATTATGGCGCCAATCATTATGCTGACAGCGAGAAGTAACTTACAAGATAGACTGTCAGGTTTTGAGGCTGGAGCCGATGATTACCTAGTTAAACCTTTCGCGTTAGCTGAGTTAGTTGCACGGCTTAAGGTGGTGTCGCAGCGACGCCCATCGCCAAAACGACTGACGATTGGTGATCTCGAGTTGGATTTTGGTGCTCATAAGGTACAACGTCGGGGGCAGGAACTTGTATTGTCGCGTACGGGATGGCAGATCCTTTCCTTTCTAGCAAGAAGAAGCCCTGAAACTGTCGAACGGGAGGAGATAGAGCGACTTCTCTGGCCAGATAGCCTACCCGATAGCGACAGCCTACGAAGCCATATGCATCTGCTACGCAGAGTCGTCGATAAACCATTTGAGCAGAATCTTATTCATACGATTCGTGGTGTAGGTTTGTGCTTAAGAGTTGAAAGTGATGAAGCCTAAACTGAGTTTGAAGCGTGTATATCAGGTTTACGGTATATGTTTTTTAGCGATTACTTTAATCATTAATAGTCTTATTCCCCTGTGTATGATGTGTACGGGAATGATAAGCATGCATGAAATCACCATGAGAAATGCAGCTCAGGCAGCTGAAGCTTATGCCAGTGCAAACCAAGATGTTATTGAAACCCAGAACATCACGGTTTACACCCGTTGGGATGCGGTGCCGAATCATGTTAGGGCGATTAATGAAGGTTTACCTCCCCAGCAGGCGCTTGATGTTAAACATCAGCACTCAGATGGAGAATTTATCGATGGTTTGATGCTTTACTCGACTCAAGAGGGGCAGGACTATTATGTTTGGTTGCATTATAACGCCACTCACGCATTAGAATTTGCTCCGAAGAATATGGCTGCGATTCTTTTATTAGTCATCATGACATTTTCGGTGAATGCGACTCTTGCCTGGTATCTACAGCGTCGGGTGATATTACCGGTTCACCAGATCAGCAGGGCCATTAAGCAACATGACTGGCAAGGTATGCAAGAGCTTAAGTTTCCGCAGCAATGTTACGCTGAGCTGCAATCGATTGTGGATGCGCTAGATAGCTCGATTAAACAGCTTAAAGAAGCGCAGCAAAGAGAGTTATCTTTTCTACGCTTTGCCAGCCATGAACTAAGAACACCGATTGCAATATGTCAGTCATCATTTGAAATTTTATCGCTGCAACAAGGAGAGCTTAAAGGGCCAACCTTACATGCTAGTCAAGCGACAACTCAGATGAAGTCAATTACAGAGACCCTGCTTTGGTTAATGAGTCCAGACTGTAGTCCAATGAATTGCTGTGATGTGAAGTTGTCACATCTACTGGCGAGCATAGTGGATGATCAAAAGTATGCTCAGGGCAGTGATATTAATGTTGATTTGATCTGCGATGAAACCGAGCTTTACGTGCTTAAAGAGCCTCTGATGATTGTGTTGAACAACTTGATCCGAAACAGTTTAGAGCACGGTGCTAAAGGGGTTGTCATAGAGCAAGCTGGTAATCGAATTGATATTGTTAATCCCTTATCAAAACATAATAGCAGTGGCTTTGGCCTAGGTTTGATGTTGGTTGAAAGGCTAACTAAGCAGCTCAATTGGGATTACTCAACAGTAAATGATGATAACTCTTTTAGGGCTACAATCATTATCCACTCAAGTGAATAGAGCCGATGGATAGCTAATATTGTGATCACGCTAAATATTGTGGTCGTTATTTGATATTCGTCAGACTTACAGTGTTTAGTGTGGTTTAGATATTTGAAGTAGTGATTGGTTTTATTCTTTTTGTGATGTAGGTCTTATTACAAGGTGGAGGGAGTGATAAGCCAAAATTAATTGTATTGTGCATTAAATCTGTGCTTATTTGCTCTATTTGGTTCGTTTATTGAACTTAATTCTGATTATTTATTAAAACTACTGTTCATTACCACACTGTTTTGGAACAGCGAAAAATTATAGTGAGCAACATCACTTCATAATATTTGTTATAGGTTAATCTTTGTTTAAGTTTTAAATAAAACTTTTCGTCATTGTTCTAACTCAAATTTTATGTGGGCTAGTGTGCATCACACAGTTATATAAAGGAATGGAAATGATTATTAAACATAAGTTGAAACTAAGTTCTTTGGCTATTGCCTTAAGCTGTGCAGTTGCTCCTATGGCTTCATTTAGCGCTATGGCTGAAACGATTAGCCTAACAGGTAAAGATCTCACTATTGAGCAATTGCTTAAAGTTCAGAGTGGTGAAGCCAATGTGACTGTTAGCAAAAAAGGCAAGCAGAACATCCAAGACAGTTTCGATCTATTAATGGATTCAGCTCGTCAAGGCACTCCTGTTTATGGTCTAACCGTTGGTGTGGGTAAGAACAAGGATACTGAAGTTTTTGGTAAAGACGGAAAGATGTCAGATGAAGCGGTAAAACTGTCTGAAGATTTCAACCGTGACATGTTATTCACTCACGCCGCAGCATCTGGTGAGCCAATTGACCAAGCTGTTGTGCGTATGGCGATGACAATCCGTCTAAACCAGATCGCGACAGGCCATGTAGGCGTGCAACCAGACGTAGCTCGCTTGTACGAGCAGTTCGTGAATAAGAACATTATTCCTGTGGTGCCATCTGATGGTTCGGTAGGTCTTTCTGACATTCTATTGGCTTCGCACATTGGTGCTGCGATGATGGGTGAGCATGAGGTGTTCTACAAAGGCGAGCGTATGCCTGCTGCTAAGGCGTTGAAAGCTGCTGGTGTTGAGCCTTTAGTACCTTTCGGCAAGGATGGGTTATCTATTCTTTCTAACAACGCGCTGTCAACTGCACAGTTAGTCCATGCTATGGGGCAAGCAGAGCAGTTAATCGAATTCTCGCCAAAGTTGATTGCAGCGGGCCTTGAGTCTATTAATGGTAACATCAGCCCAATTCTGCCTCATACGCTAGATGCTCGTCCTATGCCGCACGTACAGGACGTAGGTAATGACATTCTTAAAAATCTTGAAGGCGGTTATTTATTTGAGCGTGATGAAAAGCGTCCTCTACAAGATAGCTTATCATTCCGTGGAGCGCATTGGCCTGTAGCTAATGCTATTAGCCAGTACAACAGTCTTGAAGAGTTGGTACATATTCAGATCAACAGCTCTGACGATAATCCAACGGTATACTTGAATGCTAAGCACTCACGTTTCAACAAGTACCCTCAAGTTGAGCAGTACTTCACTGATGGCAAGGTATCTGGCGCAATTAACTCGTCAGCTAACTTCGACACAATTCAGTTAGCGACAACAACTGAAGCCTTCAGCATTGCTATGGCTCAGCTAGGTAAGTATTCATCTAATCGTCAAATTAAGATGATTGACCCATATTTCACCGGTCTACCACGTGCACTTGTAAACCCAGATGATACAAACGGTCAGAGTTTCTATACGCTACAAAATGGCTTCACTGCGCTGTTTGTTGATATTGCTCATGCGTCTAACCCGGTGTCTTTCTATGGTCAGGCTAACCAAGGTGGTATCGAAGATAACTTTAGTAACTTCCACCAGGCTTCTAAGAATCTAACCACAGTTGTTGATGGCGTTTCTTACATCTACGCATTTGAGTTAATGACCTATGGTCAAGCGTTAGATCTTCAAAAGAAAGTTCATGACCGTGATTTGTCTGATGCGAACAAGACTTTATTAAAAGACCTACGTAAAACCGTTAAATTCTATGCCGATGATACCCGTACTTTCACTGTAGATATCGAAGCATCACAAAAGTTCTTAATGAAGTATTAAAAACAAATAAATTATTTACGAAAATTAATAGTTATTTATAAAGTTAAAAATACTAGGCAGTAAATAATTAAATAATAGGCCTTAATAAATGACATCAAGCTTTAGTTTGATGTCATTTACCCATGAAAATTTTTAGTGAAACCGTAATTAACTGTTCTGTTGAGCACTCGTTATTTTTAAAGAGACCCCTATGAATTTCAAATTGAAAAAGTCAGCACTAGGCGTGGCAATTGCCCTGCCGGTAATATTAGTTGGTTGTGCAGTAACAAGTGAAATGATCAAATCACAAGGTACGGCTAAAGGTCGACATGGTGATATTACTGTAGAAACAACATTTGAAAATGGCAAAATTACAGCAATTGACATTGTAAAACAAAAAGAGAATAAAGTTTTATCAGCTGCTGTTTATAAAGACGTAAAGCAAGCAATTATTGATAACAACAGTGTCAATGTTGATGGCATCTCAGGTGCAACAGCCACTTCTGATGGTTTCAAGAAAGCGGTTGCTCAGTCGGCTGAACTTGCAGGCATAACACTGGTTGCTACTGCTGCTATCAATGGAAAAAAAGTCGATGCGCAGCCATCAGAATACACTTATGACGTTGTGGTTATTGGTGCCGGTGGTGCAGGTTTTTCTGCAGGCGTTGAAGCGGTTGAAGCCGGAGCATCTGCTGTTATTATCGAAAAGCAGCCAATTATTGGTGGCAACTCACTCATCTCTGGCGGCGAAATGAACGTAGCGGGTAGCTGGGTTCAAAAAGGTATGGGCATTACAGACAGCAAAGCTCTATTTATTGAAGATACATTAAAGGGTGGCGACTACAAAGGCGATCCAGAGATGGTTCGTGTCATGGCGGACAACGCTGTTGCAGCGGCGGAATGGTTACGCGATGACATCAAAGTCGATTTCTATAAAGATCAAATCTTCCAGTTTGGTGGTCACTCAGTAAAACGTGCCGTTATCCCTAAAGGACATACTGGCGCAGAAGTATTAAGCAAGTTTGCTGTCAAGGCTGAAGAGATTGGTCTACCTGTTCACTTGAACACAACAGCAAAAAATCTTATTCAAGATGAGACTGGCCGCGTTGTCGGTGTTAAGGCGATGAAGAATGGTAAAGTTATCACTTACTACGCTAAGAATGCGGTGGTAATGGCTGCGGGTGGCTTCGGCGCAAATATCGAAATGCGTAAGAAATTCAACCCTGAATACGATGAGCGCTACGGTACAACTAACCACTCAGGTGCAACAGGTGACGGTATCTTAATGTCTGAAGCGGTTAATGCTAAGACGGCTAACTTAGGCGAGATCCAAGCGTACCCAATTTGTAACCCTGAAACAGGCGCTATCGCGTTAATCGCCGATGCGCGTTTCTTTGGGGCAATCTTGGTTAACCAAGAAGGTAAGCGCTTTGTTGAAGAATTAGAACGTCGTGACGTTATTTCTAACGCAATCTTGAACCAAACTGGCAAATATACTTATGTTATTTGGAACCAAAAGATTGATGATTTAGCTAAGACAATTGATATGCATCCTGGTGAATTCAACGACCTAAATTCTCGTGGTTTAATGTTTGAAGTTGAAAGCATCGAAGAAGCGGCTGCGAAATTTAATATTCCGTTAGAAGCCCTACAAAGCACTATTAGCGACGTTAATAAATATGCTGCTACAGGCAAGGATTTAGCGTTTAATAACCGTGCAGGTCTGGTAGATATGTCTGAAGGTAAATACTGGATCTTAAAAGCAACGCCATCGGTGCACCACACTATGGGTGGTGTTGCGACAACGACTAAAGCAGAAGTATTAGACAACAGTGGTAACATCATTAAAGGCTTATACGCTGCAGGTGAGGTGACGGGGCTAACTCATGGTTCTAACCGTCTTGGCGGTAATGCTTATACCGACATCATCGTGTTTGGTCGTATTGCAGGTCAGCAAGCTGCGGCACAATAATTGTTGTTTAGATAGAAGTAAGCGGTAACTAGCCAGCCGATCACCTATGTGGTCGGCTTTTTTATTTGTTCTAGACTGTGCATCTGAAAATGAAAGGCTCTGCTTCACTCATTATCGGCGTCACAAATTGATAAAATCTGACGTTTTTCTGCCAAATCTAATAGTAGTTATTTGTTTGCTTTGCCCTAATCTCACGAGCACCCAATATAGGGGATAATATAAAAAGAGATTAAATGATGAACAAATTACCTCTGGCTGCATTGCTAGCAGCCATGTTACTAGGGGGCTGTGGTAGCGATAGTGAAACTGTTTCTCCCTCTTTACCAGAACCTGAACAGCCTAAGCCTGACTTTCTTACCGTCGATGTTAAGCCCAATGCAAAATTTGAAGGCGAGGTTACTGTCTACTTGGGGCGGTACGATGATCGCTTGAAGGATTGGTTGCAGGCAAATCCAGAGTTGGATCTCAATGGTGATGGTCATGTGGATGAGCGAGATGCGCACCTGCATAAGACTCCAGAACATCCTAATGGAGTCTTTAACGAGCCTGAAACTTACTACACCTTAAATGCCGCAGACATTGCTAAGGTCTTATCCACCAACCCCGACGGTTTGGGAGCTGGCAGCGCCCGTGATGATATTTTTGTCGATGGTCATTACTCTGTCTTCGATTTGCTACGTTACTTAGTATATACCCGCAAAGATTTACGTTTTGACTCTGTAACCCTCCCTCTGGAGACTGGCCGTGATACGCACGAGTTTGTGCTCTCTTGGGATCGCAACAAAGATGGTATCTTTGATGAGCTAGATGGCAATGTATATAGTAATTTTCAGACTCCAGATTGGCATGCCAGAATCAAGTCAAACGGCGGCGTAGAAAAAAAGCTTAATGGCACGCTAGATGGTAAAGGCCCGCAAGGCGAAGGCCATTATGAACGTTTAGATCAGTTTGTGTTGCAACCTGGAATGTCGGTACGCTTCCAACCCTTTTCTCCGGAGATGACCCAAAGAAGGCAATGGGTACAAGACAGAGAAATGGCGCGTCTAGCACAAAATGGCGGTAAGGTGATCGTACCTAAGTTGATGATCAACAAGCCCGATCCTGCCAACATTGATGATAGAAGCAAAGATACACCAATGGTAATTGAAAACCTGGAGGTGACTGCACACAACATGCGACCAGATATTTTTAAGCCTGGTGTCATTACTAAGATGGATGTCTTTTTATCGGCTAGGCAGCGTGGCGTAGAGACTAAATTCAACTACTGGCCAACATTGTCTACTGGTGCCAAGGTCGATCATTTTGCTCTATTCAGTGTCGATGGTATCGACTCTCAGGTGGGTAAAGGCTGGACAACAGTATATGGCGAAATGGCGGTAATGAATGACTTTAAGCCTAATGCACAGTGTAACTTTGGCCGACCAGAAAGCGGTGGCATGGAGCTAGAGGTAGATAGCGAACACTGTCGTTTGGATTGGAACTCGAACTTCGGCGGCAACGTTATTCATGTCATGAGTGATGTTTGGGTTATGAACCAGCCTGTTGAATTTGTGATGACAGGATACCTAAGTCATTACCCACTGTGGGGAATGGAAGAGTTTAATGGCCAAGAATCTAAAGAGCGTGACTTTAGTGAGTCTCGTGATGGTTCTGATATTGCCTATTTACAGGTATTTGATCTTCCATCAGAGAATGATAAGGATGCTCCAGTTTTGACCAAGGCTCACTTTGGTTGGAAAATAGCCGACTGTACCGAGTGCCACAACGAGAGCAAAGAGCCACTAGGACATGGTGGCCATAGCTGGCCAATCAATAATACCGATGGTTTCTCTACCATGCAGCCGTATTACTGTGCGACCTGCCATGGAAGTAATGGTGCGCCATTTGGACATAAGGAAACCGCCCGCTGTTTCTGGTGCCACACCGGAGAATCTAACACGCCAAAACATCATGGCGATGCTTCTACTAAGAAGTTGTATCGCAAGGATGCCTTGCTGAGTAATGATAAAATCTATAATCACCCAGATCTGTTGAATGTTCTACCCCGAGATAAGTGGGGGAATTACGAGGTGTACGATAACATTTGGCATTCAAAAAACTCCGATTGGAACATGAGTGACGTGTTCCCAGATCCATACTCTTGTATGACCTGTCATCCAGATAAATCGTGATGAGAGTCAATCTGCGGCATATTTGCCGCAGATTACTGTGATAAATAGCAGTATTCCTCTTAAAACTCTGGGGTAGGATGAGGGCAGCTTTTGAACAGTTGATTACACGGCAATGAACACCTATACAACAAGATGCGATACCAACCCTAGAATATTGGAAAGTGTTAGCCGATTTTTAAGACAATACGGGATCTGTGAGTTTTTTTACGGGATCACCACTAAAGTGATCCCGCCATATAGCCACCAATTTAAAAACCTTAAACGCCGTATTCCGTCAGATATGATTAAGATAAGGTATGGGGTTTACTCAAGCGAAAGTATGCTAAAGTTCCGTCACTTATATCTACAGTACTTTGCATCTGAGGATGCCGCCTATTTCCGTCCTCACCCTATGGGGCTGAGCATCTGGGCCGATCCCGACTTTAGTGGACCAAAAGGGCAGCGATTTGCAAATCTGATGGCTGAACATAACTTCCGTAGTCGCGGAGTGTGGCATATGCCGACTAGCTATCATCCTGACTGGCTGGGAGCATTTGTTTTTTTCTCCGATCTGCCTAGGGAAGAGCTACTGGCCAGATTACAGCCACATGAAGAAGAAATTGAAGCCCAGTTGATGATGTTTGCCAGTTATTTTAATGAGCATCACATTAGCCAGATCAATCCCATTAGTAACTTCAACTGCTTGTCGGAGCGTTCGCTAACAATTTTGAAGCTGACGGCCGAAGGATACTCAAGTGAAGAATTAGCCATTAAGCTGTGCATTACAGAAAGTGGTATCAATTATCATCTTGATAGATTGAAAGAGCTGCTCAATGCCAAAAATCGGGTGCAGTTGATCAGCATGGGTTATTCACTTGGGTTATTAAGCTGATGTTTACTGCATGGTGAAATCTGTTTAGCTCTATTGTTTGAGCTTATACAGAACACTCTGTGGGGATTTTAGTTGGCGATTCATCGAGCTAGCTAGGTCAAACGCAAAAAAGGCACCTTTCGGTGCCTTTGACTTTTGCAGGGGATGGAACTTATTGAGGTGCTAGGGACAAAGTAGCACCTCAGGTTTTTACAAGGTGAGGCTAAAAGTTACAAGTTAAAGCTATAAGCTAAAACCATGATGCTCCATGACTTTCTCTGGGCTATGACAGGTTGCACAAGCTTCTTTAGCATCTTTTGCATTACCCACATCATTTACATCAACTATATGGTCTGCATCTTTGTTGGCACCAAAGTAACCCCCGTTACTTCTAATGTGCGACATAGCAGCATCAGACATGTACTTCTGGTGACAGCTCATACATGCTGCAGCATCAGAAGAGGCGTACCAAGTTTGAACAGTTTCATCGGCAGCAGGGCGTTGTGTGCTAGGTATAGCGTGAGCTTGACCCGCATTGCGACCTAACTCGAAGCCATAAGCCAGACCACCCCAGCCTTCGACTGCAGAGTGACAAGTCGTACAATCAGTCTTCAAGATAGTACCGCTGCCACCGTGACCATTATCATGGCCTTCAGCTTTGTGAGCCTTGTACATAAAGCTAGTCGATTTCAGTAGGTCAGCGCCGTTGTCGGCTTTGCCATTTCCTTTGAGGCTCTTATCATTGGTATGACAAGCGATACAGTTCACCCCATTTGAATCATGGTAGAACTCTTTGCTGTGACAGCCGTAACAGCTTGCTGTATCTACAATAGAGCGACGCTCGGCAACCACTGCATCTGCGTCGTTTAGTACGGTACGATAAGCATCGGTCTGTACATAAGCCGGATAAGCATTATCAGCATCACATGTGGTGCGAATAGCACTACCTTCCTCAAAACAAACCTTGAGTACAGGTAATACTTCTAAAGAGCGAGAAGCAATATCGCTTGGGAAGTTCATAGTTACTGCGATACTCACAGTATTATCGGCATTCCAAGTGGCTTTAGTCTCATCTTTTAGGTCGATACGACGCTCACTGTAAGGTGATTGGTTATAGTCTGGGTAATCTTTCTCTACATCCCAGCTTACAACCATATAAGGCTTGCTATAGCCTTGCTTATAGACTTCATCTTTAGTGACGAGTTCGCCATTGGCGTCCATGATCTTAGTTTCAAACTTAATTAGGTTTGCAGAGTCTATGCTCACGTTGCTGACATCAACGCTATAGTTTTCAGCGGCTTCATAAGGTTTCTTATGATCGGTATGAACCGCTGCACTGTGACAGTCGGTACAAACAAGATCGGGGTTCTTATCTGAATTATGCTGCACCGGAGAATCGGTGTGACAACCCGTACACGCATTAGCGTTGGCATTAGCCAACCATAGATCTTTGTCGGCAAGCGTTTCATCTTCCACGTGACAAGTTGCACAATCCATAAATGGCTTAGTTGGGAAGGCGGGGTAATCGAAGGCATGATCGCCGCCATAGCCTGCAATGGTATAAGGCATAGGCACCACATTACCTTCGGCGTCTTTTCCTTCACGGTTTGGTCCCATATGGATAGCATGGACCATGTGACCTAGCTCAACCGATACGGCGTTAGGATCTGACACTATGCCGTTATGACACGACTGACAGTTTTCCATATCTAAGCGGCGGCCACCGTGAGCCTTAAGGCTATCAGGTTGGTGACAGGTGTAGCAGGTCTCAAGTGTGACAAGATCGCGTGTCTCAACACCTTCAGTCGCATTTGTCGCCGGGATCCAATCGTAATGCGCGTTTTCAGCGAGCTCATGACCCGAGTCATATTCAAACTGCATTTCGATGGCAATTCTTTGCGTGAGTACGGGATCAAAGATAACACCGGCAGGATCGGTGGCAGTGGTTAGGTTAGTGCTGAAAGTATAAGTATAGGTACCATCTTTATGATCGACTAAGCATTCCGCGCAGTCTTTAATTTTTTCGAAGCCTTGCTCGAAAGTCGTGCCAGCATCATTGGTGGCATCATTGAGCAGTGAGATCCACTGTTTAAGATCTGAGCCTTCATTAGTTTTTAGCTGAGCCAAAGAGAAGCGGAAGTCGTGGAATTCATTTTCTGCATTTAAGCCATGCAGGCCCACGCCTTGCTTATTTTCCAGTTCAAAATCGACTGTAATGATACCATCGGCATAGCTGGCATTGCTGATACTAGCGATTGCTTCGCTTGCCATATCGATATGTAAGCCTGAGGTGCCGGGATCACCTGGGCCACCCGGTTGGCCGTCTTCACCATTTTTTCCATCTTCACCATCTGAACAGCCAGAGATTAGAAATGCAGAGCTAATCAATAGGGCTAACGATGTTTTTCTTTTCATTATCATCATCATGCGTTCCTTAAAGGTAACCAATCTTGGTTGATGAAATGTTAGTAATCTTGTTCCTTTTTTGATATGAGGTTGATCACTCTTGTATAATGCTTCCTGTTTGGTTTTATATGTCGCTTGAGCTTTGCTTGGTGGGTAATTACTTTGTTTGTTCTGGGGTTTATGGTTTCAAATTCCACCCTTGACCTTGAAGGTAGATTTATCGGGATGTTTCGCTTATGTGAAAATGTAAAATTCAGATTTTGCAAATCTAAAAAGTTGGTGCATTTTCATGGCTGTAAATATTATGCCTGAGTCACAAAATTGAGTATTAGCTAATATTAGATTCTCGAAAATTGATGTCGTGTATACCTAAGCTCTGAAGATTGGTCTAGATTATCTACTAAATGATTTGAAAGTTTAATCTAAGAGTTTGATTTGAGGGTGAATGAATAAGTTAAGCGCTAATTACCTGTTCGATATTCAAGTATTCGTTTTATTGTATGAATCACTCAACGCTACGGCAGTGAGCCAAACTCTTGGAGTGCCGAGTTCTAAGGTTAGTCGGAGCCTAAAGTCATTGAGACATTCGCTGAATGCTCCATTATTTATACGTAAGCAGCAGGGCTTCGAGCGAAGTGATTTAGCGAATGATATCTATCCTAGAATGAAGCGCATAGTTGATTTAGCTAAACAGTGTGAGCATATGGATACTCATGCTAAGTGTACTCGAAAGCGGGAGTTGGTGATTGCTTGCCCTTCCTCCTTGTCATTAAACCTATTGAGCGAGCTTCAGCAAAAAGCGATAGAAGAAGAGCAAAGCTATATATTCCACCTTAAACCCAGTAGCAGCAATGTCGTAGACTTATTAAAGCAGCAGTATGTAGATATCGCAGTCACATCTAGTGCTTATAACACGGAGCAGTTGTGTTCGAGTTTAATCACCAAGTCAGATACCTATGTTCTGGTTGCGAGACGTGAACATCCTCTATTCAGTTGCAATAAGTCACTGGATATTGATGACATATGTGATTATCCGTATATCAGTTTTTCTGGAAGCGATCTTAATGATGTCATTGATCCCATCGAGTCCTACGCTTTAGATACTGAGCGAGATTTACACTTGGTGCTGAGGGTCTGTTTCTTGGCTGACCTTATGCTTGAGCTAGAGAAGAGTGATGCAGTTTCACTTTTAAATCATTCAGATGCGATAACATTTCTTTGTCAGCGTGGAAACATTGCCGCTATGACCTTAGACGATGATTTGAGTCAGCAGATTAATCAGAGAAGTGGTCAGTGTCATTACTATCTGACACAAATGCGCTGTGACCGAAACTATCCGGATTGGGTTGGCGGTGAAGTTGACCGTTATATTAGGGCAAATGTTATCTCCAAAGCTGGAGGTCATCATGAAGAAGTTAGCTAGTATCCATCTCAGCACGATTGAGATCTTCTGTCAGTTATACCTTAAAAATAGCACTAAGGATGTGGCGACTAGCTTATCTTTATCGCAGCCTAAAGTCAGCCGTGCATTAAATGGGTTAAGAGATGTGTTTGGGGATCCCTTATTTATTCGTAAGAATAATAAACTGGTTCCGACTGAGTTCACTCATACCTTATACGATGCATTCGCTGAAATCATGGATTGTGCGAACTCGATAGAAACTGATGCCATTAATAGCGTTGTTGTTCCAGATCCTCGCATCGTTATAAGTACTGTTCCCCAATTAGAATTAGGCTTGGCCCAGCAAGTTATCGAAGAAGCTGAGCATAGTAGTGTTAATCCCCACCTCGCTATCTCAACGCTGGCTTGGTCAGAAAGAAGTGAGCAGCAGTTGGTCGATGGAGAGATTGACGCTGTGATTTGCTTTAAGCCTTCAACTAGAAAAGAGTTATTATCAAAATCGGTTATTCAGCACCGAGGCGGTCATCTTATCGCTCGAGCCGAGCATCCAATTTGGAGCTCACCCAGCATAGATAAGATGATTGATTACCCTATGGTGAAACTGGTGACTATGCCATTTCCTGCCAATAAATCTCCCATAGGAGTCTATGCAAAGGCGCAAGGCAAACCAATGCAGATCTATGCAACTGCACCAGACCTAGGCAGTGCGGCCAGTAGTCTATTAAACTCTGATGCACTAATGATAGTCGGAGTCCAAGGCGCGGTGGATTTTTTATCAAGCATTAATGGCTTACGTGCGAGGAGGATGGATTACGCCGAAGATAAGTATTTACTGGAAGGCTTTTCTTACCCGACTGTGTACTTGTGGCTTAAGCGTTCATTAGATGGCAAAGTGATAGTCCCCCTATGGCTTCAGCAAACCTTAGAGTCCTATATCGTCAATGCTCATAAGTAGCAGAGTGGCAGATGAGCCGCTAAACATTACTTTAGAGCTTTCTCCTCCTACCTGATGTAGTGCTATAATGCGCGATTATTGCACTTCACCGATTTATCTTCCTTCGATGTAGATATTGTTAGCCACTTTTTGTGGTTTAGGCAAAGAGTCGGGCATTTTTTCAGATAGGCACTTAAGCCAGAGTCGGGCTATAGCTGTCTTTATTTTTAAGTTGGATAAATAGTTTATGTCAGTGACACCAATCAATCGTACCTTCTCAATCGCCCCCATGCTGGATTGGACGGATAAGGTTCCCACAGCTCTTTAATTTAGTGGTCTTGTGGTTTTAAAGGTTTTATTTGGGTACTAATTGGGTATTGTTTGAAGAGTTTGGCACTCTCACTTGTAGAGTGTAAGTGCTGTATATATTTTAAGATTTGTTCCTGAAAAGTTGAAGGGGACAACATGTGTCCCCTTCGGTTTGCTTTCCTAACAGCGCCTCTTGCCCCATTCAATCCTCGCTTCAGTACATCGGTCTTCGATGTATAAAGCCAGATCTTGTATGGAGACCATATATGGTGACTTCTGACTATCGCTAAGTCTGACTGCTGGCAGAGGTAACTCGCTAGCATTCGCTTTTCGATTTGCAGTTTTAATACTCATATGAAAGACCTTTTCACAAATCTGTTCTAGAGGAATTAAAACTTGTTGTCCGTACTCAGCCATTAAAAGAAGTAATGTTTGCGGAGAAGCGGTTCTTGTTTGAGTCATAAGATCACCTGATTGAGCAAAAAGGTTAACGCTGCAATCATCACTTACACTTCCACAAAACCATCAAGTATGTCGCTCAAGCGCTTAATTAATCTTAGGTTTGAGGTATATTCCCCCTAGTTAAAGACGATCAAACATCGCTAATACGTTGACTCGATTACATTAACAAATTGATTGATTCTGGTAAAGTTAAAGGATGGACCTTTTATCTATCAGGCTAACGCTAAAAGATTGGATGCAAAGTTATGAACTCAATTTATCATCATTATCTCAGTTTGGCTCTTTCATGAGTAACTTATCTTAGGTGCTAATGTACTGTAATCGCTTTTACTATGAAAAGCTTGTTTGACGCTTAGTTTATGATATTAAAGCCTTTTAATTCTCACTTTGACTGTTTGGTTTAATTTTAGAAGTACATTCTTGCGTGTAGATTTCTGCTGTTGAACATATTTTTTAATTCATGATTATGGTAATGTTCTGGCATATAAACTTCTTTGAATTGTGATTGAATTATGACCGTTTTAGACGAGCTTTTAGTAGCTCTATCCATAGATGAACGCCTTGTTATTGACGGTAAGTTAGCTAAAAATAAAATCGTAGAACTTGCCTTCAATCTTGACCCTACACTGCTAAAAATACTGTTGGCTAATGAGCGACTAAAAAGTCATTTCTTTACAGATGTGGAAGGGATGTTAATTTTTGATAAAGTTGCATTTCAGCGCTTCGTTAATAATAAATCTTTTTTGCCTGATAGCTTTACACAATTTAAAAATAAAATTGGTCTTTCAGTTGATAACCACTATTTGGCTGACTCTAACGATGTTGTCCTATCTTGGCCGTACAAAGATTGCGTTTTAGAAGGTGGGCAAACAAAGGACGATCAGAAACGTAGTGAAGTTTTTTGGAATGAGACACTTGCACCTGAACAAGTCGATACGCTTCTTGCTCCTAAAACACTGACGAACTTTAAAAAGTTTGATAAAGATGGAGAGCACTCTGAATTTAAATTAGGTGATGCTGATAATTTGATTGTAAAAGGGAATAATTTATTAGCATTAAGAAGTATTCTTCCAAGATATCGGAGGAAAGTTAAGCTTATTTACATAGATCCTCCCTATAATACAAATAATGATAGTTTCTGTTATAACGATTCATTTAGCCATTCAACATGGCTTACTTTTATGAAGAATCGTTTATTGATAGCAAAAGAATTATTATCTGAAGATGGATCTATTTATGTTCAGTTAGACTATAACGAGATCCATTATGCCAAAGTTCTTCTCGATGAGATATTCGGTCGAGATTTATTTCAAGCTCAATTGATTTGGAAGCGTACTTCGTCAAGAGGGGATGCTAATACATACGGTACTAACCACGATACGATTTTGTTTTATAGTAAGAGCGAGAACTTTAAGTTTAATAAAACCTTTACTGAATATGATGAAGAATATAGAAAACGTTATAGGCAAAAGGATGAACGAGGTTTCTTTCTAGACCGAGATTTATCTGCTAAGGGGTTAAAAGGCGGCGGTTATGAATATAAATGGAGGGGCAAAGAAGGCTATTGGCGTTGTCCTGAAACTACTATGCAAAAATTAGAAGCCGACAATAGGATTTATTACACTAATACGGGCACTCCAAGAATGAAGCAATACTTACATGAAATGCAAGGAAAAGCTGTTCAAGATGTGTGGGATGATATTAATGTTATTAATTCTCAGTCAACCGAACGTGTAGGATATAGTACTCAAAAGCCTGAAAAATTGTTAAAGCGTATAATTGAAAGCTCTTCTGATGCTGGAGATATTGTTGTCGATTTCTTTATGGGAAGCGGAACAACTCAAGCAGTTGCTCATAAAATGAATCGTCAATATATTGGTATTGAGCAAATGGTTTATATTGAAGATACAACCCTGCCTCGTCTTAAAAATATTATATCTGGTGATCAGAATGGAATATCTAAAGAGGTCAACTGGCAAGGTGGAGGTTCTTTTGTTTACTGTGAACTAGCTGAATTAGCATCTAAATATTCAGATTGGGTGGAGCAAGCTAAAAACTCAAGTGAATTAATTGCTATCTGGAATGAGTTAAAAGAAAGTTCTAATTTATCGTATAAAGTTGATCCTAAAGAGTTTGATAGAAATATCGAAGCATTGAATGAGCTTTCTTTTGAGGAACAGCAGCGTTTTCTTATTGAAGTAATAGATAAAAATCAGCTTTATGTCAATTACTCTGATATTGATGATGAAAGTAATGGTGTTTCAGAGAAAGATAAAAAGTTAAACGAACAGTTTTACGGAGCATAACGATTATGACAATGCTTCACGAAACTTTTAGCACACTGAAATTTGCTCTTGGTGAGAATGTTTTTTCTGATCTTGTGCCTGAATATATTAGTAGCAATTTAAACCCTAGCTTTGATATACGACCATATCAAAAAGAAGCATTTGGCCGTTTTGAATATTACCTTGACTCTTATCAAAAGAGACCGAAAAATGAGCCATTAAATGTGTTGTACCATATGGCTACTGGATCTGGTAAAACTCTGATTATGGCTGGGGAGATACTTACGCTTTATAAGCGTGGGTATCGTAACTTTCTTTTTTTTGTTAATAGCACTAATATTATTAAAAAAACAAAAGAAAACTTTTTAAATAAAGGTTCATCTAAATATCTGTTTAATGAGTCTATTAATATTGACGGTGATTTGGTAAATGTAAAAGAAGTAGAAAGTTTTGCAACGACTAACTCTAGTGATATCAATATTGTTTTTACTACGATTCAAGGTCTTCATGCTGTAATGCTTAACCCGAAAGAAAATGCACTTTCGATAGAAGATTTTGAAGATAACAAACTAGTATTAATCTCAGATGAAGCGCATCATATTAATGCTGAAACAAAAAATAAGAAAAGTAAGGAAGAGCAACATTCTGTAGATAGTTGGGAAAATACGATTAGAGATATTTTTAACGCAAATAGTTCTAACGTAATGTTGGAATTTACAGCAACAGCAGATTTAGCAGATCCTAAAATAAAAGCTAAGTATCAAGATATTGTACTTTTTGATTATCCTCTAAAACGCTTTAGAGAAGACCTTTACTCGAAAGAGGTTAAAGTTTTTCAATCAGATAGCGAACCATTTCCGAGGGTGTTAAGGGCTATAATTTTAAGTCAATATCGCCGTAAAGTTTTCGAAAAACATCAGCTTATTATTAAACCAGTTATTTTGTTTAAAGCAAAAACTATCGCTGAGAGTGAGGCTTTTCATAGAGAGTTCTTAGGTGCAATTGAAAAAATTGACAAAGATGATCTAGAAAAAATAAAGAATACCTCAGTTGATGGTGATGTTATTTATACTGCCTTTCAATTTTTTGAAAAAAACAATATCAACTTGGATTCATTAGCTTTAGAGCTAAAAGAAGATTTTTCAGTAGAAAAAACAATCGAAGTTAACAGTAAAAAAGCAGAAACTTATCAAATTGAATTAAACTCGTTAGAAGATGCTGATAATGAAATACGTGCCATTTTTGCAGTTGACAAACTCAATGAAGGTTGGGACGTTCTAAATCTATTTGATATTGTTCGTTTATATGACACCCGTAACAAATGGGGTAAAACAGCAACGCAAGAAGCTCAGTTGATAGGCCGTGGTGCTCGTTATTGTCCTTTTAAAGTTGAAGATGAACAGCCATTATATCAACGAAAATATGATATTTTAGATGATACGGAAGAGGCTCATGAATTGAAGATTTGTGAAGAACTTTATTATCATTCTGCACACAATCCTGAATATATAAGTGATTTAAACATAGCTCTTCAAGAGATTGGTATTAAAGCTAAAACAAGGAAAGCACTTTCTTTAAAGGTTAAAGATAATTTTAAAGAAACATCACTTTATAAATCTGGTTTGATTTATGTAAATAAACGGGTTTCATATGACCGTTCAAAGGTTAAAGGTCTTGACAGCTCAATTATTAACACTAATTACTCTTATGCTATTAAGACTGAACACTCCAATGAGTTAACAATATTTGACAATGCAACAGTTAAGCATTTAAAGCTTAAGAGAGAAACTATTAAGTTCATTGAGATTGGGAAGCATGTTGTAAGAAAAGCGATGGCAACACTTCCTGTCTATAGGTTTAATGAATTAAAATTATTATTCCCTAGCTTGAAAACATTAGATGAGTTTATTGTTTCAAGTGATTTTTTAGGTGGGATTTCAGTAGAAATCAGTGGCCGAGAGGATATATTAAATAATATACCACAAGTTGAAAAATTGAAGATAAGTAAGAAAATACTTCAAAAAATTGCTGAAAGGCTAAATGTTAATCGTATTGACTATCAAGGAACAAAAGAGTTTACGCCTAAAACTATCAATGAACTTTATGATACAGATAAGATCTTAAATATTGCTAATGATGGGCTGACAAAACAAGAGTTTGGTATTGCTCAAAGTGAAACTACTAATGATGAGCTCTCTTTAGACCTTTCTAAGCGTGATTGGTTTGTGTTTAATGAAAATTATGGAACATTAGAAGAGAAGTCTTTTGTTCGCTATTTAGATTCAATGATTAATGATCTTCAGTCAATCTATGACGATGTATATCTTTTAAGAAATGAAAAACACTTTAAGCTTTATACATTTGACGATGGTCGTGCTTTCGAGCCTGATTTTTTATTACTTTTAACTAAAAAAGAGCAAGATCTTGAACTAACTTACCAGGTATTTATAGAACCTAAAGGTGAACATCTAATTGAGAGTGATGCTTGGAAGCAAAACTTTTTGTTAGATTTAAAAGCTACCCATAAAATTGAACAGGTATGGCAAGGTAAGAAATTTATTGTTTGGGGACTGCCATTTTACAATCATCAGTCTCGAAAGGCTGAATTTATACCAGCTTTTGAAACGTTACTTTAAATAAACAGTTCAGGTAAAAGGTTATGACGATCACAAAGCACAACAACATACGATTTGTAGTTTTGACCCATTTGCTTGATGGTGAAGCTAAAAAGCTTAAAGAACTGGTTAAGCCATTATCATTACACTTTCAGCTATCTGATGAAGAGGTTGAAAAAATGTATGATTCTGGCAATGGACCTGTGGTCTTGGATCGGATCTCTTAGTAGGTGTTTCAAGTTTGTCATGAATAAAAAGAGCCTATGACCGAAGTTATAGGCTCTTTGCTTATTGGCTTTGATGTTTCCATCTTTAAGCCTCCAATTAGTATGTCTGCAATTGTGAAGTGATGATGTTGAAGTATTTCACTAACTCTGGATTAGTTCGCCTATCAATAACTGGCTCTGCCATCCTCTCTATATATAAAGTCAGGTTGACCGCCTAGGATGTTGGTAATTGCGATTTCTTCAAGAGATCGAGATGCATTTGAAACTTGATATTTTAGCTTCATCAATTTTGCAGCAAGCTTGTTGTGTAAAGGGAATGTAATTCGTCCAGATAGAAATAACTCTTCAATTTGATCCTCTGTCAGATTGGGTGTTACCTTTTCTTTGATAATTGGCCAAGGTGCTTGGTGAAGGGGGTTAAGCTCTGAATCGATAAACTTGAAAAACGCTCCATAGTTTTTGGTTCTTTTAAAATTGGCGATTTTTTCAAGTTGGCACTTACTTTCTTTTATGTGCCACTTCAACATTTTTTCTAGTAATTTTGCTTCGTTGTTATACATGTTATTCTCCATTTTTGGGTAAAAGGAGGCTAAACGGCACAAAATTAACTTTTGTGACACCTCCTACTCAGGAATGATTTCTCTAAGATTTGGTTAAGCATTTAATATCCTATTTGGACTTTTTACGTGTTTACTTCGGTTCTTCTCCTGCGATCACAAGCTGGTAGAAGTACTCACTTGGGTAGTAAAATGTCACTATGTTGATGGCAATGTTGAAGCTATTGCTATCCATAGATTTTAGTTTGTTTAGTCGATAGTCTTTGCCTTCATATAAGCTCTTTACGAACTCATATAGTCGGGGCTGCTTAAGTACTATCTTTGCGAGTTCTTCGTATGATAAATCCATATTATTTCTGCTTCCTTTTTTTAGTTTCATTTGTAATCAATGTCATAACCCTAGCTGTAGCCCATTTTTCGCTGTCTGTAAGAGACACGTTTGGGTTATATAGGTGATATTTATATAAAGAATGAGCTTTAAGAAGTACGGTTGTACTGGCTTGTTGCATAAGTTCAGTAACCATTGGCTCTTTGGCTGCCTTATAGACTAGTGGCGAGACTAGAACATCTTCGATTCTACTCATTAAGTAGAATGCTCCATCTTTAGATAACAAGTTGCTTTCAAACATCATTTTCACATTGAAATTTTTCATATTTTTTATCCTTTAGTTAGTTTGTTAATTTAATTTTTTAGCTAATTCGATGAATTTACTGACCCACATTGAACCATTAGCTTCAGGTGTAGCTGGGTCTATCTCGTAAGTTTCTTGGCTGGTTGTACAAATTACTTGCTCCCTCCCATTCCAGATAAGAAATGACTCTCCTAGTGAAGGATGATCCATTACGAGTAACCGAGATTTTTTATGGTCAAAACTATCGTCAAATAGCTCTATAAGATGCTCTTTAAAAGGTTGGTGAACAGTGTAGTTTTCTGGCTGGTCTAGTTCGCAGACGCAATCAAGCAGATCAGTTCTGTGCTTCCAAATAAGCACAGTTAAAGAGTCAAACCCTTTGATATCTTCAACGAGTAAATTAAGATCTGATTGTGCAGTGTTTATAGTTTCCTCATCGGAGTCATATAGATGATGTTCAGCAAAGTGTTTTAAGTCCTCAAGGATGTCTTCAAAACCATCTAAATTGAATGGTTCTGGATTAGGACAATATAGACTAAGCGCCTCGTGTACCTCTTCTACAGCTCCAAGTTGAGCCAAGAACTCTATTGTTTTAATCCGTTTATTTTTATTTGCAGCCTGTTGCTGAGTGTTGTTTTTCATTATTTTTATCTCCATTTATTTCGTAGTGGTTCCACCGAATTCGAAGCGCACGAATCCTGTCTGGTGAATCCAGATTTAGTTTTTAATCAAAACTTGGTATTAAAGCCGTAAGTGATTAATTACATGTATTGCGATTAATCCGTCACTTACAAGAATGATTTGTACGTTGTTTTATTTAGTTCATAGCCATCCCCTCCATTCCTTAATTGTGCGACTAAATTAGCAGAGTTATTTCATATTGAAATAAGGTGTAGTTAGTACCAATCGGCCATATGTAGCTGTTCAAGCTGATCATCGACAATGAAAACCTTGAAAGGACAGAAGAGGAGCTTTAAGCCTTCTGTCGGCAAATCAACAAAGTAGTCGATATCATAAGTTTTCTTGTCAATGCATAGGGGGCGCTTTCCAGTCGTTATCAACTCTACTTCACCGCAGTCTGTGCAGGCGTCAAAGAGTAGGTTTTCATGACAATATTCAGGGGAACTAGCGATACAACTAAGAACTTCTTGTCTGCTAAAAGAGCCTAGTCGATCTGACAGCCTGTTTAGGAAATGTCCGAAGTGGGTTAAATGTTTACGATCGTTTTCAATGTCATTGTTTGATGACACATAGAAGATTTTTTCTTGGTTGTTAGTGTCTTTAGTTGACATTGCTGCTGTTTTTTTCATCATTTTGTTTCCTTAGTAATTAATTTTTAGTGGCTTCAGCGAATTCGAAGCGCACGAATCCTGTCTGCTGAATCCAGACTCAATTTTTTGTATACCTTAAATTTTGGGTGCAAGAAGCCGTAAATCATTTAGAAAATGACTTTCAATAACTCACTTACGAGGTTAGCTGTTATCTAGCTTGAGTTTGAATGGTTCATAGTTATCTCCTGTTTTTTTATTCTGGCTGAAGAGTAGGTGACCAGAATCAATGTCTAGTTCCACACCTCCAATATTCTTTCGTTTCTAACTGGCTAAACATAGCGATACTTACTTTTAAATTGATATTTAGTTTGTTACGGATATCAACTAATCCATGCAAATAGATTATCAAGCGGAATTGTTTTTTTCAATTAAAACAGTGATTTCGAGCTTTTTTGGTTCGTTTTGGTTTTTTGTTGCTTATTCTGCTCTCGGCGACTTGAATCTAGTTTTTTATATGGTTTACTGAAAGTAGCTAGTGTGATTTTTCGCTAGTGTCACTCATTGGATTAATCATATGGAGAACAAAAAAGGTACGAGTGTTCAAGCACTCATTAAAAACAAGTTTCTAGAGTCCCAATCTGGTATTAAGTCAGTAAAGCAACTCGATTATTATTTGAATCGAGGACGAACAGTAAATGACAAACTAACTAAAAAGAAATTTAAGCAGTTCCTCAGTCTGCACAAATTCACTCATATACTAAAGAAAGCTGAATCTGATGAAGGGATTGATGCCAGCTCTAAAAGCATTTCTGAAGTAAAAGCACAACTTGAAGCTATTGAGGTGTTACCACCTAAGGCTAATAAGAATCAAGTGGTGCTTGATCAAGTGTTGGATATCTACAGAAAGTTTATTGAGAGTGGCGATGACTACAAGTTTAAAAAGCCGTGGATAGAACAGGTGTTAGCTAATCCTATAAATGGAAAAACAGGTGAGTATTACAAAGGATCTAACGAGCTGCTTTTATCTTTGTTGCAAAGTGAGCAGGGGCTAGATTTGCCATTTTATCTAAATCAGTCAAACATCGAACAACTTGGACTTGAAGTGCCTGAACATGCAATTGCAGTGTGTCAAAAAGTAGTAGAGCTTTATGTTAATGATACTTTGGATGGTAATAATCCTGATAAGTGGATATCAGCGAAGAAGTATAAAAAGCTGGATAGCAAAGACCAGGAAAATTACCGCCAACAGAAGATCCTTAAGCAGTTCGACCTTTACCATCATTCTCAGTTTCAAAATGCCTTGCGTGATAATGAGGTATATCGAGGTTGGATCGAAAATTATAAAGAGACCAAACTTCTGAAAAAGCTTGGTGAGTGCCTTACGGATGAAGAGAGACAGAGACTGTTTGAACCTAAGGTTTATGCGGCTAAATGTATTATTGACGCAAGTCGTAAAGCGATGGGGATTGATTTAATTGAGCATCCTACTAGCTGTCATTACAGCCCTTCAAAAGATCAAATCGCAATGGTATCTGAACAAAACTTCAAGACTGATCATCCAGCTCTAGTTTATACAGGCGTTTATTGTCATGAATTATCGCACTCTACGGGAGCAGTATCTCGCCTCAACAGACCTTTAGTTAACAGTCTAGGTAATGAAGCAAGAACCCCAAAAAATATAGGTTTTGAAGAATTAATTGCCGAGAGCGGTAGTTTAATGATTCTTAAAAAACTAAATCTACCAAGTGTAACAGATAGTCAAAGTGCTGCTTATATCGCTGGTTGGCTCAAAACTCAAAAGGAGAGTGGTAACAAGGACTTTTTAAGTATCGCTTGTCATCAAGGGGCTAATGCTGCTGAGTTTATTCTCACTAAAGCTAAAGAGTATCAAGTGAAGCTTGTCGAGAACTTGGATATTGATAATTTCAGAATAAGCTGCTTAAGCAAAGGCTATAGCAATGTTGATACTGATACGCTGTTCATTGCTGATTATCTTAACAAGACGACTATGAAAGCGGTTGATGAGTTCTTAATACAGCGTTTTGACGGGGTAAATGAAGTCGAGCTACTTCTGAGTACAGGTAAGATGCTTTCAAGCTCAAAAGAGCAATTCCTGATGGATTATGACTTTGGGAAGTTTTTGACAAAGGAGCATGGCTTTACTGTGTCAGATGCTCGTCAAGCTGGTGAGATTGTTGATAAGTATTCATTGAATGATATTTTTAGTGATGGTCTGGATGGTGAGTTTAATGATCAGACCTTGGTTAATCGATTTCATAGGCTGTACGGCAAGGACAAGCTTGCTGAGTACCTTGATCAACTTGAAGAGAATGGTGTTCAACTGAAGGACGATTTTGATGCGGTTGAAGCTATAAGGGAGCTGACTGACAAGCACTACCTACTTGATGAGAGAGGCAAGCCAAGTTGTAAAAGAGGGTTAAAAAGGTAATAATCTTTACTTTTGATAGGTCGATACATTCTAGGGGCTTACCAGAAACTAAAACATTGCAGTGTTAATTAACTCTGAAAAATACTGTAAGCGGCTATGGTTTACGGCTTGTAGGTATAGGTGGATAAAGCTTTGCATCATAGGCTTTATTCGCTAATTGCATGATTACTTTATCTAGCAAATCGATGATCTTAGATTGGAACTTTCTGGTTTTACTTAGCGAAGAGAACTCACTATCATCCATCTCAAAGATCTGCTGAATCTCTTCCATTAGTATTGCCTTATAAAAATGAATAAAATACTCAAGGCTAAAGTCTTGATCTTTGCCTAGCTCATTTATCCTCTCTGAATGACGTTTGTAGTGCATTTCAATTAAATTAATAGATCTTTGGAAACTATTGCTTAGGTCTGTCACTGAACTTGCCTCCTGATTTGCCTGAGCCTTTGCTGTTACGTTTTTCGAACTTCATGAGTGCAAGGTTACGCTCAATTTCATCTGCATGAGGGTATTCAATCAAGCGATTAACTTCAGGGGAGTCTGGATCATCAGCGTCTGTACTTATAAGCTTTTCTAATCGCTGGATCATCATGATCACTGAAGGTTTTTCAATTAAATTGTCGATCTGAGCTAAATACCAGATCCCATTTTCAATTTGCTGGATATCCGTGGTTGGATTTTCATGTTTAGTTCTCATTATTTATTCTCCTGAACAAGTCTTTCTTGATGATGGTTGATAGCGTGTTTAATTCTGGCTCTAAGCCCTGAAAAATATTTGAGTCTGTAGTTACTTTTTCTGCTTTGACTAAACAATCCAGAGCTTGCCTTATGTATTGTATGTCTCTATTTTTATTCATTTAAATTATCCTTATCTAATGTAATCGTTACACAATAAAAAACTATTTCAATAGCATGATGTAAATTATGGTTTGCTGATTTTGTTTGATAGTTTTGCCTTCGACTTGATGCTGTTTAGCTGCTCAAACGACTTTATATCCTCTATTAATGTCGATTTAATTTGACTAGGCAGTTTATCTATCATTTCAAGCTGAAAGAGCGTGAGAGTGGCTGTTTCTAGTGATGGATGTAGTTTCCATATATCTATAGCATCGAGCATTTTATTTTGCAGCTGAGTGGTGGCTTCTGTGATTGAATCAAGCTTTTCAGATTGAATATCTATACTTTGATTTAACTCATTAGATTTGTCTTGCAACATGTTAAATCGTGACTGTTGACGCAGGTGAAGGGGCATATTTTCTTCGACCATTGCTACAATGTTATTGAACTCTTTTCGCTCATTTTCTTCAAGAAACCTGATACCTATATCATGATGATTAAACACTTTTTCTTGTAAATGCTGAAGAAAACTGAGCTGGAGGATCTGGCCGCAGGCCACCATAATCTGTGGAGGTAATTTTTTGGATGCTTCTATTGATAGGAGCTCTGGAAATTGAGCAGAATAATGCACTTGTGTCTGCTTTTTAGCAAAAGCAATGTACTGCTGTGACCAAGGAGTATTTCTGTTTGGTTTGATAAATACATGTACGTTGAGACCAGATTCCTGTTCATCGCTCAACCCTTCGTCAGCGTGAAAAGCTGCTAGTTCAATCTTTACATCGAAATTATCACTAAAAAAATTAACACAAGCCTCAAGCAACTGTTGCTTATCGATCTGTTTGAACCCTCCATGTCGGTGAGGAATTTTAAAGATGTACTCGGAAATTGACGTAGAGTTGAGGTGTCTGATTGCTCTGTTCGATTTTGACTCAAGTAACGATTGATGTTGTTTTCTATGATTTAGATAGTTATCAAACACTCTAAGCTTATTTTCTCGATGTTTTGGGCTTAATCCTAGTCGTGTGTACTGCTTATTTAGGTAAGCTCTCAATCTAGCAATAGAAGCACTATGTGGTTCCTTGCTCAGGTCTAAGGGTTTATTATTTGGAGATTCAAGTTTAGATATCTGCTCAACAAATTTAGCATGATCAGGATGAGTTGGAGCTAAGAGCTTTTTCAACTTACAGAAATAGCTGCTTCGATAGCGTGAATATTTGGCGAGTTCCACTTTGTGCTTTTCATCAGCCTTGTTATTAGCAGTTTTCTTAACTTCGTCAAAAAAGGATAAATATTGCTCTCTCTTTTGGACAAAATCATGATGAGATAAGTATTTACCATCTGCATAGTAAATATTCTTATGGGACTGATTGTCTAGCCACTCTTCGCAACGATTTTTTTCTTTTCTAGAGCTATGAATTAATGATGTATTAAGTGCATTTAAACTATAATCACCGCTATTACGGTGGTTATAGTTGATGCTACTGAACCTCGCAGTTATATGTCGTTTATAGTGTGTGCCGTTCGAATGGTTGTTCTGTCTAAAAATCTTGGCAAGATCTTTACGATAAGCGAAATTGTTGAGAACACGGTTTTTTGATTTTGAAGAGGCTGCTGATTGTTGAGAAGCTTTTTTGATTAGTCTTTGAAACTCTAACCGTTCTTTTTCTGCTAGATATGCTTGTTGTTGCTCTTCAGCCGCTTTTTTTGAAGCTCGTGATTTAAGTTTGGCGATTTCTCGCATACCACGCTCAAAATCTATCTCATTTTTGGTTTTTTTATCATTGTCGTTGTTCATAGTTACTCCTAGTTAATCGGCAAATTTCAATCAGAGCAACCTTTGTTACTTTCGTGAAAGTAAACCGAAACTTCTTCTACAAACTTGTGCGTAGAATCGAAAAACTTGTTTTTAGAGAAGAAGTTATATCGGGTTTCCTTTGTTAATCTCTAATATTACATACTTAAGTTTTAACATGAGTTTTATCGATTAAAAGAGCCTAAAAGAGACTGTCTGACAAAAGTCATTAGCTATTGGTTTATTTATCGTTTTTCAGATGTTTTTTGAACGGTAGAACAAAAGCATTTCAAGTAAAAAAGAAAATTATCTGGATATAACAAAGGCATAAACAGTGAAGTTTTGGTCAGTGTGAGTTGAAAATAGGCGTTAAAGTCAGAAAACCTAAAGTTGTATAACAATAATGTTGCTTATAATCATTTTTAACTATTTTTTGCACTGAATGATTAAGTAGTATTTGCTAAGTACTTACTTTGAATTGTTTTATTAGCCTGCTTCTAAGCATCTTTGCTTTACCACAGATAAACACCACGAAGTGGTAATGCTAGTAAGTCTAATTAGCGTAGTAAACGACGATCAACCCATAGAGGAAAATCTCGTTGGAGAACAGCAAAATCTTGATTTTGTCCCGTAGGGTTCTCTCAGAGTTTTACGAACATTATTATTTGTAACCTAACATCGTTAAAAAATATTTACGGTTTTCTAATTGTTATTTTTTTTGCTGGTATATCAGGTGTTTGTGGGTGTTTTTTGAGGTTGTAGGTAACTTCAAAACCTTTTTAGGTAACTTCATAACCCTATTGACAGTGGCGTATTTAGTGGTAATTTGAATAAAGGATTACGATTAGGGTGGACATGGTGTTAGATAATAAACAGATCGGTAAGTTTAAAAAATCTCAGTTAAAAAGCAAGTTATCAGCCTATAGTAAGAACGGTTTCTTTAAGGAATCTATCAGTTGTAACCCGAATATCCTGTTGAGTATGCTAGAGAAAGAAATTTATGTGGTTACTAGTCGTGGTCAAAAAATTGAAGAGCGGGAAGATATTGTTTTAACTTGGGATAAAACATATAAAAAGAGCAATTACATTGAGCAACTGGAGTACACAGGTAAGCCATTATCTGTTGAAAAAGATTTTATACTTATCTCATTTTTACATGAATATGCATATACCACTCAACAACAAAAAATCTTAATTAGCGATAACGAACTATGTAAGTTAGTATTTTCTAAAGTTTGCCCTGCAAACAAAGAGCAAATAGAAGGTACTTTAAAGGCTCTTTGGAGGTGCACTTTGAGTCTGAGTATCATCGATTCCAACGATAAAGAGATATACACTGAAGGTGGGGCAATAATACAGTATTCTAAGTATCATAAAACTGAGGGAGTTTATGAAATAGATGTTCATCCATTGTTTCTTAGTCAAAATATGTTTTCCTACAGACGCTATATAAATATGCGGTACTACAACTTACTCACATCAGCATTTGCGAAAACACTCTTTCTGTATTATGAAACCTGTAATTTCAACAACGCTATAAAAAGAAATATCAAAACCTTACGTAAAAGAGTCCAATCTAAATTGCGGATTGCTAATGTAAATCAAAAAATCCTTCATGCTCATGAACAGTTAAAGAAAGTCGGCTACCTTGATGATTACTTTGTAGATGGACGTAGAGATAACCTTGTTTATACGATAATTAAGAGTAAGTCTGAACAACAAAAAGAACGGGAGCTGGTAAAAGGTATCTTAGAAGGCGTAAAAAAGAACGGGAAATGATAAAGGGCATCTTTGAAGGCGTAGAGAGTGAGCTGCTACAGCATAGCATATCACTCCCTTTGTACTAGAATTTGTTAATTTTTATGACTTTGTTTTTGCAATGCCTGCATAGCAATATCTTTGGGCTTTAGGCGTAGGTAAATATTGTTTAGGATATTCAAGTCTCGATGACCAGTTACTACCGAAACTTGGCTTAGATCCCAACCTTCTTCAATTAATTTTGAAGCTCCAAAAGCTCTTAGATCATGAAAACGAATATTGTCTATTCGCTCTCCTGCTGCTATCAATTCAGCTCTACTTCGCTGCCAGCCTGCACTTACAGAACGTGGGTTATATGGGAATATTTCGGTATTGTAGTTGAATTTAACACTCAACTTCTCATTCTGTGAGGTAATTTTAGCTTTTCTATTGAGGAGAATGTCATAAGCACAACCAATTAAAGGTATTGTCTGATGATTACCTAGTTTGTTCTTTGGGTGCTTCCTGTCTCTAATGGTTAAAGTTCTGTCCTCTTCGTTAAAGTCCCGCCATTCAACTCGACAAATTTCGCTTACTCGCATACAAGTATCAATTGCAAAGTCTAGTATTGTGAGAAATGGGATTTTAGCTGATGGATGTTCCTGCCTTTCTAGGAGAGCATCCCTCATTAGTTTCATTTCATTTTTTGTGGGAATGACATACCGTTCTTCAGCTTTAAACTCAATGAGCCTTTGACCTTTGGGTTTCTTTTTTAACTGCTCTCTGAAGTACTTCAATGCTTCTGCAATACAGTCGGTGTCAGCTCTAACTCCAAACTCTCTTTTAGCGATCTCAAGGACGCCTTTGATGTATAGAATGTCTTGATAAGCAGTGTAAGGAGAAACACCATCTATTTTTCTTTCTTTAGCGAAATTGATAATGTCACGCTCAGATAAACCGCTTACAGTAAACATAGCTAAATCTGTTTTAGCGATAGCTTTTAGGGCATACCTTTTTGAGCGTCCAAAATGTTGTGAATCTTCTGATTCAAGAAGCATTTGGATAAGAGTTGATAGGGTGCATTCAGTTAGTTCATCTTCTTTAGGGTCTCTGGACGGAAGTCCTTCCTTTTCTAAAATTTTAACCCTATCTTTTGCCCAATTTTTTGCTGTGGTTTTATTGAGAAAGGTTTTACTCTCCTCATAATACCCCTTTGCTAACTTCTCTGAGCGGATTCTAACTCTAGCTCGATATTTCACTTCTTTCTTCGTGACTCTGGTTTCAATGTTAACTGTCCCCATATTTACAACTCCTGTATAATATCTCACTACTGAGCTAATTTTATTAGCATATATAATTGTACCCTAGATGTGTACCCTGTGGGTACAATTGATACATAAACAAGCAATAATATACCCGTGAAAACAAGAATATTGATAAGCGATTAGAGTATAAGTTGTTTTAATTATTAGGAATAATAACTTTATGATTGATAGAACTTTCTCAATCGCACCCATGCTGGATTGGACTGATAGACATTATCGCTATTTTGCGCGACTGATGTCTTCCCAAACCTTGCTGTATACCGAGATGGTAACGACTGGTGCGATCTTGCATGGACGTGGCGACTACCTCGCTTATAACCAAGAAGAGCATCCGCTTGCCTTGCAATTAGGTGGTTCGAATCCTGCTGATTTAGCGGCTTGTGCCAAGCTTGCCGCTGAGCGTGGTTATGATGAGGTTAACCTTAATGTGGGCTGCCCTTCAGACCGAGTACAGAATGGCCGCTTTGGTGCCTGTTTGATGGCTGAACCTGAGCTGGTCGCCGAATGTGTGTCGGCAATGAAGCAAGTGGTGGATATCCCGGTTACGGTTAAGACTAGAATCGGTATTGATGAGCAAGATAGCTATGAGTTTTTAACTCAGTTTATCGATACAGTGAAAGCGGCTGGTTGTGAAGAGTTTATTATTCATGCACGCAAGGCTTGGCTGCAGGGGTTGAGTCCAAAAGAGAACCGTGAAATCCCGCCTCTTGATTATGAGCGAGTGTATCAGCTTAAGCGTGATTACCCTGAGTTAAACATCAGCATTAATGGTGGTGTTAAAACGTTAGAAGAGTGTAAGGCTCACCTGCAGCACCTTGATGGCGTTATGGTCGGCCGAGAAGCCTATCAAAATCCATATATACTAGCAGAGGTCGATCAACAGCTTTGTGGTATGGATACACCTGTTATGAGTCGAGATGCTGTTTTGGAGAAACTACTTCCTTATATAGAGAAACATCTGCAGCAAGGCGGGCGCCTTAACCATATCTCTCGCCATATAATTGGTCTTTTCCAAGGTGAGGTTGGCTCACGTGTATGGCGCCGATATATAAGCGAAAATGCTCACAAGCAAGGTGCTGGCATTGAGGTTATAACCCAGGCGAGAGCTGAGATGGACTCGGTAGTTAGCCTTTAGTAATCCCAATTAGTGACTCTCTATTAGTGAAATTGGCCAGAGCATGGTCAGTTTCACTAATTTCTTTTTGTGTTCAAATATCGCGCACTCCGCAGTAAAACCTCTCCGCATTAAATTTCTATGTAAAACATGGTCTTAACTCTTTTTTGAAAAGTTGGCACACTGCTTGTATTAGTTATTATGTAATTAAGAAATCTTGTAATTAACCAGTCTGTAATTAAGAAGTCTGCAATTTTAAGGTTAGTCACTCAGAGTTCTTTTATTCAGAACAATGCAATTAGGCAAAACTCGAAAAGGAATCCATTATGTTTAACTCTACTGTATTAAAAACCGTTAAAGCTTCGGTATTCACTGCTCTACTTCTTGGTGTAAGTGCTACGACTTCTGCCCATGCAGAAACCTCTTTAGTTAGCGATGTGGCTAACAATATAGAGCAAAATATCTCTGCTCAGATGCAAGATATGATGGCCAAAGCACAGACTGAGCTAAGTCTTTCTATTCAAGCCCAGATGTCTGAAATGTTGTTTGATATGGACAGTGAACAGCAAGTCACTAACGATCAACTTGCTGCAGAAAACAAAGAGCAGCCATTAGTGACGAGTGCGGTAGCTAAGGATTAATCATGTTGTTCTTAGCTCAGTTTATGATGCTACTACTACTGCCTGTTATTAGTTTAGTTATGTTTGCTTGTTTGGTGTGCTCGTTAGATTGGCACAAGTTGGAAGATTAATCGAAAGGGAGCCTGAAATGATTGATTTAGTTGAACGTTTAAAAGACCCAAGTTCATTGGTATGTGGTGTTTCTGCCGCGATGGCTGATAAGTTTGACTGGTCTTGCATGTGGACTCGAGTCGTTTGTGCTGTGGCTATATTCTGCAATCCTGCGATGGGTTTATTGACCTATTTTGTGTTGGCCTTAGTGCTACCTAAATGGGAAAAGCCATATTAAGGTTAGCGCTTTAAAATAATGAGAAAGAGGGCATTTAAATGAGAGTGTTAACTCCCTTGAAATACATCGCCTCAAGTCGTTATCAAGCGCATCATCATGCCGTGGTAATTGCAACAAAACGCGGATGCTAAAAACCGACGTCTAGCATCCGCAATTTATGTCTTTAACTAGACAGTGTTAACGCTTTAAAAACGCAGCAAATCTTGCTTTGGCTTCATCACTTGCCAGCCTAGCTTCAAATTCGATAAGTTCTTTCTTCATCTGCGCTCGCACATCTTCTCTGTTATAGCGAATTAATTTCTTGGTCGTTTGTAACGATATTGGTGGCAGCATCGCTAACTGATGCGCACGACTCAAGGCGTGCTCAAAAATAGTATCACTGGTTATAACGTCATTAATGAGGCCATAACTATGGGCTTGAACAGCATTAAAGCTCTCACCTAACATTAATAGTTCACTGGCTTTTGCCTGGCCAATGACTTGAGGGAGCAATAGGCTAGCCCCAGCTTCGGGAACTAACGCCAGCTGTACGAAAGGCAGTTGAAACTTGGCGCTCTGATCCGCATAAACCAAATCACAATGCAGTAGCATGGTCGTGCCAATACCGACGGCAGCACCAGTGACAGCCGCCACAACAGGCTTTTGGAGATCCAATAGGCAGAAGAGGAAGCGAAAAGCAGGATGTTCGGCTCCTAAGCCACTATTTTGTAAGAAGTCGGCGACATCGTTACCCGAAGTAAAACAATCAGCTTGACCACGGAACATAAAGGCTCGAATTTCATTGTCCGACTCGCCTTGGATAAGGTATTCTGTTAGCTGTGTATACATTTGTAGGTTAAGCGCGTTGCGCTTATCTGGACGATTAAACGTAATGATACGTACCCCATTATCGTCCTTAACCTGAATCGTGCTCATTCGTTATATCCTCGTTTTACGAATTGGGTTTACAAGGAGTTTAAGACATTGAAGCGAATATTCAAACAGCTGTTTAATTTGACGTTGTTAAGCACTATATCTTTCACGGCTTTTGCACAGGTGGTACTTGTCGATGGTTACGTGCGCGCGATGCCACCAAGCGTCCCCAATAGCGCAGCCTATATCACAGTAGAGAATCATGGCGATGCGACTCGATTAGTGACTGTAGATGCCCCGTTTGCCAAAGAAGCGCAGCTACACACCCTAATTGAAGAAGATGGCATGATAAAAATGCGCCAAGTCGAGGGGTTTGACATAGACTCTCATGGGAGCTTAGTGCTGTCAGAGTCGGGAAATCATATTATGCTCATGGGATTAACGTCGCCTTTAGTAATAGGTTCAACTGTGGACATGACGCTAAAGTTTGCCGATGGCACGAAACAAAAAATCAGCCTGCCTGTAAAAAAACAAGCAGAGCAAAGCGATGGTGCACATCACCATCATCACCACTAAGGAGTTAGCACAATGCAGGTGACATGGAAGAAAGTCTTAGCAGCCGCGGTTATAGTTTTCTTTATCGGCTATCTAGTGAGTGTTTGGTGGAGCGTGGAGCCTGACTCGATCGAGCAGGATATCTATAGCCAAGAAAATAGCCAAAATGTTGTCGGTTATGCTACGACAACCTCTTTGATCTTAACCATTGAAGGGCTATTGGATAAATCCGGAGGCTGGTTATCTAATGATGTCACCCCTCCGTCTATCTTTATGGATAACATGCCTGCATTTGAATTTGGCGCCATTGAGCAGGCGAGAGATTTGGCGCTGATCATGCGTAAAGAGTTTAGCCGTTCTCAATCGCAATCGACCGCTGATAAAGATCTTCTTGCGGCACATTCAAAGCTCAATATTGAACACACTAGCTGGTTAGTGCCGAGTGCCGAGAGCGAGTACCGTGATGCAATTAAGCTACTTAAGCTTTATCGCGCTCGCATGATGGCAACGGAAAACCAAGATGCGCAGTTTTATGCTCGCGCCGATAACCTCAATGAGTGGCTTAAAGAGGTACAAAAACGCCTTGGTAGTATGTCTCAAAGACTGTCTGCGAGTGTTGGTCAGGAGCGTCTAAATACCGATTTGTCTGGCGATAGTGCCGCAAGACAATCAACCCCAGGTTATGATGCGCAGCAGATAAAAACCAGCTGGTGGAAAATCGATGATGTCTTTTATGAGACTCGTGGTGCAACTTGGGCGCTACTGAATTTTATGAAGGCAATCGAAGTTGATTTTGCCGATGTATTACAAAAGAAAAATGCTCAAGTTAGTCTTCGTCAGATTATTCGTGAGCTAGAAGAAACACAACAGCCTATATGGAGCCCAATGATCCTTAACGGTTCAGGGTTTGGGGTTGTCGCCAATCACTCTCTGGTGATGGCAAACTACATCTCCCGCGCAAATGCAGCGGTTATCGATTTAACTAACTTATTGACTCAAGGTTAACTATGAAAAAGACGTTATTGGCGTGTGCACTATTAACTTCATTAGTGGGCACTTCTGCTCAAGCTGCTACCGTCGTCGGTTTTAAAATTGGCGGTGATTATTGGAAAGCTGATACTAATGGTACTTTTGCTGAAAAGGGCAATGCACAGCAAGAGTTTAACTATGACTCATCTTCTCAAGGCAGCATCTGGGTTGCAGTGGAACATCCAATTCCGCTAATTCCAAACGTTAAGATTAGACAAAATAGTTTAGATGCTGACGGTAAGATGAGTGATGCTGATTTCAGCTTTAACGGTCATGACTTTCAAGGTAATGTTAATAGCAATGCTGACTTAAGCAATACTGATTTCGTGCTTTATTACGAGATCTTAGATAACGATATCGTAGCCCTTGATCTAGGTGCAGCTTATAAGAAGATGGATGGTCATTTCCGTGTAGCTGACGCAGGCCACCCTGAAACGAAAAACATCGATAGCGGTATCGTAATGGGTTATATCGACGCACAGGTTGGCGTGCCAGGTCTTGGTCTTTATGGCTTTGCCGATGTGATGATGGGCGTTGACGAGTCAAGTGTTTATGACTACTCATTGGGTCTTGGTTGGAACTTCGATGGTGCGGCTTTAGATTACCGTATTCGTGCGGGTTACCGTGACTTTAAGTTTGACGTTAACGGTTTCGATGGCGTAACCGCAGATATGCAGTTCAAAGGTTACTTCGCCGGTGTTGAACTAGTCTTCTAAGGATTTAGTCTTTTAATAATTTAGACTTCAAATTCCAGCTTAAAGAACATAAAAAAACCGCCATTTGGCGGTTTTTTTATGACAGTAACAACAGGGATTAGTTAGCCGTTGGAGCGACAAGACCGTTGTTAATTGAGGCTATATCATCTTCGTTCAAGGTACCCGCAGCTTGTTTAAGCGCTAGGATAGAGTTGATGTAGCCATAACGTGCGTCAGACAGCTTACGCTTAGAATCGTATAAGTCACGTGTACGGTTTAATACGTCAACGATGGTACGTGTACCGACTTCAAAACCAGCCTGAGTCGCTTTCAATGCGCTCTCTGAAGAGATAACTGATTGCTCATAAGCACGGATTGAACTGATCGATGCACCGACGTTGTTAAAGTTATTACGTACATTTTTAACGACTTGGCGGTGAGTCTGTTCAAGCTTCTCGCTTGCTTCTACGTATTGGTATTGCGCTTGGTTTACACGAGAAGAAACCTTGAAGCCTTCGAAGATTGGAATGCTTAAGGTTACGCCCACTGTGCCGTTATCGAAATCAGGCTTGCTGATATCGCCTTGCTCTTGCTCGATACCTTTCTGGTAACCAGCATTTAAGCTTAGTGATGGCATGTGTCCCGCTTTATAAAGCGAGATGGTCTCTTCGGCGATATCTTTACCGATGCGTGTGGTCATCAAGTCTACACTGTTGGTTTCAGCCATCTTGATCCAGTCTGTAGAAGAGGCTGGTGCAACTGCAGTTGCTGAGAAACGGTTAGTATCAAGGATATTAATGCTCTTGTGATCGATACCTGTGATTTCACGTAATGCTTCGTAGCTGTTAGCAAGAGTATTTTCAGCTAGGATTTCAGTTGCGTTTGCTAAGTCATACTGAGCCTGAGCTTCATGCACGTCAGTAATCGCGGTAAGACCTACAGCAAAACGTTGCTTAGTCTGTTCAAGCTGACGCTCGATGGCACGTTTTTCTGAACCTTGGAACTCGTAGTTATCTTTGGCCGTTAGTACGTCAAAGTAAGCATTGGTTACGCGGATAATTAGGCTTTGTAATGCAGAAGCGTATGCCGAGTCTGCTTGAGAAGCGGCTTTTTCCGCTAAGCTTAAACCAACCCATGCGCTGTGATCGTAAATGACTTGATTTAGGGTAACGCCACCAACAATACCGCTGCTGTCATCATTTGGGTCATTCCACGCTTTATCGTAACCGATATTGGCGCTGATAGTCGGTAGTAGTGGAGCACGATTTTCTTCAATCTGTTCATACAAGGCATCACGTTGAGCCTTAGCTTGAAGTGCAATAGGATCGCTGGTCAATGCTTGTTGATATATTTGTAGAAGGTCATCGGCATGAGCTGCTTGTGCCGTTGCTGCAAGGGTCAATGCGGCACATAGAGAACGGATCTTGAATTTCATTTGCTGTCCTTTTAGACAAAATTCTCCATTGAGGAGCGAATTTAACTTGTTATGTTTAGCCATGCCTCACAATAACTCAGAGGCAGTAAGGCGGTTTGCGCTTCCCGACGCTTCCCAATACATCTAAACTTAGTGGGTTAAATATTAAAAATGTACAAATTCTAAGTCAACTAAGAAGTGTAACAGTTTTTTTTGCTTATGATTAGTACTGCTTTCATCATAGTATTAATATTTTTGTTTGGCGCTATCGTGGCATTAATACCTTTATAAATAAGTATATTTAGGACGAGAAATGAACAGCACATTTAATCGTAATGATGTTGAATTACTGGGCAAGAAGCCTCTATATAAAGGCTTCTTTAAAATGGACGAATACCGCTTTAAACATCGTCTATTTAACGGTGGCTGGAGCGGGGAGGTTTGCCGTGAAGTGTTCGAGCGTGGTCATGCTGTAGTCGTTCTGCCCTACGATCCCATATCGGATGAGGTCGTATTAATAGAGCAGATCCGTATTCCAGTGCTTGAAAGTGGCAAAACCCCTTGGTTATTCGAGCTGGTTGCGGGGATGATTGATAGCGGGCAAACATCGATGGATGTCGCACATCGAGAGTTAAAAGAGGAAACTGGCTTGAGTGCTCAAAGTATCACTAAGGTAAATGAATATTTTTCAAGTCCAGGTGGGACGAGTGAGCGTTTTGACTTTTACTGGGCTAAAGTGTGTGCCGCCGATGCACAAGGTATACATGGCCTAGATGAAGAGCATGAAGATATTCGTGTCCATGTTCTTGGCCGTGAACAGGCCTATCAGATGGTTGTTGATGGCAAAATTGATAATGCTTCTACCGTAATAGGCTTGTTATGGCTGCAATTAAATTATCAAGAAATCAGTAAGCAGAACGCTTAAAACCAAGTAGCCCTCGTGGTGATGAAGTTAGAGAGAGTTAGGATAGAGTTGTGTCAAACGTTGAGTTCGCGAAAAAAAATAAGTATCAGCCTAATGTCAGCCAGTTTTTGGCACTTTGTGGGCGTAATTATATGCACATTCAAAGGTGGCTGACTCTAGAACCCTGCGAAGGCAAACGGTGGCGAGTTAAAGGTGAGTTCGGTCAATTAGATGTTTGCCTTCTAGAAAACACTAGATATACCCAGTTAGTGCAGATTTCTCGCTGTGTTGGCGGCAATGAGTGGCTCACAACGCCAAAAGTTTCTGTACGCATTTACCATGATGCTAAATTAGCAGAAGTGTTAACTAGTCAACAGATTTTCCAATTACGACCAGTGTATGATTATCCAAATATGCATATGCATCATCGGGATGAAAAGTACCAAGTCAATGCTTTTCTAGAAGAGTTATTGAAGATAGATAACTTAACTAAGTTCGTCAGTTAATCTGATTATTGGGTAAATTAATTTGTTGAAAGCGGCTATCTCTTATTCAATTTCTGAAGTTGAGAGTGTGAGAATCGTGCAAGTCACGGATCCTCATTTGTTTGCCGATCCCGAAGCCCAGCTATTAGGGGTCAATACGGCTCAAAGTCTCGGTGCTGTGTTAAATACCATCTCTGCTGTTAATTACCCTGCACACTTAATGCTAGCAACTGGTGATATTAGCCAAGATTACTCAAACGAGTCATATCACAGCTTCGTTAAAGCGATTGAGCCTGTTAATTTACCTTGTCATTACTTACCCGGTAATCATGATGACCCGCGTATCATGAGTCTACATATGCAAGGGCCTAAGATTTTTGCTCACAAGCGTATCTTGGCGGGGAGTTGGCAGATAATCATGTTGGATTCGACGGTAAGAGAGCGACCTGGTGGGCATATGTCTGATGCAGAGCTTGAGCTTATCGACAGTGCGATAGAAGCTGAACCTGAACGTCATGTACTGCTGGTTATGCACCATAATCCGATTTTAACTGGGTGTAATTGGCTGGATCAGCATTGCATGGATAATGGTGAAAGCTTTATAGAGAGAGTCGCTCAATACCCACAAGTAAAGGGGCTGCTCTGGGGTCATGTTCACCAAAGCATAGACACTAAGCACATGGGGCCACACGGGGCGATGCATTTGATGGCAACACCGTCAACCTGCATTCAGTTTAAACCTAGGTCGCCCTATTTTGCGCTAGACGCACTGCAGCCAGGCTATCGTTTGCTGGAACTTAAGTCTGATGGTAGCATTCTGACTAATGTTTACCGGGTTCCAGGTGAGAACTTCTCACCCGATAAAGATGCAGGCGGTTATTAGCTAAGAGAAACCGCAGTGTGAGGAAGTATGCTGCTATATATACATGGATTTAATAGTTCTCCCCTTTCAGAAAAGGGTTTAGTTACTGCGCGCTTTATGGCACAAAACTATCCCGATTTACATTTTCAACAACCGCAACTTCCCTGTGAGCCGCTCGAAGCTATGGCCCTGCTGATTGATATTGTTGAAAAGGCCAAAAAAGAGGGGCTGCCTCTTACCTATATTGGTTCATCATTAGGTGGTTATTTCGCAAGTTATTTAGCAGAAACATATGGCGGCCGCGCAGTTTTAATTAATCCTGCGGTAAAACCTTTCGAACTGTTTGATGAATTCATTGGCACTCAGTACAATCCCTATACGGATGAAACCTACCAAGTTGTTGCTGAACATAAGCAGGATGTGGCGCGATACAATACGCCCGCAATAATCAATCCCGATCGCTTTTATGTACTTTTACAGACAGGCGATGAAGTGCTCGACTATAAACAGGCCGTGCAGAAATATCACTGTTGTAAGCTCTTAATAGAGCCAGGTGGAGACCATAGCTTTATTGGCTATGAGGATCAGCTTGCTTCTATCTGTGAATATCTGTTTTCTTGACAAATAGACCCGTAGGGCCGCAACATGGCCTGAATAACAAAATAATATGTGTGCCATGACAAACCAATACACTTCAGATGCTATTGAAGTCCTAAATGGACTCGACCCTGTTAAACGTCGCCCCGGTATGTATACCGATACTTCGCGCCCAAACCACTTAGGACAGGAAGTCATAGATAATAGTGTCGACGAGGCATTGGCGGGCCATGCCAGTCGTATCGACGTTATTTTGCATGCCGATAACTCACTGGAAGTTATCGATGACGGCCGTGGTATGCCTGTCGATATTCACCCTGAAGAGGGGATCCCTGGTGTCGAGCTTATTCTGACTAAGCTGCACGCGGGTGGTAAGTTTTCCAATAAAAACTATCAGTTCTCTGGTGGTCTTCACGGTGTGGGGATCTCAGTGGTCAATGCGCTTTCAAGCCGTGTAGAGATTACTGTTAGACGTAATGCTGAAGTTTATGAGATGGCCTTCGAACACGGTGAAAAAGTCGAAGACTTACACGTGACGGGTACCTGTGGTCGCCGCAATACCGGCACTAGCGTTCACTTTTGGCCTGACGCGAGTTATTTCGACTCGGGCAACTTCTCGATCTCTAAATTGACCTATTTACTAAAAGCCAAGGCTGTACTTTGCCCAGGGCTTCGAATTAAATTCGTAAATAAGCAGACCAATGAAACCCAAGAGTGGTTTTATGAAAGTGGCTTAGAAGATTATTTAAGATCATCATTTAAGGGTGTGCCAACACTGCCAGAAGTGCCATTTGTGGGCAGTTTTGCCGGTAACTTAGAGGCCGCAGATTGGGCGATTACTTGGCTGCCTGAAGGCGGTGACTATCTTAACGAAAGTTACGTAAACCTTATTCCTACACCGCTTGGTGGTACTCACGTTAACGGTTTTAGGCAGGGCTTGCTCGAGTCTATGCGTGAATTTTGTGAGTTTAGAAACTTGATGCCGCGCGGTATCAAGTTAACCCCTGAAGATATCTGGGATCGCAGTACCTTTATCTTATCGATCAAGATGCAAGATCCGCAGTTTGCAGGCCAAACAAAAGAGAAGCTTTCAAGCAGACAGTGCGCAGCATTTGTGTCGGGCATCGTACGTGATGCGTTCAGCCTTTGGTTAAATACCAATACTGAACAGGCCGAAGCCTTAGCTGATATGTGTATTAATAATGCACAGAAACGTTTAAAAGCGGCTAAGAAAGTGGCGCGTAAACGTATTACCTCAGGCCCAGCGCTGCCAGGTAAGTTGACCGACTGTAGCGGACAAGATCCAATGCGTGGTGAGCTATTCCTAGTGGAGGGTGACTCTGCGGGTGGTAGTGCTAAGCAGGCTCGCGATCGTGAGTTTCAGGCGATTATGCCGCTACGTGGTAAGATTTTGAATACTTGGGAGGTTGATGCCTCTCAGGTGCTAGCCTCGCAAGAAGTACATGATATATCGGTTGCCATTGGTTGCGACCCTGATAGCAGCGACATTTCAGAGTTGAGATACGGCAAAATCTGTATTCTCGCCGATGCTGACTCGGATGGTTTGCATATTGCGACCTTGCTATGTGCTCTGTTTATGAAGCATTACCGAGTACTGGTAGAGCAGGGGCATATTTATGTCGCCATGCCGCCACTGTTTCGAGTCGATATAGGTAAAGACGTATTTTACGCCCTCGATGAAGCTGAAAAAAACGGTATTCTTGATAGAATTACTGCAGAAAAACGAAAAGGAAAAGTCCAAGTTACACGATTTAAGGGACTGGGTGAGATGAACCCATTACAACTTCGTGAAACTACGATGGATCCCAATACGCGTCGATTAGTGCAACTTACCATAGATGACGCCGAAGATACTTTGGCGCTTATGGATATGCTATTAGCCAAGAAACGTTCTGGTGACAGAAAGACTTGGCTAGAGACAAAGGGTGATCTCGCCCAGCTCTAATCGGCAATGAAAGATTATCATCAGACAAAAGAATAATAATGACGTTTGAAAACTATCGAAATCAATTAGCCGTTGGGATCTCAGCACTGTGTGCTCACTTTATCCTTAGCTGTAGCGCATTTGCTGCTGAACCTGTGATGATCACTGTGTCAAAAGGATTTGGTTTAACCTTGTATGCCTCCGATCTCGGTGATGCCAAGCAGCTAGCGGTTGGTGACAATGGCACCTTATTTGTTGGCTCTTATCGAGAAGGCAGTATTACCGCCTTGGTCGACGATAACAATGATGGTCGGGTTGATAAACGTTATGTGATTGCAAAAGGCTTAGATTACCCAGAAGCAATAGCGTTTCATGATGGTGCTTTATACGTCGCAGAAGAGGAGCGGATCTTACGCTTCAACCAAATAGAGTCTCGACTGCGTAGGCCTGGACGCCCGAAAGAGGTTTATGACCGATTGCCGGGCAATAGCAAGAAAAGCCGCCGCGCCATGCATTTTGGTCCTGATGGATTGTTATATATCGCAATTGGTGCGCCATGCAATGTGTGTGAGACCGAAGTGCCATATAGCAGCATCATAGCAGTAGATGTCGCAACTGGTGACAGCGAGCAGATCGTTAGTGGGGTGCGCAAGGTATTGGCTTTTGACTGGGCTGTTGAAGATAACACCCTTTGGTTTGCCGATCTTGGTCGTGATTGGATGGGGGATAATTTGCCTCCAGATGAGATAAATAAAGTCGAGCGTAAGGGGAGTCATTTTGGTTTCCCCTATATTCATGCCACCGACATTATTGAGCCCGCATACGATAAACCTCAAAACTTAAAAGTGGTGTCGCCGACCTATGAGTTACCGGCTCATGTTGGGGCTAAAGGGTTACACTTTTACCGCGGTTCCCAGTTTCCTGAGCGTTTTCATAATCAGATGTTCGTTGCCGAAAATGGTTCTTGGAACCGTTCGAGTAAGGTCGGCTATCAAGTTGTGATGTTAGAGATTGAAAATGGCCAAGTCGCCAAAAGAAGTACCGTAGTGAGTTTTCTAGACGGAGAATTTCCCGTCGCTAGACCATATGCCTTGGTCACTGCACCAGATGGTGCCATGTATATTTCTGATGATCTAAAGGGCAACGTCTACCGTTTGTTCTATAAAGAGTCAGCAAAAAATCAGTCACAGGATAATGATTAATGAGTGATGCGATAGATTTAAGCCTTGATGGCGTAGAGCAAATGCCTCTACGCCGCTTCACGGAAGAGGCATATCTGAACTATTCCATGTATGTCATCATGGATCGTGCATTGCCGCATATTGGTGATGGACTGAAACCCGTTCAGAGACGTATTGTCTATGCCATGAGTGAGTTAGGCTTATCGGCTCAATCTAAACATAAAAAATCAGCGCGTACCGTTGGTGACGTGTTAGGTAAATATCACCCTCACGGTGACAGTGCCTGTTATGAAGCCATGGTATTGATGGCGCAGCCATTTTCGTATCGCTATCCACTGGTTGATGGTCAAGGTAACTGGGGTGCTCCAGATGACCCTAAGTCCTTTGCTGCCATGCGTTACACCGAAGCCAGACTGTCTAAGTTCTCGGAAGTTTTACTTAGTGAGCTAGGTCAAGGCACTGTAGATTGGGGTGTTAACTTCGACGGTACCATGAAAGAGCCGTTAGTGTTGCCCGCGCGTTTGCCGCATATTTTACTCAACGGCATCACTGGTATCGCGGTTGGTATGGCGACAGACGTCCCGCCTCATAATGCTAAAGAGTTGGTGGGTGCCTGTGTTGAGCTTTTGGATAACCCTAAGGCGGATCTGCCTCGTCTGATGGAGTTTGTGCCTGGACCTGACTATCCAACTGAAGCTGAGATTATCACTCCGGCTGCCGATATCGCAAAGATCTACCAAACTGGTCGTGGTTCGATTAAGACCCGCGCGGTTTATACCGTGGAAAATGGCGAAGTCGTCATTACTGCGCTGCCGCATCAAGCCAGTGGTGGTAAGATTTTAGAGCAGATTGCCAATCAGATGCAGGCGAAGAAGTTGCCTATGGTGACGGATTTGCGTGACGAGTCAGATCACGAAAATCCAGTGCGGATCGTGGTCGTGCCGCGCTCTAACCGTGTTGACTGTGACCAGATGATGGCGCATCTTTTTGCTACCACAGATTTAGAGAAAAGCTACCGAGTTAACCTTAACGTGCTTGGCTTGAATGGTCGTCCGCAGGTGAAAGGCCTGCGTGAACTATTGACCGAATGGCTTGAGTTTAGAATGACCACGGTCAAGCGTCGTTTAGAATACCGGTTAGATAAGGTCTTATCGCGTCTACATATCCTAGATGCCTTGATGATTGCATTTTTGAATATCGATGAAGTGATTGAGATCATTCGTTATAACGACGATCCCAAGGCTGAATTGATCTCACGTTTCAATCTATCAGATAAGCAAGCCGATGCGATTCTTGACTTGAAACTGCGTCATTTAGCTAAGCTAGAAGAGTTTAAGATTAAGGCTGAGCAGAGCGAGCTTGAAGAAGAGCGTGATAAGTTACAGCTATTGCTAAGCTCTGAGCGTCGTATGAAGACGCTGATCAAGAAAGAGTTGATTAGAGACGGTGAAGATTATGGTGATGAGCGTCGTTCGCCGTTGGTTGAGCGTACTGAATCAAGAGCATTAACAGATCAAGAACTGGTTCCTGCGGAATCGGTTACAGTTGTGCTTTCTGAAAAAGGCTGGGTGCGCTGTGCCAAAGGCCATGAGGTTGATGGAAAGAGTTTGTCATATAAGGCGGGCGATAGTTTCTTACGTTCGGCTCAAGGACGTAGCAATCAACCGAGCGTGTTTATTGATACCTCAGGTCGAGCATTCGCCACCGAAACCCATACCTTGCCGTCAGCCCGCTCTCAGGGAGAACCTATTACCACTCGCTTCAATCTAGCCCCCGGAGCGACCATGGAGCACTTATTACTGTCCGATGAGGAGCAGTGCTACCTATTAGCTTCAGATGCTGGTTATGGCTTTATCTGTGCGAATAAGGATATGGTATCGCGTAATAAGGCGGGTAAGGCACTACTGAGCTTACCTACTAATGCCAAGGTGTTATTGCCGCAGAGAGTCGATAAGTCAAAGGCTCAATCGATTTTAGCTATTACTAATGAAGGTCGAATGTTGCTGTTTTCTCTCGATGCGCTGCCGCAGCTGTCGAAGGGTAAAGGTAATAAGATCATCGGTATTCCTGGCGAACGTGCTAAGAACCGTGAAGAGTTATTGCTGCATTTGAATGTGATCCCAGAAGACACGTCAGTGACCCTATGGGCAGGTAAGCGTAAGCTAACTTTGAAACCGAGTGACTTAGAACACTATCGAGGTGAGCGAGGCCGCCGTGGTGCCAAGTTGCCACGTGGCTTGCAGCGTGTAGACAGTGTAGAGCTAGGTGACGGTGAACCAGTACTTTAGTGACTGATTTATTTAGCCGCTTAGTTATCTAGTTTTAGTTATCTAATATCTAGTCGATAAACAAAAAATGCAGCCATTTGGCTGCATTTTTTATTTCTACGAGTTGAGCAATTAAGCCACTTCGTAGAAGTTAGGTTCGATATCGACTTGTCTCTGGATGATCTGGGTCGCCATCTTGGCACATTTTCCACATTGATCCGCTACACCTAGGCGCTTTTTAACATCGGCTAACGACATATCACCTTGGCTAACGGCTTCTTTGATCTGGGTATCTGTGATTGCGTGGCAAAGACAAACGTACATGAAATATCATCTCTAAATCGAACATGGCCCGAAGTATAAATGAAAATGATTCTCAATGCTAATAACCGCTGGGAATAATTGTCAGTTGTATCGCCTAAGCTAGTTATTAAAAAGCGTGCCTAAATCACATATTTTGGTCGATTGTTATTAACCTCATACTTTGCAGCATCGACTATCGTTAGTAGCCACGCTCGAAGTGCACTCTGTGAGAGAGCTTTTCTCCCTTAATCCATTTGTGGAAATTTTCGGCAAAAATCTCGACCACCTGCTCAGGAAAACTCGGCGCAGCGATATGCGGCGTAATAATGACATTGTCTAGCGACCAAATTGGGTGCTCTTCAGGTAAAGGCTCTTGGTTAAACACATCTAGAATTGCTTGCTGCTCTGGGTGTTTGATTAATTGTAGGTAGAGCGCATCTAAATCGAGCACGTCGCCGCGACCTAGATTGAACAGTACTACCTCTTCTTTCAGTAGTGATAGCGTCTGCTTATTAAGGGCACCTTGGGTGTCGGGGGTACTTGGTAATATACTGGCGACCGCATCGGCTTGAGGCAGGTAGCGAGCAAGGTTGGCCAGAGTATCGACTTCATCGAAGCCTCTAGTCGGCTTGGCACCGCGATTGATCCCGATAACATGCATGCCGAAGTGTTTAGCCGTTTGAGCAATATGCTTGGCAATTGAGCCAGTACCTAGCAGGAGAAGAGTTTGTCCCTGCAGGGTCTTGAAGCTACCCGGTAACCAAATCTTTTGATCTTGCTGAGTGCGATATTTTCTATGCTCCCTTTGGTAAGCCAGCAGGTAACCAAACAGGTATTCGCTCATCAAAGGTCCGAAAATACCTCTCACATTAGTAAGCTCATAGTCTTTGCGCTGTCTAGGTTTTACCAAGGCATCGACGCCAGCAAAAGTTGATTGCATCCACTTTAAGTTCGCTGCATGGGGCAGCAAAGGCGCAGCAAGCTTAGGCTCGGCTAACCAGATATCGGCATTAAAAATCCCTTTGGGGTCATCGTCCAAAATGGTGGTATTGGGTAGATGACACGAATTTAAAAGTTGACGATAGCGCTCATTTTCTCTGGTGAGTAATAGTAGCTTGTGTCCCATACTTACTCCCTATATTCTACATTCACCTAGATTTAAACCTGCTTGGTGATGCCTGATACAATGTCTAAGGTTATTGAATTTTTAAACTATTTAGGGTCATTTATCTACCCTTGGCTTCCAGAAGTTTCGACGGCAATTGTAGCCTGTTGTTTAGTTGTCTTTGGTGGCGACATAAATCGTTTTCTACGTCGCTACTTTGCGGGGCGCTCTTTTCTGCTGCGCACACTGATTTTCGTTATCGTGAATGCGTTTGGCTATGGGCTTATTATCATCCATTTAAGCCCTTTGTTAGCGCAAAGTATGGCTAAAATCCCATCCCATTGGTTATTTGTTCTAGTTGTTGCTATATTCTTTGCTATAGGTAGCTGGGCACAACGCAACAGACAAGTTTAAGTTATTAATTTTAGTGTAGATTGTTTTCATTAATTTGGGCAACTAGCGGCCACTTTTTGGCCGCTGTAGCTGGCTTTATTTAATCTCAATCTAGTCCGAGGTAGCTAATCGCTCGGTCAGGATAGTTAGTAAACACGCCATCGACTCCCATCAGCTTTAGCATGTTAAGATCCTCAAGATTATCTACTGTATAGACATAGACCTTGGCGCCTCGATTATGGGCGTCATCAACCATCTCTTGGGTGGTAAAGTTTAGTCCCAAATGAATGGAGTAAGCATCAAGCTGACTGACAATATTGGCAAGCTCCAGTGGTATACCTTCAATTAGTGGTGCCACCAGTGCGTCAGGGCATTGCTGCTTAAAGCAAGCTAAGAAAGGATGGTTAAATGATGAGATCAGTAATTTATTCGGATCGTATTCAAGCTCGCCGATAAGTTTAGGGTAGAGGTTGATAAAGGCCTCTAGGCAGCCAAGTCCTTTAAGCTCAATGTTGATCAAAATATTGTGCGGCTTTAGCAAGCTTAATACTTCTACCAAGGTCGGAATTGGCTCGCCGTCGATAGTGATTAGACTCAAGGCCTGCTTGGTGTACTGCTCGATTAGACCAACCCCAGTACTTTTAGGCTCAAGTCGCCTGTCGTGAAACACATACAGTTCATCTTCGACTAGGTGTATGTCGAGCTCAACCGCGGTGGCTCCGAGCTCTACGGCCTTTGCAAAGGCGGCGAGGCTGTTTTCCGCCAGATAACCACTGGCTCCTCTATGGGCAAATATTATCATAATGGTGTCTCAACAGCCTTTCATTTAGGTTCTCAATAAGCTCTGTACGTCTTTACTCTGATTGGAAGAAAGATGCACTTCAAGCTGCGGATAAGCCAGCACTAGATCGTTCTCACGCAGTTTCTTGCTGATCTGTTTATGTAGCTTGTGTTTAAGCGGCCAACGTGTGCCCATATCTTTTGCGTAAGCGCGTACTTCGAAATCTTGTGTATGTTGACCAAAGCCTGCAAACCACACTTCTGGTTCTGGCGAGAGCAGTGCATCGTCACATTCTTGTACGGCTTGATAAAGCGCGGCTTCTACTCGTGCAGGATCAGAATCTCGGGCTACAGAGACATAGATTATTACTCGCGTGATAGGATCTGATAACGACCAGTTAATCAGCTGCTCGGTAATAAAGGCCTTGTTGGGCACGATGATCTCTTTTCTATCCCAGTCGATAATTGTAGTGGCGCGAATTTGGATTTTACTCACCGTACCGGTCAGATCGCGGATGGTGACGGTATCGCCAATACGCACCGGTTTTTCAAATAGAATGATCAAACCTGAGATAAAGTTAGCAAAGATCTCTTGTAAGCCGAAACCTAAACCAACCGAGAGGGCTGCTACCAGCCACTGCAGCTTAGACCACTCCATACCTAAAGTGGAGAAGCCTGCAAGCACACCAAACATCACGACTAAATAGCGACTGACTGTGGTTAAAGCGAAGCCCGTACCTTGGCTTAGATCTAGCCTTTGCAGGATTGTCAGCTCGATAAGACCGGGCAGGTTGGTGGCAATCATCATAGAGAAACCTACGATGATCAGCGATAACAGCAGCGACTTTAGGGTTATCGGGATCTGCTGCTCTATGCCGTTGATTGTGGTATTACTCGACCAGAGGGTGATGCCATCGAGTAAGGAGAACAGAGCTGTATGAGTCTGCGTCCATAAGCCGACGATGCTGGCTAAAAAAGCCAGTAGCAAGAGTGAGCGCACTAACCCGAGAGACTGGCTAGAGATCGTTTCAAGATCGACTATCGGCTCTTCATAGGTATCGGCTTGCTCGTTGACATTCAGCTCACCTTTTTCACGTTGTGCGAGTACTTCAGCACGCTTGGCCTTGGCTCGTTCGAAGGCGATACGGCGACGCTCTATTAACATCCAACGTTTGATTAAGTTGAACAGCAACAAGAAACCTAAACCAAATATCAATGATAATTGCAGCTGTAGGAACATCTGGAAGGCGGTGTAGTAGTAGCCTTGAAAAGCCAACACGGCACAAGCGAGGGGCATGAAAATCAGCATGGCCCACAATAGCTTCTGTAATAGCTTCTTATTCTTACTGTGCTCGGCAGTATTTTCTTTGTTAGATAGGCTGAGCATGTCTTTGTAAAACCAAAACAGCATAAGGCAGAAGATAATAAATGCACCACGACCTAGGCTATTTCGAACCAAGGAGGTATCTATTACTTCGGTAAATGCCATGATGGCTAGAAAAGGTGTCGCCATAATGGTGAATTTTCTAAAGCGCTCCTGTCCGGAGCGAACCATGCTTTTTGGTGCCTTAAAGTGATTAATCAATAGGCCTCTGTCTAACGCTAGCAGATAGATGAAGCGATAAAGTTGATACAGCAGCCCAAATGCCATGATCCCCATGCCGATGGCGGAGACAAAGTTATGGCTCGATAGATAGAAGATGCCGCCAGCCAAAACGAAAGGCAGGGGTTTGAGTAGGCTGTAACCCAGCGAGTTGATCAGCACATGGAATGTATAGATGAACTTATCTTGGGTCACATTGCCAACAAAAGGTAGTTCTCGGCGCATCGCCGATTTAAATTTTGGGGTCAAAATATCTTGGGTGATGATGCTGATGACAAACAGAATTAGCCACAATGACCATAGGGTGCTTTGTTCATCAAAAGAGCTTTGCATCTGTCCCCAAGGGGCTTGCTGTAGCATCCACTGAATACTCTGGTGGAGATCCGTGATCCATAAGCCACCTATGCTATTAGCGTTAGGAACCCAGAATAGGTGATCATTGAGCGTACTCTTAAGAGTAAGATATTGCTGGTTTAGCTGCTCATAACTGACCCTAAGGTCGGCCAGCTCACTTAGGTATTGGTCATAACTCTGCAGTAGTTGCTGCAGTAGCAGCCCTTGGGAAGACAGCAACTTGGCCTGCAGTGAGTTATCGGCACCAATTGATGTGACTTGCTGACTATTTAGGGTCTGGGCTTGCTCAACCTGATACCGGGCAAGTCTTGTGTTGGCTATTTCGCTTTGAAGCGGTTCCTGATTTGGTGGCTTAGGTAAGGCTTGCAGCATCTGTAAGAAGCGTTCACCAAAGGCCGAGTTAAGCTTAATCCAGCCAATTTGCTGCTGTATTGTTGTTAGCTGCTTGGCTTGCGCCTGATATTGGGCTTCAGCCTTTTCTTGTTGAGTAAGGGTAAGACTGATTTTTTGATTCAGTTGTTTTAAATTCTCACCGTACACTAAATTGCTGTCGCTGAGTTCTTGGGCAATGGGATCGTGGGTTTTGTCGTCAGGTAATAAACTGCCGGCAATGGCGGCTTCCGTGCGAGCCTCTCTCTGCAGGACTATCTTTTGGTTTAAGCGCTCGATCAGCAGCTCTTGCTGAGCTAATTGCTCACGTACTAACTTTAACTGTAGCTGGTTTAAGTCGATCTCTTTTTGGCTGCTGGCTAATACCGCTTCGAGTGTTTTAACATCTTGCTCGTAGAGCTTCCCCTGAGCGGCGATGAGCTGGTTATTAAGAGTTTGCTCTTCACCAATACGGATTTTTTTGTGCTTTTGTAATGCAGCCCTAGCTTTTACTAGGGCATCAGGCAGTTTGCTGTGAGACTTTATTAGCGCATTGATTTTTTGCCCTAAACTGATTTCGACATCTTTAAGCTCCGATAAGCGTAGGTAGGCGAGTGAGGCCTGCTGGTTTATATCCTGCTGATCAGTGTCGTTTAATGTTTTTTGTGCATCTTGAATTTGGTTAAGCAAGTTTTGCTTATGCTCGGCATAGTTATTTAATAGCTCGCGAGCACTATTTTCTGTTAGGACTAATTCATGGTTCTTGTCCTGTAAGAGGCTTAACTGCTCCTGTGGGGTTAACTCAGTATTTGTAGATGAGAGCCCTAGGCGTTTTTCAATTTGAAGTGGCGAGTTAGCGCTGGCCGATAAGGCGAATAGGCAAAGAAGAAGCAATAAAAAACGATGCATGATAAGAGTATAAATAAGGCAAAAAAAGACACAGTTATAGTAGCCAAGTTAGCCTAATAAATAAATCGCTCTAAGCAGTCTTTTTTACCCGATTCGATCTGTGACTTTGCTGAGTTTCAAATAGTGCTGTGGCGACAACTAAGGTTCCGCCAATAACTGTCTTTAGCGCCAAGTCTTCTCCGAGTAGGATTAGCGCTAGCATAGCACCATAAAAAGGTTGTAGGCAGGAGACTAAACCTACTGTTTTTGCGCTTAGCAGTCTTAACGCCGAGGTAAACAGGGCGTGGGGCGCAGCGGTAAAGACCACCCCGAGTAAAATAATCAGCCACCATACATTTTGTTCTATGCTACTGAGTTCAACACTGAACCAGGGGGCTAAAAAGAAAACGGCGACAGAGGTCTGATAGAACATAGCTTGCTTGCCGCTGTATGCGCTGAAATAACGTTTATGCAGTAGATTGCGAGCGGTAAAGAGGGCGGCGGATAAAATACCAATAGCTATTCCTAGGGTGACATCATTACCTAGGCTTGCCTCTGGGATCAGCAAGGACACGCCAATGAGCACCACTATGCCACTGATTACATCTGTCAATTTGAGTTTAGTTTTAGTGACTATCGGCTCGACTAACACTGTCATCACCGGATAGGTAAAAAACGCAATCATGCCGATGGCGACAGATGATAACTGCATTGAGGCAAAGTAGGTCACCCAGTGCAGACTGACGATAATGCCAAGGCCTATAGCGATAAGATAGTCTTTGTTGGCATTTAACGACAGACGCTGCTTGCTGAGTTTGACGATTAGCGCAAGCACGGTGGCAGCAACGACACAGCGTAGTAAGGTGATGTCGAGTGCGCTAAGGGGAATAAGCTTGGAGAATAGTGCGGTACCACCAAAAAGTAGTACCGCGAAGTGTAGTTCTAACAGCCCTGTTTTTTTATTGTCCATGCATACCTTAAAGACTAGTCTTCGATTTTTGCAAAGGCTTGACCCATACGCGTCACGCTCTTCGGTTCTACTCCATCGGCAAATTTATCGAGGACATCTTTGGCGAATAACATCACAACAGTGCTACCTAGCTTGAAGCGACCCATTTCGGCACCTTTCTCAAGTGTCAGAGCATTAGGACCTTCAGTTGGATAATCCCAAGTGAATACTTTCTTGCCTGTTGGTGGTGTTACAGTACCAGCCCAAACCGTTTCGATACTTGCTACGATTGTCGCACCGACCAGTACCATTGCCATCGGGCCAATTTCGGTCTCGAAAATTGCCACAACACGTTCGTTACGAGCAAATAGGCCTGGTACGTTCTCTGCTGTTAACGGATTAACAGAGAATAGTTCACCGGGAACATAGGTCATCTTAGACAGGGTGCCTTTAATCGGCATATGAATACGATGATAGTCCTTTGGCGCAAGGTAAATTGTGGCAAAATCACCACCCTCAAAACGCTTTGCATCATCAGCTTGATCACCTAGCAATGCAAGTGAAGAATAATCATGTCCTTTTGCCTGAAAAATACGGCCTTCTTTAATTGGACCGAGCTGGCTGATTGCGCCATCCACAGGATGAACAATGTAATCATTGTCTTCACATAGTGGACGAATTCCAGGCTTTAGGGCACGGGTGAAGAAGTCGTTGAAAGTGGTGTAGGCGGTAGCCTCAGGCTGAGCCGCTTCAGTCATATCAATCTTGTATTGTTTGATAAACCAGTTAATGGCAGCTGTAGTGACAGAGCCCATTTTTGCGGCTGCAAGCTTGCCAACAAGGCGAGACAGCAAATGCTTTGGCATAATATATTGCAGGGCAATTTTGATCTTATCCAATTTCAATATCCTTTAATCTTTTCACCTGAGGTGAATTTTATCTATTTTTGTCAAACCGCTGGCTGTGTTACGGCATAAGTTGCCGTTGGAAAATTCATATCTTAGCTTATCGCTGGTTTGAATCTATTTGCTTCAATTACTTAAGTTTTAAGTTCTGACTACTCGTCAGGACCCGCTCTAAAGTGACGCGCGTGTCTCTGCTCATCCAGACTTGCAATAATACGATGATAATTATTGTATCTGTCTTCAGTGATCTCACCGGCTTTGAATGCTTCGGTAATTGAGCATCCTGGATCGTTTAAATGTTTGCAGTCTCTAAACTTACAGGTACCTAAATAATCTCTAAATTCAACAAAACACCAGCCTACCCTGTCAGCGGGCAAGTGCCATAGCGCGAATTCTCGCACACCCGGAGAGTCAATTAAATCTCCGCCAGTTGAAATATGCAGAAGTTTTGCAGTGGTGGTCGTGTGCTGACCTAGCCCTGAGTTTTCAGAGATATCACCTGTGACTAATTCGGCAGCTGGCATCATGGCGTTGATCATCGATGACTTACCTACGCCAGATTGTCCAACAAACACGTTTACCTTGTTGTCCATTAGCGCGTGAAGTTGTTCGACACCTTCACCTGTTTTGCTGCTCACTCGGAAGACCCGATAGCCAATGCTCTTGTATCGCTCAAGTGCTGCATCGATCTCTGGCGCTTCTTCTGGCGTTATCAAGTCGACTTTATTCAAGATAATGACAGGTTCAATGCCTGTATCTTCAGCCGCGACCAGATAACGGTCAATAATCTGAGTGGTAAATGCTGGCTTTACAGAAGTGACAATCAAAATCTGATCTATGTTTGCTGCAATGATTTTCACACCGTCGTAAAGATCTGGGCGTGAAAGTTGAGAGTGCCTTGGATGCACGGCTTCAACAATACCTTCGATACGACTAGCCCCTGACTCACTGGTCAGTGCTAAACGAACGATAACTTTATCACCGGTCACTAGGCTCTTAATATTACGGCGAATATTACAGCGAGCAAGGTGGCCAGAGTCAGTCTCGACGTCAGCGTGTTGGCCGAAGCGGGAAATAATGGTGCCTTGTTGCTCAGGACCTAACATACTGTCTTGTAAGTCAGTCGTCTCGCCTGCATCTCGGCTCTGTAATTTCTTTTTTTGGTTGGTCCGCATTCTGCGTAATTGACCATGGCTTAGCGGTTTCTTTTTACTCACGTATTAGTCTTCAATGATAAAGGTGATTTTGTGTTGCTTAAAAAAGCAGTATGATACACGGTCTAGAATAAAAAAGCCTGAATTTAGGCTAACAGGAATAACAGGTCGCGTTATGGCTATAGATGAAAACAATCTGATTTGGGTCGATTTGGAAATGACAGGACTTGAGCCTGACGTTGACAGAATTATTGAAATTGCCACGATAGTGACAGATAAAGAGCTCAATATTATTGCGCAAGGACCTGTTTTTGCTATCCATCAATCAGATGAGCAACTTGCTCTAATGGATGATTGGAACCAGAAGCATCACGGCGAGTCAGGCCTTATTGACCGTGTGAGAGCAAGTCAGGTAAATGAAGAGCAAGCGATTGAGCAGACGATTGCCTTTTTGGCTCAATATGTACCTGCGGGTGCTTCACCTATGTGTGGTAACAGTATTGGTCAAGATCGCCGCTTCTTGAATCGGTATATGCCAGCACTTGAAGATTACTTTCACTACCGAAATATTGATGTAAGCACAATTAAAGAGTTGGTTCGTCGTTGGGAGCCTACTGCAATGGAAGGATTTAGTAAGAAGAATACTCACCAGGCTCTGCAAGATATCGAAGAATCTATCGCCGAATTGCAGTTTTATCGAGCTAAAGTATTTACTATTTAACCGATCAGTCAGATTATTTGAAAGAAAGGGTTGCAGAGTAGGGAAATTTTCATATAATGCGGCCTCAACTTTTCGCTAAGCACCAACTTAGTGATTATTGATAAAAGTTGAAATGCGACATTAGCTCAGTTGGTAGAGCGATACCTTGCCAAGGTATAGGTCATCGGTTCGAACCCGATATGTC
>NZ_CANMIO010000007.1 GCF_947497935.1 uncultured Shewanella sp.
GGTAACACCAACCCAAAAATAAATGTAATCAGCTTTCATTCGAAGGCTAACCAACTTTGGGGCATTTCCAAGTTAGACCCAAGTAATATCAACATAAATGAGTGCACCAATTACCACGTGTAGATACGGCCGTGACCGTCCATTACATGGACGTCATGGCCGAGCTTCCAAGGATGGACTTGCTGCGTGTCACGGCAGTGTCTGCACATGCGCCCGCTGCAGGCGATTGTTAACTACGAAGCTACAAGTTCAAACACTCTACTTGGTAACACCAACCCAAAAATAAATGTAATCAGCTTTCATTCGAAGGCTAACCAACTTTGGGGCATTTCCAAGTTAGAGCTGAAACCACTCCGCCTAAATGAAGGCACCAATTACCTCGTGTAGATACGGCTGCGGGCTTCGGTTTCAGGGATGAAACCGCAGAGCGTATAGGGACATATTCACAGCGTCTCGCAGCAGTGTCTGCACATACCCCGCTGGAGGCGATTAATAGCGACTCAGCTACAATCTCAAACGGGCTACCCCATAGCACTATACAAATAAAAAATGTAATGAACCTTCATTCGAAGACTAACTCACTTTGGGGCATTGCCAATTTAGAAATTGAACCACCACGGCTAAAAGTAGGCTCCAATTATCAAGTGTAGATACAGCTGTGACCGTCCATGACAAGGTGAGAGGTAACGAAGTTACCAAGCTTTCGAACGAGAGGCAGGATGCCGAACTGGCTTTTTAGCAGGGATGTTATTCGTCATGACCGAGTTTCCAGGAACCCTTTCCGTTATAGAGAAGTGCTGCGTGTCACGGCAGTGTCGCACATAAGGTCGTTCCTTCACATCTGCCCCATAGGGATATGGGAAATGTCATTATGATGTAGGGAACATCATTGACCATGTGATCACGACATTCGGACATCCAGTCCAGCACCCGCTGGAGGCGATTGTTAGCTACGAAGCTACAAATTCAAACACTCTACTTGGTAACACCAACCCAAAAATAAATGTAAATAGCCTTCATTCGAAGGCTGACCAAATTTAGGGCATTTCCAACTCTAGTGGAGCCATTCACATTAAATTGGAAATCCCCTGTTCGATAGATCCGATTACTTCTGAGTTAATACTTCACTCAACTTTTGCTTCTCTGCATCGCTTAAATCTGCGCGCTCGATAAGCTCGAGAATATCAGAGCTGGTCGGCTTACCATGACCTTGGATGATTAGCACTCGTGTGGCGTCACCATCAAGTCCAAGGCGCTCTAATTCGAGTTCGGTAATTTGTTCGGTGAGTACCTCGATATCATCGCCAATAGACTGCATATGAATTTCAAACTTGCCTTCATTTTCTTCAAATATCACTTCAAGCTCGCGGGCTTTCTCCTCTAATTCGTGAGCCTTAGCCTCTAGCTTGAAGGCGTGGGCTTCCATTTCGGCTTCTTTACCGCTGAGCTGCTGATGTAGCTTTTCAAGTTTAATTTTTATCGCTTTCTCAACTTTTATGTCCAGCGGTTGCTTTGGGTTCGTGGCATGAAGTTGGACTCGCTTGAGCATCCTAGCAACGCTATTTTGTACATCCTTAGGTAACTCACTGATTTTCTGCTTAACGCTCTGTTTGTCACTGAGCTCTTGAGCCGTAAATGACATTTCGTGGGAAGTGCCATCTACAGCAACGGTCACATGGGTGATATCGTTTTCATCGGTATTGATCTTGGTGATTAGCTTGTGGTCTATGTTGTCTATGACCTCAATATCGGTCGGTGCGCTATAGGCCAGTTGAGACAAGGTTAAACAGCCTGTTACGAGAGCGATAGCGAGTGGTTTTAAGTTCATATTGTTCCCCTTTAAATAGCATTGCAGTTAACTTATTTACTTTTAGACGCTTTACGAAAAGTGTCTAAAAGTGTCTAAAAGTGACTGAGAGGGAATTGCGAAGGCCGTGCCAACTTTGTTGCTCCCAGAGCCATGCAGGCATTGGCTGGCATTTGTTCGGCTAACTGAAAAATGATGACTCGATATGAGTTGCGGATATGGGAAGGTAACTTCCTGATATGGGGATATTGATTCGATTTGTGTTAGCTTTAACCATGATTAGGTTAAGTCGTTACTTAAATTCTGCAGGGGTAAGCCGCACTTTTTGCATAGGACTGCACAGAAACAGCATTGATTTGGGTGAGATAGAGTTTGGTATCAATCTTGTATATGACTCTTGTAAACCAATCTTGTAAACCAAGCTTCAATATTCGTCTCCTATAGAAATAACTTCAGAGCCGGAATAGGGAAATAAAAGAGAAATTATGTCGATAAAACGCTATGTATTCATGCTATTTGGTGCGCTCATCTTATTGTTGGCGATGAGCCAGTTATTTGTGGCGCAGTATTTTAAGGCTCAATTACAAGCAGAGCTTGAGCAAAGCTCAAAAAGTTTATCTAAGAGCCTGGTCAGCGTGGTGATTGAGAACGCTGCAGAGCTTGAGCGTATGGAATTTTCATTTCCACAGACACCAGATGAGGATCCTGAACTCATGCCAAGAGCTGAGGTGGATAGCATTGATTGGCTAGAGAAAAATGAACGGATAAACGAAAAGTTTGAGCATGAAGTCGACCGATTGACCGAAGAGGCCGAACAGGAAATTGATCTCCAACTCGATAGCTTAAATAGTGAAATCGATCAGCTGGCGTTTGAGCTTGCTAAAGGTGTATCCGAGGGCGGGGAGTCACAGCTTAAAAACGATGTATTTAAGGCAAAGCAGAAAGCATTGAAAGGCAAGGTGCAGGCCTTATTAGAAAAAGAGCGTGTGTTATTAGAAAGCAATCGCGAGGATATGCAGCAACTGCGTAAGCAAGCGGCGCGAGAATATCAGCGACGTGTAGAGCAGAGTCTAGACAGTATTGAGATCCATACCGATGAGTGGCTTAAAGAGGGGCGAGTACTCATTGTTGAGGGGCAGAGCAGTAATGGCGGCTCCATTGTGCTAAATGAAGAGCGCAGCGTTGACTTACCAAGTGGCGGTGCGAATCATCTTTTAGAACGCTTTAGCGAATCGGTTTTGCTAGCCATCTTAATCACGAGTGTGATGGCTCTATTATTGGCTTACTGGCTTAGCCACCATGTGACGGGGCCTTTAAGCGAGCTGGCTGGTGGTCATCAAAAATTGGCAAACGGTCAATTTGGCGTGCAACTTAAGGAACAAGGGGTTAAAGAGTTAAAACAGATCTTAACGGGTTTTAATCGCATGAGTCTGGCCTTATCGAATTTAAGCAAGAAAGAGCAGCAGATGTCGCAACAGCAACATTTGGCTGATCTTGGGCAGATCACCCGTGGAATTGCCCACAGCTTGAGAAATCCATTGCATACCTTGGGATTACTTTCAGAGCAGAGCACTTGGAGTGAAGCCTTGGGCGAACGTGAGAGGCTTAATAACAAGATGCAGCAGAAAATCGCCTTGATGGATAAAAGTATTCAGTCGCTATTAACGCTTTCGAGCCATGAGGTGGCACGTGATAAAGCCATTCCGTTAAATGCCATTATCCAAGATGTGCTTTTGGAGTTATCGATCACAGGGCTCAAGCCGAAAGTCATGTTTGATCCACAAAGCTGTGAGGTTTTCGTTAATGGAGCAGAATCGGAGCTCAGAAGTATCTTACATGCGGTGATGATTAACGCGGTAGAAGCCGACCGGGATGCCAAGCAGATAAAAATCGAGCTGACGCAAGATGAAAAGGCCAAGAAAGTTATCATTACAGATTGGGGCAAAGGGATTGATCCTTTGGTTAAGTCGCAGATGTTTAAGCCTCATGTAACCACTAAGACAGAGGGGTCGGGCATGGGGATCTATATCGCGAAGCGCTTAATCGAGAGTCATTACGATGGCGAAATCCAGTTTGAAGACAATCCCCAAGGTGGCACCATAGTGACGCTTATCTTTAGTTGTGGTGAACAAGAGGCTGACTCAAGTACAAATTCAAGTTCAAGTAATAAAACCAGTGCTCATTCAAACAAGCATTCAAACACTAATATAAATAGCGATTCAAACACAGACTCAAGTAGAAAGGGTTCGGATCAAGGTGAGGTGAAACCATGAATAATGCCCCTTTACAGATCTTAGTAGTGGAAGACGAGCCAGATCAACGCGAGCTAATTTGCCAAATACTCGCTTCTAACCATTATCAGATCACCAGCGCAGAAAGTGTTGAAGAGGCGATTTTGTCGATAAAATCGAGTGCACCGGATCTGGTTTTTTCCGATTGGAAACTTGGGCAGTTAACAGGAATGGATCTACTGACTTACGTCAGGCGAGAACACCCTGATATGGGGTTTATTATCGCCACGGCCTACGGCACAATCACTCACGCTGTAGACGCTATGCAAGCTGGGGCAGATGATTACTTGTCAAAACCTTATCAGCGTCAGTCATTATTGATGGCGATAGATAAGGTCGCTAAATCGCTTACGTTAAAACAGCAAAATCGACGCTTAGCATCAGAGTTATTCCAGCAGCAGGAGCTCGTGGGGCTAGTGGGTAAGGCCCCGTGTATGCAGAAGGTCTATGCTCGAGTACAAAGAGTCAGTGCCACCGATGCCACAGTTTTAATTGGCGGAGAGAGTGGCACTGGTAAAGAGCTCGCCGCTCGGGCCTTGTACCAACTATCGAGTCGTCAACATAAGCCGTTTGTGGCCATCAATTGTGGTGCCATTCCTGAAACTCTCGCGGAATCGGAACTTTTTGGTGCCGAGAAAGGGGCCTTTACAGGCGCCAATACGCTGAAAATCGGTAAGCTTGAGGCGGCAGATGGCGGTACTATCTTTCTTGATGAGATCGGTGAGTTACCCCTATTACAACAGACTAAGTTACTCAGATTTTTACAAGAGGGCGTGATCTCAAGGTTAGGGCAGAATGGTGAGATTAAATTGGATGTTAGGGTTATTGCCGCAACCCACCGAAACCTTAAAGAGGAAGTTGAGCTGGGCAATTTTAGAGAAGATCTATTCTATAGACTCAATGTGGTGCCAATCGATATGCCGCCACTGAGAGAGCGTAAAGAAGATATTGGCCGGCTTATCGAGCATTTCTTAAAAATTCATGCTGGTCAGTACGGTGTCGAAGCGCTTAAGTTAAGTGCTGAAGCGATGAAGGCTCTGCTCGATTACCCTTGGCCTGGCAACGTACGAGAGCTCTCGAATAGAGTTGAGCGTTTCGTGTTACTGGGTGATGAGCAAGAGCTGGTGGCCGAACTGGCCTCTGGGCAAATCGCGATTAATCCGAGTCAGTTTGTACTTCCTGAGGCGGGGTTTGAGTGGGAAGCATTTGAGAAAGACTGTTTACAGCAAGCGATGTCTCGCCATGAAGGTAATCGTACTCAGGCGGCAAAACAGTTGGGTTTAAGTTATAAGGCTTTTTTATATCGATTAGAGAAGCATCAATTAGTCTGATGGCCGCTCTCTAAACCCTCTTCTAAGCGATTATCTAATTAGCCAAGTCATTGTCAAAGCAATCATCAAAGCAATCATTAAACCTATGTCTGCTTTGATGAGCTTTGATGAGCTTAGGTGAGAGGAGTGAGATCTGCTTCAGCCCTATCCTCAGCTAGCGCTTTCTTAAGTTAACTCTGTTATGTGTCCTCTCTATTAGAGCAATTATTAGCCTAGCAGCCCTGAAATAATCATCAATGCAACACTAACAAACACTAAGCCTGTTAGTAAGTTAATGACGGGGCTGGCTCTTTTCATCTTAAGCTGAATCTTTGGTTTAGAGAGTACCACTGCAATAAAACTGAACCAGAAAAAGGATAAGCCAAACAGTAGCGCCGCAGCAGCGCTTTTCGTGGCTAAGCTGATCTCGGGAGTAATCAAAGTCGAAAATAGGGTGATAAAAAACACTAAAGCTTTGGGATTTAAAATATTGGTATAGAGTCCTTGCATAAAGCCTTTAAAGTTACTGATCCCTTTGCTTGTCGCACTTTTTTCGAGGGCTACGGGATCTTTCCAATGTTGCCAAGCCGCTATTATCGCACCAAGTCCCATCCAAGCAAGGTAGCTGGCGCCCACTAATTGTACGATTGAAAATAGCTTATCTGAACTTTGAATAATCAGACTTACGCCAGTTAAGCTCAATAGTGTATGGCCTAAAATAGCAACGGCGATACCTAAGGCCGAAGCAACCGCTGCGGCGCGTGACTCTTGTGTTGCAAGGCGAACCACTAAGGCAAAATCGGGTCCGGGACTTGCGAGAGCAACGAGGTGAATGATGCTCAGTGATAGGAGTAATTGCAGTTCCATCGGGTCTCTAATTGGTAATGTTAATGCCGACTTGTTCATGCCGACTTTAGGTGCTTGGATGATGAGTATTGCTAACTAGGACTTAAATTAACACGTTTGTTATTAAACAGGTCGTGAATTGTCGTAAGAATTCACCCATAATATAAACCGATTTTTCTGCCAACTACCATCGGAGTGTAGAACGTGAAAGGACAGATCCTAAGAGAAATGAAGGTGCTTAGTGTTATTGACCCCGGTTTTGAAGTTCAAAGGCGGGTCGCATTTATTAAGTCAAAGCTTAAGCAATCGAGTACATCCTCTTTAGTCTTGGGTATTAGCGGTGGTGTCGATTCTTCACTAGCGGGACGCTTGTGTCAGCTGGCCGTTGATGAACTCAATGGTGAGTCAAGCGGTAGTGGTTACCAATTCATCGCGGTTCGTTTACCTTACGACGTGCAAAAAGATGAAGATGAAGCTCAGTTGGCTTGTCAGTTTATCCAGCCTTCAAAGCAAGTTACGGTGAATGTGAAGCAGGGAGTGGATGGCGTTCATAATGAAACACTCGCGGCTGTTGAAGCTGCAGGTATAGCGTTACCTGAGGCTGATAAAGTCGATTTTGTAAAGGGGAACGTAAAGGCAAGAATGCGTATGGTCGCCCAATATGAAATTGCTGGTCTAGTTGCAGGCTTGGTGGTGGGAACTGATCACAGCGCCGAAAATATTACAGGGTTTTATACCAAGTGGGGCGACGGAGCCTGTGATTTAGCGCCTCTATTTGGTCTTAACAAGCGTCAGGTTCGTCTGCTTGCCGCATTCCTCGGTGCACCTGATAAGTTAGTTATCAAGGCGCCTACGGCAGATTTAGAAGAGAACAAACCTCAGTTAGAAGATGAAGTCGCCCTGGGCTTAACCTACGATGAAATCGATGACTTTCTAGAGGGGAAAGAGGTCAGCGAATTTGTTAATGACAAACTGGTAGGGATCTACCGTGCCACTCAACATAAGCGTGAGCCTATTCCAACGATTTATGATTAATATCAGCTTATTTTAAAGGCGCTTCGGCGCCTTTTTTATTGCAGCGGATTTAAGGCTTAATCAGTGGCGGCAACCCTAATGCGTTTCTTAATTTATCGATCTGCAGGTTTGGAAATTGACGATAATCTAGGTAGGGGACAAGGTAAATGGCTTGACTGGCATGCTTGCTAACATAGTTTGCGCTTGAGTCTGAACTTGGGTTGACTGCTTTAAATTGGCTGAGGCTGAGGTTTAACTGCTGAGCACTTAGCTGACCGCAAACAATATGCACGCTGGCGTTTGGATTAAGCTGATGGCTATTAATCAAAATCGATTCATCTTGTTTAAGTAGCTGCAGGTCGCGATAGCCTTTCCAATTGGTATCGGCAACAGCGATTTTAGCCATGATGGTTAAAATTTTTCGCCAATGATTACCGTTGGCTTCAATTAAGTGCTGTACTGCGAAGGGAGCGGTATGACTCCAACCCTCGGGAAGAATAGGCGGTGTCGGTAGATAGAAACATGTTTTAGCGCTATCGAAACCTATTATCTGTTTATATTTATTCAATTTTCAGCCTATCTTTACCGTTTCGATGTAAAAGCGTGTAAGTTAACCTAATTGTTTGTTTATGGGAAATCGCGACGATTATGAAAGCCATTATTATTGGGTCGACAAAACATTTAGCCTTTGCTCTGTTTTACGCCTCTTTAGGAACCTTCATTGCGTTAATCGCGATGGCTGTTTGGTATTTGAATTCTCGCCCCGATTTATCGATTTGGCATACGACCGACTTAACTTCAGAATACCGTGCACGAGGCGACGTTAGCACTTTTTCCGATTATATGAAGCTTGAAGATAAACTCTTCGCTGAATTGGAGACTAAGGTTTATCTTGAGCCTTCAGATCCTCAGCCTTTCGATATCCTTAACCGTTATGTGCATGGCAGTTATTCTGATCCAAGACATTGGGCTCAGGACTGGAATCGCAGTTATGAATGGCCTAAAGATGACGCCAAATTTGGGGTGTTGTTACTCCATGGTATGTCAGATTCTCCCTACGCCATGTCGCATTTCGCGAATCATTATAAAGACAGGGCTCATATTTTAGGGCTTAGACTTCCAGGACACGGGACTTTACCATCGGCGTTAACGAATATTGGTTGGCAAGATATGGCGGGTGCGGTGGCACTGGCAACAACACATATGAAGCAAGTGTTGGGTGAAAAGCCTTTGTATTTAGTTGGCTTCTCTACGGGAGCTGCATTGGCACTAAATCATGAACTTGAGCGCATAGCCGACAATAAGGAGGCCGACTATTCGGCAATGGTGCTTATCTCACCAGCAATAGGCTTGCCCCCTGTTGCCGCTGGGGCTAAATGGCAAGCAAGACTAGGGATTGTACTGGGCTTAGATAAGCTGAGCTGGAATAGCATTCAAGTGGAATACGACCCGTTTAAATATGGTTCTTTTGCTGTCAATGCTGGAGATGTGGTTTACCAGCTTTCGATGCGTAACCACGATCTCATCTTGCGACAGGGAAGGGAGCGGCTCAAGGGCTTGCCACCAATATTAACGTTTCAGTCACTTACCGATGATACCGTTGACACTCGTGCCGTGATCAGTGCGCTATATAGCCAGTTACCCGATGCAGGCCACGAGTTGGTGTTATTCGATATCAACAGGACGAAGGTGAACTTGAGTCTTATCTTGAATGATCCCTTAAAACCTTATCGCGATATGATGACTGAGGGGGAATTTAACTATGGGTTTACCTTAGTTGAAAACGAGAGCCTAGAGAGTCGAGATATCCAAGCCCGCCAATTAAATGATAATAGTACTAACTCTCTAGGGCTGAGCTGGCCAAAACAGGTTTACTCCCTATCGCATGTTGCGCTGCCCTTTCCGAAAAGCGATGCGTTATATGGCCCTATTTGGGACGGTAGCAAACCTCATATCCAGATAGGCACGGGGGCATCTCGAGGAGAGCGGGGGGTGATTAGTGTCTCTGCTAGCGAGATCTTAAGACAAAAGTGGAATCCATTTCATTCCTATGTGCTTGATAAAATGGATGAAGTGATAACTCCTTAACGGTTTGCTTTAGCTAACATGCCAGTCTACTTAACGGGCTGGCAATCCGCGGGTAGCCTTTACTGCTTGGCTAGGGCTGGAGTTAGAGTTTAGATGCCGCGCACTAACCTTCTAACGTAGTGAAAACCAGTTTATTTCGGCCTGTATTTTTGGCTTGATAAAGGTTGATATCGGCTTGTTTTACCCACTGGTCGAGTGAGTCGCTATAGGTACCGTTGCCAATCACTGCCCCTATGCTGGTTGTTACCTTAAACTGCAGCTTGTCCTGTGGGATCTTAATGACAATGTTTTCGAGTTTACTTCTAAAGCTTTCCAGATGATTTTCAATTTTTAGGGCATTACACAATGGCATGATGAGCAAAAACTCTTCACCGCCGTATCGCACTATGATGTCAGAGTCACGCTTAAACTCCTGGCTTAGAAGCTCTGCGACTCGTTTAAGAGTGAGATCGCCACCATCATGACCGTAGGTATCATTAATGAACTTAAACTTATCAAGATCCAGTAGTGCAATTGCAATAATCTCATCGCTTCTCTGACAAAGCTGCTGAACTCCCGGAAACTTACCTTCGGCATAACGACGATTATATAAGCCCGTAAGAGGATCTTTTTCTGCCAGTGCTTTCAATTGGCTGTTAGCGTGCTCGAGCTCCAAGGTTCGCACCGCCACTTTCTCCTCTAGCTCCAACTGATAACCGATAAGCTGGCTTTTACTTTGCTTTAAGCGCTTAAACAGGGTGTAGATCTCCTGAGGGGACTCTTCATCTACCGCATAGTCCACATAATTGCTATCTGATTGAGTACTGAATTTGTTAGCGATATTCTCCAGCGGCAGCGTGAGGCGGCCGCTGATAACACGAGAGATATAGATGGTGATTGATAACGCGACAAATAAAATGGCGAATGTCGCTAGGTACATACTTTCAACTAAATCCACTAAAGGTCGAAAAGGATTGAGTACAAATAGCTGCCAATCATTTTCTAATTTAACGCTGGCATAGACATATTCCGGTGCCATCGTGTCACTATGGGAGATATTTAGCATCGGAAAGGGCGTGATATAATTTTTGCTGGGTAGTGAGTAATTAAACTTAGACAGTGGCGTAATATCAAGATTGTCAGTGGCGTAAATGACTCTACCATTGGTATCGATGAGCACAATCGACTGCTCATGTTCACTGGTTTTGATATTATCTATCACCTTAAACTCTTTTAAATCTAACGAGCCTTCAATAATCCCTATCGGCTGGTGGGGAGTATCGGTTCGGTAGATAGGCGCACTGATTGCAACAATCGGGTCTTGGCCAAACCCCTTTCCAAGAAATGCTGGAGAGATAAAGTTACGCTGATTAGTAAAGGCTTGCACAAAGTAATCTCTATCACGAATTGAGAGTTGGTGCTGCTCTGATTCGAGGCTAGAAAGTAATGAGGCAGGACTGGCACCAATGACCACTCCTTGTCTATCGGCAAGGAGCATGGTGATAAACCCAGGGTAATTTTCATGTAAATGAGACAATAAAATTTGCTCTTCAGTCTCTGAGTGCGGGTTTAAGCTCAGCCATGCTGCGGCGTTCTTAATTGCTTGAGTATGTGAGTCAATATAGGCTTGGGTCGAGAGTCCTAAATGAGCTGCTGAGCTTTCTATATTGTGATAGAGCAACGCCTGTTGGCGTTCGATAAATTGATTATTAAATAATAATGCTGCCAAAAGCAGAGCGACGGTTATCACCAATGTAAAGGTGTAAGTCAACTGGGCATTGAAAGTGCGCCGCTGTGTGTCTTTGATTTTACTCTTAAAGTGCCAAAAAGACGGCGTTAAAGTAATCATCAGCGAGCCAATACACGCATAGACTAACCCATTAATCCCTTGTTTTAGGATGATAAAAGCGATGTGGCTACTGGGCAGATCGGTAAATACAAAAATATAAAGATAAAAGAGTGGCATACCGATAAACAGCCAAAAGCCAAAGCTTGCGTATAATGCGTAAATATCCTTTCTTCTGGCTAAACCTAAGAAGAGAGCTTCAACGCCAAATAAGAAGTAAACATGCGGGCTGTCCCAGACAATCATCAGGCCTGTAACGCTAATCACTGCAGTATAAAGGGCGTACCAAGGGCCCAGCAGTACAGCGGCAATAACGTAGGAAACGTTGCCGAGGATCAGCTGTATGTTAGCAAAGAGGTGGATAGGGTAAAGGTTTACCAGTAATCCAATTACCCCTAACACAGAGGCTAACAGCAATTTATTCTTTTCTATTTTCCCCAAATGAGTACGCCTTTGCTGCTGGTGGTTATTATTCTTTTTTGTAGTGATTAGTTACAATTTATTAACTTTGTTAAGGGAGATCAACTTTTAACGATATCTTGGAAACTGGTCGAACAAAAAAGCAGCGACAATCGATTCAGCTGAAACATAGATTTCAAGTTTTGAATTTGTGAGCGTTGAAAGAAAAATATTTAAATTTGATGATATGTCAGACCTTGCTCACATCCTTTGCAAGTCATCGAGTCCTTGTTCAGCTTTCGTTCAATTTAAAGGGCGAATTTAAGTTTCAGTTAAGGTTAAGTCATATCATGGTACTCAAGAGCTGCCGAGACGATAAGTCTTTCATTTAATAGGCAGCATTAACAAAAAAAAAGCCTTAACAGTTCTGTGACAACACAACATTAAGTGCGATAACTCCGATATTAAGGAATGCATATGAAATATTTAACTTTGGTTGCTGCGTTAGCATTTTCTGCTTCAGCTATGGCTGTAAACTGTACTGACTGCCATGAGACAATTAATGTTGAAGAGCATACAGAAATGGAAGCAAGCATTGCTACTTGTAACGATTGTCACGATATGGCAAGTGCTCACGAGTTAGATAAAGAAATCCACACTCCAGATCTTACAATGAAAGAGTGTGCTGACTGTCACGAGTAAATACTCTGGCAAGACTAAAAGCGCTGCATATCAGCGCTTTTTTTATTTATAAGCTTTTATAGTTTATAGATAGTGCATTTATAAAGAGTGAACTTATAAATCGTGCAGTAACAAAAAAGCCAGCTAATAAGCTGGCTTTTTTGTGTTTATTTGGTCGGGATAACAGGATTTGAACCTGTGATCTCTTGTCCCCCAGACAAGCGCCTTACCGGACTAGGCCATATCCCGAGATATCAAACAGAACGAGTCATAACAATTTATGACAAGGGGGAGTTCTGAAGAGCCAGCACTTTAACAAGTCATTTTTGATTGCGCAAGCCCTTCGAACGTTTAAGCGATTCATTTGCTTAGTTTATAATCTTTAATGGATGTAAAGCCTACGTCCTTCACGCATGACCTCAATCAACTCAGGAGCACTCAACTTTTTCTTTAAGCGCTTTTTGTACTCACTATCGTAAATACGATACTTGCCATGGCGGTCAATCACAGTGATTTCGGACTTTTGGTAGATAGCAAATATGCGGTGGTCACCGACATATACCCAAGTCTTGTCGCTTGGCTGCATAAGACTTTGATCTGAACTGTAGTCAGATGCAGGGTTAGTACAGCCCAAAGTTTGAGTCAAAATCGCAGGCACTAGGCCATTATGTGTGGTGCGATACTTTATCTGTTTAGCCGAGTCTTCGTTGGGCCAGTGTATGATCATTGGCACATGGACGCTGTTAGGTGACAAGTTAACGCGTTCCTCGTCCGAGTTACTGGTAAACATCTTGCCGTTAACGCCCGTAATCACCACCATAGTACCTTTAGGCAGGTTATTAACAACCGATTCAATCTGCTTATCGACAAAATTCAGCGATTGGCGATATTGGTTAAAAAGTACTTTCTGAGCTGGCTTTAACTTAGAGGAAGGCTGAACCGTTTTGATACCTAGAAAGCCAATAGGCGTATCATAGCTATCAGGTGATTTAAGGTTGAGTAAACTGAACCAAGGTTGGCTCGCTGAGCCTGTCCAGTTCTGCCAGTTGGCGATAGATTGTTGATCCGATTTTGCATAGCTATTTAGATGCACGGCGTCGACGCGTTCGAAATCATCAAATATGGCCAGAGGCGCAGGAAGTGTATCTTGGGTGGTAAATAGCCCTAAGTCATAACCTTTAGCGGTTAGCTCTTGGGTTAATACTGGGCTTTGATAATGTAGATCGACCGCATTGGAATAGCTGCCTTGTAGCGCATACAGCAAGCTAAACATCCCACTGTTAAACTGATTTCCACCACTGAGGTGATCGGTAAAGTTCATGTTATGTTTCGCGTAGGATGCGAGAAATGGCATCGTAGAATCATCGACAAGATCGGCACGCAAGCTATCTACCGCAATGACTAAAATATTGGGTAGGCTATCGGCTGTGCACTGCATGGAGGATAAGGGGTATTGCAGGCTCGACTTCGGTGGCGTCTGACTTCTCTGGTCTTGAATACCTTCAATACCGTAGCTTTCCATTAAACTCTTTGCCGTGGCAGGATAAGACAGAGGGTAAGCGTCATCGAAATGGGTGATTTCGGTGACATCGGCAGCGTCGCCCCAGATATGAATTAGGTGACTGGCTACAAAGCAGATCCCGACGATTGCAACGACCTTGTTGCCGACGTTACGCTTACGGATCTTCTCGATTCGCTTCCATAGGAAGTTAGCAAGTGTTAGCTCTATCGCCAAAATGGCAATAGGCGTAATAATGTATGAGGTGCCTCGAAGTAGAGCATTTAAGTCTGCCCATGCAAGATCAAAAACAAAAGGACTTAGGTGCAGACCGTAATCGTCATAAATTACCGTGTCATAGAGCAGCAGGCATAAGCTTAGTGTCGCTACCGTGGCGGCATAACCTCTAAGGATCCTTGAGTAAGGCAGTAGCAGGGTTATTGGGAAAATAAATACCAAATAGACCATAAAAGCCAGAAAGCTGAAATGGCCTATGGTACTGATCACTAAATAGCCCCAGCCAATAATTGATTCAGGAAGTCCAATGGTGTCGAGATAGCGATAGCCGACGATAATGGCAAGTAGACCATTAATAAAGGCAAACCAATGTCCCCAGCTTACTAAGCGGGAAACGCGATCACGTCCAATCTGTTTTTGTCGCTCGACCATGTTGTTCCATTTATAGTTTAGGCTTTTTAAAGGCTAACTGGTTTCAATTAGCCTTAACTCGTTCAGCTGAATTTGTCTATTAGTTAACTTTTACAGACTGTGATAAAGCTTTAGCAAATTGCTCTGCAACCACTTCACGTGCTTCAGCTGGTACTTTCTTTTGTAAAAGGTGAGTCACACAATTACCTAGGGCCATTAAGCTTAGGTCTGTTGGAGATTGGTGCTTCTCTAAAACTGCAAGTAATTCAGCAATAATTGACTCTACTTGAGCGTTAGAATATTTAGATTGAATAGCCATAATGATAAAGGTTCACTTTAAAACTTAATTAACGGCATATAATAACGGATTTTTTGCAGAAGCTCCGCACTTTTTGTTCTCCTTTTTGGGATGACAGTTTGATTGAGCCAAATTATTCGTAAAAAAGTCGATTATTTTCTATCTCCGCACTGTTTTCTCTGCGGTTACTTCCGACTCCCTATGGCGCGATTTATGGGAGAAGGAGGGCTTTTTAAATGACGCCTTTATACTTTTAAAACCGTGTTCTAGTGGTGATTTTGAGCAATTTAAAGGTCATTGTTATGTCAGAACCATCATTCAAGATATATGGATTTTTAGCGCCTCTCTGGTATGATAGCCGACACTAGATTGTGGTTGGCTGAAGCGTTAACAACGGCTATTACTTCGGCTGAAAAAACAACCATTTTATATTTTTGAGCGCAGGCTATTTGCTTCGCTCCTTGCCAAACTTATCGAGGCTCAATGAGTATTAACGTCGAACAAGCCATTATCCATTCCATTTCTCAAGATGGTGAAGGTCAACTTAGTTGTCGATTACGTCCACAACCTTTGCTAAATAGCCAAGCAGTTGAGGCGATGCTAGAAGAGTTGCATCAGACCTATACCACCAAAGCGGGAAAAGGTTTTGGTCACTTTGGTATTAATGGAGAAGATGGTGAAGCAAACACTAAGTTCGAAGAAGCGCTTACCACTTACCGTAGTGGTGAACTGGGCTTCGTTGAGTTTTCGGGTATAGCCGGCAAGCTATTGCAAGAAGAACTGGCTAAATATGACTTTAGCACTGGCGGTTTTCTATTGCTGTCTTGCTATACCTACATGACTAGCGATTATCTATTTGTGTCTCTGCTCAATGCGAAATCGTCGATGACTGTACTCGATGATATGGAGTTATCGCAAAACACCCATTTAGATCTTAATAACGTGCAACTCGCTGCGCGTATTGACCTAACTGAGTGGCAAGCCGATCCAGAATCGAAAAAGTACATCTCTTTTGTACGTGGCCGTGCGGGCCGTAAAGTGGCTGATTTTTTCCTCGACTTTATGGGCTGTGTTGAAGGGGTCAACACCAAGGCGCAAAACAAGTCTCTGATGAATGCGGTTGAAGATTTTGTCGGTAACAGTGAGCTGACTAAAGATGAGCGTCAGCAAGCTCGTGAGCGTGTATTTGATTATTGTACCGAGCGTTGCGATGAAGGTGCATCGATTCAGATTAAAGATCTGGCCGATGAGTTAGCAGATCAAGGCATGGATTCTTTCTATGATTTTGCCCAAGGGGGCAATTATGAGTTAGAAGAGGAGTTCCCTGGTGATAAGCCAACCTTAAGACAGCTGAAGAAGTTCTCTGGCACTGGTGGCGGGGTGACATTAAGCTTTGATGGCCAACATCTTGGAGAACGGGTTATCTACGATCCTGTATCAGACACGATTATCATTAAAGGTGTGCCAGCTAACCTTAAAGATCAGTTAGATCGTCGCCTGAAAGGCGAGTAATTGCTTAGCTATTAAGCCTAGCAATTAACAATCCAACCGAGCCGTTAGCGCTCGGTTTTTTACTATTAACGTACTTAATTTTGTTAGTGATACTTGATTGCAGAAAATGAGCGTAGCACAGCGTAAATAAGCACTTAATAGTCGAATGTTATCTCTGTTCATTGTAAGCTAGAGCTAAGGTGTGCAGCGCCGGGCTCTACTCGACTGACACTAACTAAAAACTAACTAAATTTATCCCGCGGCCATTGCTGCATGGACTAAGACAGGTAGACTGTTTTTCTACCTAGGAGCACAAATGCAACTGTTTGTTAAAGATTTAACTGTTATCGATTTCTCATATCTTTGTCCTATTCGTGGCATGGTAGGTGAAAGCTGGATAGTTGATGTTCTGCTCGATGGCGGTTTAGATGAGCAAAATATGGTGCTCGATTTCGCTAAAGTGAAACGTACCATTAAAAACACCATCGATGATGTAGCCGATCACCGCCTGTTGATCCCTACAGCCTGCAGTGAAGTGCGATGGCAACAGCAGGGCGACAGGGTATGGATGGATTTCAATAGTCAACAGGGTGATATTCACCTCGCGTGTCCATCACAAGCCTTTGCACTTATTCCCAGTGAATTAATCGACTTTGAAAGTGTGAATAAATTTCTGCATCAAGCCTTAAAACAAGTATTACCTGCGAATGTTGAAGGCATTTCGTTGACATTAAGAAACGAAATCCACGAGGCACCTTATTACCATTACAGCCATGGTTTGAAAAAACATGATGGTAATTGCCAGCGAATAGCTCACGGACACCGTAGTCCGGTCACCGTATTTGAAAATGGTGTCGCCGCGCCCAAATGGGATGAGTACTGGGCTAAACGATGGCAAGATATCTATCTCGCTACCGTAGAAGATGTGGTGTCAGTTGGTACTCTTAATCTATCGCCACAAGCTGCCATCAACGATAGCAGTCATTACGGATTTCACTATCAGGCACCACAGGGTGACTTCCAGTTAGCCATGCCTAAGGGGCGTTGCGATATTCTTCCACAGGACACAACGGTGGAGTTATTAGCGGATTATATGGCGCAAACTCTATTTGAAAAAGTGCCGAGTAGCGATTTTAAGGTCATTGCCTATGAAGGCGTTGGTAAAGGGGCCATTGCTAGCCGAAATGCCTAGCAAGCCCACTCGTTCTAAAGCATCTAAGGAGTGGCTTTGAGACTATTAACTCGTATTATCTTTAGCAGTGTGTTCACCTGTATAGCTTTTCAGACCAGCGCTGCCGTTGAACTAAACGGCGAGCTATCCCAAGGGGCACTCGTACGAGCCAAAGTACAACCTGGTACTCAGGTATTTTTAAACGATGAAGTCGTTAAGGTAAATGAGCTCGGTCAGTTCGCCTTTGGTTTTGCCCGTGAAGCCGAGCTTGAGCAGATGCTTAAATTGGTTTATCCCGATGGTTTGACTGAGCTTAAGCCATTAAAACTGAAACAGCGTCAGTATAAAATCCAGCAAGTAAATGGGATAAGTAAGAAGATCATGAAACCCGATCCTAAAGCACAAGCTCGTGCCGCTAAGGATTCAAAACAAGTTAAGGCGGCTAGGGCGCAATTTACCGAGAGCAATGCCTTTAACCAAGCTTTTATATGGCCACTAACTGGGAGGATCTCTGGGGTTTATGGTAGTCAGCGAGTCTATAACGGTAAGCCGGGAACGCCTCACTTCGGAGTAGACGTTGCTGCGAAAACGGGGACTGTCGTTGTGGCGCCAGCAGATGGGGTGATCTCACTTTCTGTGCCCGATATGTTCTATTCTGGTGGTACCATGATTATCGACCATGGCTATGGCGTAAGTTCAAGTTTCTTGCACTTGAGCAAGCTGTACGTTAAGCAAGGTCAGCTTGTTAAGCAGGGTGAGAAAGTGGCTGAGGTGGGTTCGACAGGACGCTCAACGGGTCCGCACCTAGACTGGCGAGTAAACTGGTACCAGATGCGACTAGATCCAACGACGATAGTGCCGTCGATGCAAAGCGTGTTGGCTAAAGAGAAAAGCCAGTAATAGTAACTGACGGCTAGAGCTGAAGTTAACCTACAAAAAAAGCAGTCTAAGGACTGCTTTTTTTGTAGGAAATTTTTATCAGCAAGACTTATTTATAGCGCTTCTTCCATTTAAACAGTACTGAATATTTCCATAGGTTTTTAATTATAAAAAAACCGACAAGGCCGAAAATGCCTGCCAAAACAAAACATCCCAAGAGAAATGGCGGACCTATAGTTTCGAGCGATGCTTGGATCCAGTGCCAACTGGCTTCAAAGTTAAACGCTTGGGGCTCATGGCCTAGCAGTTTAGCTCCTAGCAGATAAGCCACATAAAACATAAAGGGCATGGTGATTGGATTGGTGACCCATACCAGTGCGACAGCAAGAGGCAGGTTTACGTTGAATAAGATTGCTAGCGCTGCGGCTAATACCATTTGAAACGGCATAGGGATCCACGCGACAAATAAGCCGACAGCAAACGCACCAGGTGCTGAGCGGCGATTTAACGACCATAAATTGGGTTTTAGCAGTAGATCGCCAAACATGCGCAGATGTTTATGTTCACGCAATGTTTCTGGCTTGGGCATAAATTTTTCAATTAATTTTTTTGGCATAACTTCAATTTGCTGTCTTAACTTATTCACTATGAATCGATTTATGTGCGGCTACTGCATCACCATTATTTCAGCAATGCTTTGGCCCGCTCTGGCTGATCTTTATTTCCTACCTTTACTAATAGTAGTGGTTATTACCGCCTGTAAGCGTGTGCCTTTCATTGCCGGAAGCTTATTTGCAATTAGCTGGATTAGCCTTTTTTATGCGTTATTAATGGGCTGGGCCACAGATGAACGAGTCGATACATTGAATGTTGAGGGCGAGATAGTATCACTTGTTCATACAAACGGCGACTGGATTAGTATGGATATTGTGCTGATTGATTCAATTTCCCCCCATTTTGTTAATCGAAAGCTTAGATTAACTTGGAAGGAGGCGCCGCCTCTTACCCCCGGTCAATATTGGCAACTAACGATAAAACCTAAGCCTATCACCAGTATCTTAAATCAGGGGAGTTATAATCAACAAAAGAACTTGTTAGCTAAACACATTATAGGAAAAGGTAGAGTCGTTAGTGGGAAATTATTAAGCCACGAGCCTAATTTTCGGACTCAGTTAATCGCTGAACTCAAGCAAGCACTTAAGATCTACCCCAGTGGTGACTTGTTACTGGCGTTGGTGACGGGAGACAAGACAATGCTCTCTTCCGAGCGTTGGCAACAGCTGAGAAACAGTGGTGCAGGCCATCTCTTTGCCATCTCAGGATTACATCTTTCAGTCGTCTCTGTGTGGCTATTAATCGGCGCTCGGTTTTTTTTATACCGATATAGCGCGGTGAATAGCCGCAGAAATTGGCTGCTGTGTTTGGCGTTGTCGGCGATTGGGACCGTTGCCTACGCATACCTCGCGGGCTTTTCTGTGTCTACTCAGCGGCCGATGATTATGTTGCTCGCGTTTATCTGTTTTAGTGTATTGCAAAGACACTCCTCCAGTTGGGAGCGGTTGCTGTATGCACTTTTTGTGGTGCTATTCATCGATCCTTTGAGCATGTTGAGCACCAGCTTCTGGCTGTCTTTTAGCGCCTTGGGAATTATTTTACTTACGGTGACTAGGCATTCTTTTTCGTCTCAAACTTTCGATGCCAGTCACGATGATGGAGGAATGGGTAACGCTAATCGGGGTGAGCGGATAACGTTATGGTTCAAGTTACGCAGTACTTGTTTGGCATTTTGGGCCGTGCAGTGGCGCTTAACTCTTGGACTGTGTGTGGTTCAGGCTATCTTTTTTTCAGGAACCTCGTTAGTGAGTCTAGCGGTTAATCTGCTGCTGGTTCCCTGGTTTACGCTGGTTGTGATCCCCCTATGTTTGTTGTCATTGGTGGGCTTTATATTGGCAACGAGTCTGGGATTGTCGGCTGCCAGCATATTTGAGCTTGCAGTAATGGCAATGGTGCCAGTGATAGCCATTTTGAACTACAGCAGTCAGTTAGAGTTTGTCTGGCTTGCGCTATCTGATCAAGTTATTGCGGGACTGATGATTGCACTCATTGGCCTCTACGTGATGATAAACGTAAAAGACGCTCTATGGCGACTAGTGCTGTCAGTGATGTTAGCGCCTCTGTTATTAATGAAGCTGTTAATGTTCACACCAACTGAAGATAGGCGCTGGCAAGTACATCTGCTCGATGTTGGTCAAGGCCTCTCTTTGGTGATAGAGAAGAGGAACCGAGCCATTATTTATGATACGGGGGCGCGATATGGTGACAGTTTTAGCTATGCCGAGCGCGTGGTGTTGCCTTTTCTTATTAGTAAAGGCATCGAGCAGCTTGATTACCTAGTCGTGAGTCATGGCGATAATGACCATGCTGGCGGGGCTGAGCTTATTATTCAGCGTTACCCTAATACTAAGCTGATTTCAGATCTTGATATGGCTATTGAAGTAGAACTTTCTTCTGAACTTGCTCAAAAATTTACATTAGCACAGCAATACACTTGCAGGCCCAAGGCACTCAAATGGCAAAACCTCACTCTCGAGGTGTTAGCTCCAAGTGAAGCAAGAGACGGCAACAATGGCTCGTGTGTGATCCGGATCAGTGATGCGATTAACTCTGTATTATTGAGTGGCGATATCGAAAAACGAGCGGAGCGGGCACTACTTGCTATGGCTGAAGACAAGGCTGAGGGCAAGAAGCATACTAACCTACAGAGCCGATTGTTAATCGCCCCCCATCATGGCAGCAAAACATCATCGACAGAGGCATTTATCGATGCTGTATCGCCAGAGCTGGTTTTATTCCCAGCAGGCTTTCAAAACCGCTATCGGTTTCCAAATTCTGAGGTTGTTTTACGCTACCATGAGCGGGATATTTTCACCCTAACCAGTGGAGAACAAGGTCAGATAAGTATTTTATTTAATCAGGAAACAATGAAATTTCGAACTTATCGGTCGGATTTTGCACCATTTTGGTATAACCAAGTGTTTAGGTTTGGCCAGATTAAAAATCCAGAGTAGAATGCTTCTTTTGCCAATATGTTAATTCCTCAATGACAACATCTCCTAAAAATGAAGTCTGGACTGTTTTTAAGCGCCTATTCGGCTATTTAAAGCCTCTAAAAGCAGTATTAGCTTGTGCTATTCTTGGCCTTGCTATGTACGCCCTTGTCGATGCCACTTTTATTGCAGTGATCAAACCCTTTATTGATGAAGGCTTTGGTGGACAGGCCGGGCAAGCCGCTCAGGCTGCGGGTGGTATCGGAAGCATTGATTTTGGTACAGGGGCTGGCTTTAATTCAAGCAGCGATGTGTTATTGATAGCACCGTTTGTGGTCATCGGTCTTTTCTCGCTTCGCGGACTGGCCAACTTTCTATCGACCTACTGTATCTCTTATATGAGTGCACGGGTGATCATGGATATGCGTCAAGAGGTATTTGAACATTATCTGACCTTGCCTGTGAGTTATATAGACTCAGAAAATACAGGTAATCTTATCTCTCGTGTCACCTATGACACCGAACAGATTGCCCGAGCATCGGGTAGTGCGCTGATCACTATTGTTCGAGATAGCATCACAGTGATCGGCATGATTGCCATCATGTTCTATTTCTCTTGGAAATTGTCTTTAGTTATCTTAGTTATTGGCCCGATTATTGGTCTAGTGATCACCGTTGTTAGCCGTCGTTTCCGTAAGGTCTCTAAGCAAATTCAAACGGCAATGGGCGGCGTAACTGCGGCAACAGAGCAGATGATCAAAGGTCACAAGAACGTGCTCTCTTTTGGTGGTCAAGAAACTGAAGCCCAGCGTTTCGCTAAAGTAAATAATCAGAATAGATATCAAACGATGAAGTTGGCAACGGCGCAGGCTATCAGTCAGCCGCTCGTGATGATTATCGGCTCATTTGCGTTAGCCTTTGTGTTATACGCAGCAAGCCTTGATAGTATGAAGTCAGAGCTGACGGCGGGTACCTTTGCCACAATCCTAGCGGCAATGTTAGCTATGTTACAACCAATCAAGAACTTAACCCGTGTTAATGCCGAGTTCCAGCGCGGTATCGCCGCCTGTACCACAGTGTTTGAGCTACTCGATACCGAGCCTGAGAGTGATACGGGAACGTTGGAAGTTGAAAGAGTTAAAGGCGAGCTTGCCTTTAACCATGTGCACTTTAGCTATCCTGGACATGAGAAGCTGGCACTAAACGATATCGACTTTAAAGTTGAGCAGGGCCAAACCTTAGCCTTGGTAGGCCGTTCTGGTTCAGGTAAATCAACCATCGCAAGTCTAGTGACTCGCTTCTACACTGGCCTAAAGGGCGGGGAAATTACACTCGATGGGCAAAACATCGATGATTATAAGCTTAAAACGTTACGCAGCCAGGTTGCACTAGTATCACAGCAAGTGACCTTGTTTAACGATACTATCGCCAATAATATCGCCTATGCCTATCCTGGTGTGGCGACTCGTGAGCAGATCATCGAAGCGGCAACTCTTGCTCATGCTATGGAGTTTATTGAGCCTATGCCTGAAGGGCTGGATACTCAGATTGGTGAAAATGGTGTGATGCTCTCAGGCGGTCAAAGACAGCGTATCGCGATTGCCCGTGCAATATTGCGTAATGCACCAGTGTTAATTCTTGACGAGGCGACCTCAGCGCTCGATACCGAGTCTGAGAAGGCGATTCAGCAGGGCTTAGATAATCTACGTCAAAATCGTACTTCGATTGTGATTGCTCACCGTTTGTCGACTATTGAAAGCGCCGATCAAATTTTGGTGGTTGACCAAGGGCAGATTGTCGAGCGTGGCAATCATGAAACCTTGCTGGCCAAAGGCGGCGTTTATGCCAACTTGTATCAGATGCAGTTTGGTAGCTAGATGCAGTCTTGGGTTAATAAATTATGGTATCAGGGTCATCCGCTTAGGTTTGCGTTGTGGCCCTTATCGATACTCTTTGGTGCCATCACATGGCTGAGGCGTCAACTGTTCACGCTAGGTATTAAAAAGGCCACAAAGCTACCCGTACCTGTGATTATTGTCGGTAATATTACCGTGGGTGGAAGCGGCAAAACACCGACAGTGATCTATCTTATCGAGCTTCTGAGAACGCACGGCTTTAAGCCTGGCGTTATCAGTCGTGGTTATGGCGTCGAAATCGAAGGCGTGAGAGTAGTATTGCCAGAAGATGCGCCGAGCAGCGTTGGTGATGAGCCCGCGATGATAGTATCGCGTACCGGCGTACCTATGGTCGTTGGAGCCAAGCGAGTCGATGCGGCAAATAAGTTATTAACTGAATTTGATGTCGATATCATCATCAGTGACGATGGGCTACAGCATTATCAACTAGCTCGTGATATAGAGCTTATTATTCTCGATGGTGAGCGCCGTTTAGGTAATGGTATGTTACTGCCAGCAGGACCGCTGCGCGAAGCGTCTTGGCGCCTTAAAAGCGTCGATCAGGTTATTGTAAATGGCGGTGAGGCTAAGAGTGCAGAGCAACAGATGCAGCTTGAGCCAACTAAGTGGCTACCAGTGTCGCCTGTGCATAAGGGAAGCTTACCACCGAGTCATTCACAGCCTTTAGTGGCGATGGCTGGGATAGGTAACCCGCAGCGCTTCTTCGACACATTAACTGAGCAGGGCTACCAAATCGAGCTGACGCAAGCATTTGATGACCATAGCACTTACAGTGATTCAACTCTCAATGAACTTGCCAATGGGCGTTTGTTGGTGATGACTGAAAAAGATGCGGTGAAATGTCGCGATTTTGCAAAAGATAACTGGTGGTATCTCGCCGTAGATGCGAAGCTATCCGCCTCATTTGATCAACAACTACTCGCTAAAATAGATCGGTTAGTAGCAGATAAGTAAAGGTATTCGAAATGGCATTTGATAAAAAATTACTCGAAATTGTTGCGTGTCCAGTATGTAAGGGCAAACTTGAATACAACAAAGACGCCCAACAGCTGATCTGCAGAGCAGACAAATTGGCTTATCCAATCAATGACGGTATTCCAGTATTGTTAGAAAACAAAGCTGAGTCTTTGGCTGAATAAGTTTTGAGATCTAATAAAAAAGCGCCTTTTGGCGCTTTTTTATTAGGTGCGACAGTCTTAAATTGATTCTTATCGGTATTAAGCTTAACGGAGATAACGTTATGAGAACGACTCAAGCTTAATTGCGACTCACTAAACTCGCTTTAATTTCCCTATCGCTAATTTCACTATATTTAGTGAATATCGCTTATCAATTACTTAGCGTGAGATTGTTCAAAAAACGCGCGATCGATCAAAAAATGATCAGTTCTTGTTTGTAATTTATTCTCTCACTTTGCTAGTATGCCGCCAGGTCGCTCTGGTCAAACCTAGAGCCAGCAAGGGTTTCCGTCCTTTGCGTTATGATTATTTATTAATTTTCATACCGATAATACCAAAATGAGAAATCTGTCGTTAGACAGATTTAAATAAGTACGTTCGACTCTTAGGGGTAATGATATTTGAATAACAAAAATGTCAAATTGGCATCGCATTCGGCTGCCACAATTTTGAAGCTATCGGCCACAACATTATTGGCCTTCTCTGCCTTCACTTTTTCAGTCGCTTCTACTGCCGCATCGGCTACCGATGCCAGATATGCTAGCACCCCAAACAGTAATAGCTCGGCCAGTCATAGCCATGCCCATGGTTATGCTCAAGAGCAAGGCCATGCTCAGGGCAGGAAAGCAAATGCCCATAAGCAACTGGTTGAAGAACAGACCTTGCAGCTTGCCAGTCGTATGACTGAGTTTCGTCATGCGAGCAAGTCAAACAAGCAGTCGCTTAAACAGCAATTAGTTGAACAGGCTAAAAACCGTCAGGGATTGCTAAACGAATTGGTTAAAACCGATCCTCAAGCGGCGGTTCGTGCTGTATTACCTGAGTCCGCCAGAGCAGGCATGCCGAAGGATGTTTTGGCCATGCTGGCTCAAAAGCGTGAGCTTAGAGGTGAGCTGGAACTTTCATATATAGATTATGAAAACGATAGTCATAGTCAGCTACGTCATGCGTTGATAACGGATAATGGCTCGGTAGACTTGCACCTTCCTGAAGGGGCAAAGTTTGAGCAGCTGAAAACTGGCGCTCAGATTAAAGCGAAAGGCTGGATGTTTAAAGGGAGCGACACTGATCAAACAGGATCTAGCGCGTTAGTGCTCAACGATGAAAGCGATAGTTTGCAGCTTGTCGCTGGCACCGATGTAATGAGCGTTTCGGCATCTAGCTTGCCTAATACTATGGGTGAGCAACGTACACTGGTTGCACTGGTTAACTTTCAGAACAACACCAGTCAGCCTTGGACGACAGCAGAAGTACAGGAACTGGTATTTGGGACTGTCAACGACTACTACCTAGAAGCATCTTACGGCCAGACTTGGTTAAACGGTGACGTGCAAGGTTACTTTACACTGCCAATCGATGCGACATGTCGAACCAACGATATCGATAACTATGGCCGTCAAGCGATAATCGATAGTGGCGTCAACATTTCTGACTATGATCGTCTAGTGTATATCTATCCTGAAAATTCAGATTGTGGTTGGACAGGTCAGGGTACTATTGGTGGTAACCCTTCTCGTGCCTTTATCAACGGCTCAATGACGCTGCGTACCGTTGGCCATGAGTTGGGACATAACTTTGGGTTATATCATGCTAAGGATTATGACTGTTCTGAAGGCGTATTAACGGGCCGTTGTATGTCATTTGAGTATGGCGACACCATGGATATCATGGGTAAATCTGGAGTAACGGGACATTTCAATGCGTTTAGTAAACAGCAGCTTGGTTGGATAACGCCTGATACCGGAGGGATAGTTACTGCCGAGAGTGACGGTAGCTATCAGCTTGAGCCCTATGAAACTTTGCCAGCCGGCATAGCTAAGGGACTTAAGGTACGACGTGGTACCGATGCCGATACAGGCTTACCTCTGTGGTATTACATTGAATATCGCCAGGCGATCGGTTTCGATGATTTTCTAGCGGGCAAAAATGGTATTACCGATGGCGTGGTATTACATCTAGCGACTGAAAATGATATGCAGAGTAACCTGCTCATCGATATGACACCAAACAGTGGTATTTATGATTTTGATGATGCAGCCTTGTTGGCGGGAACAAGTTATACCGACCCAGATGCTGGCGTAACGATTACCACTGAGTGGGCCGATGCTTCAGGCGCCAGCGTTAGTGTTAGCTATTCAGGTCTAAGCTGCGTAAAGGCAAGTCCGAGTTTGTCATTGCTGCCTAATGAAAGTGCTTGGGTTGAAGCGGGGACTTCAGTTACCTACAAAGCAACAGTAACCAATAATGACAGTGCTGATTGTGCGATATCTGATTATAAGGTGTCTGCTGTAGTGCCGAGTGGCTGGGCGGCGACACAAAATAGTCTCAGCTTGGCACCTGGGATGAGCGGTACAGTAAGCTTGAATGTGACTTCGGCTGCGGCAGCTACCGATGGTTTCTACGATATTGCCATCACGGCGGTTGACAGTAGTGACAGCGAGTACACTCTGACTGGTATCGTAAGCTATGTTGTTGACTCGCCTATCGAGGCCTGCGTCATGGCAAGCCCAAGATTTGTCTTGTCGGTTGATAATAGTGGTGAGCTGGCTCCCGGGGAGGCTGCAACTTATCGAGGAACTATTACCAGTCAAGATAGCAGCAGTTGTGCAAGCAGTGACTTTGATGTGACAGCCAATGTACCAGCCGGTTGGCGTGCCGATAGCCTTGGGGTGAGTCTCACGCCAGGGGAGAGCCGCAACATTAGTTTGAACGTTGAGTCATCGACAGCTGCGCAAGATGGCACTTATGATTTCGATATGAGCGCGATAAACCGTCGCGATAATCGCTATATTGGCAATGATATCGCAAGCTATACGGTTGCAAAGCCACTGCCTACTTGTACACTGGCCGCGCCATCGATTGTGGTATCAAACCCTCAAGGGGGCGAGGTTACAGCAGGGACTCAGGTGAGTTATAGCGCTACAGTAACGAGTCAAGACAGTGAAGCGTGCCCTGAGGCTGTATTTACTCTGTTTGCCGATGTGCCAAATGGCTGGAGTGCCAGTTCTACACGAGTGACGTTAGCGCCTGGAGCGAGTACTAAAGTCAATATTAGCGTGACATCGGATACCGAGGCGGAAGCTGGAGCAGTTAATATTGGCCTTAATGCTCAGAATGTGAGTGAAGCTGAGTATTTAGGAAAAACCAGTGTAAGTTATACGGTTAAGTCAGCTGTGAATACTGCGCCGGTGGCGGTTAGCGATAGTGTGACTATGTCATCTAAAACATCAGTGGTTATCGATGTGCTAGCCAATGACTGGGATGCTGAGAATGACGAACTGACGATTGTTTCAGTGAGTCAGGGGGCTAAGGGCAGCGTGCAGATTAGTGGCAGTGGTCAAGTGATATATTCACCGGCAAAGAGCTTCAAGAGTGGTGATAGTTTCAGCTATACCATCAGCGACGGTGATAAGACCGCAACGGCTTCTGTTAGCTTGAGTCTTACGAGTTCCGGCGGTGGCGGTAATGGCAACGGCCATGGTAACGGTAAAAAATAACCTGTGATAAGGCTTTAGCATCAAGTTTATTATCACTAGATAGTGATGAATAAAGAGGGCGGCGGTTTTTACCGTCGCCCTCTCGTCATTTCAAGCTTATGTACTGTTAATCATAGTGCAGTAAATACAAGTACTGTCAATATCAGTACAGTAAATATAAGTACTGAAAATATAAGTACTGTTAATGGCTGAGTTCAGTTATTTACTCAACGGTATTAACTTCAACAGTCACGCCATTGACAATCTGCGAACCTTCATCATCTTCTACCACAGCGACGATACCATCGACCCCTGCAGATAGGAATGTGATTGGATCCGTGTTTTCCACACCCGGTTTAAGTTCTATGGTAAAGGCACAGGTATAGTGTTCAGAGCCTGAACCGTTATAGCCAAGTACCGTACCGATAGCACAAGGTGAGTAAGATACACCTGCATGCTCACCGTTGGCAGCATTGAGAATGATAAACTCTGGGTGGATATTATTATGGGCAACAGTTACTCCCCTCACTGTGAGTTCTGTTAAGGTCACATCCTCGACACCAGCATTAGTTAGCTCTAATACCACTAGCATACTAGTTGCGAACGCCATATCGGTATCTGGAGCCTGAGGTGTAAAGGTCACAAGTGCATTATCAGATGCATCGACAGGTTGACCGTCTTCATCGACACCTCTGATGGTAGCCGTATTTTCGTGAGTATCACCCGCATTACCCTGTAGACCTTTGATGATATCACAGCTTGCATACTCGCCAGGCTGTAATATAAAGCCATTAAGTGCTGTTGGAGCGATAGGGCTACCATTTTTGCTATCAACCATACAGTCACCGGTTAAGGTACCGAATGGAATATCTGTTAGACTCGTGAAGGCCACGTCATCCACACCTGCAGCATTGACGCTAAATTCAAAGTTATAGCTAACGTTGCTGTAGTTATTTGGATCGTCACCGGTTTCTAATACCTCTGTTGGGTTTGCAGTCTTAACAAGAGTGATTGACGATGGTACGTCACGAATATCGACCATGGCTGAATCATTACCTGTCGCTTCATCATGCTCATCATCAATTGCTGTTGCGGACACGGTATTAGAGTGCTTATCGCCTGCATCACCGCCAATGAATTTAGTGAATGTACAGGTATAAGTACCACCTAAAGCTATAGATGTGGAAACTGCGGAGCAATCACCTGCAAGAAGATCGCCAAACACGGTGTCATTTAACACGGTTAAGGTGAGTGGTGAATCCCAGAATGCGGCATCATTTTGTACTTCAATGGTAAACTCAACATTCGCTCCAGGCTCTAAAACTTCAGTTGGATTAGCCGTCTTGGTCACGGTAATTGCTGGTGCTAGATTGGTGATCTCAACTCTGATCTCGTTACTACAATGATCCCCTGCAACGCTACTAATCGCTGAGCAGCTATCGCCATTTACAACGGGGTCACCGTTCTTATCGAGTAGTGTAAGTTTAACGAGGTCATCGTAGAGTTCAGGACTTTGATCATTAGGTAAGTCCCGGTCGACAATATGTACCGTGAAGGCACAACTGTATGTGGCACTAGGTAAGATTTCGCCGCCATTAGCTGGCATAGAACAGTTATTCGCCGTTAGATACAGTCCATCAACGTTTGGGTTGACTGCAACTGGTGCGCCCCAAAGATCAATTGATGTATCAAAACCGCCCTCTGCGCCGATATCAATCTCATCACTTAATGATGTGATAAATAGCGAAGTTTGTGCATTAGGGTTAGTAAAGCTAACTGTATAGTCAAAGGTGCCACCAGGCTCGCTACGAGATGATTGGCTGGTTAGGGTTTTAACTACGGTAGGTGGCGTTGGCTTAATAAAGACATCGATATTAAAGGTGTCACAGTTACATTTTGATTTATTGTTAGGGATCTGACCGGCGTAAGGATCTTCTTCATAGGTACAATTATCTCTATCTATGTTGTCCCAAGCCGCACAATAGGTGAAGTCTGCCTGATTATTACCATCTATATCGGCACATAACATGGTGATAGGCTCATCGCTGAGCACATACTCATCTGGGCCTAAAGCCTTGGTGATATCACCACATTGGTCGCCGTCTAGCTGTACATCGGCGGTCTGACCGCTGTCACCAGGGATGGGTAAGATCATACTACAATTACGAAGGCCAGCCCCTTGTACAACTTGTGGGCTTTCTTCGGTCAAAGGTAGATAGAAGGTCGTGTCCCAACGCTCATTCGCATTAGTTCGTACCGTTACATCGGCATTAAAGGTGAACACTTCACCAAGATTACACTCTGCGTTAGGCTCGGTTGGTGTCACCTTAGTGATTTCAACATCATTCGCAGTACAGTTTAGTGAGTCCTGAGCCAGCTTATTACCGTCTTTCATCAGATAAGCATCGGCCATACAGAATTTTGTCGGGTCTTCGCCCATGCCAAGCCAATCATAGGCTGCAGCATCTGCGGTTGACAGGCTCGTCACACCATAAAGGGTGGTTGAACTTATAAGCGCAATGCCTAGCGCGCCAATAAGTCGTTTGCATTTAAATCGTTTCATAATATTTACCATCTTAATAAGTGAATATGGATAAAACGTGCTTAGTTTTTTGTAAGTTATTCCAACAAAGCCATTACTTGAATGAGTCAACTGATGTTTAATTTGAGCGTTAAACAGCTGACGGCACATTAAAGATATGGCTGATGACTCAGTGAGAAGATCGTTAGCTAACTTGCTCACAGAGGGTTAGTTCAAACTTATGCTTAAAGACTAAGCAAAGCTCAGGCCATTGAGTTAAGTTTATGAAATTTATGATTTATATTTAAAGTGTAACGCTTTTGAACAGTCATAATGTTTCATGGGTGATACAGGGATAAAAAGGTTTTTTCTTAAGTGGTTGGTTAGTATGCTATTTAATGTTTCACTGTGTTCAACTTGACCTTGTGACGCTTGTTACACTAGTTGCGTGGCACTGCAATAAATTGAAAGCTAATTTGATCTTTTTGAAAGTATGCAGGTAACGAAGGAAGCTTTAGACTGGGGAAGGCTATCTGTCTGTTTTTCTTCGGATTACTAGGGTTTTTACTTGTTAACAAGAGGAAGGGGAAGGCTGCTTGTGGGAGACTTAATTGAGTGAGTTTGGGCTAATGGGTTATGTTAGGGGCTGTGTAAGAGGCTGAGAGCCGATACTGATATCCTAGTATTGAAGCTGGGATAGTTTCATCTAGCGATATGTTCACGGCTACTCTGCTTGCTTGTTAGTCGCTTGAGTCTGGAGTTGCGAGTAGTTCATCGAGTAATACTGCAAAAGTCTGATAACTCTGTGCACCGACGACTAGTTTTGGCGAGATCAATTGACCGTCTTCGACTCTACCTATCACGAAGCTTGGTGTGCCTCTTATTCCTAAAGACGAACCATAGGCCACATCTTGCTGTACCTTACTCGAAATTGACTCATCGACAAGACAGTCTGCAAACTTAGCCATATCTAAAGACAGGTTGCTAGCTGCTTGTTGGTAGAGCGCATCATCGAGCTGCTTCATATTGTTGAACAGTGAATCTCGCATCGCCCAGTAGGCATCCTGTTGTAGGCTGCAGTTTGCGGCAATAGCGGCCCCTTTAGCCTTAGGGTGAAAGCTCAGCGGAAAATCTCGCGTCAAATATTGCACTTTGCCTGTATCGATATAGTTGGATTTTAGCTTAGTGAATGTTTGATCGATAAATCGTTTGCAGTAAGGGCACTGATAGTCAGAAAATTCGATAATTGCCAGCTGAGCAGTGGCATCACCTAGTTGAGGAAGTTTACCATCTTCGTCAAAGTTTTCTTGGGTAGGTAAGCTCTTATACTGAGGCTTTTGAGAACGCATCGCAATGGTATGAATATCTTTTACTTGGCCTCCAACAGTATTCATTTCCTTTTTCAGTTGGGTGATGTCTTGCTTGAGGGATGCGATCTCCTGTTGTAATTCGGCGTTATTTTGAGGTTGGCAGCCTGTGAGTAACAATGGTGTCATCAATAACGCAAACGGTAGTCGTTTATATCTTAACATTGTGGGGTCCTCGACTATTCAAATGGATTCGAACAGCCATCTCTAGAGTTTAATTTTGCATTTCTTGATCAAGCGATAAAACGTGGTTCTGGATATTTTGAGCTCTCGCGCCGCTGCGGATATGTTGTGGTTATTACGTTTGATGGCATCGAGTAGCAATTCTGTATCGATAACAACTCTGTGTTGAGCTAAGTCAACGACATCGTTTTCATCAGATTGATGTTTGGTGATTTTTATTCCTAAATCGGCCTCACTTAACTGGTTACTGCTTGCCATGATAATGGCTCTATGTATACGGTTCTTGAGTTCTCTGACATTACCTGGCCACTCGTATGCGAGCATGGTTTCTATTGCTTTAGGTGTAAGGCTGTATCGCTGATGATCGGGACTGAAAATGTTTAGATATTCATCACTGAGCTGTGTTATATCCTCTTTATGCTCTCTAAGGCTTGGGGCGTGTAGGTGCAGTATATTAATCCGATAGTAGAGGTCTTCTCTAAACCGCCCCTCTTCTACAGCTGTTTCAAGATTGACATGGGAGGCAAATATGATGCGGCAATCAATCGTGATGGTTTTACTGCCACCTAAGCGCTCGATGATATGATCTTCTAGAAACTGTAATAGGTTAACCTGAGACTCTAATGTGAGATCGCCTATCTCATCTAAAAACAGTGTTCCCTTGTTGGCTCGCTCTATATGGCCTATGTATTGTTTGTCGGCCCCGGTGAACGCGCCTTTTTCATGGCCAAACAGTTCTGAATGGATCAAGCTTTGTGGTAAAGCACCACAATTGATGGTGATGAATGGCCCCGTTTTTCGTTTTGACTGGCTATGGATTAAATGAGCGCAGAGTCCTTTACCAGTGCCCGTTTCACCACTGATCATCACAGCTTCATCACTTGTCGCTACTTTGGCAATATCGCTTCTTAGTTTATTGATTAAACTTGAGTGACCTAATAACGGCATTTCTTGGGTGAGATTTTCGGTTGGATGAGAACTTTTTTTCTTTAATAGCGCCATACCATAAGCATGACCAAGTGTTTGGTTTAGATGGCTCCAGTCGACAGGCTGGTGGTGATAGTCGGTAAAATAGTAGGGCAGGCGTGAAGTTAACTGACTATTTACCGATTCCAACCCAGTAGATATTGCCACCCAGATGATGTTTTGTTGGTGCTGGTTGACTTCATTGATGCTGTTTAGCACTCTTTGCAGATTAGTTTTAGACAGAACAGCAATTGCAACGTGGAAAGTATAGTCTCGTGCAGCCTTTTTAGCGCTAGGAAGCGTCTCTGCGAAAATACAACGCCAATGAAACGGCTTGAGTTCTTTTTCGAAGCAGAAATGCTCACCAGCTAGATCAAGTACTAGGATATCTCTACACGCAATGGGTCTCTTATGCTGGGGTTTATTCACGTTATTCCCTTAGAGAAACTCTGTGTTGGCGACTACAATGGCTAACCATTGATGATTAAATTTTAGGTAGGATCTGGTGGAACGCAAGCTAAGAGGGCAGATAAAGCGCTGGATTATTGACGTCTGACAATATTTTGTCTTTGGGTGGAATGTGGAAAGTAGAATGTGGAAAGTAGAAAGTAGGCGAGCCACTCAGACTCGCCTATCTAGGTTTAATGTTGAAAGTTAAGTTTTCCTTTGGCTCTTACCCAAACTAACTTTAATCATCTCATTGAGATGAGTTAGTAGGGAGCAGGTACCAATGGACAATTTGCCGGATCACTCGGTACATATTTAACCCCGTTACCATCGGCAACCTTCATGTTGTTAAAGGTATCTAACAAGGTCTTGTAGTGGTTTTGAGCCACGGCATCTGTACCTTGCCAAGCGCTGATTGCACCAGAGACGATATCAGTGGTAGATATAGTGCTTCCGTCAGGCATCATCAACACGGCATCACCGTCAAGGCGATATTCAACATTGAACAAGAATGCCAGTAACTGCTGAGCAAGCTGCTCTCTTGGATCGCCGCCACCATTGCCGTCAATGAGAAAGTGAGATACCTCGGCTTTGACTGTACCCGCACCAGCTGAGATCCCTTCTGTGATGGAGTCATTTTTGTAGGCCGGTTCTACGTCTGTTCCGTCAGTGAACTTGCCATCAAATGGCTCATCGCCTTTACCAAAGTAGCTAGTTTCGCTGTCATAAGGGTCTAAGCCATTGATATAACCTGTGACAAAGGCTTCCTCCATTTCGCCTAGGCCGTTTTTGTTATGCCAATAACCTTTAGTACCGAAACTCGCCTCATTAAAACAGATATTGGTAAATACCACATCACCTAGTGGGGTGCTGCTATTGTCTAAATAAGCGTTACCCATGATAGGTGGTAATCGGCCATCAGGGCCGCTGGCCTCAGATCGCACGTCAAACTCTATGGTGACACTTGATGTCGCCATCCAGCCCTGAGCTGTAGCTTCCTCTACCTGATAGTAGTCAGTTGGATATGGAGTAAGCGGTGCATCACCATATCCATTTGGTAATAGAACGCTAAAGGTCATCTTACCGTTGGCATCCGTCATACGGTTTGCATAACCGTTTTCTAGGATCGGATCTGCAGTGAGTCCAAAGCGTGCTACCACTTCGTCATACACGTCTTTATTAATCGTGCTACTGATGGTATCGGGTATTGGGCCACCGTTTGATTCCAGTAGGCTAGGGGCATATTTCAACCGAACGGGCCAGTTGGGTATTCCCAGCTCACCATCATCAGCAATACCATTACCGTTGGTATCGAATACCTTTTGAACCTTAATATTGGCAAAACCTACCTGACTTAATGTAAGGGTGATTTGCGGATCACTGCTTACGACAGGCTCGACGCCTAAGGCCGTAGGGATAAAGTCAGAGAACTCATTACTGGTATGTGGTGCTAGGCCGTCGTCAAATAAATCTGGACAAGGCATTTCCATGACGAAGCGCTGAATATAGTCATTAGCATCATCGCCATCCCAGAGGCTGGGATCCTCCGGTCCTGCGTTAGTAGAGCTAAATGCCAAGTAGTCATGTACGTAACCTGAAGTGGTGAAGTACTGACTATTGAGGTTCTTGTCTTTATCCTCAGTCCACCTGAAGTGATCTAAAGACCAAGTGTCACTTAACTGGCCGAGAGCCTCTTTAAGTAAGATGGTGGTAGGATCTCCAGTCGACTCGTCATTGGTGTTATCGTCATTACGTACATTAAGCCCATCTTCGATACCGTATTGCCATTGCCAGATAAACTTCTCGCCTAGGTCTAAACGACAGTTCAAGTTAGCATCGTGGTAGTTACGCAAAGCGATAATACCGTACTGAGGTTTTTTCTCTTTCACTTTATAGTTATCTGTTTTGGCATAACGCGGAATAAAGCCGTGAAAATTACCTGCTTGATAACCCTCTTGGTTAGGTTGGTTTGTCGCGCCCATGCCACCGCCGGCATCGAAGATATTTATGGGAGCATAATTTTCGACTGGCGTAACCCATGCCTTATAAACGCCACCTTTATTGGGGGTGTCATCGTAGGGATAGAGCTGAATGACCATAGCACCTAGATCGCTGTTGTGATCTATGTCGGGATTAAATTCATGAACCTCCATAAGTTTGTTACCATTGGTCGGGTACTCAGTACAAGATACGGACTTCCAACCGCCTTTATCTTTAACGTAATTGGTTCCTCCACTACCTGGATACTCAGTAATGACACCGTTTTCAACCTTGATTTCACGGCAACTGATATGGTCTCTAGATAGTAAATCTTTACCACTGGGATCGGTTACTTGGAAATAGTAATTACCATCAGGAAGCGCTGCAGCGAATGCTGGCGCATTCATTCTAGGTCCACCGTCCAGATAGACATCCAATTTACTCTCATATCTCACATTCTCATTAACTATGCCACCGTCGCTAGTAGTCGTGAAAATAGCACCCGATAGGGCGTTAGCCGCAATCGGTAGTCCGGCTAGGACAAGTGCTGTAAACATAGGTAAGAGTGAGAAACGAGGTTTACTGTGAATACTCATAATTGATACCTCATTAATCGTAATATTCGCCTGATTTAATACATATATAGTGCCAATAATTTATTTCTTATAATTCAACTGGTTATAATTTATTAGTCGCGAAAGGTGTAACAGGTATCGGCTGTCTGGATTTTTATTGAGTTTTTTCAGAGGCTTATCTTGTTTCAAAAGTGATACACTTTTGGGAGAGGAAAATACTTGCAAGGAAGGACAGGTGTAACTGTGCTGTTTTGCGGATAAAAAGCGGAAAATAAATGAAAAGAGCCAAGGAGCGAGTTGACCTTGGCTATAAATTGTAATGTGTTAGAGCATCGTCAGCTCAAGTTTAAAAGTCTTAAGCTGGCTCCCATAGATCACAGCGTATTCATAACAGCCATGAGCAGCCCTTAGTAATAGCCATGAGCTGCCCCTAATGATAGTCAAGAGCTAGCCCGAGCTAACGGGCAGGAGCTCACTCGCAGCAATCACCACTAGCTCATCCAAGGTAATAGCCTCCTTGAAAACCTGTCGGCTTGTCCAAGGCGAATCGCGCTGTTGTGGCGTATTCTATAAAGGGCTTGATAACACAAGGGCACCAAATACAGGCTAGTGACGGTTGAGAAGGTGAGGCCGCCGATAATCGCAATCGCCATCGGCGAGTATGATGGACCGCCACCGCCGAGCTGCGTATCTCCCATAGCTAAGGGGACTAAGCCTAGTACTGTGGTTCCTACTGTCATAAGCACTGGGCGTAATCGAGTGAAACACACGGCACTAATGGTTTCAGATAGCTTGTCTAACTCAGGGGTTAATTGGTTGATTTGGTCCACCAAGACAATGCCGTTATTCACCACAATGCCCATCAAGATTAAGATCCCTATCATTGCCATTATCGACATCGGAGTGCCAGTAAATAGTAGTGCCCAAAACACGCCAGTAATCGAGAATAGAATCGAGGTGATAATCGCTGTGGGTAGCAGCAGTGACTCAAAAAGTGCGGCCATAACGATATAGATCATTGCAATCGCCAAAATCATATTGGTTGCCATCACGGCTTCATCTTCGTCTTGCTTTTGAAAACCGCCTCGCAATGAGTAGCCGTAACCTGCGGGGAAGTTAATATTATCCATCACTTGAGTGATCTTCTCCTGTGCTTCCTCTGTGGTTAGCTCATCTAAGTTGGCTCCAATCGATAGAGCTGTCTGTCTATCGTAATGGCGAATGGTGTCAAACCTAGGTAAAATTTCGACCTTGGCTAAACTGTCTAAGGTGTAGACTCGATTGTCGATTCGGATCACTGGCAGTTGTTTTAGTTTTTCCAGTGATAAGCGCCACTGCTGCTCAAACGCCATCTCGATCCGCAGTTCACCACTAGGATCATGACGAAATGAGCGTAGAGGTGTGCCTCTTAGCGCCATAGAGATACTAGAGGCCACTTCACTGAGTTTTAAATCCAGTCTTGCTGCCATTTGGCGGTCGATACGGATCACCACCTCTTGCTGGGCGCCATTTAACTCTGAGCGCACATCGGTGAGGCCATCGATATTACTGAGTAGCGGGATGACTTGTTCACTAAGGTGAATTAACTCTGTGGTCGAGCGACCTGTGAGGGAAACGCGAACGCCGTTGTTTTCTCCGCCCCAGCCAAATTGCGGCTTGGCGATAGCAAATTTTGGAAAACCTTCCCGTATGGTTTTCTTCAGCGCCTTCATATCGACTTCGGTGTCTTCTTTTAAGATCAGAGTCGATTGACCTCTGTCGGCCGAGAAGTAACTGTATACCGAGTCTATCTGGAACTTATCTTTATTGGCATAGAGATAAGTTTCCATCTTAGTGATCATCGCTTCAGTGACATCTAAGCTGTGACGGCCTTCCACCTGATAGTTGATGTATAGACGATTATTGCCTTCACCATCAGACTGGTCTTGTTTGACCATGCTTAATGGTAGGGCGGTGGAAGCTAAGAGGACGATAGCTAATACACCTGAAATTCGCGGGTGAGCCAAGATCCAATTTAGGCTCGTTTGGTAGCGAGTTTGTAGTGAGCTTTCTTTCGTTCGCTTACTTAACGAGAATGTCATCTTACTTAGCATTAACGGTAGCAATGTTTTTGCGACTAACAATGAAGCGCCGAGGGAGATACAGATAGCAATCGCCACATGCTCCAAGAAAATCGTTAGCTCAACTTTTACGCCAAATATGTTAGGTAAAAATACAATTGCCGTCGTCATGGTACCGGCTAGTACTGCTAATGAGACCTTATCGACCCCTCGCAGTATAGCCGTGTTGTCACTTTGGCTTACAGGCTCGAGATTGTTTAGGCCATCGACTTTAGCTTGCTTCTCTTGAAGTACGCTTTCGGTGACCACCACAGCGTTGTCGATCAGCATGCCCACAGCAAGTAATAATCCCATCATTGACAAAATATTGAGGCTATAACCTAAAAAGTACATTGCCGCTAATGTCATACAGATAGCAATCGGCACCGATGACACGATTACTAAGGTCATCTTAAGGTCGCGAAGGAACAGATATAGAACAATGAAAGAAAGCAAAGCACCTATCAGACCTGCGGCAAGTAGATCGCGCAAGGAAGAGGTCACCCCATAGGCCTGATCTTCCATGACAAACAGTTTAATACCTTCAAACTGTGAGTCCTGCTTAGCTTCTTCGATAACCTTCATCACCCGTTCGGATACATCGACCAGATTAGCACCCGACTCTTTAAACACATCTAAACCAACGGCGTAATTTTGATCTAAGTGACGACCATCTAGGCGCTCTGGCAAAGAGAAGGTGATATTGGCGATATCGCCTAAGGTGATCCCTGGCGCTAATACCAACGCAGCGATGTCATCTAAATTTCTAAACTCCCCCTTGGGCGATACTTGATAGACGCGAGAGTCGGTTTTCAACACGCCAGCGTTAATGACAAAGTTTTCTTGCTGTAAGCGGCGGTTAAGGGCTTGAACCGAAATATTGCTCGATGCCAGTTTGTCGGCATTAATACGAATTTCAATCTGCTTCTGTTCGACACCATAAAGGGTGACTTGCGATACCCCTTCTACACGTTCTAGTGGTTTTTTAAGCTGCTTATCGAGTAGATCGAAAGCACTGGATAGCTCGCGGTCGCTTGAAATTCGTAAATTAAGCACCGGCATATCGGCGGTACTGAACTGCCTGATAAACACTCGCTCCACATCTTTAGGCAATAAGTGACGCACCGCATCGACTTTCTCTCTGGCCTCTAAGCTCTTAGTGGCGACGTTCTCTCCCCACTTCATTCTTAGCTCAATTTCAGCGCCATTTTGTGAGGAGCTTGAGCGTAGCTCCTCAATGCCGCCCATGGTGGCTAACGACTCCTCCAGTACATTGGTGATGTCACGCTCCACCTCTGAAGGGGTGGAGCCTTTATAGGGCACCTCAACAATCACCTGTGGAATATCGATGCCAGGGAACATCTCTAGTGGCAATAATCGACTAGAAGCGAGCCCAAACAGGAGTATTGCCACAAAAAACATCGTGGTCGTTACAGGCCTTGCAATGGCGAAGCGGGTGATATTCATGCTTGGCCTCCTTCAAGACTCATGTCTGACTCTTTTTTATCAAACTCCTTTCTATCAAAGAGGGCATAAAGCACAGGGATCACAACTAAAGTCAGTAGCGTTGATAATGATAGACCGAAAATCACCGTAATCGCCATCGGCGCTCTCACTTCGCTACCATCACCAAGGCCTAGTGCCATAGGAGATAGGCCAAGCGCGGTAGTCATGGTGGTCATGATGATTGGACGCAGACGCGATTTAGCCGCGTTAGAGATTGCAGTAAGCTTATCTTCGCCATTTTGACGCAGTTGGTTAATTCTATCGACCAGTACGATGGCGTTGTTGACCACAATTCCCGCCAGCATGATAAGCCCGATAAATACCACCACACTTAAATGAGTATTCGTGATAAATAGACCAAAAATACTTCCGCCGACCGCCATAGGCACTGCGATAAGAATAAGCAGCGGATGCAGTAAAGACTCAAATTGGCTCGCCATCACTAGGTAAACTAAAAATACAGCGAGCACGAGAGCAATTTGTAGCGACTTAAATGAATGCTCCATCTCTTCATTTTGTCCGCCAAAGCGGGCTTGAATCGAGGTAGGCAGCGTCTGTGCTGCTAGAATGTCACGAGCAGTGAGCACTGCATCATTTAGATCGCCATAGGCTAAGTTAGCCGACACTATGGCAACACGCTGCTGGCTGATACGGTTAATCGCTGAAGGGCCAAGCTTGAGGCTGACATCAGCAACCGCGCTGAGCGAAATAGGATGACTACTGTTTGGATTGATAATCATCGAGTCGATATCACTGATCTGATTGCGTTCATCAAGTTCGCTACGCACTAAAATATCAATCTTACGGTCGCGAACCGTGTACTGACTCGCAATTGTGCCGCCAATCCTTTGGGCGATACGATTGGCAACGGTTGGGGCGTCCATGCCGAGCGCCGCTAAACGCTCATGGTCAAATCGAATGCTTAGTTCAGGCTGACCATCACGCAGGCTGGTATTGATATCGGCAAAACGGTCTGAATCCGATAGAGCATCTACCAAGTTATCGGCAGTTTGTTTAAGCTGGCCAAGATCGTAGCCAACGAGCTCAATTTCAAGTGGTGTCTTAAAACTGAAGAGTTCAGGGTGCTGCACCTTAGCTTCAAGCTCAGGAATGCGCATTGCGGTCACGCGTAGCTTATTCGCGACAGCATCAAAGGCATAGTGATCACTCAGTACGACCTGTAAGCGGCCCCAATTTTCGCCGCCTCGTGAGGTGTCAGAGGTCATTAAGCCCCCGCTACCAGCTTGGCTATAGGCATGCTTCACATCACTGCGATCTTTTATCGACAGCGCTAGAGTTCTTAGTACTCTGTCTGTTTGGGCGACTTCTGTTCCCGGTGGCAGTAAAACCTCGACATAGAACTCACCTTGATTCATTGGTGGGATCAACTCCATACCTAACTTTGGCACTAAAAGCGCAGCACTTGCCGTAACGGCCAAGGCAATCGACAACGTTAGTAGACGGAACTTTAAAGCCGCAGCCAAAAGTTGATGATAAAAGCGTTCTAACTTGTGATAGCCCCAGTTGAACACGCTGCTAATGGGTCGCATTATGAGCCCCGCCAGCCAAGATAGGCTACGACCAATAATCAACACTAAGGTTAATAGTGCACTCGGCAGGTAGTTAAAAAGCAAAACAAATGGAAAAGAGAACACGGTGGCGCTGTAGTGTTTTAGTTTTGCCATTTTCGTTTCAGGTTTAGGTTTTGCTGTCTTTTCCAGTAACGGGGGCAGTGCTTTAAAGCCTTCTCGAGAGGCAAGCATTGGGATGGTGGTAAGCGCTACTAACAGTGAAGCGAGTAGGGCAAAGGTAACGGTTAATGCTTGGTCTGCAAACAATGCTCCTGCTACGCCGTCGACAAACACTAAAGGTACAAATACTGCTAGTGTAGTGAGTGTCGAGGCAAAAATAGCACCAGCCACTTCTTTAGTACCGGTAACCGCCGCTTCTAGGCGATTCATCCCGAGTGACTTACAGCGGTCGATGTTTTCCAGAACTACGATGGCATTATCGACCAAAAGCCCCACTGCGAGAGCTATACCGCCAAGAGACATGATGTTAAGGCTGATATCGGCAAAGTACATCATGTTAAAGGTTGCGATAACCGAGAACGGGATCGAAATTGAGATGATCAAGGTTGGAATGATGTCCCTAAGGAACAGGTAGATGACTAGCATAGAGAGTAAACTACCAATTAGTGCGGCAGTGGTGACTTCGTTGACGGCACTTTCAATAAATTCAGATTGATCGTAAATGACTTTTAGTTCGGCTTTGGCATTTCGCTCGTTTAACTTGTTTAGCTCTGCCGTGACTTTGCGGGCGACAGCAACGGTATTGGCATCACCTTCTTTATATATTGCCAGTTCAATCGACTCTTTATCACCAATGCGTGTGATGTCATTACGTTCTTTATAGGCATCGACAATTTGCGCGACTTCAAATAGACGCACTAGCGTCTGCTCATCGCGGTAGATCACTATCTGACCTAATTCATCTAGGGAATTAAATTGGTTAAGGGTACGGACTAAATATTCTTTGTCACCTTGGATCACTTTACCGGCCGATAGGTTAATATTTTCTTCGGCAATACGGTTACGGATGAGGTCAGCACTTAAGTTGAGCTGGGTGAGCTTTTGCTGGTTTAGCTGAATATGGACTTCTTGCTGTAAACCACCTGATAGCCGCACTGCAGCCACACCCGTTAAGGATTCTAGTTGGCGTTTTAGCTCCTCTTCGGCATAGGTGCGCATCTGTTTAAGTTCGCTTTCGCTCATACCTTCAGAGACACTAGAGCTTGACTCTGGAACCGATAAAGCCAGACGTACTATGGGGTCGAGGTTTGGGTTGAAGCGCAGTAATAATGGCTTTTTAACATCAAGAGGCAGTTCAATCGTATCGAGTTTCTCTCGTACATCAAGGCTTGCCATATCCATATCTGTGCCCCATTCAAACTCAAGCACAACATCTGACATACCTGAGCGTGAAATTGAACTGATTTTTCTAAGGCCTTTGACAATACCTGCCGCCTCTTCAATAGGCTTTGAGACCAGTTGCTCAACTTCGACTGGCGCCGCTCCGATATATTGGGTTCGAATCGTGATACTTGGGTAGCTCAAGTCGGGTAAAAGCTTAACGGCTAAGCGGGAAAAGCCCACCATGCCAAAAAGAATCACTGCAAACATAAACATCCATACTGTTACCGGTCGATTAACCGCAGTTTTTATAATAGACATAGGGGGCTTCCCATTTTTTTAGCTGACTCGAGGTCTGAAAAAGTAATCCGTTCAATGCTTGATATAACATCGATAATTTTGACAATAGGCATGGTGAGAGCCTTAATCTATTTAGCCGACGCTAAGTCGACAGAGTTGATCACTTCAACTAGTGACTTGTCTTTCAAATTTTGTTGGCCTCGGATCACAATCTGCTCACCGGGCTCGATACCCGCAACAACTTCCACAGTATCGGCTTCACGATAGCCAAGAGAAACGGCGCGGCGATTGGCGTTTTCACCATCGATCACATAAAGAGCAAATTCGTTATCTTGGTTGATTACTGCGTTATAGGGCACAGTGATGACATTATTGTGGGTGTCGTATTTAAGCTCGACACGAGTGAACATACCGGCTTTTAGCGTGGCATTTTGGTTAGGTACCGATAATGTGACTTTAAATGTTCCGCTTTGGGAATCCACAATCGGGCTAATCCGCAGTACTGTTGCATGAGTGGTGTCTTGAGTGTGCTTGTTGGCATAAATTTCAGCATCTTGCCCTAGGCGTAAGTGTTGTAACTGCTGTTCAGGTAGGTGCACAATGCCGTAGAGCTCGTCTTGATTGACGATGTAAAACAGTTCATCAAATTCTTTAGCCATGTTGCCGGACTTTACAAAGCGGGTGGCTACGATGCCATCGATAGGTGAGCGGATCATGCTCTCTTGTACATAAAGCGCTGCAAGATCTCGCTTCGCTATTGCTGCTTGCAGGTTATATTCAAGTTTTGCCATAGAATCGGCACTGAAAAATTCTTTATTGCTGATTTTTTTAAGGCGATTTAATTCCTGCTCAATGATTTCAACTTCGGCTTGAGAGCGGTCCAAATCGAACTTCTGTCTCTTAGAATCGATTACGGCTAATAACTGGCCCTTGGTCACTCTATCGCCTTCTTCAACCCTGATCGCTTGAATGAGACCAGCAACTCGGGTGACCACTTTAGCTTCTTGTGGTGCTTCTAACGTCGCAGTTGTACTGTAGAAAGAGGAAACATCGCCTTGAATAACCGTGGCAGTTTCAACCGGAACTGCATACTTATCTTCTTCCTTGGCTTGTTCTTCTGCACCACATGCACTCAATAGGGTTACTAGTAGTAGAGGTAGAATGATTCTATTTTTATTTAACGTTTCCATGTAAGCAGACCTTAATTATCTTTTGATAGGCCTGATAAAGCAGGATATGTGCCACAACTGAAAGTTCCTTTATATCAGCTAGTTAATTGTTGCTGGACATCGTTTAGATGTTCTGTTGCATAAAATGTAGCGAGAAAGTACAAATGTTGGTTTTTTTAACAATAGTTACGATTAGTGTCTTTAACTATCAGATGGGCTTTATATGAATTATCAATTTTTAGTTTACAGACATGATTGGCTTTGGGGCGCAGTGGTAAGAAATATCGTTTGTTATGCTAATTAAGTCAGGTTAATTTCAGTGCTAAAGCGGACTTTTTGCAAATATTAGCATTTTTCATGATGAATTTTATTTGTCGAATTAACGTTAGCTAGGCAATCTTAGAAGTGTGATTCATCATAGTTAGTTGCATTTTAACAGCATGAACAGTGCGAATGCTCGGTTTGAGGCTGGGGAGTAATTAAGCTTGCCCATGTGATGAAGCAATAAAAAAGGCACTCAATGAGTGCCTTTTTATCTATTCAATACTGCCATTTAAGTGACGAGCTTAAATGGGGTAATAAATAAGCTTTTAGTCGCGCTTGTCTAACTCGATAAAGTCACGCTTAGCATCACCAGTATAGAGCTGGCGAGGACGACTGATCTTATGACCAGGCTGATCTAGCATCTCTTTCCAGTGTGCAATCCAACCCACTGTACGCGCTAATGCGAACAATACAGTGAACATACTTGTTGGAATACCAATCGCTTTCATGATGATGCCTGAGTAGAAATCAACATTTGGATAAAGCTTCTTAGAGACGAAGTACTCGTCTTCCAGTGCTATACGCTCTAGTTCCATCGCAACATCGAGTAGTGGATCGTTTACTTTTAGTTCGGCAAGCACTTCATGACATGTTTCACGCATTACCTTAGCGCGAGGGTCGAAGTTCTTGTAAACGCGGTGACCGAAGCCCATCAGACGGAATGGATCTTCTTTGTCTTTAGCGCGTGCAATAAACTCAGGAATGCGATCTACAGTGCCAATCTCTTCAAGCATATTAAGGCATGCTTCGTTAGCACCGCCGTGTGCTGGTCCCCATAGTGATGCAATACCTGCTGCAATACATGCAAATGGGTTAGCACCTGAAGAACCGGCTAAACGAACGGTAGACGTTGATGCGTTTTGCTCGTGGTCTGCGTGTAGGATGAAAATACGATCCATTGCGCGTTCTACGATAGGATTAACCTTGTATTCTTCACATGGTACAGCAAACATCATGCTTAAGAAGTTACCCGCATAGCTTAGCTCGTTACGTGGATAAACAAACGGTTGGCCGATTGAATACTTGTAACACATGGCGGCAATTGTTGGCATTTTTGACACCAAACGATAGGCTGCAATCTCGCGGTGGCGCTCGTCATTTACATCCAAAGAGTCTTGGTAAAATGCCGATAAAGCACCTGTTACGCCACACAGCATTGCCATTGGGTGAGCATCAGGTCTAAAACCTGCGAAGAAAGCAGACAACTGCTCATTCACCATAGTATGGGTTTTTACTGTGTATACGAATTCGTCGTATTGTGCTTTATTTGGAAGCTCACCATAAAGCAATAAATAACATAAATCTAAGTAACTAGATTCTACCGCCAACTGATCGATAGGGTAACCGCGGTGTAGCAGTACGCCTTTTTCGCCGTCGATATAAGTGATAGCTGATTCGCAGGAAGCGGTCGCAAGAAATCCTGGATCGAAGGTAAAGTGACCTTTGCTACCTAGCTTGCTGATGTCGATTACATCAAAACCTGCCGTACCTTCTTTGATAGGCAGTTCGATTGAATCATTCCCTGGTAGTTCTAATGTGGCTATATTATCAGCCATACCCCATTCTCCTTACTTCATTCTTATTGAGTGCGGCTTATCAAACGTGAATACTTTACAGTGAATCTAGATCACATTTCAATTTAAATAAGCGTTTAAATTTGTTAGACCATGGTCTTAAATCGGCTAAAGTACTTGTGCCAGCAATGGCTTGGCAGATTTTTTTACCAAAAAAACAAAATTTGCATAATGTGATGTTTGTATTTGACATTTCACCCACGTATACTTGCCGCAGCTCAGAAGAGCTGCATACATTGGCGAGTAGTTATCACTTTTTTGCATGCTTAATTAGTGGTTGCTAAAACTGTTAAATGTTTGTTTCAAGTTTTCTTTTGCAAAAGTTCCAAACCGTGATCTAAATCACTGATTGGAATTTAAGCAAAAGCGGTTCATATAACAAAAAATAGCTCAATTGAGCAGAGTGAGCAGAACGTGAAAAAGCAAAGACCTGTCCATTTAGATCTGCAGACCATACGCTTCCCTGCAACAGCGATCGCGTCCATTCTTCATCGTGTATCGGGTGTCATCATGCTGTTTGCCGTCGGTATCCTTATCTGGTTGCTTAATGAATCATTAGCATCAGCCGACAGTTTCGCAGGTGTCCAATCTCTCTTTGATAACTTTATCGTTAAGTTTATCGTCTGGGGAATTCTTACCGCGCTGGGTTATCACTTGATAGTGGGTATTCGCCACTTAGTGATGGACGCTGGCTACTGGGAAGAACTCTCTTCTGGCGTAACGTCGGCTAAAGTCGCTATTGCATTGTCAGTAGTGTTTTCAATCATTGCGGGGATTTGGGTATGGTAACTAACGCAGCAAGTCTGGGCCGCAGCGGTGTCCATGACTTTATTCTTATACGTGCAAGTGCAGTAGTCCTAGCCTGTTACACCATTTTCTTGGTTGGGTTTATCGCATGTAGCTCTCCACTAACTTATGACGCATGGCATGGTTTGTTTAGCGCTTTGCCGATGAAAGTCTTTACACTTCTTGCGCTTGTCGCGGTGCTAGTACACGCCTGGATTGGTATTTGGCAGGTACTAACAGATTATGTAAAGTGTGTTTCTCTACGTGGTGTACTTCAGTTTGTTTTTGTCGTAGCAGCCTTCAGTTATTTGGCAGCAGGCATTTTGATAGTGTGGGGTGTTTAAGTGGCTATTCCAGTTCGCGAATTTGACGCGGTTGTAATCGGTGCTGGTGGTGCCGGTATGCGTGCCGCTTTACAGATCTCTAAAGAAGGTAAGAGCTGTGCGCTTTTATCTAAAGTATTCCCAACTCGTTCTCACACAGTGTCTGCACAGGGTGGTATTACCGTAGCACTGGGTAATGCGCACGAAGACCATTGGGAACAACACATGTACGATACCGTAAAAGGTTCCGATTTTATCGGTGACCAAGAAGCGATTGAGTTTATGTGTAAGACTGGCCCTGAAGCCGTGATTGAACTTGAGCACATGGGCCTACCATTCTCACGTTTCGAAAATGGTAAGATTTACCAACGTCCTTTCGGTGGTCAGTCTAAAAACTTCGGCGGTGAGCAGGCTGCACGTACAGCGGCTGCTGCTGACCGTACCGGTCATGCACTACTGCATTGCCTTTATCAGCAAAACGTTAAGCATAAGACCGAAGTCTTTTCAGAGTGGTATGCACTCGACTTAGTCAAGAATGAAGACGGCGTGATTGTTGGTTGTACGGCAATCGAAATTGAAACTGGCGAAATTGTTTACTTCAAAGCCAAAGCAACGATTCTAGCAACTGGTGGTGCAGGGCGTATCTACGCTTCAACCACTAACGCTCACATTAACACCGGTGACGGTGTTGGTATGGCGATGCGTGCTGGCGTTCAGATGCAAGACATGGAAATGTGGCAGTTCCACCCGACGGGTATTGCTGGTGCAGGTGTACTTGTTACAGAAGGTTGTCGTGGCGAAGGCGGTTACTTGCTTAACAAAGATGGTGAGCGCTTTATGGAGCGTTACGCGCCAAATGCGAAAGATTTGGCATCACGTGACGTGGTAGCGCGTTCTATGATGACTGAAATTCGTGAAGGTCGTGGTCTCGACGGTCCATTAGGTCCGCACTGTCTACTTAAGCTTGATCATCTAGGTAAAGAAACCCTAGAAGCACGTCTTCCTGGTGTTTGTGAGCTTTCTCGTACATTCGCGCATATCGATCCAGCCGATGGTCCAATCCCTGTTTTACCGACTTGTCACTACATGATGGGTGGCCTTCCAGCCAAAGTCAGCGGTCAGGTTGTACGTCAAAATAGCGATGGCACTGAAGAAGATGTAACCGGTCTATTTGCCGTTGGTGAAATTGCGTGCGTATCGGTCCACGGAGCTAACCGATTGGGTGGTAACTCATTGTTAGATCTTGTAGTATTTGGTCGAGCAGCGGGGCAACACTTAGGTAAAGCATTGGACGAAACACCGATTGCGAAAGACGCGACACAAGCAGATATCGACGCCTCTCTTGCACGTTTAAATCGTTGGGAAAGCAACAAAGATGGTGAAGACCCTACGGTTATCCGTAAAGACTTACAGCTTTGTATGCAGCTTAATTTCTCAGTATTTAGAAGTGGCGATGCGATGGCTGAAGGCCTTAAAGAGCTGAAAGTGATTCGTGAACGTTTAGCCAATGCCAAGCTTTCTGATAACTCAACAGAATTTAATACTCAGCGTATTGAATGTTTAGAGTTAGATAACTTGATGGCGACAGCGATTGCAACGGCAACAGCGGCAAACTTCCGTACCGAAAGTCGCGGCGCGCATTCACGTGAAGATTACTTAGAGCGTGATGATGATAACTGGTTATGTCACAGTATTTATGACCCCGTTACCGAGCTGATGACTAAGCGTGATGTGAACATGGAGCCTAAGCTTCGCGCCGCATTCCCGCCAATCAAGCGTACCTACTAAGGAGAAGACCCGATGAAATTGGAATTTGCAGTTTATCGCTACAATCCTGATGTAGACACTAAGCCATACATGAAGGATTACAGCTTAGAAGTGGACGAAGGTACCGACATGATGGTCCTTGATGCGCTACTAAAGCTAAAAGAGTTAGACCCAACACTGGCCTTTAGACGTTCATGCCGTGAGGGTGTGTGTGGCAGTGATGGTATCAACATGAATGGTAAAAACGGTCTTGCGTGTATTACGCCCGTTTCTACCTTCAAAGGTAAAAAAATTGAAATCCGTCCACTACCGGGTATGCCTGTAGTACGTGATTTGATTGTTGATTTAACTCAGTTCTACACCCAGTACGAAAAGATTAAGCCTTTCTTGATTAACGATGAAAAAACGCCTGCGCGTGAGCATCTGCAATCACCTGAAGAGCGTGAGCATTTAGATGGACTTTATGAGTGCATCATGTGTGCATGTTGTTCTACGGCTTGTCCTTCGTTCTGGTGGAATCCAGATAAATTTATCGGTCCAAGCGGATTGCTACATGCTTATCGCTTCTTGATTGATAGCCGCGATACCGCGACAGAAGAACGTTTATCTGGTCTTGATGACGCTTACAGCGTATTTCGCTGCCATGGCATCATGAACTGCGTTGACGTTTGTCCTAAAGGGCTGAATCCGACAAAAGCAATTGGACACATTAAGTCTATGCTGCTGCAGAGAGCCGTTTAGTATGCAGAACCAAGAGCCGATATTGATATAGCTCTATAATGAGTCACTTTCCCTGTGGAGGGTGGCTCTTTTTTATGTCACGGAAGACAAATATAAATAAGATCTGGAACTATCGGGGCTACAGAGATTACAGAGAATTTGGGTCAGCTCAAACCCTTTGTATTTATGACTTTGGCTAAGCACGTGTATACAGTTTGAAAGGAATAGAAATGCACCAAGGCATCATGAAAGCCTGGCTCGAATCGTCTCATCTCAATGGTGCGAACTCGACCTATGTAGAAGAGATGTATGAAGCCTATCAAGAAGATCCGCAGTCGGTAACTGAAGACTGGCGTGTCGTGTTTGATAACCTCCCTCTAGTTAATGGCGCATCGACTGATGTACCAGAAGCTGCCCACTCTAAAGTACGTGACTATTTTCGTAGTCTTGCATTAGAAGGACGTCAGAAAGGTTCACCTAAAGTGACCGATCCTGAAGTCGATGCAAAACAAGTTAAAGTCCTACAGTTAATTAACGCTCACCGTTTCCGCGGTCATCAGAATGCCAACTTAGATCCGCTTGATATTTGGAAGCGTGACAAGGTCTCTGAGTTAGACCCAGCATTTCATGGCTTAGATAGCGACGATATGCAGCGTCAATTCAACACTGGTTCATTTGCTCATGGTGGCGAAACCATGAAGCTGGTGGACTTAGTTAAAGCACTTAAGGCTACATACTGTGGTTCTATTGGTGCAGAGTATATGCACATTACAGACACCGATGAGAAACGCTGGCTTCAGCAACGTCTTGAACCTTCTCTCGGTGCTGCAAATTACTCAAAAGCAGATAAGACTCGAATTCTAGAAGGACTTAACGCTGCAGAAGGTATGGAAAAATACCTAGGTGCTAAGTTCCCTGGCGCAAAGCGCTTCTCATTAGAAGGCGGTGATGCGCTCGTTCCTATGATGCGTGAAATCATCTATCGCGCAGGCGATGCGGGTACCAAAGAAGTGGTTATTGGTATGGCGCACCGTGGTCGTTTGAACGTACTGGTCAACATTCTTGGTAAGAAACCATCTGAATTGTTTGACGAATTCGCAGGTAAGCATAGCGATGCGTTAAATGGCTCGGGTGACGTCAAGTATCACCAAGGCTTTTCGTCAGATTTTGAAACGCCAGGTGGCAATGTTCACTTAGCGCTTGCCTTCAACCCATCTCATCTAGAAATTGTTAACCCTGTGGTTATTGGCTCTGTGCGTGCTCGACTTGACCGTCGTGGTTGCGATACGGGCCTGCAAGTGATGCCAATCACGATTCACGGTGACTCGGCGATTACTGGTCAGGGCATTGTGCAAGAAACCTTTAATATGTCACAGACCCGTGGCTTTAAGGTTGGCGGCAGCATCCGCATCGTGGTTAACAACCAAGTGGGTTTCACCACTAACTTAACTGAAGATGTGCGCTCTACCGAGTACTGTACTGATATCGCTAAGATGGTCCAGGCGCCGATATTCCACGTTAATGCAGACGACCCTGAAGCGGTCGCATTTGTGTCGCAACTTGCTGTTGATTATCGCAACGAGTTCAAACGTGATGTGGTGATTGATTTAGTTTGTTATCGCCGTCATGGCCATAACGAGGCCGATGAGCCAAGCGCGACTCAGCCATTGATGTACGCCAAAATCAAGAAGCATCCAACACCAAGAAAAATCTATGCCGACAGACTGATTGCTGAAAATGCGTTGGGTGCTGACGATGTAACCTCTATGGTGAACGACTATCGTGATGCACTCGATGGCGGCGATTGTGTCGTGAAAGAGTGGCGTCCAATGACGTTACATTCTGTAGATTGGAGCCCTTATATTGGCGCCGATTGGAATGATGCATATCAAGCCGAGATGCCAATTGAGCGGATTAAGCAGTTAGCTGAAAAAATTAGCTATGTGCCTGAAAGTCATAAGCTGCAGTCTCGCGTAGCTAAGATCTATAAAGACCGCCTAGCGATGGCTGCTGGCGAGAAGCTACTCGATTGGGGCTTTGCCGAGACCTTGGCTTATGCGTCGATTCTTGAAGACAAGAAGCGTATCCGCATAACAGGTCAAGATTCAGGTCGTGGTACTTTCTTCCATCGTCATGCTGTGCTGCATAATCAAAATGACGCAACGGCTTATATGCCACTGCGCAATATTGCTGATGAGCAAGGCCCAATCGATATTACCGACTCCGTATTGTCTGAAGCGTCAGTACTGGCATTTGAGTATGGTTATGCGACTGCTGAACCGGGCGGATTGACCCTTTGGGAAGCGCAGTTTGGTGACTTTGCTAACTGTGCCCAAGTTGTTATTGACCAGTTCTTATCGTCGGGTGAACAGAAGTGGGGCCGTTTATGTGGTCTAACTATGTTATTGCCACACGGTTATGAAGGCCAAGGCCCTGAGCACTCGAGTGCACGCCTAGAGCGATTCTTACAGCTTTGTGCTAACCACAATATGCAAGTGTGCGTGCCATCGACTCCAGCACAGGTTTACCACATGCTGCGTCGTCAGGTTGTTCGTCCTATGCGCCGCCCACTGGTGGTTATGTCACCTAAGTCTTTATTGCGTCATCCATTAGCCGTATCAAGCATGGAGGAGCTCGCTGAAGGCTCGTTCCAGAATATCATCGGCGAGATTGATGAATTAAATGCAAGTAAAGTCGATAGAGTCGTATTCTGTAGCGGAAAGGTTTACTTTGAGCTACTTGAACGTCGCCGTAAAGAAGGCTTAGAGAATGTTGCACTAATCCGTGTTGAACAACTGTACCCGTTCCCACACGAAGAAGCCGCAGCAGCCCTTGCCGAATATAGCCATGTTAAAGATTTCGTTTGGTGCCAAGAAGAGCCACAAAACCAAGGTGCTTGGTATTGTAGTCAGCACCATTTCTGGAGCGTCATTCCGTCAGGAGCTCAATTGAGCTATGCCGGTCGTGAAGCGTCAGCTGCACCAGCATGTGGTTATCCTGCATTGCATGCTCAGCAACAAGAATCATTAATCAACAGTGCATTAAAGCTGTAGTAATAGAACATTTATAAAAAGGATCGTAATCAATGAGTATCGAAATTAAGGTACCCGTACTGCCAGAATCAGTTGCAGATGCAACCATTGCTACTTGGCATGTTCAAGCTGGCGAGCAAGTTTCTCGTGATCAAATCCTTGTTGATATTGAAACTGATAAAGTCGTACTTGAAGTTGTTGCACCAGAAGATGGACAAATTTCAGAGTTTTTAGCCGAAGAAGGTGACACGGTGCTTGGCGAAGCCGTGATTGCAAGCTTTGTTGCTGGTGCGGTTGCGGGTCAAGAAGTCACTAAAGCTCAAGCGGAAGCAGTAGCGCCAGCTGGCGAAACTGCAGATGAGTCAAATGATGCACTGAGCCCATCAGTTCGTCGCCTAATTGCAGAGCATAACGTTGATGCCAATGCGGTTAAAGGCACTGGCGTTGGTGGCCGTATCACTAAAGAAGACGTTGAAGCGTTTGTTAAGAACAAGCCTGCAGCAGCGCCAGCAAGTGCTTCAGCGCCAGTAGCAGTGGCTCCACTAGCTGAGCGTAGCGAAAAGCGTGTACCTATGACACGTCTTCGTAAAACGATTGCTAACCGCTTGCTAGAAGCAAAAAACTCTACGGCCATGCTAACAACGTTTAACGAAGTTAACATGAAGCCAATCATGGATATTCGTAAGCAATATCAAGAGGTTTTCGAGAAGCGCCATGGTATTCGCCTAGGTTTCATGTCTTTCTATGTTAAGGCTGTTACTGAAGCACTTAAGCGCTTCCCAGAAGTAAACGCATCAATCGATGGTGATGATATTGTTTATCACAACTACTTTGATGTAAGCATCGCAGTATCGACTCCTCGTGGCCTTGTGACACCCGTTCTACGTGACACAGACAAGATGAGCCTTGCCGATATCGAACGTAATGTTCGTGAACTTGCGATCAAAGGTCGTGACGGTAAGTTAACTGTTGATGATATGACTGGCGGTAACTTCACCGTGACTAACGGTGGTGTGTTTGGCTCATTGATGTCAACGCCAATCTTGAATTTGCCACAAAGCGCGATTTTAGGCATGCATGCCATTAAAGATCGCCCTATGGCAGTAAATGGTCAGGTTGAAATCCTGCCTATGATGTACCTCGCACTTTCTTACGATCACCGTATTGTAGATGGACGTGAATCAGTTGGTTACTTGGTTGCTATTAAAGACTTCCTTGAAGATCCAACTCGTCTGCTTCTTGACCTATAAGTCAAGACAGACAATACCCTAGCTGCGGGCCCGTTTGGGCCTGCTGAAATACATAAGAAGTATAATGGATAGATCATCATGAATTTGCATGAATATCAGGCAAAAGCCCTATTTGCCGAATATGGTTTACCAGTGTCAGAAGGTTTTGCATGTGATACTGCCCAAGAAGCAGTTGAAGCAGCAGGCCATATTGGCGGTGATATGTGGGTTGTTAAGTGTCAAGTGCACGCTGGCGGCCGTGGTAAAGCAGGTGGCGTTAAAGTCACTGGCGACAAAGAAGAGATCAGAGCATTTGCTGAGCATTGGTTAGGTAAGAACCTTGTTACTTATCAGACTGATGAGAAAGGTCAGCCAGTTGCTAAAATTTTAGTAGAAAGCTGTACTGATATCGCAAATGAATTGTACCTAGGTGCAGTAGTCGACCGCTCAACACGTCGTGTTGTGTTCATGGCATCGACTGAAGGTGGCGTAGAAATTGAAACTGTGGCTGAAGAAACGCCAGAGTTGATCCACAAAGCTATCATCGACCCACTAACAGGTCCTCAGCCATACCAGGCACGTGATCTTGGCTTCAAGTTAGGTCTAAACCCGACTCAAATGAAGCAGTTCACTAAAGTCTTTATGGGCTTAGCGAAAATGTTTGAAGATCATGATTTCGCGCTACTTGAAATCAACCCGCTTGTTATCACAGACGAAGGTAACATCCACTGTCTAGATGGTAAGATCGGTATTGATGGTAACGCACTGTTCCGTCAGCCAAAGATCCGTGACATGCACGATCCATCACAAGATGATGCTCGCGAAGCTCATGCTGCTAAGTTCGAACTTAACTATGTTGCACTAGACGGAAACGTAGGCTGCATGGTTAACGGTGCTGGCCTTGCAATGGGTACGATGGATATCGTAAATCTACACGGTGGCAAGCCTGCTAACTTCCTAGACGTAGGTGGCGGAGCAACTAAAGAGCGTGTAGCTGAAGCATTCAAGATCATCTTGTCTGATTCAAACGTTAAAGCGGTTCTTGTGAACATCTTTGGCGGTATCGTTCGTTGTGACATGATTGCTGAAGGCATCATTGGTGCAGTTAAAGAAGTCGGTGTTGAAGTACCCGTCGTTGTTCGTCTTGAAGGTACAAACGCTGATCTTGGTCGTGAAGTTCTTGCTAACTCAGATCTTGATATTATCGCTGCTACAAGTCTAACTGACGCGGCTGAGCAAGTAGTTAAAGCTGCGGAGGGCAAATAATGTCTGTATTAATTAACAAAGATACCAAAGTTATCTGCCAAGGTTTCACTGGCGGTCAAGGTACGTTCCACTCTGAGCAAGCGATTGCTTACGGCACTAAAATGGTGGGTGGTGTTTCTCCAGGAAAAGGTGGTCAAATTCACCTAGGTCTACCAGTATTTAATACTGTTAAAGACGCTGTAGAAGTGACTGGCGCAACGGCTTCAGTTATCTATGTACCAGCACCTTTCTGTAAAGATGCAATCCTTGAAGCAATCGACGGTGGCATCGAGCTAATCGTATGTATTACAGAAGGGATCCCAACGCTAGATATGCTACAAGTTAAAGTTAAACTTGAAGAAACTGGCGTTCGCATGATTGGTCCAAACTGCCCAGGTGTTATCACTCCGGGTGAATGTAAGATTGGTATCATGCCTGGTCACATCCACAAGCCTGGTAAAGTCGGTATTGTTTCTCGCTCTGGTACATTAACGTACGAAGCGGTTAAGCAAACGACTGACGAAGGTTTTGGCCAGTCTACTTGTGTTGGTATTGGTGGTGACCCAATTCCTGGTACTAACTTCATCGACGTATTGGAAATGTTCCAAAACGATCCGCTAACTGAAGCTATCGTAATGATTGGTGAGATTGGTGGTACAGCTGAAGAAGAAGCGGCGGAATACATCAAGGCTAACGTAACTAAGCCAGTTGTTTCATACATTGCGGGTGTTACTGCACCTGAAGGCAAGCGTATGGGCCATGCAGGTGCAATTATCGCTGGTGGTAAAGGTACGGCAGAAGATAAGTTTGCAGCGCTAGAAGCTGCAGGCGTAACGACTGTACGTTCACTTGCTGAAATCGGTAAGGCACTGCGCACTAAAACAGGTTGGTAATTTCTGACTTTGTTTAAAAAGGCGCTTTTAGCGCCTTTTTTATTGACTAAATAAGTTATTTTGTACGTACTTAATACAATCTGCCTAAGTCTATTTTTGAAGTTTTGGATAACTCTTTTTAGAGTTTAATTTTACTTATATTCCATTTGCTAGAACGTTTGGCGATAAAAACGCTATATTTGGTCAAAAAAATGGCGGACCGTTAACAATCTGTTATACCTAATTTATCTATAGGGAACTTGTAGGTAACTTTTATGTCTATGGTCAGTGCAAAAGAGTTTTCTGATTGGTTAAGGCTAAGATTCGGAAGTCTTAAAGAGGGAGTTTCCCTTACACGAAGTGATATTAACCAGTTAACAGGAAGGCAAAACTTTTCTTCTGACTTTGTTAATGATATTCATTTTGAATTAATGCGCCACGGGTTAGCGTTCGTCACAGATACTTCTAGAGAGGAGTTCTATCTAGTGCCAATCAACAAGCAGTCTTGGCGAGAGCAATTAGAACAGCAATTCGAAAAAGAAATTTTCTGCAATATTATCCCGCTTAATATCTCTAGTAAGTAAGGCTTCGACAGGAGGTCTATCTGGCCGGTGCGCCTTTGTGAGCCTTTAAGCTTTCAATACAGAGTGAGTCTAGTGGAGTGCTTTTCTCCACCACGTTTTTCTCATGCTCATGTGCTTTGCCTGACGCTTGGTTGTTTTATTGGCTAAGCCGACGCACCTGTTGTTAACAAACCCTTTTCATATTCTGCTATTATGCCAGCCTTTAAATGAGTGCATTAGATTTTTAATTTGCCGAAGAGCAAGGGTTGTACCTTCATGTCGACGATTTCGATTATTTTTCCATTACTTTTTATGGCGTGCTTAGGCTATTTGTTGACGGCTAAGGGACCATTCACAAAAGATCATATTGCAGGGATTAGCCTTTTTACATTTTATATCTGTATTCCCGCCTTTTTGTTTATCAATATGTACCAAGCCGACTTGCGAACCAGTTTTGATATTGCCATTTTAAGCAGTTTCTACCTGCCAGTGATCTCGATTTTTGGCTTAAGTGCAGGGCTATATTATTGTTTAACTCTTAAGGGGGCTGATAGGAAAGCTAAAAGTGCCGTTTACGCACTAGCTTGTAGTTACTCCAATACAATATTGGTTGGCTTGCCGATTATCGTCGGCGCATTAGGACAGCAGATGATGGGCAAGGTGTTTGCTGTCATCACATTTCATAGCGCATTACTTTTTTCGTTAACTTTTATGTTGAGTGCTAAGCAGAGTCGTGATGGGCTTAGGGCTTGGAAGTTTAGTAAAGGGATCATACTTAATCCAATTGTAATGAGTATCTCTGCTGGCCTTATCTTCAATCTACTGCAGGTGTCTTTAGAGAGCAATCTACTTAATGGTTTGCGTTTACTCAGTGAGCCTGCTCTGGCTTGTGCACTGTTTGTGCTTGGCGCAAATCTCTCATTTTATAAGATTGCAAAAGATTGGCATTTAGCATTCATAGCGTCGATGATTAAGTTACTCATTTTGCCATTGTGTGTCTATGGCATTGGTCGTTTTGGTTTTTACATCAAGGGCGATTCATTGGCACTGCTGGTGTTGCTCAGTGCATCACCTCTGGGGGTAAACGCATACCTAGTTGCTATGCAGGTACAAGCGCAACAGGCTGTTGTAGCCAGTACCGTAGTTATGTCTACGGTACTATCAGTGTTTACAATGAGTTTGTGGCTTACAGTGTTAGTTTGATTAAGACTAATCTTTCTTATGTGTCCGTGAAAGCTCTGCGGGACTGAGTATGTAGATATCCTCAGAATAGAAATCTTCTGTCTGCGCTAGCTCCCACCACTTGTTCCATGGTCCCTCTATCTGATTTTCATTGATAAGGTCATTAGTTTTTAGCGGTTCAATTAGGCTACCAATAGACATCAGTAAGCCATAAGGAGTACGACGTTTCAGCATATGTGGTTGCAGTTTATCTGGGCTATCTAGCCCCATACTTCCCACTAGTTCAAAAAAGCTGTTAAGTGTATTCTTATGATAGTTCTTTACCCGTTCACTCTTTTTGGGAACATCGACCGCTTTACTTCTTGCGGGATCTTGAGTAGCGATCCCTGTTGGGCACATATTGGTGTTGCAATGCCTTGACTGGATACAGCCTAATGACATCATCATGGTTCTAGCCGCATTCACTGTATCGGCGCCCATGGCTACTTTTGCCAATAGGTCGAAACTGGATGCGGTTTTTCCCGATGCAATAATTCGAATTTTATCCCTGAGCCCCGCACCAATTAATGCGTTATGGACAAAATATACGGCCTCAAGACACATCATGCCTAAGCGGTTGGTAAACTCGACGGGAGCCGCACCTGTACCACCCTCTGCGCCGTCGACGGTAATAAAGTCTGGTGTGATCCCTGTTTCAATCATAGCTTTACACAGCCCAAGGAATTCAACTGGATTACCCACGCAAAGCTTAAAGCCAATGGGCTTACCTTCGCTGAGATCTCTTAACTTCTTAACGAAATTCAGCAAGTCTTTAGGAGTTGTACACTCTGGGTTAACCGCAGGTGAGACACAATCTCTGTCTTTTGGTATATGGCGAATGGCTGCAATTTCATCGGTTATTTTAGCTTTAGGTAGTACGCCGCCATGCCCCGGCTTGGCACCCTGAGACAACTTTATCTCAATCATCTTTATTTGAGGACGTGTTGCCATAGCGCGAAAGCTCTCGGGATTAAAGTTTCCGTCTTCATCACGACAACCAAATAGACCCGAACCTAATTGCCAAACGATATCGCCTTGGTGCTTCAGGTGATAGGGGCTAACACCACCCTCACCGGTATTGTGATAGCAACCCGCTTTCAACGCACCTAGGTTGAGGGATTCGATGGCATTTGCACTGAGGGAGCCAAAGCTCATTGCTGAAATATTCAAATAAGAGGCTTGATAAGGCTTTAAGCAATCAGGTCCGCCGATTTGTATTTTCTTGGCCGTTTCTGGGATTTCCTTAGGATGTAGAGACTGCCAGAGGCTGAGATAGTTATCTTCTAGAAGATCCCTCTGGGTTCCAAAGGCGATGGTGTCTCTTACATTTTTGGCTCTTTGATACACGAGTGATCTTTGCTCTCGATTAAACGGCGTCTCCTCAGTGTCATTGGCGATAAAATATTGCTGAATTTCGACACGGTATGACTCCAAAAAGTATCGCAGGTAGGCTACAACGGGATAAAGGCGATTAAGAGTGTGTGGGCTATGGAATATGTCGAAATAGCCAATGGCGGTGTAGAAAAGGGTAAACATTAGTACTAAGCTAGGGAACAGCCCAGTATTGTTGAGCATATAATTGATGGCGATTAGGTTTCCTAAGGTTGCAATAACCCAGTAGACCTTCTGCATAATAGTCATAAAGCATTCCTTTGTTGCTGACTTCACTGCGGTATCATACCAATCAGTATAAGAAGTTGATCTACTCAGAGCGTTTTTGGCAAACTAATTCAAGGCAAATAGCTAAAAGAATGGTTATTCCCTTGTGAAGCTATTTAACGCAGAAGTAGGCAGCTAAAAACGCTCCAGAATGGCGAGTTTTAGCGGTTCTGATGCTATGTTAACGAGCTTAACCGTAGAATAACTATGCTCTTCACTCGTTGCCTTGCCTCATAACCGCTAAACTCTCGCTGAGCGACCAAATCTTTATACTGATTGGTATCAACTCATTGAACGCTATCGGCGACGTTTAAGCAAACATGTTTTAATACTTTCTAAACTAAACAAAATACGCGTATATTAGTGGAGTGATTAGGAAGGGGAATAAAAGGAGTTAATTGTGATTATAACTGAGACAGACAGGTTGATCTTGCGTCATTTCGAGCCTAAAGATACCAGAGCTATCTTTTTGTTGAACAGTATTCCTGAAGTCCTCACTTTTATTCCTGGCGAGCCAATGACGTCAATATCTCAGGCTGAGCAGATTTTTGAAAATGTAATCACTAAAAGTTATCAAGAACGCGGCTATGGTCGCTGGGCTGTAGAGCATAAAGCCGACGGTAAAGTGATCGGTTTTTGTGGACCGACATTTATCACCGAGTTTAATGAAGTTGAATTAGGCTACCGTTATTTACCTCAATATTGGGGACAAGGTATAGGTTTTGAAGCCGGATTGGCTGCACTAGAGCGGTTTAAGGACTACGATATTCATGAAGCTATCGCGTTAATTTTGCTTGGTAATAAAGGCTCGGAAGGTGTTGCGCGTAAAATCGGTATGAAGGAACGAAACCGAGCTAAATTTATGGGTCACAAAGTGAATGTATTTCATAAGGTGCTCTAGCGAGATGAACCCTAAGAATAGATACAAAAAAACCAGCCTTAGCTGGTTTTTTTGTATCTGACACTGCTGCAGTTAAGCTACGCCGTGGTCACACTCATCGTTAGTGCAAACGCCATAGAGGTATAAACTGTGGTTTGTTAGTTTGATATTGTGCTTCATCGCGATTTCATCTTGACGGCGTTCAATCATTTCATCTGAGAATTCGATGACTTTGCCACATGACAAACAAACTAAATGATCATGGTGATGCTGTGTTGCAAGTTCGAATACGGCTTTACCGCTTTCGAAGTGGTGACGAGTCACAATGCCTGCATCATCGAATTGGTTTAGAACGCGATATACAGTAGCAAGACCAATCTCTTCCCCCAAGTCGAGTAATTTCTTATAGAGGTCCTCAGCACTGATGTGTTGATTTTCCGGCGCTTGCATCAATTCTAAAATTTTGACTCGTGGTAAGGTCACTTTCAAACCCGCTTTCTTTAGCGCTTGATTTCCATCTGTCATTATTGGTCTCTTGATTGCAGAACGATTAGCTATAAGTTAATCAGTTCATTTGTGGGTATTGAATCCATTATATGTGTACGAGTTGAAAACTTAAACCTTTGATCTTGCAATAAAGCATCTTAAGTAAATAAAAGCCATTAACTAGATATAAAACAAGCAATTTAAGCATACATTTTGTATTGTTATTGCCCATTTATACTAACGCCTAATGTCATGTGCGCCTATAAGTAGGCAAAATAATTATAAAGACAAACAAAAAGGACAGTAGATGTACCAGCAGATTGTTATTTTGACCGGGGCAGGGATCTCTGCAGAATCTGGGTTACGTACCTTTAGAGATCAAGACGGCCTGTGGGAGGAACATAAAATTGAAGAGGTGGCGACTCCAGAAGGGTATGCCAATAACCCTTTATTGGTTGAGCGCTTCTATAACGACCGTTGGCAGCAGTTTCATAATGGTTCGATTGAACCTAATGCAGGTCATATAGCACTGGCTAAACTCGAACAAGAGTTTGATGGGAAGCTCTTGGTTGTCACTCAAAATATTGACGACTTACATGAAAGAGCAGGCTCAAGACGCCTGTTGCACATGCATGGTGAGTTATCGAAAGGTCGTTGTCCACGTTCACAGCAAACATTTCTTCTAAGAGAAGCTTTTGGCCCAGAGCATACCTGTACTTGTTGTATCCCAGCCCAAAGGTTAAGGCCTCATGTTGTGTGGTTTGGTGAAATGCCTTTCGGGTTAGATAGAATTCAACACGCACTCGATACTTGTGACCTTTTTATAGCTATTGGCACATCGGGAACTGTCTATCCTGCTGCAGGCTTCGTCGATACGGCTAACCATCACGGGGCTCAAACTGTAGAGGTTAATTTAATGCCAGCAGATAGGCATAGTCAGTTTCAATATCATTTAGAAGGGAAGGCAAGTGCAATCGTTCCACAATTAGTTGATGATATTCTCAACGGTAAAATTGTCAGTAACATAGGGTAATGGCTTGGGGTTATTGGTAAGCAACAAAACACAAGCTTACAGGTAATGAAGCGGTCGTAGAGGGCTAAACAGATGAAACATGAGTCAAATTATAATGGTACGGCTATTATCATGCGCGGATTACCCGGTAGCGGAAAAAGCTTCTGGGTAGAGGAATTCATCAATGCTTTACCAAAGCGTGGTTGTGATAGTGAGCAATTCAAAGTTTGTTCAACCGATGAGTTTTTCTATCAAGATGGTAAGTACTGTTTTAATGCGAAGGATTTACCTAAGTATCATCAGCTGAACTTAACGCGATTTATTCATGCAATAGCCAATAAAATCCCCTTGGTTATTTGTGACAATACCAATATGGCGCAATGGGAGTTTGAGGATTATTGTGCAGCCGCTAAAGCGGAAGGGTATCGCATTCAGATCCAGCAGATTGGTGAGCCTAAAGACAAAGAACATCAGCTTCTTTGTGCAGATAGAAATAAGCATCGCGTGCCACTCAAAAGCATTATCAGGATGGCTAATGTCTTTGAGCCTCATGGTTAAGGCGACAAAGCGAGAGTTTGTTTATTTTGTCACAGTTGAGTGACTGAGGAAGTAAGCTCTCGTTTATCACTGGCGGTTCAGCCATCCCATCTTTTCTTACTTATTACCGTCTCGAATAAAGCCTTATTTCATAGGCTTAGTCGCGATTACCTGCTGTAGCAGTCTCAGGACACTTATAACAATTTTTCAGTATGAGTAACACCAGGCATTAGGCTGAGCTAAATTCTGTTCAGGGTTATTTCTAGTTTGGGCTAAGTTTTGGGCTAAGGTATTTGAGCTTAGGCAATAAAAAAGCCTGTAGATAAAATCTACAGGCTTTTTGTTAAAGATTAAAACTCAAAAGAGTCATAACTAAATTAATAGTTACTTCTTAGCGTTTCTTTCTTTAACTTCAGCGATAACTTTCTCAGAAACACTGTTTGGACACTGTGCGTAGTGAGCGAATTCCATAGAGAATTGGCCACGACCAGAAGTCATAGTACGTAGTGAACCGATGTAACCGAACATTTCTGAAAGCGGTACGTCAGCCTTAATACGAACACCAGTAACACCAGCGTTTTGGTCTTTGATCATACCACGACGACGGTTAAGGTCACCAATTACGTCACCAACGTTGTCATCTGGGCTGAATACGTCAACGTTCATGATAGGCTCAAGAAGTTGTGCGCCAGCTTTAGGCATAGATTGACGGAATGCGCCTTTAGCAGCGATTTCGAACGCGATAGCTGACGAGTCAACTGCGTGGAAAGCACCATCTTTAAGTTCGAATTCAACGTCTAACACAGGGAAACCAGCAACAGTACCGGTGTTCATCATGCTAGCGAAACCTTTCTCAACTGCTGGCCAGAATTCCTTAGGAACGTTACCACCAACAACAGAAGATTTGAACGTCAAGCCAGTGTTAGCTTCGCCTGGACGGATAACGTAGTCGATCTTACCGAACTGACCAGAACCACCAGACTGCTTCTTGTGTGTGTAGCTATCTTCGATTTCACGAGTGATAGTTTCACGGTAAGCAACTTGAGGCTCACCTACAATTAGCTCAACGCCGTAAGTACGCTTAAGGATGTCTACCTTAATGTCTAGGTGAAGCTCACCCATACCTTTAAGGATAGTTTCGCCTGAGTCTTCGTCAGTTTCTACGCGGAATGATGGATCTTCTGCGATCATCTTACCGATAGCGATACCCATCTTCTCTGAACCACCTTTATCTTTTGGTGCTACAGCGATAGAGATTACTGGCTCTGGGAATACCATTGCTTCAAGAGTACAAGGGTGCTTAACATCACATAGAGTGTGACCAGTTTGTACGTTCTTCATACCAACGATCGCGATGATGTCACCAGCTTGTGCGTAATCAAGTTCGTTACGCTCGTCAGCTTGCATTTCACACATACGGCCGATACGCTCAGTCTTACCAGTTGCACTGTTAAGAATCGTGTCGCCTTTACGTAGCTGACCTGAGTAGATACGTACGAATGTTAGTGCACCAAAACGGTCATCCATGATCTTGAATGCTAGTGCTTTTAGTGGCTCATCGATAGAAACTAAAGCAACTTCGCCAGTTTCGTTACCTTCTTCGTCAGTTAGAGGCTGTGGATCAACTTCAACTGGGTTTGGTAGGTAATCAACAACTGCGTCAAGAAGAAGCTGCATACCTTTGTTCTTGAATGCAGAACCACAGTATGTTGGGAAGAAAGTCATGTCACGAGTACCAGCACGGATACAACGCTTAATGTCTTCCATAGATGGCTCTTCGCCTTCCATGTAAGATTCCATTAGGTCGTCGTCCATCTCAACCGCAGTCTCGATTAGCATTTCACGGTATTCTTCAACTTGGTCAACCATGTCAGCTGGAACGTCAGTTACTGTGTAGTTTTCAGCTTCACCAGTATCATCCCAAACGTATGCTTTACGAGTTAGTAGGTCAACAACACCACTGAACTCATCTTCGATACCAATTGGAAGTACCATTACTAGTGGGTTAGCAGCTAGTACGTCTTTAGTTTGCTTAACAACGCGTAAGAAGTCAGCACCCATACGGTCTAACTTGTTTACGAAGATGATACGAGCAACTTCAGATTCGTTAGCATAACGCCAGTTAGTTTCTGATTGTGGCTCAACACCACCAGAACCACAGAATACACCGATACCGCCATCAAGAACTTTAAGAGAACGGTAAACTTCTACTGTAAAGTCAACGTGACCAGGGGTGTCAATAACGTTGAAACGGTGATCTTTCCAGAAACAACTAACAGCAGCAGACTGAATGGTAATACCACGCTCAGCTTCCTGTTCCATGAAGTCAGTTGTTGATTCGCCGTCATGCACTTCACCTAGCTTATGGATTTTACCAGTAAGCTTTAGGATACGCTCAGTTGTAGTAGTCTTACCCGCGTCAACGTGAGCAAAGATACCAATGTTTCTGTACTTTGATAAATCAGTCATTTTTCTACTCTATTGGAGTTACGTTCTAAAATTCCGCGCAAGTATAGCAATACTTTTCAATTTATTTTATCGATTTTTATCATTCAGGGCTAAATTAAACGAAATATCATAAAAAAATCACATTTTATAGCCAAATTTAAGGTGGGGAATTAAACATGAAGCCCAGACCCTGACTGGAAGAAAGCATTTTTGGCCTAAAATTATTCAAGTAGTATCACTGTATATTTAATTTTCAGTGATTTGTGGGAGAGAATGTGAGGCACGTTCAACAAACTGGTACAAAAAGTAATAAGACGGATGGAGATTGCTTTCAGCAGAAATGTTGTCCGACCTCGGCAAAATTTACTGTTATTGGCCGGACAGAGAAATAAATTAAAGTACAGAAAGGAAGTTCTTTAGTAATTATCCGTGGCTAATAAAAGCACTGGTATCATTGGGTAGACTGATCTGCTTTGCCACTGTTTTCATCGCATTCGTTAATTTGCTTAACTGAGACGAGCTAATGCAATAAGGAGGCATGATATAGATAAGGTTTGAAAACGGTCTTATCCAAACTCCTAAATCGACAAACTTTTGCTGTAGCTCGGCGGTATTGAGTGTGGTATTCATCTCTAACACACCTACAGCACCCAAAACTCGCACATCTTTTACGTTATCAAATTCCGCCGCTTCGGCTAACTCCTGCTTGAGCTGACACTCGATTGCGCTCACTTGTTGTTGCCAACGATTTTCTTTGATGAGTTCTATACTTGCTATCGCAGCCGAGCAAGCGAGTGGGTTGCCCATAAAGGTTGGGCCGTGCATAAACACTCCTGCAGGTGAATCACTCACACCTTGCGCGACTTCATCGGTACAGATTGTCGTGGCTAACGAGATATAACCACCTGTTAATGCCTTACCTAGACATAAAATATCGGCTTCGATTTGGCTGTGCTCGTAAGCAAATAATTTACCCGTACGACCAAAGCCGGTGGCGATTTCATCAAGAATGAGTAGTACGTCATATTTATCACAAAGTTGACGTAGCGAAGTTAAGTATTTTGGGTGATAAAAGCGCATACCGCCGGCACCTTGCATAATTGGCTCTACCAATAACGCTGCAATTTGCTGGTGCTGTTCTTCCAAGAGGTTGGCTATTTCGTTTAGCTCCTCAGGGTTAAAGTTACCATCAAAGCGAGACTGAGGAGCTGGAGCAAATAATTGCTTGGTAACTAATTCGCCAAACATGGTGTGCATGCCGCCTTCTGGATCGCAAACACTCATGGCTGCAAAGGTATCACCGTGGTAGCCGTTCTTAACCGTCAAGATCTTCTGTTTATATGGTTTAGCCCTACCTTGCCAATATTGCAGCGCCATCTTTATTGCCACTTCAACGGAAATAGACCCAGAATCAGCTAAAAAAACCTTGGTTAGCTTAGGACTAGTTATCTCGACCAGCAGACGCGCAAGTTCAACGGCTGGGCGATGTGTAATTCCGCCAAACATCACATGGCTCAATTGCGATGCTTGTTGCTGCATGGCAGTAACAATTTTTGGGTGGCTATAACCGTGGACACAAGCCCACCAAGAGCTCGTTCCATCAACGAGTTTACTACCATCTTGTAATTGCAGCTCAACGCCTTCAGCAGCAACTACACCAAATGAGGGGAGAGCATTAGCCATCGATGTATAAGGATGCCACAAGTGCTCTTTATCAAATTGAAGATCGATACTGTTTATAGTAAATTGATTATTATCGCTCATAAAGTGACCGCTAGTAAACCGTGTGATTAAAGTGACGTTGACAGGTTACGACTTGCAGGTATCCTAAGCAAGTAATTATTTGCTAAATGAGCCAGGTGATAAATTGTAATGGCTTGTTTTTAATATAAAATAGTTTGCCTTCTACATAATGCCGAAAGAACAAAGTGCTTACTTTAATCAAATAAAGTCATAGTGCCATGATAAGAAAGCAGCAGAAATAGTTAAATGTATGAGCAAAAGGGAACAGCATGTCTGAAGTACAGCTAAGAAATAACTGGAAGCGTGAAGAGATTGAAGCCCTATTTGCACTACCGATGAATGATCTCCTATTTCAGGCGCATAGTATCCATCGCCAAGAATTTGATCCAAACGAGGTGCAGATAAGCCGTCTATTGTCGATTAAAACAGGTGCGTGCCCAGAGGACTGTAAATACTGCCCCCAAAGTGCTCGCTATGATACTGGTCTTGAAAAAGAGCGTTTACTCGCGATGGAAACCGTTTTAACGGAAGCGCGCAGTGCGAAAGCTGCAGGTGCTTCACGTTTCTGTATGGGCGCTGCTTGGCGTAACCCAAAAGAGCGTGATATGCCTTACTTAAAGACCATGGTTGAAGAAGTAAAAGCGTTGGGGATGGAAACTTGTATGACGCTAGGCATGCTTTCTGCTGAGCAAGCCAACACTCTCGCCGATGCAGGCTTAGACTATTACAACCATAATTTAGACACATCGCCAGAATACTATGGTGATGTGATCACTACTCGTACTTATCAGAGCCGCTTAGATACATTATCAAATGTGCGTGCATCTGGTATGAAAGTCTGTTCGGGTGGCATTGTCGGTATGGGCGAGAAGGCAACAGATAGAGCTGGCCTGATTCAGCAACTGGCCAATTTAGACAAACATCCTGATTCTGTGCCTATTAATATGTTGGTGAAGGTCGAGGGCACGCCATTTGAAAAACTTGATGATCTCGACCCATTAGAGTTTGTGCGTACCATAGCAGTTGCTCGAATTACTATGCCTAAGTCACGAGTTCGATTATCTGCGGGCCGTGAGAACATGACTGACGAACTACAGGCTATGTGTTTCTTTGCTGGTGCGAACTCTATCTTCTACGGCTGTAAGCTACTGACGACAGCAAATCCTGAAGAGAATGATGACATGGGGCTGTTCAAACGACTCGGCTTACACCCTGAGCAAGGTATCGCTTCAACGAAAGAGCAAGATGAAGCTATGCTAGCTAAAGCGGCTGCACATCAGGATAAAAAGTCAGCTGCATTTTATGACGCGGGCGCACTCTAAAACGTATAACAGTGGTTTTCACAGCAGTAACACAGTTAAAGAGTAACGCAATTAAAGCTTTGTATAATTAACAGCCATCAAACTAAGAGAGTCTTTCACGTTTTCACCATCTCTCTATGTTTTCCTAAGTGATGTAAACAGAAATAAGACAGACCCGCTTTAAACAGAGGCGGGTCTGTTAGGTTATTTAATCTTTAAATCGAGCCAGCTTAATGTCAGAAACTTCAGTTAATCAACCAGTTAAAGAGCCATTGAGCACACGAGTGATTACAAAAAATCGCTCGTTAGATGAACAAGGCCTGCTAAGACAGCGAATTAACCTTGTTTTAGATCCTAGTCAGTCAAACTATTTCGAAGTCGATGCGCTGCCTTACGTCAACTTCAGTAGTAATGATTACTTGGGACTTTCCACTTCGGCCTCCATAATTGAAGCCCTGTATCAAGGAGCAAGAGATTACGGTGTGGGTAGCACTGCATCGCCTTTGGTGGTTGGTTACACGCAAGCGCATCTTCAACTTGAACAAGCCTTATGTGAAGCAACAGGGCATGAGGCTGCAATATTGTTTTGTTCTGGCTTTAGCGCCAATACGGCACTGATGAAGACCTTATTTAATGAAACTGACACAGTGCTAGCCGATAAGCTTATTCATGCTTCGGTTATTGATGGTATTCAAGATAGCGGCGCAAAGCTTAAGCGGTTTACACATAACGATATTAACAGTGCTAAAACTGATTTGGAGCGCTTTAATCCTAGCGCCTTGATCACCGAGAGCGTGTTTAGCATGGACGGTGATATTGCACCGCTAGCTGAACTTTCTGCACTTTGTCAGCAACATAACTGCTGGCTCATCGTAGATGATGCTCATGGCTTCGGAGTCATAGGTGAGAATGGTCTAGGGGCTTCTAATTTATCCGCAGAGATCAAAATCGATGCGCAGCTGGTAACTTTCGGCAAAGCCATGGGGGGCCAAGGTGCAGCCATTCTAGGCAGCCAAGACTTGATTGACTTCCTCGTGGCTAACGCCCGTCAATATATCTATTCGACGGCTTTATCACCCGCTAGCGCTGCAGCTGCTTGCGCGGCGATAAAAGTGATAACAGAGCAGCCTCAACTACATGAAAAGCTCACAGAGAATATCTCTTGTTTTAAAGAAGCGTGTGCAGCCAAAGGTATCGCGCTGACTGAATCGCAAACCGCCATTCAGCCCATTATGCTCGGTGGCTCGGCGAAGACGATGGCCGTGGCAAAAAGATTGAAAGAACATGGTTTTTGGCTTGGGGCTATTCGGCCACCAACCGTTGCTAAGGATAGCGCAAGGCTAAGGCTGACATTGAATGCTAACCATTGCCAGAGAGATATTTTGGCACTAGTGGATGTGTTGGCAACCATATTAAACGATGACTGACTTGAGTCTTCTGCCTTAACTCTTTTTTACAATTTAAACTATAAACCATCAAAGTAATTAATCGTTTAGGATCCAATGCAGTGAATATAGGATCAGATAAGCTTAGCCAAGAGGTTGCAGAGCGTTTCTCTGCAGCCGCTGCACATTATCACAGCTATGATGTGCTACAGCAGCAGACGGCTAAGCGTTTGCTCGGACAAATGACACCAGGTACGCGTTTGCTCGATATCGGTGCTGGGCCTGGCACATGTTTTTCCCAGTTTGAGCATGTCAATCAAGTGTTCTGCCTCGATATTGCCGATGGCATGCTTAAAACACTGAGCAGCAGCTTTCCCACCCATGTACCGATCTGCGGCGATGCCCAACATCTGCCGATTACTGACGCTGTCATAGACAGTATATACTCGAACGTCGCCTTACAGTGGTGCCAAGAGCTGCCGCAAGCCGTGAGTGAAGCCAATAGAGTGCTTATCCCTGGTGGTGAGTTCAATATGAGCATAGTCACTAGAGATAGCCTTAAACAGTTAGCCGAACTGGGCTTTAAAGTGAATAGCTTTATCGATGAGCAGGAGCTACTTGCTTGTTTTAAAGATGATGATTGGCAGCTCGAGTTATGTGAAACTCTCGACGTCACGGTTTACTTTAGCAACTTAAGGGCACTGTTACAGTCGATAAAAGGTGTTGGTGCATCAATTGTTAAGCAACAACAGAGTGCTAATCAGCCCCAAGTCACATTGAGAGGACGTAAAGATTGGCAAGCACTGCAGCTTAAGGCAGAGTTAAATCGAGCCCCTGAGGGCCTTCCTTTAACTTATAACATTAGCTTTATAAAGGCGCGCAAAAAGCGCTAAGCGTCGCTGAGTCAACTTGGAGTAGACATGACTTTTTTTGTAACGGGTACAGATACCGACTGTGGTAAGACTTTGATCTCTTCTGCATTATTAACAGCGGCTAAAGGCGAAACATTGGGCTTTAAACCGATAGCCTCGGGTTGCGAGCAAACTGATAATGGCCTTAGAAACAGCGATGCGTTAACACTGATGGCGGCGTCGAGTATTAAGTTACCTTATGACGACATTAACCCATTTGCTTTTGAACCTGCGATTGCACCGCACCTAGCGGCTGCGGATAAAGGGATCAAGTTAGATCCTAAGCGCATCGAAGCATTATTAAAAATGTCTGAGTTTGTAGGTGCTGATTTTTGTTTAATTGAAGGTGCTGGTGGATGGCGCCTGCCGTTAGGAGAAGGGCATTTCCTTTCTGAGGTGGTCCAGTCAATGCAGTTACCTGTCATTTTAGTCGTTGGTATGAAGCTGGGCTGTTTGAACCATGCACTATTAACGGCTGAAGCGATTAAAGCCGATGGCTTAAATATTGTTGGTTGGGTAGCAAACCAAGTCGAACCTGAGATGGATTATTTAGAGCAGAATATAGAAACTTTAAAAGCTCTACTGCCTGCGCCATGTTTAGGCTATGTACCTTATCTTGCCGAGGCAAAGGCCGAAACAGCAGCTAGCCATTTAGATCTAACACTATTAGCTTAACTGTATTTTCCTTAGTTTAAGCAATTTTGTTCGATAAAAGCAGCCTAATTCAATGGGATATTTCCTGAGTGAATTAGGCTTATCTTTCTGTTAACAAAGATTAATCCTATCTCAATATTATTCTCATCCTTTGCGGAATAAATTAATCTTGTTTTAATGAAATAGACCTAGACTCACATCACTTGATATTAAAGTGGAGTTAGAGTGTCTATTATTAAAGCAATGATAGATAATTTTCTTTCTCTCCCCTTGAATTCTTGTTTTTTGGACATATTATGTCTTCAAGAGTGTATATCAGGTACTTTGTATCCTACAGGAGCTTAAATGAAGCGTATATTTTTACTGATTGCTACTAACATGGCGATCTTGTTGGTGGCATCGATTGTGATGTCTATTTTAGGTGTTAACACCTCAACTATGGGCGGCTTATTAGTTTTTGCTGCAATATTTGGTTTTGGTGGCGCATTTATTAGTTTAGCAATCTCAAAGTGGATGGCTAAGAAGACCATGGGTTGTGAGGTGATTACAACCCCACGTGATAATACAGAACGTTGGTTAGTTGAGACGGTAGCCCGTCAAGCTGAGCAAGCTGGAATTAAGATGCCGGAAGTTGCGATTTACCAATCGCCAGAGCTGAATGCATTCGCTACGGGTCCAAGCAAGGATAACTCGTTAGTCGCTGTGAGTAGTGGTCTACTGTACGGCATGAACCAAGATGAGATTGAGGCGGTTTTAGCCCACGAAGTCAGCCACGTTGCCAACGGTGATATGGTGACACTGACCCTTATCCAAGGTGTAGTGAACACATTTGTAATCTTTGCTGCCCGCGTTGTTGCAGGCATTATCAACAACTTTGTCGCAAGTAATGACGAAGAAGGCGAAGGCTTAGGTATGTTCGCCTACATGGCGGTTGTATTCGTGTTAGATATGCTATTTGGTATTTTGGCGTCAATTATCGTGGCTTACTTCTCTCGTATTCGTGAGTTCCGTGCCGATGAAGGTGCTGCGCGCTTAGCGGGTAAAGAGAAGATGATTGCTGCGTTAGAAAGATTGCGCAGCGGTCCAGAAGCCGGTGCAATGCCAGCGTCAATGTCTGCTTTAGGTATTACAGGTAAGAAATCAATGGCTGAATTAATGATGAGTCATCCACCATTAGAAAAGCGTATTGCGGCATTAAGAGCTCGTTAAATCAGCTCTTGCTAAATAAAGCGGTTCGGGGCGAAAAGCGTCGGACCGCTTTTTTTATAACCAAAATCAAGGGAATAAATAGATGCCCCCATCTTATTCTCAGGCGTAATTTGACTGAGCGCACGTTTTGGTGATTGGCACAATGATATGATCTTTCAGCTAAATTAGTTGCGAATTGGTTAATGCTTAGCTAAATTAACCTAAGTCGTGCTAAAAAATATTGTTTGCAAGATGAAAGCCACCTGACATATAGGTTTTCACTATGCGAACATCAAATGAGGATACAATTGTGAGCAATAAACTACTAAGTGCAATCTTTGGTGCGGCGTTCGCAGCACTTGCTTTATCACCAGCCGCTTTCGCAGAAGGCCAAGAGCTAGCAGAAATGCATGCAGAGATGGACGGGTGTGAGGCGTGTCACGCTGATGGAGAGCCATCGGCAGACGGTGAATACGAATTCGAACAGTGCCAATCTTGTCACGGTACATTAGCTGAAATGGACGCTGTTCACCAACCACATGACGGTATGCTTATGTGTGCTGATTGTCATGCGCCACACGAAATGAACGTAGGTGATAAACCTACTTGCGATAGCTGTCACGATGACGGCCGTACTGCAGAGTCAGTACTTAAGTAATTTGAGTTAACTCAAACGCCTAAAATGAGCCAGCTTATTGCTGGCTTTTTTGTGCGTGAATTTAAATATTGGAGGAATTAACCGCAACGATTTTATAGGGAATAAAATTTTTCGTTTGAATACTTAATGAATAGCAGTAGTACAGGCTTTTACATTGTTTATCAATTTTTTAGCGATATTTCTTTCAGGGCCTGCTTAAGTGTGAATCGTCTTGTGTACGTTGTTTTTATGTTCTAATTAAATTAGGGTGAGGATAATCGATACACTGCAAAGGACTGCATTATGAGGGTTGTACTTGTTTTATTCTTATTCACATTGATCCAAGGTTGTCAAAATAGAGCCAATACCGCTGCAAGCTTACCTAAATCCCCCACGATTAACTATTTTGTCGATGAGACAAAATATAGCATCCCAGAGCCAGAGGCTTTTTATTCGTTAACCCAAAAACAAGTTATTGAGCTAGACCTTTTTTTGCAAAAGGAAGAGATTTCAAAACTGCCACGTCATCGTCAAGCGTTTGCATTCTTACAGTCTCGACTGGTGAATTTTAATTTTCAGGGAGAGAACCTATTTGCGAGTGAGTCATTAGCCAATGGTCGTGGAAATTGTATGGCGCTTGCCATGCTCACTTATGCGATTGCTGAGCAAATGGAGGTAGAGCTTAATTTCCAAGTCATGCATACCATGCCGTTACTTTTGGAAGTGACGGATAAGTTTGCGGTCACTTCTGATCATGTCAGTACATTTCTTTATGAATCGGCACCGAAGAAAAAGGGCTACTTTTCTGGGGGAAACCGTATCCGCATAGATTATTTTCCTGAACGTTATGATAGGGGAGGTAAAATGATTGAACGCAATGAATTCTTGACGATGTTTTATAGAAACCTTGCAGCAGATGCCATGTTGAACGGTGAACTTGAACATGCTTATTTGTTGTTAAAGAAAGGACGCAGTTTTGCCCCAGATTATGGCCCTGGGATAAATATGCAGGCTGTTGTGTTAAGGCTGTTAGGAGATGAGGAAGGTGCTGAGCGGTTGTATCGTTACGGCCTTGAGGTATCGGACAACAAGATAACCTTATTAAGTAATTATCACTTTCTGTTAAGCCTACAAGAGCGTCAGCAACAAGCGTTAGCTATTAAGCAGCGTCTATTAGCCCTTGATGATCCTAGCCCATATAAATGGTATTTACAGGCGATGGACTCAATGGCATCAAATGATTTTGTTAGCGCAAAGGTATATTTAAAGAAGTTTTTGCAAAACACTCATTACTATCATAAAGCCTATTACGATTTAGCTAAGGTTCTTGTGCGACTAGGTGAGTATTCAGAGGCAAAAGAGTCGCTCGACCTAGCACTCAGTTATTCTGAACGAGATAAAGATAAGCATCTGTATAGAGCAAAGCGGCAATGGTTGTTAGCCTTATAGTTTCAGCCGTACTCCTTCGTATGAGGCACCTTGGAGCTCATAATTTGTCGATGATATTGCTTTTGCTTTAGCTATACAGTTGCTTACTCTAAATTTTTGCTACGGGAGGGAAGAAACTAATATCATGAGGCATTAGTAGGAAAGTCTAGGTTTTAATCTTGGGCTAGTCATTTTGTATGGCATCTTTTAATACTCTGGGTTGATGCCGAACATTGAGTTTAGCTACATAATGGCCGCGTTAAATTTACAAGCTCAGTACGAGGCGGTTGATTAGTTATGGATAGATTAAAATGTTTGGGAAAGGTCGCGAGACTTCGAATTAACACTCCATTGGCCCGAACCGGTTTGTTAGCGTCTGTACTTATTTCTCCTTCAATGTTATATGCACAAGATTTAAGCCAATTAGATGAGCTTAATAGTTATGACAATCACGCTGTGATATCTCAATACGGAAATAGCTTAAATGCGACGATCAGTCAGCAAGGTCTAACTAATCGAGCCGTTGTCAGCCAAACGGGCTTCTCGACCCAAATCGATGTTAATCAGGTCGGTAGTCGTAACCAACTAACCGCCTTTCAAAGCGGCGCAGAAATAGAAGCGGCTATTCTTCAGAGTGGCTTTAATAATGTTGTCGTTTCTTCCCAGCAAGGGGCTTATCTTAGTCTCGAAATAGAACAGCAGGGAAACGACAACTTAGCTTCTGTCTTACAGGTGGGTAATGAAAGCTCTGTAACCATTTATCAAAACGGCACCGGCCATGGTGTCTCTGTTATTCAGTATGGCCAAGGTCAATCGGCTCAAGTGACGCAAGGTTATATTTCAAATTAGCCACTTTGCTATTGCGTTATGCTTATGTGAATATTTTGATGTTTCTTTCTCGTTTAAGTGTATTACAATATTGGTCACACGGATGGTGATATAAAATAAACACGGAGTGAGTTTATGTTTAAAGTGACACATTGGGTCATCGTTACCCGTTCGCATCTGTTTGCGGATCTTCTCAACACTAGATGGCCACAAGAGTTTCTGGTCAAACTTCATCGGATCTCTCCTGAACATTTTAATGGTGACCTATTAGAGAGTCGCATTACGATTATCCTAATTGATCTTGCTACTGTCGATGTTCAAACCGCCTATCAGCTCCAGAAACGCATAGAGAAGGGGAGCAATATTGCACGAGTAGTATTTGTACACTTTCCTAAACAAGTTGATGCCAAGTTTTTAGTGCAGTCATCTATTACAGCTGGTGTGTTTTACTCTGACGCTTCATTAGAAGTCATTGGAGAAGGCATGGCAGAGATAGTAAAAGGTAAAGCTGTTATTCCTCAGACTATTATTGAAGCTAATAGCGGCAAAGATCCTGCCCTAGAAAATGTTGAAACTCTCACTATTCGTGAACGGGAAGTGCTACAAGTTCTGCGAGGTGGTAGCACCAACATTGATATCGCGAATAGGCTATTTGTCAGTGAAAGTACCATTAAGACCCATCTCTATCGGGCCTTTAGAAAAATAGGTGTCTCCAGTCGAGGGCAAGCAATAGCTTGGGCACAGACTAACCTACATGAAGTGACTCAGTGAAACGATTGTATTTGTGCTTACTGCTCGTTACGCAAGCTGCTGTGGCAGAGGAGATTGTATTAGATAAACAGTCTCCGCCTGCGGCCAAAAATACCAGTGATAAACCACCTAAAGTTGAAACGGACCTGATTGATGGACTGATCCTCAATAGAGCTATGACTCGTTTTGGGCATCGCTTTTACCGTGAATTTGTGGCGGCTTATCGCGATATTGGAGGTGTTGTTGAACATTCAGGTTTAACAATAGTTGAGCAAGCTACCGCAAGAAGTGGAAGTAAAATTAGTATATTACATAATAGAAAGCCTATTTATATTACGGTTGTGTCGCCGGCAAGTCGCAATATTGACGACCAAGCGCTTGTCGCTGCGTCCCGGGTTAATCAAAAATTAAGACAGAATCAGAGGCAAGCAAGTTGGAGCCAATTTCTCGATCCAGATTTGGCTCCAGATGAGTTTTAACAAGGAATGTTCATGAAAATAATAAAAACTGTCGCTATAGGACTGGTTGTTACGACAGGGGGGGCTCAAGCAACTCAATTGACTTATACCCCTGTCAATCCAAATTTTGGTGGTAGCTACCTAAATGGCTCCTATCTCTTGTCTAATGCGTCGGCACAAAACAAGCATTCAGGAGGTTCTAGCTATGTACCGCCTTCGGCACTCGATCGTCTCGCCAGTTCTCTCGAGTCACGCCTAATGAGTCAACTCTTTAATGATGCGGCAAATGGCGGCGAAGGTTACCTTAGAACCGATGATTTCGAGATCCAGGTCGTGAATGAAGATGGCGCCTTATTGGTACATATTACTGACGTATTGACCGGTGAAACCACGATTATTGAAGTTGGCGGTATCGTTGATAACAGCACTGGAGAAGGCTAATCATGAAAAAGCTAATTCCACTTGTATTGTTAACTCTGGTGAGTGCCTGCTCGACAACTAGTGAAGTTGAACAGATTGAACCTACGTCTAGTCTAATGCCGAAAAGTGAGACCTACTATGATCTTATCGGTTTACCTGCCCCACAAGGAAGCATGGTAGCGGCAGTTTATGACTTCAGAGATCAGACGGGTCAATATAAGCCCATTCCATCGAGTAATTTTTCGACTGCAGTGCCACAAAGCGGTACCGCTTTTTTAGCCCAAGCACTGAATGATTCGAGCTGGTTTATACCTGTGGAGCGTGAGGGGCTGCAGAATCTGCTGACGGAGCGCAAGATTGTTCGAGCGGGTTTAAAAGGGGATGCGGCGAGTTTAAGTCAATTAAATTCGGCACAAATTCTTATGGAAGGCGGCATAGTTGCATATGACACCAACATTCGAACGGGTGGCGCAGGTGCACGATATTTGGGGATCGGTGCATCGGGACAATTTAGAGTCGATAGCATTACCGTTAATCTAAGAGCCGTCGACATTAGAACTGGGAGACTACTTAGTAGTGTTACCACTACAAAGTCGGTACTGTCTAAGGAGCTGACTGCTGGGGTATTTAAGTTTATTGACGCTCAAGAGTTGTTAGAGTCAGAAGTCGGCTATACCTCTAATGAACCTGTGAGTCTGTGTGTCGCACAAGCGATTGAAAGCGCGGTAGTACATATGATTGCTGATGGGATCTGGAAGCGTGCTTGGAACCTTGCCGATACACAAACTGGGCTCGAAAACCCTATTTTAAAGAAATATTGGCTAGAAGCACATTCAGCTGAACGTGTAAATGCAAGGCTAGAACAAGGCTAATTTCAATCTATATATCGGTTTTAATAGACATTAAATAAGGCACCGATTCGGTGCCTTATTTATTACTAGGTTTTGTTAGAGGACTACTTGTTCATTTCACGTTCTTTATTCAAGAACTCGAAACCACTCTTTAAGAAGTTAAAACGCTCTTCATCGGGTAGGGAACGCACTTGCGCTAGCATCAGGCCGAAGGCTGAATCTATCATTAACCTGTCTGACAGCTTTAAGTAACGATAAACGACGGGTCTAAGCACTACCGAGAAATTACCAGTGAAATCATCAAAGCGTTGTTCTTCGATGGCTTGTGTATTGTTCACGAGTTCACGCATACACAGTGCAGCAAGAAGTGCGTTCTTATCACTAAAGGATTGATACTGAGCGGCACGAGAATATCCAGCTCGTTTATGAACATCTGACATATTCAGTGCAATCATGCCTTTTTCCTGCACTAGTTCGGTGGCCGCATTGAGTAGTGCGGTTTCTTTTTCCGTAAGCATTGTCAAATTCCTGCAAATTTTTTTTCATTAGAAGCCGTAATCAATCTAAAGTCAATCATATTGTATAGACAGCTGTTTAAAGTGGCGATGAATGACTTCACGCCAATTGAATGATTTACATCGGGTAATCGCCATCGCCTTAGCTAGATTTTCGAGTATACTATGGCTAGTAATTTCCTTTATTGAGGGCAGAAAAATGGCCGAAGAAACCATATTTAGCAAAATTATTCGACGTGAAATTCCAGCCGATATTCTATATCAAGACGATCTTGTTACGGCTTTTAGAGATATCACGCCTAAAGCACCAACCCATGTGTTGATTATACCTAATCATTTGATCCCAACTGCAAACGATATCAAAGCCTCTGATGAAAAAGCATTAGGGCGTATGATGTCTGTTGCTGCAAAATTGGCGCAAGAGGCGGGCATTGCTGAAGATGGTTATCGCTTGATCATGAACTGTAATCAGCATGGTGGTCAGGAAGTTTTCCATATCCATATGCACTTACTCGGTGGGCTGCCATTAGGTCCGATGCTGAGCCTAGGTGAATGAGTTTAACTAGCGAGCATGACTCATTAACAGGCATGGCGAGCCGGTTCGTTAAACAGTTGACCCAATGCCGTAAACTTAAACTCAAAGTGTTAGAAGCCAGTGGCAAAAAGGTGCTGATGGAGCTGCCTTATGATGCTCAGCTGGTCGGTTATCCTGATACTGGCGTGATCCATGGTGGGGTGATCACCACCTTAATGGACACAGCAAGTGGTTGCGCCGTGGTGTGTTCTATTTTCGATAAATTTCGATTATTAGAGATTTCGCCGACACTCGATTTGCGAGTCGACTATATGAAGCCTGCCGAGCCTCATAAGCCTGTTTATGGTTTTGCCGAGTGTTATAAATTGTCGTCAAGTGTCGCCTTTACCCGCGCGATTGCTTATCAAGACTCAATTGATGACCCTATCGCTCATGCCGTTGGATCGTTTATGCGGATCAGCCCTGAGATGGTTGGCGAAGAGTTTAGATTGGCGTTAATGGGAGAAGGTGATGGCAATGCATGATGAGCTAGAATCTGCCACGGGTTTGGCGCAAGGTGACCCAGTTCATGATGAGGGCGCTAAGCTAGATGTTAAAAGCATCGTCAAAAAGGCAAAAGAGCTTAATGACTTCGGCCATCTGCTCGAGCACGTCCCCTATGCTAAGTTTATTGGCATGGCGGTTGAACGCTTTGGTGACGAGCTAGTATTTAAGCTTCCAGCTAAAGAAGACAACATAGGTAACCCAATATTACCTGCGCTTCATGGTGGAGTGATTGCTGGCTTTATGGAAATGTCTGCGATTGTGCAGCTGATGGTGTTTATGCAAACAAGCAAGGTGCCGAAGGTTGTGGATTTTTCTATCGATTACCTCAGGGCGGGTTACCATAAAGACAGCTTTGCCGAGTGCAAAATTACCCGTCAGGGGCGCCGAGTGGCTAATGTGAGCATTAATTGTTGGCAAACCAATCGTAAGCATCTTATTGCGACTGCGAGAGCGCACTTTTTGATCGACTAAGCGATTAATTGTATAACTAGATAAGGTTTTAGCGTTAAACAGGGGACACAGATGAAAAAGCTATTATTGGGACTTCTTACCGCCGCGGCGATTACGGCGTGCGCTCCACATACCGCTGGTGTTATGGCGGGATCGAATGGAGAGGTACGTGTCGATAGCAACAGCTTCGGCAAAGAGGTACAAGTTAGTAATATCATGGCGCGCCCTGAAGGTGGTTTCTTACGCGGTACTGGCACCATAGCGAGTCAGGTATCAACTGACTTGAGGTTACAGTATAAGTTTACTTGGTTTGATCTCAACGGCATGACTATCGACGATGAAGGGGTGAGCTGGAAGTCGATTAAATTGCACGGTAAACAGCAGATGCAGGTGAGTGCCGTCGCGCCTAATGCCACCGCAACTCGATTTGAGTTATATGTTAGGAAAGCCTTCTCGAACTAGTCTTGGCTGACTAAAGCTTATTTCGGAGTAAATCGGTTAAAAACGTCAGTTAAGCTGGCGTTTTTTTATGCATAGGGTTCATGTTTCTTAATAAGAGTGTCACCGAGTTGTAAATTTCATGTATAATCGCGCTCGCCAAGGGGTGTTAAAGTCTATAAGCCGAAAGTGGGAATTATAGATTTGACTGAGATGTTGAAAAACGAACCCTTTGAACCTGATCCGGCTAATACCGGCGTAGGAATGGGCCACAATTCATTTTCCGATCGCTTCTTTATGTTGCCGGATCTCAAATTTTTTATTTTGAGGTCCTATGTTAAAGTTAAAATCTTATTCGCCTATAGCCCTCGCGGTTATTGCTGCCATCTCATCTCCCAGTACATTTGCTAATGACGACGCATCGCCAACCAAAGACGATATTGAAGTCATGGTTGTCACCTCTGATTTTCGCGGCAGTGCACTAGAAAAAATGCCGTCGAGTGTCACAGTTATCGACCAGCAGCAAATTGAAGATGAGGGGGCTCAGCACTTCGAAGATATCCTCAATAGCATCGCTAATTTTAACTGGTCAGGCGGCAGCTCAAGACCTAAATATTTTCAAATTCGTGGTGTAGGAGAGCAGGAGGAGTACCAAGGCGCGCCTAACTCTTCAGTAGGGTTTGTGGTTGATGATATTGACCTATCCGGCCTGGGTATGGTGTCGAGCATGTATGACTTACAACAAGTTGAAGTGCTAAGAGGACCACAGGGGACTCGTTACGGGGCTAATGCTTTAGCGGGTTTGATCTATCTTAAGAGTAACGATCCAACAGATGTTTTTGAAAATGGTGCAGAAGTGTCATTGGGCGATGATAATCTGCAAACTTTCAGTGGTTTTAGTTCTGGCCCGTTAACCGATTCGGGCAATCTGCTTTATCGTGTCTCACTGCAGCAACATCAACAAGACGGCTACCGAGATAACCTTTATCTTGATCGTAGTGACACCAACAACCGTGATGAGTTTACCGGACGCGCAAAGCTTCGTTGGTACGCCACTGACGATCTAGAAGTTGATTTAACCTTCCTACACGCTAACTACGACAATGGTTATGATGCTTGGACATTAGATAACAATGGCTTCGATACGTTAACCGATGCACCGGGTGTTGATAAACAACGTACTACAGGGTCTTCTGTTAAGTTTACTTATTCTAGCGCTGAGCATTTTGAGTTAACGTCACTGACCTCATTTGCACAATCTGATACTCGTCATAATTACGATGGTGACTGGGCGAACCCTGATTACTGGGCTAGTCGAGATTGCGGTGGTGCGCCTTGCGAATACGAGTACAACTGGGATAAGAAAGGTGAGCGTAAAACTGTTACTCAGGAGTTCAGATTATCTTCTACCGAATCGGGTCGTATTTTTGCAGATAGCACAGATTGGTTAATCGGTGTTTATGGCATGGATTTACAAGAAGATAACGATACGGTTGATAGCTATAACCAGTTATCCGCCGAGTACGAAGCACAAAACTACGCTATTTTCGGACAGTTAGATTCAGACTTAGGTGCAAGCTATGCACTCTCTGTAGGTTTACGTGTGGAGCGTAGATACAGTGATTATAGCGACTCAGCAGGCGACAGTTTTGATCCAAGTGAAACCATGTGGGGCGGCCATATTGCACTAAGCAAGGCGTTAGCTGAAAATCATGAGTCTTATATACGTGTGGCACGTGGTTATAAAGCTGGTGGTTTTAACATGTCACTACCGATTGAGTTAGCTGACAAGAAAGAATATGACACAGAAATTCTTTATAACTATGAGATTGGTTTAAAGTCAACTTGGCTCGAGGGCCAGGCAAGCACTAACTTAGCGCTGTTCTATATGGATAGACAAGATCAGCAAGTAGCGGCTTCACAGCAATCAACTGTGCCGGGTGAAGAGGGGAACTTTATTCTATTCACCGAAAACGCAGGTAGTTCGCATAACTATGGCGCCGAATTAGACGGTAATTGGTACGCTACCGATAACCTGAACCTATACGGCAGTGTCGGTTGGCTTGAAACCGCTTATGGTGATTATCAATATGAAGATAAGTACGGCACCATGGTTGATCTTTCTGGCCGAGAGCTTGCTCATTCGCCTAACTTTACCTTTAGTCTTGGCGCGACTTATCGCAGTGATAGCGGTTGGTTTGCTAATGTAAACGCTAGTGGTAAGAGTGATTTTTATTATTCAGACAGTAATGAGTCTAAATCCGATGCTTATCAAATCTTTAATGCCAAGCTGGGTTATGAGGCCGATATTTGGTCAGTTTACCTATGGGGACGCAATCTATTTGATGAACAATACGGTGTTCGCGGATTCTACTTCGGTAATGAGCCAGACCTAGGTTGGGCAGATAAGCAATATATCCGTTATGGCGATCCACGTCAGATTGGTATGACGTTTAACGTTAAGTTTTTGTAAGACAAACAATTAAGTAAAATCATCATTGAGCCGTACGCGAGTGCGGCTGAGGTCAATAAAATGAAATTAACAGCAGAAATTAGTTGCTACCCACTACAAGATAACTATTTAGACCCTATTAAGTGGTTTATCGCCCGTGTCGATTCTTACGACAATATTCAACGTGTTACCAATGCAATGGCAACGCAAGTCGTTGGAGAATACAGCGACGTGATGTCAATGCTTGCGATTGAAATGCAAGCGGCTCATGAAAAGTTCGGTAAAGCAGTATTCGTATGTAAGTTTATTGGCGGTGAACTAAATTTAAGTCATAGCGAATAACTTAAGTACCGATAATATGGCCATAGCAACTCAATTAATTCTATGGCCATGTTTAGATTTTCGATAAACAAATCTTTATGGGCGAAGCACTTGATAGTGCTAAGTCGAGGACATCTCTATGTCAGAACTTTGGCTAACATTAGTCAATAGCTTTACGGCCGCTTTTGGTGAGGCTCAAGCATTAACGGCTTGGGAGGCGGTGGCGGTATTATTGGCTCTGGCTTATCTTATATTGGCAATGAAAGGCAACATCTGGTGTTGGGCTGCGGCCTTTACGAGTACGGCCATCTATACGGTATTATTTTGGAAAGTATCATTGCTAATGGAGTCAGTCCTTAACGTCTACTACATGGCGATGGCCATCTATGGCTATTGGATGTGGACGCGAGGAGGCAAGGAGCATGATGGAGTCAATATTGTTTCTTGGGGAGTATCCACCCACCTTAAATTAATCGGTGTGACCACGGTCATCGCATTGGTTATTGGTCACTTTATGGCGACACAAACCCAGGCGGCCTTTCCCTACCTCGACGCTGCGACAACCTGTTTTGCGGTGATGACCACTTATCTGGTTGCGAAGAAAGTATTAGAAAATTGGATTTACTGGTTTGTTATCGATGCGATTTCTATCTATCTATATGTCAGTAAAGGTTTGATGCTAACTGCGATTCTTTTTGTTCTTTATATTGGAATGGTGGTGTTTGGCTATATGATGTGGCGCAGTAAGATGAAAGATCAGCAAGCATCTGTCGATGAATCTCTACCAGCTGGCGCAGTATAAATGCTCAGCCCTTTAGCGGACAAATTATCAGCATACCTTGCGCAAGCACAGCTTTCACAAGTCAGTTTGATCGCACCGTTAACCCAAGGGCTGAGTAATCAAAATTACTATATTCGAGGCTTACACCCAAGTAAGCCTCATGCCGCAGAGTGGGTATTAAGAGTCAACAGTTGGGCAAGTTCACAGATCTGCGACCGTCAGTATGAAGTACTCAATTGGCAGCTAGCGAGTCAGATTAAATTGGCTCCTCAACTTGTTTATATCAGCCCCGACAAGCAATTCTACCTTAGTGAGTTTTTCGCTCAAAATGAGCAAAGCTGCTGGAGTGATTTGATTACAGCAAATTCGTCACACCCCATTACTACTATGCAAGTAAAATGGCCGAGTGCCGAGTACAAGTTGCTGGACTTACTCAATGGATTGAGGCAGTTACCAGCTCCTGACAATGTGATGGGATTCGATGAGCAATGGCAGGTATACCAACATAGACTAGGGCAGATGCAACAGCAGTTAAGTGCGCTGGAGATAAAGTCTCATACGGTTGAAACTTGGTTAGGTTTACATCGCCAGCTATCGGCACTCAGTCTGCAAGTGGATGACATGCTAGCAACGTTAGCCGATTGTCTGGTTAATTTGCAGTTTAGCCATAGAGATCTGAATCCATATAATATTTTGGTCGTTGAAGATAAGCTGAAATGCATCGATTTTGAATATGCTTGCAGCTCTCACCCTTTGTGTGATTTAGCCTCGGTTATTGCCAGTCATAGTCTTTCTTCTGAGCAGCGCCGCTGGTTGATAAAAAACTACTTAAGCGAGCACCCAAACTTGAATTCAAAGGCGAGTAATGCACTGCCCGCGGCAGTAGATCTGTATTGGGTCTTCGCTGTATGCTGGGCACTGCAAATGGCATTTGATTGTCTGAAACGAGGTTCTGGCTATGATAGTGATGATGGTTGTGGCTTAGAAAAGCTTGGTCTAAAACATACAGAAATTAATGAGGAAGATAGTCTTTTGTGTGATGATTATTTAACTTATGCCAATCAGTATCGGAATTTAATCGCCAGCTACTCTTAATTTCCAGCTCTTTCAGTCTTTCTTAATACCATTGCTGTTACTGCTGACATCTCACACCACACTCTTCATTTCACATGACTTACGTTACATCATTTACGTTTCATAGGCTGTGTCGCATAGCCCCGTCATAGGGGAAACTTTGGCTTCATTAAGCCTCCGCAAGCTTTATCTTGCTGAGCAAAGTCGGTAGCGAGTTAGGGGGAATTACCAAGCATGTTCTATGCTAGATAAATAGTAGCGAGAGTCAAAGGAGGGGAAATGAGGAGGTTTTGTATCTGTGTTTTACTGCTTGTGACCCTCGTGGGCTGCTCAACGAAAATGGGCTATTACTTTTTGGATTGGGTTATCGAGTGGAAGCTCGAGGAGTACGTTACCCTTAATCAGCAGCAACAGATTGAATTTGAATCCACGCTAAACGAATTCTTAATTTGGCATCGCTCAGAGGAGCTTCCGAGATATGAACAGCAGTTGTCACAACTTTTGATCTTGTTTGACAGTCAAGCATTAACGCCAGCTCTTTGGGCTAAACAGGTCGATGAAGCTAAGGCTCATTGGGCTAGGATCTTAGTGTTTGTTGAGCCATCCCTCGTCGTGCTTATTAGCTCTTTTTCCGATAACCAAGTTCAACAAGTCATAGCGCAATTGAGAGTCGATGAAAAACGGTTGAATCAAAAATATTTAGGTAAAGATCATCATGCCTTAGTCGAAATGGCCGACAAGCGGATTGAGAAACGAGTAAAAAGATGGATAGGAAAGCTGTCTAAACAGCAAATAAAAGCGATACACGAATACAATTTGAGTCGAGCCTCGACCTTAGATATGTGGCTAGAATATAGGCATGAGTGGATCAGACTCTTTGAACAGGCTTTGAAGAATCGACGTAATCAGTCGGCGTTATCCCATAGTCTAAAGGTATTGATGCTTGAACCGGATAGAATTAAGTCGGATATCTACAAGGCCTCTGTCGACAGTAATACTGAAAAGTTTGGTGAGCTGCTTATCCGGCTCAACGGACTGGCTACTAGTCAGCAAAAAAGGCGATTCAAGAATAAATTACAGGGTTTGATAACGGATCTTATCGAGCTAAGTGATCAATCTGTTAATGCACCGCATAACAATAAATCAGAGCAATTAAAAAGTGTGATGAAAGATAGTCTTAGTAATGAGGGTCTATATAGACAAGTACTCTTAAACAAGGGGCTGTAGCGTTAGGCTGGATCCTTATGTGATTAATTTGAAGAGGGAATCAAATGCAATTTGTAAATTTATATCAGAAGTTTTTAAGCATGCTAAAGTATGGCGAAGGGCTTGCGCCACTCGCGTTACGTTTGTATCTGGCTCCTGTATTGATGCAAGCTGGATACAATAAGCTTTCCCACTTTAGTGACACCGCTGCTTGGTTTGGTAACCCTGATTGGGGTCTAGGCCTACCGTTTCCAGAGGTGATGGTAGCCCTTGCCGCAGGTACCGAGTTTTTTGGCGGCGCATTGCTGGTGGTCGGTTTGGCGACAAGACTCATCTCAATCCCTTTAGCTTTCACCATGTTCGTCGCAGCTTTTAGTGTACATATTGAAAATGGCTGGTTGGCGATTGCCGATCCGAGCTCTTGGCTAGCTAATGAGAATGTACTTGCCTCTGCTCAGAAGCTGCAACAGGCTAAAGAGATTTTACAAGAAAATGGTAATTATGAATGGTTAACCAGCTCTGGTAACTTCGTGATCTTAAATAACGGTATTGAATTTGCCATCACATATCTATTTATGCTTTTGGCTTTAGTGTTTATGGGAGGAGGGCGTTACACAAGCCTTGATTACTATATTGCTAAACGAAATGGTATTGCCTAAATCGATATAGATGCGAAATATAGCAGTATCAAAACTGACGAGATCCCACTGGCTAAGTGGGATTTTTTGTATTTTAAGCTTTGGATTTATCGTTTTAGGTAAATTTAACTTTTTGTAAGTCAGTTAAATTTCATAAATATGGGTGGAATATTTTTACCCAATTGATATTCTCGAACACGAATTGTGACGTAAGTCATTCTTTCCCCCTCAGAACGTTTATTAAGGATAATCCGTTGGACGCATTAGAATTATTGTTAACTCGTCAATCTACCCCTAGGCTCATTGCACCAGCACCTAATACACAGCAACTACAAACGATCTTAGATGCCGCAACCCGTGCACCAGATCATGCGGGTCTGACACCTTGGGAGTTTATTATTGCCGAGGAGGATGGGCTCACTCGACTTGGTGAGGTATTTGTCAAAGCGCTGCAAGCGAAAGGAGCCGATGAGGATTATATTGCTAAGGCAAAGAATATGCCCCTGAGAGCGCCGATGGTGATCACTGTGGTGGCTAAGGTAATTGAACACCCTAAAGTCCCAGCGCTTGAACAACAACTTGCAGCCGGATGCGCAGTGATGGCGATGCAACAAGCGGCATTTGCTCAAGGATTAGGTGGCATATGGCGCTCTGGAGAGTTGGCCTTCGATGCCAATGTGCATCAATTACTTGGGTTACAAGCCAGGGATCAAATTGTAGGTTTTCTCTATCTAGGTACTCCAGCGATTAAAGCTCCAACAAAAACACTTAAAGATGGCAAGAGCTTCGCTCGATATTTATAGCGCTTTATCCTAATTATTATGATAAAGATAATGCCTAGGAGTTGAGCTAATTTCATCAAGAATTTGCTTAAAATGAGCCAGTTACCATGCTAGCGTAGAAGAATTATAATTCAGGAGGTTGTGGTGAACGAAGAAGTCAGAGAAACCAGTTTAGTGGGTGAGCATATCGTCCTAGAGCCTTTGTCACTGGAGCATCAAGCCGCATTAAGTATTGCCGTTGCAGACGGTAGTTTATGGGATCTTTGGTATACATCAGCGCCTCATCCAGACGATATGAAAGCCTATATCGAAACGGCGTTAGCGGCCGAATCGAGAGGTGAAGCCTTAGCTTTTGCCGTACGTGATCGCTACTCGGGAGAAATCGTGGGCTGCACTCGGATCTGTAACTGGCAGCAGCAACATCGTCGACTCGAAATTGGTTACACCTGGTATTCAAAGCGTGCTCAGCGTTCGGCAGTTAACACTGAGGCAAAATTACTGTTGCTAAATTACGCTTTCGAAACGCTAGATGTGATGGCCGTAGAGTTTAGAACCCATATTCAGAATCAGGTTGCTCGCCAAGCAATATGCCGTTTAGGCGCCAATCAAGATGGTATCTTACGTAATCATCAAATATTAGATAATGGCACCATCAGAGACACTGTGGTGTATTCAATTATCGATACCGAATGGCCTGAGGTAAAGCAGGGCTTGAAAGACAAGTTATCGGCTTATCAGGAATAGCTTAAGCCCTGTATCAGTGGCACAAGCTGTGCCACTGAATGTTCAATAAAGGATGATAAATCACAAAGGAGTGTCAATGGAACAAGGGTTTAAAGTTGTCAGAGCCTCAACTGAACATCTAGATGCGGTGGCGAAGCTGTTTAATCAGTATCGACAGTTTTATCAGCAAGCCGATGATCTTGCACTTGCTCGTAGTTTTATTGGTCAGCGAATTCATGAAGCTACATCGGTGATTTTTATTGCACTCTCAAGCCAAAATCAGCCTCTGGGCTTTATTCAGTTATACCCGACTTTCTCTTCAATATCGGCTAAAACCAGCCTCATTCTTAATGATCTGTATGTGACTAATCATGCCCGTAAAAGAGGTATTGGTCGCGCTTTAATGTTAAGTGCTATCGATTACGCCAAGAGCCAAGATGTTGCAAGTTTATCCCTGCAAACCCACCATGAAAATAGTCAGGCTCAGGCACTCTATGAATCGCTGTTATTTAAAAAAGATAACGAGTTCTTCAGCTATGCACTTGATATTCATTGAAGGCTAAAGTAGAAATAAGTACTGTACAGAACTCAGCGCTAACTATTAGCAATTAACAGAAGCAACTAAAAGAAAAGGATAACCTTCAATGTTTGCAAAGATGAACCTAGCACTAATTGTACTGGGTGCCAGCGCACTCTCTTTTAATAGCCAAGCTGGAGAGGCGGAAGACGCTTTTGTTAGCGAGCTTGCCGATTGTGCTGCCTATTACCATATCGCCTCCGATGCGATTTCTGCGATGGATGCTCCTCAGATGGCAGCAGTGGTTGATAGATTAACACTCTCGGGCGAGCAGGCGACGCAGCTGGCGAAGCAATATCAAACAGAAGAGCAGGTCTCGGCCGCGATTGTCGCAGCCGCGAAGAAGCATAAATCTTCAATGCCAAATGCTAAAAGCCTAGGCCCATTAATGGGAAAGTATAAAGAGACTTGTAAGAGTATTCTGGCCCAGCCAGAAAAGCGTCTCGATTATTGGACTATGGTTACCATGTAATACGCTTGGGATTATACTTGCCTCGACCTGGCTTAAGCCAGTTAGTTGAAGTGCTGACAGAAGTGTAAGTAGAGCCACCAATAAGCTTGGCTGGCTCTACTATTAGTTCAGGTGTGCTCTTTATACTCAGTTTTAAAATCATGACTTATTCAATTATGGTTTATGCGATCATGGTATATGCAATCATGGTTTAGTGAACACGACTTTTCTCATTATGACTTTTAAAAGAACAGCTCTGTAATATTGTCAGCCTATCCCCTGTCTACTTACTTACTTAATTAATTGCTTGGAAGCTCCCAAGATATTAATTATTGGTCCCTGTAATCTCGCGCTTTGGAGTAACCCATGAATATCTATTTATTGATCGCTGGTCTTTTCGCAGCATTGACCGCTATTGGTCATTTTTCCTATGGTCGAACGCATTTTTTGATGCCGATGAAAGCAGCAGATTTTGACCCAGGAGCCAAGGCCGTTATGAACTGTGTATTTCACTATGTATCAGTATTTCTAGTACTGTCTACCTTGGTTCTGCTTTGTTGCGCTTTCGAGGCTATCTCTGAGATGCAAAGTTTTGGCACTTTACTGTTTATAGCGCTTAATTTTGGATTATTCGCCATCTGGCAGCTTTATATCGGTTTTATGAGCAGCCTTGAAGCGCCATTTAAACAGTTATTTCAGTGGGTGTTCTTTGCACTAGTGGCAGGGTTTACCTTAGCGGGGACTCTATTAAATTAGGCCATATTAGTAGGTTAACCCCAATCAGTATCATCTCATTCGAGTCCTCTACTGCTCAATTGATCGTACAAACAGTGACTTAAAGTTTGAACTGTAATAGGGTGTTATGAATATTACTCATGTTAATATTTGATTACAGAGTCACAACTTGTCTTTTACTGAGCAGCTAGGTAAGTTGAACAGCCTATTCCAAAAGGATTGGAATTTAATAAACAACAAACAAGGACGACATTATGCACCTCACTATCATTTTGCCTTCCTAAACGTTTTCGGGATCCGCGTTTGATGCCTATTTACGTGTTCCTACCGAACATTTGGTAACAATCGTTGTCCGATAGTTATAATGACGATAATTTACAAATTTTTGCAGATTAACCAAATAGCTACGGCGCTCTTCTCTGTATGATTAGAGCTTGTCTATGATGTTTGCTAATCCAGCCATATGAGCATTTTATGATTAAAGTTCATCAATTAAAAAAAGAATATCCCATGGGAGACAGCTGCGTGAAAGCGCTCAATGGGGTGAGCTTCGCTATCGCGAGAAATGAGTTTGTTGCCATCATGGGGCCATCAGGTTCTGGGAAGTCGACATTAATGAACATTATTGGCTGTTTAGACAAGCCAACGTCGGGCAGCTACAGCTTAAACGAGCAAGAAGTTGCAGAACTCGATGATGACGCTTTGTCTGCTGTGCGTAACAAGGAGATTGGATTTGTCTTTCAAAGCTTCCATCTGTTACCTCGTTTGTCTGCTTTGCAAAATGTATTGTTACCCTTAAGGTTCTCAGCTTCACCAGAACAAGACACTGATTATGCTCATGAGTTACTTAAGCGGGTTGGTCTTGATACCCGTCATGAGCACAGGCCAAATCAATTATCCGGTGGACAAAGGCAGCGTGTTGCCATTGCACGGTCTTTAGTTAACCGCCCAGCAATTTTATTAGCCGATGAGCCTACCGGTGCGCTAGATAGCAAAACTTCGGTTGAAATCATGGCGCTTTTTACTGAGTTACATAAAGCTGGCCAAACCATCATCTTAGTGACCCACGAAGAAGAGGTAGCCGCTTACGCCCAGCGAATTATTCGCATGCGTGATGGTGATATTGTTGAGATTGAAGAGCGAGGTGAAAATGCTGCCTAATCGAATTTTCAACCACACAGTGACTCTTAACAATAAAGTGACTGGGCGACTAAGCCTGTTTGCGGGGCAAAAGCGCAAGCTTGCAGTCTCAATGTTACTGGCTAGCAGTATAAGCCCATTAGCACTAGCTGAGTCAGTGGATGCCAATATTAATACTCATCTTCAGCCAAATGCACTGTCGGCGATAGCGGCTGTGAAACAAAAACAACTCACGCCATTATTGTTGACGGGCCAGGTGGCATCGGTGAACTCACAAGCGTTTGTCGTACCCAAAGCGGGCGACTCATGGCGCTATCAAATTCAATGGATGATGCCCGAGGGCACCTTAGCTGAGCCGGGGCAAATTGTAGTTACTTTTGATAAAAGTGAGATTGATAGCCGTATCGAGCAATTAGAGGGCACATTGTTAAGAGTGACGGCTCAGGAGCAAAGCCAAGCGATTGAACTCAATGGGCAATTGTTACAGGCAAAATTTGATTTAAAGCAGGCCAAGCTTGAGTTAGAAAAAGCCAAATTAGATGCCGCCATTCCAGCCGATTTTATTGCTGCAAAGGATTACGCTGATAATCAATTTAACAAACTCAAAGCTGAGTCTGAATTATCAAAAAAATACCAAGCGTTAGCCGAAATTGAAGATAAGCGTGTAGCCTCTTTATCACAACTTGCGATTGATAAAAAACGTGCTGAGCTGGAACTGTCTCAGGCACTTGCAGGACTTGAACAATTAGAGTTAAAAGCAGAGATTGCCGGCCCTGTTTTGTATGGCCGCGAACCGTGGCGGGATAAAAAGTACTCGGTGGGAGACAACGTACAAATAGGCAGGCAAGTCGCCAATATTCCCGCATTGAATGAGTTAGAAGTGGTTGCATGGGTTAATGAAGTCGACGTTGATCGCATTGCGGTTGGGGAGCCAGTACGTTTAAGACTTGACTCGCAGTCGAGCACTGTACTGAACGGCAGTATTAATCAAGTGAGCCGTCAAGCGCGTAAACAAGCGGCGTGGGGAAATAGTAACTGGTTTAAAATCGCGATTAAGTTTGCCGTCGATGATCGAGTGGACATTATTCCCGGAATGAGCGTGTTAGTCGAAACAGGAGTCAGCTCATCATGAAGCAAACAGCAATAGCAATATGCGTGTTATCTAGTCTGCTCACAGGTTGTGGTGATGAAGTGGTAACTCAAGTTGAGTCGGGCGTATTAGATCAACAAATCGAAGTGACGGGGGAATTAGTGTCAGCCAATACTGTTAACCTCAAGCCGCCTGTATTAAGGCGTGTGTGGCAGTATCAGGTCAAAATGTTAGCACCCGAAGGTAGTCAGGTGCAAAAAGGCGATAGAGTTGCCCAACTTGATACCTCTGCCTTGACCCAGCGTTTGTCGGTTAAATCGGCAAATCTAGCGACAACCGTACAAGATATTGAAACCTCCAAACTGCGTAATGCCAAGAAGCTGGAAGAGCTTAAGCTTGATCTGGCTGAGGCCAAGATGAATCAAGAGAAAAGTCAGATGAAAGTCGACATTTCCGATATAACCGTTTCGGTTATCGATCAGCAAAAATACCTAAAAGATGCGATTATCGCTACCGATCGCGTGACGTTAATCAAGCAGAAGATTGAGCTTGAAATCGAAGGCGCTGAGCAGCGAATGAAGATGCTGGAAGGCGATCAGCAAAAGTTTGCCGCAGAAGTCGCAGCCTTAAATAAAGGAATCAAGTCACTGACCTTAATCGCACCCCGTGATGGTATGGTTGTTTACGGTAACGACCAACAAGGCAATAAGTTAGCGGAAGGACAAAATATTTATGGTGGTGACTCGGTTTTGAGTATCCCAGATCTGCAACACATGCAGGTCAATATGACCATACCAGAAGTGGAAGCGGGCAGGGTACAAGTCGGTCAAGTGTTAAAGATCCGTCTCGACGCTAATCCTGAAAAAACCTTTAATGGCAAAATCATTGAGCTAGGGGCGGTGTTTAGAATTAAAAACCAAGATGTGCCGCTAGTGATCTTTGATGCGGTGGCCAGTATTGATGAAGTGGATTCTGACTTAATGCGTCCGGGGATGACAGCTAAAATCAGTATCGACATTGCGAATAACACCCCTGAGTTATTATTGTCGTTAGATGCAGTGCATTACGATCGTGGTAAAGCCTATGTGATAAAACCAGGCCTATTTAGCGACAGTAAACAATACGTCAGTTTAGGAGCTATGGGTAAAGAGCAAGTGGTGATTACCGAAGGGATTGAGCAAGGTGAAGAGGTATTATTGCCATGATAAACATAACCGCTTTTACAACAAAGAGTGTGCACGGTAATGGCATTCAATCCTATAAGAAAAGCTTAGGTTGCAGTATGTTATTGTTGGCGACCCTGGCGTTAAGTGCGTGTAGCGATCCTGCCACTAATGGCGTAATAACCTTTGAAGTTGAGCGTGCTGATTTTAAAGTGGATATTCCAGCATCGGGTGAACTAGAAGCCAGTAACTCAACCACAGTCAATGTACCCACAGGCCTTCGAGGTCCGCAGTCTCTAGCCTGGATCATAGACAATTTTAGCAATGTTAAAGCTGGAGATGTCATTGCGCGGATGGACGGTACGCGAGAGAGCTTTCGTTTAGAGATGGAGTCACTCGACTATGACCGTTTAGGGCTAGATAGTCAGATCCAATCGCAAAAAGATAAAACCATAGATAAAACACTCAGTACTGACACTAAATTAACGGCACAAGAGCAAGATCTCGCCGATAGGTTTTTTAGTGAAGATGAACGTGTTTACACCAAAATCGATATTATCGATCAGATGCGAAACCAAGATTACCTTAAAGCCAAAATGGATTTCTATGGCTGGGGGATTAGTCAGCATGGTTCTCAGGCAGATGCCGAGCAAGAGCTGATTAAGCTTAAGCAACAAGGGCATAAAGCGAAGATGAACCGCTACTCTAGTAATCTGCAACAGATGGAAATCGTAGCACCGCAAGATGGCCTGTTTGTTGCCCAGCCTGGCTGGAACGGGGTAATACCGATACCCGGCGACATGATGTGGTCGGGCATGGCGATAGGCTTACTGCCTGATACTTCTAAAATGCAAGCAAAACTGTTTGTACTTGAGTCAGAGGCATTAGGTTTAGCAATTGGTAAACCTGTTACCCTTTATCTTGATGCTTATCCAGAGCTTGCGCTTACAGGCACTTTGACCCAGCTCGATGCGCTTGCCAAAGCAAAAGAGCAAGACAGCCCTGTGAATTATTTTCAAATTACTGTTAGCCTCGACAAAACCCTGGTTGAAATTATGCAGCCTGGCCGACAGGTCAATGCCATGGTGCATGCACTAGACGCAAAAGATGTGATTACTGTGCCTAATCAAGCATTGTTTCAAAAGTCCGGTGAGTATTGGGTATACCTTAAAACGCCAAAAGGCTTTGCCAAACAAAGCGTGACGCTAGGTAATCGCAGTCTAAACCGTACCGTTATTACTGAAGGATTAAAGCAAGGCGATACGGTTGCACTGACGACACCGCCAAAGAGGAATCGAGTATGACCCAGAATAGACCCGCGGCGGTTCTGACAACTATCCAAGGCAAAAAAGCGACCGTACCTCTTAGCGTATATTGGGAGGGGGTTAAGCAAGCATTTGATGAAATGCGTCATCATAAGCTAAGAACCTCATTAACCTTATTGGGGATGATCTTTGGCGTTGGTGCGGTGATAGCAATGCTAAGTGTGGGTGAGGGAGCTGAACGCGAAGCGTTAAAAATGATTGAATCCATGGGGGTAAATAACCTTGTGGTTAATGCGCGCAGCGCTGAAGGTGAGGCGCTAAAGTCCGAACGCGAACACAGTATCGGCTTAAGCCTTAGAGACATAGAAAGCGCAAGGGATACTTTACCGTTTGTTGAAAATTGGAGCGCCGAGAAAAACGTAAAGGTGTTTAGCTTATTCAGCTTAAAAGGCCGTAGCGATGCAAAAGTTGCAGGGGTGACGCCAAGTTACTTTGAGTTAAGTGCGCTGCCTTTAGGCGAAGGCCGAACGCTAAATGCTACTGATGAAGATTATTATCAACAAGTTGCAGTATTGGGTCCAGAAGCGGCAAGAAGCTTGTTCCCTCAAGGCAATGCAATTAATAGTTTGATAAAGATTAATCATCAGTGGTTTACCGTGGTGGGTGTGCTTTCAGAAAGAGAGGGCAGCAAGTCGAGCATTCAAGGGGTTAAACTTGGGGGGGAGCGCAATCAAGTTTTTATTCCTTTAACTACCGCGCTTAAAAAGCTGCAGTTTAATACGTTAGAAAGCGAGCTTGACGCCTTTAAACTAGCCTTAACGGATGGCACTGAGCCATCATTAGCGTCTAAAAGTTTGCAGCATCTGTTAGATAGGCGCCATGGCGGCGAGAAAGACTTTGAGATTGTGGTTCCAGCAGACCTACTGGCTCAACATCAAAAGACCCAGCAGATCTTTAATATCGTTATGGCCTGTGTGGCGGGGATCTCTTTACTGGTGGGCGGTATTGGTATTATGAATATCATGCTCGCAACCATTCTCGAACGTACTGGAGAAATTGGCTTATTACGCGCATTAGGGGCAAAACGCAAAGATATAGCACGTCAGTTCTTAATTGAAAGTATCGCTATCTCAGCAACAGGCGGCATTATTGGAATTGCGGTAGGCTTACTATTAGCTCTGGTGATTTCGTCTGCAGCTGGCTGGCCAGTGGCATGGTCGCCTTTCTCTATCTTATTGGCTCTTGGCGTTTGTATGACGATAGGCGTGGGATTTGGTCTGTATCCAGCCAATAAGGCGGCGAAACTTGACCCCATCGTGGCTCTGCAACGGGACTAATTGTTCTTATATTTTATTCAAATAACCCGCGATATCATCGCGGGTTATTTTTTATTTTTGACGCAATATACTTAGAAAACTCGTTGACGGTAATATTTAGTTTTTGTTGGTTGCAAACATGTTAAAACAGTAGGCGTAAAATGGTAAACTAAGCTATTGTATTAGAAGCATTCGCCAAACGACTTAGTTCGCTTTATTGTCGAGTAAAGATTACGGCCAAGGAATTGTCAGTTGACTGATAAAAGAATTAATAAACAGAATAATTTTTACTATATGACCTGTGCACTGGTAGTGCTGTTATTGAGTGCGTCTTTGGTTAAATCTGTGGCTGACGGAATATTGGAGTCCTTTCTTGAGGGAATTATTACCGTCACTTTTTTAGTTTGTGTCGTTAGCTTAAAGATAGATTCAAACTGGAAGCGCTTTATGTCAGGCCTTATCTTGATTTGGCTGTTGACTGCAATCGTAAAACGTTTTTTTAGTATCCCCTATATAGACCTATTTATGCTCGGCTTAATGTTTGCCTTTTTTTGGGGCACCTTTAATTCTATCGCCCGTCAAATACTCTTCACAGGTTCAGTTAACGGCAACAAAGTCGTTGGCTCCATAGCACTTTTTCTACTTCTTGGGCTCATGTGGGCGCTGGTTTATTTGCTTATCTTGGCGTTATCGCCGGGAGCATTTTCTGGTATCGAACATAGCGCATGGGGGAAGGATTTTTCTCAAATGGCATACTTTAGCTTTGTCACGTTAACGACATTAGGTTACGGCGATATTAGTCCTAATACGCCTTTTGCCCAAGTCGCAGTATATATGGAGGCCATTGCTGGAGTGTTTTACATGGCAATTGTCGTTGCAAGTTTGGTGAGCGCAGGATTAGCTCAAAAAGAGACCCAATAGGAACGTTAATATGGAAAATCCAATGCAACATAATCAAAGTAAATTGTTTATCAATAACATGATGGAATCGGCAATTAGAATAGGCTTGCTGTTTATGCTGCTTGTTTGGACCTTCGATATCATCAAACCCTTTGTGATCCCAGTGCTTTGGGGAGCGATTATTGCGGTTGCATTGATGCCGATGACTCAAAAGCTTGAGCGTGCACTAAAGGGGCGCAGAGGGCTTGCTGCGACCATACTGGCGTTAGCTGGGATTATCTTACTTATCGCACCGTTCTGGATTGTCTCAAGTTCAATCTTTGAAGGGATCTCACATATGGTTGCGGTGATGCAAGCAGGCGATATTAAGATCCCTGGGCCGACTCAAAGGGTGGCTGATATCCCATTAATTGGCGACAAGCTATTTGAGGCTTGGGCACTGTTTGCCACCAACCTTGAAAAAGCCGTGCTACATTTCTTACCGCAAATAAAGACCGGGGTTAGCGCCGCGGCAGGAATGCTCGGCAGTAGTCTAGGTACCTTGGTGATGTTTATTATTTCACTGGCCATTGCGGGTGGTTTTATGGCTCACGCCGAAAAGTCATCGGCAGCGGTGAGTACTGTAGCAGTGAGAGTGGTAGGTAAAAATGGAGAAGAGTGGACCAGTTTAACTGCGGCAACCATTCGCAGCGTATTGCTCGGTGTGGTTGGCGTGGCATTTATTCAATCTTTGCTAATTGGCTCAGCATTATTTACTTTTAGTATTCCTGCTGCGGGCGTATTTACCTTTATCGTGTTTATTTTGGGTATTGCTCAATTACCACCTCTGTTGGTGGTATTACCGATTATTTTCTATGTTTTCTCTACGCAAGACACTACACCAGCAACGATATTTACTGTATGGGTATTGATTGCGGGTATTTCTGACAGTTTCTTAAAGCCGATGCTAATGGGGCGCGGAGTCGATGTACCCATGCCTGTGATCCTTATTGGTGCGATTGGCGGTATGATTGCCGCGGGGATTATCGGCTTGTTCTTAGGCGCAGTGATATTGGCTATTTGGTATGAGCTATTTACGACTTGGCTGAATATGGAAGAGGCTCAATTGGCAAGTGCTAAAGCGGCCGATGCAGCGGAAGATAAGCTCGTTAGTGCACCAGAGCAGAGCGGTAAGGATGCTTAATTGAGTTAATCGTTAGCTAGTTTCAATGACAATGGGCGCCACTGTGCGCCTATTTTATTTGGCTAAAAGTATCAATTTATTGAGATAAAATAGCTTAGTGCATAAAATTAATCAGATATTGATTGGATACTAAAGTGTAGAAATATCAAGGGATCTAGAACATCTAGGAACAGCGAGTGAATAATTTAAAGACCGCAGTGTGGCATTGGTATAAGCAAGAGAAGATAACGCAAGCGTCACTCCCTGACGCGTTAACTTGTGTAACGGATAATGCAGAAAATCATCCCACAGCCACACAATGGTGTGCCTTGAGTGATTTACTCCTTAGCTGGCTTGCAGCCTTACTCATAGGAACTGGACTCGTCTTCTTTGTGGCGGCAAATTGGCAAACCATGAGCCTGTTTGCTCGATTTGCTTTGGTAGAGGCGGCGGTTATTTTTACGCTACTGTTATATGTATTCATGCGCTGGCGCGCCATTAATCATAGAGATAAACTCGGCTTCGGCTATACCTCGGCAAATGCGGTGTTGCTGATGTTAGCCATCATGATCGGTAGTCTGTTGGCACTCGTTGGCCAGACCTATCAGACAGGCGCAGATCCCTGGCAGTTGTTCGCCCTGTGGGCACTATTCACACTTCCACTTGCTTTGGTTGCTGGGTCTGAACTTTTATGGCTACTATTTGGCTTGTTATTGAACCTTGCCACCGTGCTCTATTATCAAACCTTTCCAGGTTTTTTTGGCCGACTTTTTTTGTTTGATCTCGCCTTAGAGGCACTATTTCTGCTGAATTTATTACTCCATGTCTCCAGCCTGCTACTCAGTGGCAAGCTAGGCTTCTCACTAGGTTTAACGCTTGGCTTATCTAAGGAGTTGTCATCAAATAATCATCAAAGGTTTGCAGCGACCTTACTGCAACAGCTTACCATCTCGGTCGTCGTTGTGAGTGCAACACTGTTGGCAATTGAAGAGATCTTCGATTGGAATTCAGGTGTCTGGTTATGGGGTTACTTTGCTCTTATCGCAGTGGGATACTGGCTTTATAATTTGAAATTAAAACAGATATTTGTACTTGCTATCGGTGGTTTTAGCTTAGTCGCTGTCAGCAATAGTCTATTAACTCGTTTGGTACTCGAGGGAAACGAGCCCGTTGGTTTGTTATTAGTGCTAGGTCTTTGCATTATCGGAACTACCAGTTTGCTGACCATATGGCTTCGCCAGCGTCACAGGGTATTTTCGAAAGGAGGCAATAGATGAAAAATCAAATGCTTATTGCAAGGTTTTTCTCGTCATCAGAGTCTGACCTTTACAAACTCTGGTCTAGTTTATTTAAGCTAAATCTAACTAGCCAAGAAGAATTCCCTGAGGTAGAAGACCGCAGCCCTTGGTATATCCAGTTTATGCAGTCAGTTGCAGCTTGGATAGCATCACTGTTTATCCTCGCGTTTAGCATCAGTTTGTTTAACCTTTTTTTTGATGACTTAGACACAGGTTTTGCGACGGTTGTGGGTGTGTTTTATAGTTTTCTCGCCTTGGTTATCTATCGAAGCATATCCGATAAGCAACTGTTTTTAAATCAAATGGCTTTTGCTTTAAGTTTATGTGGACTGCTGTCTCTAGGTTACGGCATGACAGATTGGTTTAGCCATGAGCTGAGCAAAGATATTGGGTTAGCATGGTATTTAACCTTTGGTGGGCTCTTATTACTTCAATGGTATTTCATTGAGCACACTAGTCATCAATATGCGATGAGCTTTGGCATGATAGCTTGTCTTGTTGGTGCCAGTTATGAGTTAGGGCTGCTTGAGATCATGCCGAGCTTTATCATGATCTTGTTTGCCGGAGTCTGGTTGAACCATGGCAAAACAGGTAAGCACTTTGCCGCTATGGGATCCTTTGGTTATATGCTCGCTTTGTGGCTGCTGCTAATTCAGTTCCCTTTGCTAATCAGCCAATCTGATTTATTTGGTCGAGATGAGTTTCCTCAACTCGCCGAGTGGGCCAGCGCTTTGTCTGTTATCTCTACGCTTATCATTTCGCTTGTGTTGTTAAGAAGATGCTTACGGCTTCTATCCATTTCGCTAACCAGTAAGCAGGGCTTAAGCATCATTGCCGCCATGCTTGTATTGGCAGGGCTTTCTATACCTATGACGGGGCTGTCCGCGTCTCTGCTTGTCTTGATTATCGGTTTTTATGTCAAGGAAAGGCTTATTACTGTGTTAGGTATTGTCGGAATACTTAGCTTTATTGCCTGGTATTATTACAATTTGCAATTGCCATTACTCGACAAGTCAATCTGGTTAGCGGCTCTTGGCTCGTTACTGCTTTTGGCTAAATTATTGCTAAATAAATTACAGTCAGCCCAATTACAACAGAGCGAGCTACAACAGAGCGAGCTACAACAGAGCGAGCTACAACAGAGCGAGCTCGTTCGAGAGAAGCAGGAAGAGCAAGTGGGAGAGCGTGATGATGTGTAAATTACCTGTTTCGGTTTATATTCTTATTGCGACTGTTTTAGGGACTTTGGCATTTGTTAATTGGGACATTTACCAAAAAGAACAGCAATTAGCTAAGGGTAAGGTGGTTCGCTTAACCTTAGCGCCAGTCGATCCACGCTCCTTAATGCAGGGAGATTATATGGCACTTAACTACGCCATTGCCGCCGAACTGAGAGCCAGAATTGCTATGGAGGTGGGTGATGGTTTATTGCAGGTCAAACTGGATGAAAACCAAGTGGCGCAATTAGTCTCTGTCGATAATGGCTCTGAAGCAAAAAAGCTTTCATCGAGCGATATCATAAATATTCAATATCGAGTCCGCCACAAGCAAATCAAGTTTGCCAGCAACGCCTACTTTTTTGAAGAGGGCCAAGCTAAGCGATATGAAGCCGCGAAATATGGCCAGTTCAGAGTCAATCAGCAGGGGGCTTTACTATTAGAGTCCATGTTAGATAAAGACTTTAAACCACTTTAAGTTAGCAGTCTAAGATGTCAAAAATCAAAGTCTTAATTAATTGTTGAAGTGTAGGTTGAGCATTATTTATAACATTGCGCTTGCGATTAAATAGGTTTGCCACACAAGGTGATTTTAAGCCTCTCATGACCATTGACTAAGCAGCTTAGTGGTTCATGTGGAGATAAGTTTAGCTCTTGTAGTCCGTTAAACTCTTTGTCGTGCAGCAGACAACTAACCTGACACTTTAGGTTAAGTAACCCTGATTGTATTGAAGGAGAATTTGCAGAGTCGATAAAGCTGCTTTTAATAATGATTGAAGCGTATTCAGTATCAAAAACTTGCGCCTCTCCCACATAAAAACAACGGTACTGTGAAACCAATACTTGGCCATTATATTCTAGCGTCACATCGAGTCGGATATATACACGACGGGATAAGTCAAACTTAGTCTGCTTATTACGGTTAAGCGAAGATATGTATAAACCGCCTAGAGGACTACTCATATATTAAGTACCGATATGGATAAATGCTTATTGTATGAAGCTAAGGCCTGCTTTTAAATAGCCTGTTTTGAAATAGCATTTTTTTCATAAGTTTCTCATCAGTATTTAAATAGTTTTGCTTTTATTAGCTTAGCTTCTATTGGCTTAGCTTAGCGCTTAATTGATAGACGCTATCGCTAACTCTTGCTCCTGTTTTGCAAGCTCTTGAAAACAGATTGCTGAGTTAACTAATGGTTCATGACCTTGGTGAATAACAACATCTCTAGCTCCAGCGCCTAAAGCCATCTCTCTAAACGCTCTAATTTCTATCATGGTTAAGCCGCCCTCAGTTTTTTCCATTGGATGAATGATGAGGCGCGGAGCTGGTGCTAGCCGCTTGTTATCGCCTAATTTGTTGATGATCTCTTTCAGTAAACGCTCTGCAACAAAGAAATCATTAAGGAGTGCTCTCGGGTGAGAGAACGGATTTAATGGATTAACGTAGGCTTTGTTACCAAAAGCGGTCACAATTTGGGCTCCATTTTTACCTTGTTCGACTTGCAACTGCGGCTTTTCGTCAAATACCACATTTGTTTTAATATCAACAACCCGGATCCGGTTTTCCCATATCTGGACATATAAAGTTGAACTGAATTTATCGATAAAGCGACGGAACATGAATGATCTCTTCCTTGGCGAAACGCGCATGGCTATTTAGATAGCGGCGTAATAAATATTTATCTACACGTCGAAATGCCAACATGTTGATTTATCGACACTCTAGCAAAGAATCTGTGTGAAAACGAGCTTGATTAACGGCAATATGCTCATCGATTTATCCATGACGAACCTAGGTAGTCAGTAACTGATCTTGATTAGCATATCTGGATCTTTGATTTATAGCGGGTCGGGTCGAACTTATTCGCTATAGGTTATCCGTTATAGCTTTACAGCGGTACATAGGCGGATTATAAGGGGGAAGTGAGAGTTCAAAACGTTGTGGCTTAATGAGAAACTATCAAGCCTATACATAAGCCTACTTTAGATAACTGACGCCTGATTTATGCTACATAGCTAATCCGCTAAGCCGCTATAGAATAACGGCCGTTTAGCAAAGTTTTAGTTACTTCTTAACCCATTTTCCAGACTTATTCTGAATATAGTGGCCTTTCTTAGTGGCCTGAATTGCTTTCTCGGCGGCGAGCTTAGCAACGTCACTGACTGTGATGCTATTCTTCTTAGCTATCTTCTCGTAATGAGCCTTGCGCTTGGCATTGACTGAGCTAACAACTGACTTGGCTTCGGCAGAGCTTTTAACCACACCCAGGTAGCCATTAAGCTGTTCACCGACTAGTCCTTGAGCTTTAGCATCTTGCAGTGAAATTGCAAAGGCATTAAAGCTAAGCAATAGAGCTGCAAAAAGGATAAGTAATTTTGATTTCATCATGATCTCCTTTAATTCTTTGCTTAAAACAGTTCGTCGTTAGATAAAAGTTGATCTAACTCTTTGTCGACTTTGATTTTAATCTCGTGTTCAATCTTCACATTGAGATTGATCACTATTGGTTTATCTGGTGGCTCAATCTTAACGGTTGGACTGCAACCGACTAGCGCATAACACGCAAGCATTACACTGAGTAGTACTTTTGGATTGTGCAATGTTTTCATTGGTTTATCCTTTCCTTATCGGGTTAGGCTGAATTGAGTTACCAATCGCTTTGTCTGTGAATGCAATTGGCAAAAGTAACACTTTGATTGTTTGGGAGCTATCTATGCTTAGTTGACTGCTCGCTCAATCTGATCCTGTAAATTATCGCCTATCTGTAAACTTCTCAATAACTGTAACATGTTCTCCTCTTGAGAGTAGTTGAAGTGAATAGGCCGTTCAATACCGCGGCTGCGTCCTTTTACATTGACCTTTAATATTGCATCTCCTTGGGCGTCCATATCGAAGCTGCTTGAAAGCTCTGAATAGGTTAGGTGTTCGAGCGCGGAGAAGGCGAACTCTAGGTAAGGTTGGCTCTGGCGCATCTGCTCAACGGCAGGGTTGTTGCCTATGGCGATAAGGCCGCCGGGCGCTCGTGCTGCGAGTCGACCGCCTGAGATACTGGCTTTACCTTTTTCGATATTGACGGGCAGGACACCATCGAAAATACCATCGGCGTAGATCCCAACTTGGGGTTGGATTGCTAGCAGCTGCTGCAAATCTATCTGCTGCAGTACGAAATATGCCGATGAAGGTTTTTTAAGGTTTAGCTGAAACTGCGGAATTAGTAACTGACCACCCAATAAGTTGCCCTGTGCTGTTAATCCTACCGATGCCTGCTTTACGCCTAACAACTGCTGCGCTAAGGCCAAGTTCTGCGTGCCTTCACCTTTATTGGCAGACTCACTCATTAGCTCATTGTCAGGTTCTGATGTGGACTGGGTGGCAAAAGAGATAGCAGCGTCGGCGTTGATATCGGTGATCAGTACACCCGGGTTAAAGGCTTTCAGTGACAGGGTGATGTTATCGCAGTTAAAGGCGCTCTCGCGCTTATTGCTGCTATCTTGCTGCCATTCAAATTGGCATTGGGTAGCCATATTGCCGCCATCGAAGGGCAGGTTGTTAAGACTGCCTTGAATATCGCTAACCTTTGGGTCGAGTGTGAGGTTAAATGCCAGTTTTTGTTCTCTATTAAGCTGATAATGCATGGATAAGTCGGCATTACCTTGAATATCCAGTGAGTCTGGCAAGCTGTCAGTTTGGCTTAAAAACGCCAAGATAGGCGCAAACTCGCTCTCAAATTGCCAGTCCCCAGTTAAGCGAAAGTGGCTTAAGTCGTTTATTAACTTATCGCGTTCAGGTACGAACTGATGTTGGCTGTTGAGGGTGAGATCATTAATGTGCCAGCTTTCAGTACTGTTAATACGTTGCTGTTTAAGTTGGAGTTTTTGGCTTAACTCTATGGACTCGAACTGAGCGAGCTTTTGCTTAATCAGGCGTCTCTTGTGTTTACTGCTTTTAGCGCCATCCCCATGTCGAACTCGATTATAGCCAGATTTGTCGAGGCTCAGCTCTGTGAGGCTGATATCAACTTGATTACTCAGGGTGTGGCTTAGCAGTTGAGAGATAAATGAGGCATCAGCTTTTAAGGTTTTTTTCTCGCTATTGGCAGTGCTATTTTTTGCATTATCCTTGTCGCTTGATTGAAACATCAATGGGATAGCCTGCATAAGCTTTATGTTGGCGCTATCGAGATGAAGTTTATAGTTCTCTTCAAGGGCATTATGTAACAGTAAATGGCCATCGACGCCTATGACTTGATAGCTAAGCGCTGGAATGGTCAGCCGAGTTTGCCCTTGCTGGTAATGGTACTCGACAGGAGAGTCGATAGAGAGCTTCGTCTGACCTATTTTACTGTCTAGATAAGAAGTGGCGAGCGCTGTATCTGCGCCAGGATCAATGTTGGTATCTGAATTTTGAACTGGACTGCTAAGCGTTATGCCCTCGGCTTGCTGTAAGGCACCACTATCGATGCTGATAGTGTAACTTGCTTGTTGCTGTGTCTGCTTAAGAGAGAATCTCCCCCCGATGTTTAATGAGGCTTTATCAATCTCAATGCGGTAGGGGAGCTCGGCTAATTTAGGCCATAAACGATTGAGAGTCATAGATTGCTGATGTTTTGCCGTGAGTTGCCAATTGGCACTGAACTGGTAATCGTCAGCAGCTAAGCTTTGATAAATTAAGCTTGAACCTAACAAGTTGGCTTCGAGTTTACTGTCTTTTATCGCCAGCGATACTCTGGGTATAGACAATGCCTCTTGGTCGATTTGATAGCTTAACCCCTCATCGAAGCTAAGTCGCAAGTTCGGTTTGGGTCCATCTCTGGCTGTAACTTTGTCACGAGTCAGGCTTAGCTGATCATATAGTTGCTTCAGGGCTTGCTCGAACGGTTTGTTATCGAGTAACGAGAGTAGCTGTTTAAGTTGCTTATCGTTGTTTATGTTTGCAGGTAAATGGGGATCAGCATAGAGGCTCTTGTCTAAGCTAATGGGCAACTCAAAGGGCATAATTGTGAACTTTGGAGTGGCAATATGACCGTTCACCTCGAAATCGAGTCTGCCTAATGGCTGTAGACTGGTGTTAAGGCTAATGGGTTGCAGAATAAGTTTGGCAAAGTCGTTTAAGACTAATCGGGTTCCCTGCAAACTATGGTGAGAGCTCAGCTCTGCAGTTTTCAAATCGAGTGTGGCCGTCGAGTCGAGTGTGGCGTCGAGTAAGACGTGCTTATCATCTAATGCTTGGGTGAGTCGATATAGCGGCGCAAATAGGCTCTTATTTGAAGCGATGGCATTAGGGGGCTGGTTAGCCTCTAAGCTGTGCTCCGCTGCGGCTAATCGACGGCTAAAAGATTGCAGCAGAGTTAAGTCAACCTTAGTTGATGTATGCCATTGCTTTTGGTTGAGTTCAGCAGATAAAGACAGCAGTGGTTTATGATCCACCTTGAGCTGGCTTTTTAGCTCGCCCAGCCTGTTTAAACTTAGCTGTTCTAGCTGAAGCGTTGGCGCGAGCTCCTTAAGCCCTTCAATGGAGATGTGGATGTTATCGAGCACAATCTCGGGAAATGCATCGATATTCAGGCCGATAGTCGGCCCACTGTCATTGTTGCTCTGGCTCGATAATTTCAATGCACTGGGCGCAAGTTTTACATCTATGTTTGCCGCAGATAAAGCGCGCAGTTCGCCGGCCTTGAGCGCCCAGAGCTTAGTGTCTTTATTGAGTAAGATAGTAAGATCTGAGATGACTATCTCTGTGCTGTCTACCGTTAATTCGGCTCGAGAAATCTGCCATTGGGTCAGGCTCGTAGGCGTAAACTTGAGAGTGTGTATTTTAGTCTGGTAAGCGGCGAGAAATTGATTGGCGAAATTGATACTTAGCCGCTCATAATGCCACAGTGCAAGGCCTGCAACGATTGCTACAAGTGCGATCAAGCCAAGGGACGAGAATAATGTAAAGCGCGCGGCTTTCTGGCGCCAGTTTTTCTGTACAGCCTGTGACACTTGCAAGATCCCATCTGTAGTTGATTTAGAAGGAGCTGGGTAGCTTCTCGCTTTCAGTATAGTAGTGAGATTCTAACATCTTAACTAAAGAGCTGAATAGGGGATTAAAATCTTATCTTAGGTGTTTTTTAAATGACAAATACTCTCGATTAATATTTTATAACAATGAGTTAGTGTTTATGTGTATTGAGAGGAGGATTCGGGGCGATGGCGTGATTAAGCACTGCTATTGAAAGCACCATTATTGAAACATAGTGCTCAAAAGACTATGGGGAGCAAAACAAGGGTAATGACTTTAGTCCAAAAAGCGAAGACCGACATGCCGGTCTTCTACAGCTGATGCTGATACGGCGTTAAAAGCTATTAACCGTTTATGCTTTCCAGCGAATATGGGTAGTTAGGGTATGACTCTCGTTTGGCGCGAGTGTCACCTTATCTTCTAGTACATTCGCAGCTTCTAGGCAGACCATGGTGAGATAGTCATCGCTATTGAATCGAGACAAACGCTGTGATTTCTCAATCCAAGGGTTCCAAAGTACGGCGCTCTGACTGTTTTCACGGCGCACTTCTATTATGCCATCTGGGGTATGTAATTCTTGGCACTCGCCTAAGTTGGTATAGACGCGGTCAGTTTCGCGAGTGAAATCGACACTATCACCTTCTTGCGGGAACGGCCCTTTAGCAAATTCAATATACTTGGCACCGCTAAAACCACTGGCTGTTAACTGATGAATGTCGTTTATTGGGAAATAGGTATGCAGCGCCTGCGTTAGGCTGACTTCATAATCACAGTTATTGGTGTTGACCAAGCTTACCGATAGCGTGTCGCTTAGCGTGAACAGTAACTCAACGCTAGTATCGTGGGGCCAGTACTGCTTATCTTCTTCACTAATCTTAAGGGTAAATTTTAAATCAACGATTTGGTTTCGCATTTTAACCGACTCAAGCGACCAAATACGAGTTCGAGCAAAACCATGCTGAGGGAAATCAGGATTATCACTCATGCCAAACCAAGGCCAACAAACCGGAATGCCTCCACGAATACCATTACCTGGCTGATAATCATCGGCACTGGATACCCAAAGTAATGGCTTTTGGCCTACCGGCTCAAAATAATCAATTTGCGCCCCCTGCATAAAGACTCTGGCCTTACACAAAGGAGTATTGATGTCGACATATTCTAGACCATTAGCATGTTTACTGGTGGTGACCGAACCCATGAGGAGTTGTCCTTTCAAAGCGTTAGCACTAATAATTGATTTAGCTTACCCGTTTTTCAATATCTAGATAAGCATTCTTTCGACTGTATTTACGGTAATGCTGTTCTCTTGTACAAACAAACACATTTTATTGCTGAGTTTTTGCTCAAACTTGGTTAAGGTGGTCAGAGCACTGACCATAATGATAACGATTAATAAGAAATTGAAAGGGACGACACTATGCCAATTTACCAAGCACCAATACGTGACTATCAGTTTGTATTAGGCGAACTACTCAATATTTACCAGCAAGATAACTTAAGTGGTTTTGACGAATTTGACCCAGAGTTGATTGATGCAGTGCTTCAGGGCGTCGCCGATTTTACAACTGACATTATGTTGCCATTAAATGGCAGTGGCGATGTTGAGGGCTGTCGTTTGGTGGAGGGCAAAGTGATAACCCCTAAAGGCTTTATCGATGCTTATCAGCAGTATGTTGATAATGGTTGGGCAACCTTAACTTGCGATCCCGAATACGGCGGACAAGGGCTACCAGAAGTGGTGGGTATTTTTGCTACCGAGATGAAAACGGCGACCAATATGGCGTTCGCCATGTACCCAGGCCTAACTCACGGAGCCTACGCCGCGATTCATGCTCACGGCAGCGAATCGTTAAAAGCCAAGTATTTAGATAAGCTGGTTAGCGGCGAGTGGACCGGCACCATGAACCTTACCGAGTCTCATGCTGGCACCGACTTAGCTTTGCTGCGCACTAAAGCTATTCCTTGTGGTGATGGCAATTACAGCATAACAGGGGAGAAGATCTTTATCTCATCGGGCGATCATGACTTGACCGATAATATTGCCCATTTAGTGTTAGCCAGACTGCCCGATGCGCCTGAAGGCGTAAAAGGAATTTCACTGTTTGTGGTGCCTAAAATCTTAATTAACGACGATGGTAGCCTAGGCGAATCAAATCGTCTTTATGCAGCCAGTCTCGAACATAAGATGGGGATCCACGGTAACTCTACCTGTGTGATGAATTTCGACGGCGCAATTGGCGAGCTGGTGGGCGAAGCGCACCAAGGCTTAAGAGCTATGTTTACCATGATGAACCAAGCAAGACTCGGGGTAGGGGTTCAAGGGCTAGGCGTGTCTGAGATTGCTTACCAAAATGCCGTCTCTTACGCCAAAGATCGTATTCAAGGCCGTGCATTAAGCGGAGTGAAGCAACCTGAGCAAGCAGCCGATCCCATCTTAGTTCATGGTGATGTTCGCCGTATGTTGCTATCACAAAAGGCCTTTAACCAAGGAACTCGTGCATTAATGGGGCAACAGGCACTTTGGCTCGATCAGGCGCAAAGAGATAGCTCTCCCGAACAAGCAAAAGCAGCCTCTAAACTGGCAGCGTTATTTACACCTATTGTGAAAGGCTTCGTGACAGATCAGGGCTTTAAGGCCTGTGTGGATGCTCAGCAAGTATTTGGTGGTCATGGTTATATTCATGAATGGGGCATGGAGCAATTTGTCCGTGATAGCCGTATTGCGATGATCTATGAAGGGACCAATGGGGTGCAGGCATTAGATCTAGTTGGACGAAAGATATTGTCTGATAAAGGTGCGACTTTGCAGTTATGGTCTGAGCAAGTTAAAGGACTTATCCAAACTAATATGGCCAATGAAGCGATGAAACCTTATCTTGCCGGGCTAATGGATGCTGCTGGCGATCTTGAAAAGGCCACGGGATATATTGCCGCTAATGCAAGTAAGAACCCAGATCTTATCGGCGCAGCATCAATGCCTTATATGCAAATCTTGGGGATCACGGCACTGGCGTGGATGTGGACGCGCAGCGCCGAAACTGCGCTAGCAGCTTTGGCTAATGGCAGCGATGAAGAGGCGTTTTACCAAGATAAGTTAGATACGGCGCAGTTTTACATGAACTACTGGGCTGTACAGACTCGTAGTTTGCGTAAACAGATCCAGGCGGCAAGTGAAGGTATCATGGCATTTGATGACAGTGGCTTTTAAAGCATAGCGGCGGCTTTACCTAAAGCCGCTTTTTACGAGCAATGGCGGTAAGTTAAGCTCAAACAGATTTAAAACGAAAAATGTAAAACGCAAAACTAAGAACCCAGTATAAACTGGGTTCTTTACTTTAAGAGTTATCAAGCACTAAGTGCTGTTCGAGATCTATTTCTATCTGCCGACGATAAGGTCTTTATAGCAAAAATGTATCTGGGGCTTGGACAAGAAATAGGACTTAAGATAACCTTGCCGGACTTTTTATTGTCGAATATTTAATAGGACTGAGATGCAGTATAAATGGGTACTTTTTGACGCCGATGAAACCTTATTTCACTTCGATGCATTTCAAGGCTTAAAGTTGATGTTCTCCCGTTTTGACGTGGAGTTTACTCGTCAAGATTTTCTTCATTATCAAACGGTCAACCAGCCGCTTTGGGTCGATTACCAAGATGGAAGGCTGACCGCGAGCGAGCTACAGAATATTCGTTTCGAATCTTGGGCGCAGAAACTGGCTGTTTCAACCCAGAGGCTAAATAGCGATTTCCTTACTGCAATGGCTGAGATCTGTCAGTTGCTTCCAGGTGCTCAGGAGCTGATAGATGCGTTAACGGGTCGCGTGAATATGGGCATTATCACCAATGGCTTCACACAGTTGCAAACAGTCCGTTTAGAAAAGGTGGGATTAGCCAATCGTTTCTCCCCGTTAGTGATCTCTGAGGAAGTTGGAGTTGCTAAGCCTGATATTGGTATTTTTAATCACGCTTTCGAGATGATGGGTCACCCACACAAAGAGTCGGTTCTTATGGTGGGCGATAATCCTCATTCAGATATTTTAGGTGGATTAAACGCCGGTATTCATACCTGCTGGCTTAACAGTCACGGAGCCGAGAAACCCCATGATATCGACCCTCACTATCAGGTGAGTTCGTTATGTGAATTAAGGCTGTTACTTAGCGATAAGATGATCGCTTAAGGCTTTAGCGTTTCTTCTCGAAATGCAGTAAACGATTATTGGCAGGCATGGAGTGATCGGCAATGAGCTCCAAGCCTTGCACTGCAGCTAGCGCATTTATCCATTCGATATCTCGGATGGCACTTTGTGGGTTTTGCTGCAGTAACCATTGGTCGAAATTACGATTGCTGTTGCTAGTATATTCGCCGTTATAGTTAAAAGGACCATAGACACAAAAATGGCCGCCCTTAGCTAAATGTTTTCCAATCCCAGCAAAGAAATCCTCCACCATCTCCTTCGACATGATATGCAAGGTATTGGCACTAAAAATACCATCGAGATCTGTTGATTCGATCTGTTCTATCGGCCAGGGCTGAGTGACATCAAGTACCAGCGGGGTACGTAAATTAGAGCTAGGTTCTGCGCAAAGCCAAGCATTGATCCCATCATGGTAAGCAAGCTGATCGCTAGTTTGCCAAATAAGGTGTGGCAGCAACTTAGCAAAGTGTACCGCATGCTGGCCCGTACCACTGCCCACTTCTAGTACATGCCTGACTTGGGCAAAGCTGTGTTCTAACACGGCGGCGATGGCAGATTTATTATTTTCACAAGACTGGGAGTAGGGTAATGAGCTCAAAATAGCTTCTATATTTTGGGGTTAGGTCATTGTTTTACCCCGAATACTGAATAAATTCAACCGTTGCTAACCCTATGGGGTCTTTCTCCTAGCCTAAACTTGCACTTGTTTTGTAAAGCCCTGTGTCACTTTGGAACAGGGCTGCTTTCGAATAGATCTGCCATTAAGCAATTAACGGATCCATGAGTAAATGGTGAAGAGCTAAAAATGAAATCAGCTAAAACAAGTCACTATCATGTAGCTAACGAATGCCAAGTAAGTTGAAAAAGCCTAACAGCCACTAGGTGTTGCCGACAAAAGGCGCTACTATCTAGGCTCAAATTTGCAGTGAATAAGGCAAGACTTTGGCTATAGAACAAAATGAGATTGTTGCGCTATTAAGTGAACTCGAGTGCAGAACCAATTTTTCAATCAAGAAAGTAACCGAATACATGCTGCCTAAATTAAAGGAGCCTTTCTATCTGTATGTTGATGGTAAACAGGCTCAATTGGTGATCCGCCCTGCCTATGAAGTATTCAAAGCCGATTTAGCAGCGCTTGAGGGGGTCAATGCAAAAGAGCAGTATTGCCATTATTCAGAGATGACCCGATTTCCTAAAAGAGTGCAAAAGAGCGTCAATGGCATTCATTACGGTTTAGCATTTAGCTTCGATAACGCAGATGGATTAAAAAGCTTTATCAAGCAGTTGATCACTATCAACCAGGGCTAAGGTACAGCTGACGAAAATGCCTAGGTAAAAAGGGTGAAAAGCTGATGAGAAAAACTGATAAGAAGATTGATAATGCCATTCGCGTAGCCCTCACTGAAGTGTGTGAAACACTTAAACAAGAGGTTGAAGGTTTTAGTTGGCTGACTCATAGGGTTAACTTCTCACAGGGAATGGACTCTTTAGTGATCACCTTTATGTTTGAGTCGCAAGTATTACTCGATAAGGCCAGGTCAGGCCGGCAGACACAGCAGATGATAGCCTTGACTCAGGCTAGCCTAAAAATAGATAACATCTGTTTAGCCAACCCGAGTAAACAGTGCCGTTTTGAGGCAAGGCACTAAGCTTAGTGGATGAGAAAGTGCTGGTGGAGCGCAGGTGTAAGCAGGTTGTCAGGCTGTTATAAGTAGACACGCTAGTTCTAGATATATTGAATTTGATTCAGCGAGTTTGTCTTGGTGAAACATTCTTATACTAAAATCTATTACGGTGCTCGGTTAAAGATGGTTTAGACTGTTTAGTAAGAGATTAATATGGATTAAGAGAGTTATATGACATGGAGTCAAATAAACTTACTTCTGAAGAACAACTGAATGACGCTGAAATTGAAGCACTTCTTTCTGAGCTCAATAGTAAAAGATTGAAGTTTTTTGTGTTTGTTGTCGGCGTGGCGGCGGGGCTTCCTGCAGGTTTCTACGGTGCCCGCTGGTTGTATCAATGGCTATTACCTATGAGTTAACCTCATGTTTGATAGAATAGCTCAGTAAAATAGAACGATAAATAAAAGGCTCCTATTGGAGCCTTTTCAGTTCTAGTGGCTAAAGTTGCTTGGGTATTTTCGCTTACTTAGCAACGGGTTCTGTCACTAGATCAATACTGTAAATGGCAAAGCCTGCAACGGCTTCGGCATTATCAATCTTAACCATCTTACGCTGTTGGTTTTCTTCGATAAACTGAGCCGCAAGTGCACTATCTTGAGTTTCAAAGCGGACGTCCAGCTTTACGTTGGTTTCAATTGTCTTGAAGTCCCAGTTGTAATCGGCTGTTGGGTCAACAGCGCTATCGTAACCACCTGCATCGTTAGGCTTTGACTCTGCTGTGATGTATTGCGATAAGGCTTCACGGTTCTCATCAGGAAGCTCTAACACTACGTGATCAGGGCCTGTACCCGCAAAAGCACCGCCAAAGGCACGGTAGTTATTAGAAGCGACAATAAACTCCTTGGTCGCTAACTCTTCACCAGTAAAGATCTTGCCGTCACTGTCTTCAAAGCTTAAATCGACGATACGGTTAGCATCTTGATTAACCACTTTACAATCGCGATCAAACTTAGATTCTTGCGTGACATCAATTTTGTAGGTGAGACCATCGATAACATCGAAGTTATAAGTTGGGTGACCTGCACGGTTAATTAAATTTTGTGGCGTAGTTTTGTTTGGATCAATCTTATTGAATTGGTTAGCACTACACTCTAGCCAGTCTTTTAGCTCGGCACCTGTGGCCTTAACTGCCACCATGGTATTTGGGTACAGGTAAAGATCGGCGGCGTTACTGTAAGTCAGCTCGCCTTTTTCTACCATCACGAACTGGCTTGCATCGCCTTCTTCGTAACGTCCACCGGCTTTAAATGGCGCAGAGGCTGATAGTACAGGAAGCTTCTTAAGCTCCTCATCTGAGCCATTTTGGATCTGCTGCTCTACTTTGGCGATTTGTGCATTAGATACAATCTGTACCGTTGGATCGTCTTGTACCAGTGTGAGGAAGCTATACATGTCTGCAGCAGCTTGACCGATAGGCTGGCTAACAAATTCCATCGTACCTTGGTGCTCAAGCTCAACAGCGTCACGAATTGATTGCTCACCGTCAACCAGTTCAACCTTGTTTGCATTGTCAAAAACAGGGCGAGCTTCGGTCTGAGACTCGTCGTGGTAAACCACCCACTTGTCATCTTCTTTACGCAGTTTTAGATCCACAATACCTAGGTTATCACCCCAGCGGCCAGGCATAACCGCCGGAACACCGTTGAGTAAGCCTTTTTCGATATCGGTATTAGGTAGGTCGGCAAAACGAGCATCAGGGAAAATAGAGTGGCTGTGGCCAAACATGATAGCATCGATGCCTTCAACCTCGGTTAGTGCATAAGTGGCGTTTTCTGCCCATGCATCACCAGGGTTTTCACTTGAACCAATACCCGAATGAGGAATTGCGATGATGACATCGGCGCCTTCAGCCTTCATCTGAGGAACAAACTTCTTAGCAGCTTGGGTGATCCCAAGTACTTCGACTTCGCCGTCTAAATGAGCCTTATCCCACTGCAGAATTTGTGGCGGCACGAAACCGATATAACCTATCTTGATGCTGTGTTCATTTCCATTAGTATCGACAACCACTTTATTGGTGATCAAGTAAGGAGCGAACATGTTGTCGGCAAACTCAACATCATTCCAACAGCCGTCTTCCTTTGCACAGATTACGTTAGCGTTAATGTAAGGGAAGTCTGCACCATCAATGGCTTTTTCTAGGAACTCAAGACCATAGTTAAATTCGTGGTTACCTATGTTACCGACATCATAATCAAGAGTGTTCATTGCCTTATAGGCTGGGTGGGTGTCGCTTAGCCCAGCGCTCGCGATATAGTCACCCATAGGGCTACCTTGTAATAGATCACCGTTATCGACTAATACTGTGTTAGTTCTTTCGCTACGCGCTTCGGCAATCAGGCTCGCTGTTCTGGCTAAACCTATGGTTGGATCTTCTTTACCACTATAGTAGTTAAAGTCCATGATATTGGTGTGAAGATCGGTGGTTTCTAGAATTCGTAAGTCAACTTGAACATTTTTATCGTCATCGTCATTATCAATCCAATCACAGGCCGTAAGACCAAGCGTAGAAGCGATAACCACTGCTAGTACTTTCTTATTTAACATATCCATACTCTTATAATTGTTTAGACCCCAAGAAGGTTTAACCCTTCTTAAACTGCGAATAGGTTTATTTTTGGCATAACTCACTATTAGCCGTCCCGATTATAGAGAGTGTTGATGAGACAATTGTGATCAATGGTGGATTTTCCGTGTATCAATTTGTGACGCGGTGTTCTGCTGAAAACGTACCGATCAGTCGGTTTAAGTCACTGCAATTTATCGGATCTGCAGATGTTTTTGCTGGTGGTAATTCTGACGTTTGACGTTTTTATGGCACAAAAAAAGACACGCTAAATGCGTGTCTTTTTATTGAACGATTTACAGGTGCCAGCCTTATTTAGCGAGCAAGCCTCGGCTGCGTAGTAGTGGGTCAATACCGGCTTCTTTACCGCGGAATTGCTTGTAAAGTTTCATCGGATCTTCGCTGCCGCCTTGAGACAGAATATTGTTTCTAAAGGCATCGGCAGTGGCTTTATCGAAAATACCATTTTCTTTAAAGGCCTCAAACGCATCGGCGCCTAAAATATCAGACCAGATGTAGCTGTAGTAACCAGCAGAATAACCACCTGAGAAGATATGTGAGAAATACGTACTGCGATAGCGTGGTGCGATCTCAGAGATAAGTCCCATCTTGTTCAGAGACTCGGCTTCAAATTTAGCTGCATCTTTTGGGGTAAAGTCGGTGACCGTGTGCCAGTCTAAATCGAGCTTAGTCGCCGCCATATACTCTACTGTTGCAAAGCCTTGGTTGAACTTGCTTGCCGCTTGAATTTTCTTAACCAGCTCTTGTGGGATCACTTCACCGGTTTTGTAGTGTTTTGCAAACTGCGCTAGCACTTCAGGTTGTGTCATCCAGTTTTCCATCACCTGTGATGGAAACTCTACGTAGTCACGGGGTACAGACGTACCCGCTTGTGAGCGATACTCAACATCTGACAACATGCCGTGCAGTGCATGACCAAATTCATGGAACAGGGTACTTGCTTCATCAAATGTCAACAGTGCAGGCTCATCACCTACAGGGCGAGGGTAGTTCAAGACGTTAACTATGATAGGTATAGAGTCTACCCCATCCATATTGTACTGTTGGCGATAAGAGTTCATCCAAGCACCGCCACGCTTGCTGTCGCGAACGAAGTAGTCACCTAAGAAGATAGCCATTAGCTCGCCATTCTTGTCATACACTTCCCAGGTACGGACTTCATCATTGTATTTAGGCAAGTCGGTACGTTCTTTAACTGTGATGCCAAATAGACGGTTAGCCGTGTAGAATACGCCTTTAAGGGTGTTCTCTAAAGAGAAGTAAGGACGGGTTTGTTGCTCGTTGAAGCTGTATTTAGCCACACGAATTTTATCTGAATAGTACCACCAGTCCCAGCCCGCTAACTTAAAGTCGCCGCCTTCTTCTTTGATAAGCGCCTGCATATCGGCCACTTCAGATTCAGCTTGTGCCAGCGCAGCAGGCCAAACTTTGTTGAGCAACTCATAGACATTTTCAGGGGTTTGCGCTGTTCGCTCTTCGAGTACGAAGTGCGCGTGAGTCTTGTAACCCATAAGCTGTGCGCGTTCAGCACGTAGCGCTGCCATCTTAGCCAAGATTTTCTTGTTGTCGTTAGCGTTATCGTTATTACCGCGCTCAACATAACCTTTATATAGCTTTTCGCGAAGGTCGCGATTGTCTGCATAAGTTAAAAATGGCGTAATCGATGGGCGAGACGTGGTAAATACCCATTTGCCTTCATGGCCACGTTTAGCAGCTGTTTGCGCCGCAGTGTTAATGACGTCTTCAGGCAGGCCAGCTAAGTCGGCTTTGCTATCAATTACAAGCTCAAAGGCATTGGTTTCGGCCAGCAGGTTGTCACCAAACTCCAAGCTCAACTTACCGATCTGTTCATTTAAGCCACGCAGCTGAGTTTTTTCAGCTTCGCTTAAGTTGGCGCCGCCACGAGTAAACGACTTATAGGTGTCTTCGAGTAGCTTAGTTTGTGCAACATTGAGTGAAAGGCTATCGCGCTGGTTATAAACCGCTTTCACTTTTTGGAAAAGTGCATCGTTTAACAGAATGTCATCGTTTGCTGAAGAGAGCATCGGCGCTACTTCTTTAGAGATAGCCTGTAGCTGCTCGTTAGTGTCTGCGCCCGTTAGGTTATAGAACACGCTGGCGACCTTGGTGGTTAAGTCTCCAGAGAACTCCATTGCTTCTATGGTATTAGCAAAGGTCGGTGCTTCAGGGTTATCGATAATGGCTTGAATTTCAGCTTTATGTTCAGCGATACCAGCTTTGAATGCAGGCAGATAGTGCTCAGGCTTGATTTTGGCAAAATCTGGAATACCTAAATAGGTATCGTAAGGCTTGAAAAACGGATTGCTGGCATTGTTTTCAATGCTTTGCTGGGCAACAACCTTAGGTGCGACTTGTGTTTCAGTGCTGGTATCTTTGCTTATATTTGAATCGCCACATGCACTAAGCGCTAATGCTAAAGCGACTGCTGATACGATTGGTTTGAGGGTTAATCCCTTCATATTTATATCCCCGATTATACTTGTTTTAATTCTCGTCAACTTAATTGCGTTAACGTTAATATCTTTAAGTATCATGCATCAAGGTGTTAGATCTATTAAGAATCGGTGTTATTTGTAACAAATGGTGCGTTTAGTCATTTTTTATACATTTAACGGGTTACTTTATGGCAGACTGGGGGCAGTTTTATCGATAATAACAAATGGAATACCATGAGAACTCTTGCTTACTTTTCCGCGCCAATTCTGGCCGCAACACTGCTATCAGCCCCAGTTTTGGCTGTAACGACTCAATCACAAAAAGTTGCCGATTACGCCGTTGATACTTACTCTGAAAAAATGGTAACGAACTTAGCAGAATTAGTGCGATTTAATACTCAAGCTGTTGAAGGACTAACCCCTGATACCAACCCTGAATTTATAGGTTTTAAGGCGAAGTTAACAGCACTGAGCACGGAACTAGGTTTAGATGTGAGTGATCATGGCTATGTGATGTTAATCGGCCTAGGTGACAGTGAAGATAAGCTTGGGGTGATCACCCATGGTGATATACAGCCGGCAAATGCTGAGCTTTGGGCACAGAGCCCTTATATTCTGGATCTGGAGTCTGAGCCGGGTAAGCTTATTGGCCGTGGCACTGAAGATGATAAAGGCGCGATAGTTACTGCTATGTATGCGATGAAGTCGATAAAAGACAAAAATATCGAATTAAATAAGCGCATAGAACTTATGGTGTATATGGCAGAAGAGTCAAATTGGCAGCCATTGAGAGATTTCCTTAAGGTTTATACGCCGGCGGACATAAACATCACCATTGATGCCGAGTATCCAGTAGTGACCGCGGAGAAAGGTTGGAGTCAGATAGCATTTACTATTCCAAATATCCACATTGACCAATCGTTAAAACAACCTCAACTATTGAGCTTTGATGGTGGCTCTTTTGCTAGCCAAGTGCCGCAACAAGCCAGCGCAAAATTAAAAAATGTCGACAGTGAATTAGTGACTGCGCTTAAGCAGAAAGCGCAAACCCAATCGCAGATGAACTATCGCTTCGAAGCTTTGGGGGATGACCTGATGATCTATGCAGACGGTAAGTCGACCCACTCATCAACACCCGAAGACGGGATTAATGCGGTCACTCATCTTGCTGACGTGTTATCTATTCATTCATGGCCCCGAACGACGGCATCTTTAACCCAAGCTTTTATTGATGAAATGGTTGGTTTAGGGATCTATGCAGAGCAATTTGGCGATATAGCTTATAAAGATGACTTTATGGGAGAGATGACCTTAGCCCCGACGGTAGTGAAACAAAGTGCTTTAGGCACTGAAATCACCATCAACTTAAGGCGTCCTATAGGTAAAACGGCAGAGCTATTAGATAGTGAAACCTTTACTGCGATGCAAACGTGGCAACAAAATCATAATGTTAAAGTCGCTGGGCTTGAAACCTATTGGGGTAAGCCCATGGTAATGGAGAATGCGCCTCATTTAGACACCTTACTGAATGTCTTTGGTCATTATACAGGCACTAAAGATCCACAGCCCGTGTCGATCGGCGGCTCGACAAACAGCAAACTATTCCCAAATGCCTTAAGTTTTGGCCCAGCAATGCCTGGTGTGGAATACACGGGGCACAGCGAGAATGAGTTCATTACATATGAACAATTTATGTTGAACCTTAAAATGTATACCGCCGCATTTATTGAGCTAGCTGCAAACCAGTAAGCTAGCCCTGAGGTATCTCTTATTAAATGTTCATTTTGATAGCTGAGTTTACTTAATTCGTAAGGCCATTTTGGAAAACAACTTGGCCTTTGTTATCAAATTTTCATCTGAAACTATCGAATTAACCTATTGATTTAAATAAGTGTGGCATCCGACACACATCCCCGTTTGTTATGCTTTTTTTTCGTGATAGTTATCAATCCTTTTCTTAATATATTTTGCCAAAATGAGGGGCGATTAATTTATGCTATGGGCTTGTAAGCAATGCGAAACAATCAACCTGTCACACAAATAGAAAATAGCTTAACCGATAATTGTATTTTACTGTCGACCACAGATCTCGACGGAAATATCAAATATGCGAATGAGGGCTTTATCAAGGTTAGTGGCTATAGTTTTGATGAATTACAACGTCAGCCTCACAACATGGTGCGTCACCCAGACATGCCAGAAGCTGCATTTCAATCACTTTGGGAACGGATCAAGCAAGGAAAGCCCTGGGTTGGCGTGGTGAAAAACCGCAGCAAATCAGGCGATCACTATTGGGTTAATGCGTATATAGCCCCAGTGTATGAAAACGGCAAAATTCATGAGTATCAGTCGGTACGCCGTAAAGCCACACCGGAGCAAATCCAGCGCGCAGAAGCGATTTATCAGCAGGTTAATGCTGGAAAGCAACCTAAAGCGTTACGTAACCCGCTGCTAGGCTTTGGGGCTAAGTTGTATGCTTGGCTGCTCACCATTTTAGTGATGGCGGTTATATTAACGACTTACTCACCAATAGCTGCAGTGATAGTACTCAGCCTAGTTGGCGCGATTGGTTTGCAGCGTATTTTGAAGCCATTCAACCAATTAGTGATACAAGCTAAAAATACCGTCGACGATCCTCTCGCTAAAGGCGTATTTACCGGGCGGCAAGATGAATTAGGCACAATAAGTTTTGCGCTGCAGTTCTTACTTACAGAAACTGGCGGTGTGATAGGCCGAATGGCGGATTCAGCAGGCTCAATCGAATCCCTTAGCGCGAGTTTAAACGATACCATCCACAATACACGTCAACGTGCCGACAGCCAGAGTATGCAAACCAGTCAAGCGGCCACCGCCATTGAAGAGATGAGCGCCAGCTTTAATGAGGTGAGTCAAAATATTCACAGCGCCGCCAGAGAGATGTCAGTGAGTAACCTTTCTGCAGAACAAGGCCATCAACTACTTGAACGTGTGATTGAGTCTATCAACCAGCTCAAAGGCGAGGTGGGTAACTTTGCTTCGGTCGTCGCGTCAATCGAGCAAGATAGCCAAGATATTAATAAAGTATTGGATGTGATCCGTGGCATTGCCGAGCAGACTAATTTACTCGCACTTAACGCTGCGATTGAAGCGGCAAGAGCAGGAGAGTCGGGGCGTGGCTTTGCGGTCGTGGCCGACGAAGTACGCCAACTTTCTAGCCGAACCAGTGAGTCTACTTCTCATATTGAGGCTATCGTTGCTAAGTTCCGCGAAAGTACCGTAATGGCTGCTAAAACGATGGAAGCAGGCCAACGTAGTGCAGAGCAGTCGGTAGACCTAGCTAAACAGGTCGATGAATCATTCGAAGCACTACGCCATTCTATTATTAAGATGAATACGATGAGTGATGAAAATGCTTGTGCCATGAGCCAGCAAACGGCAGTGGCGAACGATATCAGCCACTCAATTCAAGTGATCAGTGAGCTGGCGATTGAGAGTCTTGAGCAGACACAAGATGCCGCAGAGCGTGGTCAGCAAGTGTCTCGCTTATCGACTAAAACCCATAGTTTATCTAAGCAGTTCTGGGAACAAAGCGTACAGCGCAAGATTTGATTTAAAGAAGGTCCTAGGAAAAGAAGGTTCTAGGCTCTAGGAAGAGCAAAGACGGTATAAACTGAGACGGTAAGAGCCGAACGGCCTGTGGCCTAGGGAACGTGACAGCGTCACTCACGGAACGCTGCGCTTACGGAACTGCGGTGTTTGTTGTAGGTCGGGCTTTAGCCCGTCATGCTTTTGATTTTTCTAGCAGGACGAAGTCCGTCCTCGCAGCGAAGCGTCCTAGAATCTAGGACCTTCTTTTAAAGCTGAGACGGTATAAGCCGAACGGCCTGTGGCCTAGGGAACGTGACAGCGTCACTCACGGAACGCTGCGCTTACAGAAAAGTGGTGTTTGTTGTAAGTCGGGCTTTAGCCCGCCATGCTTTTGATTTTCCTAGCAGGACGAAGTCCGTCCTCGCAGCGAAGCGCCCTAGAATCTAGGACCTTCTTTTAAAGCTGAGACGGTATAAGCCGAACGGCCTGTGGCCTAGGGAACGCGACTGCGTCACTCATGGAACGCTGCGCTTACGGAAAAGCGGTGGTTGTTGTAGGTCGGGTTTTTGTTGTACCTAGTAGGGCATAGCCCGTCCTCGTAGCTAAGCGCCCTAGGACCTTGCCCCTTCTTAGACCGGAAGGTGAACCGTAGCGCTAATCGCTACGGTTGTGCTTAGAGAGTGAGATTAACTTGGATGTCGGCTGGCGCGGTATTTATGTCTTAGCGCTGGAAGTGCTTCTAGTGAGCAAAGCAGCAATCCCGTCCATATTAAGGCAAAACTCACCGCTTTAACCTGATCAAACACTTCATTAAATACAATAACAGCCAACAAGAATTGCAAGCTAGGCTCGATATATTGCATCAGTCCTATCATAGACAAGCTGGTCGCTCTGATGGCTAGCGCAAAGAAGACTAACGGCATTAAAGTTACAGGAGCCGAGCCGATATAAAGCAGTAATACCGATGTCTCTCCAGATAATGCAGCCGATATCGCGACACTTTGATCTGAGCTCCACAGCCATAATAAATAGATTGCAGCAATTGGCATTAATAGCAGGGCCTCGACGGTGACAGAGGTCAGCGAGTCGAAGCGAATAAACTTTTTACATAGGCCGTAAAGCGCAAAGAAGCTCCCCATACTGAGTGCCAGCCATGGCAGCTCACCATAGCTATATACCATATAGCTTATGCCGCAGGTGCCTAGTACCACCGCCATTTTTTGTGCCGCAGTGAGTTTATCCCCAAGAAACAGTACACCTAAGCCAATGGCAAAAAGTGGGTTAATGAAAAAGCCTAAGCTAGCGGCAAGCACTTGTCCATGAGTGATAGCCCAGGTAAAGCTGTACCAAGACACGCACATGATAAGCGAGGCCAGTCCACAAAGTAGCACAGATCTTTTATCAGCTTTAAGAACAGCAATCGAAGGAAAGCGGCGACCCATCAGCACAAACACCAGTGCCATAAAAGGAACTGAGAAGAGTATTCTAAATGCTAATAATTCATTGATATTGGCATTCGGCAAAAAGTGATAGTAGAGCGGCATCAAGCCCCATAATAGAAATGAGAAAGCAGCGAGCGCGTTGCCCTTACATGAAGAAGCAGCGTTGTGTGATGTTGTGGATTGCATATAAATTTAGCTGAAGTGGGTTAGGCTAAGAAAGGCCGCTATTTTCTCATTAGCAGGGCTCAAAGAGTGTGACCAAAATCACCTTGTGCTAGTGATTTTAATAAGGGTTCTGCTGAAGATAATGATTTAGCTTAGTCGCACTTTTCAGTGCTTAGGTTATCGCTTAAGCGCTCTGAGTTAAACGTCTCACGAGGAAAGATCTTAAAGCTGCTATGCATCATATGGAGCGAGTACAAAGAATTAATACAAGGGACTGTTGTTTAGATTTAAATCGTTTTTGGGCAAAAGAAAGTTGGAGCTTACAGCTCGACTAGCCCTCACATCGAAATCAAACTTTGTTTGATAACAAAGCCCCTAAAGACTCGATATATTTGTGGCTAAGAGTGGCATCTAACAAAAGTGGTTCCAATGGCCTGCGGCCTGCGCAGACACTTCCATGACACGGTGAGTAAAGTGAAGCTTTATGCTACGAACGAGAAGCATGGATGCTGAACTGGCTTTTAGATATGGATATCGTTGCAAGTCCATCTGACCTCCAAGGATGGAGGAAATGCCAAATTCTGTATGGAACAGAATTGGCCCTGTAAGCTCAACGAAAACATCCCTGTTTTCGACGGTCACGGCCGTATCTACACTGAGTTAGAAAAGCATACCCTTTGCATTTAGAGTAATAGGACAGGCCCTAACACGTTAATGGACAAAAATGCGTTAGTGCAAAAGGTCTCAAAGTGGGTTGTGGGATGAGTAAATGTGTGGATATCAATTAAAGTTTACACTGACCCCACATATCCTGCCCCCACATATCTGAGCAGCTTGTTAGGTATACTGGCGAGTTAAAACTAAACATACTATTACGAGTGATATGTTTATTGATGCTCGAATAAGCCAATGATATTCACGGTATGAAATACCAAATTTCTTTGTTGCTAAAACGATAAAGCTCATTAAGGTAAACCACGGTGTGAAAAAGAATGTTAATTTCAATTTTACCAAAGTTATAGCCAAATCGTGTAAAGCACCACTAACAGCAAAAGTAAAAATAATTGCTAACCATAATGGAAAAAGTTGGCTCAATGGCTTCATTATATTACGAGAAAGGTAATACCCCCATATTGGATTCCAATATTGCCAAAATAAATAAAATGAACTCGCACCTAAGGAACGTTTTAGCATATTGGTCATCGAACCCGATGCGCCAAGGGCTACTCCATTACGTTTTTTTACGTACTCTGATAGTGTAATCGTTCGATACATGCTGACCTTGTATACCTAACGCCCTAATAATGAGCTAAAAATAGTTGGTTAAAATTATCGATGCAGGAGTATAACTAACTGTTTTAAGTCCTGCTTTATTTGCTTGTTATATGCGATTTATAAGTCCCATAGCCAACCTATTTGGAACGTAAGTTGTGGATTTGAGTAATCACCTGAACCAAAAGTTAAGCCTGGTTCCATAAAAAAACCACCTGTTTTAAAGGTGGCTGAAATCCCTGCATATGTCCACTTATCAGATTCAAACTGGTTTTTCTCAACATCAGAGTAACCTGTAATTACCTGAGCAGAATGAAAAAAAGAATCTTTTTGTTGGTAGAAATTGTACCCCAACTCAACGCCACTAACTTTGTCTCCCCAGTAACCACCTGAAACCTGTAAAGGAAAACCTAACTCATCGCTCTTGATAACAAAGTTTGCTCCTGCTGGAGAGCCTAAAGATAAACCGATTGAAGTTGACTCTTCAGCTGTAGCCGAAAAAGAAAACAAAGTAAAAAGAGTAGCGCATGAGATTATTTTATAGTTTTGAAACATAACATATCCTTGTTGATAGTGATTAGCGTATAACGCCCTGATAATGTTTGGCTACAATGTGTATCGAAGCGGAACCGAGCCAAACTTTAGCAGTTCCGCTTTATTTTCTTGTTAGGTTACTTTTTACGCCTAGCTAAAAATAGATTAAATAATGCAATGAAATGAAACATTAGTAACCCAGCCAAAATTTTATTGAAGCCTGAATACATAGCTATTGTATGATACTGAACCTCATTTCGTTTTGGTAAATCTTCTTTAAGGTCTGCCAACATCATTTTTGTTAACCCTCTCAGGGCTTCTTCGTCTGCGTTATCAATTTTGGTTTCAAGTTTATTAATAAGCTCAGTTTAAGGCACAATAATAGAGTTATCTTCAACATATGAAGGCAATAAAAAATGACCGGAAGCACAATAGACGATTAAAAGAAGAGATGTGATAAATACTGGATATTTCAAATTACTCTCCATGTAACCTAACGCCCAAATAATGGGCTGATTAATAGTTTGCTAAAATGTGAAGCGAAGCGAAGCGGAACCGAACCGAGCAAACTTTAGCTGTCCCACCTTGAACAGCTTGTTAGGTGAATTTACCAAACTGTATATTGATAGTCTATATAACCAGAAAATTTACTTACATTACAGATGCCTAAAGTATCACCAACAACAAACCTTTCATAAGTGTTATATTCATAGTCCAGTCGGTATTCTGGATTTCCTTCTAACTCTGCCAGAATAGCTGTAGCTTGTTCAGAGCTTACTTGAATTGTTCCTGATTCAGAATAGTTAAAACCTTGAGGAAGAAAAGATTGAATAGGTTCACGTTTTATAATTACAGCTCTAACAGGTAATTTGCTCCCACAAGCTTTTTTAAAGACCATATCTATTGGTTCATTAGGGCTTGATGGCAAGAACAAAGCAATGATAAATAGAATAATGAATAATAGTGGAGGTATAAAAATCACATATAAAATAATTTTTAAAATACTCATAGCTAATCTATTCACCTAACGCCCTAATAATGGTCAAAAATTTTTGGCTAAAATGTTGAGGAACGAAAACAGCCAACTGTTTTTTGTCCTTATTAATTAGCTTGTTATAACTCACTTGCTACTTTCGGCTTCTTTTTTGACCAGTACCAGCAATATAACCAACTAGCAGGAAAGAAAAGGAAACTTAGCAGGAAAGTATAAAACCCTACAAGTGGTAAGTTATCAGATTTTCCTTTGGCAAACTTCAAAGTTAAATACAGCATAACTAAGAAATTAAGAAATATCATTTGACCTGCAACCGTTGCATTTATGTTCATTTGTGCATCCTTACACTCTACAGTGTGGTGAGTTATAACGCCGTTTTAGGCGGCAAATTGCAGTTGGCTAAAATAGTGAGGCACGAACAAAAAGCCAACGGTAAATTGTCCGATTGAATGCCTTGTTAGCTGTCTTTACTACGGCGCTCGTAATATTTCTTTTCTCTTTCTTTGTTTTCTTTAGCTGAACCTATTTTCCAACCCATATAATGATTTATATCGTCCATTGCCTCTTGAGCACATGATCTAACCCAATCACTTTCATCTTTTAAGCCACGAAGTAAAGCTGGTTTTACTATATTTTTTTCTAATTTATTAAGATTCATCGCTGTATAAGCAAATCCACGAAATGAATTTCCTCTAACATTTTCATCAGGATGTTCAGAGAGTTTTAAACTCACATCTTGAACGAATCGCCAGTTCTCATGGTTGAAACCAAGTTTAATAGGGATTAATTTGAGAGCCTCGACATCATCTAGCTTTATGGCTTCCCATATGTCAGCGTCACTAAATTCATTTGTATGGACATCTTGATACTTTAATTTACTCATAATTCTCGAGACAGCTAACGCCCCAATAAGGGGCTGATAATGCTTGGCTAAACTGTGTAACGAAGTGGAGCTGAGCCAAGCTTTAGCAGTCCCGCACTTAATTGGCTTGTTATGTTTTTGACTTAACCCTAAACGCCTGCCAAATAAATGCAATGGCAGCAACCAGAAACATTAAGAGCATAAACCAAAAGAAATTGGGACTTTCTTCTAAATAATGATATCTAACTGTTCCATAAAATGCCCCTGTAACGTATGCATTATAAGTTTTATAAATAAAATAAAACGATACACACAATAAAATAAATCTAGTTGGCCAAAGCCACTTTGCTTTTACTTTGATTACTTTAGGAGCATGAAATAAAGGTTGTTTGTTATCCATTAATTAAACACCACTTTTTCCTGAAAACATAACGCCCCGCTAAGGGGAAATTTATTGTTGGCTAAAATGTTGAACGGAGTGAAAACAGCCAACTGTAAATTTTCCCTCTTGAGCGCCTTGTTATATGACGCAAACTAACTCTCAAACTTTTTAGCACCTTTTACCCATTTAATAGCATTAGTGATTTGAAAATACAAAAGAACGTAACCAAATAACCTTTTACCTTTAAATGCGAGCTCTTCTCCACCAGGTAAATACATATCTATTAGCTGGGCAACAATAACCCACACTATGATTAAACCTAAGAATATTCCAGCATATTTAAGATGATATATACCTTTAGGGGGAATCTTGTCCATGTTAAGACTCATCTATTGCCAAATTCCGTAGTCATATAACGCCCTGCTAATAAGTGAGCCATGTGCTGGCGGGCGATTTGCTCAGCAAATGGCATGACAGCCTTGGTGAATCTGAATTCAGCAGCTTGTTATGAGTTGATAGCTACATACTACAACTCTTTTCCGCATTTACTACAATGAGACTTTGGGAGTCGCCAACCAGAGAAATATACCGTTTTATAGATGACAGGTTCACCACAAGAGTTGCACTTTAATCGCATTAGATAAAAGCTGAAATATACAAAATAAACTATTCCAACCCAATAGGTAATTGATACATTTTCTAAACCATCTTCAAATGAACTATCAGAACTAAAAATAACATGTATAAGCCAAAAAAATACCATCAAAGCTAAACGAATATAAAACCCTTTGACAATCCTTGCCATTGTCTAACTCCTGACTCATAACAGCTTATTATCCTGCGTCTCGGATAAATCTCTGCCTATAAAAAATTATCACTAAAACATATCAATGTAACTCATTGATGTAAAGCGACTAATTCTCAGTTCCCTTGTCACTCTCAAGTACATTACTCCGCAAAATTGAACAAGAACATTTATCGAGTCCATTGTAAGTCAACACCAAAACAATAAGGCATTGAAACATATCACTTATATTTTCACTCTCTGATTTATCGATGCGGATTGAGATTGTTTCTGCTTCGATAATATTGGCAAATTCTTGAAAAAACATTATAACTGTATATATGCACAGTGTCTGTGTTTGGAGAGATCATGTCTGAATCTGGATTTATAGAAGCGATACGAAATGCGATTCGCGTTCGTCATTACAGTTACCAAACAGAGAAAAGTTACCTGTATTGGAATCGTTATATTATAAGGTTTCATCAAATTAGCCACGCTAGAGAGCTTGATGTTAATCATATAGAGCGTTTTTTGACGTATATTGCAGTAAACCGTCAAGTTTCTAGTAGTACCCAGCAGCAAGCATTATGTGCCATCGTTTTTGCTTTCAAACACGTACTTAACATCGACACTCAGGCATTAGATTTTGCTTATGCCAAGCAACCAGTTAGGATTCCTCAAGTGTTGACTGAGGATGAAGCAATGACAATAATTTCTGCTTTACCAGCGAAATATAAGCTAATTGCTTCAATATTATTTGGGGGAGGGCTGAGGCTTAATGAAGCACTAAGGTTGAGGGTGAAGGACGTTGATTTTACTAATAACTCACTGTTTGTATTTCGTGGAAAGGGGAAAAAAGATCGTATAACTATACTCCCCAAAGGCATTCATGCACGGTTGAAAGAGCATCTCGAACGAGTCAAGTTAATCCACCAGTGCGATTTATCAGAAGGTTATGGTCTTGCATCTTTACCACCTGCCTTATTAAAGAAATATCAACACAGTGCCAAGCAATGGTATTGGCAGTATATATTTCCTGCTAGTAGCCTCTGTGCGCATACTATTGATGGTTATGTCTGTCGTCATCACATACATCCGACTGCGTTCTCTAGGGCATTACGTGCATCTGTTAAGTCAGTGGGTATTGAAAAGCGCGTTACTGCGCACACTTTTAGACATTCATTTGCCACTAGCGTACTGAAAAGTGGTGCGGATATACGTACATTACAAGAAATGCTAGGTCATAAAGATATTAAAACAACTCAAATATATACACATGTTGCAGGTATTCATCAATCAGGAATTGTTAGCCCATTTGATAAATAGTGTTCTTAATTCTTCTTATATCCCCCCCGCATCAAACGACAGGGCACTTTGTAACATGAGAAGAAGTTAGTCAAATAAAGTGCCAACTCAACTCGGAATGGGGCATTTCCAAGTTAGAGCTGAAACCACTCCGCCTAAATGAAGGCACCAATTACCTCGTGTAGATACGGCTGCGGGCTTCGGTTTCAGGGATGAAACCGCAGAGCGTATAGGGACATATTCACAGCGTCTTGCAGCAGTGTCTGCACATACCCCGCTGGAGGCGATTAATAGCGACTCAGCTACAATCTCAAACGGGCTACCCCATAGCAACTATACAAATAAAAAATGTAATGAACCTTCATTCAAAGGCTAACTCACTTTGGGGCATTTCCGCGTTAGACATCAAGCAACCCCAACCTAAATGAGTACACCAACTATTCGGTGTAGATACGGCCGTGACCGTCCATGACATGGACGTCATGGCCGAGCTTCCAAGGATCCTGTGTTTTAAAAAGAATTGCTGCGTGTCACGGCAGTGGCTGCACATGCCCCGCTGGAGGCGATTGATAACTAAGAAGCTATAAGTTCAAACACTCTACTTGGTAACACCAAACCCAAAATAAATGTAATCAGCCTTCATTCGAAGGCTAACCTACTAGTTATAAGCTTCTAGACACTCAACGATTAAGTCGACAAAACCTTGTCTATCTAGCTTGCACAAGACTTGGGTGTTGTGCGGGTTACTGGTGAGTTGATATCTGTCAACCACCGTCATGCCTTGGGTATATTCGCCTTTGGTTTCAACGCCCACCCAGCAGTCATAAGAGGTGAATAGCTCAGGTTTAAGTAACCAAGCTATGGTGCAAGGGTCGTGCAGTGGCGCCCCTTCAAAGCCCCATTTAGGATCTCTGTGGTAAATCATAAAGAAGTCTAGGAGTTCGGCGACGCATTTAGCAACAGGGTTTGGAATCACGCGAATACGCTCGATATCTTCATCCATGATCTGAGCCTGATGGGTAATATCAAGGCCACACATAGTGATAGGAATCCCCGATTTGAACACCATATCGGCGGCTTCGGGATCGACGAAGATGTTAAACTCGGCAGCGGGTGTCCAGTTGCCCGCTTCAGCGGCGCCGCCCATCAACACGATGCGCTCAATCTTGCTATGAAGCTCTGGATAGGTCGCTAAAAATAACGCGATATTGGTCAGGGGACCTGAAGGCACTAAGGTAACGGCTTCATTGCTCTCACGGACTTTTTGCGCCATAAGCTCAATCCCTGAAATCGTTAGCGGCTCAAAAGCAGGGTCTGGCAGTTTTGGGCCGTCTAAGCCGCTTTCGCCATGAACGTTGTCGGCAATAATCAGCTCACGGGCTAAAGGTTTAGGTGCACCGGCCGCGACTGGAATATCGTGACGTTCAAGTAGGGTTAAAATACGCAGCGCGTTGTTTAATGTTTTATCAGGGGTTTGGTTGCCTGCACTGGTGGTTACGGCTAACGGTTTTAATGCGCTACTGCTCATAGCAAGAATAAGAGAAATAGCATCATCATGACCGGGATCGCAGTCGAGAATAATAGGGGTCACTTTTTTGGATACTTGACTTGATTGTGTAGGGCTCATTATTTTGCTCCGCAAAATGCGTGGTTATTAAATGGTTTATCGATTTTGTATAGCATCCTAGTAAGTAATAGCGGTAAAAACTGTGACTGAGTAATCGCTTTGGTTGTTGTGCAATTTTTTATCTGTTGCTCTGCTTATTTATTGTTAACAGTTAAAAAGCCCTGACAAATACATTATTCGTCAGGGCTGTTATCAGCTAATTATCCGTTTTATTTGAGTGAATTAAAGCTTATCGTTAGTGAACGAAATTTGCGATCGTTACAAACCACGTAAAAAGTCGTTATCAGTAGCCTGCCGTTTCACTGCCCGCGCGGCGAGGATCGCTCGAGCCAAATATGCCTTGTTCAGTTACCATTATCGACTGGGTTGAGCCTATGGCATTGTTGACTTTCACCTCATGCCCTTTAGCTCGTAGCAAGCCCTGGGTATCACGGTTAAGACTATGCTCAACTCGCAGTACATCGGGAAGCCATTGATGGTGCACACGAGGGGCATAGGTCGCCTCAGCAATATTAAGGTCGTGGTCGATAACATTCATGATGATCTGCATAGTCGTGGTGATAATGCGTGAACCGCCTGGGCTGCCCGTCACGATAAAGGGCTTACCATCCTTCATCACTATGGTTGGGCTCATTGAGCTTAACGGGCGTTTATTTCCTTCAACAGCATTGGCTTCACCGCCCACTAAACCATATCCGTTCGGGGTGCCGGGTTTTGCTGAAAAGTCATCCATCTCATTATTAAGCAAAATACCGGTGCCTTTTGCCACTAGGCCTGAACCATAACTAAAGTTAAGGGTATAGGTGTTAGATACGGCGTTACCCCATTGATCAACCACTGAGTAGTGGGTCGTTTGATTGCTTTCATACGGCGCCAGTTTCCCGGGTTTGATTTCGCTGCTAGGCGTGGCTTTGTCTGGGGAGATCTGTTTGGCGAGTTGCTTGGCATAATCTTTACTCAAAAGAGCCTTAACTGGCACATCATAAAAATCTGGATCGCCTAGGTATTCACTGCGATCTGCGTAGGCGCGTTTCATGGATTCGGTCATTAAATGGAGTGTGGCGGCGGTATTGTGGCCTAACTCTTTAATCGGATAGCCCTCTAGCATATTAAGCATTTCGATAATATGTACACCGCCAGATGATGGTGGCGGCATAGAAACAACTTGATAGCCTCGATATTCCCCCACCACAGGATCTCGTTCAACCACCTTATAGTTTTTAAGATCGGCTAAAGTCATGATCCCACCAGCTTTTTGGATCGCGTTGACTAGCTTCTGTGCAGTTTCACCTTGGTAAAAGCCTTCGCTACCAGATTTTGCGATAAGTGACAGGGAGTGAGCCAGCTCGGGTTGTTTTAATAACTCACCACTTTGGAAATCACTACCATCTGGCTTGTAAAATATTTCGGCAGAGCTTGGCCATTGGGCGATGCGTCTTTTAAGTCCCGATAATGAAGCCTGTAGGTCGGGGGTAACAATAATGCCTTCTTTAGCCATCTTAATCGCGGCATCGGTTACTTGTTTCATCGTCATGGTGCCATATTTCTCAAGGGCAAGTTCCATTCCCATAACGGTGCCGGGCACGCCAACAGCTAAACCGTGCTCGCGGCTTAACTTGTTAACTGGATTGCCTTTTTCATCGAGGAAAATATCTCGATGGGCTTTAGAGGGCGCCATTTCACGGTAATCGATGGCGATGGTTTTGTTAGGCTCGCTGAGGTGTACCAGCATAAAGCCGCCGCCTCCAATATTACCTGCACGTGGTAGGGTAACCGCTAGACTAAAGCCCACGGCAACAGCCGCATCGACCGCATTACCACCCTGTTTTAAGATCTCAACACCAGCTTGGGTGGCTAGTGCTTCTTGGCTCGACACCATACCATGCTTAGCCCAAATAGGTTGAGCGGTGGCGATATGGCTATAAATAGAGGTTTCTTTAGCCTGAACCTGCAGCGGCGCACTTGCTGTAATGGTCAGGGTAGTTAAGGGGATTACCATCGATATGGCGAAGGCCAATGCTTTAAACACATAGGGCTTAAACGAATGAGATTTCGACCAGAGTGGCTTAAAAGTGCGCATTTTTAATCCTTTGTATCGTCGCTATCGTTTTGGCAAAGCCCAATAGCTTTATTGTTATAGTTTGAAGATAGACAGTTATAGTTTGAAGATAGAGAGTTATATTATTGTGGTTTTCTATCTAGAGTATTGTGTTTTACTATCTAATAAATGCAATGTGACGTTTATCTAGACTAAATGCAAGTATCGGACTTAACTGGCAGGTTTGACTTTCTTACTCTATCTCAGCAAGGAGCTATCTTGAGAAATCCTGATGCGCAGGGCTGTTGTAAAAAATATTAAGTTGAAGGGGGGAGGGTGAAAGGGATCAAGACTAATCCTACAAAGCTTAGTCGTACTGAGCATAGCGATGTTAATCACAATCGTGATGAAAATAGCGGCTTTGACCAAAATGGTATTGTATTAAGCAGTAGCGAAGCAAATGTCTCAGCCCTTTTTAAGGTTGAGCTTATCGATTCGATAGATAAGATTTCAGCGGATATCTGGAATGCATTAATGCATGACAACAACCCATTTAACCGTCATGAGTATTTAGCTGCGCTCGAGTCGAGCAAGTGTGTTTGCGATCAAACAGGCTGGACTCCACTGCATATGGTGATCCGAGAAACTAAACATGCGAATGAGGCTGTTATTGCCGTGATGCCGCTGTACATTAAAGCGCATTCATACGGCGAGTATGTATTTGATTGGGCCTGGGCAGATGCTTATGAACGTCATCAACTCGCTTATTATCCAAAACTGGTTTCCTCTGTTCCTTTTACCCCGGTGTCAGGCATGCGTTTAGGCGTGTCTTCAGCTTTGACCTCTGAAGAGTTGCAGATGCTCTGGTTACTTGTGAGTCAAACCCTAGACCGATGTTTGACCGAATATGGCTTTTCAGGTTGGCACTGTTTGTTTCTACCTAAAACTCAATGTGATGATTTTGCCAGACTGGGGAACTTACAACGCTTAGGGACACAGTTTCACTGGTTTAATCGAGACTATAGTGATTTTCAAGCCTTTTTGTCCGCGTTGACTTCAAGAAAACGTAAGGACATAAACAAAGAAAGACAAAAGGTGCAACGGGTTAATTTATCCTTTGAATTTGTAGAGGGCGCTGATGTTACTGCTGAGCTATGGCAAATTTTCTCTGCCTGTTACCAACAAACCTATGCCAAACGTTCTGGTCACTATGGTTATTTAAATTTGGCCTTCTTCCAAACGTTAGCTGAGAGCATGCCGGAGTCTATCGTGTTGTTGATAGTGCGAGACTCAAACGAGCTGATCATGGCATCGGCGCTGTATTTTAAGTCTGAAACACACCTATACGGCCGTTACTGGGGGGCATTGACAGAGATAGATGGCTTACACTTTGAGGCCTGTTATTACCAAGGTATCGAGTATTGTATCGCCAATGGGCTAAAGGTGTTTGATGCGGGGGCGCAGGGTGAACACAAGGTACCAAGAGGATTTGAGCCAATCGAAACCTATTCCAATCACGAGATTGCTCATAGTGAGTTTCGCCTAGCGATAGAAAGCTTCACCCTTCAAGAAGCGGGTAATATCAAGACCTATATGCAGCAGTTAACAGCTAAGTTACCATATAAAAGCAGAGCCTAACTTGGCTCTGTTTTATCAATGATATAACTAATAATTATTGGTGCGTTTCCAGCTCAACACTTCGGTTAGCTATTGTTTATTACTCATCCCTTTATGTCCGATATTACAGTTTCTAGCGCTGTGCCTGTGGTCATTGAGGTGTTTAAAATGTCTGATATATCAACATTCGTCCTTTAATGGACCTAATGATAATAGGTTAGGTGAAAGCAGCGACGTTAAAACCACGTAGCATCTTTTGCTTCTGAAGTTTTGGTGACTTGATACTTTTATCCTCAACGAATGCTGGATAAAAAACATTAGGATTAGCTAGCTGGTTTCCAAATAGAACAATGCAATCGGTAGTTTTTTTTATGGCAGTTATTTCATATTCAAATTCAACCATTCGCTTTTTATTGATAACAAATACAGAGTCGCCTATTTTTGCTTGCTCTAAGTCTACGTAGCCATGTTGGTGTCGTTCAAGGTCAAAGATTGCTCCTTCGCCATAAAATCCAGCATGGTCACGATTGCCTTTATTGTTAACTAGGTAGTTCATTGTTAATCCTCGATATTTGTTGTGTATTAATAGGCATGACGTTTGTAGTCAATCAGCGCCGCTGAGTTAAGTTTTGACTGAAATATTCGTTGGGAGAGAGTCTTTTTCATCACCTAGCAATAGCACGAATAACCACAGCAGCAGTGGCATTAACGAAATGACTTGTTTCATAATTACCCGTGCAAAGCGTATCGTATAGGCTTGCATCCACAGCCTTGTTTTTATGTGTTGCGTCCGCCAATGCTGTTCTAGCTGCAGTGACTTGTGCGTTGGCATTATTTAACGAGTGGTCTAATAAACGATCAAACCAGTTCAAAGTTTGCTGCCGCTCCTCGGCTAAACGTTGCTTGTTTAATGCGCTTGCTAGGTTGGCTTTAAGAGTAACGATACTATTCATATTGGCCTTGATTGCTTATATCTGTTGTTATCAGACATATCAGTTAACTGAGTAACCGCTCTGGATTTTAAGTTGTCATAACGCGGGTTTATTAAGGTTTGGATAGGGATCTGAGTTTTACTGATTCGGCTTTAGCTGCTTTCAATCCTTCAATCAGCCTATCTACTTGTGCATCGTTTAGGCAGTAAAGGGATACAATATCAACGGCATACTCGCCAATGGCTGTTAGATTCACTCCACCTTTAGGGCAAAGAACGGGAGCCATATAGGCTGCGACATAGACAGATGAACTGTTTGCATTGACTGATACTTTCTTGCCCTCAATCGTCATGGCGTAAGAACTTATTGAGGCAAGTAAGCCCGCAGCAAGCATTAAACGAGTGATAGCTTGCACTAAACTTAGGTTAAATAATTTACACATGTTGCTGGTTTCTCAAGATTGCAGGTAATGGGCTGCTGAGTATACAGGTGTTTAGTTGCGGGTTTCAAGACATGTGTCTAGCGAGTTGTAAGGTGCTTGGTTGTTTTGTGATGGCTATAGGGGAAAGAGCGGTTAGCTAGGCCAGTCCAATAAAGCCAATTAAATCTAAATAAATCCTTCGAATGTAAATAGGCCTATAAACACAAAAATGCCAAGCATTGTGCTTGGCATCATTGATGGATCTTGCTTAAGGCCTGAATTGATTAGCTTTAATTGTTGATCTGCTGGCGAATTGAAGCAGATAACTTGTGCACCCACTTATTATAGTTTCGGTGGATTTCTCCATCGTTGTAATCTAGATTCGCGCTATCGACATAGTCGATATTATAAACATGTTCGTTATAGCTAATGCGGACATGGGCCTTATGGGAGCGGACCGTTATGTAGGCATCAATGGTGTTATTATCGCCTTTGACTGGTGTCCAGCCTTTGGCTTTACAGCCGTTAATTATCGCTGTTTCTATCGATTGACTACTATTGCTAGGTATAGGCTCCTGAGTCAGGTTGGCTAGTTTGACTGAGGTACAAGCAGATAAAGATAACGTACTTAATAATAAAAACAGTAACTTTAACGACTTCATTAAGTTCATCCTTTAGTGTTAGTTTAAAAGCTGTGTTACTCAATAATTTAAGATAACGATTAGTTTAAATTGAAGTGAGGCTTAGCCTAGGGCAAGCCAAACGCCGACACCTAGCATCAAGCTGCCTGCAATACGGTTCATCCACTTAATATTGTCACCGCGGCTTAGGAATATTCTGAGGCTCTTACCACCTGCAGCATAAGCCATCATGCTAATTAATTCAGTAAATAAAATAATGCTGACAAGGGCGATAAGCTGCGGGGCAACATCACGTTCAACACTGATAAAAGGTGGTAATAATGACACCATAAACGCCCAGCCTTTAGGGTTAGCAATGGCGGTAACAAAACCTTGAGATATAAGCTCAAGATTACTGACGTTTGATGTTTGCTCACCGTCGACAATGGCCATTTTGCCGCGCGCACGCCACATATTGATGCCGATATAAACTAAATAAATTCCGCCTAACCATTTAAAAACAGAGAAAACGTCAGGGTAGTTAAGCATGATGCTGGCTACGCCCATCACCGCAGCAACGGCAACTAACGCAACACCAACCAGTTCACCGAGCATCATCCATAAGGTGCGGCGAAAGCCAATACTCATACCCAGTGTCATGGCGAGCGTCATGCACATACCTGGCGTGATTGAGACAAAGAAGAAGGTGGGTAGAAATACCGCTAATAAAGTTAAGTCTGGCATTTTGATTTACGAATTAAACCGAAGAATATGAAAATGGCGCACATTGTAAAGTTGAAAGCTGTACTAAGATAGAGGGCAAGAAAAGAAAAACCAGCCTTATGGCTGGTTTTAATCGTAATCAAGTAAGTTCACTTGTCTCGTATATATTCGCTTTACAGTACGCCGCGGCGTTTTTGATCACGCTCTATCGACTCAAACAGTGCAGTAAAGTTACCTTCACCAAAGCCTAGGTTGTTTTTACGCTGGATGATCTCGATGAAAATTGGACCAAATAGATTCTTGGTGAAAATCTGTAATAGGTAGCCATCTTCATCGCCGTCGACCAAAATTTGGTGATGTTTGATGCGGTCACGATCTTCGGTAACTTGTGGCAGCTTGTCAAAGATGGTGTCGTAATACTCAGGAATAATATCTAAAGTTTGAATTGATGTGCCTTCCATTGCATCGAGCGAGCCTACGATGTCACGACTTCTAAAGGCAAGATGCTGTACGCCGGGGCCGTCGTATTCACGTAGATACTCATCAATTTGGTTTTTGTCGTTGCCTTTACCTTCGTTGATTGGAATACAGAAGCTACCATCTGGTGAGCGCAACGCATAAGAGATCAGCGCAGTTTGCGATCCCTTGATGTCAAAGTAGCGAACCTCAGTAAAGCCAAAGATATCTTTATAAAAGTTAGACCAATACTCCATAGTGCCTTTGTAGACATTATTGGTAAGATGGTCGACTTCGATAAAACCTTTTTCCTCAACAATGATCTGCTCATCTAAATCCTCAAAGTCAGTGGCATAGATATTATTGTTGTCGCCGAAGGTATCGATAAAGTAAATCAAGCTATCGCCAATGCCGTAAATGGCAGGGTAAGGCATATCTTTTGCTGCCTCATCGGCAGGCTTTGCGCCGCGAGCGACTGCGCCTTCAAAAGCAAATTGTGCATCCTCTACGCGCCAGCCCATAGAACAAATCGCTGGGCCATGGCTTTTAGCAAACTCAGCAGAAAACCCTTTACGTTCGGTATTTAAAAGGAAGTTAATGTCATTCTGCTTGTAGTACAAAATCTCTTTTGTTTTTGACTTCTTTAATAGTGAAAATCCGAAGTCGATAAAGACCTGATGCATGAAGTCTTGTTCTGGTGTGGCAAACTCGGTGAATTCGATGCCGAGTAGGCCCAGTGGGTTTTGTTCGCTTGCCATTCTTGTGTCCTCTGTCAATTTGTTGCTACATACCAGCCATTCTCTTGATGGCTTCTTTTGATAGCTTAAAGTCTTGAAAATATTGCCTTGGTTAGCTTTCAATCCAAGAGCGGTTGTAGTCATCACTCATGCAATGTTTTACATGTTCGGTTAGTTTCAGCGGGGCGAAAGTATCGACCATCACTGCGTATTCGTAGGTTTCTGTTTTACCGATTGACGCCTCTGTTTTCCCTGGTTGTGGCCCGTGGGGAACCCCCTTTTGATGCAATGTCATGTAACCTGCTTCGATACCAGTACGGCTCATAAAGTCGCCATCGACGTAATAAAGCACTTCGTCACTGTCGATATTGCTATGGTAATAAGGCGCAGGGATCGACTCTGGATGGAAGTCGTAGGGACGTGGCACAAAGTTACAGATCACAAAGTTGTGTGCGCTAAACACTATGTGGTCAGACGGTGGTAGGTGGATCTTACCAACCTTAGGCGCGTACTCTTGAATATTGAATGCCCAAGGGTAAACGCAGCCGTCCCAGCCCACTAAATCAAACGGGTGCCACTCAAGTGATGTCAGCTGATATTTATCACCAAATTTGCAGATAAGAGGGAAGTCACCTTTCTCGACTATGGCCTCTTGAAGCTCTGGAGTGCGAATGTCACGTTCGCAGTAGGGCGCAGATTCCAGCATCTGGCCATATTCATTGCGAAAATGCTTTGGTACCTCCACCATGCTCGAAGATTCGATAACAAATAACCTGACATTAGTGTAGTCATCAAACTTCAGTTGATAGGTGGTGCCGCGAGGTATGACGAGGTAATCCCACTTATTGACTTCAATCGCGCCATACTCGCTTAATAGCGTGCCTTGACCTTCGTGAACAAATACCACTTCATCGGCATAGGCATTGCGATAAAACTCATCACACTCTTCACTAACCTTCGCCGTATACATGGCGACATCGTTGTTAAAGAATATCTTGTTACGGCTACTAAAGAAGTTACCGCCGCAGTCGGCTTGCTTGGTATCTAGCTTATAGTTTTGTACTAATGAGTCTTGCCAATCTTCGCCATGAGATAAGCTATAAGGGCTAACCGCTAATGCCTTAGTTGGCATGTTGTGATGGTATTTGTTGGAATAGATGTTGGAAAAGCCATGGGTGGAGAATAACTCTTCACGGTAGAGCTCCCCATCGTCTTTTTTAAAGGTGATATGGCGCTTCGCCGGCACAATACCTTGCTTCACATAAGATGGCATATTCGCAGTCCTTCGGTGCTCAAGCGCACGCATTAAAATAATAATGTGATCTAAGTTCAATTTAGTTGCTTGAATGAACAAAAAAAAGAATAATAATTAGCCTATCTTAATCAGATTTTTAGATGGTAATTTATTGTTTACGTTGGAGGGTTAAATGCGTATTGATGTAGATGCTTTTAAAGTGTTACAGGTTTTAGTCGAAGAAGGCAGTTTCGCTAAGGCGGCTGAGCGCTTGCACAAGGCGCAGTCTGCAGTGAGTTACCAAGTTAAAAAGTTGGAGCAGCACTTAGGTGTAAACCTTTTTTGTCGGGATCAGTATCGGGCAGAGTTAACCCCTGAGGGAAAAGTTATTTTGGCCGAGGGGCAAAGATTGCTGCAGTATCTGGCGAATATTGAACATCTAGCCAGCCGATTTAGCGAAGGCTGGGAGCCTAAGCTGGAAATTATCATCGACGGAGCTCTGCCGATGAAGCCCATTATGAGAGCATTGAAACGGCTTTCTGAGCAGCAGATCCCCACAAAGGTGCAGCTTAATATGGAGTTTCTGGGCGGCGTGCAAGATAGGTTCGAGCGAGACAGTGCCGATCTGATGCTGGTTAAAGACTATCGCACTGGTCCCAGTTACCGTCCTCAGGCTTTACCGCCAATCACCAGTGTTTTAGTGGTCAGCGCTGAACATGCGTTAGCTCAAGAAAAAGGCCTTAGTTTATTTGAGCTGCAGCAACATGTGGAGTTAACCATTGAAGACTCATCGCCAGATAAGCACTACCGTGACGAGTTGCAGTTTGGCGGTGATAAGGTGTTTTACCTTTCAGGTTTTATTATGAAGAAGAATGCACTCTTGATGGGGTTAGGGTTTGGTTGGATGCCAGATTTTTTGATTGAACAAGAGCTTGCTAGTGGGGAGTTAGTGGCAGTGGATTTTAATGGCGGTAATCGTTATAGCTTCATCCCTCAATTGGTATCAACCATGGAGCGGCCACTTGGTCGAGCAGGTCGTTTATTTACAGATTTAGTTTTGGAGGAATTTAGCTGTGAAAAAGCTCAGTAGTGAATGAGTACTGAAACAAGTTGAGATTAACGCCAAAGCGCAAATGCAGATTGCATGGATAAATGCGAATCGGCTTTTTATTTTGCGTGTATATCAACAGCACGATTCGATGTTACAGCCTTTTAAGGCAGTAACTTCCAAGATATGCGCGACTTATTTAATCATAACCCCCTGAGTGTACGCTTTAATAAGCGCCTCCGGCTGTTAAGTTTGGGTTCAGTCTCCATCAATTAGAATTAGCTTATCAAAACTTGGTACAGCAAATGCAGCTTTAAGAGTGTGGCCCTAATAGGGCTGAAATTAAATTTTAAGGCACTCAGTACCTAGGTTAGCTGGAGGTTAAAGATGAACAACTCTACTTTACATGGTTACGTGTCGAGCCTTTACACTCAGTACGCGAATGACCTTAAATTAGGTGAGCATTTTGTTTCTGAAAAGCGATTGCAAGAGTTTGTGACTGATTTGGAAACAAGCGGCATTTTGTTAGGCAAGTTTAACTGGGATGAATGGTATCAAAATAGCCATATGGTTGATCGCCCTGAATATATAGCCGAGGCATCATTCTATGAATGTCAGTTACTGTTAACGGCAATGGCACGGATTGATAGATTCAGTCCAGGTATTTTAAGCAATATGCGATGCCAAGGGGTATTAATTGCTATTTTAGAGCGCTTTCAAACCCTTCATTATAAACAAGCGATTTGAGCTGCTGATGCTGAAATAGGGTAAACTTCATCGAGTAAAATCGTAAGAAGTTAGAAACTAGAAACATCATAGTGAAAGCTTAATATATAGAAAGAGCCGCTACTCGCGGCTCTTTTCGATCCTTATACTCTAAGGAGTCTTGATTTAGTCTTCGAATGGAACAGGGCGAGGCGTGTTCTTGTTCGATGGCGGTAGGATAGGCAATACGATTTGTGGCTGCTCACCTGTTAAAGAGTTGAGGAATGCCACCATCTCCTTCACTTCTTTATCCGACAGCTTTTGCCCAAGCTGAATGTCAGCCATGGTGTTAACCGCTTCTTCGAGCTCCCAAACGCTGCCGTCATGGAAGTACGGGTAGGTTAGCTCGATGTTACGTAGCGTAGGCACCTTGAATACAAATTTATCGGCTTCTTTGCCTGTTACGCCTTTTCTGCCTTCAGCTGGGTTATTGGTGTGGAATGGCTTAACCAGTCCCATCTTCATATACATGGTGCCGCCAACAGCTGGGCCGTTATGACAGCTCACGCAGCCTTTATCTTTAAATAACTGGTAACCAGCTTTAGCTTGCTCGCTAATTGCAGCTTTGTCACCTTGAAGATATAGATCGAATGGTGCATTCGGTGTGACAAGTGTTTTCTCGAATTCTGCAATCGCATCGGTGATCATATCTATGCTGATCTTTTTCGAGTCATAGACTTTTTCAAAGCGTGCTTGGTATGCAGGCATAGAACGTACGGTATCAACAGCCAGTTCATGGCTAAAGCCCATCTCTTTCGGGTTAGCAATCGGTCCAGCTGCTTGTTCTTTAAGATCCTTAGCTCGGCCATCCCAGAACTGTGCTAAACCATATTCGGCGTTTAGCACGGTTGGAGAGTTGATTGGGCCCTGTTGCCAGTTATGGCCAATAGATGTTGGCAGTGCATCAACGCCACCAGTAGATAAATTGTGGCAAGAGTTACAAGAAATAAAGCCTGATTTTGATAATCTTGGTTCAAAGAATAGCATCTTTCCAAGTTCTACTTTCTCAGGATTGGTGATAACCGCCGCAGGGATGATTTCAATAGGTTCGTTAGCAGCATGTGCACCGATAGATATTGTCGAAAGTAGCGCGATGGAAAGTAAACTCAGCTTATTCATAATGGCCTCAAGTAAACATTACAGTTTGTAGGGGTAATCAATGAGGCAATAATAAGGAGCTTTTGGAAATTATGGTAACGCTTTGTTTCGATTGGGACTATCGTGGATTTGGATTGATTTTTTGGGATAAAGATCGCAGACAGACTACCTAATGAGAGGTAGGTTAGGTATAGAGTTGACTTCTACCGCTTGCTTTAATCGACATCAGGGTTCAATCGAGACAAAAAACGCTTACGAACAGTAAAAAAGCGAGCTATTTTTTGCTCAATCTACGCAGTAATATTTTCCTATCGATCCAGCGAGCCGTTTTACTCATATGAGCCTGACTCTTTTTAAGCCAGTGGCGTGCCCATGCATACTCTAGGCTAAGTACCGCCAGCCCGATAGGCAGTAAAAGCCAAGCAGGCCCTGGAAGGACAAGCAATAATGCGCCAGCAAGTGTTAGGCAGGTGCCAACGAGTGTAATTACGGCTTTTTTTATCATCTTTTTACCTCTAACTGAGTCTGTCGCTATTTGTTACTTCTTATCAGTGTAAACCAAAGTAAAAGTAATCATTTGTGTTAATTGTAACAAAGACTCCTACCCTATAATTTGGCTTATTTAGCCTAGGCGCCATGATGTATCAAGGTTATAGGCTTGGTGTTATCGCAGGTTTTGACTAAAATCTTTGGTAGGTTAAGTAAAACGCTTACTGAGCGGTAAATAATCAATAACGGCTTTAGCAGTAAGTAAAAGGCGATATGTGATCTCGGGTATAAGGCTGTTAAAGAAGTTCAGAGCCATTTTCGCTAGCTTTTATAGAAGGCTGGCAAGCGTCGTCTTGTGTCTATATTTTGTAATCTTCTCTTGCAATATAAATGCAGATACCTTGTATTTAACGTCACTGCATTGGCCACCTTTCGCTGGTGAGCAGCTCAAAAAGCAAGGGGCCTGCATTGCTATCACAAAAGCGGCACTCGAGGCAGTTGGGCATACTGTAGTTGTTGACTTCTTTCCTTGGAGCCGAGCTGTGAGAATGGCGTCGCGAAATGATTCCAAATACTTGGGTTACCTGCCTGAATATGTCTACCCCACAGATAAGTTTGTTTTCTCCCAAGCTATGGCGCGAAGTGTTTTAGGCCTAGTCGAACAAAAATCCCACCCTGTTAGCTGGACTCAACAAAGTGATTTGAATCATTACACCATTGGCGTGGTTCAAGGCTACGTTAATACCAATGAACTTGATGAGATGATGGCCAAAGGAAGCCAGCCATTCGAAGTTGTTGCATCGGATCTACATAATCTGAATAAGGTCGCTACTGGGCGAATCGATGCAGCGATTATTGATGAGCATGTGCTGAAGTATCTGCTTGCCCAGCCCAATATGGCGCATGTTAGGAATAAATTGCAATTTAATAAAAAGTTTCTGACATACAAAGAGTTATTCGTTGCGTTTAAAAATAATCAAGAGGGACGCATGTGGCGAGACCGTTTCAATCTAGGATTAGCCCAAATCGATGTCCAGCAGATCTTAGAAAACAATATGCATCAATAGGCTAGATTGACAGTTGTGGCAGGTAATGCACGCAGCATTAATGATTTCAGGCTGGTGATTTTCGACGTCATTGATTTTGCACTTTTGAATTAGCAGTAATAGCTCAGATTCAATGATATTGGAGTAATCATGGCGACTGTGGTGTTAATTCGTGGCTTAATGCGGGATAAACGTCATTGGAAAGACTTTACTAACTTGCTTCAACAAAGCCTATCTGACAGGCATCGCGTCATAGCGTTAGATACCTTAGGTAACGGGTATCTGGTTAATAGTCTTAGTCCATTAAGGATTGATGAATATGCCAAGGAGTTACTCGAGCGCTTAAACTACGATAGCAACTACGATAAAACCTACCAAAGAAACTCTGATAAGTCTGAGAACTATTATTTGGTTGGGTTATCTATGGGGGGCATGATAGCGCTGCAGATGGTCAGCTTGCAGGAGCGAGCTGTGGGCTTAGAAAGTGATAAAAGGATAAAAGCTGTGGCGGTGATTAATGCTAGCGCCGCCAATCTATCTCCTTGGTATGAACGGTTTAAGCTTAATGCTTTGTGCTTGGCGTTTAAACACAGACTTAAAGGAGCAAACATCAGTGCGCTAGAGGCAAGTATTATAGCCTTAACAAGCTCGACTCAGCTGCACAATATGGATTTAGCCCGTAGGTGGAGTCAATATCGCATAGCAACGAGGACAAGGTTGACCAATGGATTGCGTCAGCTATGGGCTTGTAGCCAGTATATGAGCCCTGCAAAGCTATCTGTGCCAATCACAGTGCTCAGTGGAAGAGAAGATAAACTGGTCAGCCCTGATTGCAGTAAAAAGCTTGCTCAATACTATCAAAGCAAGCTTATTGAATTTCACCGCGCTGGTCATGACTTAAGTTTGGATTGTCCTGAAAAGCTCTGTCAGGAGCTTATCGAGAGCTTCTCACTTAACTCTTAAACTTTAAGCCTTAAACCTTAAGCTTTTGCAACTACCGTTTGCCCAATAGGTGTTAGGCTTAAAATCGCTAACTTAAGGTGCTGTAGGGCAAATGGGATCCCTATGATGGTAACTGCGCAGGCTAAGGCATGGGCGATATGCCCTATGGCTAACCAAATTCCAAAAAACAGGAACCATATAATATTTCCCACCATGCCAAAGGTGCCGGTTCCAATGTCATCATTTCCGGTCAATGTGCGCCTGTTGATAGAGTCTTGCCCGAAAGGCCAGAATGTCATTTCGCCTATCACAAAGCAGGCTCTACCAAATGGGATCCCTATGATACTGATAAAACAGAGTAGCCCTGCGAGCCACCAAGCAAGCCCCATCACAAATCCACCTAAAACGAACCAAGCAATATTAAACACTAAACGAAGAACTGCCATTAAAGGCTCCTTATAATTTTTGCATACAGGCTCTTAGCCTAATTAGGTATAAGCTATTTCCGTGCCAATATTTAAGTTGTTGTATTTATTGCTGTAAGTTGGTTTCACTCTTCGCAGGATATTGCTTTTGACCAAGAATTAGCGATTTAAACACTATTTTTAGTGTCTAGCTTTCAGAGTTAAGGACTAAGAGTGAAGAGTAAAGGCTTGTGCTTATTCTTGGTCACGGTTTCCGCTGTGTTTATTCTGACTAAGCAAAATGATTACCCTGAAAAAAGGTTAAGGTTTAGAATAGCGATATCGAAATAGTTAATAAATTACCCCTATAACAGCGTGATTATAAAGCGCTGTTTAACAAGCATTAGAGTGAGTAGAGCGTGTTAGTTAATACCCCTGTAGAAAGCATCAATTTTAACGGCAGTCGGATCTATGTGAAGCGGGACGATCTGTTAAGCGAAGCATTTTCTGGAAATAAGGCGCGTAAATTTGCGTATTTTCTCGATACAGATGTGGCTGGAAAACGAGTGTTAGTCGGTCATGGATCACCTGTGGCAAACTCTCTTTACTCTATGTCAGCACTCGCTAAGCTTAAAGGCCTACAGCTGGATTTCTATGTCGATCATATTGCTGAACAAGTTTTGCTTTCGTCAGTTGGTAACTATGCCGCTGCCATTGCTAATGGCGCCAATGTTATCGATCTCTCGAAGGTTTCAGATAGGCAAGAGCTGAGCTGCATTGAGTATATCGAGCAAAAAGTGCTGCCACAGCGCGATGATCTGTTATTTGTGCCTGAAGGGGGGCGCTGTGAATATGCAAGATACGGTGTTCATAAGCTGGCACAAGAAGTTATAGACTGGGCTAAAGCCGAAGAGTTAAGTGAGTTACGAGTCTTTTTACCCTCAGGGACTGGAACAACGTCGGTGTTTCTCAGTGAATATTTAGCCCTACATGCACCTCATATTCAAGTCTTTACCTGCGCCTGTGTGGGTGACAGTGAATACCTCAAGCAACAATTTACCTTCCTAGTCGCAGATAATAGTTTGCATCCACAGATTGTTGAATTAGAGAAGAAATACCATTTTGGTAAGCTTTATAAGCCTTTCTACGAAATGTATAAAAAAGTCTGCTCTTCAGGCATTGAGTTTGAACTACTTTATGATCCTCTAGGCTGGATGTGCGTCGAGAAGTTGCTTCATAGCGAGGCGAACATACCCATGCTTTACATACATCAGGGGGGGCTATTAGGTAATGCGACTATGCTACCAAGATACCAACGTAAATACGCTAACGAGTGAGTTTAGCAGGATGATTTAACGTTGAAGTTTCCACTTGGCTTACTGGGTAATGATACCAAGATAGTTAGCAAGAGCTACCAAGATAGCAAGGTAAATACGCTAACGAGTGAATTTAGCAGGATGATTTAACGTTGAAGTTTCCACTTGGCTTACTGGGTAATGCGGCAGCGATACCAAGATAGCAAGATACTAACGTAAATACGCTAATGAATGAGTTTAGCGGGATGATTTAACGTTGAAGTTTCCACTTGGCTTACTGGGTAATGCGGTAGTGATACCAAGATAGCAAGATACTAACGTAAATACGCTAATGAATGAGTTTAGCAGGATGATTTAACGTTGAAGTTTCCACCTGGCTTACTGGGTAATGCGGCAGCGATACCAAGATAGTTGCCAAGATAGCAAGGTAAATACGCTAACGAGTGAATTTAGCAGGATATTTTAAGGGTGAGGTTTCCATTTGGTTAGGCTTAATACCTTAAGAGGTATGGCCTAACCCAAATGAATTGACTAAATAGCTGAGTAGATGTTTCAGTCCTATTCGCTTGCCTATGAAGACAAACATTCGATACGAGTGAGAGGAGGTGTATCGAAGAGTCAGTTTTTACTTTTTTGAGCTTATTTATTACTAGACAATAACCACTTCATAAATGATAGCGCTTCGATGCGCTTAGAAAATGTCTGTCTATTTTTGCCTCGACTGTCAGTAAAGGCGATTGATGTTTTGTTGACTGAAATTGAGTCTACTGGAAAGTTAACGGTAATTTCATGTCCATTTACTAGGTATGACATATGGCCACACTCCTTATATTTTTAGCTACCCATTATAGGTAGTGTTTTTTAACAATAAGATATCCTTAGCATTTTTGCGAAAGATGAATTTTAAGTTCTATGTGAGACTACTCATCTTTTTATGCTTATACAAGTCGCTTGTGTTCAATAAATTATGTAAATATGTATGCGTTGTCGCAAAATGAACATAAAAACAAGCTGCTTAAGTTAAGCATATAGTTATGACAGTGGCATGACTGTCAATAAAGATGGTTTAACCTGTTGAGATAACGCTTATGTGGGGGGATCGAACGACGAATCGTGGATTTTACCAAAAGGCGGAAATGACTATCTTAAAGGGTTTATCTTAAAACTGCGCGAATTATATTCAGTAATAAACCAATGTCAATAGGTATGCGGTTATTATTTGTCTCAATAATTACTTTAGTTTTCCGTTAGCAGTTTGTTACAGTGTCGGCAGTGCAAGCTGTAACCTTAAGGGTACGTACTTTCGAATGGAGTCTATATGCCGCGAATTTTTTATTTCGTCCTGCTGTTAATCATGTTTTCTACCTCATTTTATTCTCATGCAACGGGAATCGTATCGGTAGCGACTAAAGCGCAACAAACGACTGAAGAGTCACAAGTCCAGTTACCAAAACAGGAATCCTATGATTATCAGGATAGCCTATTTCGAGATACTCCCAGAGGCACGCTTGCCGGGCTGTTTGAAGCTGCGTTTGAGCAAGATTATGACAAGGCGGCCAAGTATTTAGATCTACGTTACCTACCAGAAAGCATGAATGCTGAGCTTGGTCCTGAATACGCGAAACAGTTAGTCGCAATTATAGAGCGTAATATCTGGGTCAACTTACAAGAGGTCGATGATACGCCGAGTGGCAGTAGTAATGATCAACTGCCCAATTACCGTGATGCCTTTGGTCGAGTCGAAGTAAAAGGCAGTGAAATCACGCTATTGTTGCAAAAGGTACCCAATAAAGAGTTAGGCTCTATTTGGAAGATCTCTAATGCCACGATTGCAAAGGTCCCTCTTTTATACAGTGAATTAGGCTATGGTCCTGTGGTGGAGTGGTTTGTACAGCACATCCCTCAAGGACATTTATTCAAGTTAAACCTCTGGGAATGGGCGTTATTGGTTTGCTATCTATTATTGGCCTTGCTGGTGGTTATTCCTATTACTTGGGTGGCGAAGAAGCTGATATTGCGCAGTCATTATCAGTATAAAGAAGATGTCGCTCACCTTGTGATTGGACCCGCTCGTCTGCTTATTGCGTTATTGCTCGTAAGAGGCTGGATGGCACACACCACGCTATCGGCTAACGTGATTGAAGTAGTCAATACCGGTGTTCTATTGTTAATTGCGGTGATCTGGTTTATTTGGTCTTTGACCGATGTGATTCAAAATAGCCTACGTTTGCGTTGGATCAACCGCGGTAACAGCCAGAGTGCGTCTTTATTAAGGCCGCTTGCTAATTTTACCCGAGTGATGCTGGTGGCTTTGTCGGTACTCATTTGGCTAGAACACTTAGGGTTTGATGCCTCAACTATCCTTGCGGGATTAGGTATTGGTGGTATCGCGGTGGCCTTGGCCTCAAAGCAGTCGATAGAAAACTTTATTGGCACCATTACTTTGTATTCATCAGCTCCGATAAAGGTGGGTAACATTGGCCGTTTTGGCAGTATAACCGGCACAGTGGAGGAGATAGGACTTCGCTGTACCCGTATTCGAACCATAGATCGCTCTGTGATTAATGTACCAAATGCACGGTTATCAGAGATGGATATCGAAAACATTTCTGAGCGAGAAAAGATCCGCTTAAAAACAGATATTCGACTAGATTATCAGACCAGTACAGAGCAAATTCACAATATTATCGATGATATACGCAGCTTGCTAGAGGAACACGACAAGGTAGAGGAAAGTCCTCTGAGGGTGACTTTCAAGGGGTTTGGTTTATATGGTTTACAGCTCAATGTATTCGCCTATATTGGCACAACAGATTTTGCAGAGTTTCAGTTAGTATCGGAAGAGTTGCATTTTGGCATTATGAATGTGGTAAGTAAGCATGGTTCACGTATTGTACCTGTAGTACCTATTGCGGCGACGCAAACATAGCTGTTCTTCGCTTATTAAAAGACATAAAAAAGGTCGCATATTGTTATTTAGCGACCTTTTTCTTTGGTTAACCGTAGCTAGTAAATCAGTTCTCCAATCGGGTTGAGCAGTTTACTTATCCCTTTAGTAAAATGCAGTGGTGCATCTACAACTGTATAGCATAAGCATCCATTCGCTGTTTTTGGTGAGTGTTTATGTTGAGCATCAAGTTCAATAAAGTCACCTGGTACATATTGGCTAAACTCATCTTCAAAATAACCCGCTAACAGTAGGGTTACTTCCCGGCCAGTATGGGTGTGTTCGGGAATTTCACCATTAGCATCGATATGTAATAAGCTTGCACGTGCAGTGTCATCATCAGCATCTAGTCGCATACGACTTATTTTTCCTAATCCGCTCCATGATTTATTCGCTTGTTGGCTCAATGCGCGCGGCAGTTGGTACTTATAGCCATTGACTTGCACTGTTTGTCTCGATGTTGAGTGGCTAGTTTGTGGCGTTGCTGGTAATTCCATGATCTGGGCCATCATGCTACTGAAGTCCATTTCAGTGTTTGTAGGCTCAAGTAATGGCTTATCATCCACTAGGCTTGCTTGTGCAAGTTGTTCGGTAAGCGCATTTAACTTGTGTTTACACACAGTACAAAGTTCACAATGAGCAGATACGGCATTTGCAAGACCGAGATGTAACTTTCCCTGAGCATGCAGTAATAGCATCTCTTCTTTTGGATGATACTTAATCATAATCTTTCTCCAAAATGCTTCTCAGTTTTACAAGGCCTAGTCTAAGTCTTGATTTTATAGTACCTAAAGGCACCTCTAATTTACTGGCGAGTTCTTGTTGGCTTAATTCGTGAAGGTAAACTCCTTTCACGACTTGCCTTTGACCGAGGGGCAGGGCATCTACATGCTTGAGTAATTTTGCCGTGAGAATATGGTCTGGGTGTTCTTCTGCTATAGCGGTTTCAAATACCGGCCAAATATCATCAGCAAAAGTGTCTTCTTTGTTGTGTTGAACCTTTCTAAGCATGTCAAAGCAGCGGTTTCTCATTATAGTAAACACCCAAGTGGTGATTGAGCCTTTTTCTGCATTGAAAAGGTGCGCCTTGGTCCACACGTTTGTCATAGTCTCTTGAACCAAATCCGTCGCTAAACCTTGATTAGCGAGTTTCTGATTGCCAAAGTTGAGAATTTTAGGCGCAAAATAGCTAAATAGCATGGCATAAGCCTGCCTGTCTCGGTTTTCCGCCACCTCAGTCAAACATATTGTCAGCTTGTCTATAATCGCTTTTGCGTCTGCGTCGTCCATAGGTTGCTTATTTGTTATTACATGAGCTTTATCATAACCACTTTGACGACTTTGTGACTGAATATTTTGCATTCATACCACTCTTTTATAATAAAGGCGCTCGTTACCGCCCTACAAGTTATATTGACCGATACGTAAGCGTATTTAATTTAGATCACTTTGTTGTAGCAAATCATCTAACATGCTTAAGGCAAGGCGATGATCTTTAGCTGCAATACAATGTTGTTTGTCAAGAACGGGTAAAGGAAGGATCTCTAACCATCTTTGGCAAACCCATGATAAGTCATTAAAATTATCTATTTCATACTGGTTAAAATGAGTAGGGTAGTGAGTCATTATCTCTTTTAATAGCAGAGGTAAATTTTGCTGGTTCATCTCTATTGGTATGGACTCCCAACAGGGCAAAATTGTTACTTGCCCTCTTTTTAAGCCATCTTTCTCATTGGTAAAGTGCTCAAGCTTAAATTTCTCAACACCAGAAATTGTTATTCCCAGCAGCCCATCTTCTAGGTTTTCAAAATCAACTATTTTGCAGCGGGTGCCGATGGGCAGAAGCGATTTTTTATCGTCATCTAACATGCACACACCAAAGCCTAAATTGCTTTGCAGTGATTCTTTGACAAGTCTTTGATACCTCACCTCAAATATACGTAGCTGTGTGAAGCCACCAGGCAATATACATATTGGAAGTGGAAAGAGTGCTAATTCCATAATACTCAGTGCCGCTGTGAATTGAAGTCTTATACGTTAATGCTGCGGATTACGATCAGTTTATTCTAGTGGCTGTCAGCTTTACTATTTGTGCGAAGTTTGGCTAACTCGCTATTCTGTTAAGAAATTCCCCAAATTGTGCTTTAGGTAAATGATTTATTGACGTAAATGATTATAATCAGGTCAAAAATAATAACCTTTGTAAAGAGACTCCAATGACTCAAATGCTAGCAAGCGTCGATCAACGTACCAAGTTGGTGGGTGAAAACCGACTGGAGTTATTGTTGTTTCGTATCAGTGTGACTCAGCTTTTTGCAATTAATGTTTTTAAGGTCAAAGAAGTGGTCAAGGTGCCGGCATTAAGTACAATGCCTGGTAGCCACAGCAGCATTATTGGGGTTGCGAATTTGCGAGGAAGCTCAATACCGGTAATCGATCTCCGTAAAGCAATTGGATTTAGGCCATCTGTTATTCAAGCAGAAAGTAATCTTATCGTGACTGAATATAACCGTTCCGTTCAAGGTTTCTTGGTCGATAAAGTCGAGCATATCGTTAACTTAACCTGGGGCGACATTATGCCGCCACCAAAGACGGTGGGGCGAGATAACTACTTAACGGCAATTACCCGTATCGAATACCAAGATAAACAAGAACTGGTTTCGATCATTGATGTCGAGAAGGTGCTAGCAGAGATCATACATTACGATATTAGGTTATCTGAAGGGGTACTGGACGAGCGACTCTTACCCTTGATGCTTGGACGCAAAGTGCTAATTGTCGATGATTCGGCAACTGCTAGGCGTCAAGTACGTGAAACTCTCGAACAATTGGGTTTAGAGGTTATAGAAGCTACTGATGGGCTTATGGCATTGAATCAGCTAAAGCGATGGTGTGATGAAGGCAAAGTGATAACCGATCATATCTTAATGCTGATCACCGATGCCGAGATGCCAGAAATGGATGGTTATAAGCTTACTCATGAAATACGCAGTGATAAACGAATGTCAGACTTGTTTATTACCCTGAACACCTCATTAAGCGGTAGCTTTAATAATGCCATGGTCGAAAAGGTTGGTTGTGATAGGTTTATTTCAAAATTCCAGCCAGATCTGCTGGTCGAAGTGGTGCAGGATAGATTAAGAGAAACGCTAAATAGCTAGCAGATCTCTTAATAAAAATCTCTTAATAGCAAGAGCAATGAGTAGGCTTACTCTTTGTAGTCGATTACTGGTGCTCTTCTCTTAAGTCATTGATTACCTGTTTTTTTAGCTCTGGCACAGCAGCGATATTAATCTGTGCGATGCGAACGGCAAAGCCAAATCTTTCTTTACCGACGATAGCGATAACATCTTCTAGAAAGCGTTTATCTAAGATGAACTGCTTGGCGAAGAATGCGATTGCTTTACTTACTGAAGGGTAATTTACACCATCAAAACTAAATGAAGCATCATAGCCATAATCATCGATAGCAACCCCATTAAGAGCCAAAGGCCAGCCGTTGTAATTAACGCGATCGCGGGCTATCTCATACATCATCCAGCCACTCTTCTTAAAGCCACCGAATACTTTGTCTTCAAATTCAGACTCTTCTAATTCTTGCTTGGTCCAATTAACGCCGATAGCTAAGTGCTTTTCGTAGATCCGCATCAGCTCGTCTTTGACCGCCATCTTACAGTCCCAAATTGAAGTAAGCTTATGTTGTTTCGCTAACCTTAAGCATTCTTTGCAGCAAGGTACCGTTAAAGAAGGGTGGGGAGTATAGGTTTCTTTTAGATAACTCCATTGCTGATCACTTGGCTCGCCACAAAACCAGCAACTATGCCTACGATCAAATGGGATGTCGATTAACGGGGCTAGCTCCAACACAAAACATTTCCTTCTAAAAAACAAAGCGCACAATGGATTAGATTGTGCGCTCTGGTTGATACTTCGCAATGGTTATTTTAGCGATTACTCTTTTTCAACATCCACTAATGATGTTGCTAGTACGATAGGGTCGACTTCTTGACACTCTTGATCGGCAATCCAATCAACACCAATCAATACGCCGTCATCGTTAAGGTCGCTAACCCAGAATTCTAGAAACTCTTCTAAAGTGATAGCAACCGCCTGGTAGTCTTGCCACTCATCAGTGCAATGGCTCTTAGCTTGCGCTTCTTCAGACCACAAAGGCATTACATCGGTAGCTTCAAACTCTGAAGAGTCGCAAACAACCCAACCTTCACCAGTCTCATCTTGAAGACCCCAAACAACTTGGGATTGCTTTACGTTGTTGATGAAGCTTTCTAATGTAGGAGTCATTTCAGTCATGATTAATCTCTTGTTTGGTTAGATATTGGTTCGCTATCGAAAAGACGAGCTTTAATGAGTATTAGTCTGCAGTTGACGCCGGATTTTAGCAAGTTATTTAAGGTATTTATCTCTGCGGCAAATTGTCAATTGCGGCAGAACTGTGCGGCTTTAGCTCGGAAATTGAGCGCTTGCAACACAAACATCATTTGGTCGTAATATTTAAGTGAATTTAGTCTATATTATGCAGCGAACATAGTATGATATTTTACAATGGTGTGATGAAACAAAGTTCAAGGCTCAAGCTAGATTAAGTGAGTTTAAGGAAAGTTTAATCAAACAGCGTCATTTTATACGTTACAGTCATTCATTTTGGGAGTCTTCAATTGTTAAAATCAATCCCCCTGGCTACAGCGCTTATCCTATCTTCTTCTGCTGTTTATGCGGCAGACGAACAGCCTAACTGGGCTAGTTGCGTGGCTGAGTTACAGCAAACGGCAAAAGCGGAAGGTTTATCTCAGCAGACCATAGAGAACACATTGGCCAATGTTAAGTATGTGCCAAGAGTGATAGAGCTGGATCAAAAACAACCGGAATTTAGCACGTCCTTTGAAAACTATTTCAGCAAACGCGTCACTGACTGGCGAGTGGAGCAGGGGCGTAAGCTCTACCGTGAGCACAAAGTCTTGTTACAACAACTGGCAAAAGAGTATGGTGTACCGCCTCAGTACCTGCTGGCATTCTGGGGCCTAGAAACTAACTTTGGCTCTTATAAAGGTAAGATGTCGGTATTAGACTCATTGGCAACCCTTGCTTGCGATCCAAGGCGTAGTCGTTATTTCACCACCGAGTTGATGCAAGCATTAAAGCTTAAAGAGCGATATAACTTCGCTGAAGCCGATATGGTGGGGTCTTGGGCTGGTGCAATGGGACACACTCAGTTTATGCCATCAGCCTACGCTAAATACGCGGTGGATGGTAATGGTGATGGCAAAGCCGATCTGTGGAACAGTACCGAAGATGCATTAACCTCTGCGGCAAATTTTTTACAAAACCTAGGTTGGAAGCGTAATGAGCGTTGGGGTCGAGAAGTGACCTTACCGGACAATTTCTCCTACGCGCACTTAGGTAAAGCCGAGTCACAGCCACTTACTCGCTGGGCTGAGTTGGGGATTACACAAACCAACGGTACAGCGTTAAGTACACCGGATATGCAAGCTGCGCTTTACCTGCCGTCGGGTCATACTGGCCCCGCGTTTTTAGGTTATGACAACTTTGATGTGATCATGCGCTGGAATCGTTCGACCTTTTACGCCATCGCAGTTGGTCATCTTGCCGATAGGATCAATGGCGCTGTGCCACTTAAAGTGACACCTCCTAAGATGCCTAATCTGAGCCGTGCTCGAGTTAAAGAGCTACAAAACCAGCTGAACCATTTAGGCTACGATGTCGGTAAGGCCGACGGCATATTGGGCGCTAAGTCGGTTAAAGGATTACAGAGTTTCCAAAAGAGTCAGGGGCTTGTTGCCGATGGTTACCCGGATGAGGCGACGTTTAAGGCGCTGAAGGTTAATTAAGCTGCTAACTGACAAGCAAGTTTGAAGTGAGTGATATCATTTTATTTGCCTAATTAGATAACAGTAGAGGGTTAAGGCGAGTTTTGCTAAGCTGCGGCCACTAAATTAGAGCGAACAGTGTTAAGGAATACCATGAGCATTAAAGACGATTCAGTTGTGCAGTTTAACTACACTTTGCGTGATGAGAAAGGTGAAGTATTAGAAACCAACGAAGGTTTGGACCCAATCGCCTACCTTCACGGCCATGATAATATGATGCCAGGTGTTGAAGATGCGCTAACGGGTAAAGAAGTCGGTGCTAAATTTTCAGTGACCCTACCAGCGAGTGAAACCTATGGTGAGCGTAATGAAGATTGCGAACAGCGTGTTTCAGTAAAACATCTACAGGGCGCGAAAGTATGGAAGCCAGGTATGCGTGCATTGATCAGCACAGATCAAGGCCAGCGCCAAGTGACCATTTTAAAAGTAGGTAAATTTATGGCGACAGTTGATGTTAACCATCCACTAGCAGGCCGTGAGTTAACCTTCGATCTTGAAGTGATGGATGTACGCGATGCGACCAGTGAAGAGATTGCTCACGGTCATGCCCATGGTAAAGGCGGGCACCAACACTAGACTGGCTTCGTCAGTGAATTGAAGCCCAACTGTGTTGGGCTTTTTTATTGCATCTTAGAGATAGTGACTCGTTATGATTATTCAATTTTCTGCAGGAAAACTCATTCTTTCTCCATTTGAAGTACAGGTGCGGCTCGATAATGGTTGCCAACTATATGCCATGGTTGATGACATCAAGTTTCATCAAGAAGCGCTTATGCTAGTGGCCGATGCTGGAGCGGTGCGCTGGAATATTAAGCTCGATTCATTGGAGCAGCTACAAGAGATCAAAGGCGAGCTCGGCGTTAGCTAAGGGACTATTGACGTTGATGTGGGGAGTCAAAGTCCAACAGTGGTCCCTTAGGCACGATGCGGGTAGGGTTAATAGTGTCATGGCTGAAATAGTAGTGCTGCTTAATATGTTCAAAATTGACCGTTTTAGCGACCCCAGGTATTTGGTAAATATCTTTTAAATATCCTTGAAGATTAGGGTAGTCAGCAATACGCTTCTTATTGGTTTTAAAATGCCCGACATAAACGGCATCGAAGCGAATAAGGGTAGTAAATAATCTAATATCTGCTTCAGTGAGTTGCTCACCCGTTAAATAGCGTTTTGCCTTCAGACTCACTTCAATAGTATCAAGTGCATTGAAAAGCTGCACATAAGCTTCGTTATAGGCTGCTTGTGTGGTTGCAAAGCCCGCACGATAAACCCCATTATTAATCGTTGGATAAATAAAGTCATTGAGAGCATCAATTTGACTGCGAAGGTTTTGTGGGTAAAAGTCCTTCTTATTACCCGTCAAATGATCAAACTCACTATTGAGCATACGTATTATTTCTGATGACTCATTATTCACTATGGTTTGATTTTGTTTATCCCATAAAACAGGTACGGTCACTCGGCCGTTATAATCGGTTTGAGCTCTTTGATAAATTTGGTAAAGATAATTCGCTTGGTATAATTCGTCCTTATCTGCACCTTGAATATGCTGAGCAAGCTCACTTTGATGCTGACCCGCGAATTCCCAACCATGATTGAGCATATGAGGCTCAACAACACTAATGCTGATAAAATCTTCTAGCCCTTTCAGGGCTCTATATATAAGGGTTCTGTGGGCCCAAGGGCAGGCGAGAGAGACATATAAGTGATAACGGCCTTTTTCAGCTGTAAAGCCTATTTGTTTACCTGTTTGCGCTTGAACATCCGCAGTCAGCCAGTGACGGAAACTAGACTCTTGTCGTTGAAACTCCCCGCCGTTATCTTGGGTTGAATACCATTGATCAACCCAGTGTCCATTTTGGAGCAGTCCCATCTTTTTGCCACCTAGTCATAGATTCATCTAAAACATAGCTTATGTGCTAACAGATGATAGATAAAGTCGCATCGATTAAAGTTTCTACAAATGTTACCTCTAGGAACACAGTCTCTAACGAGTGCCTACAGGCTAAATTTGCACACATTTTGATTTTAATGATGGTTAATCCCTATGGGATAACTAAGCCTAGTCTGTTATTATCTCAGCCCACTCAACATACTCATTAGAAAGGTAAACTATGTCTGAACGGGACGTTACGTCAGATCTAAAACTTGAGCGTATTACGATTGAACCAACTCAAGAAGTAAAAGCCTGTGTTATCTGGCTTCATGGACTAGGTGACTCTGGTGCAGGTTTTGCCCCTGTTGTGCCAGCATTGGGTTTGGGCTCAGATCACGGTATCCGCTTTATCTTCCCTCATGCGCCAGAACAAGCTGTGACTATTAACGGCGGCTATATCATGCGTGCTTGGTACGATATCAAGAGTATGGACCTACATGAGCGAGCCGATAAACAAGGTGTAGAGCAGAGCGAGAAGCAGATCATCGCACTGATTGAAGAACAAGTCGCACTCGGGATCCCAACAGAAAATATCGTATTAGCGGGCTTTAGTCAGGGAGGGGTAATGAGCCTGTATACCGGTCTAAGGTTGCCGCACAAACTTGCAGGAATTATGGCGTTATCCTGCTATCTACCAAGCGGTGACTCACTGCCTAATGGTCTTTCAACTGTGAATAAAGAGACTCCCATTCTACAGCATCACGGTATCGAAGATGATGTAGTACCTGTTAGTGCTGGCAAGATGGCATACGAATTATTACAAGGTGAAGGGTTTAATACTCAATGGAAAACTTATCCTATGCCTCATAGTGTCTTACCTCAGCAACTACAAGATATCTCTGCTTGGTTACAACAAGTACTGGCAAACGTTAAGTAGAATCCGTTTGATTGATTTTTGTGCAGGCCGAGGCGTTAACATTCCCTTCGGCCTGTTCGCCATTGAGAATAATTTGCTTTAGCATGGTGGTGGTTGTAAGGTCATGTATTAACTGATTTTATTTTTGCTTTAATCCCGATGTTTATCCGCCTCCCTTTTTTAAAACACTTCTTATTAGCCACCTTGTTTTATATTGTGAACTATTTTCTAGATTAATTGTATATAAAAGAGTCGCTTAGATCACGATGTGTAATAAATGTGACACAAATCTGACCTAAGCTTTGCTAAGATGCATTGCGGCAAAAAATAAATAATTTTGCTGGATAACATAACAGTTACAAAATATAAAAAATAATCAAGGGGTTGATTGTAATGAATAAGATTTTATTAAAAGGACTTGTTGCGACCGCTGTTGTCTCTGCGTTAACAGCTTGTGGTAGTGATAATGATGACAACACGCCTAAAACATGTGCTGAAGCTGGCGATGCATGTAAGACGTTTACTGTACTGCATACTAACGATAACCATGGTCGTTTCTGGGAAAATAGCAAGGGCGAATACGGCATGGCTGCGCGTATGACGCTTATTGAACAGATCCGTTCTGAAGTTGAATCTGCTGGTGGTGACACTATCCTGCTATCTGGTGGTGATATTAATACAGGTGTACCTGAGTCTGATATGCAAGATGCTGTTCCAGACTTCGTCGGTATGAATCTACTTGGCTACGATGCGATGGCAATTGGTAACCACGAGTTTGATAACGAGCTGTCAGTACTTGATATGCAAGCTAAACTAGCTGACTTCCCAATGCTAGCGGCGAACATCTATCACAAAGATGATAAAGGAAATGTAACTGACGAACGTTACTTTGCCCCTTATAAAGTATTCGAAGTTAATGGTGTGAAAATTGCGGTTATCGGTCTAACAACAAAAGATACCGATAAACTTGTTAACCCAGATAACGTTGCTAAGATCCATTTTGCTGATCCTGAAGCGGAAATAGCTAAAGCTATTGCTGAAGTTAAAGCCAATGAAACAGTAGATCTTATCTTTGCTACTACCCACATGGGTCATTACGCTGACGGTAATCATGGTAGTGAGGCTCCAGGTGATGTTACTTTAGCTCGTTCTTTAGAAGCTGGGCAATTAAACGCAATTATCGGTGGTCACTCACAAAATCCAGTTTGTATGGAAGGGAGTGAATACGCTGATTTTAATCCAGGCGACGAGTGTAAGCCTGATGAGCAAAATGGAACGTATATCATGCAAGCCCACGAGTGGGGCAAGTATGTAGGTCGAGCGGATTTTGAATACTTCAATGGTCAGTTACAACTTGCAAGCTACAAGTTGATCCCAATTAACTTGAAAACTAAGTTAAAAGACGAAAACGGCGAAACTGTTAAAGATGAAGATGGCAACAGTGTTTATGTCAACATCGGTGACGAAATCCCAGCAGATCCAGTTGTAACAGCAGTATTAAAGCCATTCCAAGATCAAGGTCAGGAGTTGCTTGATGAAGTTATTTCTGAAACTGACGCTAAGCTTGAAGGTGACCGTAATGTTGTTCGAAGCGAGCAGACTAACTTAGGTCATTTACTTGGCCACGCATACAGAACATTCAATTTAGTTAACGCTGATTTTGGTGTAATGAACTCGGGCGGTGTACGTGATTCAATTGCTGCTGGTGAGATCACATACCGTGACGTATTGACTGTACAGCCATTTGGTAACTTTGTAACTAAAGCAACGATGACGGGTGCTGAAGTAATAGACTATCTTAATGTTGTTGCGACTAAGACTGCAGGTTCAGGTGCATATGCTCAGCTTGATAACATCTCTATGACTGTGGATTGTGATGCTGGTAAAGTTGATATTACCGATATCAATAATAAAGGCTTTAGCTTAACTGATACATATTCGTTCTCAGTTATTAGCTTCAGCGCAGCTGGTGGCGATGATTACCCTGTGATTAACGTAGAGTCAACTCAAATCACTGATGCTGCAGCATTACGTGAGTTCTTTGTGGCGAATCCGAGTGTTAAAGCTGCGGATTATGCACCAGTTCCAGGTAAACTTGTATACTTGCACAATGGTTCAGAAGTTAAGGGTTGTCCTGCTTCAAATTAATTACTAATAACGAAAATTTAATAATTAATCTTGAATTATTTTGCTAAAAACCAGCCCTTTGTGGCTGGTTTTTTACTTCTCATTGCTCAATAAAAATATTTTTTAATCGAATTTTTACATAGCTAGCAAATTTTTTGTTTCTTAACCTTGAAAACAATTTTTGCATCCACATATTTAGAAGTAGGGCCGCTCGATGAGGGCCTAAATAAACGACTTAAACTTTGTGCCTTAGGGGCAGAGGATATGTGAGAAGCGAATAAACGCTTCGATGTGGTGCGACATGTGTCGGCCATTTAACGATAAAATATATTGCTTAAGACAAGGATATACCCATGAGAAATTACGACCTAACACCACTATACCGCAGCGCTATTGGCTTTGACCGTTTAGCACAGCTTGCTGAGCATGCCGCATCGAACAAAGCGAATTCCGGTTACCCGCCTTATAACATCGAACTGATTAATGAACATCGCTACCGCATTACTATGGCTGTCGCAGGTTTTTCGATGCAGGAACTTGATATCACAAGCGAAGGTGACAAGCTGTTAGTCAAAGGCACTAAAGCAGACTCGAGTGATGAGCGTAAGTACCTTTACCAAGGGATTGCAGAGCGCGGATTTGAGCGGACATTCCAGCTTGCTGATTATGTCACTGTGATTGGTGCCAATCTTGAAAACGGCTTACTGAATATCGATCTCAAGCGCGAGATCCCTGAAGCGATGAAGCCTAGAAAGATTGAAATCGGTAGTACAAGAATACTCGACGCTGAGTAAATTCTAGTAAAGAATAGACTGCTAACTGAAGCAACTATTGATTATAAGTGAATTTAAAAAGGGAGCCAATTAGCTCCCTTTTGCTATTTATTCTATATAAATTTTAGGCTTTCATTGCTTTCTCGCCACGTGCTAAACCTACTACACCAGAACGGGAGATCTCAACGACCTTAGTAAATTCTGCTAACGCTGCGATACAAGCATCGAGTTTTTCACTGGTTCCAATAAGCTGTACTGTATAGAGACTCTGTGTCACATCAACAATTTGCCCACGGAAAATATCAGCTAAGCGTTTTACCTCTTCGCGGTTATCACCGTGAGCCTTTACTTTGATAAGTGCTAGTTCACGCTCAACATGGGCTGATTCGGTAATATTCGACACCTTGAGTACATCAATCAGTTTATGTAGTTGCTTCTCTATCTGCTCTAAAACATATTCATCAGCGTTAACCGTAACGGTCAGGCGCGAAAGTGTCATGTCTTCAGTTGGCGCAACCGTGAGGGTTTCGATGTTGTAACCGCGTTGAGAAAACAGGCCAACTACTCGTGAAAGGGCGCCGGGTTGGTTCTCAAGTAATACACAAATAATACGACGCATTAGCTTTTCTCCGTTTTGCTCAGCCACATTTCATTCATTGCACCACCACGGATCTGCATCGGGTGAACGTGCTCAGTTTCATCGACGTGAATATCCATAAACACCAGCCTATTTTTCATGCTAAGCGCTTTCTTAAGGCCTTCTTCTAATTCCGCTGGGTTGCTAATTGTCATACCGACATGGCCATAAGCTTCAGAGATTTTGGCAAAGTCTGGTACAGAGTCCATATAAGATTGAGAGTGTCGACCCGCGTAGATCATATCCTGCCACTGCTTAACCATACCTAAGAAATGGTTATTCAAGTTGACAATAATCACCGGAATATCATACTGCAGTGCCGTTGAAAGCTCTTGAATATTCATCTGAATTGAGCCATCGCCCGTTACACAGATGACGGTTTCCTCTGGCATAGCAAGCTTTACCCCTAAAGCGGCAGGTAAACCAAAGCCCATGGTGCCTAGACCCCCAGAGTTGATCCAGCGACGTGGTTTATTGAATGGGTAATAGAGTGCGGCAAACATCTGGTGCTGACCCACATCGGATGCAACGTAAGCATCGCCATTAGTGAGCTTATGCAGGGCTTCTATAACCTGTTGGGGTTTGATTTTTTTGTCATTGGTGCTGTACTTGAGGCTATCTACTGCTCGCCATTTAGCTATATCGCTCCACCATTGATCATTGGCTGCAGGATCTGTGATTTGATAATCATTTGTTTCAATCTGCTTGAGCATATCATCTAAGATTTTTTCAGCAGAGCCCACAATAGGGATATCGACTCGAATGGTTTTTGAGATCGATGAGGGATCGATATCGATATGTAATATTTTGGCGTTAGGGCAGTACTTCTCAACATTATTGGTGGTTCGATCATCAAATCGAACACCAATACCAAAAATAAGGTCACTATTATGCATGGTCATGTTGGCTTCGTAGCAGCCGTGCATGCCTAACATGCCGACACTGTTTTTATGAGTACCTGGGAAAGCACCTAAACCCATCAATGTGCTAACAACTGGGATCCCAAGCTTTTCCGAGAGTGCTAAAATTTGTGCGTCGCAGCCTGATATAACCGCGCCACCACCGACATAAAGTACTGGCTTTTTGGCTTGCAATAGAGCTTGCAGGCCTCGACGGATCTGGCCTTTATGCCCTGAAGTCGTCGGGTTATATGAGCGCATGCTGATATCTTCAGGATATTGGTAATCATGTAATATCGCAGGGTTCATACAGTCTTTTGGCACATCGACAACCACGGGACCAGGTCGTCCACTAGAAGCGATATAAAAGGCTTTCTTAAGAATGGCAGGAATATCTCTAGGATCGGTCACTAAGAAACTGTGCTTAACAACGGGTCTTGAAATACCAATCATGTCGCATTCTTGGAATGCATCATTACCAATTAGATTGCTCGGAACCTGCCCAGAAATAACCACCATAGGAATCGAGTCCATATAGGCAGTAGCAATACCGGTAATGGTGTTGGTAGCACCGGGGCCTGAGGTTACGAGTACAACACCCACTTCGCCAGTCGCACGCGCGTAGCCATCGGCCATGTGTACAGCGGCTTGTTCGTGACGGACTAGGATATGCTCGATCTTAGATTTTTCGTGTAGGGCATCATAGATATCCAGTACGGAGCCGCCTGGATAGCCAAAAATATGTTTAACACCTTCATCAATAAGAGAACGGACAACCATGCTGGCGCCTGATAACTTCTCCATAGTACTTCCTCTTAAGTTACCGCGACGGTATGCAGTATCTTGCTACAGCGACGGTAATCGCTCTAATAATTAAGCTCAGACGGTAATCTTTGCTCGCTAAATAGCCATTTAATCTTAGATATAGATTAAAACGCAAACGAGTTGCTCGGCAAACACTCAAGCTGAGTGTGTTTTCATCATATAAAACCCATCAGTTATTACAAGTGCTTAAGTAGAAAAACCGTTCTGAATGAAGAAAATTCATTATTGCTGGCAAAATAGTGAGTAAATAAGGTGCAGCAAGAGGCTGACTTAAGAAGGGGGCGACTTTGCGCACCATCAGTAGGGCGAAGAGCAAGTAAACGGCCGGATTTGGGGACCGGCCAAGGGGGGAGATTAGGCTGGTTAGCTGTTAAGCCACTCCGCCTTGTTTTTAAGCTGAAGTTATATCTCAATAGCTTTGTCGCTAAAGGCCAGGCCTTTCAAAAGATAAATTTACTCGAATGCCGTCAGTGAGTACTTAAGAGCAATTGCTTAGGAGCCAGTGATTTACACTGGCTAATCCAAAATAATTGCTGGTTCATGGCGACTTAAAAACTGGCATAAACCGACTAATAGCACTGCCGAAAGCATTAAAGCCGAAAAAGGTACCGCGGTTCCGGTATAAAACAGTGCCAGTAAAGGCCCCGCTAATGCACCAAAACCAAAACGCAATGTACCAATGACAGCGGTGGCGGTTCCTGTCTCTTTTTGAAACTTCATCAGTACAATGGCATCGGCATTAACTGACATAACACCCAAGCAGGCCATTAGCGGTAATAACATCATCACGGTAAAGTGATAGCTTAAGCCTAATAGATTAACGCTCAGCAGCGCAATACCTGAAATAGCCCCGAAAAAAGTCGATACCTTAAGCATACGTTTGGAGCCGTATCGGCCCACTATTTTACTGTTGACCACGTTAGCCAGCATTAAAGCCCCAACATTGGTACTAAACAGAATCGCGAACAGTGACTTGTCTAAGCCAAACACTTCCATATAAACGAATGGAGAAGCCGTTAGATAACAAAAAAAGGCAAATGAGGTGAGTACACCACTGGCGATATTGAGCTTTACGCCTTTTTTTGTAAATACCGTAGCATAGGCGCCAAAAAAAGACTGAGTACTCCGGCTGCTCTTGTCTTTATCGCTGGGCATCTTAAGTTTAACGCTCACTAGCAGCAATAAAACGAATGCATAGAAAGCCAAGATAAAGAAGATCAGATGCCAGTCACCTAGCTCTAAAATCAGGCTGCCGATACTCGGGGCGATAAGCGGCGCTAACATCATAATAAGGCTGACATAAGACATGCCTTTTGCAGTGTTTTTGCCATAAAGTTCTTTAATATAACCCGGCACTACAACGGTTGCCGCAGCACCAATAAAAGCCTGTATGAAGCGAATAGTAAGGAATGCTTCAATAGAAGTCACAAAGGCGAGAGCAAGGCTTGCAAGCATAAAGCCCGTTAACCCCATAAGTACTAAGCGTTTTCGACCAAACCTATCTGCTAGGGGGCCGAAGCAAAGCATACCGAGTGAATAACCGGCTAAGTACAGGCTTAGAGACTGTTGCACTAAGGTGATATCGGTGTCGAAGCTTGATGCGAGTGTTGCCATTGCTGGCAGGTACATATCAATAGCAAGCGGCGTAATAGCGACAATGGCCGATAACATGGGGATCAACAAAGCCAAACTGACGCCAAATGCTGGTTTGTTTATGGCTTGACTATTGGATGAGTTGTTCAAAAAGACCTCTATAAAATACGACTAATCTACAAATTAAATCGAACCTTTAGTTTATGCCATGGCTGAGTTACCGAGTTTCAAAAGTAACAGAGTTTGGAATACCTTAACTTGACGTTAAAAAGGTGAAATTGTTCTGGTGGTACTTACATTGCCGACCAAAGGGGTAACCGCTTTGGCGAATGAAAGGGACCCTTTAAATGTGCTGAATATTTAAAGGATCAGATTCAATTATAGTAGCGTTTTAAACTTAATAATCAATCTTAAGTCAGCCTTATTTTAAATCAAAAACACTTCAATTTGTAAGCAAACGCGTCGTGTACTCTATATGAGCTTACTGTTGGTTGTATGTCACTTAAATGTCTTTTATTTGTCATCTTCATGTCTTTAATTATTTCTAGTTTACTGGTTTTAAAACAAGCGGTGAGCTCATGGCACAGGTTAAGAGGCTCACACAAAAGATGATTAAAGGAATAAAAATGAACAAAACGCTGACGTTGATCCCTCTTTTAGTGGGCGCTTGCTGGGTAACGGCTTGTAGTGATGATGGTGAGCAGGGGCTGGCTGGCACTGATGGCTTAAATGCTCTCACCTCTGCGTCAGCACTTGCCATTGGGCATGAGCAATGCGCTTTAGGCGGACAATTACTGACAAGCGGCATAGATTTAAATGCTAATGGAAGCTTAGATACTGAAGAGGTGAACAGCGAGTTGACTCAGTATATGTGCAATCAAGCTGTTGGACAGTTAACCGCTAGCCTTATTGGTCGCTACCAAAGTGGGGTTTATGGTTTAAGCGCTGCAGAGATTGTTGATTATCATGTCATGTCTCAGCGTATTTTTGTTGTAAATGCTAAGAGCGGTAAGGTCGATGTGTTAGAAGCATCAAGTCTAAACTTAGACGATGCAGTTATTGGTGCAGGGGCGCTTGCGTTAAATAATCTTACAAAGGTGACTGAAGTTGATGTCGCTGCAGATCTCGCGCTGAAAAGGTTAGGTGGAGTTAACAGTCTCAGTATATATGGCGATCTGCTTGCCGTTGCTATCGAACGTGCAGACGATAAGGGTAACAGTAAACAAGGTCGTGGATATGTAGCCTTTTATCGGTTAGATGATAGTGGCGAAGCGGAGCTTATCCAGCAAGTTGAAGTGGGTTACTTGCCGGATAATGTTACCTTTAATCGGGATGGTTCGCTGTTGCTAGTTGCTAATGAGGGAGAGCCTAATTCCGCTTATACGCTTGACCCTGAAGGCAGCATTTCAGCTATTGCGATAACGGATAATATACCTGATCCCACAGCTATAGAATTAAGCTTTAATGAGTTTAATCTTGGCGCTGCAAGGGAAGCAGAAATTAGCTCGCTAATTAAGATTAACGGCCCTGGTGCAAGTGTTGCTCAAGATCTTGAACCTGAATACATTGCAGTTAGTGAAGATAATCATAAAGCTTATGTTTCATTGCAAGAAAACAATGCTATTGCTGTTGTTGACTTGAATCAAATGCGTATAGAGTCAATTTTGGCTTTAGGGCTTAAAGATTATGGCTTAGAGCACAATAAGATTGATGCCAGCGATAAAGATGGTCAAGTTAACTTTGTCGCCTATAAGGGCGTTTATGGTATGTACCAGCCCGATACCATACAAAGTTACCAATGGAAGGGCGCCAATTTTATCGTTTCTGCAAACGAAGGTGATGCTAGGGACTATGATGGTTTTTCTGAAGAAGTTAGGGCAGACGACTTAATCCTAGATGCTGCACATCCACAACTTGCAGCTGCACAGGATAAAACTCAGCTCGGTCGTCTAAAAGTGACAACGAGTATGGGGGATACCGATAATGACGGCGACATGGATAATATCGTTAGCTATGGCGCGCGCTCTTTCTCAATTTGGGACGAACAAGGTAATAGAGTATTTGACTCTGCGTCAGATTTTTCGAGGATCACAGCTGCTGTGCTAGGTGATAACTTCAATAACAATAACGATGAGAATAAAGGTGATAGCCGCAGTGATGACAAAGCCCATGAACCAGAAGCCTTAGCTTTAGGAAAAATAGCTGATAAATATTATGCGTTTATCGGGCTAGAGCGAAATGGTGGTTTCATGATTTATGATATCAGTAACCCTTTTGATGTGAGTTTTGTCGATTACGTAGTTAATCGCGACTTTGATGCTGAATTTGAAATCGATACCGACACTGGTGAAGTCAGCGGCGATGCAACGCTTGTAGGGGATTTAGGACCAGAAGGCATGAAGATTATCTCAGCACAGAACAGTCCAACAGCTGAGCCCTTGTTAGTCATAGGCAATGAGTTGAGTGGAACAACCAGTGTCTATGGCTTAGGGTTTTGATTGGCTATGGGAGCGCCAATTAGATAAGGCTTAAAAATAAAAAACTCCATCACTATTACAGTCATGGAGTTTTCTATTTTCATCCTAACTAAGCACTGCGGCTATCGCTGGGACAGTCTTAATCGAATACGATTAGAAACCGCGAGGTAGTTGACCTTTGCCCGCTAGCTTTTCACGCCAAAGTTCTTTCGGCGTTTTACCACCACTTTTGGCTGCAGGCTTAGCTGCTTTCTTCGCTGGCGCTTTCTTAGCGGCAGGTTTAGCTGCAACAGCCTTTTTCTCCGCTTTAGCTTCAACAGGGGCACTTTCGCCACCGAACTCGGCTAACATCGCTTCTAAATCACTAAAGCGTAAAGACTTACCGCCATCGATTTTGTACCAGCTACCTTTCTGTTCAATTTTAACAGCTTGGCCATCACGCTGAGTTAGCGCTGCCTCAAGTGTGCTGATAACTTCTTCTTTGGTCAGTTTTGACATAATAATAACCTGTTTATTTTTGTGTGTACTTGAAGGTTTAAACTGATTTTATCGTTTAATGTACCGTAAAGTCCAATTTTAGCCTTATATGACTGTATTTCTATGATGTTTTAAGCACTTTAGCGTAAAAAGTGAGTTGAATCGGTGTGCTTTTTGAGCGCCGCCGTAAAATTGGTCGGATCGCGTTCAACTATTTATTTACACTAACAATAGGTTAAAATACGATTTTTGCTACTCTCGGCGGACTTATGACTCGGACCGAACTAAGCCAATACTTGGCAAACTTTTTACAAATTTCCAATTTTAAAGATTACGCACCAAATGGTTTGCAAGTTGAAGGAAAGACAGAGATCAACACTATTGTGACTGGTGTGACCGCATGTCAGGCATTAATCGATGCCGCAGTCGAGCTTAATGCCGATGCAATTTTAGTGCACCACGGTTTCTTCTGGAAAAGTGAGCCAGAAATTATTGTCGGTATGAAACAAAAGCGCATTAAAGCGCTGTTGATAAATGATATTAGTTTATTTGGTTATCACTTACCTTTGGATGCGCATCCTATTGTTGGTAACAATGCTCAGTTGGCTAATGTGTTAGGCATTACTGAGCCTGAAGTGATAGAAAATGTGGCGCAAGGCCTGATGTGGCAAGGAAAGCTAGCGCAACCTTTAACGGCTCAAGCCTTTAATGAACTGATTTCAGCTAAACTTAATCGCCAATGCCAACATTTAGGTAATAGTGGCGCCATGGTTAGTACCGTTGCTTGGTGCACTGGTGGCGCCCAGGATTATATTGACGTTGCTGCAAGTATGGGGCTTGATGCGTTTATCAGCGGAGAGGTTTCTGAGCGTACCTATCACTGTGCGGTTGAGCAGGGCATTCAGTATTATGCCGCAGGTCACCATGCAACAGAGCTTTATGGTATTCAGGCGTTGGGTGAGCATTTGGCTGACAAATTTGGTGTTAAACACCATTTTGTCGATATCGTAAATCCCGTTTAATTATTTACTCGGTTGGTCTCTGCCCATAAAAAAAGCCGCTTATGAAAGCGGCTTTTTATTTGAGCGTTTAATACCAATCAGTATAGGTAAAAAAGTTTATTTTACTTTCATACCAGGCTGGGCACCTTCATGTGGCTCCATGATCCAAAGATCTTTTCCGCCAGGCCCTGCGGCCAATACCATGCCTTCAGATACACCGAAACGCATTTGACGCGGTGCAAGGTTTGCCACCATCACAGTGAGTTTACCTTCGAGATCTTCTGGGGCGTAAGCCGATTTAATACCTGCAAATACTTGTTTGGTCTCACCGCCTAAATCTAGCTCAAGACGCAGAAGCTTGTTAGCTTCTTTTACATGCTCTGCTTTGGCAATACGTGCGATACGTAAGTCGATCTTAGCGAAATCATCGAAGCTAATCTCGTCGCTAATTGGATCTTGCTCAAGCGGTGTCTTAACTTCTTTTTTCACTTCTGGCTCAGCTGCTACTTGAAGGTTCTCTTTAGAGGCTTCGATAATCGCTTCGATACTCTTCATCTCTACACGCTGCATTAACGCCTTGAACTTAGCGATTTCATGGCCAGCAAGATCTACGTCAAGGTTGTCCCAAGTGAGTTCCATCTGTAAGAAGGCTTCAACATCTTGTGCAAGCTTAGGTAGTACAGGCTTAAGATAAGTTACCAAGATACGGAATAGGTTAAGTGCATTACTACAAACCTGATGCGCTTCTTCTTGTTTAGCATCGTCTTTGATTAACTGCCAAGGAGCCGAGTCTGCAACATAAGCGTTAGCGATGTCTGCAAGAGTCATCACTTCACGCATTGCTTTGCCGAATTCACGCGTCTCATAGTAGTTCGCGATAACTTCTTGTTTAGCCAAGAAGCTTGTCGTCAGGCTGGTATCTGCAATTTGTGCTAGTTTGCCGTCAAAACGTTTGCTGATAAAACCCGCTGTACGTGACGCAAGATTGACAAGCTTACCGACTAAATCTGAGTTAACGCGCTGGGCGAAATCTTCAAGGTTTAAGTCAAGGTCATCAATTCTGCTGCTAAGCTTGGCTGCGTAGTAATAACGTAGGTACTCAGGATCTAGGTTATCTAAGTAAGTACGAGCCTTGATAAAGGTGCCTTTAGACTTTGACATCTTAGCGCCGTTAACCGTGACATAACCGTGAGCATATACGCTAGTGGGTTTACGCAGACCGGCACCATCAAGCATGGCTGGCCAGAATAGGCTGTGGAAGTAAACGATATCTTTACCGATGAAGTGATAGACTTCGGCGGTTGAATCTTTGCTCCAGTAATCATCAAAGTTTAGATCGTCACGTTTGTCACATAGGTTCTTAAATGAACCCATGTAGCCAATTGGTGCATCTAACCAAACGTAGAAGAACTTACCTGGTGCATCTGGGATCTCAAAACCAAAGTATGGTGAATCACGTGAGATATCCCACTGCTGTAAACCTTGCTCGAACCACTCGCCAAGCTTGTTAGCCATCTCTTGCTGTAGAGAGCCTGAGTTGATCCACTCTTTAAGCATGCCTTCGAAAGAAGGAAGATCGAAGAAGAAGTGTTCGGTATCTTTCATCACAGGTGTTGCGCCCGATACCGCTGATTTCGGATTAATCAGATCGGTCGTGCTGTAGGTTGCACCACAGTTATCGCAGTTGTCACCATATTGATCTTCAGACTTACAGCGTGGGCAAGTGCCCTTAACAAAACGATCAGGTAGGAACATCGACTTTTCTGGGTCGAATAGCTGAGAAATCGTCTTAGTCTTGATATAGCCTGCATCGCGTAGCTTGATATAAATCTGGCTCGCTAGCTCACGGTTTTCATCACTGTGAGTGCTGTGGAAGTTATCAAACTGGATATTGAAGTCAGCAAAATCCTTCTCATGTTCTTTTTGAACTTGAGCGATCATCTCTTCAGGCGTCATACCCAACTGCTGTGCTTTAAGCATGATTGGCGTGCCGTGAGCATCGTCGGCGCAGATGTAGTGACACTCATGTCCACGTAGTTTTTGAAAACGTGACCAGATATCGGTTTGAATATACTCAAGCATATGACCCAAATGAATTGGACCATTAGCATACGGAAGTGCACTTGTGACTAGGATTTTACGTTGTGAATTTGCCATCTTTTCTCAAAATCGCCGGGAACCTAATTGGAATGGCATAGATACTAACCGATCCAATACATAGTTTCATCAAAAGCTCGCCCAAGTGGATTAAATCTAGACTAATGTTTGCCGGAATATCTGGTACAATTGCGCAAATTATATTTCGGGGGTCTGCATTTTGTCTTCAACACATCCAAATTATCATCTTAATGATGATCTTCTCAGTCCTGTATTGGCGATTCTAGATACGTTTCAAGACTCGTATTTGAATAAGAGCCTATTAAGCGCAGGTATGGTTACTAAACTTGCGATTGAAGGTAAGCGACTGCAGTTAGGGTTATGCTACTCATACCCTTGTCAGACGCAGTATCGCGATATTGTGATGGCAGTGACTAAAGAGTTGGCTGTACTGGATGCGATTGATGAAGTTGAGTGTGAAATTGACTTCCAGCCTGAAACGGTTTCAGCTATCAGCGCGGTTGAGCCACTGCCAAACATCAAGCAAGTGATTGCGGTGGCCTCTGGTAAAGGTGGCGTGGGTAAGTCGACGACTGCCGTTAACTTAGCGTTAGCGCTTGCGGCAGAAGGTGCAAGTGTGGGTATTTTGGATGCCGATATTTACGGTCCATCAATCCCAATGATGTTAGGTGTAGAAGATTTCAAGCCAGTTTCACCAGATGGCAAGATCATGACCTTCGCACCAGCACACGGCATTGCAGCCCAGTCTATTGGCTTTATGCTAGATGGTGATCAAGCGGCAGTATGGCGTGGCCCTATGGCGGCGGGCGCACTAGTGCAATTATTAACTGAAACCGAGTGGCCAGAACTGGATTACTTGGTTATTGATATGCCACCAGGAACCGGTGATATCCAATTGACACTTTCTCAAAAAGTGCCAGTAAGTGGCGCGGTGATTGTCACTACCCCTCAAGATATCGCCTTGGCTGACGCTAAAAAAGGCGTGAGCATGTTCCAGAAAGTGAATATCCCAGTATTAGGTATCGTGGAGAATATGAGCTTCCACTTATGCCCTGAGTGTGGTCATAAAGACCATCCATTTGGTGCGGAAGGTGGTCAGAAAATGGCGACTCGCTATAATGTTCCATTACTAGGGCAGTTACCACTACAGCTTAATATTCGTGAAGATGTGGATAAAGGCGTACCAACTGTAGTGGCAGATGAATCTAGCCAAGTTGCTGGAATTTATCGTGAAATCGCGCGAAAAGTAGGGGCTCAGCTTGCACTATGTCAAGCACAGCCAAAAGTATCAATCAGCATGTCTGATGACGAGTAAAGGTTAGCTTAATGAATTCTAAAGATTGTGTTGTTATTGGTATTGCGGGTGCTTCAGCGTCGGGTAAAAGCCTTATCGCGAAAACGATATATGAAGAACTATGTCGTGATCTCGGTACAGATCAAATCGGTGTGATTGCAGAAGACGCATACTATCGCGACCAAGGCCACCTATCGATGGACCAACGTATTTTGACAAACTACGACCATCCGAAGGCACTAGACCACGAGCTATTGTGTAGTCATCTGCGTGAGCTTAAAGCGGGTAATGCTGTCGATATTCCAGTCTATAGCTATACAGAACATACTCGTACCGACGAGAAAGTGACTCTAACTCCTAAAAAGGTCATTATTCTTGAAGGGATCTTGTTGCTTACCGATCCCGCTTTACGTAAAGAGATGGATGCATCAGTATTTATGGATACACCGCTCGATATCTGCTTTATGCGCCGTCTATCTCGTGATGTGGCTGAGCGTGGTAGAACGATGCAATCGGTTATGTCACAGTACACTGAGACGGTTCGACCAATGTTTTTGCAGTTTATCGAACCATCCAAGCAGTACGCCGATATCATTGTCCCACGTGGCGGTAAAAACCGTATCGCGACAGATATTTTAAAGGCGCGTATTCAGCATCTATTAGCATAGTTATATTATTCAACATATTAAGGGATCGTGGTGAGCGAGTGGCGAGTGGCCGATATTAAATTAGGCAATCAATACCGTCTCTTTGCATCACTGGATCCTTGATATGATCTTGAATATCTCAGCACTGATGTGCAAAACGATTGCTAGCCGCATTAGCTAGGAAAACGAATGACACAAGTATGGGTAGATGGACAACCCGATAATCATGTTAATCCTCTTGATCGAGGAGTCGCTTATGGTGATGGTATTTTCGCGACGATGCGAGTCCATCAGGGCGAAATTCAATTCTTAGGATCCCATCTTGAGCGACTAAGACAAGGCGCTTTTCGACTCGGGTTCGGCTGGCATCCATCCGAGAATCTTCAGCTGCAACTTTACTCCTTAGCTAAGGCTAACTCTAATTCCTGCATCAAAATACTACTGACTCGTGGAGTTGGCGGTCGAGGTTACGGTGCAAGTGTTGTTAGGAATAATCCTGCAATTATCCCTGTGAGTGAGACAGTGTTGCGAAGTGAAGCTATGACAGCTTCAAACTCGCAAGCCGCTGCACCACTAAATGCCACTGAAATTGTGTCGGTGCACAATTTGCCGACCCATTATCAAAATTGGCAGCAGGAGGGGGTCTGCTTAGCCCTTTCCGAGGTGAGGTTAGGTAAACAACCTAAGCTTGCAGGTATCAAGCATTGTAATCGCTTAGAGCAGGTACTGGTTAAGTCGGTAGATTTGGCTGAGGGGGCGCAGGACTGGTTGGTTTTGGACTCTGATGACAATGTGGTTGAATCATCGATGGCGAATATTTTCTTTGTATTCGATAAGAAAATCATTACACCTCGGCAGAGTTTTGCAGGGGTTGCAGGCATGATGCGTGAGCAAGTTATGCATCAACTATTACAGATGGGGTACAGAGTCGAGGTCACCGACTTCCATTACAGCATGCTAAACACCGCTAAACATGTTTTTATGACCAATAGCCTATTTGGGCTTGTCGATGTTTTGGCCATCGCAGATATGCGTTATAGCCGAGCACCTTGGACTTCAAAGATAAGAGAACAACTCAGTCTGACATTATGAAAAAAGCAATAATAGGTCTTTTCGCGACACTTTTTACACTATTAACTTTAGGTGCTGTAGGCGCCTATTGGGGATATAACACTTTGCTAACCTATGGTGAGCAGCCGATAGATTTATCTGCATCACAGGAGCTAAATATCAAGCGTGGCACCAGCTTTAATCAGTTTATTGCTGTTTTAGAGTCTGAGGAATTAATCGATGAGGGCTGGAAGCTTAAGTGGTTAGTACGACTTAAGCCTGAACTGGCCAATATTCGTTCAGGCTTGTATGAAGTAGAGCCAACAGATACGGTTAACAGTTTGCTCGACAAAATTATTAGCGGTAAAGAGAAATCTTTTGGAGTGACTCTTCTAGAAGGGCAAACCGTTAAAGAGTGGCGTCAGGTGCTAAGTCAGCAACAAAGACTCACTCAAGATGAAAATGTTTTTGATCAAGTATTACGAGCTAATGGTGATGAATCGGGACTGCCTGAGGGGAAATTCTTTCCCGATACTTATCACTATATAGCAGGGAGCAGCGATAGGGCATTGCTGAATAAAAGTTATCTTAAGATGCAGCTTGAGCTGGAGAAAGCCTGGCAGGGGCGTCAAAAAGATTTACCGTTAAAGTCTGCTTATGAGCTACTTATTCTAGCGTCAATTATTGAAAAAGAGACGGGGAAAGCGAGTGAGCGTCCTTGGATTGCGGCGGTTTTTGTTAACCGACTCCGTAAAGGCATGCGCCTGCAAACGGATCCTACGGTGATCTATGGCATGGGTGATAATTATAAAGGCAATATTACGCGCAAAGATCTTCGTGAAACGACAGCCTTTAATACCTACCGGATCAATGGACTACCTCCGACCCCGATTGCAGCGCCGAGCCTAGCTGCAATACAAGCCGCCGCACATCCTTCGGATGTTGATTATATTTATTTCGTTTCACGAAATGATGGTAGCCATGTCTTTTCAAGAACATTGAACGAACATAATCGTGCAGTGAACAAATATCAGAGAAATCGATGAATACACCAGTTAAAGCAGCCAAGTTTATTGTTATTGAAGGGCTTGAAGGTGCAGGTAAGTCAAGCGCGATAGCCCTTGTTAGAGACTTTATAGAAAAGCATACAGGTAAAGCGCCAATTTGTACCCGTGAACCAGGCGGGACACCGCTCGCCGAGCAGATGCGCGATTTGGTGAAAATTGCTAATGATTCAGACCCTTTATGCGACGAAGCCGAATGCCTACTCTTTTATGCGGCGAGAGCCCAGCTCGTTGCTAACGTGATTAAACCAGCTTTAGCTAACGGTGATTGGGTGTTAGGTGATAGACACAACTTGTCTTCGCTAGCCTACCAAGGAGGCGGCCGAAACTTGATGCCACTTGTTTCAGCGATTAGCGATGCAACCCTAAAAGGCTTTAAGCCTGACTTAACTCTTTATCTGGATATCGACCCTAAGCTTGGTCTTGAGCGTGCGGCTCGCCGTGGCGAACTGGATCGTATTGAGCAGCAAGAGATTGAGTTCTTTAATCGTACTCGAGCCACCTTCTTGTCGTTCGCCGATACCGATGAGTCTATTAAAATTGTCGATGCCAGCCAGAGTATGGCTGAAGTGCATAAAGATATCATTGCGATTCTTCAAGAGCAGAGTTGGTAATATGAAGGCGCTTCCTTGGCTGCAAACCACCCTAGATAGCTTTTCTGAGCAAATTAAGACCGCTAGAGTTGGTCATGCCTATCTTGTGGGCATGGATTCGGGCTATGGGGGAGAGTTATTAGTACTTGAATTAGCCAAAATGTCGCTTTGCCATCAGCTTGGACACGGTGGTGCCTGTGGTTTTTGTAAGGCTTGCCAACTGGTTGAAGCTAATAATCATCCAGATCTCTACCGAGTAGAAGCCGATGGTGCACAGATTAAGGTCGATCAGATCCGTGAGCTTTGTCAAAAGCTGACGACCACGTCTCAACAAGGTGGTAGACGTGTCGCGGTCATTTTAAATAGCGAACGATTAAATCAGGCATCAGCCAACGCTTTGCTTAAGACACTCGAAGAGCCAGGCAAGGATACCATTTTGCTTTTACAGGCTAATGCACCTAGTCGCTTAATCGCCACTATTAGTAGCCGCTGCCAAAGGTTACGTGTTGAACTACCAGATAAAAATCAAGTTAAGCAGTGGCTTAAAGAGCAGCTAACCTCTGAAGGTGATCCATCTTGGTGTTTACCTGTTGTTGGCGGGCCTATGGCAGTGTTATCTGCGATTGAAACTGAGCGATATAAAGCATTGATAGAATATAGAAAAGGCTGGACGCAAAGTTTGTCGTCAGGTCATCTGTGTGCTAGTTTAACAAATGTTAATGAAAAGCAAGTTTCAGATGCTCTTAAAGTTTTATATTTAGTGCTGCATCGTGCTTTAGTTAAACAGCAAGGTAATAATCCACTCACTCGGGTCAAAATTGCTAATTTTGCAGCGAAAGTGATGCAGTTAGAAACTCGCTTATCTGTGATGCCAACGGTCAATACGTTAGCATTATTTGACGGGTTAACCATTGAGTATAATCAGATAACCAGCCAATAGGGATCTATGACTAATCTTGTTGTCAAATTCGAATCTTTGCAGCAACTCTATCGAGCTTATATGCCGTTCATCAAGCCTATAGGTATGTTTGTGAGCTGTACTCAAAGGTTCGCTCTTGGCCAAGAGATAATGATTTCTTATCAGTTGCCAGACACGACTCAAGTCCACGATTTTAAAGGCTCGGTGATCTGGATTAACCCACTTGGAGCATCTGGCGGGCGGCCTGCTGGAATTGGAGTGAAGATTTTAACTGAACCTGACTTCCACAAACATCAGATCGAGCAACTGCTTTCCCGTGAGCTTGCCTCCGGCGATTTGACCTGCACTATGTAGCTGGGTAGACTTGCTGTCCTTTTTGTAGTTTGTTGGACTTCCACCGTGCTTATCGATTCACATTGTCACTTAGACCGTTTAAAAATTGCCCCCGATCAGGCTTCACTTCAAGAGGTTATATCCGCTGCGAAAGCACTGGATATCGCTTACTTTCTTTGTGTTAACGTAAGACAGCAAGGCTTTATCGATATGAAGCAGAAAATGGCAGCATTCGATGAAGTGTTCCTATCTGCGGGTGTACACCCTTTAGATGTACAAGATGGCTTAAATATTCAAGAAGTTGAGCAATTTGCTCGAGATGAGAAGGTCGTTGCAATCGGTGAGACGGGTTTAGACTATTTCTATGCCAATGAAACGAAAGCATTGCAACAGCAATGCTTTGAGCAGCAGATCGACCTCGCAGTTAAAGTCAATAAGCCACTTATTATCCATACTCGTGATGCTCGTGAAGATACTATAAATTTTTTGAAGCGTGGTAAAGCGGACACCGTAGGTGGTGTGCTGCACTGTTTTACTGAAGACTGGGAAATGGCAAAGGCTGCAATAGATTTAGGTTTCTATATTTCGGTTTCGGGTATTGTAACTTTTAAAAATGCGGGCGATCTGCGCAACGTGATAAGGAAAGTACCGAAAGATAGATTACTGGTTGAGACTGACTCACCCTACTTAGCGCCAGTTCCTCATCGCGGCAAAGAAAACCAACCCGCTTTTGTACGCGATGTGGCTGAATTTGTGGCGGAGTTAAGAGGGGAGAAGTATCCAGAATTAGCACAGTACACAACTGATAACTTCTTTAATCTATTTAAAGATGCTGCAAGGTTGGCTGGCCGCTAATTGTTTTGCCCCTCTGATTGCTATTGTAAATTTCAGACAAAAAAAGACCCAAAACTATTCCGATTGTTCTGGGTCTAGGGGAATGGCTCACTAGGAGCCGTGCGCTACTGTTGTTACCCTACGGGTAAAAAAGGTTTAATCACATCATCGCTAAAGACTAATGATATAGAGTGTAGACCAGCTTTAGGTTTTGTGGGTGGTTATTTTTTTAGAATTCCCACCCAAATGTAACTATTTATGTGAATACAGCGCAATCTTGTCTTTAACTAAGTCTCTTGGAAGGTTGTTCTTTAATTTATTGCCCAAGTGCTTAGCGACGCCAAGCGGGTTATTAGCATAGCTCACGATAACTTCCCCTTGAGGTTTAACTTTTTCAACTAGGCTGATGTCTCGGCCCATTAAAAAGTCTTTCGCTTGCTCATCACTGAGTTCGAAACGCGTTGGTGCTGATAAGGCTAATACAGCTTCATGGCGGACCTTGTAGCCTTTCTTCAATGCATCTGCAAGTTTAATTCCAATTCGTTGGTAACGCATCTTACCGATTAATGGCATAACCGGATATGGAAATAGCCAAAACTCTAAATCGCGCACCATCACCTGAGCATTATCGGGAAGGGTAATGGAAAAGCTGTCTTTAAAGTATTGTGCTAACTCTTCAACTTGCTTAGGTTTTGCCAATGAAAAAGGGAAGTTCTTCTGTTTTTTCGGCTCAGGCTGCTGGCGTTCTACTGCTGAGGTTTTGTGAATTTTTGCCACGAAGAAACCTTCACTGTCGTAGATCTGAGGCCATACGTGTAGAAAGCCCTCTTGGGTACAGGCTTTTTCTGCCTGTGGGAAAAGTGTCGCCAAAGAGCCAAATTCAACGGCATCACCATAGAGAGATTTTAGATGGTGACACACATCTTGGTTTTCTTGTCGGCTTAACGCACAGGTCGAGTAAACAAGGCTGCCGCCTACTTTTAACGCTAGAAAAGCTGACTCAATGAGTGCTTTTTGGGTGTCGACAATGCCCTTGTCATCATTATTGTCCCAATTTTTTAGCGCGTCGGGATCTTTACGTATGGTGCCCTCGCCACTGCAGGGAGCGTCGAGAAGAATCGAATCGAATGTCTCGAACATGTACTCACCGAAAACCCGTGCATCAAAATGGGTTAATGCGCAGTTAGCCACCCCCATTCTTGCCACATTGGCGTGCAAGACTTTTACTCGGCTAGCTGAGTATTCATTGGCGATTAATAGCCCTTGGTTTTGCATCAGAGCTGCAATTTGGGTGGTTTTTGAGCCGGGCGCAGAGGCCATGTCGAGCACGATTGTATTTTCGTCAAAGTTAGCGGAAATATTATCGCTAATTTTTGTAGTCTCTAGTGGCTCAAACAGTGCCGTAGGCGGCAGCATGGAGCTAGCTTCTTGGATGTAGAATAAGCCCTGCAAATGCTCGATGGTATTTCCTAACTGGAGCTCTTGAGTAAGCGTCACCCAAAAGCCGTCTTTGCACCAAGGAATAGAATCGAAATGCCAGCCTTTCTGCGTCATCAAATCGACAAAGTCATCGCTACTAATTTTGAGTGTATTAACTCGAATAGAAAGTCGTAACGGTTTATTGCTATAGGCGATAAAGTCTTCCATAGAAAGGTGAGAAGGGAGATCGCGTTCGATGCTATCGAGAAAATTCTGATTAAAATGAGCCATATGTCGAAGATAATGCGGTAAAGTATCGGGATTATAACAGGTTTATAGACAAGTCACTGCAAAATGCAGGATCTAGCATGTCGAGAAGTGACACACCTCAAGGCGGGAAATGACTGTACTGGCCATTTCATTCAATATCGCATAACCCTGAGGCATATTGATTTTCGCGATGTGAAAGGAGCTCCTCTAAAATGAGTTGCTTAGCAATAAATTAAATGAGATTGGTTTTAATAGATGATTAGAGGAAACTTGAGTGCTAAATAAGATCTGGTTTGGTTTTTTTGCAACGGCTTTGTTCGCAATTTTTGCGCAATTGCTGGCGGGCCATACTCAAGTACTTTCAGAGAGCGTTGACGCCATTTTTTCGAGCTCAAAATTGGCGGCGGAAATTGCGTTGGGATTAATTGGCGTGTTATCGCTGTGGATGGGGCTGATGCGTGTCGGTGAAAAGGCCGGTGTCGTTGCCGTCTTTTCAAAGATGTTTGAGCCATTACTGTCTAAGCTGATGCCTGAGGTGCCTAGGGGACATCCTGCCTTTGGTAGCGTAACAATGAACCTTACCGCGAACATGTTAGGCCTAGACAATGCGGCCACACCTCTAGGTCTCAAGGCAATGCAAGATTTGCAAAGCTTAAACCCCAATAAGAGTGTGGCGACCAATGCGCAGATTTTGTTTCTGGTATTAAATACCTCTTCAATTACCTTAGTACCTGTCACGGTTTTCTTATACCGTGCGCAGCAAGGGGCGGCAGCGCCTGCTGACATCTTCTTACCCATATTACTTGCCACTACGGCCTCTACACTCGCAGGCTTAACTATAGTGGCTTTAGTGCAAAGATTGTCACTTATGAATGCTGTGGTACTAGGTTATGCAGGCATTATTTTATCGTCGATTATAGGGCTCGTCTTTTATTTGAGTACTTTAACGGTATCTGCGATAGGTGAGGTAAGTACAGGTCTTGGTAACGGTATATTGCTGTTATTGATCTTTAGTTTCGTTCTGGTAGCGGGCATGAGAAAGGTGGCTGTGTATGATGAATTTATCGAAGGCGCGAAGGAGGGATTTGCACAGTCGATAAAATTGATCCCGTATTTACTCGCTATGTTGCTGGCAATCGCACTGTTAAGAGCTTCAGGGGCATTAGATTACCTTTTACAGTTAATAGCTGGCTTAGTGGCGTTTGCGGGCGGAGATATCCGCTTTGTCGATGCTATGCCAACAGCAATTATGAAGCCATTTAGTGGCTCAGGCGCCAGAGCCATGATGCTTGAGACCATGCAGCATTACGGTGTTGACTCGTTTGCCGGGCGCTTAGCGGCGATTTTACAGGGCAGCACCGAGACAACCTTTTATGTGTTAGCGGTATATTTTGGTGCGGTAGGGATCCGAAATGGAAGGCACGCCTTGGCTTGTGGTTTATTTGCTGATTTAGCGGGGATCATCGCGGCAATAGCTGTGTGTTATCAGTTTTATGGTTAATTGGTACGGAACATAAGTTACGAATGACAAACTGGAAGTTTAGCGGGAAATAAAAACGAGGCCAAAGCCTCGTTTTTATTTATAAAGAATAGCCTCGTTTGATGGCAAGTTAACTATCGATGTAGTTATTCTGGCTGGGCCTTTTGCACGGGGGTCCAACTAAGCCACTTGCTGTCTACTTCAGGTTTAAGGGCAAATGTGTGCTGCTTCATTATGATGTTTGTTGACTGGGTTGTTTCTTCAGTTGCAACACCTATACCACCTGCAAGTATGGTTTCTAAAGAGCCCGTTTCAATCTGAGCCCCTGAAAATAGCCCAAGGTCAACCTTCACACCTGATAGATCCCAAAACACGCTAGATTGATTGATCAAGTGTTTGTACTTGCTCTTAACATGGGCGTTTATAATGATGCCTGTACCTTGTTTAGAGAGTTGGTAACTGTCGACTTGACCAATATTTACACCTCTAAAGAAAATTGCAGTTCCTACTTTGATAGATCCTAAATTAGGTTTGCTCAATTTAAATGTTAGAGCGTTATCTACATTATGGAACGGCTTCTCTATTTGTCCGATAAACGTGGTTGCTTTTATAGCACTTTGTCCTGGGAAAACTTCTATATATGGACCGGTAATTAGGGTTTCAGGCGCCTTAATGCCAGCTAAAGAGATATCAGCGTCGATAATCGAGTAACTGGCATCTTGCTGGTTAAAATTAGCGGCATACTCACCATAGAGGTAAGCGGTAACGCTTAACTGTTTTAGATCTTGAGTTAGAGTGACAGAGTCGACTTCACCAACCTTGTGCCCAAGATAACGAATGGGCGCTTTCGGTGCTAACTTAACACTTGCAGGGAAGGTCAGGCTGATAGGTTTAGCCTGACTTAAGGCGAGGAATCGAGAATCATAAAGATAACGACTGTTAGCAGTCTGCTTACCTTCGATAAGCCCTAGACTGATCCCACCTTTTAAGGCTGCTTTTAACGGAGCAACTTCAACTTCAACGCCGGACAAACTCGCATTTATGGATACAGCGCTGTTTCGCCAAAATACAGTTTTATCATTTAATAAGCTTGTAAATGCACGCTCGATGGTCATGTCGATGACAAAATTATTATCTGACGCTTGCCACTGAACACCCGTTACCTGACCAATTTGCATCTTCTTATAATAGATAGGCGAACCTGCAGCTAAATCTGCTGCATCTTGACTGAGAAGAGTCTTCTTAATGAGGTTGTAGCTGGCGTAATATTTTTTGGCTTCGTCGCTATTTGCAAACACGCGTAATGCACTTTCGCTCGTCGCTATGGCTTTACTTGAGCCCCTGACTAGGCTTAATGCTCCGCTGGCTAAGGTATTTAAGTCTCGAGTCTTGACCCTAACACCATCTAGGCTTGCATCAATTGCTAAAGCAGACTCTGCGACAAAATGGCTATTTGTGCTAACTAAGCCAATAAAGTCTGGTTCAATTTCTATCTGATATTCGACTTGAGTTAAAGTTGAGTTGAGCTCACTCGATAAAACCTGTCCAATTTTTATCTGTTTATATCGAATTTCAGCGCCTGCACTCACGCCTGGATTAGACTCTGAATGTAATGTCAGCAATAACTTACTGATGTTTTTCGGCTCTGGAGCCTGTGTGAGTAAAGTGTACTCCTGTTTAGCAGCACCAGTACCAGGTATGAAGTTAATCACGCTGCCAGTGATTAACCGTTCAGGATGCTTGATCCCTGAAAGCGAAATGTCAGCACCTTCTAACCAGAAATCTGCGGTTGCGGTAAGTAGCTCTTGGTAGGCCCCATCGATTTTCGCTGATAATGAAATACCATGTTCACTAAGAGTTTTCTGGGTTACCTGGCCAATTTGGATCCCTCTATAGACGATAGGCGTGTTTTGAGAAACTGCTTCATCACCGCTGGCTTTGAGAGTAAACATGACTCCGCCTAAAGCGTCATCTTGATTATCATATAGGGTGAACTCGTGTTTATTCTCTGCAGGTACTGAACCATCATCTGAACTGAAACTGATCCCGCCAGCAAGAATGGATGCTAGACTCTCACTGCTGACTTTTATGCCAGATAGAGATGCATCGATACTGATCCCTGATACATTCCAAAACTGAGAGTTAACCTTTACTAGCTCGGCATATTGCTGCTGAATAAAGGCTGTAACCAAAATTTGATCCGAGCCTTCAAGGTGGTAGCCTACGACTTGCCCGACTGGGATCTGTCGGTAAAATACTGGAGAGCCCACATCTAATGAACCTAGTTTCTTGGTTGTGATATGAACAATGAGTCCCTCGACACCTGGCGTGATGACAGGGGCTGTGGTTTCTGCCTCAAAAAAAGATCTTGAATCTCCTTCACCGGGTAAGATACTAATATAGTTGCCTGAAAAGAGGGTATCTAATCCCTCAACACCCGTAATGGTAGCTTTAGGTTTTACTAACCAAAACTTAGTGCCTTCATTAACAAATGGTCCTGCTCGGTAGTCCATCATGACGCTGACATCTACGCCTTTAAGATCTTTATCGATACTCATATCGACGACTTTACCTACAGTCAGTCCCTGATATTTAACCAGTGTCTTACCTATGTCCATTCCTGTGGCGCTAGGGAAGTGAATCGTGACCTCGACACCAGATTCTCGTATGCTTTTTACACCGAGCCAAGCACCTAATGCCAGTGCGATAATAGGGAGTAACCAAATCGGTGAAAATAATTTTTTCTTTACGATTTTAGGTGTTTGTACTTGAGTCATCTTTGGCTTCCAATCTATCCCAGAGTAAACGGGTATCTATGACTTTTGCAGCTAACTGCGTGAGTAAAATAACTAAGGCGAAAGCTGTAGCAGCAGGCGCCGGCTTAGCGTCTAATAACTGGCCCATATTAACGACAGCAACCGTGAGTGAGATAACGAAAAGATCGAGCATAGACCAACGTCCTATCCATTCAATAATATGAAAGCCTGTCATAAGCTTCTTTTTAGAGATAGGTAATTTAAAACTTATTGCCGATAAATATATCGTTAATCCAACAATCTTAAGAATGGGTACTAAAATACTGGCGACAAACAGAATAATTGCGATGGGGATCATGTCTGTTTTGACGAGGTGAGTGATGCCAGAAAAGATAGTATCTTGAGTGACTCGGCCCTGATTTGTCAGTGTTGAAATTGGATAGACATTGGCGGGGATCAACAAAATAGTCGCAGTAATTAGCAGGGCCCAACTTTTTTGGACACTTGAATAGTCTCTGATGGTTAGAGGGGCATTACAGCGACTACAATGAGTTGATTTTGCACAGGTAATTTTGTGGCATGTTGCACAAGATGTGAGACCGATATCTTGGCCTAATGTCGCCGATTGATTATCGTTCATCTAGATAACTCCACATATGTTCTAAGTCATACTCGCGCATTAAAAATAATGTCATTATAAACAACATAGTAAAACAGAAAGTGCCGAAACCAAAAGAGACTGTGGCAAAATCGGCTAAGTTAAAAGCAGCGACTAAGAAACTAATAACAAAAATTTCCAACATAGTGAGCTGAGTCAGTATGCCCTGAATCTTTAGAGAATGCTTTAGGGCAGTTCTTAAGGAAGGGGAGTTAAGTCCATACTTTATGATTAAGATTTGCATCAAGATAGAAAGGAGTAACATGCCCGGAGCTATGACGGCAGAGGTTAATACTGCTATACCCACTAACCAATAGCCTTGATGATAGACTGCTAAGGCACCCTCTGTCACTGTAGTGGTTCTGATACTGCCTAAGAACTCAAGTTCTAATACGGGGAATAAATTAGCAGGGGCAAAAAAGAAAATGGCAGTTAAGCATAAGGCTAACATGCCGTTAATTGAGCAATATGGCGTATCGTATAGTGCAGTGTGGCATCGTGGACATATGGCACGAACGCCTGTCGGCAGTGCTCGTTTTCTAATGACTAAATCACAAGAGCGACACAAAGTAATACTGCTATCTACAGCTTCCTTTCCCATTCGTTTCAATATCCAAGTGTACGAAATATGCGTTAATCAGACGTAAAAGATGATTTTTTCACGTATGCGATTGAAAATACAGAGCCATTAAGTAAATAAGTTTATCAGATAATAGAGAAAACTTGCATAAGAAGTTGAATGTATGAGACTCTTCACTGTATATAAAAACAGTGTGGGGTTAGATATGGCCGTTGTAACTCAATTTGTTGTCGTTAGAGAAGGGGTTGAAAAGATGACTTTTACATCGAAGAAGGAGGCTGATGCCTACGATAAGATGCTAGATATCGCTGACAACCTAATTCCGTTCTTAAGTAAGAGTGATTTAGACTTAGAAGAGAAAGATGTTGAGAAGTTGAGCTTCTTTCTTGCTCAAAATAAGGATGACCTTCAGGTATTACTTAAAGGTGGTTCTGTAGAAAAAAAGATCACGCCTAAAAAAGCGGTCAAAAAATCTGAAAACAAAGAGCCCAAATAAAATAGCGTGTTAAAACGAATTGGTTTGTTGTTAAAATGCTGTGATTACATTCTTATTTTTAGAGCAAACTGTTAGGGAATATTAATGGGAAACGCTTTTTATGACACTCTGAATCGTCAGGTGCTGGCCTTGCTGGATGGTGAAAATGATCAGATAGCAGCATTAGCAAACTTTTCAGCACTATTAAATGATAATCTTACCGATCTAAATTGGGTGGGGTTTTATTTAGTGAAAAATGATGAATTGGTTCTCGGCCCTTTTCAAGGGAAGGTCGCTTGCTCTAGGATCCCAATCGGTAAAGGTGTTTGTGGAACTGCCGTAGCAACTAATTCTAGCCAGCGAATCGATGATGTTCATCAATTTGAAGGGCACATCGCTTGTGATAGTGCGAGTAATTCTGAGTTGGTTGTGCCTTTACGTCAAAACGGAAAGGTTATCGGGGTACTGGATATTGATAGCCCATCGTTATCCAGATTCAGTGAAATTGATCAACAGGGCGTCGAAACTTTGGTAAAAAGTCTCGAAATTTGCCTAATTGGTTAATCTGCGACCAATTATCGCTAATTGTAGGTCGCAATCATTTGAAGCCTCTCTATAATAAGCGGTTTGAGTAATGAAAAAAGCAGACACAATTATATTCGACTTATGAATACATGGAGTTTGTGATTTGTAGTTGCTAAGGTAGGTTTGGTTTTAGGGGCTAAAAACAGATGTTAACAATTTTTCATTTGTGGTTTGTGCCTAGATCAGACAAATATAAACGACACTTAAGTTGATTCGAGCGATTGAGCTTGTCGGCGGTGTCCCTTTTTTAAAACTGTGGAAGTAAAGATGGAATCAACAGAAAAGTTGACCGATACCAACGCTATTCTTGCGTATTTGTATGAAACATTTCCTTTGTGCTTTATAGCTGAAGGCGAAACTAAGCCATTAAAAATTGGATTGTTTCAAGATTTAGCGGAAAGGTTAGCTGATGATTCTAAAGTCAGTAAAACTCAGCTCAGAATCGCGTTAAGAAGATACACCAGCAGCTGGCGTTATCTTAAGTGCGTTAAAGCTGGCGCACAGCGTATCGATTTAGATGGCAATGCTTGTGGTGAGCTAGAACAAGAGCACATTGACCACGCGGCAGCTACACTAAAAGAGAGCCAAGATAAAGCAAAGGCTAAGAGAATGGCGCAGGCTAAGAGTGCAAACCCTGCTGCTAAAGCGGCTAAGAAGCCAGCTAAGAAGCCTGTTGCGAAGCGTCCAAAACCAGCTCAAAGCAGCAAACCTGCAAAAGAGCCTGTTGTGGCAGAAAATTTAACGCCTGCGGTTTTAACTGAATTGAAACCAAACCAGCGCGTTAATGTCAAATTAGGTAAAGCACCAGTTGCTGGTGTGATTTTGGACATCAAGAAAGAAGATGTTCAAGTTCAGTTAGACTCTGGTTTAACGATTAAAGTTAGAGCTGAACACATACTGCTGTAATGGCTTAAGAGCACTAAAGGAGTGACTTGTTGATGCGAAAACTTTCTCTGGCTGTATCCATTGCCGGTATTTTTGTCGGATTCTCGGCGTGGGCTGTTAGCCCAACTATTCAATTCAGCGAGTTACCCGCTCTAAAGCAGGAACCGCAGCATAAGGTAGCCAGTAAGCGAGTTACTGGACTATTTACTCGTTCCCATTATCATCGTTTCGACATGGATAATGCATTCTCACAACAAGTATTCGAACGTTATCTAAAGCAGTTAGATTACCGTAAGAATGTATTGTTGCAATCAGATGTCGACAGCTTTAAACCTTACTCGACTCAATTTGACGACATGTTGAAAAGTGGTGATTTAAACCAAGCTTATGCGATGTATGAACTGGTGCAAAAGCGCCGTTACGAACGTTTTGCCTATGCTTTGTCGCTGCTTGATGACGAGATGGCATTTGATGTTCCAGGTGATAAGTACGAGTACGACAGAGAAGATGCGAGTTGGCCAAAAACCGAAGCTGAATTAAATGAACTTTGGCGACAACGCGTTAAATATGATGCGCTAAACCTTTCTCTTACAGGAAAAAACTGGGACGAGATCGTTAAAGTCCTAGAGAAGCGCTATAACAATGCCATCAAACGTCTGAGTCAGACACACAGTGAAGATGTATTTCAAGGTGTGATGAATGCCTTTGCTCGCACCGTAGAGCCTCATACTAGTTATCTTTCGCCACGTAATGCTGAACGTTTCCAGATGGAAATGAACTTAAGCCTTGAAGGCATTGGCGCAGTGCTTCAAGTTGATGATGATTATACCGTGATCAAGAGTCTCGTTGCTGGCGGCCCCGCGGCCACAAGTGAGAAGCTGTCACCGGAAGACAGAATTGTAGGTGTAGGTCAAGAAGGCGAAGAGATTGTTGACGTTATAGGTTGGCGTTTAGACGATGTAGTAGAGCTGATCAAAGGCCCTAAAGGCAGTAAAGTTGTCCTAGAAATTTTACCTAAGAAAGGTGGTACAAGCGCGAAGACATTCGAGCTGACCATTGTTCGAGACAAGATCCGTCTAGAAGATCGAGCTGCAACTTCTAAAGTGGTTGAGCCTACAGATGGACCATACGCCAATCGTAAGGTCGGCGTTATTCAGATCCCAGGTTTTTACATGGATCTGTCTAAAGATGTTTCTAAAGAGCTAGCAGAATTAAAAGAAGCGAAAGTTGAAGGCATTATTATCGATCTTCGTGGAAACGGCGGTGGAGCCTTGACGGAAGCGACATTGTTAACAGGTTTGTTTATAGAACAAGGTCCTGTGGTACAAATTCGTGATGCTAATGGTCGAGTATCGCAAAACCGTGATAATGACGGTCGTGTTACTTATGATGGCCCATTGACTGTAATGGTCGATAGATACAGTGCTTCTGCTTCAGAGATTTTTGCTGCTGCACTACAAGATTATGATCGAGCGCTTATTGTCGGTGAATCGACTTTCGGTAAAGGCACGGTTCAGCAGCACAAGAGCTTAGGCCGCATCTATGACATGTACGAAAAACCTATTGGTCACGTACAGTATACGATTGCAAAATTCTACCGTATCAATGGTGGTAGTACTCAGCTTAAAGGTGTGACACCCGACATTCCATTCCCAAGCGCGTTAGAGCCTGGCGAATACGGTGAAGCTGAAGAAGATAACGCATTACCTTGGGATAAAGTTCCTGTTGCGCAGTACGGTACGCTTGGCGAAATTTATCCGCAGCTTGTCGTTAGCTTAGAAGGTAAACACAAAGATAGAATTAAATCTGATGTTGAATTTGGCTATATTTTTCAAGATATCGCTGAGTTTAAAGCAAATCATGATGATAAAACTGTTTCGTTAGTCAAGAGTGAGCGTTTAGCCGAGCGTGAAGAAAATGACAAGAAGCAATTAGACCGTGCTAATGAAAGGCTTGTAAATGAAGGCCAAGCAAAAGTTAAATCATTAGATGATATTCCAGATGACGTCGAAGTTGCTGATGCATTCTTAGATGAAACCGCATACATTACTTTGGATTTAGCGGATATTGAAAAATTAGCTAAAAATCAAAAGAAGTAGTATAGAGTCAATAAGAAAACGCGCTTAAAGCGCGTTTTTTTTAATTCAAATTTTATAAGAAGAGGTTTATTCATGTCCCAGCCACAAGCCAAATTCCTCAAAGACTACCAAAAGCCCAAGTTTCAAATTTCCCATATCGACTTAGATTTCACTCTTGCAGAAAAGCAGACCCAAGTTGTCGCTACCAGTAAAGTTATTCGTCAAGGTAACCATAATGACTCGCTTGTATTGGTGGGTGATGAGCTAACGGTACTTAAGGTAAAAATTAATGGAACTGCGGCTGATTTTAAACAATCAGCAGGTGAATTGGTTGTTGGTACGAACCTCGACGACTTTGAATTACAGATCGTTACTCAGCTCGATCCTGAAGCTAACTCTAGCCTCGAAGGCTTATATATGTCAGATGGGGCCTACTGTACTCAGTGTGAGGCAGAAGGTTTTAGACGTATCACTTATTTCTTAGATAGACCGGATGTATTAGCTGTTTATACCGTCCGTATCGAAGCCGATAAAGCAGCTTTTCCTTATTTACTTAGCAATGGCAACTTAATTGAGAGTGGCGAATTAGACAATGGTCTGCACTTTGCTAAGTGGCACGATCCATTTCCGAAACCTGCTTACCTGTTCGCACTAGTTGCTGGTGATTTTGATCTGCTTGAAGATAAGTTTATAACCTGTAGTAATCGAGAGGTTAAGTTGCAGGTCTTTGTAGACAAAGGAAACTTGAACAAGGCTCATCACGCAATGGCCTCGCTTAAGAAGTCGATGGCTTGGGATGAAAGCCGCTTTGATCTTGAGTATGACCTTGATATCTACATGATAGTTGCAGTTGATTTTTTCAATATGGGAGCGATGGAAAACAAGGGACTCAATGTATTCAATACCAAATTTGTCCTAGCCGATAAAGCCTCTGCAACCGATGACGACTACCATGGGATCGAATCTGTTGTGGGACATGAATACTTCCATAATTGGACGGGTAATCGAGTTACTTGCCGTGACTGGTTCCAACTGAGTCTAAAAGAGGGCTTGACTGTATTTAGAGATCAGGAGTTTAGTTCTGATCTAGGTTCTCGTGCCGTCAATCGTATTCATGCTATTAAGGTCATGAAAAACCAGCAGTTCGCGGAGGATTCTGGTCCGATGGCCCATCCAATTAGGCCCGAATCGGTTATCGAAATGAATAACTTCTACACGGTTACTGTGTATAACAAAGGCGCCGAAGTGATTAGAATGATGCATACCCTACTTGGAGAGCAGGCTTTCCAGAAAGGTATGAAGTTGTATTTTAAACGTCATGATGGTCAAGCTGTGACTTGCGATGATTTCGTAGCCGCGATGGAAGATGCGAGTGAGGTTGATTTAACTCAATTTAGACGTTGGTATAGTCAAGCAGGCACACCTCAAGTTGACGTTGAAGAACACTATGATGAACAGGCTAATGTGTATCAGTTGACGTTATCTCAAATGACGCCAGGGACAGCAGACAAGACTGAAAAGTTGCCATTACATATTCCATTTGATGTCGAGCTTGTTGATGCTGAAGGGCAATCAGTTTTTAACAAGGTGCTGGACTTTACTGATGCAAAGCAAGTCTTCACTTTTGAAGGGCTTAAACAAAAACCTATTCCCTCGTTACTACAGAATTTTTCTGCGCCAGTTAAATTAAACTTCAACTACAGCGTTGAACAATTGATCCATATCATGCGTTTCGGAAGCAGTGAGGTTGCGAAGTGGGAAGCATCTGTTTCACTGTTTAGTCAATCTGTGTGGCAAAACATCGCCAATTTACAAAGCAAACAAGCTATGTACATTGACCCTAGGATATTAGATGCATTCAAAGGCGTGATTCTATCTCAGGAGTTGGATAGGGCACTGATGGCAGAGATTTTGTCCTTAACGAGTGCTAACGCTTTGATTGAGCAGAAAGCTTCTGTTGATCTAGATAATCTTGCTCTTGCTAGAGAATTTGTCGTGCTTGAAATTGCTTCTGGTTGTGAAGATGAACTCTTAGCTATGGTGCGAGACCTACAGAATGTTGATGATGCATCCTCTCGTGCGCTTAAAAATGTGTGTTTAAGTTTGTTACTTAAAATAGAGCAAAGCTACGGCACTCTTGCTAAGACTCAGTTTGAATCAGCACAAAATATGACAGATAGTTTGGGGGCTTTAACAGCACTAAATTGTGAGTCATCAGCGATCCGTGATGAGTTAATGGCGCAGTTTGAGAGCCAATGGGCTAAAACACCACTAGTGATGGATAAATGGCTTGTACTGCATGCTTCTCTTAATAGTGCAGATTGTATTAATACCTTGTTGTCACTGTTTGAGCATGATGCATTTAGCTTTAATAATCCAAATAGAGTTCGCTCCCTTATTGGGGCGTTTGCTGCGGGAAATACATTTGAATTTCATCGTAACGATGGAGCGGGCTACAGGTTCCTAACCGATGCGATTATTAAACTTAATATTCTTAATCCGCAAGTAGCCGCGCGAATTATTACGCCATTAATTCAGTTTAAGAAGTTTGACATTCATAGACAGGAACTGATGAAAGCCGAACTGCAACGTATTCTTGCAGTTGAAGATTTATCTAAAGATTTATACGAGAAAGTGACAAAAGCATTAGCTTAAAATGTAATTGAATATAATGGATCTCATTCTTACTCATCGTCATTTATGAGTGTAAAATTGAGATCCATTTTTTTATGAGACTTAGCCTTGGCATCATCCCATCAGATTTTTCAATTTCCGCTGAACATCAGTTATCAAGAATTTCTACCTTACTATCGTGGTGAGGTTAATAAGGTCGAAGTGGTCGATATTAAGGGGCGAACCCTGTGGATCAATGCTCGTCACTTTAGACCATTCTTAACCAGTATCGGTATCAAAGCCTATTTTAATATGGTCGTGGATTATCAGGGTAACCTGATCAGTCTAACTAAGGTTTAGAGTAATTACTTCAAACGGTCGATTGCTTTAAACATCAACCCATACCCTAAACTTGGTGCTCTAGGTCATTGTAATCACATAACAAATGACCTACTAAGCCATCATATCTAAGTTTACCTATTGCTGATTTAAATACAGCACTAAAATAATCCTATAATCCTCCCCTTAAGTGACGAAATCTTTTGAAGATTTTCTAAATTTCATCCTTGCTCACTTCGTATAAATGCTGTAACAATGGTGTCACCTGTAAGTTAACAGAATGTTGGCTATCAATTCCTATAACAATAGAATCCAGCAGGTTACGGAGAGAAGCTAAAATGAAAAAGGTTAAAAACGGCTTAAATAAGTCGGCGCTCGCTTTGGGGATAGTTGCGGCGCTCGGTTTTGGCATGACAAACCATGCCAATGCAGTCTCATTCAATTGGGGTGAGGTAGAAGGTACATTTGACTCGACTTGGACTGCTGGTGCAAGCTGGCGCGTTGAAGGCAGAGATTGGGACAATCAAATTGGTAAGGTAAACCACCCACGTTTTGATTGGTCTGGCTACTCAGCTTTTAGCGATACTAAATACAGTTCGGCTGAGATCTGGGCGCAACCGGGCTCTTACTCAAGCAACGGCGATTTAAGTAATTTATTGTACTCTCAGGGTGATACCACATCTGAAATCGTCAAAGGTCTTCACGAGTTATCATTGAAATACCAAAACTTTGGTTTGTTTGCACGTGGTATGTATTTCTATGATCGTAAACTTAACGATGGTGATTTCGGTTTTAATGATCCGCTAACAGGGCAAGAGTTTGACCCTTGCGCTGATAGCAAGGCATCGGAAGTACAGTGTAAGGACATCCGTTTATTGGATGCCTTTGTCTATGCCGATTTCGATTTTAACGATGGTGCAAATCCGCTCTCAATCCGTGTAGGTAATCAGGTAGTCTCTTGGGGAGAAAGCACCTTGATTGCACACGGTATTGGTGTGATTAATCCAGTCGATTTGAATATTCTTAATGCTCCAGGTGCTGAACTTAAAGAAGCCTTTAGGCCACAAGGTATGGTGTGGGCATCATTTGGGGTGACCGATAACTTATCGGTTGAAGGTTTTTATCAATACGATTGGGAGCCTGTTTGGGTTCCAACCCCGGGATCGATTTTCTCAACAAATGATTTTGCCGGTTACGGTGGTTATAACCAAAACGCTCAGTTAGGTTTTAACTCTAATCCAGATATGAATCTCGATTTCTTATTGTCCGAATACAATACCCTTGTGGGGATGGTTGGATCTGGTCAGGTTGATTCAAAAGATCTTGCTAGATTGGCATTGGCTTATCCTACGAAAGCAACCTTGGTTGAAGATGATGCTTCAGCAAGCGATGACGGACAATGGGGTGTAAAACTTGGCTATTATGCGCCTCAATTGGGTGAGACTGAGTTTGGTTTGTACTACATGAACTACCATAGTCGTCGTCCGCTGATCAGTGGTACTACAGCAAACTTTAACGAAGATGCAATAGCCCGCGATTTACAACGTCTTGGTGGCAAAGCGCAATCTGGCGAGGCCATGACTCGCGAAGATCTGTTAGCACTAGAGACCTTCTCTAAGGCGCAGATTGTTTATCCTGAAGATATTCAATTGATGGGCTTTAGTTTTAATACGTTAGTCGGTGACACTTCTGTCGCGGGTGAAATTGCCCACAGACTGGATGAACCGTTACAGATTGATGATGTTGAATTACTATTTGCAGCAATGCCACAGCAGCTTGCTAATGCGGGGTTGAACCCAGAGTTTGACGGGATTTCACAAGTTGAAAACTATGGTCCTGGTGAATATGCAGAAGGCTTTATCCGTCTAGATACTACTCAGGCCCAGACGACCTTTACTCACCTATTTGGACCGACATTAGGTACCGATAACCTGATTATGCTAGCTGAAATCGGCGGCGTTTGGATCCACGATATGCCAAGTCATGATGAGTTGAGACTCAACGGTCCAGGCACTTCTCGTTCGGGCGGTAACCCTGATATGCCAGGTATTATCGAAGCTGTGCATAACGGTCCTGAAACTAACCCATTCCCAACCGATTTTGCTTGGGGTTACCGTTTAGTCGCTAAAGCTGACTATAACAACGTATGGGGCGGTGTGAACATTGCACCTCGAGTCATTTTCTCTCATGACGTTGATGGTATTACACCCGATCCTATGTTCTTGTTTACTGAAGGCAAGAAGTCAGTGGCTGTAGGCATTAATTTCGATTATCAGAGTCGTTGGGGCGCAGATCTTTCTTATAACACTTTCTTCGGTGGAGTAGGAACGACCAATGCGATGGCTGATCGAGATTACGTGTCGTTTAACATTAAATATTCAATCTAAAATCACAAGGACAATAACAATGAATAAACTTGCGATGTTGCCTGTAGCAGTGATGATAGCTTTAAGCGCACCAAGTGCTTTGGCTAAGGTTTCTGAAGCAGATGCAGCGAAATTAGGTACTGAGTTAACCCCACTTGGTGGTGAAAAAGCCGCCAACGCAGATGGTTCTATTCCTGCATGGGATGGCGGTATTACTGAGCCTGTAGCGGGTTACAGTAAAGGGATGCATCATCCTGATCCGTTTCCTAGCGATAAAATTGAATTTACCATTACCAATGCCAATAAAGATCAATACAAAGAGTATTTATCAGATGGGCAGATCAAATTATTTGAGCTATATCCAGAAACATTCAAGATGAATGTTTACCAAACACGCCGCTCAGCTTCAGTGCCTCAGTTTGTTTACGACGCAACGAAAGAGAACGCGACTCGTGCGGAACTGATCGATGGCGGTAATGGTATCAAAGGTGCGTCAATTGGTATTCCATTTCCTATGCCTGAAAATGGTCTAGAGGTGATTTGGAACCATGTGCTACGTTTCCGTGGCGTGGACATTAAGACCTCACGTAGTCAAGCTGCACCGACTGCGGGTGGTAGCTATACCTTAGTTGAAACCACTGAAGAACTCCGTTTCCAATATTCTCGCCCTGAGATGACACTAGACAAGCTTAGTAAAGACAACACTTTGTTCTTCTTTAAGCAGGTTGTTACTCAGCCAGCACGTCTAGCGGGTACAGCCTTGTTAGTTAAAGAGACGATGGATCAAGAGAAGTTACCACGTCAAGCATGGACTTATAACACAGGGCAGCGCCGCGTACGTAAAGCGCCAAACGTGGCATTTGACACCCCTGGTACCGTATCTGACGGCCTAAGAACTACTGATGACTTTGATATGTTTAACGGCTCACCAGTACGTTATAACTGGGAGTTAGTCGGTAAGCAAGAGCTCTACATTCCTTACAACGACTACAAGCTGCACTCTGATAAGCTTGAGTATGAGCAGATCATCACTCCAGGCCATATCAATCCAGAATATGTTCGTTATGAAAAGCATCGTGTCTGGGTCGTCAAAGCAACGCTAAAAGAGGGCATGCGTCATATCTATAAGGCACGTACTTTCTACATTGATGAAGATTCCTGGCAGGTGTCTGTCGCCGATCTCTACGATAACCGCGATGAGCTTTATCGAGTCGCGATAGCTCATGGTTTGAACTACTACGAAGTCCCTACACAGTGGAGTACGTTGGAAGTTTTCCATGATCTTCAATCACGTCGTTATATTGCGATGGGACTCGATAATGAAGGCCGTATGTATGACTTCGATGCAAAATTGAGTGAAGCAAACTTTACTCCAGCCGCATTACGCCGTGCAGGTATTCGTTAAACCAGCTTGTTGAGGGGCTCAGGCCCCTCACTATTTTTTTAAGGAAGTCTGTATGTCGTTTAGCATGCTTCGATTTATCTCAACATTGAGTATATTTAGTCTTTTTCAGTCATTACCTGTACTGGCACAAGAGAACATATTCGAACAACAAATTCAGCCTCTTGCTGCAAACTCATTAGTTTTAGATATCGTAAATAATCAACAATCCTTGGTTGCCGTTGGTGAGCGAGGACACGCATTCATTTATCAAGATTCCTGGAAACAGGTTAATACCCCAACACAAGCCTTACTCACTAAGCTCTTTTTTGTCACACCTGCTCTAGGTTGGGCTGTAGGTCATGACGCCACCATCCTTCATACAAAAGATGGTGGTCAGACTTGGTCAGTGCAAATGCAGTCAGAAGAAATTGAAAAGCCTTTATTAGACATCCTTTTCTTTACTCCGCAGCATGGGGTCGCGGTTGGTGCCTATGGTCTATTTTACCGCACCCATGATGGGGGGAAGACATGGAATAGTGAATACCATCAAGAGCTACTGTTTGAAGAAGATGTCGAGTATTTGGAAGAATTAAAGGCTGAAGATGAAGCCCTTTACCTCTCAGAGCGAAGCACTTTACTACCGCATTTTAACCGTATTATTGAAGCAACTGATGGCACTCTCATTATGGTGGGGGAGCTTGGTTTGCTTGCCACTTCGACAGATCAAGGTCAGAACTGGCTAAAACAAGATTTTATGTATGAAGGCTCTTTATTTAATGCGGTTGTTATCGATGAAACCGCTTTTGTAATGGGACTTAGAGGGAATGTTTTTAAGTCGGATCTGAGTTTAATAAATTGGAAAAAGGTTAGCCTCCCCACAGATTCAACTATTAATGCAGGGATCGGAATCAAAGAGGGCGCATTGAGATTAGTCGGAAATGCCGGCGTTATTATCGATATTTCTGCCACAGGTGAAAGCCAACTTGTAGAGCAGCGACAGGGTGAAAACCTAGTCGCTATTGCCAAAGACTCAGAAGGAAACTTATGGGTTGCAGGCAATAAAGGTCTCATCAAATTAGAAAAAAAATAATAGGACCTTACTATGTTAGATAAATTAGTTAATGGATTCGAATCTTATCTATTCCGTCATAGAGCTTTCGTCATATTCTTGTTTGCGGTAACGACAATCTTTCTTGGGATCCAAGCGAGTAACCTGAAAATGGATGCCGCCTTTGTTAAAAATATCCCGCTTAACCACAGCTACATGCAAACTTACCTAAAGCACCAGAAACAGTTTGGTGGTGCGAACAGCATCATGGTGGCAGTAGAAGATACTAGCGGTAATATTTTTAATCCGAACTTCTTTGATGCACTCAAAAATGTACATGATCAGCTGTTTTTTATTCCTGGCGTAGACAGGGCCCAAGTTAAATCACTTTTCTCACCATCGACTCGCTTTACTGAAGTTGTTGAAGACGGTTTTGCTGGCGGTCCAGTTATCCCCGCGGATTTTTCTACTACTGAGCAAGGCTTAAAAACCGTTCGAGGCAATATCGAAAAAGCAGGTATTGTTGGCCGTTTGATAGCTGAAGACTATTCGGCGGCAATGGTCAGTGCACAGTTAATGGACTTTGATCCACAAACGGGAGAGGCCCTTGATACGTTGGCGTTTGCTGCGCAGTTAGAAGAGCAGTTGCGTGAGCAATATGAAACCGATGAGATAAAAATTCATATCATAGGTTTTGCTAAGATGGCTGGAGATGTTGCCGACGGTGCTAAAGGAGTATTGCTGTTTTTCCTTATCGCTATCTTAGTGACCGCGGTAATGGTTTACTTCTTCTCTAAGTCAGTCGCGCTGACAATTTTACCGTTAGTATGTAGTTTGATAGCCGTAGTGTGGCAGTTAGGTTTATTAACTGTTATTGGTTTTGGCTTAGACCCCATGTCGATACTTATTCCATTTTTGGTGTTCGCCATTGGTGTGAGTCACAGTGTACAGATGATCAACGCGGTAAGGCGACGGGTCACCGATGGACAAACGACAAAAGCGGCTGCTGCACTGGCATTTAGAAGTCTGCTTATTCCTGGTGGTGTTGCGCTGTTATCTGACACCATAGGTTTTATGACGCTATTGGCCATCGACATCGGTATTATTAGAGAGCTTGCTATCTCTGCATCTCTGGGTGTAGCAGTCATTATTTTAACTAACCTAGTGTTATTGCCTCTGGTGATCTCTTTTACAACGGTAGAGCCTCGTAAAGACAATAAGCCAAACCCTGTTAATAATATCTGGCTTAAGCTCTCTAACTTCGCTACGCCAAAGTACGCGATTTGGGTATTGGTGGTGACAGGATTGCTTTATGCGGTTGGTTTACAACAAGCGAATAAGATGAAAATAGGCGACTTACAAGGTGGAGCCCCCGCGCTACATTTAGACTCTCGTTATAATCAAGACACTTTCTTTATTACTGATAAGTTCTCTATTACCACCGATGTGATGACTGTGATTGTTGAAGCATTTCCGGAAGCCTGTACTTATCACTCGGTGTTGACGCAAATTGATGATTTTGAATGGCAGGTCAGTAACACGCCAGGAGTCGAGGCAACGGCGAGTTTGGCTTCGGTGGCAAAGCGTGTGAATTCAGGCTTTAATGAAGGCAATCCAAAGTGGAGTGTATTGCCACGCACAACAGCGAGCTTGGTTCAGGCCGTTGGTCGTGTACCGACAACATCGGGGTTACTAAATAGTGATTGCTCTGTGATGCCGGTCTATTTGTTCCTTAAAGATCACAAAGCCGAAACTATCGAATTGGTTATTGCTAAAGTTAATCAGTTACAAAAACAGCTTGATAACGACCAAATCCAATTTAAGTTAGCATCGGGTCCAGTTGGTGTTATGGCGGCAACCAATGAAGCTGTTGCTGAAGCACAGCTTCCAATGATGCTTTATGTTTACGGTGCTGTGTTTATTTTATGTCTCATCAGTTTCCGTTCACTAAGAGCAACGATAGCGGTAATTTTGCCCCTTTATGTGGTTTCGACGTTAGCTCAGGCGTTAATGACTCAGCTTGATATTGGTCTCGCAGTGAGTACTTTACCTGTGATTGCACTCGGTGTGGGTATTGGTGTTGATTACGGTATTTATATTTTATCGACCATGGCTGTACGTTTACGAGACGGAATGCCGGTACAAAAAGCTTATTATGAGGCACTGGTTGAACGTGGTAGCGCAGTGATCTTTACGGGGCTTACATTAGCGATTGGTGTGAGCACTTGGTTCTTCTCAGCACTTAAGTTCCAAATGGACATGGGGATTTTGCTTACCTTCATGTTTTTGGTAAATATGTTGGGTGCAATAATTATCCTACCAGCCATAGCTGCCATGTTTTGGCGGCAGCCCAAGTAGAATCAACGAAAGGGGAGCATTAGCTCCTCTTTTTTTTTGAATAAAAACACGTTATATACGGTTGTTATGTCAACAGTGTGAATAAAATCAGTGTGAGGTTAATATCAATGAGGATGTACCACTAAAATAGTTCTCGAAATATAGGGGATTTAGTAATAAACTTCGCGCTATGACCTAGGTCACAGAAATAGGCTCAGGTCAGTTTAAGAAGCATCCATAAAAATTAAAAAGCGCTGCCATAGCCCCTAAGGAAATAGCAACATGGCCTTGAAAGATGCAATGCCTTCAGTACTGCTCGAAAACGTAGTCAACCTAATTCACTCTAAAGTACCCAATTCACAAGCTAAACAAGTAGAACAGTTTGCCACTTGCCTCTATGCGCACATGTCTAAAGACGATCTTAATGCGCGTAACGACAGTGATCTTTATGGCGCTGTTTTGAGTCAATGGAACGCACTGAATAAGACCTCCGTCGGGGAAGGTCATATTAGAGTCTTCAACCCGAGTCAGTCTAAACATGGCTGGCAATCAAGCCACTCAATTATTGAAATTATCCAACCAGACATGCCTTTCTTGGTCGATTCAGTTGGCATGGCGATTAATCGTTTGGGCATAACGGCACATATGATGCTGCACACACCAATGGTTATAGAGCGTCAAGATGGTGTGGTCACGCATGTTAGTTATAGTTCTGATGAACAACAAAATGCTGACAAGGTTGCCGTTTTCTTAATTGAGATTGATCGTCAAAGTAGCGATGACGACATTAAAGCCCTAACGGTAGAGATTGAGTCTGTGATTGGCGATGTCGCTGCTGCCGTTAATGACTGGGAAGCAATGTCGACAAAACTTGGTGATACAATAGCCGAGTTGGAGGACCGTCCTTATCCCGGTACAAAGGAAGAGCTCAATGAAGCTAGAAATTTCCTATCTTATTTAAACGATCACCACCTCACTTTACTTGGCTACCGCCGATACGACCTGCATAAAGTGGAAGGTGACTTAGAACTCGTTGCCGACAAATCGACCAGCTTAGGTCTGATGACCAAGTCAAGTAAAAGCAAAACTGAAACTGGTCTCTTACTGTCAAGCTTCTCAGAAAATGCACGTAAAGAGGCGCTTGATAAAAGCCTCTTAGTGTTAACTAAGAGCAGTGAGAAAAGTCGTGTTCATCGCCCAGCTTACGTAGATTATATCGGTGTTAAACGCTTCGATGAGCAAGGGAATGTGATTGGTGAAGACAGATTCATCGGTTTATATGCCTCTAATCTGTATAACCGTAGTCCTCGTGAAATTCCTTTACTTGCTCAAAAAGTGCAACGAGTATTAGACCGATCAGGTCTAGCACCGCGATCTCATGACTATAAAGCGTTAATGCATATTCTCGAGACTTTACCACGTGATGAGTTGATCCAAGCGAGTGTTGAACAGCTTGCATCAATCGCTCATGGTGTACTTGAGATGCAAGACCGTGACAAATTGAAATTGTTTGTTCGTAAAGATGGCTTTGGTAGATTCTTCTCTTGCTTAGTTTATGTATCAAAAGATAGATATAACACTAAGTTACGTGAAGACACCCAGCGCATTCTTGCGCAGCATTTCAATAGTAGTGAAGATGTGGAGTTCACCACATATTTCTCAGAGTCTACTTTGGCTAGAACGCATTACATCATCAAAGTTGACAATAATAGTATGGACGTCGATGTGGCAGCGATTGAGAATAATTTGACCGAAGCGGCTCGCTCTTGGGAAGACAAACTTGCTAGTGCAGTTTTCAGTGCTCAAGGTGAAGAGTTAGGTAACAGCTTGATTAAGCGTTACGTAGATGCATTTCCACGTAGCTATAAAGAAGATGTGCTTCCAAGCTCATCAGTAGTTGATATTCAGCATCTAGAGGAACTTGACGACGATCACAAGCTTGGCATGTTGTTCTATCAGCCACAAGAAACGGCATTGAACGATAACAAGGTACGTCTAAAGTTATTCCATAAAGATGAACCAATCCATCTTTCAGATGTGTTACCAATGCTTGAAAACTTCGGTCTTAGAGTGATTAATGAAAGACCTTATGAAGTTAAAACAGTCGATGGTGCCACTTATTGGATCCTAGACTTCTTGATGACCACTCAGAATGTGGCATCAGATGATCTTGCTGACAGCCAAGAACGCTTTCAAACTGCATTGTCTCAGGTTTGGAAAAAAGAGTTAGAAGATGATGGTTTTAACCGTTTAGTTCTCTCTACAGGTCTAACTGGTCGAGAAGTTTCTGTACTTCGAGCATATGCTAAATATATGCGCCAAATAGACTCTACGTTTAGCCAAGCCTATATTGAAGAAACTTTCTCAAGCTATCCGCAAATTGCTGACTTGCTTGTTAAAATGTACATTCGCAAGTTCAACCCTAAGTTGAAAACTCGTACGTTAAACAAGTTTATCGAACAAATCGATCTTCGCCTTGATGATGTTTCGAGCCTAGATGATGACCGAATTATTCGTCGTTACCTTGATTTAATTAATGCAACGAATCGAACTAACTTCTATCAAGTAGCAGATTCTGGCTTACCAAAATCATATATCTCGTTCAAGTTTGAACCTGAATTGATCCCTGAAATGCCAAAGCCACTGCCGAAGTATGAAATCTTTGTTTATTCTCCACGTGTTGAAGGTGTACACCTTCGTGGTGGCAAAGTGGCCCGTGGTGGCTTGCGCTGGTCAGACAGACGAGAAGATTTCCGTACCGAAGTTTTAGGTCTTGTTAAGGCTCAGCAAGTTAAGAATACGGTAATTGTTCCTGTCGGTGCTAAAGGTGGTTTCGTTTGTAAGCAACTGCCAACAGATGGCGGTCGTGAGGCCTTCTTCGCCGAAGGACAAGAATGCTACCGTTTATTTATTCGTGGTTTACTCGATATCAGTGACAACATCATCAATGGTGAAGTCATTGCTCCTGAAAATGTGGTGAGACACGATGAAGATGACCCATATTTAGTTGTTGCTGCCGATAAAGGCACGGCAACCTTCTCTGATATCGCCAACGAAATTGCTATCGAATATAACTTCTGGTTAGGGGACGCATTCGCATCGGGTGGTAGTAACGGTTATGACCATAAGAAGATGGGCATTACCGCACGCGGAGCATGGGAATCAGTTAAACGTCATTTCCGTGAAATGGGCGTTAACTGCCAAACTACCGATTTTACCTGTTTAGCTGTCGGTGATATGGCTGGTGATGTATTCGGTAATGGCATGTTGTTGTCGAAACATACGCGATTAGTCGCTGCATTTAACCACATGCATATATTCATCGACCCAAATCCAGATGCAGCAACCAGTTATGTAGAGCGCGAACGCTTATTTGCACTGCCACGCTCTAGCTGGGAAGACTACAACAAAGAACTTATTTCTAAAGGTGGTGGTATCTTCTTGCGCTCTGCTAAGTCGATTCCATTGTCACCTGAAATGAAAAAGATGCTAGGAAGTCAAAAAGCCTCTATGCCACCGCTTGAGTTGCTCAAAGAGCTGCTTAAGATGCAAGTGGATCTGATCTGGAATGGCGGTATTGGTACCTATGTTAAGGCGACGAGCGAATCACATACAGAAGTTGGGGATCGCGCTAATGACGCTATCCGTGTTAATGGCAACGAAGTTAAAGCCAAGATTATTGGTGAAGGCGGTAACTTAGGTTGTACCCAACTTGGGCGTATTGAATACTGTGCGAGTGGCGGACGTATGAACACTGACTTCGTTGATAACGTGGGTGGTGTTGATTGTTCCGATAACGAAGTAAACATTAAAATTTTACTTAATTCGTTAGTCGCAGACGGTGAGATGACGGTTAAGCAACGTAACCGCCTACTTGAAGAGATGACAGATGAAGTGAGCCGTATTGTTCTTCAAGACTGTAAAGATCAAACCAGAACCATTTCAGTTACACAGGTTCGCGGGGCAGAGCAGCTTAAAGAGCAAGTTAGATTCATTCATTATCTTGAGAAAGAAGGAAAGCTTGATAGAGCGCTGGAATTCTTACCTAACGAAGATGAATTAGCTGACCGTTTAGTTAATGGTAAATCTCTGACACGACCAGAACTTTCTGTGCTAGTTGCTTACGCTAAGATGGTTTTGAAAGAGCAGCTATTAACATCAGAAATTACTGAAGATAGCTTCTTAAGCCAGCTATTGATTGAATACTTCCCTAAACAATTACAAGAGAAGTACACCGAAAATATGGCGTCTCATCCACTACGTGGTGAAATTATTGCAACTTCTTTGGCCAACGAATTGGTCAATGATATGGGACTTAATTTCGTTCAACGTATGCAAGATGAGACAGGTGCCTCAGTAGCGGAAGCTGCCATTTGTTATACTATGGCACGCGAAGTGTTTGGTTTAGCTGATTTAACTAAGTCTATTACTGATTTGAATGGCGTTATTCCTGCTGTTGTACAGTGTGAAATGTTGCACCAGTTACGTCGCAATATTCGCCGTGCGAGTCGTTGGTTCCTACGCCATCGTAATCGTAACTTGAATATTGAACAGACAATCGAGTTCTTTAAGCCTGTGTTTGATGACTTGAAAGTAAGCGTCCATCAATACATGGTGAATGATGAAGTTGAAGGAATTCGCGCAGAATCGAATGCATTAATTAAAGAAGGGGTACCAGAAGATGTTGCCATGGTTGTGGCAAATGTCAGTACTTTATTCTCGGCATTGGATATCGCACAAATCTGTGATCTTGAAAGCAAGCCGGTTCCGTTAGTCGCTGAAACTTACTTTAAGCTAGGCGCAAGTGTCGATTTACATTGGTTCCTTGAACAGATTAGCGCGCAACCTGTTTCGAACCATTGGCAAGCACTGGCTAGAGCGGCCTTCAGAGAAGAGCTCGATTGGCAGCAGCGTTCACTTAGCTCTGTCGTGTTGAGAACTTGTACAGAAACCTGTGATGCGAATAAGATCATTTCAGAATGGATTGAGTCGAATCAGAGCCTATTGGAACGTTGGTTCCATATGCTAGCTGACTTCAAGACTTCGCAAAGCCACGAGTTTGCAAAGTTCTCTGTAGCCTTACGTGAACTTAATCTTTTGATCCTTCATTGTGAAGGTCAAAAGTAATCTGATTAACATCAGCAGCCCTGGCAATTGCCGGGGCTTTTTTCGGTCTAGGAGAAAACATGTTTTATAAAATCGCACAAAAGTTCATGTTTCAGATGGATCCAGAACTGGCCCATAATTTTGCTATCGGCAGTTTAAAATCTACTGGTAATTCACCTTTAAATTGCTTTTATGCGCAAAATATTAAGCCAGCCCCAGTGACCATCATGGGACTGACTTTTCCAAATCCAGTGGGTCTTGCTGCTGGCATGGATAAAGAAGGCGAATGTATTGATGCATTCCATGCAATGGGTTTCGGTCATATTGAAGTGGGGACGGTTACACCACGTCCTCAACCAGGTAATGATAAGCCGCGTTGTTTTAGACTCAAGCCTGCGAAAGCAATTATTAACCGTATGGGGTTCAACAACAAAGGTGTTGATAATTTAGTTGCAAACCTGAAAGCGGTTAAGTCAAATGCGATGGTTGGTGTCAATATTGGTAAGAATAAAGACACACCAGTAGAGCAGGGTAAAGACGACTACCTGATCTGTATGGACAAGGTTTATCCATACGCCGCCTATATCGCAGTAAATATTTCATCTCCGAATACACCTGGTCTACGATCGCTTCAGTATGGCGATCTATTAGATGATCTACTTGGATCACTAAAGCAGAAGCAAAAAGAACTGGCTGAAAAACACGGTAAGTACGTGCCTATTGCTCTGAAAATTGCGCCAGACTTATCTAGTGAAGAGATTGAAAAAATTGCTGACGCGTTAATTCGAAGTGAATTTGATGCGGCTATCGCAACCAATACAACATTAACTCGCGATGGCGTAAGCGGTTTACTTAATGCAAATGAGGCTGGTGGACTAAGTGGTAAACCATTGAATTCATTGTCAACAGTAGTTATTAAGCAGCTTGCTGATTGTTTAAAAGGCCAGATCCCAATTATTGGTGTCGGTGGTATTAACTGTGCAGAAGACGCACTTGATAAGTTAGACGCTGGTGCTGAAATGGTACAGATTTATTCTGGATTTATTTATCAGGGGCCGAAGTTAATAAAAGATATCGTAGAAGCATACCGAATTAAATAAGCCCTAACGATCTAAACTTGTTATTTAGATCATTAAACGATCATTAGGATCTTAATAGGATCGTAATGATCGTTTTTATTTAATAATTTTAATATCATATCGAATAAAATTTATTTTGATATTGATGAAATAATCATCTATTATCGGTTTGTATCTAAATAAAGGTAAACGTTATGTTATTAATGCCAAAAAGGGATTGGCAGTGGGGATATAGTGAAACGCATGGAGTTTTAAGCGTTTCATTAGGGGATGACATGGAGTTTTTGTCACCTTATAAATTAAAGTCCCTAATACCAGATGCCAAAGACACAATGGAGTTTAGTGTAGAACACGCTAAGTTTTATATAGACTTGGTTGATCGTTTATCAAAAACACTTTCCTTGAACGATGCGTTAATAGTTCAAATCGCATTAAATGCGACTGCCGCTCATTTTTTATTAAAACCTCAGATGCCCAAATCATGGTTTTTCCATACTTCTCATCAATGCGTTTATAGTGAGGTCGGAAAACTATTTCAATTGACGACAAATGAGCACACTGTCCTTGCAATGGTGATAGAGTCGGGCTTACAAGCATCCTTAGTCATGATTATGTCTGCAGAATGCCGATTAACTGATTCAAAAAAACTGGGGCAGTTTGAAACGATAAAAGTGATGCATGACAGGTTAGCACCACTCTCAACACAGACCCAGCAGCAGATCCATGCTGCATAAAATTTGAGTTTATAAAACCCTGGTAGACCTTGTTGTCTAAACAATGCTTCTTAGAACATGTTTAACCTTCCGATATAAATATATTTATAAGGCTGAACATGTTTAGCACTCGTTGTTCACTCAATTTTTGTATATCTATCCCGTAATTAATTCGCTATACCTGTCACTCATCTCTATCAATAAACACACTTTTGATAAAGTGATTCATAACTTAACTGTAGAAATCCATTACAACAGTTTATTGGTGGGTAGCGTCTTGCTCGTTAATATCATCTAGTAGAAGAGCCTTTTTAACAAAATAAAAAGGTACCAGTATTATACCAATCAGTATAAAGAGTTAGTCTGAGCGATTTAAGATAAGGTAATTAACCGCTCCGTATCAACTGAATTCACTCAGTCTTGAATTAATGACCTTCACTGCACCTGAGCTATAGGAATGTAGGAAATGTCTTCTGTATGTCGGGATTAACCATGCTGTTCGTAACGTGTAAAGAGCATAGTCAAAACTGGGGGGGATCGTTAGCATAGCAAGTGCTATCACTTGTCTTAAATAGGAGTATGTTGCGACCTATTTCTGTATTGAACTAATTCATAACCGAATAACTATTCCTTCATCCATTCGGCTTGATTGAGTTTGCTGCAAATGCCTTGAGTAGATTGTATTTTGTATTAATTGCAATTATGTCGCACCTTAAAAATTAAGGCACGACACTAGTATAAAATGGTTAATTGACTGCACAGCTAGTTTCTGTGAGTGAGTTAATAACGATTTCTACTTTTGGAACATCATTACTATTTGTATCGACGATGCTTATCTGATCCACTATGTCCATACCTTGTAACACCTTGCCAAAAACAGCGTAGCCAAAGTTAGTGTCTGTTGAATCTAGTTGCGGGTTATCTAAGACATTGATGAAAAACTGAGTGGTTGCAGAATCTGGTGCATTCGTTCGAGCCATGGCAATTGTACCGCGTTCATTACTAATCCCAACATCTGCCTCATTAACGATGGGGTCGTTAGCGGGCTTGTGTACTAAGCCACTCGTAAAGCCTCCACCTTGTATTACGAAGTTATTGATAGTGCGATGAAATATAGTTCCAGTGTAGAAGCTGTCATCTGCATAACTTTTAAAGTTTTCACCTGTAATTGGCATATTGGTCAAGTCGATTGCTAGTGTTATATCACCCATAGTCGTCGACATCAGGTAGCATATATCAGCTTGTAATTCCGGTGCTTGAATAGGAGGTTGGGTTATTTCACTATTGTCTGCATCGCTGCCACCACAAGCGCTCAAAGTGATACAGAGTAGGAGAGGGGTTGCTTTATTCATTTTGTTCTCACAGTTATAGCGTTAACAAGAATGTTGTTAACCGCGTGTGTTTTTATGTTTTTATTATGTTGCCGGGCAATTTTAACGTTTTATAACAGTGGAGCAATAAGGCAGTGGCAATGGATACAAACTGATGCAGGTTTAGGTAGGATTTTTTCGATAGCTGTTAAATGTTGTTAAGTTGAAGCCGCGCATTGAAACTTGATGGAATGTTGCGTGTTCTAAAGGTTCGTCATACTTCTTAATGAAAGAAGTGGCAGCGACTTTCGTACGATTTCTACGGAACTAGCTTTATAAAAACTTGAGCCCGATGAGCGGGTAAACTACTCCATCCTAGCCTGAATTTAATTAGCTATTGGTGCTATCAAGGAACCAGAGTGCAAAATTCCGGCACAAAAAAACCAGCTTTCGCTGGCCTACATAACACTGATTTTCATTGATTCGTAAAAAATGGTTGCGGGAGCTGGATTTGAACCAACGACCTTCGGGTTATGAGCCCGACGAGCTACCAAACTGCTCCATCCCGCGTCCGATTTTGCATCTCCGAAAACACTACAACTTAAGGTAAAGTCTGTGCCTGTCCCGAAGAGGTGGCGAACTATAGCGATGGCTTACAGACATTGCAAGAAACTTTTATTATTAATTGTTTAGGTGCCTGTTTATTGCACGCTTATCAATTTGTTGGTACTTAAATCTCTATTACTGGTTTTTAATTAAGCTTAAACCAATAACTTTTATCTTTTGCTGCCGCTAGCAGGTATAATGTCTAACTAATTTTTACTGTGTGTCGACTATCAATGTTAAATTTTTTTGCTGCAGCTCCACGGGGCTATGAATACGCGTTATCACTTGAGCTTGCCGAGCTAGGCGCTTCTGAAATTAAAGAAAGTGTTGCCGGGGTCTATTTTTCTGCTCCGTTGGAGCTTGGATATCGTATAACGCTGTGGTCGCGTTTAGCGAGCAGAATCATTTTTGTCATTTATAAAGGACCTTGTGAGTCTCCCGAGCAACTGTATAACGCTGCCTATGGTATTGACTGGCAAATGCAGTTCTCAAATCGCAGTACTTTTAGCATCGATTTCCATGGTTTGGGTGGTTTTATCAAAAACACTCAATTTGGTGCGCTAAAAATTAAAGATGCGATTGTTGACCGTTTTCGTGATGACGACTTTAGCCGTCCAAACGTAGAAAGAGTGGATGCAGATTTTAGAATCGATGCACACTTTAGACGTGGTGAGATCACTATCGGTTTTAATTTCTCCGGTCCAGCGCTGCATAAGCGTGGATATCGCTCTACAACGGGTGAGGCGCCACTAAAAGAAAACTTAGCTGCAAACATGCTTGTTCGAAGTGGTTGGCAGGCAGATAAAGTTGATTTACTTGACCCTTTCTGTGGTAGTGGCACTATTTTGATTGAAGCGGCCATGATGGCTTGTGATATCGCGCCTGGTATTCACCGTGAACGCTTTGGTTTTGACCATTGGCTACCGCATAACAAGAAAGTATGGCAAGAGCTATTAAATGAAGCTCAAGCCCGTGCATCGATTGGTAAAACCCGTTGTGAAATTAAGTTCTTTGGCTCAGACATTGACTCTCGCTTAGTTGCGCTAGCAAAGCGTAATGCTGAAAATGCAGGCGTACTTGAGTTGATCGATTTCAGTGTTGGCAATGCATTAACTATTGATGTGCCAGTAGAGTCAGGCTTCTTGATCTCTAACCCGCCATACGGCGAGCGCCTAGGTAACGTTACTTCGTTACTGCAATTGTATTACCAGTTAGGTGACAAGTTTAAGGCTGAGTTCGGCGGTTGGAGCATTGCTATTTTAAATAGTGATGTTGAACTGCTGTCTGCATTAAAGCTAAAAGCTGACAAGCAGATGAAGATGAATAACGGCGCCCTTGAATGTGCGTTTAATCTTTATACGGTTCATGCTGAAAATACACGTCGCGTCGATCCTGCGAATATTAAAATTGAAGGAGATGTCAGTGATATTGCCGTGCCGTTTGCTAACCGTATTAAAAAGAACTTTAAGCAGTTAGAAAAGTGGGCTAAGAAAGAGGGTATCGATAGTTACCGACTATATGATGCGGACTTACCTGAATACAATGTGGCCGTTGATAAGTATTTAGACTATGTGGTTATTCAAGAATACTCAGCGCCATCACAAATACCAGAAGCTGTGACTAAGCGTCGTCTTACAGACGTTCTAATCTCTTTACCTAGTGCAATTGGCATCGATCCTAACCATATTATTTTGAAAACCCGTGAACGAAAGAAGGGTACCAATCAGTATGAGAAGTTAGTTGCCAATAAACTTGAACTTATCACCACAGAATATGGTGCTAAGTTCAAATTAAACCTTAAAGAATACTTAGATACTGGACTGTTCCTTGATCACCGTTTAACGCGTAAGCTTGTTGGTGAAAAATCTAAAGGTCGCAGTGTTTGTAACTTGTTCTCTTATACTGGTTCAGCATCAGTACATGCGGCATTAGGTGGGGCGACTTCAGTAACAACTGTCGACATGTCAAATACTTACATAGATTGGGCAAAAGAAAACTTTGCACTAAACGGCTTAAATAGTGATAAGTACCAGTTCGTCCAAGCTAACTGCCTGCAGTGGATGAAACGAACTCACGATAGATTTGACCTGATTTTCATCGATCCACCGACTTTCTCGAACTCAAAGCGTATGGAAGACTCGTTTGACGTGCAGCGCGATCACGTCGCTATGTTGACTGATGTGTTCAAGTTGCTTAATCCTAGTGGAGAAATCATCTTCTCTAACAATAAACGTAAGTTTAAGATGGAAATTGCAGATTTAGAAGCGCTAGGTATGTCGGTTAAAAACATCGATAACCAAACATTGCCGCTGGATTACAAGCGTAATCCACACATCCATAATACTTGGTTAATCACCCATGCAGGCTAACGCCTCGGTTATTTTATATCACACAGATGCGTGTCATCTGTGTGAGTTAGCAGCTGAGTTACTCATACAGAGTGGTATCAAATATGATGCCTTGGATATCTGTGATGATGAAAACTTAGCTGAACAATATGGCATTCGAATTCCGGTCGTCAAAATTGTCGACAGTCAAAGTGAACTTAATTGGCCGTTTGATCTCGAAGCATTAGAAGAATTTTTAGGAGCGTAAGTTGAGTCTTGTACGTATTAATAACGGCTCTTTAGCCTATGGCTATACCCCATTATTACAAAATGCTGATTTTACCATTGAACCCGGTGAACGAGTCTGTATCGTTGGTCGTAATGGTGCTGGTAAGTCTAGCTTAATGAAAGTCTTAAGTGGTGACGTGTTACTTGATGAAGGTGAGTTTAACATCGCTACCGACGTTAAAGTGAGCCGATTACAGCAGGATCCACCAAAGGCTGAGCAGGGCACTGTGTATGCGTATATTGCAGCGGGACTCAAAGAGGTGGGTGAAAAGCTGGAACGTTATCATCAGCTTTCTCACGATATAGGCACGGCTTCTCCTGATGAGATGGAGCGCATGCTTAAGCAGATGGAGCGTTTGCAAGAAGATATTGACCACCTCAATGGCTGGCAGTTAGACAATCGCATTAATCAAAACTGTGAGCTACTCGGCCTCGATGCCGATGCGCCTTTGTCTGAACTATCGGGTGGTTGGCAACGTAAAGTGGCTTTGGCGCGTTCTTTAGTTAGCGATCCCGATCTTCTGCTACTTGATGAGCCTACCAACCATTTAGATATCGACACAATTGAGTGGTTAGAACAATTTCTATTGAGTTACCGCGGCGCTATCGTGTTTGTCAGTCACGACCGTGGTTTTATTCAGCGCATGGCGACTCGAATCGTTGATTTAGACCGTGGTGTGGTGACATCTTGGCCGGGTAACTATCAAGCTTACCTAGATGGTAAAGCGGAATGGCTTCGTGTTGAAGCCGAGCAAAACGCTCACTTCGATAAGAAGCTCGCCGAGGAAGAAGCTTGGATCCGTCAAGGCGTAAAAGCTCGACGTACTCGTAACGAAGGCCGCGTACGTGCGCTTAAAGACTTACGTGTAGAGCGTATGGCGCGTCTTAATCGCCAAGGTGGCGCCAAGATGGCTGTTGCCGATACTGAGCGTTCGGGTAAGTTAGTGTTTGACATTGAAAACCTTGAGTACAATTTACCAGAGAAGAACTTAGTTAAGAACTTTAGTTCTACGGTAATGCGTGGTGATCGTATCGCACTGATTGGTCCTAATGGCTGCGGTAAATCGACTCTTGTCAAATTGTTGATTGGTCAGTTAGAAGCGCAGTCTGGTAGCGTAAAAGTGGGTACAAAACTTGAAATCGCCTACTTTGACCAATATCGTGAAGCGCTAGATCCAGAAAAGACGGTTGAAGATAACGTTGGCGAAGGTAAGAAAACGGTAACCATCAACGGTCAAGATCGCCATATCTTGAGTTATTTACAGGACTTTTTGTTTTCTCCAATGCGCGCTAGAACGCCGGTGAAGGCATTGTCTGGTGGTGAGAAGAACCGTCTGTTGTTAGCACGCTTATTATTAAGACCTGCAAACCTGATTATTCTCGATGAGCCAACTAACGATCTTGATATTGAGACCCTAGAGTTGTTAGAGTCACTGCTTGCAGATTACAAAGGTACGCTATTGCTAGTGAGCCACGACCGTGCATTTATCGACAATACAGTGACCAGTAGTTGGTGGTTTACCGGCAATGGTGGCTGGAGTGAGTATGTGGGTGGTTACGAGGATGCCGTTTCTCAAGGGGCAAGATTTTACTCTGAGGAACCTCAAGCCGCAAACGCTGTCCAAGCTCCGGTGAGTGAACCTGTTGCTGTTAAACCGAATGTAGTCAAGAAAGCCGAGAAAAAACTTTCGTACAAATTGCAACGTGAGTTAGAGTCTTTACCGGCCTTAATGGAACAGTTAGAGCAAGATATCGAAGCATTGCAAACTGTTGTTAGCTCACCAGAGTTTTATGCTCAGGAGCAAAAAATAGTGAATGAAAACTTGAAAGCATTGTCCGATAAGGAAAGTCAGCTTGAAAGTTGCTTTGAGCGATGGGAAGAGCTCGAATCATTGAAGTAAGCTAAAAATAAGAAATAGGAAGCGAGTTAATGAAGTTTAAGTTGGATAAAACCCTATCATTAGTAGCCGTTGGTGTATTAAGCGTACTTCAAGGTGTGCAAGCCGCACCTGTTTATGAAATTATAAACATCGACTTAGATACTTATAATTTAAATGGCACCATTGACAATACCCGTAACGGTTATGGTATGGCCGTTAACGCTAATAATGAGGCGGTTGGTGCTGCTAAAGGTAAAAAGAAGCTCACTGTGTCAGAAGATGATGATGGTATCATCGACATTGAAGATGGGGTCGCAGATTTCGAAACAATTAACTTCTCGGTTAATCTTCCTATCATAGCTAACAACTTCACTTTTAATTCTGTGGGTAATGAGTGGATGCCAGCTTTTGAAAGCGTTAATGGCACCACTGCGCCAACGTTTCCTGAAGATGAATCGACGGTCAATTCTGTTGATACCTTTTTTTATGATATCAATGACGCTGGCTTAAAAGTGGGGGCAATGACGGCACTTCAGCAGACGGTTGATTACGATGGCAGCAGTGATACTCAAGAGTTTTGGTATTACCGAGAATATGAGCAGCGTGGCTTCGTTAAGTCTGGCACCGATACCGAAATCCCATTAAAGCCACCTTATACTGAGTATATCTATAAGGAAGGTGAGTCAAGTGAACAGACTATTAACGTCGGTGGTTTTTCTAGTGCCTCGGCCGTTAATACGAGTGGTTTAGTCACTGGTTATGCCAGTATTGATATCAGTGATAACAGCGCCAATATCGTAAAATCCTGTGTTGACAACGACAGCGACACTGCACCACAAGAGATCTGTATTCAGGCTGCTCAGTTCCCAAATCAGTATGGCTTTAGCGATATTCAGTACCAGATCCGTGGCTATGTTTGGCAATATGAAGCGGGAAATGACACTCCTACAGCGACTATGTTGCCGTTAGGGCTAGAAGTGACTAATGATAGCGTTTACAGCGCTCAGGGCCTTGGGCTTAACGATGATGGTGTCGTAGCGGGTCGCTCTTATGTTTATCGCAAAGGCGATAAAGATAGATTGTACTACGATGCGGCCTATTGGAAAAAAGAGCTAGGTGAAAACGGGGTTGAAGAATATAAATATCACTGGGTGGATGTTGATAGAGCAAAAGATGTCTATTCATCCATTGCTTATGATATCAACGATAATGGTATCTTAGTCGGTAGTTATAATAAGTACATCGATGGTTACCGACGTGACAAATTCTTCTACTTCGATACGAACAATCCAGAAACAGCGCTTGTTACACCAAACGATTTCTATGGCGGGATTTCTGACTTAAGTAGCCGTGGTCGTGATATCAATAACCAAGGACAGGTTGTGGGTTATATTGAAACAACCCATGATAAAGAGAAACCACGTCCCAAAGCGGCTTTCTTGTATGATCTACCATCAAATGAGTTCAATAACGTTAATGATTTGCTAACTTGTGAGTCTAAAGGTTATAAGCAAAATGCTGAGGGACAATGGGAGCGTAATTTAGTCGAAGTTCAAGATGGTTCGGGTAAAACGTTAACTTACAAGAGTGAGATCCTCGTTGTCGAGGGTAACAGTATCAATGAAGATGGTACGATTGTGGGTACAGCCTTTATTCGTAAGCCTTCATACAAATTTGATGATGATGGAAATATCGTCATTGGTGATAATGGTTTACCATTCTTCGAACTCAACGGTTATGGGGAGCCTGTAACATCATTCTTGCCACGTATGGTCGTACTACAGCCGAGCACTTCTGGAGCAGAAGCTTGTACCGTCATCGATGATGATGGCAGTAACGACAACTATGAGCGTAAAGGTGCTGCAAGTTTTGCATGGTTGTTAGCTTTGCCTTTGCTCTGGTTTAGACGCCGAGTTAAGTAAATTTATCCATGATGTAAAAGAATTGAATCGAGGCTAACAGCCTCGATTTTTTTTGAATTAAATTTGTAATATTTCTCAATAGCTTAAAATTTAAGCGTCTGTTTGCTGTTTTTTATAGATTGATCTCTAGTCTAAAAAGCATTATTTATGGAAGTGAAGCGTTAGCTTCTTTTGTTATCTCAGAGAGGATGCTTGCATGAAAAGACAAAAAAGAGATCGATTAGATAGAGCTTTTTCGAAAGGCTTTCAAGCTGGAATTGGTGGCCGGTCGAAGGAGATATGTCCATATTCGACACTTGATTCAAAATCACAATGGCTTGGAGGTTGGCGTGAAGGCATTGATGGTCGGCTGAGCGGTTTATTTAATAAGTAAAACTGTTCGATAAACAAGACTCAGTAACCTTAATTCTAAGAATTATCTTGAAGTAAACAATCGTTGAGAAACAATTTTGCCCTCTATGTAAGAGGGCATTTTATTGCGGCATAAGCTAGCAAAATGAGTGTCAATTAGAAGCTAGTGGTATCGGTGAAAATACCGACCTTAAGATCTTTCGCACTATAGATTTCACGGCCATCGACTTCCATCGTGGCATCGGCAATACCCATAACTAATTTACGGTAAACCTTACGCTTAATTGTCAGCTTGTAGGTGACTTTTTTAGCCTCAGGTAATACTTGACCAGTAAATTTTACTTCGCCTACACCAAGTGCTCTTCCTTTGCCCTCAGCGCCTTCCCAACCAAGGAAGAACCCTACTAACTGCCACATAGCATCAAGGCCTAAGCAGCCCGGCATAACAGGGTCACCTGCGAAGTGACAGTCAAAAAACCATAGGTCTGGATTAATATCGAGTTCCGCAACAATCTCACCTTTACCGTACTCACCACCATCCGAGTTGATTTTTAGCACGCGGTCGATCATCAACATGTTGTCTTTTGGTAGTCTCGGAGAATTAGGTCCGAATAATTCGCCTAGTCCACAGGCAATAAGATCTTCTTTGGTAAAACTATTTGCGTTACTCATTATTTTTGATACTCCAGCAATTTGAGCTGCCAAGGTTAGCGAACACGTGTACGCTAAACAACTCCGATCAGCTAGAAAATCTCAATTTATCGACGAGTCTTGCAAAAAGACTCTTTTCTTCTTCCTGATAACCAGCCAAGTTTTCTAAACGAGATTGCACTAAGCCATATAGTGTTTCGTCTGGGAACTGGTTGTCCTCATCGGCGATGCCTGCCTGGGTTTGCATTAAAATCTCGACAGCTTCATCAATATGCTTAACCTGATATAAAGTGAACTGGCCAGCTCTGATGGCTTCCACGACATCTTGATGCAAATTTAACTGTTGCATGTTAGAGGCGGGAATAATGACTCCTTGTTGTCCAGTCAGTCCTCGGCGCTTACACAGTTTAAAGAAGCCTTCAATTTTTTCGTTTACGCCACCAATGGCTTGCACATTACCAAATTGATCTATTGCGCCTGTGGCAGCTAAACTCTGTTTGATTGGCTTTTCTGAAATAGCTGAAATCAAACAGCAATATTCCGCAAGAGAAGCGCTATCGCCATCAATTTCTTGATAGGATTGCTCAAATACTATGTTGGCATTGAGATGGAGTGGGGCATCTTTACCAAAAATTCGGTAAAGGCATGCTGAAAGGATCATCATTCCTTTAGCGTGAATATTGCCGCCTAACTCAGATTTGCGTTCGATATCGGCAACTTCACCGTCACCATAGTGAACCGATGCTGTAATTCGAGCAGGCTCTCCATAGCTAAATTCAGCGTTTTCTATCACGGTTAAACCGTTTATCTGGCCAACGATCTCATCTTGAGTCGGTAAGTTGATAAATAGATCATCAAAGTTCTGCTCAGAGAGTCGCTCTGAAGCATTGTGTCGTTGGTTAGTCATGCTAATACTGTGTAATAGCGATTGAGTCGAGATCTCAGAGCTCTGCGCATAGACTTTAGCTTGGGCTAACAAGTGTTCTAAGTTCGTTGCCATTAAGCTTAAGCGTTGCTGATGATCGGCGAGCTTGGCGCTATATTGTAGTAATAACAGTAATGCCGAGCTGGTTAAGCTTATATTGAGTTCATTCAATATACGGGCTAACCATTGGCAGTAGTCAACGGGTGAATGCTCTGATAAATCCATCTCATTGATCAATTCCCCAAGCAGTGGGAAGTGACGCGAAAAACTCGGCTCACCTAGCCAGCAATGGCCATATTGGTTACTCGAGCCAATGAGAACGATTTTACATTTTAACGACAAAGGCGGTAACTGCGAGTGCACCTGATAACTTTGCTTGTCGAGAATTTCAAGTAGTAGATCCCAAAGGTTCTCTTTCTTCCACAAGGAATCGGCACAGATGAACAGATAATGACAGCTGGCCAGAAGACCCGCCTCATAGGTTTGAGTTTCACTGTGATAACGTCCGATGAGATCGACTTTTCGTATTGAACCTGACAGGTATTGATATTGGTGAGTTTTCGACGCAATTTGCGCAGTTAAGTTGGCAGTACCCTGATCAACCCAAGCGGTGGTTTTATCTTCATTGAGGGCTAAGCTTAGCGTTGGAAACTGACCTTGTTCCTTAACCAATGCATCGATAATACGTTTTCTGTTACAACCGAAATAATCAGCCAAATACATGTGCTGATTATCAGTTGCAGTGAGTAATCGGAATGCATCTAGACTGCGCTCTTGGCCCAGTAAATCGGCTTTTTCGCTAGGGATGAACGCCTGTTCAGCTGGAATATTGAAAATTGGAACAAGAGCCGAAGCAGGAATAACATTTGAGTTCATAAAAGTGTATGTCTATTTTTAGTAGGGTGATACTAGCACATTTTTCGACAGGCTTTGACAGATAACGATCTGCTACGTATTTGGCTGTTGTAACTAAGTATGTGCTAGTGAATCAGCTTTAGTCGTTTAAAGACTGTACTTATTGTCCAATAGTTGGTCACTAAGGCGGGTGGGACGATATTTTTGTGTGAAATGGGTTTACATCAATAATGGAAACGCATAATATTTATGGCGTTCGGAGAGATGGCAGAGTGGTCGAATGCACCGGTCTTGAAAACCGGCATGGGTTTATAGCCCATCTAGGGTTCAAATCCCTATCTCTCCGCCATATTTAGAAAAGGCAGCCTACACGGCTGCCTTTTTGCGTTTTACCCATCGTAACTTATTGAATTTCTTCATTATACTCAATAAACCATCATGTTGATTCTTAGGATATTTTACTTTCTATATGCAGTTAGATGCGATAAATTAACCTTTATAACATTATCAACTTAAGTCTGTGCAATAGCATGCTTTAAGTTGGCGGCGAAAGGTAAGGCGACTTTGATCTCAGTATATTTAGTTGATGACCATGAGTTAGTAAGAACCGGAATTAGACGGATCCTCGAAGATGAACGAGGCATTAAAGTCGTGGGTGAGGCTGGCGATGGCGAAACTGCTGTGCAGTGGTGCCGCAAAAACGAAGCTGACGTGATTTTGATGGACATGAATATGCCAGGCATTGGTGGTTTAGAGGCGACACGTAAGATCTTACGTTTTCAGGCCCATGCTAAGATTATTGTGCTAACCATTCATACTGAAGATCCTTTTCCTACAAAAGTTATGCAAGCAGGGGCATCGGGTTATTTAACCAAAGGTGCCACCTCTCCAGAAGTGCTACAAGCGATTAGACAAGTGGCTCATGGACAAAGATATTTGTCGCCTGAGATTGCTCAACAGATGGCATTGAGTCAATTCAATCAATCAGAAGATAATCCATTTAAATCGTTATCAGAAAGAGAGTTACAGATCATGCTGATGATCACTAATGGTGAAAAAGTGAGTGAGATCTCTGAGCAGTTGAACTTGAGCCCTAAGACCGTCAACAGTTATCGTTACCGTTTGTTTGCTAAGTTAGGCATAGGCGGAGATGTAGAGCTGACTCGTTTAGCAATTCGGTATAAAATGTTAGATACTGGACAATTCTAAATAATTAGCCCCAAACTTTTATGTCTGATGAGTTTAATGCCAATCAATTTTTAAAGACAGTAACATCATCACCCGGTGTATATCGGATGTACGATGACAAAAATGTTGTCATTTATGTGGGGAAAGCAAAAGATTTAAAGAAACGGCTTTCATCCTACTTTCGTAAAAATTTAACCAATGTTAAGACTCAGGCATTGGTGTCCCATATTGCAAATATCGATGTCACGGTGACACACAGTGAAACCGATGCGCTGATCCTAGAAAATGATTACATCAAGCAGTACATGCCTAAATATAATGTACTGCTTCGTGATGATAAATCTTACCCATATATTCTTCTGAGTAACCATCAACATCCTCGTTTAGCGTATCACCGCGGTCCCAAACGCGATAAAGGGCTGTACTTTGGACCTTATCCAAATGGCGGGGCGGTGCGAGAAAGTCTGCATCTTATGCAGAAAATTTTCCCGATTAGACAATGTGATGACCTTTACTATAAGTCTCGTTCACGCCCTTGTCTGCAGTATCAGATAGGAAGGTGTAGTGCGCCTTGTGTTGGCATAGTGTCTGAGGAAGACTATCAAGAACAGGTAAGGCTCGCGACATTGTTCTTGAAAGGTAAGAATCAGCAAGTGATGTCGGTGCTTGTACAAAAAATGGAACAAGCAGCCAGTGAAATGCGTTATGAACAAGCTGGGCTATATCGCGATCAAATTACCGCCCTAAGACGGGTATCAGAGCAACAGGAAGTATCGAATGCATCAGGAGACATGGATGTCATTGGAGCTTATTATGCGTCTGGTGTTGCCTGTTTTCACCTATTGTTTATTCGAGAGGGCAAAATATTTGGTAGTCGAAGCTACTATCCAAAAGTCCCAGTCAATACAGAAGTGTCCGAAGTGCTTCGTTCATTCATGCTGCAGTTTTATCTTAATTCTGATAGTCAACGACTCACACCGAAAGAGATCTTGATCAGCGATGCATTTGAGGAACAAGCTGAGCTTGCTGATGCAATTCAAACCGCACAAAATAAGAAAGTAGAGATTAAGACTCAGGTTCGTGGTGAAAGAGCAAGTTTTTTACGCTTAGCCTTAACCAATGCAACGAATGCGGTTAATACTCGCCTTTCGCATAAGAATACTATCGAGCAGCGTTTTTTATTGTTAGAGGAAGCTATCGAGTCGACTAATAAAATCCAGCGGATGGAGTGTTTCGATATTAGCCATACCATGGGTGAAAGTACCGTGGCATCTTGTGTGGTGTTTAATCGAGAAGGGCCAAGCAAAGCAGACTATCGACGCTATAATATTACAGGGATCACCCCAGGTGATGATTACGCTGCAATGAAACAGGCTATAACAAGACGTTTCGACAAAATTAATGAGAAAGGGAAGATCCCCGATATTTTGTTTATTGATGGTGGCATCGGCCAGTTACGAATCGCTCAGAAAGTGGTGGATGAAAAATTTGTGGTGCTGGACAACGCACCGACATTAATAGGAGTGGCGAAAGGAGAAGGGCGTAAGCCTGGACTCGAAACACTTATCTATGGTGAAAATGAAGAGTCATTTACACTGCCTGCCGATTCAGGGGCCTTACACCTCATCCAACATATTCGCGATGAGTCTCATCGTTTTGCGATTACTGGGCATAGAAACAAACGACAGAAAACACGTAACACCTCCACTCTAGAGTCGATAGCTGGTGTGGGACCTAAACGTCGTAAAGCTTTATTGCAATATTTAGGCGGATTGCAAGAAGTTAAAGGTGCAAGTGTATCTGAATTGGCAAAAGTACCAGGTATTAGCTTAGAAATGGCACAAACGATACATGATGCATTGCGAGGGTAACAAAATTAAGGCAAGATTGGCGCTGCTTTTGAATATTAGGTTCTAAAATGCCGTTTAACATTCCTATTGCGTTAACACTTTTCAGGTTAGCCCTGCTTCCTGTTTTTGTTGTACTTTTTTATATACCAGAACCTTGGTCTCCTTTTGCCGCTGCATTTGTTTTTTGGCTTGCAGCCGTTACGGATGCACTAGATGGTTATGCCGCGCGAAAGTTAAAGCAATCGACACGTTTTGGCGCTTTTCTTGATCCCGTTGCCGATAAGATTATGGTAACAACGGCATTAGTCTTACTTATTTCTGAATACAGCAATATTTGGCTAACACTTCCAGCGCTCTTCATGATTGGTCGTGAAATCGTTATTTCGGCACTGCGAGAGTGGATGGCTGAAATTGGTAAGCGTGGTGCGGTTGCTGTCTCTTGGATTGGTAAGTATAAGACTGCGGCCCAGATGGTGGCTATCACAGGTTTAATTTGGCAACCAAACGAGCTTTTAACTTATGCTGCCTTTGGTTTGTTCTATATCGCAGCTGTTCTGACGTTTTGGTCAATGATGAGCTATATTTTGGCAGCGTGGAAGGATTTAACAGCCGAATAGCTCGTAAAAACAACGATGAGATCAATAAGTGGGCAAACAGACATTTATCGATAAATATAGCGTTGACTCTGCGAAGTAAATCGGTAGAATGCCATTCCGTAGTCAAGGGGAGGCGAATTAAGCAAGAACTTGAAAACGGTATAGATTGAAATGCGACATTAGCTCAGTTGGTAGAGCGATACCTTGCCAAGGTATAGGTCATCGGTTCGAACCCGATATGTCGCTCCAATTTATAGAACATGTGGCGCGATGGCAGAATGGCTATGCTGCGGATTGCAAATCCGTCGATCTCGGTTCGACTCCGGGTCGCGCCTCCACAAATTGCGAATTTGATGAGTTTTTCTGAAAAGAGAAGCAGTATTGGTACCGACAATGCGTATCGTCAAAGTCAAAGAGTTTGCCCGTGTGGTGGAATCGGTAGACACAAGGGATTTAAAATCCCTCGCTGAATAAGCGTGCCAGTTCAAGTCTGGCCACGGGTACCATCATTAAGGCCTCTGCATTAAATTGCGGAGGCTTTTTTGTTTCTGATATGAGCCCTTATTTAAACTGGGCAAGAAATCCCTCGCACACTTGATAAAATAGGCGTGTCAGCTCAAGTCTGGCCACGGGTACCATCTTCTTATGAAGAGTAAATAAACCAGCCATCGAGCTGGTTTTTTTACGTCTAAAACGTGTGGAGGCTTTTTTGTATCTAACGTTCATTGATAGCAGCACAATGGATTCCTTTTTTTAGAGATGCCTTGCTGAACAAGCTAACCAGCTTAAGTCTGGCCACGGGTACCACCATTAAGGCCCTTGCATAAGCAGGGGCTTTTTTGTATCTAACGTTTATGATATCAACACAATGGATTTCTTTTTATAAAAGATGCCTCACACTATTCACAAAGTAAGGCGTGCCAGTTCAAGTCTGGCCACGGGTAACATCATTAAGGCCCTTGCATAAGCAGGGGCTTTTTTGTATCTGCCGTTAACGATAAAATCGCAAGGGATACTTTTTTTACGTCTGAATTTTGATGCTTGAAAGATAAGTACAAGGGATTCCTGTCCAAGAGTGGACATTCTCAAGTGACTAAACATATCTCTAGCTGTATATTGTAAACACAGTTATTGCTCAACTCATTACAGTGGTATTTGAAATGAAAGTTCTTGCTAAAGGTTTTACTCTAATTGAGCTCGTCGTGGTGATTATTGTATTGGGAATTTTAGCCGTTATTGCTGCGCCTAAATTTATCAATTTGAGTCAAGATGCCCATGACGCAACGATTAAAAGCGCGTTTGGAAGCTTCAGCTCCGGGGTAAAACTTTATCATAGTTGCTGGCTGGCATCGGGTAAGAGTGGCTATCAATTGGATTTAGCCTGTTATGGTGATGGCACGCTAGACTCTTCAGTGACAGGATACCCATTAGGGATAGATACTTCACAGAGCGATAATGGTACAAAGCTACAAGGTGCGTATTGCAAGGAGGTTTGGCAAGGCTTACTCGATAACGACTATAATTTAGTTAGTGAGTCTGATGAAGCTTTTGCAAAAGGTAATGATATTGTTTATTGGTATCGAGGAGGTGATCTCAGTCTTCCTAACGGTTATTGTTACTATAACTATATTGCTGATAACCCTGTTAAAGGCAGTGAGAACTGGCAGTTACAATATCATCCAGGTTCGGGTGAAACTGAAATAGTTAGAAGCATACTCGGTGGTAGTAGTTAGTAACACTCCCCATCTGAGTAATAAGCTCCTTTAGGAAAGGAGCTTTTTTGTACCTTATCTCTTTGACTTACTCCAGTCCTTAGCTATTTAATTATCTCCTCTGTCATATACAAAGCATAATTGTTTGCCATACTTGAAATAGAAATATTGAGAGGGGGCAGGATGCGTTTTTGTAGTCTGATATGCTGCATTTGTTTGTGTTTTGTTTGCTTAGCAAGTCACGCTACTGAGCGGCTAACTCGTGCACAAAATATGTTATACCAGCAGGTATCTCTGATGGCCCTGGTCGATACAGATGAGAAGTTTAATCAATACAAGCAATCATTATCTCAGTATCACTTATCAACATCTGAGTTGTCGAGCATTGAGGCGGATATAACCACTTTTTGGCTGCATCGAAACATTCCAATTCGAAGTCTAGAGTTAACCCAGCAAAAAGACCCTTTGAGAAGAGCCATGGCTATTGAACCGCAATTGGCTGGTTATCTAGAGCTGCAGAATCGTGTTCGTCATTTACAGTGGTTGGCTGAGCAAGATTGGTGGCAGGAAATTAAATTCGAACGCTTGATCCGTCCTGGAGAGAGTGATCCTAATATACCAAATGTTTTAAGGCGTTTATGGCTTTTAGGAGATGCGAGCAGTGCTGCAACAGATTCAAATAAGTTAAGTCCACCTATTGCCGATGCACTTAAACGTTTTCAAAGGCGTCATGGACTTAAGCCTGATGCGATAATCGGTCCAGAAACACTTAAGTGGTTAAATGTTACTCCTGAGCAGCGGGCCTCAATTCTTGCTAATAATTTTATTCAACGAGCCGAATTCATGGCGCACAGAGATGATCGTTTTCTAGTTATAAATATCCCTGCCTTTGAGATGGAGTTGTTCGATCATGGTGAAGTTGAATTAGTTTCAAGAGTGATAGTCGGTAAGCCTTATCGACCTACGCCCATACTGAGTAGTTCAATTTCTAATGTGGTGATTAATCCCAGCTGGCGTGTACCCAAAAAAATTATGTATAACGATCTATTGCCACAGGTGAGAAAAGATGGTAACTACATCTCACAACGTAACTTTGATGTGTTTGACCGTAATAATAATTTAGTGATGCGAACTGCTGAGCAGTGGAGTGATTTAGCTAAAGGCCCATTTCCATTTAGGTTCGTGCAGCGGCCAGGAGCTAATAATACGTTAGGGAGGTATAAGTTTTACTTCCCAAATGATTTTAGCGTCTATCTGCATGATACCTCAGATCCCAAATTGTTTCAGCGTAGTAATAGGGCGCTTTCTTCAGGCTGTATTAGAATTGAGAATGTTAAAGGCTTAGCCAATTGGATGGCTGCAAATTTAGTAAAAGACAAGCAAACATGGGTCGATAGGCATGCGGATAGAAAGCGGACTCAGTGGTTCGCCCTAGAGTCGTCGCTTAACGTCCATCTAGTCTATTGGACCGCTTGGATAGATGACACTAACCAAGCACAGTATAGAAACGACATCTATCAATTGCAGGAAGACGCTTATACACGGGGATAAGCAAAAATCAACGACTTATAAAGTAGTTTTCGCTAATTTAACTTAGTTACTTGCTTTCTTTAATTTGACGGGGTAATTTGCCTGCCAGTTGTTGGAAAAGTAGTCAGTGGTGTAAGTGTGTCAGTAGTATGTTCCTCGCGTAGGCAGTTATTATTAGGATTAGGTGGCGTCGCAATGTTTTCTATGTTGCCATCTAAAGCTCAAGCAAGTCGTTCAACTAAAGGGGTTAGGAGTCTAGGTTTTTATAACCGCCATACAGGTGAACGCGGGCAGGGAAGCTATTGGGTAGATGGAAATTATCAAAGCGAAATTTTGACCGACTTTAGCCAGGTACTTCGTGATCATCGTCAAAATGAAGCTGCGCCTATGGATAAGCGCTTATTCGATTTTGCTTATCAATTAACAGAGTCGCTGAGCTTTAAAGAAGACTTACACGTCATATCTGGTTATCGTTCCCCTAAAACTAATGCCATGCTTGCTAATCGAAGTAATGGGGTTGCGAAGAAAAGTTATCATATGAAAGGTATGGCATTAGATCTAGCCCTTCCAGGAGTAAAGCTCGCTCATATACGAGAAGCGGCAATGGAGTTAAAGCTCGGTGGCGTCGGCTATTACCCTAAATCTGGTTTTATCCATATCGATACAGGCCCAGTAAGATCTTGGTCATAGTCTAAGTAACAAAGTTATCGTTGGTGATGTGATAAGCTTTGTGCCTCGATAAGTTCTGTGTTAGAATCCGTCCGCTTTTGGCAAGTCATGGTTGGTCGAAAATCGTGACTATTTATTTTATATATTCTTATTAAGTGAGTTAAATATGTCTTACACTATCGCTGCACAAGTTCGTACTGAAATCGGGAAAGGTTCGAGCCGCCGCCTACGTCACGCGAGCAAAGTTCCTGGCGTTATCTATGGTCCAGGTAAAGAAGCTATCTCTATTGTTTTTGATCACAAAGACATCATCAACATTCAAGAGAACCAAGATTTCTACACTTCTGAGCTAACTATCGCTCTAGAAGGTAAAGATGTTAAAGTTCGCGTTCAAGACATGCAACGCCACGCGTTCAAGCCAATGATTGAACACGTTGACTTCAAATTCGCTTAATTTTTAAGTTGATTTGATAAAAGCGCCTAAATTAGGCGCTTTTTTTATGTCAGCGGTAAAACAGGTTTAGTGTTTTCGCTTAGGTATCGGGTTTTTCTGGGCAAGATGCAATGATGTGCGACTTATTATCATCACTTTGTTCAAGCTTTACATCAAAGCCCCATAGCCGATGTAGATGTTTAACGACTTCATGGCAAGTGTCTGCTAAAGGGATCCTAGCGTTAGGAACATATCTTAAAGTAATAGAACGATCACCCGTGACTTCAACATTCTGTACCTGAATATTAGGTTCCAAGTTTGACAGGTTGTACTGCTGGGAAAGTTTTTGTCTTATCTCTTTATATCCCTCTTCATCGTGAATCGCCGAAACACTTATATGGTTTTTTCTGTCATCATCTAAGACTGAGAAAAGTTTAAATTGCCTTATGATAGTCGGTGACAAATATTGACTAATAAAACTTTCATCTTTAAAGTTTTCCATAGCAAAGTGTAGTGTCGTGAGCCAATCACTACCGGCAATTTCCGGGAACCACTCCTTATCTTCTTCCGTTGGGTTTTCACAGATCCGCCTAATATCAACGAACATATTAAAGCCCAAAGCATAAGGGTTGATACCACTGTAATGAGGGCTATTGTAGCTAGGCTGCGCCACAACGTTAGTGTGGCTTTGCAAGAACTCAAGCATAAATCGGTCTGTCACTAACCCTTCATCATAAAGGTGGTTGAGGATGGTGTAGTGCCAAAAAGTTGCCCACCCCTCATTCATTACCTGAGTTTGTTTTTGCGGATAGAAGTATTGACCCATTTTCCTTACTATGCGCACAATCTCACGCTGCCAAGGTTCAAGTAGTGGCGCATTCTTTTCGATAAAGTACAGAATATTTTCCTGTGGCTCTGATGGAAAGTGTTTCGTTTCTTCCTGTGCTTCCTCTTGTGGGAGATCTGGAATCGTACGCCATAGTTCATTCACTTGACTCTGAAGATAAGCCTCTCTGTCCTTTTGGCGCATCTTCTCTTCTTTGAATGAGATCTCACTGGGGCGCTTATATCGATCGACGCCGTAACTCATGAGCGCATGACAAGAGTCGATAATACTCTCAACCTTATCAATCCCGTAAAGCTCCTCGCACTCACTGATATAATTTCTGGCAAATACGAGATAATCAATAATTGAGCTGGCATCGGTCCAAGTCTTGAATAGATAGTTACCTTTAAAAAAACTATTATGGCCGAAGCTGGCATGGGCCATCACTAGAGCTTGCATAGTGATGGTGTTCTCTTCCATCAAGTATGCAATACAGGGATCTGAATTAATTACAATTTCATACGCTAATCCCATCTGGCCGCGCTTATACCCTTGTTCTGTTTCAATAAAACGTTTACCGAAAGACCAATGGGTGTAGCCGATTGGCATACCTATGCCTGCATAAGCATCCATCATCTGCTCTGCTGTAATGACTTCAATTTGATTAGGGTAAGCATCTAAGCGATAAAAGTCTGCGACACGCTCTATTTCGGTTAGGTAGCTCTGTAATAAGTCGAAGTTCCAATCTGGGCCATCGTCTAATGGTGTTCTCTTGTTTAGATTATCCATAATCACCCCCTAAACAGCCTGCTTTTTAAATAACTCTCTAAATACAGGGTATATGTCTTCAGCTTGTTTTATATGTTGTACGGCAATATTGCTGTGAGACTTTTGTAAATCTTCATACTCCCGCCAAAGCGTTTGATGGGCGCGGTTAGTGATCTCGATATAACTAAAATAGCGAACAACTGGGAGTAACTGCTTTTCTAGGATCTCATGACAAGACGGCGAGTCATCGGCCCAATTATCCCCATCTGATGCCTGAGCGGCATAAATATTCCATTCATTCTCTGGGTAACGTTTCTTTTGTATTTCATGCATTAATTTAAGAGCACTCGATACTATAGTGCCACCCGTTTCTTGAGAGTAGAAAAACTCGTGCTCATCAACTTCTTTAGCTTGTGTATGATGGCGGATATACACAACCTCTAGATTCTTGTAGGTTCTAGTTAAAAATAGATAGAGTAAAATATAGAAGCGTTTTGCCATATCTTTAGTTGCTTGATCCATAGAGCCAGATACGTCCATTAAGCAAAACATAACAGCCTGGCTTGAGGGGACTTCACGTTTGGCGAAATTGTTATAACGTAGATCGAAGGTATCGATAAACGGTACCTTTTTAATACGCTGTTTTAAATCGGCGATTTCCTCCTTGAGCGCCAAGATCCGCTCCGCTTGTGAACCAGGAGTATTTTCAAGTTGTGAAAGCTCTTGTTCAAGGGCTTTTAAATTTGCCTTCTTGGTGGCGGTCATCGCCGTTCGACGAGCAAGAGATGAACGGAGTGAGCGAACAATATTAATATTGGCAGGCACGCCATCATTGGTGAAACCAGCTCTATACACTTGATACTCAACCAATTTGTTTAAGCGATTGTTTTGGAGGTTAGGGAGCTCTAGATCTTCAAATAGCAGTTCTAAATACTCATCTTTTGAGATTTGAAACACAAAGTCATCTTGACCTTCACCGGAATCAGAAGCTTCACCTTGGCCAGCACCTTGGCCTTGACCCGATGGTGGGCGTTCAATTTGGTCTCCACGAGCAAACTTATCATTACCAGGATGGACGCGTTCGCGTACACCACCATTACCATGGTGAAAAGTGGGCTCGCTGATATCTCTTGTCGGAATACTGATTTTTTCACCTTTATCGACATCGGTAACACTTCGACGGGTGACGGCGTCACTAACGGCTTTTTTTATCTGCTTTTTATAGCGGTTAATAAAGCGCTGTCTATTTACGGTACTTTTGCCCTTAGAGTTAAGCCTTCTATCAATGAAACTTGTCATGCGCACCTCCTAGCCAAAAAGAAGGGGAGAGGAGCTCCCCTTTGGGCTTTTTAAGAAGACTTTCTTACTCTCAAATACCATTCTGAAAGTAGCCTTACTTGTTTTTGGGTGTAGCCTTTTTCCATCATACGATTGACAAAGTCATCATGTTTACGTTGATCGTCTGTAGAGGTTTTGCCATTGAAAGAGATGACAGGTAAAAGATCTTCAGTATTAGAGAACATTTTCTTCTCGATGACAGTTCTGAGCTTCTCGTAGCTTGTCCATAAGGGGTTTGTTCCTTCGTTATTTGCACGAGCGCGTAGTACAAAGTTAACTATTTCATTTCTGAAGTCTTTTGGATTACTGATCCCTGCGGGTTTTTCAATTTTTTCTAACTCTGAATTAAGAGCTGCTCTATCGAAAAGCTGACCAGTTTCTGGGTCGCGGTACTCTTGATCTTGGATCCAGAAGTCTGCATAGGTAACGTAGCGGTCAAAAATATTTTGTCCATATTCAGAATAAGATTCTAAATAGGCCGTTTGGATCTCTTTACCAATAAATTCGACATACTTGGGGATGAGGTAGCCTTTTAAAAACTCAAGGTATCGCTCAGCCATTTCGCTTGGGAACTGTTCCTGTTCGATTTGACGCTCTAAGACATAAAACAAATGAACTGGGTTCGCTGCAATCTCGGTATGGTCAAAATTAAATACTCTTGAGAGGATCTTAAATGCAAAACGAGTAGACAAGCCCTGCATGCCTTCATCTACACCCGCATAATCACGGTACTCTTGGTAGGATTTAGCCTTAGGATCGGTATCTTTTAAGCTTTCACCGTCGTACACCCGCATTTTGGAATAAATGGATGAGTTTTCTGGTGCGATGACTCTAGACAACACACTAAATTGAGCCAAGGTTTCTAATGTGCCAGGTGCACAAGGGGTATTGGCAAGCTCAGAATTTGCCAGTAGCTTTTGGTAAATTTTTACTTCTTCAGACATTCTGAGGCAATAAGGGACTTTAACGATGTAGACTCGGTCTAAAAATGCTTCATTAGTTTTGTTATTTCTGAATGTAGTCCACTCTGACTCGTTAGAGTGAGCGAGAATAATACCACTAAAGGGTAGAGCGGATAGTCCCTCGGTACCATTATAATTCCCCTCCTGGGTTGCGGTTAACAGAGGGTGTAATACTTTAATAGGCGCTTTAAACATCTCGACGAATTCCATCATGCCTTGGTTTGCACGGCACAAGGCACCTGAATAGGAGTAAGCGTCGGCATCATGCTGGGCAAAGTGCTCTAGTTGTCGAATATCGACTTTACCCACTAACGAAGAGATATCTTGGTTATTTTCATCACCAGGTTCTGTTTTTGCGACCGCTAATTGATCGAGAATAGAAGGATATACTTTGACCACTTTGAACTTGGAAATATCACCACCAAACTCATGCAGGCGCTTAACTGCCCAGGGTGACATGATGGTCTTGAGGTAACGGTCAGGAATGTTGTATTCCTGTTTTAGAATGTCTCCATCTTCATCAATATTAAATAGGCAGAATGGATGGTCGTTAACTGGGCTGCGAACTCCATCGGCGGTAAGCACATAGATAGGGACGTTCTGCATTAATGCCTTGAGTTTTTCAGCAAGAGATGACTTACCACCACCGACTGGTCCTAGTAAATAAAGGATCTGCTTTGATTCTTCTAGGCCTTGAGCGGAGTGTTTAAGATAAGCGACTATCTGCTCTATGGCTTCCTCCATACCGTAAAAATCTTTAAATGCAGGATAACGTGAGATAAGACGGTTGGAAAATAATCGACTGAGAACAGGATCTTTCGACGTATCGACGAGTTCGGGCTCACCGATCGCCATTAATAAGCGCTCAGCCGCCGAAGCGTATGCACTTCTGTCTTTTTTACAGATTGCTAAGAAGTCTTCTAACGAATACTCTTCATCAAGCTTCTTCTCATAGCGCTGTTGGTAATGCTCAAATATGCTCATAATCGGCCCCCTGAAACGCAAAATTGGTAAGATTGGAGGTAAATAATCTTCACCTCCTACCTTTAATGTTAGACGTTAAATGAGAGCTGTGTTGTAAAAAACTAAATAAAAACAATAAGAAATAGTTGCATTTGCAATAGTTGCAGTTGAGATGAAACTGAGGATTTTAAATATGTAATAAAAAAGGAGCCACAAGGCTCCTTTTTAATTTCTACGATATTAACTGATTAAGCTGTGAAATTTGCGTTCACAAAATCCCAGTTAATTAATTCCCAGAAGTGCGCTAGATAGTCTGGGCGCACGTTACGGTAATCGATGTAATAAGCGTGTTCCCATACGTCAACAGTCATGATAGGTGTAACCCCTTCATCTGTTAGCGGAGTCGCTGCATTGCTAGTGTTCACGATTGCAACACTGCCGTCTGCATTTTTTACAAGCCATGTCCAAGCGCTACCGAAGTTGTTGACTGCTGCATCGGTAAACTGTGCCTTGAATGCTTCAAATGAACCAAAGGCAGCAACGATTGCGTCTGCTACTGGACCAGTTGCTTCACCGCCACCATTTGGTGATAGACAGTTCCAGTAGAATGTGTGATTCCAGATTTGAGCTGCGTTATTAAAGATACCACCAGTAGAGGTCTTGATGATCTCTTCTAGGCTCTTTTGCTCAAGTTCAGTACCTTCAACTAAACCGTTAAGCTTTACAACGTATGTGTTGTGATGCTTACCGTAATGAAAATTAATTGTTTCTTCCGAGATGTGTGGCTCAAGTGCGTTCTTTGCGTAAGGTAATGCTGGTAATTCAAAAGCCATTTGTTTTCTCCGTTAACTCTGGTTTGTTATTTTGTGCGTTCTTGCTCACTGCGAGACATTTTACCTAATAAACTTGTGAAGTGTATCATTGTTTATTCAAAATGAGCGATTATCTTAATCGATTATTTCTATTACTCATTACCCCTTTAAAAAGTAGGTTTTTGTTCTGCTAAATACTGACGTACAATGGGGCGATTGTAATGATGTTTTAATCAGGAATGAAAAATGGAAACTGTAGAAAAAATCAAGCAGCAAATTGCCGAAAATCCAATTATCGTTTATATGAAGGGCTCACCAAAGTTACCAAGCTGTGGTTTTTCATCTCAGGTCGCGCAGATCATGATTAACTGCGAAGAGCAATTTGCTTTCGTTGATATCCTTCAGCACCCAGATATCCGTGCCGAGCTACCAAAATATGCTAATTGGCCAACGTTTCCTCAACTATGGGTTGAAGGTGAATTGATAGGTGGCTGTGACATTCTGACTGAAATGTACCAGAAGGGTGAGTTACAAACTCTTATCAAAGAAACTGCTGCTAAATTTAAGACTGAAGAGGATCAAGCGTAAGCTTCTCTCTTGTTATAAATTTTAGCGAATAAAAAGCCCCTATAGGTTTACCGATAGGGGCTTTTTTTGTCGGGATTATCAATTATGAAGGAGGATTAATCTTCTCACTGATAATCTTTTCATGTGAGGCCGCGTTATCAGGAAGCAGCAGGTTCATTACGATTGCTAGGATACCGCACAGGCTGATACCCGTTAGACTGAATGAACCAATACCGAATGCCATTCCACCGATACCGAATACCAATGTGACACCAACAATACTTAAGTTACGAGGCTCGTTCATGTCAACGTGGTTCTTAATTAAAGAGTTAAGACCAACAGCGGCTATCGAACCGAACAGTAGGCACATGATGCCGCCCATAACAGGTACTGGAATGGTTTGTAGTAGTGCGCCTAACTTACCTACGAAAGAGAACAGAATCGCGGTGACAGCCGTCCAAGTCATAACAACTGGGTTAAAGTTCTTAGTCAGGGTAACAGCACCAGTAACTTCACTATAAGTAGTGTTTGGTGGACCACCGAATGCTGAAGCGGCAATCGTTGCGACACCATCACCGGCAAGTGTGCGGTGTAATCCTGGTTTTTTTAGGTAATCTTTTCCAGTTACGTTCGAGATTGCGAGGATATCGCCAATGTGCTCGACTGCTGGTGCGATTGCGACAGGGATCATAAATAGAATGGCATGCCAGTTAAACTCTGGCGCGACGAAGTTTGGCATCGCAATCCAAGCGGCTTCTCTCACTGGGGTAAAGTCAACGATGCCATAGGCAAGACTTAAACCATAGCCAACTGAGATACCTGCAAGGATAGGCATTAATTTAAGCATACCTTTTGCGAAAATGGCTACGGCAATAGTGGTGATAAGTGAGGCTAGTGATATAAGTAGCGCCACATTTTGTTCCACAAGAACAAGCCCACCGTCACCACTTTTTCCGACTGCCATGTTAACGGCGACAGGGGCTAAACCTAAGCCTATGACAATAATGACAGGACCAACTACGACTGGAGGCAATAAGCGCTTAATGAATCCGCCCCCTTTGACTTTAATCACTGAAGCTAAGAGCACATACACAACACCTGCGGCCATCAAGCCACCCATGGTCGATGGAATTCCCCAGGTTTGTACGCCGTACATAATCGGCGCGATGAAAGCGAATGAAGACGCTAGAAAGATTGGGATTTGACGTTTAGTGATCAATTGGAATAGTAGGGTACCTATGCCAGCGGTAAATAGTGCTACGTTTGTATCTAAGCCTGTCAGCAAAGGCATCAATACTAAGGAGCCAAATGCGACAAATAGCATTTGCGCTCCCTGCAAAGGCATGGTTAGATTTTTCATTATCTCTCTCTTATTTTAAGTAAACCTATCAAGGATAACTGCTTTTGCTCTGTAGGTATGTGAGTTGCTTCAAGAATGTATTGATTCGCTTTGCAGGCGCTATTGGTTTTTACTCGGCCTAAAACAGAAAAGATGTGATACAATTTTGTCTATCGAGTCGTCCCTGAATCTTAAACATGTTGAAATTCACTTTACGTTTTTTTGTCATCTTTCCCTTTCTTGCGTGTCTATCGACATTTGTTAATGCAGCAGATGTCAACTCGCTTGATGAAAGTGCAGTATCTATTGAGTCCCGATCCACAGCCCTTAGAAGTCAAGGTATCAAACAGGCCTTCGAAGCTGTGATTATGAAAAACTCAGGAACTCAGGCTGCATTGACGAATCCGCTGATCCAGAAGCAGCTTAAGAATGCGAGCTCATTAATGACTCAGTATGGTTATTATGAAGATGCTGGGGAGTTGTTTCTTAAAGTTAACTTTGATCATAAACGTATTATTCGCTTACTAAGGGAAGCGGGTCTACCCGTTTGGGGCACACAGCGGCCATTAACCTTAGTGTGGCTAGTCCTTGATGAAGATGGTGAGCGACAAATATTGAATGATGGGTCATCATCTTCTAGTCGGAAGACCTTTGATTCTGAGTCATTGAGCCGAGGGGTACCGTTGTTGTTTCCTTTAATGGATCTTGATGATTCGATGAAGGTTGGAGTGAATGATATTCGTGGTCGTTTTACTGATAACGTCGCTAATGCTTCACTAAGATATCAGGCTAATTATTTCTTAATGGCGACTGTTGAGCCTCAAGGAGCAGTATACCATTATCAGATGGGGCTTTATCCTAGAGATAAAGATCCGCAAGCAATGCAGATGACATCACTTATTAATACCCGTGGTGAAACGGCTACAATAGAAGATGCCGTTACAGCTATGATTGCCGCGGCGAGTGAATATTATGTTAGCCAGTACGCGATTGCTGATTCGGGTGAGCGTAATACGACCAAGATTGCATTTAGCGATGTGATCGATATTAAGCAACTTGTACTGATTGAGCGATACCTGGCTCAATTAAGTGCTATCAAGTCTGCAAGTATTGCTAGCATTAAAGGTCAGACTGTTGAGTTTAATTTAGCGTTATTTGGTAATGAGTCAGATCTTCACCGGTTGATGTCTCTCGACCCACAGGTTGGGACGGTAGAGTCAAATATTCAACAAAACATGGGTTTTTCACCTGTTGAACCGATAGAAGCATCTCAGAAAGAGATACAGATCTATTATTGGAAAGGGCAATAGCTCCCAATCGAGAGACACACATGCTACCATGTGTGTCTAATATAGAAATATAGCGTCATTGAGAAGTACCTGAGTGAAGTCAAACTCTCCTTTACAATTATCACTGCCAGTTCATCTACCTGATGATGAAACCTTCAACAGTTATTATCCTGCTACGGGTAATGATGAGCTTATTCAAAGTTTACAAGATTGCGCAGAAGGCAAGTCGAATGGTGCTGTTTTTTTGTGGGGGCCTGAAAAATCAGGACGCACCCACCTTATGCACGCTGCATGTGCTCATGCTAACGATCTCGGTCGAAGTAGTTTCTATATTCCCCTTGGGATCCACGCGAGTATCTCTACTGCCTTATTAGAAGGCTTAGAAAAACTAGATTTAGTCTGTATCGATGATGTCGACGCAATTGCCGGTCATCCTTTGTGGGAAGAGGCGATATTTGACCTTTATAATCGAATTTCAGAGCAGAAAACCTGTTCGCTCGTTGTGAGTGCAAGTGTATCACCGAGTGATAGTGGTTTTTCATTGCCAGATCTCGTCTCTCGTATGCAGTGGGGACTTAATTACCAGCTGCAGCCGATGGCTGATGCAGAAAAGCTTGCCGCATTACAACGCCGAGCAGCTATGAGAGGCTTACAACTACCTGAAGATGTAGGACGTTTTCTACTGAATCGTTTGGCTCGAGATCTGAGAACCCTGTTTGATGTTTTAGATAGGCTAGATAAAGCCTCTATGGTTCACCAACGCAAATTGACGATTCCATTTATTAAAGAAATGCTTCGCCTATAACTAACACTTATTTGCTCTGCAAAACATAAAAGCCCAGATCGACTATCTGGGCTTTTATGTTTCTGTATGTCAGTCAGAGTTAACTATTCTCTTATTCGACTGGTTTTACATGCCTATCTCCACTTAACCGTAACTCTGGAGAAACAGTGACGCTAGGTGATATTGGGTTCAATTGGGATTTGACAGACGGGGACAGTGCAAGATTGTCTGACCAAGACTGTCCCTGTTTCATTGCAATCGGATCAGGCAAACTTCTGACGAGCGTTGCGCCGTTAAGTTCCGGCATAATCTGGTCGATGACAAATGCGGCTCGACTCTCCAATTTAGGGTCGCCAATACGTCCACGTTGTCCCCAGTCCACACTGATGCTGCTGCCCGTTGGGTTTTCTGGCCTATCGGTAACCGCGACATCCCGTTGAATAGAGTATCTGTGACTCATTAACGCTTCTTCAAATAACATTGCTGCGTCTTCTCTCCTCGTGGAGTAGGCGTAATAGTCAGAGGCTCTATCGGGAGAAAAGAAACCACTGATATCGGCTGCAGTGTAGTTTTTCTGTGTTTCGTTAGCCGTCGCACCTTTGAAACTGACCTCTGCTAAGTTAGCCATCTCTTGGCTGTTTAATGGATAGAAAGCCGTAAGTTGATCGGAAACAAGCTGCTTTTGGTCGCTACGGCGCAGGTAATCATCGAGCAGAGTAGGGCCAGATAAGCCTAGGTGTACACTTCTTGGAAAAAAGTCATTGGCGTGAGCCAGTTCATGATAAAGAAGTGAGGCTAAGTCTGGCATCATCTCCTGAGCCGTACGGTTGGTTCGTACACTTCTTGGCACAACATAAGAGGTATAATTGTTATTTTTCACGTAACGCCAAGGCATTAGAAAGTTTAACTCATTACCAAAACCACTGCGGTAATCAGGGGCTTCATTGATGGAGTCGCGCTCTTCAGCAAGTAACCATAGATCATTTGGATCTAAGTAAATTGCGCCTGTCACAACCCAGTAGAATGAGGGTCTTATATCATAGCTAATAACAACGGCAGTGACAGATTGTAAAAGGGTGGCAAAATCGCTATTCGGATCTAAATTTTCAAGTACGTACTCAAAGTTTTCTCCCATCCATTGATGAGAGACTAATACTCTATCTAATATCGCTTGCTTGTCGATGTTAGCTTCTTGGCCAATTAATGGTAAGCGAGATATTGGGCATGCATCTTGGAGTTGATTTGAATATACGCAGGCCTGCAAGTCTTTCTTATAGGGAGAGTCAGCCTTATACGCAAAGGTTTTGGCAACGCTTTCATCAAAATAGCTAGAGGAAATGGCCTGCTCGTTTGTAATTAACAGATGTACATCATCTGTGGTTGGCTGACCATTTATGACTGCCGAGACCCTAAGAATTGAAAGTGTATCTTCATCGACATTCGGTGCGGTGAACAACGGCTTTTCTGGGCCGGTAATGTCTACATTAAGCGCTGGACCGCCAGCGACACACCAGCTGATTTGCGAAGGGCTATTTGTTTCTGGGGTGTCAACTCTAAAGCTAACAGAGTTTCCTTCAGTCACCTGATGATCTACACGGGTCGCAATTTGATCAGCACTACCTGCCTCGATGGTTAGTTCAATCGATTCAGTAAAAGATGTTTGCTCACCATTAACCGTCAATTCAAATTCATAGTTACCAGGACTGTTCGCCGTAAATGCTAAAACTGGGCTTTTGCTACTTTTTAAAATGAGACTTGGGCCACTGAGCTGTTTCCAGTTAAAGCCATGGTCAGTGACATTGTTTCCTTTGAGGGTTGCAATGACTGCAGCAGGCTGGCCCACCTTATAATTAGACTCAGTCAGAAGCACAAGGCCAGAGGGGGTTGTAGTTTGATCTAGCTGGGTTTCAGTGTCACACCGAGCTAAACCATCAGGTATAACAGGAGGAGTTATATCACTTGAGCTGTCTGTCGAGCTGTCACTACTACCACCACATGCAGTGAGCCCAATAGCACCAATTAATATGTAGCTTAAGGAACGCTTCATAGAATTATCCTTTGTTTTTATACTTTTTATAGGCTGGTATAGCAATATAGCACGAGATTTGTTAAGCAAACAAAGGGGAGTTTAATGGTATGTTAAGAATTATTGGGGCAAGGGGGAGTATATAGAACGAAGACGGCATACAGATCGTCTTCGTTCTAGATGATTAACGCTTCTTTTTCTTTAAACCCAGCCCAAGCTCTCGGCCGCGGATCCGAGCATAGAAAGGGAAACCGACTAGTAGACTTGCAATAAGTAATGATTCAACAATCGCAAAGAGTGTGTCAGTTTCAGTTACATAAACCAGGGTAAGGGCATGCAACATGTAAAGACAAAGGATAAAACTGGCCCAAGCATAAGTGTACGGTTTGCCGGTTAAAATACCTTTGAGAGGAAGAAGTAGCGGCACAATCCAAAGAAGGCTAAATAGCATCGAATATTCGCCAGTTGCCCCTTGGCGTATGAACCATGCCCCTAACAACATGACCAATGCCACATAACCTGTGCGGCAAAGCTTAAATAGGGTAGTCGAGTTCATTATTTGACTCACTTATAAAATAGAAAGAACGTTTTCTGGTGGTCGCCCGATTGCAGCTTTATTGTTTGCTAATACAATAGGGCGTTCAATAAGCTTTGGTGTATCAATCATTGCCTGAATTAACTGCGCGTCAGTTAACGTGGGATCACTCAGGCCCAGCTCATTATATTCAACCTCTTTGGTGCGCATCATCTCTCTTGGCGCGAGATTTAATTTGGTTAAAATATCAGTGATATCGGCTATTGAAACTGGCGTCTTCAAATATTCAACGATATGAATAGTACAGTTATTTTCTTCTAACAAGGCCAAGGTTTGGCGGCTTTTAGAACATTTTGGATTGTGATAAATAGTAGCGCTTGTCATATTCGATTTATTGTTATTAAAGGTTGTGACTATGATACGTTATTTTGTGATCATAGTCACAGTGAAACTGCTGTTATTGTAATTGTTCTAGCGCGCGATCTGCTTGCCTAAACTGCCTGATCCGAGCTTCGATTCTCGCTAACTGTAGTGGATCACCTTTAGATTCTCGGTAAGCGAAATTTAATTGATCGATAGCAGTCTTATAATCGGCAATTAGCGCTAGAGATTCAGCCTTAACAAAGTACTCCATCGCCTTGTTACCGTTCTTTTTATAAGCCTCATTTAACAAGAAATAGGGTAACTGGTTTTGCTTATCGAGAAAGATAAGGTCTTCAAGTAGAGGGATGGCTTTGCTTACCTGATCATCTTCTATATAGACGTTGGCAAGATTGGTATTGACCACTTGAGATGTTGGCTTTAGCTGCTTTTGTGTTAATAGCAGTTCAATAGCCTCTTTCTGGGCGCCTCTTTGACTGAGAAGATCGGTTTTAGTATCGATAAAAAATAGGTTATTAGGGCTCTTAGCTAAGAGCTCATCGATAATCTGTTCTGATTCGGCGAATTTCTTTAATCTAAATAGCGCCAAAGCCTTGCCATACTCTGCAGCACTCTTAAATGTATAACGATGATGCTTGAGTTGCTTATCAAAGATAGAAAGTGCAGCTTGCTCACTGTAGCCAGAAAATCTTACTTGAATTCGTGCCTTAGCAAGCTGGAAGTTTAGATTATCGGGTATTTGTCTGTGTGGATATTGCTCGGCACGTATTCGAGCCTCAGAAATACGTGATTCGGGTAATGGATGCGTTAGCAACATTTGTGGCGGTTTAGTCGTGAATCGATATCGGGTCGCCAGTTTACCGAAAAAGTCAGAAGCACCATTGGGATCAAACCCTGCATCAACCATGACTTGCATGCCAATACGATCGGCTTCTTTTTCATGAAGGCGGGTGTAGTTAATCTTCGACTGGGTAGCTAATGCCTGAGTCGTCGCTAATGCCGCCATACCTGCTTGGGGGGAGGCGATGGTTAACAGAATGGCTCCTAACATGCCAGCTATCGTTGCTGGAGAGGTCTTTTGTTGCGCTTCTATAGAACGGGCTAAGTGACGCTGGGTAACGTGGGTAATTTCGTGACCAAGAACAGAGGCTAATTCGCTTTCAGTGTCAGCATTAAGAAATAAACCAGTATGCACACCAACGTGACCGCCAAAGAATGCAAATGCGTTAATTTCATCATTTCTTAATAAGAAAAAGTAAAAAGGGGTTTTTACACCAGTAGCATGAGCAACTAGTTTATTACCTAATTCAGTGAGGTATTGATTTAAAACGGGATCGTTGAGCATAGGTGCTGAGCCACGGATCACCCGCATATAGGCATCACCTACTTCAGTTTCTTTTTCTAAACTGAATGTATTAACAGCAGCAGTACCTAGGTCAGGTAAATCGTTATTGGCATAAGTAACAGCAGAGCTTGTGCATAAAATAAAAGACAGGGCTCCAGCGATAACGGATTTTGAAAAAGTTAATTTACTCAAGCGGATCCTTAAATTGGGCTATGCTTCTGTTATTGTCAAACCATAATGCTTGCTTGTGGTTTGCGTTGCTTATTAGGATAATAGCCTTAGATTGGTTATAGCAAGTTCATTATGATTATTATTGATTTAACACAATATCGTTGTCCGTTGCCGTTAGTTAAAGTCAAACTTGCACTCAAGCAGCTGGCTGTGGGCGAACGCATTCGTGTTGTCTTATCTGACCCCGGCTCTAGGCAAGATGTTCCCCGTTATCTAAAAAAAGCGGGTTTTTGTCATAAAGTGTTTGAAGATAATGACACCATCATGTCGATAACCGTGACTAAGTAAAAGAGACTTTATACAGTTTTACATTGTGTGAGATATTATTTTAACGATGGCTGCAGTAGGTGATTTGGTCATCAAGCTAGGGAGTATGAATGTTATCTGTTTTAAGCCGTTGGTATAAAGAACGTTTTAGTGATCCACAAGCTGTTACCTTAATGCTTATCTTAATGGGCTTAGCCCTCGCAATATACTTTGCTGGTGGCTTATTAGCACCGTTATTGATCGCACTAGTGCTGGCATTCTTATTGGAGTGGCCCGTAGCTCAAATGGCTCGAATAGGGATCAACCGCACCACAGCCGCCTCGTTAGTTCTTGTCCTATTCATCGGTTTAATGCTGTTAATTAGTTTTGGTCTAGTACCGAGTGTTTGGCGTCAGGGAATGAGCTTGATGGCCGATCTACCCAGTATGATCGACAAAGGACTTAACACCGCTCAACTTTATATTAATAAATACCCCCAGTTTGTGAATCCAAGTCAGCTAGATACCATGGTTGCAGAGCTTAAGAAGATGTTAGATACCCAACATCTACTCGATATAGGTAAACAACTCTTAGGGTACTCGGCCTCGTTATTGGTGCTAATGGTTTACGTGATCCTCATTCCCTTATTAGTTTTTTTCTTTTTAAAAGATAAAGATCAATTAATTAAAGGCAGTAAGCGGTTCTTTCCAACCAATCGAGATTTAGCCCGTAAAGTATGGAATGAGATGCATCAACAGATCTTTAATTATATCCGCGGGAAAATTATCGAGATTGTAATCATAGGTGTGGCTAGCTATATCTTCTTTGCTTTAATGGACTTACGTTATGCGGCATTGTTGGGGGTGTTAACTGGGTTTTCAGTGTTAATCCCCTATGTTGGTGCGACACTTGTGACACTGCCTATCGCACTAGTGGCATTTGTTCAGTGGGGCTTTAGTCCAGAATTTGGTTACCTTATGGTGGGTTACGGTATCATCCAAGCATTAGATGGTAATGTGCTAGTGCCTCTCTTATTCTCTGATGCGGTCGATCTGCACCCTGTATTTATTATTGCAGCAGTGTTGATATTTGGCGGTTTATGGGGGGTATGGGGAGTCTTTTTTGCGATTCCGTTAGCCTCATTAGTTAAGGCCGTTATCAATGCTTGGCCTGTACCAAATAATGTTGATGAACCGGCAGTTGAAGTGTCAGGGAAAAAAGCCTTACCCGATGTACAATAGGCTAGATTCAACCAATTAATAAGGGGCTGGTGCCCCTTTTTTGAGTCTTTTTATCCTGCGTTTAAACTCGACTTAAGCGTATAACTGTTCTTTGGCGCTCATCGCTAATGCACGATAAATAATGCTGGTTTGTTTGGCCTTAATGTTCCAGTGTTGCCAATACAGGGGGACCTGCATCCTTTTGTGAGGAAAGATTTCTACTAGCTCACCCGAATCTAACAATGGCTTGGCTTGTAAATGGGCGACTAAGCCGTAGCCTAATCCCATTTTTATTGCTTCAAGAAAACTCTCGGAAGAGGGGATTTTATGCTCCCGCCAACTTTTGTCGTTAATATCAAAGTAAAAACTGAGAAATTTATCATGCAGCTTGTCTTTGGTTGAGAACACTACTGCGGGCGCATGAGTAATGTCATCTAAGGGCACGTCAGAACTAAAATATTGCTCAATAAACTCGGGCGTCGCTACACACTGGTATTCCATATTACCTAGGAACTCACTACTGCAGCCTGACAGCGCAAGTTGTGTGGTTGTGACACAGCCTACAGCTTCACCATTTTTGAGTAGATGGTGGGTATAAGCTTCATCATCGACAATCAGTTCTAGTAACCATTTTTGCTGCTTAAATATCTGGGTTAAGGCTGGTAAAAACCACGTAGCTAGGCTATCTGCATTGACTGCAATCTTAACGATTGTAGGAAGAGAAGGGTCATCAACATCCATTTCAGAGCGTAGCTCGCTTTCAAGTAACTGAACTTGTGCATAATGTCTCAGAAGACGCTTGCCCGTTTCAGTAGGTCTGACAGGGTTCGATCTCACTAATAGCGCCTGACCAACCTTATCTTCTAGTTGCTTAATTCTTTGAGAAACCGCCGATTGGCTGATATATAGATGTTGAGCAGCCTTATCAAACCCGCCTTGAGACACAACAATGGACAGAGCTTTAAGGTGAGCGTAGTCAAACATCTTTGCTCCTAGTCATAAAAATATATCGTGATAAGTTTTACTTATACATTATTAAATTAATTAGTTGTACTTATTTTTGGTAGCGAATTATCCTTGCGCCATCGAAATTAAGCTTGTTTTTGAGGCAACTATGCAAACAGCATTTATTCAAGGTATGGGTATAGGTGGAAGCCTAATTATGGCAGTCGGAGCACAGAATGCATTTGTTTTAAAACAAGGGCTTAAGCGGTCACATTCTCTGCCTATAGCGGCGATTTGCTCCTTTATCGATGCCATTATGATCACCGCAGGGGTGGCTGGGCTAGGTCATCTAATTTTAGCCTTTCCATTGATTAAAGATATCGCAAGCTTGGGCGGAGCACTTTTTCTCATTATTTATGGCTACGGAGCGCTAAAGTCTTCTTTTAGTGAATCGAGAATGGAAAGTGATGAAGCGCTGGCGGCTGATAGTTTAAAGAAAGCGGTGTTAACAACTCTGGCAATTAGTTTGTTAAACCCACATCTTTATTTAGATACCGTGGTGCTGCTCGGTAGCATTAGCGTGCAGTTTGAAGGAACCGAAAAGCAATGGTTTGGTGCTGGTGCTGTATTGGCTTCATTCGTGTGGTTCTTTAGCCTAAGTCTAGGGGCGAAATACTTAAGTCCTGTCTTTAAAAAACCAAAGGCTTGGTGTTACTTAGATAGGTTTATTTGCATCACCATGTGGTCAATCGCTGCTGCGTTAATCTATCCTTATATAGCATAAAAAAAGGAGCCATTTGGCTCCCTTTTTTTGGTTCATGATCAATGACTCTTTAGATGCGCGAGAACCACTTCATGGTGGTCTTTAGTCTTAAATTTATTAAACACGTGAGCGACTTTGCCATCTTGCCCGATTAAGAAGCTCAAGCGATGAATGCCATCGTAGACCTTGCCCATAAATTTCTTTTCACCCCAAACCCCAAACGCATCGGCAATAGCATGGTCTTCATCACTCAATAGTGAGAAGTTAAGCGCTTGCTTGTCGGAAAACTTTGCAAGTTTGGCTACTGGATCTGGGCTTAAGCCTAATACTGTTACAGATAAGTCGTTGAGATCTTCTTTACTGTCTCTAAGACCGCAGGCTTGTACTGTACAGCCCGGGGTCGAGGCTTTTGGGTAGAAGTAAACCAGCACCGGACCGGATTTTAAGGCCTCTGCAAGACTGATGGTTTCATCTCTTTGGTTTTGTAGGGTAAATAGTGGCGCTTGTTCGCCAACGGTTAAGGTTTTCATATTGTTATCCTTAAAAAGTTTAGCTTTCGACACCTTGCATACGCTCAATGGCACACTCTAGTGTTAATTCATCTGCTAATTCATTTAAACCAATTTCTAATTTATCTACGTCAACTTTCTCTGGCACATTGATCGTTAGGCTAATATTTTGTGTCGGTCTACCAGTAGCGTCTTCTTCAGCATGAGATTTCACAGCGGCAAGATCTAACGATCGGTCAGCTAAAAACTGGGTGATCTTTTTCATCGTGCCGCGCTGATCGAGACCACTGAAGTTAACTTCTAAATTGGAGATGTAATTTTGCGGTGTATGTTTTGAAGTGCGCTTCATCACCGTCAATAATTCTAACTCAACGCTTAAGCTGGGTAATGTTGACTCTATCTTAGTGATAGATGGCCATGAGCCCGAAAGCATCATAATCAAGGTAAATTCGTTACCAAAAAGTGCCATGCGACTATCAACGATATCGCAGTCACACTCACTCGCGAGTCGTGCAAATTTACTTACAATACCAGGACGGTCAAGTCCCATTGCAGTAACGACTAGGTGATTGGACATTCAATACCCCATTTTCTTATTAGTTAAACTTTAAAAAAGCGTCAAATAAATAACGGTTTTCTTTGCGGTGGCTAATGCTATCACAAGTTAATCAGTTTGCGACCCTTGTCATTGTGATCTTGTAACATATTTAATATGTTTCAACTTGATGATGAATATGCTTAAGTCTTGCGTCGTAGTGCTTGTTTTTAGTGGATTGCATCAGTACCATAGCCTGTCCTGAACCCTTGGGGAATACACATGATATACGGAAGCATCGTTGCCTTAGTCACACCAATGAATAGTGATGGCACAGTTGATTATAAAAGTCTTGAAAGTTTAGTTGAGTACCATATCGCCCAAGGTACAGATGCCATCGTTGCTGTTGGCACAACTGGTGAATCAGCTACATTACCAGCGAAAGAACATATTGCTGTTGTTGAGCAGACGGTAAAGTTTGCTGCGGGCAGAATTCCAATTATTGGTGGTAATGGCGCCAATGCCACCGCCGAAGCGGTCGAGTTAACTAAAGGCCTATCTAATGTCGGTGTGGCAGCCATGTTAGGTGTTACGCCTTATTATAATAAACCTACGCCAAAAGGGCTTATTGCACACTATACTGCGGTCGCCGCGAGTACTGATGTACCGCAAATCCTTTATAACGTACCAGGCCGAACTGCTGTAGATATGCGTCCTGAAACCGTCGCTCAGCTTGTGGGTATTAAAAACATCATAGGTGTTAAAGAAGCTACGGGTGATCTTTCCCGCGTAAAAGAGTTACGTAACTTATGCGGTGACGACTTCCTTCTTTACAGCGGTGATGATGCGACAGCAAGAGAGTTTCTCTCATTAGGCGGTAATGGCGTTATTTCTGTAGCAAATAATATCGTACCAAAACAGTTTAAAGCCATGTGTGATGCGGCTCTTAGCGGAAATGTCTCAGCGGCACTTACCGCAGAGGAGTCGATCAAAGATTTGTTTAGTGTCTTGTTTTGCGAAGCTAACCCTATCCCAGTAAAATGGGCTGCCCATCGTATGGGACTGATTAGCAATGGAACAATTCGTTTGCCTTTGACTGAACTTTCTACCGAGTTTCATGGTCTGTTGCTAGAAGCGATGAAAAATGCCCGAATAGAGGTTAAATAATAAATGCTAAAGCAAATATCACCACTGATTTTAGTTGCAGCCGTAACTGCATGTAGTACGCCGATTGACAGAAGGCAAGCTAACGATACCGACCAGAACTATCAAGATCTGACTGTTGAGCCACAATTAGTTATTCCTGAAGGCTTAAATACGCCGACATACAGTAAAGAATTCGATATTCCTGCTGTAGGAAGTAAAGCCGATACCAGTTTAGTCGGTAAGAGTTTAGATATTCGCCCACCTCTACAGGTACTGCCGATGGCAGAAGGTACCCGAGTAGAAGAGGGCACCGACAATATTAAAATCGTTGTTGAATCTATTGATAACGACATCGATCTTAAACAAGAACTGTTTGACGTCCTAAAAGATTATTTCGCTAGCAAGTCAATCTCATTGCGTAGTGAAGATTACGAGAAAGGCACACTTGAGACCGATTGGATTGAAAGTGAACAAGTGATTGAATCAAGTTTTTGGGGTAGCGATAAAGTCTATAAACTTAAGCAGCGTTACATATATCATGTCGATGTTCGCCCACATGGTCGCAGTGGTAACTTAACTATCGATCTTATCGAACATGAAGAAAGCTTCGATGGCGATCTGCAAGACATTCTATTAAGTGGCGAAGACAAACGTCGTTATACGATTGATAGATTGAATGACTCTATCAGCTATATCAGCATTGAACGTGCTAAAGCACTTAAGGCTAAACGTCTTAAGCAAAGCTTAGGCATCGATGTCGATCTGATTGCTCAGGCTGAAGAGCAAGCATATTGGTTGGCAGATGCTAAGTTTAAACGCACTTGGGATCGTTTACGCATCGTATTACCAGAGATGGGTTTTGAGATCATCGATATGGACAGTAATAAAGGACTGCTTTATATCAATGTTACCGATGACTCAGGCTTCTGGAGTTCATTATGGAGCGAGAAAGAGTTGCCGATTGAAGCTGGATCTTACCGTCTTGAGCTAAAAGATGGAGCCGATGATAAAACAGAAATCCATCTGTTGAATGCGAAAAACGAACCTCTTTCTAATGAGGTGGTTGGCGCAGTTTATGAAGGCTTCTCTGAGTTAATGCAAGAAGATCGCAAGACGCGTTAATTTATGTCGATATATTGAAAAAGGAGCCTATGGCTCCTTTTTTTTGCGCTGTGAGTAGCACGGCAGAGTGTAGACTTTCAATTCTAAGTCGATTCCTTTCTTAAAAACATTCCACTTCCTTAACAGAGTAATGGCAGTTTTTATCCTATTAAAATCGGCTTAATACGTGAGTGATACTAAGGCTTTGGTTTTAAGTCGATGTAGAGTGCCATTTCACGAGTGTGACTTAAGTGTGTCATTTGTAAGAAAAAGTAAAAGCTATTGAAGCTAAGTTATCTCAAGGTAAACTAAACGCAATTGGATACTGTAGTCTGTCAGGGCACTCATGAAAAAAATAATAATATTCCTAACATTGCTTGGTGCCGTCGGTGCCTATTTCTATTTACAACAAGCACCCAATGAAAAAGTAAAAAGAGCGCGACCGACACCGAATGTGGTGATTACTAAGGCGTCGATGCAAGCTATTCGTGATGAAGTTGAAGCACTCGGAACCAGTAAGGCTAATGAGTCTATTACTGTCACGCCAAAAGTGACTGAAGTGGTTACCCAAGTCAACTTTGATGATGGTGAACTGGTTAAGAAAGGTCGATTACTAGTGCAATTACAGGATCGTGAACAGATTGCACGTGTGACGGTAGCTAAAGTAAAAGTAAAAGATCACCAACGAGAGCTTGAGCGAATTCGTACTCTTGTGACGAGTCAAACAATTGCGGAGCTTGAGCGTGATCGCCTGCAAACACTTATCGATACAGCAAAAGCCGAATTGGCTCAAGCGGAGTCAGCCCTAAAAGATAGGCGGATTATCGCTCCATTTTCAGGCTCATTGGGCCTCCGACAAGTGAGTGTCGGAGCACTGGTTTCTCCGGGCAATACAATCACGACCTTAGATGATATCTCAGTTATCAAACTAGACTTTTCCGTACCGGAGCGCTTCTTACAAGCCTTGGCATTAGGTAAAACAGTCGAAGCGACCGCTGTCGCATTTGATGGTGAAGTATTTAAGGGGAAAGTCGTTTCTATTGATAGCCGCATTAATCCAAAGACACGTACAGTTATCGTCAGGGCCGAGCTCCCTAATCCAAAGCAGAGATTGCTCCCTGGAATGCTTATGAAGGTTAAGTTGATTAAAACCAGCAGAAATGCGCTTATCCTACCTGAATCTGCCATTATTCCGATCCAAGATAGACACTATATCTACTTGGTGAATGAAGAAGGGGTGATAGAGCAAAAACAGGTCTCTTTAGGTTTGCGTAAACGTGGTTGGGTCGAGATTTTAGACGGCGTTTCGTTGAATGAGCAAGTCGTGATCCGAGGTTTATTGAAAGTCCGCCCTGGTGACAAAGTCAAAGTGACCTTAAGTGAGCGCTTTAGTTTTCTTGAGCAAGCGAGCGTGGAGCCTATAGCATGATCTTAACTGATATTTCGGTTAAGCGACCGGTTTTCGCTTCAGTCATCAGTATTCTACTTATCATTTTTGGACTCGTTGCTTTTGAAAAGCTGCCTTTGAGAGAGTACCCCAATATCGATCCGCCAGTGGTTTCGATTCAAACTAATTACCGTGGAGCCAGTGCTGCAGTAGTTGAAAGCCGTATTACTCAGCTAGTAGAAGATAGAATTAGTGGTGTTGAGGGGATTAAACACATCAGTTCATCTAGCAGTGATGGCCGCTCGAATGTAACCCTAGAATTCGATGTCGGCAGAGACATTGAAGCTGCAGCTAATGATGTACGTGACAGAGTTTCGGGCTTACTCAACAACCTACCAGAAGAGGCTGAGCCGCCAGAAGTTCAAAAGGCCAATGGCGGTGATGAAGTGATTATGTGGTTAAATCTGGTATCGGATCAGATGACAACCTTACAATTGACCGATTACGCCAGACGCTACTTGGTTGACCGCTTCTCAGTTATTGATGGGGTGGCAAATATGCGCCTCGGTGGCGGTAAAGTTTATGCTATGCGTGTATGGATAGATAGACAGGCGCTAGCGGCAAGAAATTTAACCGTTGCAGATATTGAAACGGCACTTCGCTCTGAAAACGTCGAGTTACCAGCTGGTAGCGTTGAATCTAAAGAACGTCACTTTACAGTGCGTCTAGAGCGAAGTTTTAAGACTTCCGATGATTTTGCTAATTTGGTCTTGGCCGAGGGGGAAGATGGTTACTTAGTTAAACTTGGCGATGTGGCGAAGGTTGAAATAGGCTCTGAAGAAGAGCGCATAACCTTTAGAGGTAACCGCGAGGCCATGATTGGCTTAGGTGTATCTAAGCAATCGACGGCGAACACATTAGACGTAGCGCGCGCTGCTAATAAGTTGGTTGATCAGATAAACCCAACGCTACCCGCTGGTATGGAGATTAAACGCTCATATGACAGTTCGGTATTTATCGAGGCGTCGGTTAAAGAGGTGTATCAGACCCTGTTTATTGCGATGTTTCTAGTGATCGTGGTTATTTACCTGTTTCTTGGTAGCGTTCGCGCCATGCTAATTCCGGCTCTAACGGTGCCTGTATCCTTAATGGCAACATTTATTGTGCTGTATGCCTTAGGCTATACCATTAATCTACTTACTTTATTGGCGATGATCTTAGCTATCGGTATGGTCGTCGACGATGCGATTGTGGTACTTGAGAATATTCACAGACGAATAGAGGAGGGGGACTCTCCGTTGAAAGCGGCTTATCTCGGTGCGAGAGAAGTGGCATTTGCTGTGGTTGCAACAACCTTGGTATTGGTGGCTGTATTTATGCCTATCACCTTCTTGGAAGGTGATTTAGGTAAGCTCTTTAAAGAGTTTGCCGTTGCCATGAGTGCTGCGGTGATTTTCTCCAGCATAGTGGCATTAACACTCAGCCCAATGATGTGTTCAAAAGTGCTTAAGCCATCTGGGCAGGACTCTTGGTTAGTGCGTAAGATTGATGCGGGAATGGATAAGCTATCAGGGTATTATCGCTTAACATTAGCATCTGCGATGCGCCACCCATTCTTGGTTTCTTCACTCATATTAGTGGCTCTAGTGAGCAGCGCATTTCTTGCTAAAGAGGTACCGCAGGAGTTCGCTCCAAGAGAAGACCGAGGCTCGATGTTTTTGATTGTAAACGGCCCTCAGGGAGCGAGTTTTGAATATATTGAGTCCTATATGGATGAAATCGAAAATCGTTTAATGCCATTAGTTGAGGCGGGGGAAATTAAGCGTCTTTTGATCCGTGCGCCACGAGGCTTCGGCCGCAGTGCAAACTTTTCTAATGGTATGGCAATTATCGTTCTCGAAGATTGGGCGGTGAGACGTAGCGCTTTCGAAATTATAGGCGACATAAGAGGGCGGTTATCAGACTTGGCAGGTGTTCGAGCATTTCCTGTTATGCGACAGGCGTTTGGCCGCGGAGTCGGTAAGCCTGTGCAGTTTGTATTAGGTGGCCCAAGTTACGAAGAGTTAGCTAGATGGCGCGATATTATCATCGAAAAGGCTAAAGAAAACCCTAATCTCGTGGGCTTAGATCATGATTATAATGAGACAAAACCACAACTCAGAGTCGTGATAGATAAAGACAGAGCCGCTGATTTAGGGGTATCTATTTCGCATATCGGCCGCACCTTAGAATCGATGTTAGGTTCACGTCTAGTGACGACATTTATGAGAGATGGTGAAGAGTATGATGTCATTATCGAGGGTAATCGAGATAATCAAAACACTGCTAATGATCTAGAGAACATCTATGTTCGTTCCGATAGAAGTAAAGAGCTCATTCCTTTATCTAACTTAATTTCTATCGAAGAGTTTGCCGACGCAAGTCAGCTAAACCGATACAACCGTATGCGGGCAATTACGATAGAAGCAAACTTAGCCGATGGTTATAGCTTAGGTGAAGCATTAGATTACTTGAATGATTTGACTTATGAATATCTGCCGACAGAAGCGATAGTGAGCTATAAGGGGCAGTCACTGGATTATCAAGACTCAGGTAATTCGATGTACTTTGTATTTATCTTAGCTTTAGGAATTGTATTTTTAGTGCTTGCGGCGCAGTTTGAAAGCTATGTTCATCCGCTGGTGATCATGTTAACAGTGCCATTGGCTACGCTAGGCGCGTTAATAGGCCTGTGGATCACGGATCAAAGCCTTAATATTTACAGCCAGATTGGGATTATCATGTTGGTGGGCTTAGCGGCTAAGAACGGTATTTTGATTGTTGAATTTGCAAACCAGTTAAGAGATAAAGGGATAGAGTTTCAGCAAGCAATTATTCAAGCCTCGAGTCAAAGACTCAGACCTATCTTGATGACGGGAATTACGACCGCAGCAGGAGCCGTACCTTTAGTTCTTTCTGAAGGGGCGGGAGCCGAAACCCGATTTGTTATTGGTGTCGTCGTGCTTTCAGGGATCACCTTAGCCACCTTCTTCACTCTGCTGGTTATTCCAGTCGCATACTCCTTGTTAGCCAGAAATACTGGTTCGCCAGAGGCGATAGCTAAACAGCTTGAGAAGGAGTTATCTTAAGGGATACCAGAGTTTTAGTTAAATTAAAGAGATAAAAAAGGCGCGTTAAGCGCCTTTTTTGTGAGTGATTAGTTGAGGTCTTTAAGACTTGTTAGTCTTATCATCGTGATGCGAGGGATCATGGTTTTGTTTATCGTTACTGGTAGCATCATCACTGCTTTTATCTTTAGCATCCTTTTCAGATTGTTTTTTGCCATGATGATGTTTACCAAATTGCGTCATCTTATATTTTGCACTGTACTTCAATACCGCAAGATTACTGGCGATCACCCCGATCACTAATAAAATCAATAAACCTACTTCAAGATCTGACATCATTTAATCCCAATTAGTCAACGGCAAGTCTAGCTTCACAAATACGGATATCTTCAGGGGTATCCACTTCTGGAGAGTCAAAGGCGCTGATGGCGACTTTGATTTTGTAGCCGTACTCGAGCGCTCGTAACTGTTCTAGCTTTTCAAGATCTTCTAGGCGGCCAAGTGGCAGTTTAGCGAATGTCTGAATAAATTTACGCGTATAGGCGTAAATACCAAGGTGCTTATATACTGGGTAATCACTGTTGTCACGACCAAATGGAATCGTAGCACGAGAGAAATACAGGGCATTAAAATTGTTGTCGAAAACCATTTTTACGTGGTTAGGGTCATTGAGTTGAACTTCGTCTCTGATTTCAACACCTAATGTTGCCATATCAAATTCGCCTGGGTGGCGCTCACAAAGGCTTACCAGTTGCTCAATAGAGATAGGGTCGATCAGCGGCTGATCCCCTTGCAGGTTAATCACAAGATCGTCATCAGCAAGCCCTAATGTTGTAATCGCTTCATCGATACGGTCTGTGCCTGATGCAGCATTTGGACCTGTCATAACAACCTTGCCACCAAAACCTTCTACAGCGTTTTTGATGCGTTCATCATCGGTGGCGACATAGATGTCTTTAAGCCCTTTCGCTAAAGATGCGCGCTCGTAAACGTGTTGGATCATCGGCTTACCATTAATAGGGGCTAATGGCTTGCCTGGAAAGCGACTTGATCCATATCGAGCAGGGATTAATAAGGTTACATTCATTCAATTTACCTACTTAAGAAAATATCATGGGCTTCGAGATGAAGCCCATTTCATGCTTATGCTAGAGTTTAGATCCGACGGAACAATTTAGTGAGCATTTCGTCGGTGACTTTTTCTTCCCAGCCCTCACCATAAACATTATCCCATAGTGGACCCATGCTTTTAGTGACGGCCACCATCTTAGCGATAGTTTCGTCAGGAAGATCCTTACAGATGTTCTTTGGCAGAACGATGTTGTGCTTGTCCATCATCTGACGGAATTCAGCAACACCTTCTGGATAGAACTCTTCAAGTACATCAAATGCTAAGCAATTACCGATCCCATGATGGTAGCCTAATACATAGCCAAGACCATAAGAAACCGCATGACAGGCACCAACTTGGCTATAGGCGATACTCATGCCCCCCATATAGGAAGCCATCATCAGCTTGTCATCTTTTTCTTCATGGTTATCTATGAAGACTTCACGGCACAAAGCCATGGATTTTTCGGCAAATGCTTTAGCAAATTCATTTAAATAGGTGCCCGCGAGTGATTCAACGCAATGAATATAACAATCCATACCTGTGTAGAACCATTGATCTGTTGGAACACCTGCAATCAGTTCAGAATCCATAATGATCTGATCGAATACAGTGTAATCAGAGTTTAAGCCAAGCTTACGCACTGGACCACATAATACCGCAGTACGTGATGCTTCTGCACCTGTACCTGATACTGTTGGGATCCCGATATGATGGATTGCTGGATTTCTAATCAGATCCCAGCCCTGGTACTCTGCACTTCCACCTGGATTAGTCAGCATTAGCGAAACGGCCTTTGCTAAGTCTAAGGTAGAACCGCCACCGAGCCCGACCACACTCACTGGTAATCTGCTATTAAAGTCTTGAACTTGTTCGGTTAGAGCATCAACTTGTTTTGTCGTGGGTTCGTCGTCCACATTGACATAAATGAGTAAGTCATGTGCTTTGGCTGGAACACGATTGCCTAGTGTTTTTGATTGATGTGCGTCATCAACTAAAAATACGACATAGTCATCTTCTGCCTTGCGTTCTTCTGCTAACACTTGATCGAGTTGGGCAAATGAACCGCGACCAAAAATCATTTTTGGTACACATTTGAAATTCTTAAAACTCATTACGACATTCTCCGTTGGGCCATTAATTTAAAATGTGCCATCGTGCCAAATGAAATGGTACGACGGATCCTCGTTTTTACTTAAGCGAATGCACGTTTGATGTTATCGATTCGCTGCTTTATTTCCTCCTCCGTCCATGAAAGTTTGATAAGCATTGAAATTGTACGACTCATAATTGCATCAGATTTAGGGACTGACACCTTAGTATAATCGGGTCTATCTTCTATAAGGGTTATTGGAAGCGAAGAAGAGGACTTAAGTTCTTGAATATGTGTCCAATTTAATAAATAGTGCCAGTTATTGATATACCAGTAGAAGCAACCATCAACACCGTTATCTGCAAGTTTTTTGTTGATTTCGACAGTACGCTGCTCGCTAGGCATAAAGAAGGTTAAGAAGCCTGCTGAGTCACCTTCAATATCAGGGATCTCACGGAAAGAGACTTCAGGGATCTCTGCCATGGCATCTTTAATCAACTTTTTGTTAGTACGCTGGATCTCTATGATTCTGTCTAACTTACGCAGTTGTGCTAGACCCATAGCTGAATTCATTTCAGAAATACGGAAGTTTAGTCCCATGATTGGGTGACCTTCTGCGCCGCGGTCATTACCAATATGGTCATGGCCATGATCTGAGAACATATGGGCATGATTATAGATGGTGTCACAATTGGTGATGACAGCGCCACCTTCACCGCAGGTGATGGTTTTCACTGAGTCGAAAGAGTAACAGCCTACATCGCCTATGGTTCCCAGGGCTTGCCCTCTATAGCTGCCACCAATCGCTTGGCAGGCATCTTCTAGTAGGATTAAGTTGTGTTTACTGCAGATGGCTTTTATTTCATCCATTTTAGCCATAGAGCCACACATATGAACCAGGTTAATCGCTTTTGTTTTTGGAGTTATGGCGGCTTCGATACCTTCTGGTGATAAACATAATGTTTCATCAATTTCAGCAAACACAGGTACCGCGCCGGCCATAAACACGGCTTCAACAGAAGCAACAAATGTGAACGGAGGTACAATAACTTCATCACCTGCGCCGATCCCTGCAGCGGCCATTGCTGTTTGTAATGCTGCCGTACCACTTGAAACTAAGTGGGTATGTTTGGCCCCCATTTTTTCACATAGAAGGGCCTCCATTTCTCGGGTTTTCCAGCGGTCATTTCGCATATGATCAAAGTTATAACGGAAGGTAAATCCATTCTCCATTACATCCGCGACTTCTTGTTTCTCTTCAGGACCAAATAATTCAAAACCAGGCATGGATACTTCCTTAATATTCATTGCGCTAAATTACGCCAAAAATTAAGTATCGATTATAACTATGAAGGGAAGCTAACTGCGAGAGTTCTTACTATTTTTCTCATTTTTATTAAAGATTTTGCAACAAGGTAAGTAAAAAAAAGACTAGTTCAGTACATTGTCTGAGCTAGCCTTTAATAAGTTGTATTGTATTGATAGCGTTTTAGCTATTTTCTGTTTCCGTATCTTTATTTACGGTAACATCTAAATCGGAGAGTAAACCGTTCTCAACACTATAAATCCAACCATGAATGGCAACATCTTGACCACGAGCCCAAGCTTCTTGAACTATGGTGGTACTGGTGACATTGGCCACTTGCTCAATGACATTCAATTCGCATAAGCGGTCAAAACGCTCAGACTCGTCCATATTGTCAAGATCGGCTTTGTGTAAGCGGTAAATATCACGAATATGGCCTAGCCAGTTATCGATAAGGCCGAGTCGTTCTTGCCCCATAGAAGCTTTTATACCACCACAGCCATAGTGGCCAACAACCATTATGTGCTTAACTTTTAACACTTCAACGGCATACTGAAGTACAGATAAGCAGTTTAAATCGGTATGGATAACCATATTAGCAATGTTTCGATGAACGAATACTTCACCTGGCATTAAATCAATGATCTGATTAGAAGGGACTCGGCTATCAGAGCAACCTATCCAGAGATACTCTGGGCTCTGTTGTTTAGCGAGTTGCTCAAAGAATTGAGGATCTTCTTCTAAGATCCGGCCAGCCCAACGGCGATTATTATCAAAAAGCGGTTTTAGTAGTTTCATTCTGCTCTTATATTCGGTCAGTTAAGAAAATCTCAATACAGACTAAGTTTATCATTGAAGCTTAGCTCTGCTGGTCTATTCAGTACTATAGAGAAGTAATCTTAAATGTTTGTTAAAAGTGTTGCTGTCAGGTTGTTTGTGTTTCAAGTGATTTACTTTAAAAGTCAGTTGTATCACAAGTTAGCTGGCAGTACGTTTTGTGCTTAGGCTGACTAGGAGCTGTCAAATTGAGGCTAAGCACAGAGTGAGAGCGAACTTTATTCGCTCTAAAATAGTCCGTTTAAAATAGGATTAATGATGCGCTGTTAAGAATTGACTCAGCTGCTGATTGACAAAATCAGCTTGCTCTAAAGTTGAGATGTGTCCGCAATCTGGGATATGTACATATTGACTACCATCAATAGCATCGTGCATTAAATATCCTTCGAGTACACTACGTGCCTTGTCTTCAACCCCTGTCATGATTAGGCAGGGAAGGGTAAATAGATGGGCATCATCCATGGTATCTCGACGACCGAAAATCATTCTGCCAATTTGATAAAGCGTGTCGATGTTGCCGCCATCAAAATGATTGAGTTTTTGTTTAAAAAGCGCGACTAATTCAGCTTGGGGCTGCTTAGCAAAAAAGAGTGGTGTGATGGCGTCAATGACTTTAGTAGAGATGCTTTGTTCAGCTTTTATTACATCCAACATCGCATAATATTTATCACGAGTGATTTCAGGCTCATAGCCGATAAAACTGCCTAACATAACAAGGTGATTAACTCGAGTAGGTGCCTTAAGTGCAAGTTCTGCGCCCCACATTGCACCGACAGACAAGCCAATTACTGAGAACTTCTCTATGTTAAGCGCGTCCATAAGCTCAAGCATATGAGTGGCTATATCACGTAGATTACGACAATTAGAGGGTAAAAAACCGGAACAACCATGGCCCCAGAGATCTGGAACAATACAGCGAAAACTCTGACTTAAGTGTGCAATTTGAGGTGCCCACATCTCACTATCCCAAAGGTAACTGTGACCCAGTAATAATACGGGACCTTGACCAATATCTAAGTAACTGAGCGTACTGCCTTCAATGGTTAGTTGTTGTCTGTTTGCTGCAAAATTGGTGGTTAAATCTGTTATGTTCACAGTGTTATCTCTAAATATGTGTGAAGAAATCTGGTTTTAGAGCGGCAGTTATGGCGCTGGTATTGGAGCGACACGAAAAACATATTCGCTAGCAAGGGCGTCGATACGTTCTAGTATGGCGTCTTTATGTAAAATGGCTGAATTCGTTATAACGGCTTTAATCGATTCGATATCGTAATTATTTATATAGTCTTTAGAAATTGGAAAGTAACTCAAATGCCAAGGTTCAGGACTAACACCGCTCAATGCCTCTTGATAGGGACGATAAAACCCGTATCGCTGAGCATGAGAGTCTAACCACTGGCTTAATTGGAAACAAGGGCCATTGATTTGATATTCTTGGGAAATTAGGCGTAACTCTTGACGATTTATCTGGTTCGCATCAAAAATATCGATGTCTGTCCCCCAATGGTGGCGAGACATTCCGGGGACGGCAGACCAAGTAAGGATTAAGTCAATCAATTGATTTGAAGCTAGCGCTTCTATCGATACCGGCTCAGAGTCCTTGTTTAACAGCACCCTTTTACCGCTTGCTTTAGCATTCCAGATAGACTGCTGCTTATCGAAGTCTCTATAAGCAGAGCAGACCTGAATATTTATGCCATCAAGCAAAGCTGCTTGCTGCATCTTTAGCAATGCAGCGGCAGTGTTGGACTCTACAAGATGACCCTGACACTCGACTAAGCCTTGATGTCCGAGCCCATAAAGATGGCGTTGTGTTACTTGCAAAGCAGATTTTCCAAGATGGCTTCATAACAGTCGGTGAGTAGTTCAAGGTCAGAGACCTTAACACACTCGTTAACTTTATGAATCGTCGCATTTACTGGCCCCAGCTCAATTACTTGTGCCCCAGTCGGTGCGATAAATCGACCATCAGAGGTACCACCTGAGGTTTGTGGATCTGTGTCTGATCCTGTTACCTTCTTAATGGCAGCTTTTGTGGCTTCCAATAATGGACCTTCTCCTGTTAAGAAAGGTAACCCATTATAAACCCAGCTAATATCGTAATCTAAGCCATGAGCATCGAGAATATTTAACACCCTCTCAATCAATATCTCAGCCGTGACTTCGGTAGAGTAACGGAAGTTAAACATCACATCCAATGCTCCAGGGATCACGTTTGATGCACCCGTGCCGCCATTTATGTTGGCTATCTGAAAACTGGTGGGCGGAAAGAATTCATTGCCGTTATCCCACTTCATTCGTGCCAGCTCATCTAACGCGGGAGCGGCCTTATGAATAGGGTTGTCAGCAAGGTGAGGGTAGGCGACATGCCCTTGGATCCCTTTAACCGTCAAGTTGCCGGTGAGACTGCCTCGGCGGCCATTTTTTACAATATCACCCAGTTTATGGGTCGACGAGGGCTCGCCAACTAATGACCAAGTGATTTTTTCATTACGAGCTTCGAGAGTATCGATAACGCGAGTGGTACCATTAATGAAAGGCCCCTCTTCGTCACTGGTAATAAGAAATGCTATAGAACCTTGATGGTCAGGGTGTTTCTTAACGAAACGTTCAGTGGCAACAAGCATTGCAGCTAAAGAGCCTTTCATATCGGCCGCACCGCGGCCATGAAGATAATCATCAATCACTACGGGCTCAAATGGCGGTGTGTGCCAGCGATTAACATCCCCTACAGGGACTACATCGGTATGACCGGCAAAACAAAAGACTGGAGACTGACTGCCTCTTCGAGCCCACATATTGGTGGTATCATCAAATACCATAGACTCGACCTCGAAGCCTGCTCGACTCAATCGCTCCGCCATAAGTGGTTGACATCCTTCATCTAATGGGGTCACCGAAGGACGAGAAATGAGATCTTTAGCTAAGCTAAGTACCGCTGATTCTTCGTGTTGGCTCATAGGTTAAACCACACGCGATAGTCAGCCTCTTTGAATCCAACTTGGACTTGACCATTTGACACCAAAACAGGGCGCTTAATCAAGGTCGGATACAACGCCATAAGTGCGATAGCCTTGTTCTGGTTGAGATCGCTTTTTTCAGTATCGGTTAGGTTTCTAAAGCTAGTGCTACGCTTATTAAATAAGGCTTCCCAACCAACGATTGCAACCCATTGTTCAATCTGCTCTGCACTCAGTCCATCTTCACGAAAATCATGAAAAGTGACTTCCAGTTGATTGGCTTCAAGCCATTTACGTGCCTTACGAACCGTATCGCAATTCTTTATTCCAAAGAGTGTCAAAGGGTACTCCAATCTATTTTTATAAGTTGCACGCATTGTGTCATTGCTTTTAAGTCGGCTCAAGAGCGAACTGGCCCCACAAGCTGTTTGTTGAATGTAATTCAATGGCTTTTACTGTTATGGGTTTTATTTTGTCAAAATAAAGTGACTAAGCTGAGGTGGATAGGTTACAGCATGACCGAGAAGATAACGTCTTTCCCTGCTTCTACGTTACCTTGCTTCTTGTCTAAACCTTGTATGTCTTCCATATTAGCAATAAGCACAGGGGTTAACAGGCTATCGGCGTGCTCAGTTAAATAATCGAGTTCAAACTCTAAAATTGGGTCGCCAACCTTCACTTCTTGGCCTTCTTCGGCATGGCGTTTAAAGCCATTACCTCTGAGTTCAACTGTACCAATACCAAAGTGGACAAATATTTCAAGACCTTGATTGGACTCGATGCTAAACGCATGATTTGTTTCGAATATTTTTCCTATCGTACCATCAATTGGAGCTAGGATGAGTCGACCTTTAGGCGCGATAGCTAAACCGTCGCCGACAATTTTTTCTGAAAATACGGCGTCAGGTACTTTTTCAACGGCAACAATTTTGCCTGAAACGGGGGCATAGACATTCACTACGCCAGCGATATCTGTTTGTCCTGAAATTAGGCGTCTAATGCGGCTTAAAAATCCCATCTATTATATGCCTCTTAAGTATGTTGGTTTAATTTTGATAAAGGCTATTGCCATTATAACGATATTAGCCGAGACCGTTAATGTAAATGTTTAATTCTTCGACTCTTTTTATTTTAATTGCATGTTTAGCTAGGGCTAAACATGTTTGGTAACTTATATCACGTAATGCAGATTTTACCTCTAATAATGAACTTAAATTAACACTTAGCTCATCGATCCCCATGCCAACGAGTAAAGGGGCAACTTTGGGATCGCTGGCCAACTCACCACAAAGTGAAACCGTAACTTGGTTTTGTTGAGCAAGGTCTATCGTTTTTTTAATGAGCTGCAATACTGCTGGCGAAAGTGATGGGTACTCTCTAGTGAGCGATGGATTTGTACGATCTGCTGCCATAGTGTATTGAGTAAGATCATTGGTGCCTATACTGATAAAATCCAGTAACGGCAGCATGGATTCAAGGTTTAGCACTGCTGCTGGTGTCTCAACGACGATACCATACCTTAACTGACCAAAACCCTTTTCTTCCTCAATAAGCTCAAGCTTACAGGTTTCTATAAAACCAAATAATGCCTCTAGCTCTTCGACTTGATTGATCATGGGAAACATCAGGCGAACAGGGCCTTGATTGGCTGCTCGTAAAATGGCTTTTACTTGGGTGATGAAAATTCGCGGATTGGCTAAACTGTAACGAATACCTCTCATTCCTAATGCGGGATTGTCTTCTACTAGTGGTGTTAAGCAGGGTAATTCTTTATCCGCGCCGACATCTAAGGTTCTAATGGTAAAGGTACGTCCTGCCATTAAATGTAATGCATCACAATAGAAGTGATACTGAATTTTCTCGTCGGGTAGGCTACTGGTATTCATTAGCATAAATTCAGTACGAAATAGACCAATTCCTTCAGCCCCTACATCGGCTAAATGGCTAATTTCATTTAGGCTTCCAACGTTCGCTAACAGGGATAACTTATGGCCATCTAAGGTCTCTGTAGGCAGATCTTTGAGGGTCAATAGTTGTTGTTTTCGGTCAATATCTTGTTGTTGAAGCCATAAAAGTTGCTCTAGACGCTCGGAGCTTGGTTGAATGATAAGCTCGCCATCGATAGCATTAAGAACAACCTGAGTGCCATTTTTGATATCTTCCCCTTCATATTGGCAACTAAGTAACGCAGGGAGTCCAGCACTTCGGGCTAGAATGGCAGTATGACTAGTGATGCCACCAGTATTGAGGACTAGGCCATTAATATGTTTAAGGGGCAGCATGGCAAATTCTGCCGGCGTTAAGTCATGAGCGAAGATAATGGTATCTTGATTAAGCTGATTTAAATCGAGATGTTGGGCGCCATGTAACCGCGCGATTAGGCGGCTACTTAAACACAATATATCTTCCGCACGATTGGCTAAGTATGGATCATCCAACTGCTCTAACTCTGATGCTTGATAAGTAAAGATCCGTTCAATGGCCACCTCAGCTCTAATCTGTAACCTTGAGATCGTATCTTCTATTTGAGCTAACAATTCTTCATCATCAAGTATGAGAATGTCTGCTTCAATGAGTTCAAAATGGCTTGTATCGGGATCTAATTTGGCAAGACTTTGAGTTAAATGTTGCTTTTGAAGCTTGAAAGCGGATTTGAGCCTTTGAATTTCAATGGGGACTTGGGCTAGCGGAATGACACGATAATCGATTTTCTGGTGCTGTAAGTTAAGGTGTAGAGCTTGACCAAAGGCGATACCCGACGAAACAACGATTCCCGTAATCGACATAACAAGTTCCCTAACTTAATGTGATGAGTAATTTAGACACTTCTTCTACTGCTTGTTCGGCATGTTCACCTTCGGCGATGACTCGTACCGATACACCATAATAAAGCCCTAATGTTTGTAGTTTAAATAGACTTTTTGCACTGGCTTGCTTGCCATCACACTCAACGAAGATACTGCATTCGAAAGACTTTGCTTTTTTTACCAAAAGTGCAGCTGGACGGGTGTGGAGCCCGTGCTGAGCGGTAATGGTTACAACTTTTTCATACATCATCGCAAGACTCTTAGTTAGTTATTAACCAAATGATATTTTAGACCTAGAACTCGTTAATCTAAGAATAATGGAGCTAATAATCAATGATTTGGTAATTTTTCTTTTTGAGGGCTTTGGTCGCCTCTGTTAATGTATCTTTTTTTACTAGGATATAATCAGTATCAAAGGTAGATATGGCAAAAATACTGATTTTTTCATCGGCGAGCGTGCCGGATACATTGGCTAAAATCCCAGTCATTGAAAAGCCTAAAGGGCCTAGTACTTCAAGGCAGCGCCAGTCTTCCTCTTGTTCAATGCTATCTAAGACTAGCGTTGAGGATACGACTACCGAGATCTCGTCTTTAGTTTTGCCGATAAAGAACATCTCTTGTTGAAAAATCTCGGCAGGGATGACGCTTTCAGATGAAAAGCTATGGATAGTGTAGAGCTCGGGATGAGTAGCCAGTGTCAGACGAGCCATAAGTTCACTCTTAGATAAATTCCATTAGTGAATTTAGCTTACCATAAATGGCCAATAGCGCGAGGGGCAATGTTGCTCTCGCGCTATAGCCTGACAGACATTAGTTAACTTTAAACTGACCTAATGTTTGCGAGCAGTCTTTACTGATCGATTGAAGAGAAATTGCGGCGCTGTGATTACTTTCATTCGCTTTCACTGAGACCTCAGTCAGTTCAGTTATAGTGCAAATATTGCGATTTATCTCTTCGGTGACAATAGACTGTTCTTCGGTTGCACTGGCGAGTTGGGTATTCATATCACTGATGTGGGCGACCAAGTTAAGAATATCGGCCAATGAATCGCTGACATCCTTAGCTTGTGTCTGGACTTGTTGAGATTGATGTTGATTTTGCTCGTTACTTGCTACGACAAGGCTTACGCCCGATTGGATATCTTTGATGATATGTTGAATTTCGTTGGTCGAATCTTGAGTACGAGTCGCTAAGGCGCGCACTTCATCGGCCACAACGGCAAAACCTCGACCGTGACTCCCTGCGCGAGCAGCTTCGATAGCGGCATTAAGGGCAAGCAAGTTGGTTTGTTCGGCAATTGCACGGATCACATCGAGGATACTGCCTATCTGTACTGATGATTGGCCAAGGGCATGAGTAAGCTGCTGAGAATGTTCTAGTTCATCGGCTAGATGCTGAACATTGTCCAGTGTCGAATCCATCATCGACATGCTTTGCTGCGCTTGCTGCTTGACACTATTTGCGGCATCGGCTGCTTGGTTGGTACTCGTGGCCATTTCCTGAGTTGTCGATAGCATTTGGTTTATCGCCGTTGCCACACTTGAAGTTTGCTGGTGCAGGTGCTCAACACTACTATTGGATTCCTCTACAGCAGTAAGTAGGCCGACAGCATCCTTATCCAAGTTGGTACCAATGGGTTGCAACTGAGCAACCATATCCCTGATTTTCACAACAAACAAATTAAATGCCAGAGCCAGCTCTGCGACCTCATCTTTGCCTTGAGTTGGCAACTTTTGGGTTAAATCACCTTCTCCTTGAGCAATATCTTTCATCGCCGTAATAGCTTCTTTTAGCGGAGCCGTGATGGAGATGTTAAGTACGAGGAAAAAAAGGAAGATAGGAATCGAGATCATCAACATGATGACGAGGTAATCGAAAGCCATGGAATACATAACTTCACTCACATCACTCATATAGCTGCCAGTAATGACAGTCCAGCCCCAAGGTTGATACTGTCTGACTTCCACCAGCTTTGGCTCTAATTGGCCAGTACTTGGATTTGGAAAGTTGATTTGGGCCTTGGCAACAGCTTGATGGGCTGATGTACTGATGAGAGAGTCGAGATTAACAGGATCTTGCGAGCTAAAGAGTGTGGTGGCATTTTGGTTAATGGCACTAGCGTCGGCGCCGTGGGCGATAATTTTACGCTGATCGTCTAATACGATGAAGTAGCCATCGTTACCAAAATGTATTTGATTAATCAGATACGCTGCAGCGTCTTTGGCGTTAACCAGAGTGAGGTTTTGCTCCTCAATTTGTTTGTTATGAGCTTCAATAACGCTTATGGCCGTATTGATTTGAGCATCATTTTGCAGCCATTTTTGCTCAACAAGGTTGTTGTACTGTTCATTGATCGAAAAACTGGCAAAACAAACAGTGCCTATAGCGGCTAGCAATAGCATTAAAATCAGACGCTGTAGAATTGTAAATTGTCTTAATAGGGCGATCATATCCTTTGTTGCTCTGTTTACGATAACATTGATTAAACTTAACCTTAATGATGAGGTTGGGAAATAGTAAGCTTATGTTTATTTTAAAAATGTTAACTGTATCTGTGGTTTTCCATCGGTATTACAAATGAGAGTTTGAGGCCGCTTACAGCTCTAGTTCACTGGTGTGCGACAGATCTACCTTGTAACAGGTGTATGTTAAGTATTTTGTGCTGTGTTAATGGTTGAATATGATGTTCTAGCCTATAGCGCGAGCTTAACTAAAGTGTAATAGAAGCAAATGGGTAAATTTGTTTGGCTGTTTTACTGTTTTTTGTTAATTGAGTGGGGCAATATGTCTCGACTAATTTTGAAAGGTTAATTTTATGCAAACAAGAGTATCTGTAACCACTGACGATATTTTATTAAAGTTATGTCACTCAGTATGTCACGTGCTATTTAGTACAACGCATAGTCAAGTAAGTCACGCAGGTATGGTGCAATCTATTAGCCGCACCTGTTTGAAACCTGACTTAGGTTGTTTCTCTATTTTTGATGGTGGTTTTTCTGGCTTGGTGGTGATCAATTTCTCGGCTCCTGCGGCATTAGAGATCTATCGAGAATATATGCTTAATATGGGTATGCCTGAGTCAGAGCTTGCGTTTTCACATACTTCAGATGAAGTAGGTAATGTGATGGGGGAGCTGATGAACCAGATCTTAGGTGATTTCATCAATAAAATTAGTAAAGAGTTACAAACCAGTATCAGTCAAAGCCAGCCTAAAATGCTGACTATAAATAAAGAGTTAACTATCTCTATTGATACTAACTTGGATGAAGCAGTTGCAAGGCGAGTATCGTTTAAGACTAAAAGCAACCATGTTTTTTATCTTGAGTTTGCAATGGACAAGACAGAGTTTATCAAGCTAAGTGAGTTTGACGTCGATGAGGATTTTGATTTAGATGAACTGCTTGCTGAACACGGTCAGTTGTTGGCTTCTCCGAAGCGCCCCCAAGCTGCAAGCATTCAAGAAAGTAATGAAGTAAAAAAGAGTGATGCCGATGATCTACTCGATGAGTTGGGCCTTTAGCTCGAAGAGAACTTAGCTGTCGATGTTCGTACAAGCTGTTGTTTGTGATAAGTCTTAGGTTTAGCAAATACAGCACGTTTATAAACGCGCTGTATTTTATTAAAGCTATTGTTTCATAGGCATTAAGCAGAGGATTAAATTATTTGCTTTGGCGGTTTAAATATTGATTAATATTGCCTTTACTCTGTTTAGCGATACTTTGTAATAAACCGAAGTTTGGGCTGTGCAATCGATAGTCTTTATCTAAATCTTCAAGCATGGCCAGCCACAGGCTAGCCGTCATTTCACTATCCGCTAGGGCACGGTGAAATACGCCGTCATGTTGTATATTCTTATAACTCACTAAGCTACCAAGCTTATGGTTTGGGGCGGCTTGATAGAGCCTACGTGCTATGAGCATAGAACAGGCAAATTGGCCGAGATAGTCACAATTAATGCGCTTAAGCTCTGCATCTAAAAAGCGTTGATCGAAAGAGGCGTTGTGAGCAACCAAGTTATAATCACCGATAAACTCAGCAAATTGTATCATGACCTCTTCACACGATGGCGCATCGGCTAACATAGCATTACTGATCCCGGTATAGCTCTCGATAAAACCACTGATCCGAAAACCTGGGTTCATTAACTGCTGAAACCGATCGATAACTTTGCCATCTTTTAGCATTACAGCACCGATTTCAATTGCTCGATCGCCCTGATTTGGAGATAGCCCAGTGGTTTCGAAGTCGAGTACGATAACCGTATCTGCAGGACGGCTTAGGATTGGATGATTGCTATAACTCAATTTAATAATTCATCTGTAATATTTTTTGATATTGTATTCATTCCATGTTTCCAGTCAATCTGCTTTATGACTCAGACAGGCTAACCTTTAGATCAATGATAGCTGCACGGAATAAGCATGTTTCATGATCTCACCGTGATTTTTATTAGTCCGTATTTGCTAGAATCTGCGCAAATTTACGTGAGTTAATAACATGCAATTAGATATCAATGGTTTAACACCTGAGCAGTTTCTCAAAGAATACTGGCAAAAAAAACCACTAGTGATCCGTCAAGGATTTAAAAACTTTCAAGATCTTCTATCTCCTGATGAGATGGCAGGGCTCGCGTGCGATGAAATGGTGGAGTCACGTCGAGTCTATCGTGATAAGGGAGACTGGCAGGCGGAGTTTGGTCCATTTGAATCTTATGAGCATTTAGGCGAAAACGATTGGACCTTAATCGTGCAGGCATTAAATAACTGGGTTCCTGCAGCAGAAGACTTACTAAAATGCTTCGATTTTATACCTCGCTGGCGATTAGATGACGTGATGGTTAGTTATGCGGTTCCAGGTGGTGGCGTTGGGCCACATATTGACCTGTATGACGTGTTTATTTGTCAAGGTTCTGGGCGTCGTAGATGGCGAGTAGGGGACTTAGGGCCTCACAAAGAGTTTGCTGCGCATCCTGCACTGCTGCATACCGAAGCTTTTGAGCCTATCATTGATGTTGAACTTTTACCTGGCGATATTCTCTATCTACCACCGGGATATCCTCACGATGGCGTGACACTTGAACCTTCAATGAGCTTCTCTGTAGGCTATCGAACTGCTTCTGCAAAGGATATGGTGAGTGCTTTGGCTGATCACCTTATTGATAGTGAACAAGGGACTAAACAGATAGCGGATCCAGACCGTAATTTGAGTATGCATTCTGGTTTAATCGATGAGCGAGATTTAGGCCGTATCAAGCAGCAACTCATCGAAACCTTAGATGATACATTAATCAGTGAATTCAGTGGTCGTTACCTGACACAGTCTAAGTGCGAATTAGATCTACCCGAGGAGCAATTAGGTTTCCAGATTGACGATATCATGGAAATTATCTCTGAGCAGCCGTTGATCCGTTTAGGTGGCCTACGTTGTCTCTATTTCGCGAACAGTCTTGAGTCTGGTGTTATGTACATTAATGGCGAACAAGTCGAACTTGGACAAGGCTGTTCAGAGGTGATTGAAGCACTTTGTAATAAACAGATGCTAACCCTTGAAGACATGTCTTCTTGGTTCGAAAATGATGCCGTAATGAGACAACTTACCGATTGGGTCAATGCGGGTTACTGGTACTTCGATGAAGTAGAGTAAACGACTTCTAAACTATGAATGACTTAATTTTGTTTTTTGTTAGTAAGTCACTTCTAGAAAAGTTGCTTCAGAAATGAAGATTAAAGCTCAATAGCCGTAAAGCTATTGAGCTTTTTATTACCACAAACAACCAATAGAGTGGTACTTCGTGTGTCCTCTAAGAATTAGAAGCGGTATTGCCACAGTGCTCCAATTGTATTGAAATCATTACCAACTTGAGTCACGACCCCTGTGTTGGCGTAGAGTTTGATACTGTGCTGGCTATTAATCGGAAAAGAGTAGGTTATACCGAACCGGGAATTACGCTGCTCATCTAGCGAGTTTATTTTGTCTTTACTGGTTTCACCGCCAAAAAATAGATTGCCATTTAATGAGACCCAGTGCCCTCGGCTGATGTTATAGATAAGATGCCCTTGAAGTGTGTATTGAGGTTGCTGCTCTAATTCTGTGTCATTAAAAAAATCATCATTATCACCATAAAGCCTTACTGAGGCAATAAGATCGTAATACCAGCGTCCAAGCTTATGTGACATGCCTATGCCTGGGCGAAATACCCAACGATTACTGCCGGCATTGAGTAGTCTTTTTCCGTCATAACTGCCTAATGGCATGCTAATTTGCATGCTTGCCCCCACGACAACACCTTGTTGCCATTTTGAAAAATCCTTTGCCTCTAATGCGGGGGCACCAAAAAAATTCCAAGTGACTTTTATCGATGGGTCGCCATATCCACAGCGATCTGCGTTGAGTTGCTGACCATTGAAATCAGCGCTACCTTGATAACAGACTCGTGTTGTTGATAAGTCAACTTTTGAAGAGCTTTCGGCTAGAGAGAAAGTATGGGCATAGCCAATAACAGCAGCGTTAATAGTCAGATTGGCATTTTGAATGGGGGCTGTAGGAGCTGGCGATAGATTGCCTTCGGAATGTACCACGCCAGCGGCTAGGAAATGCATCCCAATAGGGATATTAGTGTAGCTGCGCGGCTCGAGATCTTGAGCTACACAGGGGCTGCAAGCTAGCATGAGTAAAAGGTAGCGCGTCTTTACCATATAGATGTTATCTGGTTTGAGTAACGCCTTATCCATAATTGAGACATGTTTATTGTTAATCAATCTTAATCCCTTAAAAACCGACATAAAGCCTAGGTTTAGTCAAATTGGGTTCATATGCTTAACTTTATAAGGTGAAACTGAACAGGCCCGTATGATTTAACACTAAGTTAACCAATCTGCAGGGTTTATCAAGCGAGTTTTAATGCTATCTCAAAATTTTTACGCGTCATTAAAGTGTTACTTTGGTAATCTTAGTATATTGATAAGTTCATACTCAGGATAAATTAAACAAGTGTTATCAATTAATCAGTTGCATCAGCTTGTTAGGCTGGAGCTTGATAAAGCGCTAACCAGGGCTATAGCGGCCGCAAAACGAGCGCATGAGACGGCAACCGATACTGAGAGTATTGCTAAAAGTAAGTATGAAACCTTTGGCCTAGAAGCATCCTACCTTGCCCATGGACAATCTATGAGGGTAACCCAATGCCAAGCCGACATTAGGGATTTTGAGGGAATGTTTGCTCGGATAAATTCAAATTTGAGTATAGAGGCTAAGGAGTCTAATAAACCTAAGGTAGAATTAGGTAAATTAGTCGCTTTGATGGATGAAAATGGTAAAAGCCAATACTTGTTTGTTGGACCAGGAGTTGGTGGATTAAAGATAGTAGAGGGTAATCGCTCAATTATGGTTGTCACACTAGAGTCGCCATTAGGCACTGCCATGGCAAATAAACGACAAGGAGATGTATTTAGTCTGATTGTGGCAGGTAACAAGCGAGAATATGAAATCATCGAACTAGTCTAGCTTGTTGTATTTAGGCCAATGAAATGTTCATAGTATCGAATAAGACCTATATGGATGATTTCAAGTATCGAGTTATATTTGAGAAGGTTTGAAGAGGAATAATATGACGCCAATAAAGACTGAGCGGTTAATCATAAGACAAGTTACTGAAGATGATGCGGCATTTATTATGACTTTATATAATGAGCCAACTTTTATTCAAGGAGTTGGAGATCGTGGCGTGTCAAGTCTTGCGCTTGCTCGACAATACATCAATGAGTTCATAATTAAGAGCTATGCCGAGAATGGATATGGGTCTTTTCTTATTGTGCTAAAGGGCTGCAATACACCCATTGGCGTATGTGGATTGTTAAAGCGTGATTACCGTGAAGATGTTGAGCTTGGTTATGGTTTAGTCTACAAATATTGGTCTAAAGGCTATGCGATTGAATCTTGTCAAGCTGTACTGAATTTTGGTGTAGAGGCGTTGGGACTGAGCGAATTTATCGCGGTCACATCACTTGATAATAACGCCTCTATTAAGACCTTAGAGCGGTTAGATTTCAAATTTGAGACAGTTGAAAAACTAGCTGAATACGATGATGAGAGTAAATTGTTCAGATTAGTTAAGCTATAAAGCGAGTGATTAAATTGACGGGTGAACCGTTATGTATTGAAATAATAGGCTGTTTTAGATAAGGTTTTTCTACTGAATAAATAGTATCGTCAATACTAAGGAGTGTTTTATGGTGTCAAAGGTTTCTCGATTCACTCTTATACTCGGTATTTTTGTTGCTATGATGGGCTGTAATATCGCCAACCATGGATCATTTGTCACCAATACCTATCAGGATGTAAAGGTATCCGGCCCTCTCGTCAGGCTCGGTCCAGTTTCAGGACAGAGTTGTCAGACTCATTTTTTGTATTTGTTGCCAATGGGTGACAGTGTTTCTTCGCCTCGCGCTATTGAGGAGGCTAAAAATGCAATCAAAGGTACAATAATCATCACCGACGTCACCATAGATGACACTCTGTCGTTTGGTGTTGGCTATTCAGAGCAATGTATCAATGTGCAAGGAATAGCCTTTGGAACAATAACGCAGTAGTAGTAATCGCCATATTCATAATCGGATTGCTTGAATTACATAGCATATTACTCATTTTACTTGTTGTGTGGCTTGGTCTATTTGCTTCTAACTAATGAACAATAGACTGTAACTATTTCAGATAATCTCTAGCTCTCACTACACTGAGATTTTCCCGCTTGATAACAACTAGGTTGCCTTGGGCAAACTGCACCTCGACCACAAATTAGGCGAGCTTCATTTTCAATTCCTCTTTCAATCCAGTTGATATTGAGGATTTTAGCTACACTCATTAAA